>DAHVLZ010000009.1:0-394665 GCA_027320085.1 Pseudomonadota bacterium
CCGCTTCAGGTTGCGCGCCCAGGGGTAGCCGTTCGCCTCGACGATGAAGGTCGGCTCGCGCACGAGGTGCGCACCACAGAGCCCGTGGCGGCAATGCGCATAGGAGAGGTGGGAGGCCCAGCAGTCGTGCACGATCGCCCCACCGTGTCGCGGGATGAGGCCGATGGCGGTCATCGCTTCCAGCCCGCGTTTCTCGTGCACGAACTTCAGGGTGATATCCCCTGCCGGGCAGACGTGGATCCAGTGGTTGTGCTTCTCGACGCGGAGGGAGGTCTCATCGCTGACCGCGCGCTCGTCCTTTTCGGTCCGGGAGGAGGGCTTGCTGGAGTTCGCGTTGGTCTTCGGGGTGTTCCTCTCCATGAACACGGCCATCAGCACCCCCATCAGCATCAAGAGCGACTCGATCGGGGCGCGGCTCTCGGCGCCGACCTTCCCGTCGCCGGACAGTTGCCCGAAGCGCTCCTGGAGCGCCCCGAACTCCTCGCGCAGGGATTGCCGGTTGACGCCCGGCATGAAACCAAACCGGCCGGACTACTCGCCGGCCTCGACCGCCATCAGCCCCGAGAGCACCGCCAGGCGCTCCCCCGGCGGCAGGCCACGATAGCGCCCGGCCCAGCTCTCGGCTTTGCGCTTGATGCGTTGCCGGTCGGTGTGATCCTTCCCGGCGTAGCGCGCCCCATGCACGCGATCGGGGGTGAAGTTGAACCCCACCTGCCCGGTGCGCACCCCGCCCTGGTTCATCACCTGAAGCGAAAGGCTCCGCCAGCCGGCCAGCTCCTGCTCGTACAGCGAGGACGGATAGCCCGAGAGCATGACCGGACAGGGCAGCGTTTTGAGCAACTGAAGCAGCTCGAGATGATCGCGCGCCTCGTACTCGAACCGGTAGCGCCGCTTGCCGTTGCGCGTCGCGTGCAGGTACGGCGGATCGCAGTAGACGAGCTCCCGGCCCCGATAGTCAAAGTCCGAAAGGAACCGGTGCGCGCAGCCGTGCACCCGCTCCACCGGATAGTCGCACTGGAATCTCTCGAGCGCGCGTTGATTGCGGCCGATGCCGATGTTGCGCAACGCGGGGAGCTTGCGCTTCATGATCGCCCCACCGCCCAGATGACCCTCGATAGAGGTCTCGTGCGGGGGCATCAGCGCGATGATCGCCTGACACAACCCCGACGTCGCCTTCGATCCGAAATACGCGCCCCTCGCTGCTTAACCCGTGCCCTCGCAAGGATTGGGTCGCAGCGTAGTGCCCGCTCTCTACATTGTCAAGCGCTCCATCAGGACAGCGGAAGCGTTCGGGAGTGAGTAGTTACACCTCAGGTTACACGACCGCTTGACGGGTCGTTACATATCAGCAGCCTGTCGGACGGCGCGCTCAGAAATGAAGTGCAACACCTGCGGTCCAACGGGTCCGGAGGTGATGGATGGGCGGAAGATACAGTCAGTTGAGTGTGGATGAACGGAACCCGTTGCAGGGAGGACTGAATGCCGTGGAGAGCATGAGGGCCATGGCCAGGGTCATGCATCGCCGTCCGGGCCCGCTGAGTCGGGAGTGTCGTCGGGGTGGTTCCAGGGAGAGTCAGGATGCTGTCCGGGGTCGGGAATGGGCCGGGCGGCACCGGCGGCGAGGCCCGCGAAAGCTCGTGCCGGGAAGCCCCTTGACGGAGCAGGGGCGGGCGCTGATTCTGGAGCGGGCCGGGTCACCGGAGCCGGTTGCGGGGAGGCTCCGCGTGGAACACCCGGAAGACACCGGTCGGCGAGTCTCTCACGAGACCCTCTACCCGTCCATCCATGCACACCCGGCTGGAGAGCTCGAGAAACGGCTCGTCGACGCCTTGCGGCAGGGACACCGGAAGCGTCAGCTGCGGGGTCGCGGCCAGGACCGCCGGGGCGGCATCCGGAACATGCGCTCCCTCCAGGAACGGCCGGCCGGGGCGCAGTCCGGGGAGATTCCCTGTCACTGGGAAGGCGACCTCATCAAGGGGGCTTGCAACGGGAGCGCCATGGGCACCCGGGTGGACCGCCGCACGCGTTTCGTCATCCTGGCCAAGAGGTGGTGGACGCTTCCGCCGAAGCGGTGCTGGAAGGCTTCACCCGGCGCCTGCGCACGCTTCCCGATACCTTGCGGAAGACGCTGACGCATGACCAGGGACGAGAGAGGGCGCGACAGGAGGAGCTGGAGAAACGCACGCGCCTGCGGGTCTACTTTGCCGATCCACACAGCCCCTGGCAGCGACCGACCCATGAGAATACCAATGGGTTACTGCGCCAGTACTTCCACAAAGGAACGGATCTGTCACAATACTCCCAACAGTACTTGACCCAAGTCGCCGGGGAGATGAATGATCGACCAAGAAAATCCTTCGCTGCGCGCGTCGAAGCCGCCCAGGGCGCAGCAATGGCTCAAAAACAGGTTTGGCTGGGGGACGTGGATTCGAACCACGGTTCGCGGAGTCAGAGTCCGCTGTCCTACCGCTAGACGATCCCCCAAGCGCCCTCAGCGTTTCGAGAACTGGGTCGCGCGACGGGCCTTGTGCAATCCGACTTTCTTACGCTCAACCGCACGGGGATCGCGGGTCAGGAGGTGGTTCGCTTTGAGACGCGGTTTGAGTGTTTCATCGTACTGAACCAGGGCCCGGGCCAAACCCAGCCGAACTGCCCCGGCTTGGCCGGTCAACCCCCCACCCGCCACAGTCGCCTCGACATCCAGCCGATCCTTGAACTCGATCAGGTCGATCGGCTGGTGAATGATCATACGGGCAGTTTCCCGGCCGAAATAGTCCTCGAGGGAGCGCTCGTTAACCCGGATTTCCCCCTTCCCGCGTCTCAGGAAAACCCGTGCCTTGGAGGTCTTGCGACGGCCCGTTCCATAACCGAGTACACCCTTGTCTTCAATCACCTTCATGCTCCTCAGGAAAAGTTGGCGGCATGAGCAGATACCCCGCCGATCGTCAGTGGTTTGGGAGACTGTGCCAAGTGAGGGTGCTGATCCCCGGCATAAACCTTGAGCTTCCGGATCATGGCCCGACCCAGGGGGTTTTTGGGAAGCATGCCGCGGACCGCCTCTTCAATGATCCGTTCCGGATGACGGGCCCGCATCTCCTCGAAAGTGACCGTTTTGAGCCCACCGATATAGCCTGAGTGGCGGTGATAGCGCTTCTCGTCTTTCTTACGGCCGGTCAAAAGCACCTGTTCCGCATGGATCACGATCAAAAAGTCGCCCGTATCCACATGCGGGGTATAGATGGCCTTATGCTTGCCCCGCAGTCTACGGGCCAGCTCGGTCGCGAGACGGCCCAGCGGGACTCCCGCCGCATCAACGACATACCACCGGGCATCGACCTGACCGGCATGCGCCATATAGCTTTTCATGAAACCCAGCCCTCACCAACTCGCCGAACCGGTGGAAAATCAAGCAACTCGAACGTGTTATCGTACACGATGGACGGGACTCGAGGCAAGTCACAGATCCCGCCGTTTCCAGGTTAACCGAGGCTCCGGCTCAGATCGCAGGAACCGCCCAAACCGGGTCGTCAGTCGAATGCCGTAACGAAGCCTTCCCAAACCCGCCGGATCCGTTCGCGGGCGACCCGCCAGAGTACAGGATCCCGGCTCCCAGGTCTTTGCTCGTCGAGATAAACCCGCTCCGCCATCTCGATCTGGAGTGCTTGGACGGCTGGAGGGCGACCATAGTGGTCAGTGATGTAGCCGCCCTTGTAGGGGTGGTTCACAGAGACCGTGAAACCCTCTTGGGCACAGGCTTGATGGATGGTTTCCCGGAGCCGGTGTCCCGCACTGCAGCCATCCCGGTCCCCGAGAAAAATCTCCTCCACCAGTTGTGGGGAAATCCGGTTCGGGAGTGAGCTCACACTATGCAGATCCAAAAGAACAACCGCACCGAAACGCCGTTGCCACTGATCGAGCAGAGCCGCGAGACGGTCATGATAGGGTTGCCAGACCCGAAGCCGGGCCTCCTCGATCCACGCGGTATCCGGGAGTTCCGTCCAGACCGGATCGCCATCGAAGGTCTGGGTCGGGACCAGGCTCGTCTCGAAGCGTCCGGGGTAAAGGGACTCGCCCCCGGGCGGCCGGTTGCAATCGGCCACAAAGCGGCTTTGCGTGGCAATCAAGGTAACAATGCCCAGTTCCGGCAAGAAATCGTAGAGCTCGTCGAGGTACCAGTCAGTCATGGGCAGTTCGGCGATCCGGCTCGAGGCAAAACGGGTGGCGATGGTCTGTGGAACCGCAACCCCCGCATGAGGGATTGAGGCTACGATGGGCCGGAGGGGTTCTTGGGCCGGGCGCAGTCGCCAGGGTTCTCCCCCAAGCTCGATCCTGAAATCACCCACGGGTCACTTCCTCGCGCAAGCGCGTGATCCAGCCACCCGCTTCCCTCCGGATCGTCTCATACCGACCAGAATCGATCGGCCACCTGAGCTCCCCACCGATGTAGACCCGCCGGACGCTCTCGCGCGATCCGCCCAGCAGAAAGGCATCAAACCCAAGCTCCGGATCCCCTCCACCGAAAAGGGAGGCATCCTCGAGCACCACGAAATCGGCAAGGCCCCCCGGTTCGATCCGGCCGACGGGGAAACCGACGGCCCGCCCCCCGCCTTGGGCGGCTTCCTGCCAGAGCCGGGTGGCCAGACCCGAGCGACCGGCCAGATTGCCTCGCTGCCGGTTGCGGAGGCGCTGACCGTATTCGAGAAGACGGAGCTCCTCCAAAGCATCCAGGCGGACATTGGCATCCGAACCAATCGCCCAAGATCCCTTGTGTGCGAGATACTCATCCGCCGCAAATAGTCCATCGCCCAAATAGGCCTCCGTGATCGGACAGAGCACCACATTCGCGCCCCGCTCGACGAGCAGGGCGCGTTCAGCAGCATCAGCATGAGTCGCATGGACCGCCTGGAGTCCTGTTCTCACGAGCCCGAGCCGGTCCAGATGGGCGATGGGTCCGACCCCGTAGGCGGAGCGGGACTGGACCACCTCGATTTCCTGTTCAGCTACATGGATATGAAACAGACCCCCCGCAAGCTCGTCGGCCAAGAGACCACAACGGACCAAGGAATCGGGCGAGACGGCCCGGATCGAGTGGGCCGCAATCGCAATCGGTTGGCCCGCGAGCGTCCGGGCATAGTCTGTAAAGGCCGCCGGTGACGGATGGGTAAACCGCATCCGTTGCACCGGCTCGAGAGGTTGATCGATCCCTCCCCGCTCGTAGTAAGCGAGAACCAGCCGCTGGCGGATTCCGGAGGTTCGTGCCGCACGGATCACGGCTTCGGCCATATCCGTGCCGGGGGTTCCATCCACCCCGTGGTGGAGGTAAAAAAACTCGGCGACGGCCGTAAATCCGGCGGCCAGCATCTCCGTGTAAGCGAGGACCGCGAGCGACTCCAGCGCATCGGGCTCGAGCTTCTCCGCCACCCGGTACATGATCGCGCGCCAGCTCCAGAAATCATCCGCACCCCGCGCCTTTTCTCCCAGACCGACCAGTGCCCGCTGGAAGGCATGGCTATGTCCGTTAGGCATGCCGGGGAGGGCCATCCACCCATCCCAGGGCCCACTCGCCGGGGCGAAATCCGTGATCCGACCCTCCCCATCGATTCCAATGGACTGATCCCGAAGCCAGCCTCCGGATGTGAGAACATAGCGGAACGCGAGCCGCCGTCCGGGAGATGCCTGTTCACCCATGTTTGATCTCGTCATCGACAATGTCCGGATCTGTTCCTGCGAACAGGACCTCTCCTGCCGGCCCGAAACCGCCATCGGAGTGAAAGACGGACGAATCACCGCCTTGAATCCCCCTCCCGAAACCCGCCGCCGACGGCATCTCGACGGACGCGGCCGGCTGCTTCTCCCAGGATTCGTGGATTGCCACACGCACGCCATTTTTGCGGGGGACCGGCTCGATGAATACCTGGCCCGTCTTTCCGGTCAGAGCTACGAAGCCCAGAACAAGGCGGGCGGCGGAATTTTCCACACGGTCCAGGCCACCCGCCGGGCAACGCTCACAGAACTGATCGATCTCGGGGTCCAGCATGCGATTCCGCTCATTGCCGAAGGGGTGACGACGCTCGAGGTCAAAAGCGGATACGGACTCGAGCGTGAGACCGAGATGCGCCTGCTCCAGGCTGCCCAGGCACTCGGCCCCATCCTCAAAAGCCGTATTGTACCGACCTTCCTCGGCGCCCACCTCCCACCCCCCGGAGAAGATCCGTCCCGCTATCTTGAGCGGGTAAGGGACGACATGCTGCCGGCCTGCGTCGAATCCGGCCTCACCCGTGCCGTCGACATTTATGTCGATGCCATCGCCTTCGGACCCGAGCACCTTGACCGCCTGTTCGACAAGGCCAAAACCCTCTCCTGTACACTCCATGCCCACACCGACCAGCGAACCCGGCTCGGCGCGACCGTCCGGGCCGCGGGCTGGGGGGCGATCTCCTGCGACCACCTGGACGAAAGTGGCCCAGACGATGTCGCGGCACTCGCACGAAGCGGAACCATCGCCGTGCTCCTGCCGACCGCGGCCCTGTTTTTAGGGCAGTCCCAAAAACCTCCCGTGGACGCGCTGCGAAAAGCGGCGGTGCCGATGGCCATTGCCTCTGACCTCAACCCGGGAACCGCGCCGGACCCGAGCCTGCTCCGCGCCGCCCAGGAGGCGGTCCGGCATTTCTCGCTCACCCCGACTGAGGCGCTGCTCGGGATTACCAAAAACGCGGCCCGCGCCCTGGACCCTCATCCGGATTTCGGAACCCTCGCGGTGGGTCAGAGCGCCGACTTCAACCTCTGGGACCTGGGCCGGCCGGAATCCCTGCTCTACGCCCCGGGGGGATACCGTCCGGTTATGAGTTTCTATCGGGGAGAAAGACGATGAAAAGCGAAATCCTCGAGGGTGGACAACTGAGCCTCCCCACCCTGCGAGCCTGGGAAACCAAGCGACCACAACTCGCACTCGCGGATACTGCCCGCCGACACATGGAGGCAAGCGCTGCCACCGTGAGCCGTCTGGCCCAGTCGGAACGGCCCTATTACGGTCTCAATACGGGATTCGGCGCACTCGCCAACCGGCACATCGGCAACCGCCGGATCGAATTGCAGTACAACCTCGCGCGCAGCCACAGCACGGGGATCGGGCCCGCCCTCGCCCCGGAGCTCGTGCGACGCATTCTCCTCCTCAAGGCCAACAGCCTAGCGCTCGGCCTCTCCGGTGTCCGGAGCCTCGTGGTCGACCAACTTCTGGCCTTCTGGAACCACGATGTGCTGCCGGAGATCCCCGAACGGGGATCGGTTGGCGCCTCGGGCGATCTGGCTCCTCTGGCCCACCTGGTCCTGGCCCTGATCGGCGAGGGCGAGGCCACCCAAGACGGACGGCGGCTCGAAGGGCCGGAAGTCAACCGTGCGGTTGGCTTGGCCCCTCTCAAACTCGAGGCTAAAGAAGCCCTCGCGCTTCTAAATGGCACCCAGCTGTCCACGGCACTCGCCCTCGAAGGTTACCTTTGGGGCGAGACGCTACTGGCCGGAGCAATCGCCATCGGTGCACTGAGTACGGAAGCCCTGTGTGGAAGTCACGCGCCCTTCGATCGGCGGATCCATGAAGCCCGTGGACAGGAAGGCCAGATCCGTGTGGCACGTCGCTTCCAGGCTCTACTCACTGAATCCGCAATCCACGAAAGCCATCGGGACTGTGACCGGGTACAGGATCCCTATGCCGTCCGCTGCCTACCCCAGGTTTTAGGGATGGTGGATGAAGCGCTAGGACAGGCACGTGAGGTTCTCACCCGGGAGATGAACGGAGCGACCGATAACCCCCTGGTCTTCGGGGAGACGATTCTCTCCGGCGGGAACTTCCATGCCGAACCGATTGCGGCCCAAGCCGACTTCATGGCGATCGCGCTTTCGGAAATCGGAGCCCAGAGCGAGCGACGAATTGATCTCTTCATGCGTCAGATCAACCCGCGGCTGCCGCCGTTCCTGGCACGGGAACCCGGGGTCGAATCGGGCTTCATGATCGCCCACGTGAGCGCAGCCGCACTCGCCTCCGAAAACAAGACCCTGGCCCATCCTGCGACGATCGACTCGCTTCCCACGTCGGCTGGTCAGGAAGACCATGTGAGCATGGCTCCTTGGGCCGGCTACAAGCTACTCATGATCGCCCGCAACGTCGGCACCATCCTCGGCATCGAGTGGCTCGCCGCGGCTGCGGCCCTGGACTGCCTGCGCCCGCTCACCACCACGCCCCCGCTCGAGGCACTCTATCGAAAGGCTCGTGAACGAGTTCCCGTCCATACCGGGGACCGCCGTCTCGACCGCGACATCCGATCCCTGGCCGAACTGGTTGTCGACCCCAAGACCTGGGCCGAACTCTGGCCCGCAACCGGAGAAGGGGATCCGCAGAAAGGCCAGCCATGAACGCGCCCGACGAGACGGTCCTCAAGGAACGGGCACGCGAGGGTGATCCCGAAGCCATGCTGGCACTGGGCCAGGCTCTTTTGGCCAAAAGCCGACATGGAGACCAGGCCGAAACAGAAGGACTCGAGTGGCTCGATGAGGCCGGCCGCGCAGGGCATCCCCTGGCTCCGCTTGCCTTGGGGGATTTCCACAGCCAGCGCATCATCGGCCCTGAATCCCTTGCGCGTGCTGCAGCCGCCTACCAGGTCGCCGCCCAGGCCAACCACCCCGCCGCTCTCGACCGGCTGGGGGATCTCAGCCTTCTCGGCTGGGGTTGCCCGGAGGATCCGGTGCGTGCGGTGTCGTTATACGAAAAAACGGCCCTGCTCGGCTATCCCGTGGGATTCGGTCACCTGGCCTTCTGTCTGGATCACGGCATCGGTTTGCCGCCGAACCCGGATCTGGCCCGCAGGGCCCGGCTTTGGCAGGCCGCCTTGGCTTATCCGAGAGGATATTTCAGTGCCGCCTTTGACCTGGCACGGAATCCGCCCATCGACCCCGTAGCGGCCCACGCGCTGGCCAGCCAAGCCGCCGCACGGGGATACCCCCTGTCGGGAGATCTCCTGGAACGAAGCGGTTCCGAGCTCACGCGGGAACAACGGGAGGCCGCCCTTGCACTCACAGGCCAGCTGGAAGGTCACCGGATCGAGTTTGAGGCAGCCGTAGGAGCACTCGAGGCCCGCCAGGCACCTGAGCTCGGACGTCCCGGCTTCCTCAATGCCCTGGCTCACGAACACTGGCAGCGAATGATCCAAAAGCCAGCACTCGCGCTGACCTCTCTCCCCGAGCTGGGATCCAGCTTGGATGCACATCGAACCCTGCCGCGCTCAGTGACACCACTCCCTGCCACCGTCGAACGCTCGATGAGCCCACAGGTTCGCGAGTACCCTGACTTCCTCGACCCCGAAACCATGGCCCACGTCATGGAACTCGTCTGGCATGATCTGGGACCCGCCAGCGGGAAGGTGAAAGATACCCTGTCCAACGAGAACAACGCCTTCAGCGGGGACGTGGCGATGCTGCGTCTGCCGCAGGCTGACCTGACCATTCACTGGATCGCGGCACGCGTGGCCCGTCTCCTCGGTATCCCGCTCGAACGGATCGAACCCTTTTCGGTTCTCCGTTACCGAACCGGACACCGCTACGCCGAGCACGTCGACTATTTCGATGCCGCACGTCTCGAGGAATATGCCCGGGCAGGAGATCCGGGCGGGCAGCGGGTGGGCACCTTTTTGATCTACCTGCGTGCACCCGAGGCGGGTGGGGAGACCCACTACCCCGAAACCGGCCTCCGGGTCCGAGGTCGCCCGGGCCTCGGCGTGTGGCACGGCAACGTGCGATCTGACGGGCAACCTGACCCGCGGAGCCGGCACGAAGGCAGCCCGATCGGACGGGGAGAGAAGTGGCTACTCCGGACGGCGATCCGCGCGCGGGCGCTCTACGGAGTTGGGCTGGACTCGAGATGACGGAACAGGCGCCAGTACCCCACCACGTAGATCAGCTGCAAGACAAAAGCCAGATAAAAAGGCAAGATGAGATCCCCCTGTTCGATCAGGGTGCCTGAAAGCACCGGGCCGACGGCTTGGGGAAACTGGAAGGACGTGGCGTTGAGGCTCGTGGCCCATCCGCGCCGCTCATCGCCCACAAGTGACATGACCACGGCCTGGCGAGCACCCACGGATCCCCGGTTCAGTGCCGAACGGATGAAGTAGACAAACGCAGCCAGGGCGTAGGTGGGCATGAGGGGCAGGATGGCGAGCAGGATGAGCCCCAAACTCCTCAGGCTCACCACCGAACGGACGAGCCCGAGCCGCTCCGTGAGGCGTCCCGTGACCAACGAGGAGACACCGGTCACAGCAAAGGCCAGCCCCATCACAGGGGCAATGGATGCAGGACCCACACCGAACCGCATCGCCAGCCAGTAGGACATGAGCGGCCCGATCAATCCCACGGCGAAGCCGTTGACCGAGTTGAGAAGTACAAGGCGGGTGAGGTTCCGGTTCTCCTTCAGCCGCTGTGCCCGGACGTGGTGGACGGGAGCCGGGGCTCTGGGCGGGGGCCGGACTTCCCGGAGGAAGGAGAGGACCATGAGATTGAACAGGCTGGATGCCACCGGCAGGATAAAAAGCAGGCGATAACCCAGAAGTCCAAGGCCCGCCACACCAGGGAAAACGGCAATCAGCGCACCGACTCCCATGCCAAAGAAACCCGTTGCGGTATTGAGGCTGAAAATCCGCCCCCGCCGCTTGGGAGCGATCAGGTGGGCGAGCCAAGCTTGTTCCGCCGCCGCAAAGGGGCCTGCCGACCCGTTGGCCCCTCGCCCGAAACCGGCCAGCACGATGGGGATCGCGAGCAGCCACGGCGTTTGGGCCAAAAAAGCGGTCACGGCAGCGCCGAGAGTCAGGCACTCGTTCGCGACGATGAAGGGTTTGCGGGTCATCCGGTCGCTCGAAAACCCGACCAGTAGTGAGAGTGCGCCGGTAAAGAGGCCACCGCCCGTGAGCACGAGACCGATTTCGGTACCGGACCATCCGAGCCGCGCGAGATAAAGTGCAAGGTCGACGAAAAACGCCCCCTGACCCAGGCTGCGGGCACCGCGCAGGGCGATCAGGGCCCGGGCCGTACTTGGCAGGCGGGACTCCGGGGCGGGATCCGCGCCCGTCGGAGGGGGAACCGGACTCATCCCGGGCGACGGGAAGGCCGGGTTCCATCAATCATCGGCAGATCCAATCCCCGTTCGCGGGCCACCTCAATCGCCCGCGGATAACCCGCATCCGCATGACGCATGACCCCGGTTCCGGGATCATTGGTCAGGGCCAGACGAAGAGCGCGGGCAGCTCGGGGAGAACCATCACAGACCACGACCAGACCGGCATGCAGGGCGTAGCCCATTCCCACGCCGCCCCCGTGATGGAAACTGACCCATGAGGCCCCCGAAGCCACATTGAGCAACGCATTCAAGATCGGCCAGTCAGCAACGGCATCGGAACCGTCGCGCATGGCTTCCGTCTCCCGGTACGGGGAGGCCACAGAACCCGCATCCAGGTGATCGCGGCCGATGGCAATCGGCGCCTTGAGCTCACCGCGGGCGACCATCTCATTGAAGGCGAGACCCAGACGATCGCGTTCCCGGTAACCCAGCCAGAGTATCCGGGCCGGCAGACCCTGGAACCGGATGCGAGCCTGGGCCATGTCGAGCCAGCGGTTGAGCCTCGGATTGTCGGGGAAAAGTTCGCGGGCCTTGGCATCGGTCCGGGCAATGTCCTCGGGATCCCCGGACAGGGCAACCCAGCGAAAGGGTCCCAACCCCTCACAGAACAGCGGACGGATGTAGAGCGGGACGAAGCCCTTGAAGTCGAAGGCCCGCTCGACACCGGCCTCATGGGCTTCGGCCCGGATGTTGTTGCCGTAGTCGAAAACCGGAACACCCCGGTCATGGAACTCCAGCATGGCCCGCACATGACGGGCAATCGACTCGCGGGCCCGCCGCCGGTACTCGTTCGGCTCCGTCTTCCGGAGCGCCGCGGCTTCTTCCAGGGAAAGTCCAACCGGGACATAACCGTTGAGGGGATCGTGGGCCGAGGTCTGATCAGTGACGAGATCCGGCCGGATACCCCTTTGGGCCATCGCCTCGAAGACGGTAGCCGCATTGCCGAGCAGTCCCACGGAGACCGGCTGATTCCGGGCGCGGGCTTCTCCGATACACCCCAGTGCCTCATCGAGTCCGGTTGCAATCCGATCCAGATACCCGCTCGCCAGCCGCCGCCGGATGCGACTTTCGTCGACCTCAACTGCAAGGCAGGACAGACCGGCGAACGTGGCGGCCAAGGGTTGCGCGCCACCCATCCCGCCGAGTCCGGCGGTGAGGAGCCAGCGGCCGGTTGCATTCCCGCCATAATGTTGGGATACAGCCTGCGCAAAGGTCTCGTAGGTCCCCTCGACGATCCCCTGCGAACCGATGTAGATCCAGGACCCGGCCGTCATCTGCCCGAACATCATGAGCCCCCTTCGGTCGAGCTCTTCGAAGTGTTCCCAGGTCGCCCAGCGACCGACCAGGTTCGAATTCGCGATCAGAACCCTCGGTGCATCCACATGCGTTTCAAAGACACCGACCGGCTTCCCGGACTGGATCAAGAGGGTTTCGTCGTTGGCCAGCCGACGCAGGGTCGCGATGATGGCGTCGAAGGACTCCCAGTCCCGTGCCGCCCGACCGATGCCGCCGTAGACCACGAGTTCCTCGGGCTTTTCGCCAACCTCCGGATCGAGATTGTTGTGGATGAGGCGCAGGGCAGCCTCCTGAACCCATCCGGCGCAACTCCGTTCGGGCCCGCGGGGTGCCCGGAGGGTGATGGATCGATGTCGCGTGGGCATGGGCAGAATCTCCCGGGGCCGTAGGTCAGAAAGGGGTTTGGGTCTCCGGCGTCATTCTACCGCCGCCGTTTTGCGTCCCGCTTCCATGCCGGCCACTCAAGACGAAACGCCGGGCATTGTCGAACAGCGCCAACCACGGGGAAGTCTCTCGCCAGTCGTCGGGATGCCATGAGAGCTGGATTGTTCGGAACGAACGCTCGAAATGCGGCATGGCGATCAAAACGCGGCCATCCCGGTTCGTGAACGCGGTGACTCCGCCAGGGGAACCATTCGGGTTCGCCGGATAATCCTCGGTTGGCTCCCCCCGCCCGGACAGGTACTCAAGCGCAACACCGCCACGAGCCCGCAGGCGGTCGAGATCACCGGGCGCAAACCAGGCTCGTCCCTCACCATGCGACACGACGATTGGCCATTCCCCACCCGCGAGCCCACTGAGCCAGGGGGAAGGACCGGTGCCCACCCGGACCATGACGAGGCGGGCTTCGAACTGTTCGGAACGGTTCGGCCTGAACTCGGGCCAGTCCTCCGCACCCGGGATGAGATCGCGGAGCCCGGCCAGCATCTGACAGCCATTGCAGATCCCCAGTGCCAGGGTGCCGGTACGGGCGAAAAATGCCCGAAATCCGTCGCGAAGCCGGGGATCATCACGGACGGCCTGTGCCCAACCGTTACCGGCACCCAGGACATCTCCGTAGGAAAACCCCCCGCAGGCGGCCACGACATCGTAGGATTCCAAGGTCTCATCACCGGAGACGAGATCGCTCATGTGTACGTCGGACGCCCGGAAGCCTGCGGCCATGAAGGCAGCCGCCATCTCGAGCTGGCCATTCACGCCCTGTTCGCGCAGGATGGCCACCCGGGGCCGGCTCGAACGGGACGCGCGGAAGGCTTTTCGGGCGGGTGCCGGGGAAGCCCACAGACGATAGCGATCCGGATCATCCCGCGCGAGTTCCTCCTGGTCGGCTGACGCCGGCTCGTCACGCAGGTGCTTGATCGCATGGGTGGTCTGGGACCAGGTTCGGCGTAGTTCAGAGCGGCTGGCTTCGAACAGGACCCGGGAATCTGACCGGATGCGGATCCGGTCTTCCATGCTGGTTTCAGCCAGCCGATGAACCTGACCTGCGAAGCCACCCTCTTCCAAAAGCGCCCGGGCCTCACCGGCCCGATCGGAATCCACCGCGACAATCGCCCCGGGTGCCTCATCCAAGAGGAAGCGGTTGAGAGACTCGCCTTCGAGGCGGGCCCTGAACTCAAGCCCGGCCCGGCTTGCAAATGCCATCTCGAGAGCCGCAACCCAGGCGCCACCATCTGACCGGTCATGGTAGGCGCAAACCCACCCCCGTTCCCGGAGCGCGTCGAGAAGATGCCAGAACCGGGGCAGCGCTTCCGGATCGTCAAGATCAGGCACTGCCGCGCCGAGCTGGCCCATCACCTGGGCTGCCACGCTTCCACCCAGCCGACCTTTCCGGTGGCTCAATTCGACCAGGAGAAGAACCGGTTTCTTTCCGGGATCAAACGCTGGAGTGAGTGTCCGGCGGACATCCGTTACTCGGCCAAAGGCCGATATCACCACGGTGACGGGTGCGCGGATCTCGGTCTTCGGACCCTCCGGCAACCGGACCCGCATCGAGAGCGAATCCTTGCCCACGGGAATGGGGATCGAGAGGGCCCGGGCACAGTCCGACAAAGCTTCCACGGCAGCGTAAAGTGCGCCCTCCTCCCCGGCGTCTCCTGCAGCAGCCATCCAGTTCGCCGAAAGCGCTACCGCGTGGACACCCGGCACTGGGGACGCCATGAGATTGGTGAGTGCCTCGGCCAAGGCCAGCCGGGCGGATGCCCTGGGATCGATCAGCGCCACCGGTGGACGCTCGCCCAAGGCAAAGGCATCGCCACCAAAGCCATCGAAATCGCGTGCCACGACCGCGACATCCGCCACGGGAACCTGATAGGGACCCACCATCGGATCGCGCACCGAAAGACCGCCGACCGTCCGGTCGGCGATCGTCACGAGGAAGCTCTTGTCGGCCACCGTCGGCGCTTTGAGCACCTCCCGGAGGAGTTCCACGGTCGAGAGAGTCCAGACCAGGCCATCTGAGGTCTCACGACACGGTTGGGGCACCACAATCCTCCGCCGCCTCCGGCGGGTTCCCTGAAACAGCAAGTCGAGGTCCAGATCGATCGGGGTTTCCGGCTGGGTGCCATCCCGCACGACCAGTCGGGGTTCCGCCGTCGTCTCACCAATCCGGGCCCAGGGGCAACGCTCGCGCGCAGCAATTCCCCCGAGCATCGTCAAGCCCTCCGGCCGCAGGGCAAGCACGTATCGTTCCTGCGATTCGTTGCACCAGAGTTCCATCGGCGACAGGCTGGAATCTCCCCGGGGAATGGATTGAAGATCAATCCTGGCGCCGACCCGACCGGACCACGCCAGTTCCGGCACGGCATTGGCCAAACCGCCGGCCCCCACGTCGTGAATTGCAACCACCGGATTTTCGGGGCCGAGGGCAACCAGCCGGTCAATCACCTCCTGGGTCCGACGCTCCATCTCGGGATTCCCCCGCTGCACCGACGCCCAGTCCAGGCCATCTGCGAGTCCCCCGGTTCGAGAGGATTGGGTGCCTCCGCCAAGACCGATGAGAAAACCTGGACCCCCGAGTACGACGATGGCGAGCCCTGGGCGCAATGGGCGCTTGCGCCAAGCCTGTCCCCGCAACGAACCGATTCCTCCGGCCAGCATGACCGGCTTGGCATAACCATGGGTCACTCGGGAGGCGGGATCGGCGCCGGCTTCAGACTCGAAACTCCGGAAATAGCCGGCCAGGTTGGGCCGGCCGAACTCGTTGTTGTAGGAAGCCGCGCCAATCGGACCATCACGCATGATCTCAAAGGCACTGGCCATGCCTGGCAGGGCAGTCGGGGCCTTTTTTTCCCAGGGGCGGGCGAGCCCCGGAATGTGAAGGTCGGAGACTGAAAATCCGCACAATCCAGCCCTCGGCCGGGCCCCCCGGCCGGTCGCGGCCTCGTCGCGGATCTCACCCCCGCTGCCGGTGGCCGCACCCGGGAAGGGTGCAATGGCCGTGGGGTGGTTGTGGGTCTCGACCTTGATCACGCCATGGACAGGCTCTCTATGCATGCGGTAGACCCGATCGGCGAGACTGGCACCGATCCGTTGTGTACTGTCACCTTCGATCACGGCCGCATTGTCGCGGTAGGCCAAAAGCACGGGGCCATGATGGCTCCGGTAGGTCTCACGGATCGAGTCAAAGAGTGTCCGCTCCAACCGCTGCCCATCTGTCTCAAGCGGCGAATTGAAGATGTGATGCCGACAATGTTCCGAGTGGATCTGTGCCCACATCATGAGTTCCGCATCCGTGGGATCCCGCCCCAGGCGGCGAAACACGGTCAGGAGATGGGCCCGATCACGCCCGTCGAGACCGAGACCGAGTTGCCGGTCAGCCTGCTCGAGGGCCTGGGGTCCCCCCGTGAGCAACGGAATCACGCCCAGGCTACGGGGAGGGGGGGATTCAAAAACCTGGCGGGCATCCGCGAGCGTCGGGAGCACGCTTTCGGTCAGTGGGTCGGTAATGTGTCGGGCCACAAGCGCCCGCTCCGTCTCAGTCAGGGGATCCCGGGTCCGGTAGACGACCCCCCGTTCGATTCGGCCGAAGCCACCCAGCCCGATCCGTTCCAGGATGTCCGTCGCCTTGGAGGACCAGGGAGACACTGTCCCGAGACGGGGCACGATTATCAGATCGCAGTCTGCGTCCGGGAGTGTCGCCGAAACGGCCTGTGCATCCCCCAAAAGCGACCTCAAGCGCTCCTCAGGATCGCCCCCTGGGCCCTCTTTCTCGATTAGGTAGAGAAAACGCGCCTCCGCTAGTCGAACCTCAATCGGGGCCCATCGTTCCTCGATCTTTCTCAGACGGAAAGAGGAAAGGGCGGAACCTCCCAGATAAGTGCGCAACGGACTTCCGATGGGTGGGGCTCAAACAGCGGACGCTGAAATTATAGCGCGGCCCCCAACCGGCAGTTCCCGCCTCCCCTCATCCGCGCGGCGGACCCATCCCCCGGCTCCTCCGCCGGTCCCTCGCGAGCTGCCATGAAGCAACCTCGCCCACGAACCGGGTCCGTCTCGGGAAACCGGCCGCGGGGGGTCTTTTTCACGGGCCGATCAGCGATGCGCTTCGGTCATGGACATCCTGCCCCAATTTACCGGCCCGGTTTCGACCGGTTTCCCCCGGTTCATGAACCACTCCGACTCCGGATGCCCGCGCTTCGTCACCCCGAACTCGTAACGCCCGCCCGCCGCCGGCAACTTCGCCAAGAGACGGCGAACGAAGGTAAGCCCGACGCTTGGTTTGAGTAGCCCAGACGGATACTTCCGCCTGTCCGGGGTTTCCCCGGACACGACGACCACAGTCCTGATGGCATCCATTACAAATGCAGGCTCTAACCGGGTTCCCTGCGAATCAACCCCCCGGCTCAACCCGGTTCGGGTGCACCGGATCCCCGGTTTACCCTATTTTTTGGGTTCGCGTCCGGCCGGATAGACAAACGGCAGGGGAGTCACGTTACTGCCCTCAGAGGCGATGATGCGGGCAGTGCCTTCCTCAGAGACTTCATCGATGCGAAAGATCGCATGCAGGGGAATCAGGGCCCGGCGCACGCCCGAGAACTCATCCCGCAGCCGTTCTTCGCTGGGATCGATGACCCGCTCGGTCTTCTGGCCGAAGACAAAGTCTTCCAAACTGACGAACCCCCACAGGCCCTGGTCGTTGACCTGCCGCACGAAGACCTCGTAGATCTTTCCCTGGTTGAGGAATGAGACCCGGTAAAGGGAACGGGGAACGGCGGGTTTCATGGATCGGCCCATCAGGTCCGAGCGGCTGGAAGGAGAACCCGATTCATGAACTCAGTGCTCCGTCCGCCACTTGATACTGCACCCGATCGCCGGGTACTGGTGGGCTGGTGGCGGCGCGCCCTGAAGGAGCGATTCGATCGCTCCCGCAAGATCACTCCCCGTGACCGGCTTTCCGTTACCGGGAGTCGAATCGTCAAACCGACCCCGATAGTACAGGTTCCGATTTCCATCGAACAGGTAGAACTCGGGGGTACAGGCCGCCTGGAGCGAGCGGACAAAGGCCTGGCTCTCGTCATAGAGGTAGGGAAACCCGAAACCCATCTCCCGGGCCACAGCCGCGAGTCGCGGCGGGGCATCTTCGGGATAGGCCTTGGGATCATTGGCGCTCACGGCCAAGGACGTGATGCCACGGGCCGCATACCGCGCCGCAAAAGGCCCCAAGGCCGAACGGAGATGGACGACAGCAGGGCAGTGATTGCAGATCACCATGACGAGGAGACCCTCAGTCCTTGGCAGATCGGCACTCCTGTAATCGACCCCCCGCATGGGATCATTCAACCGGAAGGCCGGCACTGGAGTCCCGATCGCAAGCGGGTCTGACTGGGTGGTAGGCATGGGAGATCCGGGGTTGGTAGTCCGGGGTCCTTGTGAGGACCCTATTTTACCCGAGAACCTCCTTTCCCCTCACGAACGGACCGGCTTGCGCAGGGTGATGCCCAGTTCGCGAAGCTGGAGCTCGGTCACGGTACCCGGCGCTCCGGTCAGGGGATCGGTTGCCGACTGCGTCTTCGGGAAGGCGATCACTTCCCGGATGTTGGCGGCACCGGTCATGAGCATGACGAGCCGGTCCAGGCCAAACGCCATGCCACCGTGCGGCGGGGCTCCCCAGCCCAATGCGTCGAGCAGAAACCCGAACTTCTCCTGCATCTCCTCCCGGCTCATGCCGAGGAGATCGAGAACCTGCCGCTGGAGTTCCGGCTCATGTATCCGGATCGATCCTCCTCCCACCTCGTAACCGTTGAGTACAAGATCATAGGCACGAGACAGCACGCTGCCGGGATCGGACTTAAGCCGGGGGCGATCGGCATGACGCGGAGCCGTGAATGGATGGTGGAGGGCCTGCCAGCGCTTTTCTTCCGGATCCCACTCAAACATCGGAAAGTCGGTCACCCAGAGCACTTCATAGCCCCGACGGAGAAGACCGAGATCGTGGCCGAGCCGGATCCTCAGCTGGGACAGGGTCTCGTTGACCGTGGCCTGATCACCGGCACCAAAAAACAGCAGGTCACCGGGCCGGGTACCCGTCCGTGACTTTAGCCCGTCGATGAAGTCGGGACTCAGGAATTTCACGATCGGAGAGTTCAGACCGGCTACGCCAGCGTCGGGATCCAGGACGCGGATCCAGGCCAGACCGGAGGCACCTCGGGCCTTCACAAACTCGGTCAACTGGTCGATCTGGCTGCGGGTAACCCGCTCCCCCTCTGGCAGGCGCAGGACGGCCACCCGTCCTCCCGGAGTCCGGGCCGGCTCCCGGAACACCCGAAAGTCCAGATCCCGCGCCAGATCCGAAAGTTCGGTCAGTTCCAGCGGATTACGCAAGTCCGGCTTGTCTGAACCGTAACGCCGGAGTGCTTCGGCGTAGGTGAGGTGAGGAAAAGGATCCGGAAGCGCCACCCCGAGCACCGCCCGGAACAGATGGCGGATCATCGCTTCCATGAGGTTCTGGATGGAGGCCTCGTCGAGGAAGGAGGTTTCGATATCGAGCTGGGTAAACTCGGGTTGGCGATCGGCCCGTAGATCCTCGTCGCGGAAGCACCGGACGATCTGGTAGTACCGATCCAGCCCACCAATCATGAGGATCTGCTTGAACAGCTGTGGCGACTGGGGCAGGGCAAAAAAGTGCCCCGGTTGGGTCCGGCTGGGCACGAGATAGTCACGCGCCCCCTCTGGAGTCGCACGGGTGAGAACCGGGGTCTCGACTTCAAGAAAACCCGCTTGATCCAACCAGCTCCTAAGTTCCCGGGCAATCCGCGCCCGCATCCGCAGGCGGCCCTGCAACTCCGGCCGGCGCAGGTCCAGGTACCGGTAACGCAGGCGGATCTCTTCGCTCGTATCGGTTTCATCGAGGGAAAAAGGCAGGGGTTCGGCCGGGTTCAGGATTTCGAGCTCGCGCACCCGGATCTCGATTCTGCCCGTGGCCAGTTCCGGGTTTTCGGTTCCCGGTGGACGGAGGGTAACCTGTCCCCGGACCCGGATCACGTATTCCGCACGAAGTCGCTCGGCATTTGCGAAGAGAGCCTGATCTTCGGGCGAGAAAACCAGCTGGACCAGGCCCGTGGCATCCCGGAGATCCACGAAAAGGACACCCCCATGATCACGCCGGTGGTGAACCCAACCAGCCAGCCAGATTTCATGGCCGGAAGCCGCCTCCGGGATCAGGCCGCAGGAATGGTCGCGCATGGGAAAACCGGGTAACCCTGGTGTTAGAAAGGCGATTTTAGCTGCTGGGCCGCCTTCACTCAACCGCAGCGCCCACCCGCTCAGGCAGGGGCGCAACGCAATCGGGTCAAACCCGGAACTCAGGAATGGGGAGATTGCGGAGCCGGAGCGGCCGGGGAAGGGGTTGCGGGGGCGGCTGTCGTTGCGGGAACCGGATCCTTTTTAGCCGGGCTGGCCGGAGCAGTCCCCTCCCCGGCAGACGGGGCCGGCGCCGAGGCGGCATCCGGGGTTTTCCCCCCTTCCGCCGATTCATGCACATTGCGCCGCTCACCGGATTTGAAGTCCGTCTCATACCAGCCTTTTCCCTTCAGCCGGAAGACTGTGGCCGACACGAGCCGCTTGAGCGCCGGCCGATGGCAGTGGGGGCATTCCTCAAGGGGCGGGTCGCTCACTTTCTGAAGCGACTCGGTTATCTGACCACAGTCCTCACAGCGATACTCGTAGATCGGCATGGCAAATCACCCCCCCTCCCGGTCACCCGGCCTGGCCGGGATGCGCCCCCGGCCCGGGTCCAACATGGGGATCCGAACCCTCCTGATCAAGTCCCGGCCAGGGCTCAACGCGCATCCGCCTGCGCGATGAAATGATCCATCCGAGCCGCGATCTCCGGCAATGCCTGAGGGTTGAGATACAGCATGTGCCCCGTTGGGTAGTATTCGAAATGGAGATGGGACAGGAACGGGCGCGGGAGTCCCATGTGCATCAGCGTGTAGTGGGTAGCAAAAAACGGTGTCGCCATATCGAAGTAGCCATTATTGGCCATCACCTGAAGCGAGGGATCATTGACCATGGCACGAGCCAGGGCCGGAGCCACGTTCAGGTAACCCATCGTTCCCACGTCTTCATCCAGCTCATGGAGCGGGGGGAAATACTTCCAGTTCCAATCCCCGAACACCCGGTTGCTGTCCTGCTTGTAGATCTCATGGGTGCGGAAGCCGAGACGCCGGGTGACGTAGTTTTCAAAAGTGGCACTGAGTGCCCCCCAGATGTTGGCCGTGGTCGCCCCCAGATCGCTGTTGCCGCCGACCGGAAGGAGTGGCTGCAGTTCGGGGATGGTGAAGCGGGCATCGTAGCGTCCGGTCATGGCATGTCGCGAACCCATCACGCGGCGCATGAAGACCGGCAGGGGGATGCGGAGATCCGCTTTGAGCCAGAGGGAGGCCGGAATGCCGGTGAAATGGGATAACTCAGCGGCCATCCGTTGCCGCGCCGCCGCCGGCAGACGGGCACCTGCAAAAAGGGCACGGCTATAGGGCCCGGCAGCGAAATGTTCCGCCTGACGAACCCAGGTGGCGAGATTGGCGGGCCGTGGGTGGATGCGGTGGTGATACCAGGCCACCGCCGCATAGGAGGGGAAATACAGTACGTAGGGCAGGTCGTTTCCCGGCGCAAAATTGATGGTCGGGAAATCCAGCACCGTCGAGCAGAGGATGATGCCGTTGAGATAGATACCGTCCGAAACCAGGGATTGGCCCAGAACCGCCGAACGGGTGGTTCCGTAACTTTCGCCCAGAAGGAATTTGGGCGAGTTCCAGCGACCGGTCTGGTTCAGGTACTGCTGGATGAAGCGGGTAAAGGTGCGGGCATCGGCATTGACCCCGTAGAAATCCTGTGGCTTGCCCGCACCGATGATCCGGCTGTAACCGGTTCCCACGGCATCGATAAACACAAGATCGGTAGCCGGGAGAATGGTGTCTGCATTGGGTACGATGCGATAGGGTGGGGCCATGGACCGGGCCGAGCCGGGACCCGGTTTGGGCCAGATGATCCGGCGCGGCCCGAAACCGCCGAAATCGACCAGTGCGGAGGCAAATCCCGGCCCGCCGTTGTACGCGAAGGTAATCGGCCGACTGGATTCATCATGGACCCCGTCCAGGGTATAGGCAATGTAAAACATACGGGCTGTGGGCTGGCCCTTGGCATTGTGCAGGATGAGGGTTCCCGCAGTCGCCGTGTAACGGTAACGGTGCCCGGCCACGACCACACTGTGGTGTGTCGAGACCGCCCGACCGTGAACGGGGGGGATCGCAGCAGAATGCGCCAAGGCAAGGGGCGCAACCCAGGCGCAGGAGACAAGGAGAATGACGAGCCGCTTCATCATCAGAGGACTCCAGAAGAACCGGGAGACACGGGAAAGTATAGGACGACCGACCCCGCACTTCCAAGCCCCGCGGGGATTCGCAGAAATGGCGAGACCGGAGCCCCCTTGACAACCCGGTTGGGATGACCTGAGGGTTGCTTTAGGGCCAATCCCACGAACCTGACCCGGGGAGCCCGGGATGGGAGGCGTCGTCATTCCCTGCGAGGATTATGGACAAACCTGAAGTTGGACGGGGAACCTCCTTGTTCGGTTCAGCTCAGGTTCAGGTTACCGAGGCAACTGGCTTCCGTTTGCTTCATAAGCATCCTGATGCCCACATGGACAGAGGACCAGTTCGTTCTCGAAACCGGACCTTTGTGATGGATCCAGAGTGCCTTGACCTTCGGGTTTGTTTTTCCATTGTTGAAGCGCAGACTGTATTGTTTGCAATCCGTCGAGGCAATGACCGTACCGGTCCGGCCATCCAGAAGCCACATCCGAAGCGCCACAAAGTTTGATGCGCTACGCATATCGAGAAATACCGACTGGACGACGCCATAGCCAGGCCCGATGAAGTGTATGGATGCACCGGCAATCGCTCCCCCAATTGCCCCAAACATCATGAGTGGTGCCGCTGTTGAGGCGTTTTCCTCCACGCCAAGCGCGGGGCCGATGACGAGGACGAGGTTCGTGCCCGTTGAACCCATCAGTTGCTTAACCGTCAGATCCGGTTTGCTGAAGTGGAGATCACTTCTTGGTTGGACGGTTCCGAAATGCCGCCGAACCTTGCGCTCGGGACGGTCGATAATTCGGAACTGGCCCTGGTGACGCAAGGTCCGGATCGCCCATCGTTCATTCAGCACATTGATGTGCCAAGTGCCGGTGGGAAAGAGCCGCACCGGATCCGGTGAAAACACGGTGTCATCGCTGACCACGGAAGCCGTCTCCGGCAGGAGAGAGAGCACGGTCAGGGTTTCTCCCTTGGGAAGCTTGGGAACCCGCCAAGCGCCAGAAGTCGCACAGCCACCAAGCAGGAGACAGGCCGCGAGAAGTACCACTGGGCGCAAGAGGGGTTGGGTCATGATCGGTTCCCTTCCGTTCCCTTTTTTGATGATGATTCTTGGGCGTAAACTCTACTTCATCTCAGAGGCGACCGCAACCGGTTCCCCCACCAGTGGGATTCCAGGGAGGACTTTCGGCAAGCCCTTCCTCGGCAGGGGAGGACACCCCGAACTTTCACAATCCATGATAAGGGAGGCCGGCTCGGCAGAGGATGCAACCTCAGTCTAGACCGGATAGGGTCCAATCCAGTGCCCGAGCCCCCGGTCTTCCGGCCAGCCGGATGCCAGGTTCATATTCTGGATCGCCTGCCCGGCCATCCCCTTGACGAGATTGTCGAGCACCACGAAGAGAGCCGCCCGTTGTCCCCAGCAGCTGCCGCCGATCAGACAGCGGTTGTTGCCCACGACCCACGTGAGTTCCGGCAAAGTCTCAGTCCAGCGGACGAAAGGGCTCCCGGCATAGCTCTTCCGGAAAACGTCGGCCAGCCGTTCCAGATCCGGGGCTTTATCGAAGCGCGCCTCGATCGTGAGTGAAATACCACGGACCCATGGTGCGGCATAGGGAATGAAGCTCCAGTCGAGCGGTGAGGCCTGCAGGGCAAGCAGCCGGTTCACCTCACCGATGTGGCGATGTGCGAACGGATGATAGGGCACGCAGTTGTGTGCGCGGAGTGGATGATGGGTGCGTGAGCCGGGGATCACACCGGCTCCCGTGGAACCCGTCAGGGCAACCGCGGAGACATCCCGTGGTTGCAACTCCCGGGCCAAGGGAATCAAGCCCAGAGCCAACGCTGTGGCGAAGCAGCCCGGGTTGGCAATCCGGGTGGCGCCTGCAAGGGATTCACGCATCCACTCGCTCAGGCCATAGACAAATCCCCTTTCTTCATCCAGCCGGAAGTCCGCAGACAAGTCGATCAGGAGGATGCGGTCGCCGATGCCGGCCGCGTCCCATGCGGCGGTCAGTTCCGCATAGACCGCGGCGAGTTCTCCCGCGCGCATGGCCGAAAAGACAATGGTCCTCCGGTTGTGCACGTAGGCAGACCAGTCGACCCGGGAGACAAAGCGTGCATCCGGGTAGGCCGCTTCGAGATGGGGATGCACGGCGGCTACGGATGATCCGACATGTGAGCGGGAGACCAGGACGGGACGTTCCACTCCGTCATGGGCCGTGAGCAGTCGGGCCAGTTCACCTGCGCCAAAACCGCCCCCCCCGAGGATTACCACAGGGTCAGCCATGGGGAGCTCCTGAAAGTCCGGGGCGTCCTTCGAACAATGCCGGCAGGATCAACCGCACAACTTCAAGGACCCGGGCCGGATCCTCAAAGGCATTGATAGCCGGGCAACCGAGATGCGTCCGGATGAAAGCCCGCCCCACCTCGTTGTCGGTGACGGGTCCGGAGACCAGCGCGACCCGTATCCCCCACCGCTCAGAAAGCAGGCGGACTCCGCCCCAGGCACCGACCGGATCCTGGGCACAAAATACGGTGGCCGCACCGAGTGCCCGCAAGGCGGGGTCATCGAGAATCTCCCGGACCCCATACTCGCCGAGCAGGCCATCCCCGGTTTCCACGACGATGACATCCTGAGTCTGGTGAGCCAACTCATGAAAAATCCGACGAGCGGCCGAGACGGCCGTACCTGATCGCGTCGAGGCAAACCCGGCATCGGTGAAATCAGAGGTCCAGCCGGCCCCGTGATCCTGCATGGCCAGCGTGTCGCGCAAGAGGGAAACGCCCGTGGTCTTGATCCCGGAAACGCGGAGTCCCTGGCTGGCCAGGGTCCGGATCAGGGCGCAGGCAAAGGTGGTCTTGCCGGAATCCATGGAGCTGCCGACAATGTAGATCACCGGTGCTTGGGGATAGTCGCCTTCGGCGGTAAATGCCCGGAGCGTGAGATCAGCCGGAACCCCGGCCCGATGGCCGAAATGGGGAAACAGCATGACCTGCCCCAGGATCTCGACCTCGAAGGGAGGGCCGACACTCGGGTGCCAGGAGCGGCATTCGCCCATGATGCCACCCAGATTGAGGAGAGCCAGCCGACTGCCTGCACCTACTGCCTCGGGCACTTCCCCGGCATAGCCATGGAGTGCGCTCCGCACCCCGAGCGCGCCCACCAGGAGATCGCCCCGGTGGAGTCGCACCAGGCGGCCATGGGCATCCTCGAGTGTATTGTAGGTTTCCTTATCGGTCAGGATTCGTGCCGCGACCACGCTCCCGGCCCGGGCGTCGACTTCATCACGGACGGTCACCGGGCTGCCGATCTGCAGGCGGCGGACCACCGAGCCGATCTTCCGGATATCAAGTGTTCTCAATCTCGACCTCCCCGGCACGGGCCCAGAGCCTCTGGGCGACGCCGTAGATCCGGGTAAAACCCGCCGCATCCTGACCGGACCAGAGCGTGGGGCTCTCCCCGTAGCGGGCCACACCGGCATCGACCAGTCCATGGGGGGAACGGACGCCCTCGACCACAACCCGTCCCGGTTCGAGCCGGCATCGCACCTGACCGGTGACACGCTGCTGGGTGGAGGTGAGAAAGGCCTCAAGATCCCGTGCCAGCGGATCAAAATAGCGGCCCTCATGGATGAGCGAACCGTAGAGCGTGCCCAGGGTTTCCTTCCAAGTCGCCTGGCTGCCTCCCAAGACCAGTTTTTCAAGTTCACGGTGGGCCGCGATCAGGATCGCAGCCGCCGGCGCCTCAAAGGCAACCCGGCCCTTGATGCCGAGAATGGTTTCGCCCAGATGGACCCCACGGCCGATACCATGGTGCGATCCCCGTGCATTGAGTTGGCTGATCAGGGCAACCGGGCTCGGGGTGTCGGCGGAAACCGGCTCTCCCCGCCTGAACTCCAGGGTCAGGATCCGCGCCGCCTGCTCCCGGTCCACCGGTCCGCCGGGGAACACCGAATCGGGCACGGTCCGCCAGGGATCATGGGTTTCCACGCCGCCGATCGTGGTTCCCCACAACCCCTGATTGACGGAGTAGGCAGATTTCCTCCCCCATTCCTCGAATCCTTCCCGCGCCAGGAAGGCCGTCTCCTCCTCACGACTGATGCCGAGTTCACGGATCAGGCTCCGGTGGGTAATCGACGGTGCAAGGACCGCGAAGGCCACCCCGAAACGGACCTGGTCATTGCCGGCCCCGGTCGACGCATCCACGATCTGGTCGGCGCCGTGCGCGACAGCGATTTCGGCCACGGCCACAGCCTGGCAGGTTCGTTCGGCGGAAACACAAAACGGGTAGACTCCCCCCCTCTGCGCATTGGCATAGATCAGGTAACGGAGATAACGTTGATAAAGAATCTCACGCGCATCCACTAAGCGATGCTCGATCGCACCAAGCCGCCGTGCCCGGTCGGCAATTGATTCCCGTTCCTCGCTGGTGAATCCACCGGTATCCACGGTCACGGCCAAGACCTCCGCGCCCGACTTCCGGAGATAAACCAAAGCGAAGGAGGTGTCCAGCCCGCCCGAATAGGCAAGCACGATACGGGGACGGTTGGCAGTCATGGCAAACTCTCCCACAGCCGGTCATAACAGTTGTCGATCTGCGCCCTCTGGTCGGCCAGCCAGCGCATCTGGGTCTCGATCCCGGATTCAATTTCGGTGAGCGTCTTGAGAATTTCCGGCCGGAGGATTTCCGAAGCTGAACGGACGACGGGGGAAACGCCCTGGTCCAGCTGTTTCTGGATCTCCCGGTAGGCTTCGCGGAAGGGAATCCGCCCCTCGACCGCACGAACATAGGCCGCCTCGGTTGCAAAGACTTCTGGCGTCAGGGCTTGAACCATCCGCTCCCGGACCGGGAGCACCGCAGGGGGGACCTCCCCCGTCACCACCAGCAGTTCGTGTCCCCGATCTACCAAGGTCAGGAGTTCCGGCTTGCTCAGCTGGAAATCCCGGTGGTATCCAGAAGGCAGGCCACGGCCCAGCATCGAGAGGAGATGGCCGCGCTCCGCGATTTCGCGGCAACGGGCCCGACCGATCTCGATCACGTCGGGATTCTGCTTCTGTGGCATGGCAGAGGAGCCGGTCATCAGCGCGGAGCTCAGGCGGAAGTAACCGAACTCCTCGGTTGAAAAAAGGGCGAGGTCCCAGTAGTAGCGCTCGAGTGTGCCAGCCAGGCTGGACAGCCAATAGGCCAGACGGGACTCGTGGCGCACACGCCCACCCACAGCGTCCACAGTCGACCGATCGGGTCCGGAAAAGCCAAGACGCCGGGCCGGGATGGCCCGATCGAGCGACAAGGGCACGCCAAACCCGGGACCTGCGCCCAGGGGAGACCGGTTGACCGACTGGTAGAGGGCAGGCAGCAATTCGAGGTCATCGGCCAAGGGGGACAGGAAGGAAAGGCTCCATTGCCCGAGCGTACTCGGCATGGCCCGACGCATGTGGGTATAGCCGGGCCAGACCTCGGCCTCGTACTTGCGTGCAAAGGTCGAGAAAGCCCGCATGAGCGACCCAAGCTCGCAACCCAGAACCAGCATCTCGTCGCGAATGAACAGTCTGAGCGCGAGCGCAACCTGATCGTTGCGCGACCGTCCAAGGTGGATGGCGCCCGCCCGCGGACCGAGACGCTCAACGAGTCGGGCCTCGAGGTAGGTCTGACCGTCCTCGACCTCATCCGGCAGACACTCGGGAAGCGAGGCCAATTCGGCCTTGAGGCCCGCGATGAGATGGCGAGCATCGCCCTCTTCCATGAGTCCGGCCAGACGGAGGCTTTCGACATGGGCTGCGCTGCCCCGGAGGTCATGGGGCAGGAGACGGGCATCGACCCTGGGGTCATCACCCTTGAGAAAGCGTTGAGTACGGGGATCCGTCACCCCTTTTCGGGACCAGAGGGTTTTCATGCCGGCTCCGGCTTCCGGGCAACCAACATGGAACCACTGCCTTCATGGCTCAGCACCTCACGAACCAGGGCTTCGTCATCCAATCCACTCACGAGATGGACGCTGTCGACTCCTCCGGTCAGGGCACGCTCGATAGCACGGGCCTTGACCTGCATCCCGTCCTCAAGCACCCCGCCCGCCTCGAGCCGGGCGAGATCCGCAAGATCTCCATACCGGATCAGGGTGCTGGGATCTTGGGCATCCTGCAGGAGGCCCGGTACCGAGAGCAGAAAAATCAGTTTGCTGGCCCTGCCGTGCACCGCGAGGAAAGCTGCCGCTGTATCCGCATTACAGTTCAGGGTGCCACCGTCCACACTCTGCGCAAGAGGGGCAATGACCGGAATGGCGCGGGCCGCAAACGCGGTCTCCAAGAGAGTGGGATCCAGCTTCTCAAGATCGCCGACCGCACCCCAGTGCACCCGCTCACCGTCGTGTTCAGAGGGAGGACGGGGCGTGGCCGTGAGCAAACCCCCGTGACCGGGGCAGGACACGGCATCCACCCCTTGGCTCCGTAGCGCGTCCACCCAGCGCTCGCTGATCACCCGATAGCTGGTTTCGACGACTGCAAGCACCTGAGGAGTGGTTATCCTTCGGCCTCCTTTTTTTTCAACAGCGATTCCCCGATCGGCACAAGCGCGATCGATCTGGGATCCGCCTCCGTGCACCAGACACATCCGGATCCCGAAGGCGTGAAGTACGCCCACCTGTCCGGCGAAGGCAGCACAGAGACTTTCCTCCTCTGCCAACCGGCCGGTCACTTTCAGGACAAAGAGCGCGCCTTGAAACCGGGACACGTACTGCGCCGCCACCCGCAGCGTGGCATAGGCGTCCTGGACGAGACGGGTCACGGCCGGAGCCCCCACAACCATTCCAGCGCCGCCTGCTGCACCGGAATCCGGTTTTGCGCCTCGTCGAAAATGTGGCACCGGGGGCTTTTCAGGACAGCTTGGGCAATCTCCACGTTGCGCCGGACCGGCAGGCAATGGAGCAGGATCGAGTCGGGTTCGGTGAGCGCCAGCCAGTCACTATCGACCAACCAGTCGGGGTGCTGATCGCGGACCGGGTGGCTTGCCGGGAAACCAGCTGCCCCCCATGATTTCACACAAAAGGCGGCCTGCCCGTCCACCTCCCGCCGGGGGTCATGAATGACCATCACGTCCCCGCCATTCCGCTGCGCCCAGTCACGGGCCTGGTTCACGACCGGCTGCGGCAGTTCAAAACCCTCGGGTGCGGCAACCGTCACCCGGCAACCCAGAGCAGCTGCCGTCAAGAGGAAGGAATGGGGAACCGCCTTGGGCAAGGGCTTGATGTGCGGTGCCCAGCGCAACATGACCGGCAATCCCTGGGGTGACCCCTGCGTTTCAATCACCGTCATGAGATCAGCCAGCCCCTGTGCCGGGTGTTCGGCGGCTGACTCCATCGAGATTACCGGGATCGGGGAATGGTCGCGGCAGGCGGTCAGCAACGGATCCTCGAGATCGGCCGCATCCGACTCCAGCGTGGCGAAGGAACGAACCGCGAGTGCATCTCCATAGCGTCCAAGAACCCCGATCGCCTCCTCGAGATGTTCGACCCGATCCCCATCCATGACTGCGGACGGCCGAGTTTCGAGCGGCCAGATTCCACCACCCGCCTCGACCACCACCGCGTTCCCACCGGCCCTCAGCATTGCCACCTGGAAAGAAACACGGGTTCGAAGCGAGGGGGCCAAGAAAAACAGGATGAGGATTTTCCCCGCGAAGCGCGGAGGCGGGCTGTTCCGCTTGATGGTCCGTGCCCGTTCAATCAAAGCACCCACGGCCCCCGGGCCGAGATCTGAAAGCCGGGTCAGGTGTCTCATCCGGCCTCTCCCAGAATTCCCGAAAGGGCATCGAGGAAGCAATCCACGGATCGGGGCCTCAGGGTGAGTGGCGGCAACAGTCTTGTCACGAAAGGATCCCGGCTCGGGCCGGCCAGGAACCCACGTGAAAACAGTTCGTCACAGAGCCAACGACCTGCCCGCGGGCTTTGGATCCCCAGGAGGAACCCGCGTCCCAATGCAGTGCATCCGGGTAGCTGGTTGATGGCGGTCATCAGTTTTTGACTAAGCTCCCGGACCGAATGCAGGCAGTCCTCCCGTTCCAACACCTCGAATGTCGCAAGCAAGGCGGCCATGGCCACGGGCCCGCCTCCGAAGGTGCTGCCGAGATCATGGGCTTCCAGTTCCGAGGCGATGTCGGCGGTGACGGTAGTCGCCGCTACGGGGATTCCGGACGCCAACCCCTTGGCCAAAGTCACCATGTCCGGCTCCAGTCCTGTTCGACTGGCGCAGAACCAAGTCCCGGTTCTCCCGAGCCCGGTCTGGATCTCGTCGAAAATGACGAGGCAGCCCGCCGCATGAGCACGCGCGATGAGTTCCCCGAGCCAGGCATCCGGAGCGACGCGGACTCCACCCATCGACTGAATCGGTTCTAGAATCACGGCTGCAGCCTGGTGAAAATCAACGCCATCCCAGGCGGCCGGCTCGGCGAACGGCAACCAGTCGACATGGGGCGCATAACGGGCAAAGGGTCCATTGAGGCGTGGATCATCAGTAACCGCGAGCGTGAGGGCGGTTCGGCCATGGAAAGAGCCGCGAAACGCGATCAGACGTTCTCTTCCCGTCAGTTTGAGTGCAATCTTGAGCGCATTCTCATTGGCTTCGGCCCCAGAATTGCAGAAGAACACCCGGCTGAGACGGTCGGGGAGGTGCGCCACCAGGGTCGCCGCAGCCCGTTCCCGAACGTTCAGGCGGGTCGAGGTTGAGTAGAAAATGAGTTTCCGCATCTCCCGGTTGATGGCTCTCCGTATATGCGGATGGGCATGGCCCGTGAGGGCGACGGCGTGTCCGCCGTAAAAATCGTAGAACACACGGCCCCCACGATCCCAAACCCGGTCATTGCGACCCCGAACAATTTCAATGGGCCAGACCGGACCTTGCCCCAAAAGCTGCGGGGATATATCGGAAGGCATAATTTTATTTGCATATTAATGGATACTGTTAGTATTATATTCAACCAGTTGAATCGTGTCAACCTGTTTTGTATTATCTATATTCGTATTTTTTACTTTGAGTATTCATCTGATATAAAATTCATTCATGACAAACGAAAACACAGACGACATCCTGCTTGCGCTCGTCATGGAAGAGACGATCACCGACCAGGAAACCATGCGGGCTCGGCTACGGGAACGCGGAGTTAACCTGACCCAGCCCACACTCTCCCGTCGTCTCGCCCGCCTTTCCATCCGCAAGGTTCATGGCCGCTATGCCCACTATGAACCGTTGCGCAAAACCAGCCCCCTCTACTTCGAAGTGGAGCTCTCCCCTCCCAATCTCTTGGTGATCCGGACGGCACCGGGATTTGCCCAAGCCTTGGGGCTCAAAATCGACCAGCTCAAGCTGGAGGGGATCGCCGGCTCACTGGCCGGAGATGACACCGTTTTTGTTGCAGTCCGCCGCCCACAGATCTTGGAAGAAATCCAGGCCCGCCTCGAATCATTTCTGGGGCAACCGGCTTGAACTGCGCCCCCCCGGGGTACCGGATCGCCCACCGAAAACTGGGCCTCCTGTTTCCTGAAGGAGAGATGGGGAAACCCAAAGATTCATGAAGAATCCGATCCGGCAGGCCGCCCACAAAATCCGGGAACTCTTGGTGCAGGGGCTCACCCCGGAGAGAATCACCCTGACCGTGGTGTCAGGAGCCTTTCTGGGGATCAACCCGGCAATCGGGACCACCACATTCCTTTGCACACTGATCGCGCTCGGTCTCGGACTCAACTTGCCGTTGATCCAGATCATGAACTACGCGGTTTATCCGCTCGAAATCCTCTTTCTCGTGCCCTTCATTGGACTGGGTCATTGGCTCGTGAGCGGACATCCACTCTCGCTCACCCGCGCCGAGATCCTGTCCCGTTTCCACGCCGGGTGGATACCTGCCCTGGAACAGTTGTGGGCTTACCTCCTCGAGGGTCTCCTCGGGTGGCTCGTGGTAAGCCTGCTTTTGGCGCCTATCTGCTACTGGGTTCTCTCGCGGCTGCTCAGACGGCTGCGACCCGCACCCCCGGGGTCCGGGGATTCTCCCCCTCTGCTCGCGGTTCCGAGGAAGCAAGATAAATGACGGAAGCCATCCGGCCCGTCATGCCCTCGCGCCGGTAAGAATAAAAAAGTTCGGGATGCCTGAAGGTCCCGAACGGACCGTGGCCGATCCAGCCGACGCCTCGTCGTTCCAGACGCGCATGAGCCAGGGCTGCAAGATCCACCCCGAAATGTTCCGGACGGGCCCGAGGCAGGAAAAACCTTAGATCCTCCGGTCTTGTAAACACCTCCCGCACACCCGGCCCGGTCTCATAGCAGTCCCCCTCAATGCCAGGCCCGATCCAGGCCACGAGTTCCGACGGATCACGCCCCATCGCCTCCAGAGTCGCCTCCAGCACACCCTGTGCGAGCCCCCGCCAGCCCGCATGGGCCACCGCCACACGGCAACCATTCCGGTCCGCGAAAAAAACGGGTAGACAATCTGCCGTTAGCACGGCAAGCACCACACCCGGAATGGCAGTCGTGGCTGCATCGGCACACTCCGGTGGAGCGGAACCCGCCGGCTCCCGGGCGTCGACCACACGAGACCCGTGCACTTGTGTGAGCCAATCTGGCTCGGCGGGCAAATCCAGTGCGGAAATCAGATGCCTCCGATTCCGGATGACCACACCCGGGTCATCGCCCACATGAGTGGCCAGATTGAGTGAGGCGTAAGGTTCCACACTGTGACCACCCTGACGGGTGGTCACAAAGGCGCGCACCGTGGCAGGGACCGGCCAGACCGGTTCCAGGCAAAGCAGGGACCGTGAACACCGCCACCGGTAATCCGCCCCCTGATGCTCCGTCATGGCGCACACTCCCGCTCGAAAAACAGACCCGGGAAAACCCTACGCATGGTGCACGCCGGCTTCCGCCGCCCGGATCAGCCCGAGCAAATCCTCGAGGTCCTGCGGGAGCGGAGCCTCCCACTCACAGGGTTCGCGCGTCCCCGGATGCCTGAACGACAGCGACTGGGCATGCAGCGCCTGGCGTGAAAAAGTGCGGACCGCCTCTCGCACTTCGGCACACATCCCGCGCGCGCTGCGTGATCGTCCTCCATAGAGGGGATCGCCGACCAGGGGGTAGCCGACATGCGCAAGATGAACCCGGATCTGGTGAGTGCGTCCGGTCCCCAGTGACGCTTCGATCAGACAGGCTCCCGTGAACCGTTCACGGATTCGGAAGGTGGTATCCGCCGGTTTGCCGGAGGGTACAACGGCGCGCCGCTGCCGGTTCCGTCGATCGCGTCCCAGTGGAGCTTCGATCTTCTGCCCTGCCGTCGGTTCTCCCAAAACCAGCGCCCAATAGACCCGCCGCACCTCCCGTGCGGCGATGGCGCGGGTCAGTCGAGTGTGCGCGGGTTCATTGCGGGCGATCACGAGAAGACCGGAGGTGTCCTTGTCCAGACGGTGCACGAGCCCCCCCCTCGGAACCCGGTCCAGCTCGGGATACCGGTACAAGAGCCCATTGAGGAGGGTCCCGCCGTGGTGGCCGGCTCCGGGATGCACCACCAGTCCTGCCGGTTTATTCACCACAATGAGGTCCGCATCCTCCCAGACTACGGTCAATCCCATGGGTTCTGGTCCGGCCGGAGCGCGGGATAAGGGTTCGCCGAAATCGACTTCGAGGCTCTCGTCGGCCTTCACCCGACGACTGGGGAGGGCCGCACGACCCGACAGCCGGACCCGTCCCTCACGAACCAGTTCTGCGAGACGGCTACGTGAAAATCCGGGATAGAGCTCAGCCAGTACCTGATCCAGCCGACGGCCGGCACAAGAAACCGGGATCCGGACCAAACGGGCCGGAATTTCCGGGGGAGCGTTCTTCCGCGCTATACTTTCCACTTCCCTGCATCCGGGCTCCTCACCGTCCATGAGTCACCGACGTTTTCGCGTTGCCACCCTCACGGCCCTTGCCACCCTGATCCTGGCGGGTTGTGCGGGCACGCCACACCCCTCTGCCCGTCCCACCGCCCTCTCGCTTTACGAACATGGCCGTCACGCACTGGAGGCGGCTAATTTCAAGGCAGCAGAAGGCTATTTCCGCAGCCTCAAAGCCGACTACCCGTTCAAGCGCTATGCCCGAGAAGCGGCTCTTTACCTCATTTATACGCACTTTATGGCCGGCCATAACCATGAGGCGGCCAACACGGCCCGTCGTTTTATCCAGGAACATCCCCGTAGTCCCGATGCCCCCTACGCCTACTTCATGGTCGCCGTCTCTGAATCCCAGATTCCCCTCAACTTCGTCGACCGCCTGTTCGGGGCCAATCCTGCCAAACGGAACATCCAGAACCTGAGGGCTGCTTTCAACGACTATAAGAAACTCCTGCTCCACTTTCCCCGCTCGCCCTATTCGCTGTACGGCCGTTTCGAGATGAACCGGATCCGTAACCGGATCGCCGAACATGACCTCTATGTCGCGCGCTTCCTCCTGGACAAAGGTGCTTTCGTCGCCTCTGCCAATCGCGCGGCCGATATCGTCCGGAGACTGGGGATGACCCCTTCGGCTCCCGACGCCCTCAAGATCCTGATCCGGGACTACCGGCATCTGGACGAGCCGATCCTGGCGCTCCAAGCGGAAGCGCTCCTCAAAGTCGCGCGCAACGCTCATTCACGCTCCTGACCGCGGCTCCTCCGGCAGCTTTTGGCCAGCTTCCACCGCGATATCAAATCCCGAGGTCACAGGGTAGCGACGCTCAACCCCGAAGGCACGGGAGGTGATTTTGACTCCCAACGCGGCCTGGCGCCGTTTGTACTCGTTCGCAGCCACGCGCCTGAGCACTTTCCGGACCGCTGAGGGATTACCCAGACGACCGGCGATCTCCGCGAAAGGCCGCTCGGCCTCGATCCATGCTTCCAAGATCGGATCAAGATCCTCGTAGGCCGGCAGGGTATCCCGGTCCTTCTGCCCTTCCCTCAGCTCAGCCGTGGGCTCGCGTTCCAGAACCGCCCGTGGGATCACCGGCGAAATTCCGTTGCGGTAACGGGCCAGGTCAAAAACCAGGGTTTTCGGCACATCGGCCAACGGAGCAAACCCACCCACCATGTCACCGTAGAGGGTCGTGTACCCCATGGCCATCTCACTCTTGTTGCCGGTCGCAAGAACGATCCGTCCACTCGCATTGGACAGGGCCATGAGTAAAACGCCACGGATCCGTGCCTGAAGGTTTTCTGAAACAATCGAACGGTCGGTCGGCATGCCGGAGGGTTCCAGGACCTTCCGGAACGCTTCAAGGATCGGTTCAATGGGTAACTCGAGGGTCTGGATACCCAGGATTTTCGACTCTTCGAGTGCCGCCATACGAGAAAGCTCTGACGTGTAGCGAGAGGGCATGAGTACGCCCGTCACGGCCTCTGCTCCCAACGCATCCACCGCGATGGCCAGGACAAGTGATGAATCGATTCCACCGGAGAGCCCGATGAGCACACCCGGAAACCCGTTCTTCCCGACATAATCGGCCACGGCCATCCGGAGTGCCGGATAGACCGAGTCGGCCACCCCCGGGGTTGGCTCCGGATCAGGTGCTTCAAGCCGGATGGCTTCCCCCTGCTTCCGGACCCCGACCGGCCACAGCGCCCGGGTACAGCCTGGGGCCCGGGAGACGATGCTGGAGCCTGGGTTTAAGGCGAGCGAGGCCCCGTCGAACACGAGTTCGTCCTGTCCGCCAACGAGATTGGTGCAGACGAGCGGGATCCCGGTTTCTTTGACCCGCGAGGCGAACACGCGTTCGCGTTCAGCCGCTTTTCCGATGCAGAAGGGAGAGGCACTGAGACCGACCAACAGCTTTGCACCCTGTGCCCGGCCGCCAGCCGCCGGTCCAGGCGCCCAAAGATCCTCGCAAATCAACAATGCGATCCGCATCCCACCATGGTCCCAGACCACCGTTTCCGTTCCCGCCACAAAGTAACGTTTCTCGTCAAAAACCCCGTAATTCGGCAAACACTGCTTGAACGCACACGCAACCACCCGGCCCCCGGTGATGACAGAGGCGGCATTGTAGATATGGGGTCCGTCGTAATGCGGATGGCCCACCACGATGGGCGGTCCCGGCCAAGCGGTCACGAGACGGGACAGACCGGCTTCGGCCTCGTGTCGGAAATCAGGCTGAAACAAAAGGTCACGCGGTGGATACCCGCACAGCACCAGTTCTGGAAAGACCGTAAGCCATGCTTGGTGCTTCTTTTGAGCCACCTGGGCCGCGTCTAGGATGGATCTGACATTGCCCGCAATATCCCCCACGCAGGGATTGATCTGGGCCAGTACGATCGTCCCGAGCGATGGCTCACGCATGGTCTGTTCGATCGTCGGAGTAACCTACCGCCGCTTCAGCCGATCACTCATCGCCTGTCCGATTTCGGCCGGGGAATGGACCACCGAAACAAAGGCCTCCTCGAAAGCCCGGTATTTTTCGGCAGCGGTTCCGGTTCCCCCCGAAATGATGGCGCCCGCATGTCCCATGCGCTTTCCGGGCGGGGCCGTGACGCCTGCGACGTAGGCAACCACCGGCTTGGTGACGTGATCGCGGATATAGGCAGCCGCTTTTTCCTCGTCGTTGCCCCCGATCTCGCCCACGAGGACGATCCCCTCAGTCTCGGGATCCGCTTCGAACAGAGCCAGACAGTCAATGAACCCGATTCCGTGGATGGGATCCCCACCGATCCCGATACAGGTCGACTGTCCCAAACCGATTTCCGTGGTCTGGTGGACGGCGACATAAGTCAGCGTTCCCGAGCGGGAGACAATTCCGATTCTCCCCCGGCGATGGATTGATCCCGGCATGATGCCCATCTTGCACCCCTCCGGGGTAATGATGCCCGGGCAGTTCGGGCCGATGAGACGGGTTTCCGGCCGGTTCCGGAGCGCAGTCTTGACCCGTACCATGTCAAGGGCGGGAATGTGCTCCGTGATGCAGACAATGAGCTGGATTCCGGCATCAACAGCTTCGAGAATGGCATCCGCCGCACCCGCTGCTGGCACAAAGATGAGACTGGCATGGGCCCCGGTCTCCTTGACAGCCTCACGGACCGTGTCGAACACGGGCCGATCCAGATGACGGGTCCCGCCACGTCCGGGTGTCACCCCGCCCACCAGACAGGTTCCGTACTGAATGGCCTGTTCACAATGAAAGGTCCCTTGGCGACCGGTAAAACCTTGGCAGATCACTCGTGTTTCACGATCGACGAGCACGCTCATGCCGCACCCCCGGCGGCACGGACCGCTCTCTCGGCTGCATGGGTCAACCCGGATGCCGTCTCGATCGGCAATCGGCTCTCGACAAACATCCGCCGACCTTCCTCTGCCCGTGTTCCCTCCAACTGGACAATCACGGGGACATCCGGCGCCACTTCCTTGAAGGCCGCAATGATCCCCTCCGCAATCAGGTCACAACGCACGATTCCCCCGAAAATATTGACGAAGATCGATCGAACCCGGGGATTGGCCCGAAAAATCCGGAATGCCTCGGTTACCCGGGCCGCGGTCGCGTCCCCACCCACGTCCAGGAAATTGGCCGGCTGGCCGCCCTTGAGCTGGATCAGGTCCATGGTTGCCATGGCCAGTCCCGCGCCATTGACCATGCACGCAATGTCACCCTCCAATGCCACATAGTTGAGACCGGCCTGGGTCGCTTCGTTCTCCGCCGGGTCCCGCTGGCTGGGGTCATCCAGCGCGGCGAGTTCCACATGACGGCCGAGCGCGTTGTCATCCAGGTTGACCTTGGCGTCCAAGGCACGCAGTTCTCCTCCTCGGGTCACGATCAGGGGGTTGATCTCGATGAGAGACGCATCCGACTCCCGCATGCACCGCTCCAGTCCGGACAAGAGAGACGAAAGCGCCGTCAGTTGCTGGGGCGCCATCCGGAAGACCCCTCCCAAAATTCGAGTCACATAAGCCGGGACCCCGGGATCGGGAGGCAGGGGAACCGTCGCGATTTTTTCCGGATCGGTCGCGGCCACCGTTTCGATTTCCATCCCTCCCTCGGAGGAGGCAATGAAACTCAGGCATTCCCGTGCACGGTCGACGACCAGGCTGAGATAGAGCTCCCGCCCGATATCCGAAGCCTCCTCGACCCAGACCGCATGGACAGGCAACCCCTCGGGTCCTGTCTGGTGGGTCTTGAGGCGTTGTCCAATGAGCCTCCCGGCCACCTCACCCACCGCGGCTGGTGAGCGGCAGACCTCGACCCCTCCCGCTTTGCCGCGACCTCCGGCATGGATCTGGGCCTTGACCACCCAGGTCGAACCGCCAAGCCGTTCGGCTGCCGCGACGGCTTCCACCGATGACCGGGCAACCAAACCGGAGGGAACCGGGATTCCGAAACGGGAAAAAATTTCTTTGGCCTGGTACTCATGGAGGTTCATGAAACCCACTCTTGGCAAACCGGGGACCCCTCTATTTTCGCTGATTTGCGATTCGATTGCCGGGAATCGGGGCTCCCCTGCGCTCTTCGGGCGGGAATGTGTATGATCATTCCCACCGATTGCCCGAACCGGCCTGACGGAATGGCTGACTCCCCACCACCACTCCTCTCCACAACTCCCGAGGCAGCACCCTCGACCTCCCTGCTCCAAAAGGAACGGAGCGGGCACTCCAACCCTCAACGCACCCGCCGCCTGCTGTGGATCCTCACCGCCTACCGGTTCATGATGGGGTTCCTCCTCCTTCTCGCCACCATCGCTCGCTCCAGCTGGTTCCCCCTGTCCGGAACCGCAGTCCAGCGGTTGCAGTGGATGGCGGGCGGATACCTGCTCTGGAGCCTGCTGCTCTTGGGCCTGAGGCTCGCCCTGCCTGCCCGCCTGCGACGATGGGAACCCCTCCTGGGACCGGTTACGGACCTGGCTTTCATTGCCGCACTGGCACAAGGCCATTTAGCCGCGGAATGGCTGCTCACCAGTAACCTCTTCATGATTCCATTGGGGGTTGCGGCATCAATCCTGAATCTCGAGGGGAGTCTCGCACTGGCCTCGCTCACCAGTGTTTTCGTCCTCGCGCGCAGCTTTGAGAAGTGGCTGGCGGGTCAGGGAACCAATCCATTGCTTCATGCCGCCCTGTTTTCCATCCTGTTCTTTCTGATTACGCTGATCCTGTATTCGCTGGCGAACCGGGTCCGAATCACCGAAACCATCCTCGCCCGTCAAAAACTGGATCTGGACAACCTGTCCGAACTCAATGCCTATCTGGTCCAGCGGATGCCAACCGGGGTTGTGATTTTCGACCGCGAGGACCGGGTCCGGTTCTTCAATGCAGCCGCTGCCCAATTGCTGAGCCTCCCGGGCGTGGATCCCAATCCTCACGCCCGGAACCTGCTTCGCTTCCTAAAAAGCCAGAAGAGCAACCAACCCCGGGTGGCTTCCCCCGTCATCACGCCAGTCGGTCGGTCGGTCTTGCCCGACCTCCGACCGATTGGTCAACAGGGTGCCATCCTGACCCTTGAGGACCTGAGCCAGCTCGAGTCCAAAATGCATGAACTGAAGCTACAGGCCATGGGCCGACTCACGGCCGCCATTGCCCATGAGATCAGAAACCCGCTGGCCGCGATCCGTCACGCGGCCCAGTTGCTCCACGAGTCCCAGCATCTCGATCCCGAAGACCGGCGGCTCAACCAGATTACCCTCGACCAAGTCGAACGACTGAACCGCGTCATCGGCAACATCCTGACCCTCTCGCGACCCACCACCCGTCCGGCACAACCCCTAGAACTGGGCATTTGGCTCGGGGGGTTCATGGAGGAATTCGCAAGCCGTCACGGCATGACTCCATCCTCCGGCCAAATCCGGTCGGTCGAGTTCGAAAAGCACCTCGAGGCACAGGTGAGCCCGGACTTGTTGCACCAGATTGTCTGGAACCTGGCTGAGAACGCCTTGACCCACGGCGCTTCTCCAAGCCGGTCGGGACGGACTCTGGTTCTCTTCCGCTTGGATCGGCAACATCGGAAGGGGCAGGTGCGCCTGGGTGTCCTGGATCGGGGACCGGGAATCCCGGAAAACCTGCTCGAACGGATTTATGATCCTTTCTACAGCACCTCCCCCCAAGGGACCGGATTGGGTCTGTTTATCGCACGCGAACTCTGCACGCTGAATGGGCTGAGCCTGCATTACCGTAAGCGAAAAAGCGGCGGAAGCGAGTTCTACATCCTTTTCTCCGACCCCCAGCCAGTGGCACCCCCCTTATGAACCCGCCTGATCCAGCAAGTCCCCCGCGGATCCTCATTGTTGACGATGAACCCGATCTGGTCGAACTGATTGGTCTCACCCTCAAGCGGATGGGGATCCTGAGCGCAAGCGCAGGAACCCTGGAAGACGCGCGACGGGAACTACGCGATGGAAAGTACGCGTTCTGTCTCCTTGATCTCAAACTGCCAGATGGCGATGGGTTGGATCTCGTGGAGTGGATCGCCCAAAACACCCCCGACACCACAGTGGCAGTTCTCACGGCTCATGCCAGCATTGAAATCGCGGTCCGCGCCCTCAAACTCGGCGCTTTCGATTTTTTGACCAAACCGGTCGATCTCACCGTGCTTCGGCAACTCGTGACCAGTGCCATCCGCATGGCTCGCGGGCAACCCCTCTCCGGCAACCTCCTGATCGGCGAACACCCGACCATCCAGGAACTCCGCTCAATGATCCTCCGGGTGGCCCGAAGCCAGGCACCGGTCCACATTCATGGAGAAACCGGCACCGGCAAGGAGCTGGTCAGCCGGCTCATACATGCCAACGGACCCCGCCACGACCGGCCCTTCGTTCCGATCAACTGCGGGGCAATCCCGGGTGAACTACTCGAAAGCGAGTTGTTCGGGTATAAGCGAGGAGCCTTCACAGGGGCTGTTTCGGATCAACTGGGGCTTATCCGGAGTGCCGAGGGAGGCAGCCTGTTCTTGGACGAGGTCGCCGAGCTTCCTTTGACGATGCAGGTCAAGCTCCTACGCTTCATGCAGGAAAAAACCATCCGTCCCTTGGGGATGTCGCAAGAGATCCCGGTGGATGTCCGGATCATTTCGGCCTCGCACCGCAACCTGCACGAAGCCGTAGCCCAGGGCCGTTTCCGCGAGGATTTGTACTACCGGCTGGTTGTGATCGAGATGTTCGTGCCGCCGTTGAGGAAACGACTGGATGACATCGCGCAAATTGCCCCTGCACTGGTTGCCCGCCTGGCTTTGGACCGACCCATCACGCTGGCACCAGACGCCCTGTCACGACTCCAGTCCTACGACTATCCGGGCAATATCCGCGAACTGGAAAATATCCTGGAACGGGCACTCACCCTCTGTGAAGGTGAAGTGATCCATGGGGACGACATCCGACTGCGAAAAACCGAGCGGACCCCGATTCCCGAACGGGCGGACCTGCGTCCCCTGCCCGCGTACCTTGAGGAGGTCGAGAAGGAACGCATCCTTCAGGCCCTGCGCGAAAGCCAGGGCAACAAGACCGCGGCAGCGCACCATTTGGGCATCAGTTTCCGGCAGTTCCGCTACCGGCTCAAAAAACTCGGCATCGATTAAGTGGATCCGACGAACCGGTCCTCACCGTGCGCATCAGCCACACGTGGATCAATCCGATTTTTTAAATCAGAAATTCAAAACCTGGGGGGGCGGTTCATGTTCCGGGGAGCGCGGTCCCGGTTTCAAGCCAGGACCGGAGCCCTGTCCAGGCCGCCTGGATCTCCCTGCTTTCCGGTTCGCTGAGGAGTCCCCGGGCCACCGCCTGGGAGAGAATCTCCTGGGGGGTCGCCCCACCAATCAATCCCTGCTCAACTGCGACCCGGAGCCGTGAAACTATGGGCACCACTGCGGCCAAGCTCTCGAAAAGCCCCTTTCCGGATCCCAGTGGAGCATCCTCGGTCCGGGGGCGGAGATACAGCAGGGTATTCCGCCCGGCGCCGGGAAAACGAACCAGGTCAGCGAGCGCCATCCGGCTGGCACGGGGACTTGAGCGACGGCGCAATCTCCTGAACAGAATGAGATGAACCCAGCTTCTCAGGTGACCGGGGGGAAACTCGGCACGGACCCGATCAATCGCCTCCTCCATTCGTCCCATACATCCGCCGAGCCTCGTGGCTTCAACCGTCCGGAGCGGATCATCCGACGGGCGCTGCCGCCAGTTCTCCAAGGACTGACTCGCGGAAAACCCTTCCGACAGCGCCTGGCAGGCTGCCTCGATCATCTTTCCCTTCGATGGCCCTTCCATCAAACCCTCGCCGGTCAGGTAGTAGGCATCCAGGAGAAAGGAGAAAACCGAGGAGGCACGGGCCAGGCGACGCGCCGCCTGCAGGCCGGTCCGGTCCCGCTGACCCGTTCTCAGGGGCAACACCAGTGGGAGCAAAGTCCGGATCAGGGCCCGGGTGGCATGATGCAGAAACCGCCCGACATGTGCAGTCATCAATCGGTCGAACTGTTCTTCTCCCGCTTTGGCGAGCGTCTTTTGAAGCGCCTGCCGTTCCTGGCTAGCCATACCATGCAGCGCGGCGAGCAATCCGTCCGGGTCCCGCTCATCCCGCTGGCCGGTTCCGGAAAAGAGACCGGCCTCAATCCAGAGGATGAGCCGGGCCCGCTCCTCGGTCAGGCGTCCGAAAGGCCCGGCAAGACCCGGAGCACCCAAGATAGCGGCGTGCCCCCGCAACAGGCGGGAGAGCAGATCGGGTGCGTCATCCGGATCAAAAACGGATAGTTCCACCGGCCGGCCGAACGGTTCCTGCCAGTACAGGAGCTCCGCATGGACACGCTGATCGACTGCCCAGACCATCTCCACCCCTGCCGCCAGGTCGGCTGGACGGGGCGGAGCCACCGATTGGGATCCGGCCTCGAGGAATGTCGTCCAGCGGCTGGCCTCATCGAGAAAGGCCTGGGCCACACCCAGCGTCATGGCCCGTCGATTGAGTTCCATACGATCCCGGAAAAAGCGGCGGAAGGATTCCAGCGGGTCACGATTCATCGCCGCCCCCTGGACCACGAGAATCTGATCCCAAGGCAGGAAGGTTGGGGTCATCCGAAGCCGGTAGGCCTCGAGTCCCCCACGACGCGCCATGAGATGCCAATCCAAGCACGGATTTGCACGATCGAGAAGCGCAATCGCCACCCGCGGTTGATCTCCCCGGTCATCCAGGAGGTGCTGCGGGTCGGACAGGCGGAAGGCCAGCAGCACAAGATCGATGCCCTCGGCCATCCAGGTTCCCCATTGTTCGCCCCCAAGCCTGACCCCCAGCACGTTGTCACGCTCACCGAAGCGTGCCCGCTCCACCACACCTCCTCCGGGTCGCAGGGCATGCTCCGAGGGTGTCCAGTCCACCAGTGCAGCCACGCTTTCACCCGTGGCCAGCCGGTCGAGGACCGGCGGTGCGGGAGCCTGCCCGGCCAATAAGGCCAGCAACTCGTAACTGCCGGAAAAGACGGTCCGGGCGGCCAACAGCGCCCACGCGGGTTCCCGTGCTGCAAGCTGAGCCAGAACGCGCATCTTGCCCGCCATCGAAATCGCAGGGCCCCGAGCCTCCCGAGAAAGCACCAACCGCCATAATCCGAGATCGGCAAAGGCACTGGCCCAGCCCCCGCTCCGCGGAGCGAGATCCCGCGCCGGCAACGATTGCAGGCAGGCCTCGAGCCTTTCGGGAAAGGATTCGAGCCATGCTCGCTCTTCCTCGTTCGGGGCCGGGGGCGAGGTCCGAGGCGGGGCTCGTGCAAGCCGCAGATGGTCTGTCGCGAAATCGGCAAACCAACCAATCGTGGGTTCGATGGAGAGCCTTGACCCGAGGTTGGACGGAAGGACCCGCTGGCGATACCGGTGGTAGAGGCGGCCGGTCACGATCCACCTCCGGAGTTCCGGCAGATTGACCGCCAACAGGAAAGAGAGGATCAGGATCCAGACCAGAAGCAGGTTGAACCAGGCCGTCTGCCAAAAGATCGTGGCCCCGAACAGGAGGAGCATCAAGCCCGATCCCCAAAGCCAGCGCGACCAGCCCCAGTAGAGGGCAAAGACCATGCCGACCAGTGCCAGTCCGAGCCAAAACCCACCGAATGACCAGAGGGGAACCATCTGAGTCACTGGGGGGCGTCGGGTTGGTGGTCGGGGTGGGTCAGGGCGAACGCTTCGAGTTCATAGCAGGCTCGTTCTACCCGACACAGTCGGGGGTATGGTGCAAGCTCAACCTCGTAACGCCGGGCGTTGTAAAGCTGGGGTACGAGGCAAACATCGGCCAGAGTCGGTGTCTCACCCCAGCAAAAGCGATCGTCGGGGCGGATTCGCGAAATCTCGAGTTCGAGGGCTTCCAGTCCGAGGATGACCCAGTGACGGTACCAGACCCGGCGGGCAGGCTCGGGCTGGTGCAACTCACGCTCCAGATACTGGAGGACCCGCAAGTTGTTGAGCGGATGGATGTCGCAGGCAATGGCTTGGGCCCAGCTCCGGACCTGCGCCCGGGCAACCGGGTCCCGGGGCAGGAGAGGGGGGGCCGGGTGGCTTTCTTCGAGGTATTCGAGAATTGCCATCGACTGGGTCAGCACAAGCTTTTGATCAATCAGGGTCGGAACGAGTCCAAGCGGGTTGAGGGCACGGTAAGCCTGGGTGTGCTGTTCGCCACCGTCACGAAGGAGATGCACGCCATGATGGATGGCTTGGATTCCCTTGTAACGGAGTCCGATCCGGACCCGCCAGGCGGCCGAACTACGGAAGTAGCCGTAGAGTTCCAGACCGGAATCAGGCGCGGACAATGTTCTGCTCGATGGCACCGAAAACGGAGCGGCCATCCCGGTCATGCATTTCGATACGGATCCGGTCCCCAAAACGGAGAAAGGGCGTTTGGGGTTCCCCGCCGGACAGGATCTCGAGCACCCGTCGCTCCGCGAGACAGGAACAACCTCGGGCTGGATCCTGGTTCGCCACGGTTCCCGAGCCCACGAGTGTCCCGGCTCCAAGCGGCCGTGTCCGGGCGGCATGGGCAACGAGCTCATCAAAACCGAACTGCATATCCACCCCCGCATCCGGATCTCCGAGCCGGATGCCGTTGATCGTGGAACAAAGTGGACGATGGACCCGGGCATCGGTCCAGTCAGTGCCGAACTCGTCCGGCGTCACCGCCACCGCCGCCAGTGAAGACAGGGGTTTCCCCTGGAGAAAACCGAAACCCTTGGCCAGTTCGCCGGGAATGAGGTTGCGCAGTGAAACATCGTTGATGAGGGTGATCAGCCGGATATGCGACCGCGCGGCCGATGGTGAAACTCCCATCGGAACATCGTCCACTATCACACCCACTTCGGCCTCGAGATCAATGCCGTAGGACTCATCGGCCACGGCAACGGGTTCATGGGGTCCCAGGAAGCGGTCACTCACCGCCTGGTACATCAGGGGATCGACCTTGAAACTGGGAGGCATCTCCGCACCCCGGGCCCGACGCACCCGTTCGACATGAGCCAGATAGGCACTGCCATCAACAAACTGGAAAGCACGGGGCAGACAAGCGCCGACCGTCGTGCCGGGAAAGGGCTCGCCTCCCTCCTGGTCCCGTTCGAGGGCGTCCGCCACACGGCGCAAATCCGGCTCGACCTGTACCCACTGTTCGAGTGCCTGAAGGAGCGAGCCGGCGATTTCCGGGACTCGGCGGATCCGGGTCAGGTCGGTCGAAACGACGACGAGCGAACCATCGCGCCCATCCCCCGCCACACTCGCCAGCTTCAAACCGGACTCCCTCTGGAAATGCTGAGACGCCCCATCGGTTCAGGGTTTCTTCCACGAATCGGCATACTCCGGCCATTCAATGGCATGGGCGGCTTCTCCCACTTCCAAGGGATCACGCGCGTCCACATTGACCGCCACTTCATTGGTTCCCGCCGCCTTGGGCTCGAAAATGTTCTTGAGCGCCTTGGGATGAGGACCGTGCGTCACGCCGGAGGGGTGCAGGGTCATCATGCCGGGGTGGATGTTGTCCCGCGAGAAAAATTCCCCCGCATGGTAGAAGATGATCTCGTCGTAATCCTCGTTGCTGTGAAAGAAAGGAACCTTGATCGCCTTGGGGTCCGTCTCGAAGGGACGGGGCACGAAAGTGCAGATCACGAAGCGTTCAGACACAAATGTGGTATGTGCGGAGGGTGGGACATGATAGCGATGGCTCATGACCGGTCGGATATCCCGCCAGTTGAGCCGGATCGGCGCATTGGTTCCATGCCAGCCAACTGCATCCAGAGGATTGAAAGGATAGTGGATCCGGGACAACTGGTGGCGTTTTTTCACAACGACCGTCCAGGGATCTTCCGTCTGCTGCTGCCGGAAGGCCTCATCCATGCGGGGATGGTCCAGCACGGCCGGGTCGTAGAGCGCGGTGGGACCCAGGAGCCCCCGATCCGGCAGGCTCAGGGCCTGATTGGTGGCCTCGATCAGGAGGAGCGTGACCGGTCCTCCGGCCTCAAACCGCCAGAGCGTGCCCCGCGGAACCACGACATAGTCTCCCGCAACCAGTGTCAAATGCCCATAGTCACAGAACCATTCCAGCGTTCCTTCGTGCACGAAAAGAAGCTCGTCCCCATCGCTGTTGCGCACCAGATGATCCATCGAACGGTCCGACTTCCAAAAGCGGAAGCGGAGCGCCGGGTTGCCGAATAACACGGCCGCCTCCATCGGTGAGGGGGGGGTGTGGTTGATCCGGGTGCCATCGAACGCGCGCGGACGCAACGGCCCCTCGAAACGGGACCATCCGGTAGGCGGGTGCCGGTGATACATGAGGCTGACCGGCCCGTAAAACCCCTCCCGGCCGAGCTCACGCTCATAGCTGCCGGATGGAAGATCCGTATGGGCCTGTCGGGACGTTTCCCCTTCAATCCAGGTGGGCGCGTTCGATTGAGTCATGGCGGCTCCTTAGATCACAGTCGACCCCGTCGTTCCTGATCACGCTCCATGGCCAGGAACAGGGCGCGGAAGTTGCCTTCACCGAAACCCTCGTTGCCCTTGCGCTGGATGATTTCGAAGAAGATGGGGCCGACGACGGGCTCCGTGAAGATCTGGAGAAGAATCTTCCCGCGATCCTCGGGATCGGCATCGATCAACAACTGGTCCCGCTCCAGACGTTTGAGATCCTGGCCATGCTGGGGAATCCGTTCGGGCACCATCTCGTAGTAGGCTGCCGGAGTCGCGAGGAAGCGGATGCCCGCCTGACCCAGCGATTCGACCGTCTGGTAGATGTCCGCCGTTCCGAGCGCGATATGCTGGATTCCCGGCCCCCGGTAGTCCCTGAGAAACTCGGCAATCTGGGACTTGTCGTCGGCGGACTCGTTGATGGGGATCCGGACCCGGCCGTCCGGGCTGGTCAGGGCACGGGAGAGAAGCCCGGTTTTCACACCCTTGATATCGAAATAATGCACTTCATGGAAATTGAAGATCCGCTCGTAGAAAGAGGCCCAGACATCCATCTGTCCCCTCTCCACGTTGTGGGTGAGATGGTCGATCGTCAGGATCCCCCGACCCCGGACCCGGTCGGGCGGAACGGCGAGTGGCTCATAGTCCGCCTCGTAGGCGCGGTCTCCACCGTAACGCTCGACCAGGTAGAGCAGGGATCCCCCCACACCCTCGATGACCGGCGTATCCAGGGCGTAATCACGGGACAGGGGAACCGGTCGTGCCCCCAAGGCCACTGCCCGGGCGGCAGCTTGACGGGCGTCACGAACACGGAGGGCGAATCCACAGGCGGATGGACCGTGCGCTTGCGCAAATCCGGCGGCAAAGCCCGACGGTTCCTCGTTCAAGAGCAGGTTGGCATCGCCCTGCTGGTACCGGGTGATCCTGAGATGGCGGTGCCGGGCGGTGGGGACAAAGCCCAGCGCTTCAAAAAGGGCGCGCAAGGGTGCCGGATCGGCAGCTGTAAACTCGACGAATTCGAAACCGTCTGTTCCGAGCGGATTATCATGTTTCGCGGTCATGCAGATCTCGCCATCGGGTCTTGGCCCCATTATAGCGGTCGGGCCTCACGCACCATCGCCACCCCCATAGAGGCTCGATCTAACTGCTCGAATTTCAGGGAAAAATCTCAGACTTAACGTCGTCTCCAGAAATCCGACCCCGCTCGTGCCTCCGGTCCCCGGCAAATCCCCGATCGTGCGTTCGACCGCACGTACATGGCGAAAGCGCCAGAGCTGGATGGCTTCCTCTAAATCCATGAACTTTTCGGCTGTCTCGTAGACCTCCCAGTGTTTTTCCGGATTCCGGTAAACCTCGGCCAGAACCTCCCGGATGCGTGGATCCACTCCCGTGGCTGCCCGCTCGGGCCCATCGGCCGGGATCGGATAACCTGCCCGGGCCAGGGCTGCGATGAACCGGTCATACACGCTCGGCCGTGTGTGCCAGCGGGCGAGGAGATCCTGGCCCGCCCCCGGCACGGCCTGCCATGCCGGCGCGGCGGGCTCGCGGTAACCCAATGCGTACTCGACGGCCCTGAACTGGAAGGACTGCGAGCCGGATGCCTGACCCAGCCCACCGCGAAAGAGTCGGTAATCGCTCGGGGTCATGGTCTCGAGCACCTGCCAGATTCCAGACAGTTGCCCGAAGACGACCTCGCATCGGGACAATCGCTTGCAGGCAGCCAAGAGTTGGCCCTGGTCAAAATCAGCGATGGCCTGGTCCAGCTCATGGAGGACGAGCTTGAACCAGAGTTCCGAGATCTGGTGGACCAGAATAAAGAGGAGCTCGTCGCTGGCCTTGATCGCGGAACGCGGTTCCTGGAGGGCCAGCAAGCGCTCGAGTGCAAGATATTCTGGATAGCTTCCGGCGGGCTGTACCGGACACTGGCCCGTTTCACCGGAAATCGGTTTAGTCATGGGTTATCACCTCCTGCTCATGCTACCGCAAACCCACAGGTGAACCGCTGGCTGGGGTTGGGTGAGGCCCATCCCCGTTGGGAAGCATCCCACCCCGCACTCGGCCTGCCGACGGACCCTTCGGATTCCACACATGTACGCCCTTCGAAGACACCTCGGATCACATCCATTGCCGATCGCTCGCTATTGGCAGCACACGCCATCGCCAGGCAATTGGATCACTGGGTGTGAGATGAAAATGCATAGACTCACCCGAAGGCCGCAATTGCCCGATCCTGCCGGCCGCGCCCGCCATGTCCGCACCGTTCTATAATGTGCGGCGTCTGCCTGCTGGAGAGAGGCTTTGTCCATAACGACCGCAGCCCGATTTGAAATCAAGTACCGCTCGTATCTCACCCCGGAGGGGCGGCTTGTGGGCACCCCACCCGCGATCGCATCAGACGCCGATTTGCTCAAGCGGCTCTACCGCATGATGGTTCTTGTCCGGATCTTCGATAGCAAGGCCATTGCCCTCCAGCGGACAGGACAACTGGGGACCTATGCCTCCTGCCTCGGTCATGAGGCCACCCATGTCGCCACTGGGGCCGCGATGAGGCCGGAGGATGTTTTTTTCCCCATGTATCGAGAATACGGCACCCAACTCTGGCGCGGGGTCCACATGGAGGAAATTCTGGCGTTCTGGGGTGGCGATGAGCGGGGAACCGCATTCCAGAACCAGCCGCTCGATTTCCCATGGGCGGTTCCAATCGCCACGCAAACCCTTCACGCGGCTGGTGCGGCCTTGGCCTTCAAGTTGCGGGGGGAAAAGCGGGTGGCGGTTACCGTCATCGGGGACGGCGGCACTTCCCAAGGGGACTTCTACGAGTCCCTGAATGCGGCCGGTGCCTTTCGGCTGCCTGCGGTATTCGTGATTGTCAATAATCAATGGGCGATTTCGGTTCCACTGAAAGCACAAACCGCCTGCGAGACCCTGGCCCAGAAGGCCATTGCCGCAGGGCTGCCCGGCGTCCAGGTCGACGGCAACGACGTGCTCGCAGTCCACGAAGCGGTCACCGAAGCCGTGGAACGGGCCCGTACCGGGGACGGAGCCAGTGTGATCGAGGCCTTGACCTACCGGCTGTCCGACCACACGACGGCGGACGATGCCCGGCGTTATCGGTCCGCCGCTGAAGTGGAAGACGCCCAGAAGAAAGAGCCCATTGGAAGGCTCAAGCGCCTGCTCATGGCCCGCAAGCTATGGAGTGATGAGGAGGAAAAGACCTTGATCCAAGACTGTCAGCACCAGGTCGATGCGGCTGTCCAAGCCTACCAAGCCTACGGCAAGCCTCCCCGCTCCGACATGTTTGACTATACCTTCGCCGAACTCCCCGAATCACTCCAGGCTGAGCGTGCGAAAGCCCTCGCCGAGGAGGGATCCCACCATGGCTAAGGTCACGCTCGTCGAGGCGGTGAACCTGGCACTCGCGAGAGCGCTAGCCGACGATCCCCGGGTGGTCCTCCTGGGAGAGGATATCGGAGTGAATGGGGGCGTGTTCCGCGCCACCGTGGGGCTCCAGGAACGCTTCGGCCCCAACCGCGTCCTCGACACCCCGCTTGCGGAATCAATGATTGCCGGCCTCGCGATCGGAATGGCGGCGATGGGGATGCGGCCGGTTGCGGAAATCCAGTTCTCGGGTTTCATTTATCCCACCATCGACCAGATGATCAATCATGCCGGGCGCCTGCGTACCCGGACACGCGGCCGGCTGTCGGTCCCGATGGTCCTGCGGGCACCGAGCGGTGCCGGCATCCATGCCCCCGAGCACCATTCTGAAAGCAACGAATCCCTGTTTGCCCATATGCCGGGAATCCGGGTGGTCATGCCCTCCTCGCCGACCCGCGCCTATGGTCTCTTGCTCGCAGCCATTCAGGATCCGGATCCGGTTGTTTTCTTTGAGCCGACCCGCCTCTACCGGCTCAACAAGCAGGAGGTTGAAGATGACGGACAACCGCTGCCGCTCGACACCTGTTTCGTCCTGCGTGAGGGCCACGATCTGACCTTCGTCAGTTGGGGGGCCATGCTCCACGAAACTCTCGAGGCCGCCCGTTTGCTCGCCGAAACCGAACAGGTTTCCGCCGAGGTCATCGATCTCGGGACACTGAGCCCGATTGATTATGAGACCATCCTCGAGTCCGTGGGCCGGACCGGCCGGCTTGTCATTGTTCATGAAGCCCCGCGCACTGCAGGACTGGGCGCGGAGATCGCCGCTGAAGTTGCCGAGCGGGCACTGTACGAGCTCGAGGCACCGATCGTCCGGGTCACGGGTTACGATGTGGTCACTCCCTTCTTCAAGCTCGAACACGATTTCATGCCCTCGGTCGACCGGATCCGGCGGGCTGCCCACCAGGTACTCGAACCATGAAGACCTTCCACCTCCCGGATCTGGGCGAAGGACTCACCGAAGCGGAAATCGTCGAGTGGCACGTCCAGGTCGGTGACACGGTCACAACCGACCAGCCCCTGGTCGCCATGGAAACCGCCAAAGCCGTCGTTGACGTGCCAGCCCCGTGGAGTGGCCGCATCAGCGCACTTCACGGCAAACCCGGCGACATCATTCCCACACACGCACCCCTCGTCGATTTCGAGGGTCCGGGAGGCGAACAGCCCTCGCCGACGACCACCACCCACCCGACCGCGAAGGCGGTCTCCGCCCCTCCCCGGGAAGATCAGGGGAGCGTCGTAGGACACATGCCGGCTGCCGAGTCAGTGGTCGCCGAACAGGCCATCATCCGCAAGCGACCAGCCGAAAAGCGAACCGTCAAGGCGCTCCCCAAGGTTCGGCGCCGGGCCCGCGAGCTCGGCATCGATCTCAGGCGGGTCGCCGCGAGTGGTCGTCATGGGGAGACCACACTGGCAGATCTTGAGGCTCATCCGGCCGGTACACCGACAGCCGCACCGCGTGCCCCTTCCGCAAACCGGGCCTCCCAGACTGAAACCCTCAGGGGAACCCGCCGGATCATGGCACAAACCATGTCCCTGGCCCGGGATCAGGTGGCAGCCACCACCCTCTTTGATGATGCTGATCTCGAGGCCTGGCAGGGGCGTCAGGACATCACGGTCCGTGTCATTCGTGCACTGGCGAAGGCCTGCACGGCCCAACCGGCGCTTAATGCCTGGTTCAATGGGGAAACACTGGAACACACGCTTCACGGTCATCTCGATCTCGGTCTCGCCGTCGACACGCCGGACGGACTCATTGTCCCGGTCCTTCGCGACATCGGCCGGGCCGCACCCGGGGAGATCCGTCAGGAACTCGAGCGAGTCAAGAAAAAAACGCAGGCCCGTGCCTTGGAACCGGGCGAGATGACCCACCCCACGTTCACGCTCTCGAATTTCGGCATGATCGCGGGCCGCTACGCAACCCCGGTCATCGTCCCGCCGATGGTGGCCATCCTCGGGGTCGGCCGGCTATGCCACGACGTGGTCGCTGTCATGGGCGGAATCGCGACTCACCGGAGACTGCCCCTCTCGCTCACTTTCGACCACCGCTGCGTGACCGGCGGCGATGCTTGCCGCTTCCTCCGGACCCTCATCGACGATCTGGCCGAACCCAGCTGACCGGCCACCGGATCCCGCACGTGTCTGGGGAGAAGGGAAACCCCTTTTATTTTAGGGGTATAGTGAGGACGTCAGGTGAACGAACCGGCCTAGACGAAGGGGGGTCGTCCATGGCAAAACCAGATCGGGGAGAAGGCGACCACAGGAGTCCGCCACGATGAGTCGTGGCGGATTGGAGCGCGTGCCCCGGAAGCGGCAGGGGCTCCAGTCACCGGCTCCTACCGAGGCTGAGTGGTCCGCCTTCAAGACGCACTGCTCGCACGTGTCCATCCCCGACCGTGATCCGGAAATTCCGGCTTCGCTGCTCCAGGCCTTTCGTCACAAGGAATGGCCGCGCTTGATCGCGGCCGACTCTCCCACAGACTGGCAACAATCGGTGGCCTCGTCTCGCCACGAATCCACAACCGAGCGGGACACGCTGTTCCAAGCCCTCCAGAACCACCTCGTCCTGAAACACCTGCTGGACCGCTCGGCCCGGCCTGATCTGACGGGGCCCGATGCCTCCCTCCTCGAATCGATCCCGGACTGGATGCTGGCCTCGACCATTGAGAACAGCCAGCATGAGCCGCGGTTCCTGCTGTCGGAGGCAGGTTCCGCAGTCGAATCCCTGCTCAGGAATTCTGCCGCCCGGGTTGCGCACACCCTCCAAGAGCTCTGCGAGGTCGCCATCCTCCGGGACAGGCTGCAGCTGGCCTGGGTGGGGCTGCTTTCCGAAACCACCCTGTCCCTGGAGATCACCGGATGGGCCGGGGTGGCAACGAACTATCTCGATGGGATCCGGGTGGGTATCGATCCGGATAAACCCGAGGGTCGCGGGCCCATGGCACTATCCTTCCGGACCGGGAAAACCCAGGTCATCCAGGCGGCCCTCGAGGAATCCCGGTTCAGGCCCTGGAAAGAGAGAGCGGCCCGTCACGGGCTGGCCAGCGTGGCAACCTTCCCCATCCAGATCCAGGGACTCACCTTTGGTGTGTTTGCGGTTTATGCGGGAGAACCGGACTTCTTCACGAAGCCGGTCGTCCATCCTTTCGAGCAGCTTGTCCTGGCAGCCTCCCACCGGCTCGAAACTCTGACCCAGCAGCTTTCTCTCCAGCGTCTGCTCAGCGCGTACCGGGCCGGTCACGCCATCAACGAAATCACCGCGCTCCACGTTCCGCTGCACCAGTTTTGCGAAAACGCCTGCCGCATTCTCGCCGAGTTCCTGGAGCTCGGACTGTGTTACATCGTGGAGATCCCCCGCCCCTCCAAAGTGCCCATCATCCACACGGCCAGTGGTCCTGCCAGTGGATTCCTGGAGAATCTTGATTTCAGCCTGGATCCCGCTCACCCGGACTGCGGACTGAGCGGGTTCGTCTATGCCTCGGGCAAGTCCATCGCCATCGACCGGCTCGATAATGAACCCCGACTCGCCCGCTGGCGTGAGCGGCTAGAGGTTCATGGCCTGAACTCGGCCGCCGGCTTTCCGCTCTATCGTGGGGGGACCGGAGGGGAGCCTTGGGGCACCCTCATCCTCCTTGCTTTCGAACCCGGCTATTTCGAAACGCCCCTGGTCTCCCACCTCGACAGCATCGCCCATGGACTCAACCTGGCCATCGAGGAGGATTTTCACCGCCAGAAGCTTTTCCGGGTGGAGCGCTTTTATGCCGCCCTGGGGGAACTGGGCAGCTATCTGGCCACGGACCCGCCGCTTTCCTCACTCCTGCAGAAAACCTGTGAACTGACCAGCAACACCACCAACCTGCCCATCGTCTACGTCACGCTGCTCGATCCGCTGACCCACAGGGTCCTTCTCGAGGCATTTGCCGGACCAGCCAGTGACCTGATCCGGAGCGTTCCGGTCAAGATCGATCCGGCCCATCCCGAGGGTCGCGGCATTACAGGTGCTGTTTTCCGCACTTGCCGGCCCGTCATCCTGAACAACCTCGACGAAGAGCCCACGATCTGGCTGTCCGAAGAGGAACGACGCTCGGTCGCCTCGATCGCGGGATTTCCCCTGCTCGTCAACGGAGAGTGCCACGGCATTCTCGGGGTGGGTGCGCTTGTCCATGACTTCTTCGATGACGAACTCATCGGGCTGCTCGGACGGGTGGCCGACATGCTGGGAACGGCCCTCAACCATAGCTACGAAAAAATCCAACGCAATCACTTTGAGAAGCTTTTTGGAGCACTCTCCGAACTGCACCGTCTCGTCGCCCGGCATCCCGATCCGACCCTTCTTTACCAGGAAGTCAGCCGGATCCTCGGTCGTGTCGACGGAGCCGTCGGCAACGGTATCCTGCCGGGGCCGAAGCAGGCCGCTCAGACGGCGGAGACAGTTGAGCCCCATTTGTCGTTTCCCAAGATCTCCCCCTCCGGGAACCACCTGACGGGGTCCCTCCAGCCGTACTGCCAACACCTCGTCGCCGAGGCCACCGCCAGCCGGACCCCGATCCTGGTCCGTCCCTCCCACTCACCCTTCCTGCCGACCGGCTTCGAGGAGGCCTTCCACGCGGAGGGAATTCGCGAAATCGGTGTTTTCCCCATCCTGCTCCGGGGACAGGCCTTTGCCGCGCTCGTGCTGCTCTCGAACGAGGATGGTTTTTTCAAATCGGACGCACTGGTCGAGCTGTGCACGCAGTTCACGGACGCCATCACGCTCGCACTTCTGGAGTACGACCGCGAAACCGAGCTCAAGCAGATGGCCCTGATGGATACCCTGACGGGACTGCCCAACCGGAATCTTTTTTTCGACCGGCTTGACAATGCGCTCAAGCTGGCCGAACAGAACCGGTCCATGGTCGGAATCGCCATTCTTGATATCGACCATTTCAAGGAGATCAATGACCGGTTCGGACACGATGCCGGTGATCTCCTGTTGGTCACCCAGGCCCGCCGTATGGAGGCCATCCTGAACGACCTGAGTACCGCGGCGCGGCTGGCTGGTGACGAGTTCGGGCTGGTCCTGGCCGGGCTCGAAACGGAAGTTGCGATGACCGGCATCCTGGAACGGTTACGTTCAGAGCTTGCCGCTCCCATTGCCTATCCGGAACAGTCGCTGCACACAACCGTGAGTCTCGGACTGACCGTCTACCCCCGAGACCGCCAGCCCCCCCGGACGCTCCTGCGGCATGCGGATCTCGCCCTCTACCGGGCCAAATCCCGTGGCCGTAATGCTTGGGCCCTGTACGAAGAGGACTTCGAGAGACGGCTGGAACAGCAGATGGTGACCCGGCGACAGTTTCAAGAGGCTCTGGTCCAAGGCGACATCCGCCTCTATCTCCAACCCGTGATCGACCTCCGGGATGGCAGCCTAGTCAGTGCGGAAGCCTGTGCCCGATGGCCCGGATTCAGTGAAACGTCGGAGGAAAAAGCCGACTGGCTGACCACCATCGAGGATGACCCGAGCCTCGTACCGAAGGCCGGACGCTACCTACTTGAGGCCGTCGGTCTCGAGCTCGAGACCTTGAACCGGGGGGGTCTTAGCTTTCCGGTCAGCCTGAACATCGACCTGCGCTACCTGCTCTCACCCCACTTTGAACGGGATATCCGGGACTGGTGCTCCCGCCACGGGTCCCATGCCGGCCATCTCCTGCTGGAACTCAAACCCAGCCCCCTGCTGCCGGACTGGAACCGGCTCCCTCCCCTCATCGAGGACTTGCAGCGTCGGGGCATCCGGATTCTCTTTGACAACTTTGGTATCTGGCCCGTGGCCCTGGAAAAACTCGAACTGATGCGCACACGGGGGATCAAGGTTGACCGTTCGCTGGTTCTCCATCTCCACGAGGATCCCCGGGCTTTGAGCCTGGTCGCGGGTGCACTGCGGAGCGGCGAGATCGGGCACTTCGAGGTGACCGCCGTCGGCGTCGAACGGGAGGATCTCGCCGAACTGTTTTATGCCTTGGGTGGCCGACTGGCCCAGGGATTCTTCGCAACCCCCGCGATCAGCAGCCAGGCGCTCGTCGAATGGAGCCGGCACTGGACCCTACCTACCCGTCTGGCCCGATCCCTGGCCCGTACCGCGGACGCGCGCCTCCTTCCCATATGGCTGAACGGGCCCTACCATCGCTGGCTCAGGGGACGGGTCACCGAGGCTCTGGAATCCTCGGGCGAGTCCGGCCGGGCCCTGTTGACCGCCCTTTCCGGCTCGGCTTGCAGTCTGGTGCCTTGGCCGGCCGGCCCGTGTTCGTCCGGGCAGCGGAAGCTCCGCTCCTGCCACGAAGACCTCCACGCCCAACTGGACCACCTGATTACCGCCCGTCTGGAAGACCGTCAGATCCGGTCACTCGGGGGGCAGCTCCTGGAACGAATGCGGGAATACGAGGTGGAACTGGATACCTTCCTGCACACTTCTCCGCCTCCGGGCGCTCCCCACCGCCGAGGCCGTTCCCGATCCTCCCCTAAAGCCAGCCCTGGTCAGCAAAGCTGACCCATTGTGTTCCGCCGATCACAAAATGATCAAGTAAACGGATGTCGACCAGCGCGAGGGTCTCCTTGAGTCTTTGGGTCAGCTGTCGATCGGCCTCTGAAGGTTCAGCCAGTCCCGAAGGATGGTTGTGGGCACAGAGAATGGCCCCTGCGTTGTATCCCAAACCCTGCTTGACGATCTCCCGGGGATGGACCGCGCACTGGTTGAGGGTGCCGGCAAAGAGAACCTCGGTCGCGAGCACCCGGTAATGATGATCCAGATAAGCGACCGCAAAAACCTCGCGGCCCAGACAGGCCAGCTTCATCCGGAAATATTCGGCCCCCTGCCGCGGCGAATCCAGTGCGGACCCGCTCCGGCGGAACCGTCGTTCGAGAACATCCAAGGCCGCCACGAGCAGGGCCTCCTCCCCGCTCTGCAAACCTGAGTATTCCCTCTTCTCCGGGGCTGCCCCCTCGTACGATTCAAAGTCGAGCACCATCTGGAGACCATCCGATCGTCGGATCGGAGCCCGGTGTTCAAAAATAGGCATGACCGGCGTTCCACACGGAAGTCGGCTGATCCTAAACCGGCAGGAGACCCCGACGATTCGGGAATTCGGGCAGAGGAACGCCTATTATCCAAACAGGCGGGGAGCGACCCACCGTCCAGCACAAGGCAGCCAAAACAGCTAAAATTGAATGAGATCGGTCCAACCCGGGCCATTTTCTTTGATCTTATGCGCAATCACTCCCATCTTTCCACTCCCTCCGCCTTCCTGACCCGCCTTGCCAACGCCATCGAAAAAAAGTCAACGACGGAACCCGGCCCGAAAGATCTCCGGGGCGTGCTCGAACTTTATTTTCAGTCGGTCACCCCAGACGATCTTGATCTTTTCAGCCTTGAAGACTGGGTCAGCCTCTTCACGGAGCATTGGGAGTTAGGAGCCACCCGACGACCCGGTGAGACCTTGCTTCGTCTCGTCAACCTGCCGGTCCGGCGGCATGCCACTCAAGCCTACACGGTGGCCCTCACCGTCAATGACGACATGCCCTTTCTCGTGGATTCCATGACGCTGGCCGGCCGGCAGGAAGGGCTGGGGCTCCATCTCACCGTCCACCCGGTTTTTATGACCGGGCGCAATGCCAAAAACCGGATCGAAGGGATCTCCGGACTCGAGGCAGGATCGACGGACCCACGGGAATCCTGGATTCTCGTGGTCTTCGAACGCATCCAGGGCGAAGAACGTCTGGCCCGGCTCGAAAAACGGATCCGTGGCAACCTGTCGGACGTCCTCCGGGTCCGCCAGGACTGTGCCGCTCTCCGTGACCGGGTCGGCCTGCTGCGGGAGGAAATCATCCGCTGGAAGCCCTTTCTTCCAGAACGGGAGGTCGAGGAAGCCCGTGACTTTCTGGAATGGATGACACGGGACTGGTTCACCTTCCTGGGTTACCGGCGCTACGCCCTGCACCACGACGGTGACCAGCTCCGCCTGGAGCCGGAACGGGAGACCGGGCTTGGCATCCTGCGCACCGACGCCGATCACACGCCGGAACCGAAAATCCTTGCCCAGCGTGCGAACGAAAAGGCCCTGGCCCAGGAATTGCTCATCATCACGAAGACGAATGCCCACTCGACGGTCCACCGGTCCGGCCCCATCGACTACATCGGCCTTCGGCGTTTCGATGCCAAGGGCCGGGTCGCCGGAGAGGACCGGATTCTCGGCCTGTTCAGCCCCCTGGTCTTCAAATGTCCTCCCCAGGAAATCCCGGTGGTCCGCCTCAAGCGCGAGGCCGTTCTCCGACAATCGGGGCTCGCTCCCGAATCCCATGCCGGACGCCATCTCCGGATCATCTTCGATACCCTGCCGCTCAGTGAACTCCTGGAAGCCTCGATCGACCAACTGGCCGAACTCACGCTCGGGGTCCTCCGGCTCCAGGAACGTCACCTGACTCGCCTGTTTCTCAGGCCTGACGTGTTCGGGCGCTATCTCAGCTGCCTCATCTACCTGCCGCGGGAAAATTACACCGCACGGGCCCGCGAACGCATTGAAAAGATCCTGAAGGAAGGACTCCAGGGTCACTCGATCGAATCCGATCTTTGGATCTCCGATTCGGTTTTGGCCCGCCTGCATGCAACCGTGCACACCGAAACGGGCCGTCTCTCCCCCAAGCGGCTCAGCAGTCTCGAGCAGGAAATCCAGGAGGCCAGTCTGAGCTGGAACGAGAAACTGAAGATCGCCCTGTCCGACCGGCTGGGTGAAGAACGGGGTCTCCCGCTGTTCGACCGCTACCGGGACAGTTTTCCCGAGGTCTACCGCGACGATGTCAAACCCCGGGCCGCCGTCTACGACCTCCTGGAAATCGAACAACTCAAACCGACCCAGGCCCTCCGGCTTTCCCTCTACCGCCCCAAACATGCGAGCCCCCATTCGCTCCGGCTCAAGATTTTCCGTCTTGACCAGTCGTTGGCCATTTCCGACACACTGCCCATCCTGGAAAGTACGGGGTTTCGGGTCGTTTCGGAACGGCCCTACGAGGTTCCAGCCCCCAATATCGGCCGTGTCTGGATCCACGATTTCGAACTTGAACTGCCCGGACCGACTGACCGGGCATTGGAACGGCGCGAGGCCCTCGAGGATCTCTTCCTCGCTATCTGGAACGGACTTGCCGCAAATGACAGTTTCAACCGCCTAGCCATCAACGCCGAACTGTCGTGGCGCGAGATCATGCTTCTCCGGAGCATCTCGAAGTATCTCATCCAGACCGGAATCCCTTTCACACCCGCCAACATGGCCCGTGCACTGACCAGCCATCCCGCCATCACCCAGCTCCTCGTCCGGTGGTTTCACGCCCGCTTCGATCCCTACCGGGATCCGGCAGACCGTGACCCGGAAGCGGCCGCCTGCCTTGAATCCCTCAAGGCGGAACTCGAAAACGTGGAGTCGAGCGATGACGACCGGATTTTGCGTGCCTACCTCGGCGTACTGGGCGCCATGGTCCGGACCAGCTTTTTCCAGCGGCCCCTCAGGGACCCTGAAGGCTACCGCTTTCTCAGTTACAAGCTGGACTCCAGCCGCGTTCCGGACCTGCCGTTACCGCGCCCGCTATACGAGATTTTCGTCTACGCCCCGCAGGTGGAAGGCATTCATCTGCGGGGAGGCCGCATTGCGCGCGGTGGCATCCGCTGGTCGGACCGGAGCGAGGATTTCCGTACCGAGGTACTGGGCCTGATGAAGGCCCAGATGGTCAAAAACACGGTCATCGTTCCAGTCGGCGCCAAGGGGGGGTTCTACATCAAACAACCGCCCAAGGACGGTAACCGGGACCGGCTCCTCGAAGAGGCCCAGCGCTGCTACCGGACCTTCATCCAGGGACTCTTGTCCTTGACCGACAACATCGTTGCCGGACAGATCCAGCCGCCCAAACGGGTGGTCCGCTACGACGAGGATGATCCCTACCTGGTCGTGGCTGCCGACAAGGGAACCGCAACCTTCTCCGACTTGGCCAACGCCATCGCCGCAGATTTCCATTTCTGGCTGGGTGATGCCTTTGCCTCCGGTGGATCGGTCGGCTATGACCACAAGAAGATGGGAATCACCGCCCGTGGCGTATGGGAATCCGTCCGCCGTCACTTCCGGGAGCTCGGCGTCGACCCGGACCGGGAACCGGTCACCGTCGTCGGTATTGGTGACCTTTCCGGGGATGTCTTTGGAAACGGCCTATTGCTGTCCCGACACCTCAAGCTGATCGGGGCCTTCAACCACCAGCACATCTTTATCGACCCCAACCCCGATCCGACCACCAGTTTCGAGGAACGCCAACGCGTGTTCAACATGCCCCGTTCGAGCTGGGCCGATTACCGGAGTGACCTCCTTTCCACCGGAGGTGGAATCTACCCGCGTAGCGCAAAGTCCATCCGCTTGAGCCCCGAGGCGCGAGCCGTACTGGGAATTCAGGCGGTTTCCGTGACGCCGACCGAACTGATCCGTGCTTTACTGGCCGCGCCCGTGGATCTGCTCTGGAACGGGGGCATCGGCACCTACGTCAAGGCCCAGTCGGAAACCCAGGCCGATGTGGGCGACCGAAGCAACGATGCCGTGCGCCTGAACGGTCGTGAAATCCGTGCCCGGGTCGTGGCCGAAGGTGGCAACCTGGGGTTCACCCAGCTCGGGCGTGTCGAGTACGCACTGAACGGCGGCCGGATCAACACCGACTTCATCGACAACTCGGCCGGTGTTGACACCTCGGATCACGAGGTCAATATCAAGATTCTGCTCAATGTAGCGGCTGAGGAACGCCGGGCCATTGTCCGCCACCGTGAGCGTCTTCTGCGTGAGATGACGAACGACATCGCCGAGCATGTGCTTCACCACAACTACGAACAGGCTCAGGCTCTCTCGGTTCTCGAGTTCACCGCACCGCAAAGGCTCGATGAACATCGCTACCTCATCCGCAAACTTGAACAGCGACAGCTCTTGAACCCCACCCTGGAGGGACTCCCCCCGAGTGAGGTTCTGGCCCAGCGCCGCACCCTCCAGCGGGGCCTGACCCGTCCAGAGCTCGCCGTCCTCTTGGCCTACGGCAAGATCGCCCTTGCCCATGACCTTCAGGATTCCGATATCCACCAGGATCCCACACTCTCGCTCGAAATCGAACGTTACTTCCCCTCTGCACTCAGAAAGCGCTATACCCCTTTCATGCGGCGTCATCCACTGGCGCGGAATATTATTACCACCGAGATCTCGAACCACCTCGTCAACCACATGGGACCTACCTTCGCGACCCGCCTCCAGGAAGAAACTGGCTCTACCGCAGCCGAGATCGTACGCGCCTTCGTCGTCAGCCAGACCGTCACCGGAACGGAAGCATTCTGTCGGGAGCTCGAAGCCCTGCCGGCCTCGGTTCCGCCGGTCACGAGTCTCGCGGCGTTCACGGCTAATATCCGTCTGTTGCGCCACCTGACCCGATGGCTCTTGCTGAACCGGCGGTCTCCACTGGATGTCAGCGGCCTGATTTCCACCTTTGCGCCGGGAGTCAAAGCTTTCGAGGCCCTGCTTCCGGAATGCTTGTCCGAACCCCTCCGCAAATCTCATGATGACCGGATTCGCGAGTTCGTCGGGACTGGCCTGCCGGAATCCCTGGCGCAACAGCTGACCCACCGGTCTTATCTCTACCCGGTTTTTGACCTCGTCGAACTGGCCACCCAGCTAAAACAGCCCCTCTCCCGCATCCTGTCCTTCCATTTCCGGGTGGGTGAGGCCTTGTCCCTCGACTGGCTGGATCAGGCCATCGAAAGGCTCAGTGTCCAGGACTCCTGGCAAGCGGAAGCGCGGATCAGCCTCCGGGAGGACCTCTGCCGGGAGCAACAGCGCATCACGGCCCAAATCCTGGAGTCGGAAGCCGAACAGCCGTTTGAAGCGGCCTTCGCGCACTGGTCCGGAAAGGCCACCGAGAACCTCGACCACTACCGGAAACTGGGAGAGGACATGCGGACCCATCCGACCCAGGATTACGCGATGCTGTCAATCGCGATCCAAAGCCTGCGCAAGCTCGCGGGAGCCTGACCGGAGCCGCCCGAACGGCCCCCCCTTCACCCGCCGGGACGCCCCCTCCGCAAGCGATGCCCGGCCGACCCCCCCTGGATGGGAGGAAGACGACGGTGCCGCAGGGCCGGCAACCGTTCACGGATCCCTTCCAGGCACTCCGAATCGTAGTGGCCGACAACCACGCCCGGCTCCAGGGCCCGTCGTTCCGCGATGACCTGGCCCCAAGGGTCGATCAGGCAACTGTGCCCGTAGGTCCTGCGCCCTCCCTCATGACGACCGACCTGTGCGCCCGCGAGTACATAGCACTGGTTCTCGATGGCCCGCGCACGCAATAGGGTCTTCCAGTGGGCCTGACCCGTGGGAACGGTAAAGGCCGCGGGAACCGTGAACAGGCAGGCACCCTCCGTCACGAGACAACGATACAGTTCAGGAAATCGCACGTCGTAACAAACCGAAAGCCCCACCGGAATTCCGGCGAGCGGAACCACCCGGGGACTGTTGCCGGGACGGGTTCCCGTGGATTCACGGTACCGTTCGCCAGGACCCAGATCCATATCGAAGAGGTGCATCTTGTCGTATCGCCCCACCACTCTTCCGTTGGCGTCGAAGGCCAGGCTGGCCGCATAGACCCGGGTTCCGGACCGGATCGGAATCGTTCCCGCAACCACGGCGAGCCCGAGCCGGCGCGCCGTTCGCGCCAGATAATCCTGGATCGGCCCGCGTCCGGCCAGTTCCGCCCCCTCCCACCGCTCCGTGTCGGAGGTGGCCATGAGGGCAAAATTCTCGGGCAGGAGAGCGAGCGCGGCCCCCCGCTTGTGCGCCTCCGCAAGCAGGTGATCTGCTTGCTCGAGATTCGCGGCGATCGCCCGGCCGCTCCTCATCTGGATGGCAGCAAGGAGGACTTTCACGGTGGCGCTTCGAGTTCGATCCAGAGCCGGTTGCGATGGAAAGTGGCACGTGGACGGAGTACGAGATGGGTCCGGGGAACCCCCAAGGCCACAAGCCAGTCGGCCAGCTGGGCAGCCCAAAGACGGCCCCCCGGACCGACCGGATAAGCCAAAACCAGCGCGTCTCCCGGCGCTTCGATCCAGGCGGCGACCGCTTGTCTGACTGCTGGCCACTGGATCACCCGGCGGGCACGACGCACCCCGACCCACTGAGATCGGGGAAAGGAGAAACGTTCCCGGACATGGGCCGAAGCCGGCAGCGGCACCGCCCCCGCTAAAATCAGAACCAGCACGAAACAGAACCGCTTCCGGATGAACATGACCGGTCTACCCGGGTTTTTTCACAAAACCGAGCACATGGGCCCGGGCAGCACTGATCTGGTGGATACGCGGGTTCCGCCAGGGTCCCGTGACGTGATAGTAGGTTTCACTCATGCTTTCGATCACACGCCGGAAGATCCGGGACAGCGCAAGAAGGATCCCCCCCCCGATCGGGCCACCGAAAATGGCTCCCGCGATCGGCAGTGTGGACCCTATATGGGGGATGACCAAGGCCACCTGATCATAACTCCGTTTGACGAGGTTGGTTTCCCCGGTAAGCCAGATGGCGATCGAGGAGCCGAAAAGCGTGGCGTCCCGGGTCACCGCCATCCCGTCTCGGATGGAGAAGCTTCCCTCCAGGCGATCGTAACTGAGCCCGCGGGCAAAGACATCGCTGAAATCGAGGCCCAGCCGACGCGGTAGCGCGTTCAGGCTGAGGAGCGCAATGAAGCGTCCGGCACTCCCCGGCTTGATCGCGAGGACGCGGCCGTCCCGGACGGAAAACTGGATGCTGCCCGAGAGCGATGAGCGATCCGGGTGCCAGGGAAGCCCTCGCCAACCCAGATTCAGGGCAAAACGGGCATGCTCCCCGGTCAGAATCCGCTTGATGCCGAGCTGGTGGAATGCCGATCCGACTTTGGGACTCGCGATCTTTGCATTGAGTTCAACCTGTGAACCCGAAGGATTCCAGGTCCATTGGCCCCCACCCGTGATTTTCAGGTCAGGAGCGGTGAGTGCGAGGTGGGAAAAGCGGAGGGTATGAGGAGCAGGATGGATCCATGAAAAGACGACCTGGCCGAGCGAGATCCGTCCATAGCGGGTCTGCGTGCTGGACCAATCGATGTTGGGTAAATCGCCCGGCCTGAGCAGATGAGTGCCGGATCCGGCAAGATGGACCAGCGGGGCGATCTCGAAGCGGCTGAAGTCCAGCCGGATGGGATCCCGGCTGCCCGGGGGGGGAATGAAACCGGTACCGGCGAGAGCCTGTCCCGCCACTTGGAAACGAAGGCCACTCTGTTGCGCCGCCTGGACCGAGAGGCTCAGCGGCCCCAGATTCTGTCCCCAGCCGGTCAGGCGGGCGAGCTGGAGATCCTGGATCTGGAACGGTGGGAAGCCGGGCCCGGAATGCGTAAACTCCCGATCGAGCCGCCACCATCCAGCGAGATCGACCGTGCCGAGGCGGCCCGTGACGAGGATTCCGGCCGCCGGAAGAGGACCGGGCTGTCCTCCAAAATCAATCCGGCCGGCAGACAAAACCGGCCGCCCGGCGACGAAGCGTCCACGGGTTTCGATCCAGGCGATCGGGCCCCAGTGAGCTTGGGCACTGAAGCGTGAATCTCCGCGGAGCAGGCGACCCTCAAAATCCAGGGTCATGGACTGGTTTTGAACCTTAGCCAGCGGAGCCGGCAGGAGAAGACGGGTACCGACCAGATGGCTGACCGCCTTGAGCTGGAGCACGCCCGCAAGGTGCGTGGACGGATAGGACATCTCGGCTTGCCAGTCGGAGGCCCCTTGGACGAGGTGGGACAGCGGATGTCCCAAACCCAGCTTTGCCCCATCCAGCGCCCCCACCATCTGGAGATGGGTCTCCCCTCCCCGTGTCCAGGCATTGAAAGTGAGGTGATGGCCATCCAGACGGGCCGTCACCGCCTGGCTGGTCAGGGCCAGGTTGTCGAAGCGGACGTTTCCTTTGAGATGGTGGAGAACGAGGGGCCAGGGCCGCCAACGAAAGCGGTCCCGATCAAAGCGGACCACCCCCTGGATCGTCGGATGATCCAGGGCATGGACGGGGAGCCGGATCTGGACTGAAGCCCAAAGCGGACCTTCGAGTTCAAGACGGGTAAACAGTCCACTCCAGTGACGGGACAGGGGTGACGAATCGAGATAGCTCACAAGGGTTGAGGCCCGGCCCGCAAAAGTGCTCTGAATATGGAGTACGGACCGCTTGAGTTGGGGGATCACAAGACGCGATCCGGTCAGCGGAAAAGCCGCTTCCGTCCCCCCCGCGATCGCAACGGAAAATCCGGCCCCGGCAAATGCCCCCCGGGCCCGGTCCACCAGAAGATCCGGCCAACCCGGTGCAATGTGGACCTCGGCCTTCTCGAGCGAGAATCCCACTTCAAACCGCCCACCGCCCCGTGCGAACGGAAAGTCCGCAAGTGCCCCGTCGAAGACGAGATGGGCCTTGGGGACGTTTCCGGCGACGAATGCCTTCGCAAGCCATCGGTCCAGTCCCGGACTCAGGATCCCGTAGGGGATATCCTGCGCCATGAGCGGGAGTTTGCCATGGTGCAGACGGGCATCCAGATGGAGGGTCGGGCCTCCACCTTTGGGGATCTCCAGGACAGCCGTCCGGACCCGGATCGAAAAGGCGCGGGCATGGATCCAGGTGGGGGCAAGACTCAAGCGGATGCCCGCATGCTTCTGGTAGGCGAGAACGGAACCTCCCCACGCGAGCCTGATCGTCCGTCTGAATAGGCGGTGATCGCGGACCTTAAGAACTGAAGGTGCGAAGATCACGGATCCCGCCCCGCCCAACCAGTCGAAGCGTCCGGAAAGACCAGACAGTCCAGGCCAGCGCCTCCAAGCCGAACCCCCCACCTGTTTGAACCGTCCCGAGGCCGAACGCACACCCAAACCACCCTTGGCAACCACGAATCGGGTCGCCAGGCCGTCGAGCTGGCCTACGGGTTTCACATGACCCAGGAGGATGGCCACCGCGCGAATCGTCGGGAACTGCCTGATCAGCGGCACGAAGGGTTCGAGCGTTCCCAGGAAAAACCGGTGGGCTCCGAGTTGATAGGTTGTCTCGCCAGGATGCGTCATCCTCCAGCCGATCTCGAGATCCTCGCGACGAACCGGATGACCCGGCTGAACGACGAGCAGAGGGGACAAAATGGCCTGCCGGCGGGTCCAGTCCACGTTGAATCCCGTCCGAATCCGGATGGGGAGTGCCTGGAGCGGGTCCGCTCGACGTTCCTGGCCGAGTCCGGTCACCGCGAGGGATCCCCGGAGATGGGCGGGCTCGTGCCCTAGCCCGGAACCCTCGAAGAGGAGCGAGACCCGGCTCCTTTCGAGTCCCCGGACCGGCAGGGTAACACCGAGCGGGGGCAGAATCCCTGGCTTGAAACCCAAGACCTGACCCCGGACATGCCAGTGCCAGAGACCGGGATTCGTTCGCGGACCCCGTGCATGGGCGTCGAGATCAAGAGTCCGGATCCCATGAGGAGACACCCGTGCCTTAAGCCTCACTCGGTACTGGTCGTCCCGGACCGAGATCCGGAAGCGGGAGACCTGGATCAGGATGGGCGGACTTTCACCGTCGGGCACCAACCGGATCACGGCATCACGGAATTCCAGGCGGGCATCCTGAGCAATGACGGCGAGGGAGGCTGCAAGCGGGGGCAGGCGGGATTGTTGTACTCCGGCCCAGGGCAGGAGCCACTGTCCGGCCGCGCTCCGCCGGAGGGTCAAATGGAATCCGTGGAGGGTCACTCCACTCGGCAGCCATCTCCCGTTCTCCACCATGACCGGGATCGACAGATGAATCACGATCTGGCGGGCACGCGCCAAAGGAGCACTCCGGTGGGAAACCCCGAGCACCACGGAATCCAAGACGAGTTCGGGACCGAGTCCGCTCCAGCGGGCCTCAATATCATGGATGGTGAGCGGCACGCCAATGACCCGGGAAGCCCACCTTTCAACCTCCCGGCGGTAGGCCGGAACGGTGAGTGCCGCGAGACGAAACAAGCCCACTCCGGTGGCCGCCCCGATCACCGCGACGGCCACGAGCCCCGCCAGGACACGGATCCAGAGGCGTCGGTGGCGCACAGCAGACTTTGACTCCATCAGTCCAAGGCTCTCGCTCAGGATTCAGGGAACCCGGGGTTCCGAGTCCACGTTCAAGTCACGTGACAGGAGGGATTGTCGCACACTGAGCGGCCTCTCCCAAGCCGAAAAGCCAACCCCAGGGGAAGGGGGTCTGGCCTACCCGTCCGGTTGAAGGCCCTCGACCGGCTCAGACCAGCCCCAGAGTTTTTCGAGTTGGTAAAACCGCCTGAGATCGGGCAGCATGAGATGGACGATCACGTCATCAAGATCAACCAAGATCCAGCCGCCGGTCCGTTCTCCCTCGCTGCCGATCACCGGTCGCCCGGCTTCCCGTGCCGCCTCGCGGATCCGCTCCGCCAGGGTTCGCAACTGGCGATCCGAAGTCCCGCTCGCAATCAGGAAGTGATCCGCCAAAGTCGTGAGTCCGCGGACATCCAGCCGGACGATCTCGTGGCCATGGTGATCCCGGATCAGCGTTTCGAGCAGATCGAGCCAGTGCGCCGTGCTGAGGGTTTTCTTAGGGTGGATCATAGCAACCCGCCCGCTCGAGGGTTCCTTGGAGGGAGGCCGGAACGAGATAGTCGAGAGAGAGCCCCTGGTGGATCCGGTCCCGGATCGCCGTGGCTGAAATGCCGAGTGCAGTGACCCGAAGGTAGAGGACATCCCCGGCCGGATCCTGCCTCAATCTGGCCAGATCATCCGTTCTTCCACTCCGGCACCAACCCGGTGCCTCATCCGGGAGCACGGCGGGAAAGCCGGGGCGGAGGAGAACGATCCAATGCGCGAGCTGACCCAGACGGTTCGGCTCCCGCCACTGGTGCAAGCGCGAGAAGGCATCTGAGCCTACGATCCAGTACAGTCGACTCTCGGGCTCCTCTTCCCGGATTCCAAGGAGCGTCTCGACCGTATGGCTCGCACCCCCGCGGCGTAACTCTCGATCATCCAGAATCCATCCCGGCCGATCCCCCATCGCCCGCTCAAGCCAGTCCCGTCGGAGGCTGCCGGACGCCCGGGGGGAAGGTTTCCCCGGTGAGTTTGCACAGGGAATGAAACGCAACTCATCCAGTCCGAGATGCTCCATCACCTCGATCGCTGCACGCAGGTGACCCACATGGACGGGATCGAAAGAGCCGCCGAAAAGCCCGATGTACCTCACACCCGCTCTCCGATCCCCGGAACGCCGCTCATGTGCAGGACAAGCCTGAGGAGGGTATCTCCCGCCCGGCCGGGCTTTCGTCCCTTGATCACGAGGTCAGCCCGGGCCGCCTCCTCCAGCCGGCGGTACCAGAACGGGCGGCCGCGCCGCCGCGCCTTGTCGTACAAGCTTTGCTTGCGGGGTGGTGCCTGCGATCCTCCGGCGCCGAGCACAGCATGGATCTCGTGAACCAGTGTCCCGAGAACAAGTGGCCACTCCCCGGTCGTCTCAGCCAAGGTCCGAAAAATCTCGAAAACCCGTCCGGGATTTTCACTCAAGGCCGCCTCGGCCAAGTCAAACGGTCCGTAATGCGCAGACGCACCGAGCACCTCGGCCACCTCGGGCCCGGTCACGGGGTGATCGGGCTCGTCGAGTTCGAGGATCCTGAGCGCCGCTTCGAGTCCCAGGAGGTTTCCCTCGGTCAGTGCCGCAAGGAGCTCACGGCCGTCGGAACCGAACTTTACGCCGTGCCCGCGGGAGCGCCGCTCCACTTCCGCATCCCAGCGGGCCGGATCCGGCGGCCAGCATTCCACAACCTGGGCACGGGAGGCGAAACGGCTGTAGAGCGCACCCTGCCGGACACCTCGATCCAGGCTGGGCAGGTGAACCGCAAGCCACGTATCTGGGGTGGCCGCCTGTTCCAAAAGGTCACCGAGCGCAGATGCGCCGGCCGCCTGCAGGGTCGGGGTCGAAAGGTGCACCTCGAAAAGCCGTCGCTCCGAAAACAGCGAGCCGGTCCGGTAATCGTCGAAAAATCCCGGATCCAACGTGCGTTCAGGCCGGAAAACCCGGCGCTCGTAGGATCCCATTCGCCCCATCCGTTTCCGGATCCAGTCCCAAACCTCTCCGACCAGGATTGGATCACTCCCAGCAATAAGCCAGAACGGAGCCTCTCCGAAGCGGTCGAACTCCTCGAGCTGCCGGGGTACGTACTTCACGGATGCGGGGCCGGCGACGGACTGTGGGTGGAGGCTCTCTGACGGAGGCGGGGGGCTGAAAGGCGCAGGAGGATCAGGCGGGCCGCCTTCGATTCGAGTGATCGGGTGAGATTATAGGCTTGGGAGGTCATGGCGAGCGTGGCCAGAGGAAGGTAGAAATAGGTCCGCCGGATACGCAGGGTGGTCGGGCGCAGGATGATCCGGTGTCCCTTGAGCAGGGTGAAGCGGACGTGGTAACTCATGAGGTACTCGGCCGGTTCGCCCTGGCCGTTGACCGCGAGGATGCGTGAACGGATGAAGGCCTTCTGGATGGTGAGTGTCGAGGCGTGAGGCTTGCGGACTGACACCACGGCAAATCCTGCACGCTCGAACCGTTCCCGGAGGACGAGCGCCAGGTATCCGTTGGGATCCGGTGCCACGAGCGCCAGGGGCGCCAGGCTCCGGGGCAGATGATAGGCGGTCCCCAGAGCAAAGCCGCAGCCTGAAAGCCCGAGCGCGAAGACGATCACCATACCCCGCTGGAAGCAGCGCCGCCACTCATCTCTCCCCGGACGTGGCCGTCCGTTCACGGTGGGACCGGCTCCTTGCGCAAAACCACGTTGACGAGCCTCCCGGGAACCATGACCCAGCGTTCCACGGCTTCCTGTGGAATGTGGCGGGCAAGCCCGGCATCCGCCAAGATGCGCGAACGGATCTCGGACTCGGATTCGTCGCGGCTCACCGACAGGCTCCCCCGCCTCTTCCCGTTCACCTGCACCACGATCTCCCATCGCTCACGCTCAAGCGCACGGGGATCCGCTTCCGGCCAGGGGTGCAGCGCGAGGAGACCCACGCCATCCATCCGGCTCCAAAGCGCCTCCGTGATGTGGGGTGCCACAGGATGCAAGAGCACAAGAAGCGTCCGGACGACCTGATCGAGGAGCACACGGTCCATGGGGGCACCCGGTTCGAAGCGGTTTGCGGAGTGGGTGAGCTCCATGAGCTTGGCCAGGGCCGTATTGAAGGTCTCCCGGACTCCGTAATCGTGGCTGACACCGGCAATCGTTTCATGGAGCCTCACCCACAAGTGGCGTCCCTCGGCCGAGAGGGCCGCCGGATCCACTGTCCCGTGGGATCGTCTCGCGGCTGAATCGTCCACCAGGCGCCAGAGGCGTTTCAGATAACGCTCGGCACCCTCCACACCTTGTTCCGACCACTCGAGTGATTGATCCGGGGGAGCGGCAAACATCATGAAGAAGCGGGCCGTATCCGCACCATACCGGGCGATGATCACCTCGGGATCCACCACGTTGCCTTTCGATTTCGACATTTTGGCCCCGTCCTTGAGAACCATCCCCTGGCTGAGCAGGCGGGTGAAGGGCTCGTCGCCCTGGACCCAGCCCAGATCCCGCAGTAGCTTGTGGAAGAAGCGGGCATAGAGCAGATGAAGAACCGCGTGCTCGATGCCGCCCACATACTGATCAACCGGCAACCAGTGATGAACCCGTTCATCCAGGATGGCATCCTTGCAGTTGTAGGCGGCATAACGGGCGTAGTACCAGGAGGATTCCATGAAGGTGTCGAAGGTATCGGTCTCCCGCCGTGCCGGACGATGACAGTTCGGGCAGGGCGTGACAAAAAACCGCTCGTCCTCAATGAGCGGTGAGCTCACGCCGGAAAACGCCACGTCTTCGGGCAGTCGCACGGGCAGGTCTTTTGCCGGAACCGGCACCGTTCCGCAATCCGGACAGTGCACGATGGGAATCGGGCACCCCCAGTAGCGCTGGCGCGAGACACCCCAGTCCCTGAGGCGATAGCGCACACTGGCCCGGGCGAGGCCCTGACCGCCCAACCATTCCCCAACCCGCAACCGGGCCTCTGCGCTATCCAGTCCGTCGAGTCCCGGGGAGTCAAAAACCACGCCTTCCGCCGTCAGGGCCTGCTCTTGAAGATCCCCCTCCCCATCTCCGGGCAGACGGATGACGGAGCGGATCGGCAAATCGTATCGGCGGGCAAAATCATGGTCACGTGCATCGTGCGCAGGAACGGCCATGATGGCACCGGTGCCATACCCTTCCAGAACGAAACTCGCGGCCCAGACCGGAAGGGCTTCGCCGGTCATGGGATGCCTGACCCGGAGTGCCAACGGCACCCCTTGCCGGTCGGCGGTCTCGATGGCTGCCTCCCGCATTTCCCGCTGGCGCATGTTTCTCACGAAATCGGCCAGGGCGGAATCTTTTTGAGCCGCCTCCAGAACGACAGGATGTTCCGGCGCCAAGGCCAGATACGTCACCCCGAAAATCGTGTCCGCCCGCGTCGTAAAGACACGGATCGCGCCCTTTCCATCCATCCTCTCGAAATCGATTTCGAGTCCACTCGAGCGGCCGATCCAGTTGCGCTGCATCCTGCGCACTTCCTCCGGCCAGCCGGTCAGTGTCTCGAGTCCCCCGAGCAGTTCCTCGGCGTACGCCGTGATCCGGATAAACCACTGCGCCACTTCGCGTCGAACCACCGGGGCCCCGGAACGCCAGCCGCGACCATCGATGACCTGCTCATTGGCCAAAACCGTCTGGTCCACGGGATCCCAGTTGACCCAGGCTTTCTCGCGGTAGGCCAGTCCCCGTCGATACAACTCGGTAAAGAGCCACTGTTCCCACCGGTAGTACTCGGGCCGGCAGGTCACGATTTCACGACGCCAGTCGTAGCCGAAACCCAGACGGTTGAGCTGGTCTTTCATGGTGGCCACGTTGCTTTCGGTCCAGCGAGCCGGCGAGGTTCGGTTCTGGATGGCCGCGTTCTCCGCCGGAAGCCCGAAGGCATCGAAGCCCATCGGTTGCAGGACGGCAAAACCGTTCATGCGGCGATAGCGGGCCACGACGTCCCCGATCGTATAGTTGCGGACATGCCCCATGTGCAACCGACCGCTGGGATAGGGGAACATGGAAAGGACGTAGTAGGGAGGACGAGGATCGCTCTCCTCGACCTCGAAAACGCGTTCTTTTTGCCAGCGCGACTGCGCCCAGGCCTCGATGGTCTCGGGATCGTATCGGTTGTCGGTCATAAGCCCTTCAATACCGGATCCGCAACCCGGGGCAGGCTGGGCGTGATCCGGCCAAGATGGAAGGATCATAAAACATCCCCGGCACCCACGCCATGTGCGGGCATGCCCCGGACACGCAGGGCTTCCCAAAACCCGCCCCCGAACAACAAGAGGAGGGCCAGAACCACGATCGGCCGGTCTCCCCACCGGTCATAGGGCGTAAGCCCGGCTTCCGGCTGGAGGTGGCCGGTCAGGACCAGGGGCAGGAAAGGGGGCAGACGGCCGATCACCTGACCTCTTTCGTCAATCAGTCCGGAAATGGCCGTATTGTCGGCCCGCGCGAGCGGTCGGCCGGTTTCGAGCGCCCGCATCCGGGCCATCTGGAACTGCTGATCCGGCCCGATGGTCCGCCCGAACCAGGCATCGTCACTCACGTTGATGAGCCAGTTGGCGTAAGGGAGGGAACGGCGGATATCACGCCCAAACGCATCTTCATAACAGATCGAAATCCCGGCCCATCGTCCATCGACCCGGAACGGTCTTTGCACGGCGGCACCCATCGTGAAACTCGAATGGGGCAACTTCCAGTCCCGAAGCCAGTTCCGGACGAACCCCGGGACCGGAAAATATTCACCGTACGGGACCAGGTGATGTTTGTCGTAAAAGCGCACCGGGCCGGATCCGATCCGGACGGCCGAGTTGTAGCGGCCACCATTCCGGAAATCATAGTGAAAGACCCCCGCAATGAGCGTGGCCCCCTTTTCCCGGATCCTACGCCGGAGTCTTTGGAGCGGTCCTTCCGCCTCTTCGTACCAGGTGGAAACCGCTGATTCGGGCCAGACCACCACCCGTCCCGGCCGCCAGAGTGTGGAACTCAGGGTCTCGTAGCGGGCCAGCCCAACCCGCCAGGCGCCCGGTGTGAACTTCATCCGCTGCGGGATGTCTCCCTGGACCACGCTCACGGCAACCGGGGGGCCGGCCGGCCGGGTCCAGGAGATCGCCGAGAGGGCAGGCGCGAGAAGCCAGACCGCGCTCAGCATGGCCAGTGCGGTCCAGCGACGGCGGGGATCGGGCAGGCGGAGGGAGGCCACAACCAGTCCAGCGGTCAGCGATAGAACGAAACTCACGCCGAGCGTCCCCAGGACCGGAGCATATCCCTGGGCCAGAACCCCTCCGACCGCACTGTAACCGAGATCGAGCCAGGGAAATCCGGTCAAGATCCAGCCCCGAACCCACTCGGCCAGAATCCAGAGTGCGGGCAGCACGAGCGCATAGCGCGGGAAGCCGGGATGGGGAGCGAGACGGGCGGCGGTCCAACCGGCTCCCGCGATGAAAGCAGCGCACGCGAGGGTCAGGGAAAAAACCAAACCCCAGGCGAGGAACAAGGGTTCATGGCCAACCACAAAGATACTGTGGACGATCCAGTAGATGCCAAAGCCGAAAAGACCGACTCCGAAAAAGAGACCGTAAAGGGCCGCCCGCGCCGGCCGGCTATCGTCCCAGAGCCAAAACAGGAGGGCGGGAGCCAGAAAGCCGAGTGCCCATTGATCAAACGGAGCAAAGGCAAAAACGAGGCACACCCCGCCAGCCAGGGCGAACGCGCAACGGACGAGTGGGTGCATCCACCCCCGTGACCCCCAGTTCATGCCGTGGGCGAGTCCGGAGGGGCCGGTGGCGGTGGAGGTTTCTGACGCCGCACCTCAAGTAGCTGGATCCGCCGTCGGTCGGCGCGAAGCACCCTGAAACGAAGCGCACCGATCTCCCAGGTTTCACCCCGGCTGGGGACCCGGCCCCACTGGTCGACCAAAAATCCCCCGATCGTATCGAACTCGTCTTCCGGCAAGGCCATCTTGAAATGCTGGTTGAACTCCGGCAGGCTCGTCAGTCCACGCACGGTATAGCGCTGACGGCTGTGCTCCAGGATATTGCCTTCCGTCTCGAGGTCGTACTCGTCGCCGATCTCGCCCACGATCTCTTCGAGCACATCCTCAAGCGTCACGAGTCCCGCGACCCCACCGAACTCGTCGATGGCCACCGCCATGTGGTTGCGCGTACTGCGGAATTCCCGGAGCAGTAAATTCAGGGCCTTGGTTTCAGGCACAAACAGCATGGGCCTAAGGTAGTCCCGCAGGCCGAAATGGCGGGCCCGCTGTTCGTAGTGAGCCAGGAGATCCTTGGCGAGCAGAAGTCCTACGACCTGGTCCCGGCTCTCCCCAATCACCGGAAATCGCGAGTGTCCCGACGCGACCACAGTCGAGAGCACCTGAGCCAGAGACTCCTCTTCCTGGATCACGATCATCTGTCCGTGGGGGATCATGACATCACTGACCCGCTGCTCTCCGACCTTGAGCACGCCCTTGAACATGTCACGGGCATCCGGATCCAGAACCCCGTTGGCAAAAGCTTCTTCCACCACCGCCAGAAAGGCCTGGCGGTCGCGTACCTCACGTCCCAGGATCTGCCCCAGTCGTCCGATCCAGCCGGGGGATGCGGAGGATGGAGGTTCTTCCACGGACATTAGCGGGATCTCCGGGAGGTTCTGGCCGGTGGATTTGCGTAGGGATCGGGGATCCGAAACTGGCCAAGCAGGCGGATCTCGAGGGCTTCCATGCGGGATCGCTCGACCGGATGCTCGTGGTCGTAGCCCAGAAGATGGAGAAAACCATGCACGGTGAGGTGGGCGAAGTGATCCCGCAGAGGGCGCCCTGCACTTTTGGCCTCGGCCGCGATGACCGGCGCACAGAGGACGATATCACCCCAGAACCGTTCCCGCTCACCCGGGAGACAGGCCGGAAACGACAGGACGTTGGTCGGCCCGCTCCGGCGCCGGTAACGCTCATTCAGCGTAGCCCCTTCCCGAGCGTCGCTCACCCGGATGCTCACCGCACCCTCCACGTCAAGCGCCTCGGCCGTCCGGTCGATCCACCGACCGAACGCGAGCGGTTGTGGCAAGCCGCGCCGGACCAGTCCATAGCTCACCGCAACCTGCATCAGGAGCCTCCCTGCCCCGCGCCCTCATAGGCCTGGATGATGCGCTTGACCAGCGGGTGACGGCGGACATCCCGGTGGTCAAACCGGACCACGCCGACTTCAGGCAGGTTCTCGAGGATCCCCAGCGCATGGGGCAGACCCGAGCGTTCCGGGCGGGGCAGGTCGATCTGCGTGAGATCACCGGTCACCACCGCCTTCGAACCAAAACCGATGCGGGTCAGAAACATTTTCATCTGCTCGACAGTCGTGTTTTGGGCCTCGTCGAGCAGGATGTAGGACCGGTTGAGCGTCCGGCCCCGCATGTAGGCGAGGGGGGCAATTTCGATCACGGCGCGCTCAAGATGGCGCATAACCTTTTCGTATCCCAAAAACTCGTGGAGCGCATCGTAGATGGGTTTGAGGTAAGGGTCGATCTTCTGGCTCAGGTCTCCTGGGAGGAAGCCCAGTCGTTCTCCCGCCTCGACGGCGGGACGTACCAGAACCAGCCTTTCGCAGACCCCCTGTTCGAGCAGCGCAGCCCCCTCCGCGACCGCGAGATAGGTCTTGCCGGTACCAGCGGGACCAACCCCGAAGGTGAGGTCCAGAAGCCGGATCAACCGAAGATATTCCGTCTGATGCTCTCCATGGGGGTCGACGTGGACGCGACCGGTGTTGGTTGGTGCGCGGCGGCTGCTCGCGTCCACGCGACGGTCGGTTTCGACGACGGACTCGAGCATTTCTTCGATACGTTGCACCTCGAACGGTTCATCCATCTCGCGGGCATACAATCCGCGCAACAGCCGTCCCGCCGTCTCAACGGCCCGGGCTTCGCCCAGGAGTCGGAAACGATTCCCGCGGTTTTTGATCTCGATCCCGAGATGAGCCTCGATCTGGCGCAGGTGGTCATCCATGGGTCCGCACAGCCGGGCCAGACGGTCATTATCCGGAGGTTCGAGAATCACCTCGGCGCCGCGCATCGGGCCCGTGGGCTTAAAGCGATGGTCGCTGTGTCCGGTCATGACTCATGGAACGTACGCTCTCAATTCCAGCCCGCCGTCCCCTCAGGCAGTTGGTCAATCCCTGGGTCACCTCGACTTCGACCATCGCCCCCAGAAGATCGGGAGGGCCCGAGAAATGGACCCAATGGTTGGTCCCTTCCCGTCCGGACAAGGCGGAAGGATCCGGCTCCCCGGTCCGTTCCACGAGCACGGAAACCCGCTGCCCCACGCGCGTCCGGCTCAAGTCCAAGGCCTGTCGGTCGAGCAGCGCCTTGAGGCGGTTGAAGCGTTCATGCCGGATGGAATCCGGCACCGGGTCCGGCAACGAAGCGGCCGGAGTCCCAGGCCTTGGACTATAGAGAAAGAGGAAGGACTGATCGAACCCCACATCCCGAACCAGATCAAACGTGTTTTCAAAGTCCCGATCGGTTTCGCCGGGAAAGCCCACAATGAGATCCGTGGTCAAGGCGAGATCGGCCCGGGCCGCGCGCAGACGTCTGACCTTGGATCGGTACTCGAGCGTCGTATACCCCCGTTTCATGGCCGCGAGAATCCGGTCGGATCCGCTCTGGATCGGCAGATGCAGGTGGGGGGCCAGTTTCGACTCCTCCCGGAAGGCCCGGATGAGGCGGTCACCCAGCTCGATCGGGTGGGATGTCGTAAATCGGATCCTTTGGATGGAATCGATGGCCGCGGTATAGTGGATGAGATCGGCGAGATCACGCCGGACTCCCCTCCAGTCCGCCTGATAGGCGTTCACGTTTTGCCCGAGAAAGGTGATCTCCCGCACACCGGATTCTGCGAGCGTCCAGACCTCCGCCAGAATGTCGGCGAAGGGCCGGTTCGCCTCCTCCCCCCGGGTATAGGGAACGATGCAAAAACTGCAGTACTTGCTGCAGCCCTCCATGATCGACACGAAGGCGCACGGACCCGACCGACGCGGGGCGGGAAGGGCATCGAATTTCTCAATGGCGGGAAAGCGAACGTCCACCTGCGGCCTTCCCGAAGCCTCCCGTTCGCCCAGGAGGGCAGGCAGGCGCTGCAGGGTCTGGGGTCCGAACACCACATCGACAAAAGGAGCCCGTGCGAGGAGCGTTGGGCCTTCCTGGCTCGCGACACAGCCACCCACCGCAATTCGGAGACCGGGGTTATCCGCCTTGAGCAGTCGCCACCGGCCCAGGCGGGAGAGCGCCTTGTCGAAGGCCTTTTCCCGGACGGAACAGGTATTGAGGACGAGCAGATCGGCCCCCTCCGGCCGGTCGGCCGGGAGGTAACCTTCTGTTTCTCTAAGAATTTCGAGCATCTGGCCCGAATCGTAGACGTTCATCTGGCATCCTTGCGTCTCGATGTACACCCGTTTCGGTTGCCGGCTCCGCGTTGCGGTCATGGCCCATTCTAGCAAAGGGGGCGTGGCGGGGTCAGGATCCGGATGCGACCTCGCCCCCGATGTAGCCCAAATGCTCGAGCTTGAGCATGATTTGCTGGCAGGCCTCCTCCGGGGTGAGTTCCGTGGTATCAATCGCGAGGTCCGGATGGAGGGGAGCCTCGTAGGGATCGCTCACTCCTGTAAAGTCGGGAATCAGTCCAGCCCGGGCCCGGGCGTAGAGTCCCTTGCGGTCACGCCCCTCGCAGATGGCCAGCGGGGTCGAGATGTAGACCTCGACAAAACCGCCCCCCCGGGATTCCACCATTTCACGGACCTCCTCGCGGGTCCGTGCATAGGGGGCAATGGGCGCACAGATGGCACAGCCTCCGCTCTTGCTGATTTCGGAGGCCACGAAACCCAGGCGGCGGATGTGGAGGTCGCGGTGCTCACGGGAAAAGCCGAGCTCGCTGGAGAGCGTCCGCCGGACGAGATCGCCGTCGAGCAGGGTCACGGGCCGTCCGCCCTGCTCCAGGAGTTTCTCGGCCAAGGCATGGGCCACCGTCGATTTCCCGGCCCCGGAAAGGCCGGTCAGAAACACGGTGAGCCCGCGCCGGGCAAGCGGGGGTTGGCTTTTCCGGAGTTCCGCGATGACTTCGGGGAAGGAAAACCACTCCGGAATCTCGAGCCCGAGCGCGAGCCGGCGTCGAAGCTCGGTGCCGGACAGGGTGAGCGACTCCTCGCCGGGGGCCAGTTCATCCGCCGGCAGATACTCCCCCCGACGGGGCGCATAGACCATCTCATCAAAGGCGACGACCCCGATCCCGATCTCCCCGGCATGGGCCAAGGCCGCCTCACGTGCCGCATAAGGCGGATAAAACGGCCTCCCCTCGCTGTCTCGACCCGGCCCGGCGTGATCCCGACCCACGATGAGGTCGGTGGCCCCGCAGTTCTTCCGGATAATCATGTGGAGGAGAACCTCGCGCGGACCTCCCATGCGCATGGCCAGAGGCAGAAGCGCAAGCAGGGTCGTGGAAGACGGATAGTGGGCAAAAACCCTCTGGTAACAGCGGACACGGGTATGGGCATCGACATCACCCGGCCGTGTCATGCCCACGGACGGATGAATCAATAGATTGGCCTCCCGCTCGCGCGCAGCGCGGAAGGTGAGTTCGAAATGGGCCCGATGGAGGGGATTTCTCGTCTGGAAGGCAATGATCCGCCGCCAGCCCAGGGCCTTGAAACGCGCACGGAGTTCGTTCGGACCGAGTCTCAGGTGCCGGAAGTCGTAATGGGGAGGTGGGGTGAGCCCCGTGAGCCGGCCCGTGAGATAGACCGGATGGGTCGCCTCGAGGAGATACCGGACAGCCGGATGGGCGGGATCCACGGTCCCGAAAACCAGCCGTGCTTCCTCCCGCCGGTCCGGCCGGTACTTTTCCGTCACCTCGAGGGCAGCGAGCGGGATACCTTCCGGGTCACAAAGCTCAAGGAGCCCTCCGGAATCCAGCCGTTCGGCCAGATCCTCCGGCACATCCAGCGTGACCGGCAACGGCCAGAGCGTCCCATCGGCGAGCCGGCCTTCCGTCACCACCCGGGCATAGTCGTCCTCGCCGAGGAAAGTCTCAAGGGGGTGGAAAGAGCCATTCAAAAGAAGTTCGAGATCGCAGAGCTGCCGTCGCGAGAGCACCCATCGGAGAGCCGCACTCTCCCGCATCCTTTCCATGAGCCGGGCTTTCCCTTCGGGGGAAGCGTAGTGTTCGGGGATCGGATCCAGCATGGGCGAGAGGCTCTGGGCAGGAGGCCACATTATAAGCAGGTCCACCCGGGGGATTGGCATTAAACCTGCAGGACATGGATTGAAGGCGGCTCGGAACTGGTGGCTTTCCATGCGTCAGGACTCTGGTTTTACCCTGATCGAGCTCATGATCGTGATCCTGATCGTGGGCGTTCTCGCGACCATCGCGATCCCGGCCTACGAAAACGATATTGCAAGGGCCCAAGCCATGGAAGCGCTTTCGATCGCAGGCGGTCTCAAGCCGACGATCGCCTCGCTTTGGTGGAGCAACGGCAGCTTCACCGGCATCAACTCGGGACAAAACGGAATCCCGGAAGCGGCCAGCCTGGCCGGTCATTATGTGGCCCAGGTCGGGGTGAAAAACGGGATCATCCAGGCTGTCTTCAAGACTCACGGGGTCGTGCCCGGACTCGCCGGCAAAACGCTCACGCTGGAACCCCAATCCGCGAGCTATGGCGGCTCGATCCAGTGGGTCTGCAGCAGCGCGACCATCGATCCGACCCTTCTCCCCCATGCCTGTAACGGACCCTGACAATTTGGGTCAGAAGGTGACGCAAAATGTCACTATCTGACAATAAATGTCATGCCTTTCTAGGATCTGGGCACCTGGTCCCAAGGAGCCATGCGGGAACTGGGCTTAAAGTCCGTGGACAGCATAATGGAACCAGTCTGGCATCAATCCTGCAGGTATACTTATGCGGGGATCCTTTGGGGAGAACCCTTGGAACCGCGGCTAGGAATCGAGTCAACATTTATTTTTTAGAGGTAAAAAGCCATGAACAGTCAAAAGGGGTTCACCCTGATCGAACTCATGATCGTGGTCGCGATCATCGGCATCCTGGCCGCCATTGCGATCCCGGCCTATGAGAACTACGTCGCGAAAGCCCAGTTCACCGAGGCGATTTCGCTCATCAGCGGCCAGAAGATCCCGGTCGCGAACTATTACATGCAGAACAATAGCTGCCCGGCGAGCGGGACCACGACCGGCTTCCCAAATGCCGCATCCATCGTCGGCAAGTACGTGGTCAGTGTGGCTGACGGCGGCACGTCCACTACGCTCGGAGGCTGCACGATCACGGCAACCTTCAAGACCACCGGCGTCAACTCGGGCCTTGCGGGCAACAACGTCGCGTTCACCATGCACATGGCCTCCCCAGGCGCACCCATGATCTGGGACTGCAGCAGCAGCACCATTTCCCAGTCGCTCATGCCGCGGAGCTGCAAAGGTACCTGATCTACCTGATCTTTCAGTTGACCTCCTCTGGAAGGGATCTAGCCCCGCGCAAGCGGGGCTTTTTTTGGCACCGGGAGGGGGGTCTTGGAATGAGCGCGGCAACGGGCACGGATTCGTTACAATGAGGAAAGTCCGGATGCCCCCCTTGTCACACGTCTTTTCCCTCTCTCCTGAACCCTGGCTCAAGATCCTCTGGATTTCCTGGGCGACAGTCTGGTTGATCGCCGCGCTCTGGACCGCTGGCTTCAAGCGCCGTCCGGTCGAGCAAAGTGAATGGCGTCTCTCCCGCCTGTCCATGGTCCTGGTCCTGATCCCGGCGTTTTTCCTCTGGACCCGACCCGCCGGATGGCTCCACCGTCCCCTCCTTCCGGGATTCTTCGTACTCCCGGGCCTCCTCATCTGTGCGGCTGGGATCGCTTTCTGTTTCTGGGCCCGTTTTGCGCTCAACCGGAACTGGAGCGGGATGGCCGTGCTCCGGATGGGGCATGAACTCGTCGAAAAAGGACCTTACCGTTACGTGCGGCATCCCATCTACTCGGGACTGCTCGTCTCGCTGGGCGGCACCGCCCTCGCACAAGGCCTACCCCTCCGGTGGGTGGGCATCTGGTTCCTGAGCCTTATCGCCGTCTGGTTCAAGATCCTGGGCGAGGAACATCTCCTCGCCGAACGCTTTGGACAGGAGTTCAAAGCCTTCCGGGAGTCGACCCCCGCACTTTTCCCGCGCCTCACCCGGAGGCGAGGGCAGGCTTCCTCCCTTCCTTGAGTGCGCCTCAAGCCCAGATCGTGATCCCAGATAAGCCGGGTGAGCCCGGCTGGTTCCGCCGCCACCTCTGGGGAATCCTGGTCTGCCTGGCCTTTGGGCTTACGGGGGCCATCTATGCTCTAGGCCTCTCGGGCGGATGGATCCTCGATGACCTGACGAACATCGTGCAGAACCCGGCGCTCTACATCCATCCCTGGAGTTACGGGGCCGTCATGCACGCCGTCTTCTCCTTCGATGCCGGACCGCTCCGCCGCCCGATCAGCATGCTCACCTTCGCCCTCAACCGGACGTTTTTCGGGCCCGGACCCTTTTCCTTCAAGATCACGAATCTCGCCCTTGAGCTCCTCAACGGCCTTTTGCTCCTGGGGTTCACCCGCCGGCTGCTTAGGATCGGACGGACCCGTTGGTCCAAGGACTGGACCGATCGCGAAATCGACTACACGGCGCTTGCCGTGGTCGCCGCCTGGCTCCTCCTCCCCCTCAACGTCACCTCGGTGCTCTATGTCGTCCAGCGGGAAGCGGCTCTGGCCGCCACCTTCACGATCGCGGGTGCCTGGTTTTACCTGGCTGCCCGCGAGCGGCAAATCGAGCGTGGGGAGGGCTGGATCCCGCTCACCACCGGCCTTGCCCTCTTTCTCGTCCTGGCCAGTCTGGCCAAGGAGTCGGGTGCCCTCCTCGTCGCCTACGTCTTCCTCATAGAGGCGCTGTTGTTCCGTTTCAGGAACCGGTCGGGGCGGACGAGCCGGGGGATTCTTCTTTTTTATCTCGCCTTTCTCGTCCTGCCGGCTCTCGGGGGACTCGCCTGGACCTATGAAACCGGACTCTTGAGCTATACCGGCCGACCATTCACCCTCGGGGAGCGACTGCTCAGCGAAAACCGGGTGGTGCTCCACTACATCGGCTGGGCGCTCCTGCCGAACCTGGCGGACTTCACGGTCTTCCATCACCTGATCCCATCCACGGGCTGGCTCCGCCCCCCCTCGACCCTCTTTTCTGCCCTGGCCCTGGCTGCCCTCCTCGTCCTGGCCTTTCTCCTGCGCCGGAAAAATCCTCTCATGGCCCTCGGGATCGGCTGGTTTTTCGTGGGCCAGCTCATGGAATCGACGGTCTTCCCGCTTGAGCTGGTCTTCGAACAGCGCAACTACCTCGCGGACTGGGGGCTCGTCCTCCTCGTCTTCTCGCTGCTCCTCCTGGCCGAACCCCGCCTACGCCACCGCTCCGCACGAATCACGGTCGCCCTCCTGCTCATGGCCTTCTACGCCTCCGTGACGGCCCAGTGGACCTGGGCGTGGCGCAACAACGTCGCCCTGGCACTCGATCAGGCCACCTTCCACCCTCACTCACCCCGCGCGACCTATTTCCTTGGGGAAGAACTGAGTGACCTCACCCTGGGGGGCGATACCAAGCTCTATCCGGCTGCCGTGGTGGCCCTCGACCGGGCCGGACGGTTACCGAATGCCGATCTTCTGCCTGATGCGGCCAAGGTGATCCTGAGCCAGGAAACCGGGCACCCGACCGAAGCCCAATGGTTCGCCGAGATGGAGGCCAAGCTCCGGAGTCACGTGCTCACCGTGAGTGATCTCGAAGCCCTCCAGGGCATGGTCAACTGTGAAACCGCCCACCACTGTCATCTACCCCCGCCCTGGATGAAGGCCCTGTTCCGGGCCGCACTCGAAAGCCCACGGATCAACGAACTGCCCTTCATCAAGGGGAACCTTCTCGTCCTGGACGGCAATTGGAGATTCGACGATCACCTGCCCATGGCCTCGATCCGCCGGCTCAATGCCCTGGCCGCCCGTCTCAATCCCGGGGTCCCCCAATACCGGATCAACCTGGCCTCAATCGATCTCGCCATGGGCAACCTGAAGGCCGCCCGCCGCGATCTGGCCCTGCTCCAATCCATGAACTGGCTGGGCCGGATGAGCCCCGCCATCCACCTGCTCGAAACACAGATCCGGAACTACCGGAAACCCTCACCCCAGGCTACGGTGAAAACACACACCCAGGCGAGCCCCGCCCCGGGCCATCAGGGCCCACTCGCCCGCCGCCAACCGAAACGGTAGAGCCCGGCATAGACCACGGGGGCCAGCCAGAGCGACGTCAGGGCACTCAGGGTGAGTCCGCCCATGACGGCGACGGCGAGTGGCTTGAGAAGATCGGTTCCATGACCGATGCTGACCGCGAGCGGCAGGAAGCCCAGGACATCCGCCAGCATGGTCATGAGGATGGGCCGCAAGCGTTGCCGTGCCGCCCAGGCGACCAGGCGGGGTGCGGGCGAGGTTCCACCCAACTGGTGGGCACGCGCGAAAATCAGGATGACGTTGTTGACCCCGATGGCAAAGACCAGAAGCACGCCCAGAAAGGCCGTGCTGTCCAGATTGATGCCGCTGATCCAGAGTGCGAGAAAGGCCCCGCTTCCTGCCAGCGCCGTCGCAAAAAGGGCGGAGATGGCCGCCCGCTGGCTGCTGAATTGCAACCCCAGGAGGATGAGCAGCATGAACAGCGCACCGGTCAGGATGAGTACCATCTGCTGGAAACTTTTCTTCTGTTGCCGGTAGTAGCCCCCGATCACGGGCGTGATCCCCGGCGGCAGGTGGAGTTTCAGGATGATCCGCTGGGCACGGGCGGCCGCGACGCTCAATCCCTCCCCCGATTTGGGTTGAAGCTTGATCAGGGAGTAAGGGACGAGATTCTGGTGCGTCACGTAGGGAACGATACCCTGAAGATCGAGATGCACCACCCGGTTGAGCGGCGTATAGGTACCGCCGGGCAGACGCAGGGGGAGTTTTCCGAGGTTCATGGGATCGGTGCGGACGGAGGGCACCACCCGGACCCGGATGGGGAGAATTTGTTCCCCCCGGGTGAGAAAACCGGCACGCCGACCCCAGAAGTCCGTTTTCAGGCTCGCCGCGATGGCCGGCGGGGTGAGTCCGTAGAGGGCTGCCAGGATCCGGGGAGTCACCCGGAGTTCCGGCCCGGCCGAGGGGGACTTGAAAACCAGGGAATTGAAATCGTGGCTCCGTCTCAAGGCCGAGAGGAGACGGCGGCCATCGGCGCGGAGCACGAGCGAATCGGATCCGAAGAGCTGGATTTGAAGCGGTGCGTGGGATCCTGAGAGATTGCCCAGCCGGTTGATCATGACCTGCATGGTCTCGAGCGTGGTGAGATCGGGGGCCTTTGCCCGGAACGCGTGCCGGAGCTCGGTCATGACCTTCCGGGTGCTTTGCGGATGGTGGGGCTTGAGCACGACCACAAGCCCTCCCTTGTTCGGCGTGGCGTAGCGGTTGCCGAATCCGCGTCCGATGACGAGCGAAGCACGTTCGACATTGGGATTCCGGAGGGCCACCGCCATGAGATCGCGTCCCACCCGTTCGGTTTCCCGAACCCCGTTCCCGACTGGTGTCCGGAACGGAACCACGAAAATTCCCTCGTCCCAATGGGGCAGAAAGGCCGTCGGCAGGTGGGTCACGGCCAGGAGGGCACCCCCGCCCACGAGACCGATGACCGGGAGGGCAAGCCACGGTTTCCGCATGCCCAGAACGAGCAGTCGGCCATGGCTTTTTCGTAATGCCCGCTCACCGGGCAGGCGGTGCGGTCGGCGCGGGCGTTGGGCAATCGAAAGGGTGAGGAGCGGCGTCAGGACGAGGGCCACAATCTGGGAGGTGACCAAGGCCACGATCACCGCCCAGGCCATGTCCCGGAACAAAAGCCCGATCGTTCCCGAGAGAAAGGCCAGCGGAACGAAGATGACACAAGAGGTCATCGTGGCCAGGGACATGAGCGGCAGGATCTCTCCCACGCGGGCCAGGGCATGTCGGCGGCGTTCTTCCGCACTGCCTTCCCGGGGGCCATGGAGGCCCCGCTCCATGACCACAATGGCATGATCGACAAGCGCACCGATGGCAGCCGTGATGCCACCCAGCGTCATGATGTTGATTCCGAACCCGAGCGCCTGAAGGACCAGAAGGGTGGCGGCCACCGAGAGCGGAACCACCGTGAGGGTCGCGAGAGCCGCGTCCCAGCGACCCAGGAAGAGCAGCACCACGAGCCAAGCAATCAGGCTGCCGAGCAGGAGGGCCATCCAGACGTCGCGCAGGCTGGATCCGATCAGCCGACTCAAGTTGTAGATGGGTACAAGATGGATGCCTGGTGGCAGATGGGATTTCATCTGGTCGAGGCGGGAGGCAATGGCACGGGCGACCCCATCCTGGTTGACCCCCCGGTCCGCCGAAACGTCGATCACGAGCGCGTGCCGCCACCCGGCAACCGCCGCTTCCCGGACGAGAGGGGGCGGACGGATCCGGATCTTCGCGATGGCTCCCAGGGCCAGCGGGGCCCGGGAGAGCACCCCCGGCGCGCTCTGGGTGACCAGGGGTTCGGGGCCCGACAGCTCGTCGGCCGCGGGTGAAGCCCTGCTGGAGTTTTCCCCGAGTGGCAGGCTCAGGGCCTCGAGGTCCTTCGGATTGAGCGGCCGCGGAGTCGTCGCCAGGAGGAATTGCTCGTGGAAGACATTGAGGATGCCCGAGAAGAACGGCCCCTGTTCGGTCCGCAGGAGGTTCACGACGGCTGAGGCGCTCAGGTGGTATTCCGCAAGACGCCGTTCCCGGAGATCGACGTCAACCTCCGGCCAGCCCCGTCCCGTATCGTTGACCTCATAGACTCCCGGGAGGGCCAGGAGGGCCGGCCGGACCTGGAAGGCGAAGGTGGGCATGAGAGCCGAGCTGTTGAACCGGTTGGAAACCAGCGCGTATTCGGCCAGGGGATAGATATTGGGCATCATGAGCCGTTCGCTGATCGTGGCTCCGGGGGGTAGCGTGATCGCAGCCAGCCGGGCCTGCAAAAGCAGATAGGCGAGTTCCGGATTGATCCCGCGGGCAAAATACACGTGAAGCTTGGTAAGCCCGTTGCCCGTCTGCGAACGAACCATCCGGACTCCGGGCTCTCCCTTGGCCGCTTGTTCCAGCGGCCGGGTGACCTCGAGCAGCATGAAGCGGACGGGCAAATTGTTCGTATGGACCAGAACCGCGACTTTGGGAAAATCGACGTTTGGGAAAATGCTTTTCGGGAGTGAGTGGTAAGCCAAAAACCCACCGGTCAGAACCAGGACCGGCAACAAAAGGGCCGTGAAGCGGTTCGCCCAGAGGAAATCGAGGTACCGTCGCATCAGGGGTGGATCTCGACCGCGCTCCCCGACCGCAACCGGGTGTTTCCCACCACGACCACCGCTTCGCCCGCCTTGAGATTCCCCAAGACATAGGCCCCCCGCCGCCGATTGGTCAAAAGCCGCACCGGAACGGCAAAGGCATGTCCACCCCGGACCACGTAGACGTAACTCTGATCCCCATGCATGACAATGGCCGGGACAGGCACACGAAAGGCCTGCCCGGACTGGACGGGGATCCGGCAGTGGAGCCACTGTCCTGGTAACAGGGGATCGGCGAGCGGGAGGTCAATGTAGACCCGGACGAGGCCATAGTGGCTCGCGCGGTTGCCGATGTTGCGCACGGTTCCCGTTCCCTGCCAGTGGGAAAGGCGCAGTCCGACAGGTTCGCCGGCATGGATCCGCTTCACGATCGCGGGAGGAACCAGGGCCTCGGCCCAGATCCGGCCACGGCCCATCAGGGTCATGATGGGCAACGCCGTCGGCACGATGGCACCCGGTGCCACGAGGTAGCGGATTGTTCCGGAAAACGGGGCCCGCAAGACCTGCGCTGATGCTTCGGCGACGAGCGAGCGCAACTGGCTCCGGGCTTCCGCCAGGGAAAGCCTGAGGTTGTCCACCACCTCGCGTGCCACCAGGCCCTTCTTGAGCAGCAGGCTGTAGCGGGCCAGCTTGGTTCGGGCGTAGAGGGCCTGGGCGCGGGCGGCTGCGATCTGCGCACGCAACCCGACCGGGGCAATCCGCATCAGGATGGCCCCCTCCCGGACAAAACCGGGCGGCTGGTAGGGTCCCACCACCCGCCCCCCGACCGGGGCGGTGAGTGTAATCTGGTTGTTGCTGCGAATTCTCCCGAGCGTCCGGAAGAACCGGTGCCAGGGTCTTGCCTGGATGGGAGCCACACTCACCCGAAGACCCTGGGCCCCGGCACAGGGGATGGCGGCAAAACAAAAAAGGAGGAGAAGAACCCGGTACCGGTTCCAGTGCGATTCATTCCCAACGGACGGGCTGGCTGGAAGCACAGGTTCGGGGACGGGCGGCTTCAGTCTATCGCAGCATTCAATCATCCGAACCTCGCAAGTCGCAGCGCCTCAAAACCAACCGGCAGACACCCTGAACCCGTCCCTGATCCAGGGCAGAGCACTACGGCAACCCCCCCCGTTCCCGAAAGAACCCCTGGGGGCAGTATATCCCAAGGCATCCGGCCGGGATCGGAAACTGCAACCAAGCGGGCGCCATGGTAGCCTTCCCGGCAGGTCCGTTGTCTCCCTGCATGCCAGCAGTGGCGGGATCACGCTTCGCAAAGCCCCCAATCCTGCGGCTTGAACGACAGTGGACGGGAACAGATCCGTGGCACGGTAGTAGAGTCCAGATGAACTTTTACAGATGGCTGGGGTCGGATCAGATGACGATGCACGAGAACCGGAACGACCCTGACCGCCTCCCCCGGAGAGTCTCCCGGACGCGGTGGATTCTCCTGCTGCAATGGACCCCCGCACTCCTGGGGATGGCCGGTCTCGCGTTCCCGTGGGTCGCAGCCCCCCCCGCACAAGCCCAGGGATGCCGGCTTTTTCCCCTGATCGTCCGGAAGGCCCGGAGTCTGGCGGCCAAACCCTATGCCCCACCCCGCGAGATCCCCCACTTCCTCGAGCGACTCAGCTACAACGAGTACCAGGCCATCCGGTTCCGGCCGGCCCGGAGCCTGTGGCACCGCCGGCATTCGCGCTTCCAGGTGCAACTCGTGCCCCCGGGCCAGTACTACACCACCCCCATCCATCTCTTCGTCCTCTCGCACTGCCGGATCACGCGGCTCCGGTTTCATGTTTCCGATTTCACCTATCCCTCGGCGGCCCTCCGCGCGCGGATCCCACGGGCTCTCGGTTTTGCCGGTTTCAAGCTGACTTATCCTCTCGTGGGACACCACCGGCACAACCAGTTCCTGGTCTTTGCCGGTGCCAGCTATTTCCGTGGCGTTGGGGAGCCGAACAACTTCGGCCTCTCCGCCCGGGGCATTGCCATCAATACCGCCTTCCCTCCCCATGAGGAGTTTCCGGCGTTCCGGAAATTCTGGCTGGTGCGCCCCCCCCGGAACAGCCACTCGATCGTGATCTATGCCCTGCTCAACGGACCCAGTGTCACCGGTGCCTACCGGTTTATCATCCGCCCGGGAATGGTGACCCGGATCCGGATGCGGGTCCGGCTCTTTTTCCGGACCACGCCCCGGGTGCTGGGTATCGCCCCCCTGACCAGCATGTTTTTTTACGGCTCCGGAACTCCCCGGCCCGTCGGCGAATGGCGTCCTGCCGTTCACGACTCGGATGGACTCGAGATGGCGAACGGAGACGGCGAGTGGCTCTGGCGCCCCCTCATTGATCCCAAGCATTTCCTGGTGACCCGTTTTGCACTCGACAATCCGGGCGGTTTCGGCCTGGTCCAGCGGAACGAACACTTCTCGAACTACGAGGATCTCGGGACACGCTACGATACCCGTCCCAGTGCCTGGGTGGTCCCGCATGGCCGATGGGGCCGGGGATCCGTCGAGCTCGTCGAGATCCCGACCGACTCGGAGACCGTCGACAATATCGTGGCGTACTGGGTACCCCGCGAACCCGTCCAGCCCGGACGGGAATACCACTACAGCTACACCCTCCTCTTCGGCCGGGCCGGAATCGCCCACCCTCCGGGTGGAGAGGTGCTCCAGACCTTCGTGGGCTCAGGTCGCAACCCTGGCCGGTCCTGTACGGGAAATCCCCACCGGTTGCGCTATGTGATCGACTTCAGTGTGCCCAAGGCCTTCCGGAACAAACCCGCCCATGGGGTCGTGACCGCCAACGCTCCGGCCCGGGTCAGCCAGGTCACGCTCGTCACCGCCCGGGATGTCGGCGAGACCCACCAGTCGTTTGACCAGCTCTCCTTCCAGGTCACCGCCCCCCGCAGGCACCCGCTGGAGCTCCGGGCCTTCCTCGCGAGCCGGGGCCACGCCTTTACCGAAACCTGGAGCGGCATGCTACCGGCCAGCACGGCCAACCGCCTCACGGCCTCGCCCGGCTGCCCCTAAGGGGGCAGATCCCGGATACTCAATGGGGAAACTGGTACGTCCAGGTTTCGGTCAAAGGCCTGCCCCGATAGCGGATCCAGGCCCGCAGGATGGCTCCGGGATGATCCGGAACCGTGAACCGCAGGCGCCAGCGCGTTGTCCCGGTGACCTTGGCAAGCGTGATGTCCCGCACCGGACCGGGCGCTTGAACGCTTCCCTCAAGCACAACCCAAGACGGGATCCGGCCCAGTTCCCGGCCCTTGAAGTAGAGCGTGAACGTGCGTTGACCCTCGGCCGAGCGTGCCTCGCGCGTGAGCTGGATCCGCCCGGGCCGTTCGGATGACCCCGGCAGCGAACCCCAGTACTGCGTATAACGCAGAAGAAGCGGGTGATCCGGGGGCGGCAGGGTGCGAGGCACCCAGAAGGCCACGATATTGGCGTCATCCGGCCGCTGGGTCGGGATCTCGACCAACTCCAAGTGGCCCGCGCCCCAGTTTCCCGATGGACGGATCCAAAGGCTTGGCGATCTCTGGTAGGCGTTGGCGAGTGACTGGTAGGACCGGAAATGCCGGTCGCGCTGGAGCAGTCCAAATCCCCGGGGATTGTCCAGGCCGAAGCTCCGGACGTTCAACTGGCGTGGGTTCATCAAGGGAGCCCAAACCCAATGCCCGTGGTCTGTCTCGTAAGACAGCCCATCTGCATTGTGAACCGCGGGATGCAGTCGCACGGCCCGGGACGGGTCCATGCGGCCACGCAGAAACATGCTGACCATGGGCGCAAGGCCGAGGCGCCGGATCCCATGGCGTAGAAAAAGGGCGGCCGTGACCCGAACCCGGGTCGACGGCCCGGGAGTCACACGGAACCGGTAGGCGCCGGTAGCGCTGGAGCCATCCAGAATGGCGAGTACCGTGAGCGAGCGGGCATCCCGGGCCGGCACCTCGATCCAGAACGACCGGAACGCGGGAAATTCCTCGCGCGTGTTCGGTACCGCTGTATCGATGGCGAGACCGCGGGCCCAGGAGCCCCAGGACTGGCCCCGCCCCCGGGCCCGGAAATAGCTCGCCCCGAGAAAGGACAGGAAAGGAAATGACGAATGACCCGTCCTCCGATCCCGGAGGGTGAATCCCGCGGCACCGAGCGTAGCCGGGAGTCTCCGGGCGAGTGGAGGCGGGAAACGAAAGTCGCGCGGGGCAAACGACAGTGGAAAGATCTTATGGCCAACAACGAGGTGCATCGAGACCGGATGGACAAAGAGACTGCCTTCCGGCCTGAAGGTGGGGATCAGGCGGGCGGTCTTGGGCCAGAGGGGTAGCGGTCCCCGGAATGTCACCGCGCGGTACGTGGTCCGGTCCATCTGGCGCAGAACCGCCGGAGCGTCCGGGAGGGGCGCATAGGGTTTGTCGGCCAGGCGGTGCGCACGATCCACCAGGAGGTTGAACAGCCAGCGCGATCCGTGCCCGGATCCCGTACCCGTTCCCGGGCGGGTTCGCCCGGGCAGGCTGGCCATCCAGTCCTCGTCCGCAAGCCGGACTCGGCGCAGCGCCGCTCCCGCCTGGGTCGCCGCCTGGGTGGTAGCACGCGAAAGACGGGTTTCGGCGAGTTTCAGCCGGGCAATTTCCCTGGCGAGACGTACACGGAGCCCGTGGAGGCGGTGCTCCAGTGCGGCTTGTCGCCCCTCCGTTTCCCGGAGCCGGACATCGGTCGACTGCAGGGCGCCTTGGATCTTGTGCACGGAGGACAGGGAAGCACAACCCGAAAGGCCCAGAAGAATCACGAGCAGGGGGAATGTGCCCGCCTTCCACCTCTTGGGTTCCCGAACCGCTCGCAGCGTAATTGGACCGGCCATTGCTTCAGTGCCACTCCCGTACCTGGTGGGGAGGCAGTGTCCATACCTCCTCGTGTAGTTTCACGAGGAGTCGCCGGTCGTTGAGAACCGCAAGCTGCTCACTCGCGCTCAACGCACGGGGACCCCGCGCCAGAAGCCGGGCACTGTAGAGCGCCCGGGTGAGCTGGATCTCTTCATTATAGCGTCGGGGCTGGTCCGACAGCCGGGCCGCGATCACCGCGTTCACCCAGGGATCGACAATGGCCGCACGGAATCCTGAACGGGCCCGGACTGCGGACCTGGTTCGTTCCGTCACCGCCTGCTCGAGACTCTCAAGTTCCTCGGGTGGATGATCCTCCTCCGGGGTCAGGAAGAGGCGGTTCCTTCGGGCCCAAGTCCCCACACGGGCGCTTCCTGCCAAGGTGGCCACCGGGAGGGCCAGGACCAGCGCCACCACAATCGGCAGGAGCCAGCCCAGGTCTCCCGGGTCCAGAAAGTAGACCAGGCCCGCCCATGCGATCGCGATCAAGGTGCCGGGGATGTAGGCACGGGATGTGCGCATTCCCTGGGAGGCGGCGGTTCGCTGCTGCCGTCCCCATTGGACCCGGTGGCCCAAAAGCGAGGAGAGGACGAACCAGCTGTGAAATAGCATCCGCACGGGAGCGACCAAGGTGGAATAGACGATCTCGAGAAGCCCGCTGGCCAAAAAGCGCAATCCCCCCCCGAATGGGGCCGACCGTCGCTTGAGAAACACGAGCAGCAGGCCTAGGAACCGGGGTAACAGCAAGATCGTGGCACTGGCGCCGAGCAGAAAAACCGCGAGGTCGGCGTGCCACACCGGCCAGACCGGAAACAGGCCATGCCCCGGAGGAAAGTAGTCTGGGGGGATCAGCGCGTGCCAGGCAATGACGGCCGTACCCAGGAGGAGGTACAACAGCCAGAGCGCGGAGGCCACATAGGACATGGCACCGTTGACGAACAGGAGACGGTTCATGGCCAGAAGTCCCTTGGCAAACAAGAGCCTGAGGTGCTGCAGGTTCCCGTAACACCATCGGCGATCCCGCTTGAGTTCGTCGAGAAGCGTGGGCGGGGTTTCCTCCCAGCTGCCCGCCAGTTCAGGCACCAGCCAGACCGACCATCCGGCGCGCCGCATGAGCGCGGCCTCCACAAAATCATGGCTCAGAATGTCGCCCGACAGCAAGGCGCGCCCCTTGAGACGCGGCAGCTGACAATGTTCCATGAATGGAGCCACCCGGATGATGGCATTGTGGCCCCAGTAATAGCTGTCTCCCAACTGCCAGAACGAGAGGCCTGTGGCAAACATCCGGCTGTAAACCCGGTTGGAGAACTGCTGTATCCGCCCCGACAGGGTTTGCTGGCGGACCACGCCAGGCACGCTTTGCAGGATCCCGACCTGGGGATGGGCTTCCATGAGTTCCACGAGATGGCCCAGGCAGTCGGCGGACATCAGGCTGTCCGCATCCAGAACGACCAGATACTTGTAGAGGGATCCCCACCGCTTGAGGAAATCCGCGATGTTACCGCTCTTCCGCTTGATGTTCGACCGTCGGCGTCGATAGTAGATACGCCCGAAAGCAGCCAGCGAGCGGCAGAGTTCCGCCCATGCCCACTGCTCGCGGACAACGAGGTCCGGATCGTTGCTGTCCGACAGGATGAAAAAATCGAATCCCGCGAGGATCCCGCTTTTCCCGAGCTGCCGGTAGAGGACCTCGATCGTGGCCGCGACGCGTTCCGGGTTTTCCCGGTACACCGGAAAGACGAGCGCCGTTCGGGCATCCGGACCGGGAACCGTGTCCCCGGCAGGAGGCGGGGTGTCTGTCCGGGGATCAGGACGCAACAGGACGAGGAAACCAAACAGAGCCGTCCAGAAACCGATAGCGATCCAGGCCGTGAGCACACCGAAAAGCAGGACCGTGGCTCCGTTGAGCCAGGGGTTCCCGGGCGAGGGCAAAGCGCCCGCCATGTTGATGCTGGCGAAACCGGCCGGCACAAGAACCAGGATGCCGAGCAGGGTGCGACGGATCCATGCACTTCGCCGCCAACGGGAAAAACGCACGGTGATCTACGGCACGCCGCGGTCCTGTCCCAGCGGTGCCGGAACCAACCGCCTTCTCCGGATCGGTGGATTTTTGAAGGCCACTTCCGGGACGTGAGCGTATGCCTCAAGACGATCCAGAAAACCGTCTGCCGACCAGGGTGAGATGGCTTCCGCAAAGGAAACCTCAGGCTGGCCGGGGTGATTCAGGAGCTGCCGATAAGCCTGGAGACGGGATTCAGGGCCGGAGCCCGGACAGGAGCTGTCGACGATCAGCGGCGCGACTCAGCGAGGGTTTCCCATAGTGTAAGGAAATCACCGCCTTCCATCAAAGGTAGCCACCCGTTCCCGGGTTCGAACGGGCATCCTCCCGAACCGGCTGGAGCGTGGACCGCACGGATCAGACCCGGAAGGCCTCGAGGGATTCCGGGTTGGCCAAAGCCCCCGTGTTCGCCACCCTCTCCCCGGCAACCGCCTGACGCACTGCCATCTCGCTGATCTTCCCGCTCCGTGTCCTCGGAATGTCCGGAACCTCCCGGATGCGGGCGGGTACGTGACGGGGCGTGAGCGCGGTACGGATCCGCTCGCGGATGCGCGACTCGAGTCCCTCGTCCAGCACAGCGCCTGGCCGGAGCACCACAAACAGGAGAATACGCTCGGAACCCTCCCCATCCGGCTCTCCAACGACCACCGCTTCCGCAATCTCTTCAAAGATCTCAACCTGCCGGTAGATCTCAGCTGTGCCAATACGGACCCCACCGGGATTGAGGACGGTATCGGAACGACCGTAGATGATCACTCCTCCCGAGGCCGTGAGTGCAGCAAAATCGCCGTGGCACCAGATGCCGGGGAAGCGATGGTAGTAGGCAGCCCGGTAGCGCACTCCCTCCGGATCGTCCCAGAACCCGAGCGGCACCGTGGGGAAGGGACGCGTGCAGACCAGTTCGCCCCGTTCGCCCACAACCGGACGGCCCGAGGAGTCGTAGATCTCGACCGCCATGCCGAGTCCACGACACTGAATCTCCCCCCGGCGGATCGGCAAAGTCGGCGTGCCCAGGACGAAACACGAGACGATATCGGTTCCGCCGGAGATCGAGTTCAGACGGACGTCTGACTTAAGATCACGGTAGACATAATCAAACTGCTCGGCCAAGAGGGGAGATCCCGTGGAGAGAACCGTCCGGAGGCGTTCGAGGCCCCGCCCGCCTTCCCGCTTGACCCGGCTCTTCTCCAGGGTCAGGAGGTAACGGGCACTGGTCCCGAAAATCCCGATCTCCTCCTCGTCGATCATGCGAAGCAGAGCATCCGGGTGTGGATGGATGGGCGAGCCGTCGTAGAGCACAAGGGTCGCGCCGAGCGCCAAGGTGCTCGCCATCCAGTTCCACATCATCCAGCCCGTGGTCGTGAAATAGAACAGACGGTCGCCCAGACCCACGTCGGTATGGAGCCCAAGCTCCTTGAGATGCTGGAGGAGCACCCCGCCCTGCCGGTGGATCATGCATTTGGGCTTGCCAGTCGTCCCGGAGGAATAGAGGATGTAGAGGGGGTGGTCGAAAGGCAGGTCGGCGTACGGGAGGGTCCCCGGCGATCGTTCCAGGAGATCGGGATAGGCGACCGCATGGGGGAAGTCGGCGCGGCCGGTTTCCGCCATGAGATAGGGCACGAGAATCGTACGGGTGAGGGTCGGCAGGCGGGCGGCAATTTCCCGCACACGCCCACGGACGTCGTAGCGTTTTCCACCATAGCAATAGCCATCAATGGCCACCAGCACTTTGGGCGCGACCTGGCCGAAGCGTTCGAGGACGCCCTCGACCCCGAAATCCGGCGAAGCGCTCGTAAACACGGCTCCCAGGCTCGAGGCCGCAAGCATCGTAACGACCGCAGCCGGATGGTTCGGCAGATAGGCGGCGATCCGGTCACCCGGCTCCACACCCGCAGCTCTGAAATCGGAGGCGAGTGCAGCCACTGCGTTCCGGAGTTCACCATCGGTCAGCGTGACCCGGAGTCCCTCTTCGTTGCGAAAGACGAGGGCAAGCCCCCCGGATCGCGCGGTTTCCACAAGTTGTCGTGCGTAGTTGAGCCGGACGCCCTCGAACCAGCGAGTCTCCGGCATGGCTCCCGCGCAGATTTGCCGGGGGCGACCATCGAAAAGGGTCCCGAAAAAATCCGCCACGGCCGGCCAGAAACGTTCCGGATGGTCGATCGACCATTGCCAGAGTGAGGCATAGTCCGACCCGACCGCTTCGCCACTCTGGGCCAGGTTTTTTTGGAAGCGAGCAAGTGCACTCCGTTCCCGCTCATAAGAACCCGGGGTCCAGAGGACTTCGCTCAACGACCAATACCCTGCCGTTCGAGCTCGGCCAGAAGATCCGGGATCACCGCAAAGAGATCTCCCACCAGCCCGAAGTCCGCCACCTTGAAAATCGGCGCCTCGGGGTCCTTGTTCACGGCCACGATGGTTCCAGCATCGCGGATGCCGGTCAGGTGCTGGATCGCGCCCGAGATTCCAAAAGCCATATAGAGTTCAGGTGCGATGATCTTGCCCGTCTGCCCCACCTGGAGATCGTTCGGTGCATAGCCCGCATCCACTGCCGCCCGCGAGGCACCGATCGCCGCATTGAGGCGGTCGGCCAGCTTCTCGAGCAGTGCGAAGTTCTCACGGCTGCCGAATGACCGTCCCCCGGAGACCACCCGCCGGGCCGACTGGAGATCCGGCCGGGCACTGGAATCGAGTTCGAGCCCCACAAACCGGGCGTCGGCCGGGATCTCGGCGGGCACGGCCATCCTCTCAACCGGTGCCGGCGCGGCATCCTTCTGGGCGACCGCGGGTTTCCACGAGGCAAGTCGGGCCGTGAGCAGGACCGGGATCCCGTCCGGAACACGGACCACGGTATGGACGTTGCCGGCATAGAGGCCACGCTTGAAGCGTCTTGGTGCGAGAACTTCGAGTACATCGCTCACGGCCGGCGCCCCCACGAATCCTGCGAGATGCGGCAGGACATCCCGACCGAAACTGGTTCCCGGCATGAGAAAGTGGCTGTAATCCCCGGCGCGAGATCCGACCAGCGCAGTGACCACAGAGGCAGTGGGATGGACCAGGCGCGGGTCATCGAAGACCAGGTGTTTCCGGATACCAGTCAGGGTTCCCGCCTGTCCGAGCAGGGGATCCAGGCCGGCACCGATCCAGGCGATATCAACCGGACCGGTCCCGATCTTGCGGGCAAGAGTCAGGGTTTTCAGGGTCGGTTCGGCGACGGGCGCCTGGCTGTCCTGTGCCTCGGCAATGACCAGGGTCGCGTCCATCAGAGTACCCCCCGATCGTGGAGCCGGGTCACGAGTTCCGAAACCGACTCGACACGAAGTCCGGCCTCACGCTCCGGTGGCGGGAGGTAGCTTTCCACCTCAAGGCGCGGGAGAGTGAACCCGAACCCGTCGAACGGGCGTTTTTCAAGTGGTTTCTGGCGCGCTTTCATGATATCGGGCATCTTGATGAAGCGGGGCGTGTTGAGTCGAAGGTCGGTCGTGATCACGGCAGGCAGATCGATCTCCACTGTCTCGAGGCCGTGATCCACTTCACGGACTGCTTGTGCCCGGCCTCCGGCCAGCGTGAGCTTCGAGACAAAGGTCGCCTGCGGTCGTCCCCAGAGGGCGGCCAGCATGGGGCCCGTCTGGCCGCAATCGTCATCGATCGCCTGCTTGCCCAAGATGACGAGTCCCGGCTCGATCTCCCGGACGAGATGATGGAGGACATGGGCGACCTCGAGCGGCCCGATCTCCCGGGAGGCCTCGATATGGATCGCCCGGTCCGCCCCCATGGCCAACAGGCTCCGGATCTGGGATTCGGCTTCGTGCGGACCCACCGTCGCCACCACCACCTCGGACACCTCGCCCCGTTCGCGGATCCGGAGCGCCTCCTCAAGCGCGATTTCGTCGAATGGATTGACGGACATCTTGACGCCATCGGTCACGACCCCCGAATGGTCGGGCTTGAGACGGACCCGTACGCTGTAGTCGACGACCCGCTTCGCGGCCACCAGGATCTTGATCGGATTCATGACACTCCTTCAGAGGTTGGCGTAGTTCGGACCCGAGCCCCCATCGGGCGGGACCCAGGTGATCTGTTCGAAGGGATCCTTGATGTCGCAGGCCTTGCAGTGGACGCAGTTCGCGGCATTGACCTGGAGACGCGGCCCGCTCCCATCGGTCACGATCTCGTAGACACCGGCCGGACAGAAACGGGTACAGGGATTGCCAAAACGGGCCCTGCATTCACTGACACAGAGGGTAGTGTCCGCAATCCGGAGATGGACTGGCTGGTTTTCTTCATGGTGGAGCGCCGCCTGGTCGACAAAGGCGAGGCGGTCTGGGGGGGGCAGCGTGCGAGGCCTGCAGCGGGGCGCCTTGCCCTTGACGGCACCGCGCGGCCGGAGACTCTTCCAGTCATGGGCATTGGAAAGTGTCCAAGGCGCCCGTCCGCCCGTGACCGTCTCGAAAGCGGCATTGGCCAGTCCGGCCCAGAGTCCCGTCCTGAACCCCGGCCGGATGTTGCGCACCCGCCAGAGTTCACGGCCCATATCCGATTGCCGGAAGCACTGATCAAAGCCTTGGGGGCTTCCGGTCCGTGCCAGGTGCTCGGCCGCCTGGATCCCCGAGCCCAACGCCATGTGAACCCCCTTGATCTTGGGGACGTTCAAGGTTCCCGCGGCGTCCCCCACGAGAAGCCCGCCCGGCATCTCGAGCGTGGGCAGAGCCGGATACCCGCCCTCGATGAGGCTCCGCGCCCCCGCGGACAGTATTTCGCCGCCCTCAAAGAGGCCCACGAGACTCGGGTGGTGCTTGAACTGCTGGAAGACCTCGAAGGGGGAAAAATCGGGATCGCCGTAATCGAGCCCCACAACAAAACCGACCGCCAGGCGATCCCGGTCGAGGTGATAGACGAAGCCGCCCCCATAGAGATCGGAGGGGAGCGGCCAACCCACGGTATGGAGAACGGTGCCGGGGACGGTCCGGCCGGGTGGAAGCTGCCAGAGTTCCTTGAGACCGAGCGCGTAGGTCTGCGGGCTTCTCCCCTGGTCCAGTCCAAAATGCCGGATGAGGATCTTGGAAAGACTCCCCCGGCAACCCTCGGCCAGGACGGTCACACCGGCCCGGACCTCGACTCCCGGAGAGAAGTTCGGGCCCTCCGCTCCATCCCGGGTCCGCCCGAGATCGCCCACTCGGACCCCCGCCAGGGCTCCCGCCCCGTCCCAGAGCGGCTGGACGGCGGAAAAACCGGGGAAGATCTCGACACCGAGAGCCTCCGCTGCCGCCCCCAACCGACGCACGAGCGCACCCAGTGAGACGATCCAGTTGCCCGCATTGTGCATCTGGGGCGGCGTGGGGAGTCTATAGCTGTGTTCGTAGCCGAGATAGGCGAAACGGTCCCGCGTGACGGGTACCTGGATGTCGAGCGGGTCGTCCCGCCAGCCGGGGAGGAGCTGGTCGACAAAGCGGGGCTCGATCACAGCCCCCGAAAGGCTGTGGGCCCCGAGGCTCGCCGCCTTCTCAAGCACGGCCACTGAAAGCTCCGGCTTCTCACGCTTGAGCGTGAGCGCGCAGGCCAGTCCGGCCGGACCCGCGCCGATGATGAGCACATCGTAGCGGAGACTGTCAGTATCGGCCACGGGACCGGTTCACTTGGGTTGCATGCGGACGGCGCCATCCAGCCGGATCGTGGTACCGTTCAACATGGGGTTTTCGACGATGGACCGGACGAGATCGGCGTATTCCGCTGGGCGACCGAGACGCGACGGGAAAGGCACCTGGGCGCCCAAGGAGGCTTGGAGTTCAGGCGTCATGCCGGCCACCATCGGGGTCTCGAAAATACCGGGAGCGATCGTGACCACACGGATCCCGATCCGGGCAAACTCGCGCGCCAGGGGCAAGGTCATGCCGACTATCCCTCCTTTCGAGGCCGAATAGGCTGCCTGCCCGATCTGGCCCTCGAAGGCGGCCACCGAGGCGGTGAGCACAATCACCCCCCGCTCGCCCTCCCCGTTTGGGGTCTGCGACTGCATGTACTGGGCGGCCCCTTTCACCAGAAAAAAGGATCCCAAGAGATTGATGGCGATCGTTCGGGAAAAGTGCTCGCCTTTCATCGGACCTTCGCGTCCGAGCGCGCGTCCGGCCCCGATGACGCCGGCACAGGAGACGACGAGATCGAAGCCACCCAGAAACTCCTGGGCACGAAGCAAGGCCTGGTCAACAGATCGCTCGTCACTCACGTCGGTGGGCAGGAAGCGCACGCGCCCCGCCCACTCCCGCTCCGCCCGTTCCCCCTTCTCCCGATCGACATCGAGAATCGCGACTTTTCCTCCGTCGACCACCACCCGTTCAGAAACGGCCCGGCCCAGCCCGGAGGCTCCGCCCGTCACAACTGCCCGCAAGTCTTGAGATCGCATCGCCCGAGGCTCCTCTCATGGAACGGTGAATGTTTTCCATTTCAATTATAAGGGAGAGCTCGCCTTCACCGTGATCCGCACGATCTCGCGGAGCGCCTCGCGCCAGTGGATGGGCTCAAGCCCGGTCCGGGCGATCGTTTCCGATTTGTCGAGGACCGCCTGGAAAGGGCGTCGGGCAGGCAATGGGTATGCCTCGGTGGGAATCGGGTGGATCGGGACACGGCGCTCGAGAAGACCTGCATTCCGGGCCTCTTCCTCGATCGCACAGGCAAAATCGTACCAGCTCGCGACTCCGGCATCGCTCCAGTGCAGGATGCCGGAAAGATCGTCACGCAGCGCCACCGACCAGAGAAAGCGGGCCAGCGAGAGGGCCGAGGTGGGCGTACCCACTTGGTCGTCGATCACCCGGAGTTCGGGCTGTTCACCCAGGAGACGCAGGATGGTGCGGAAAAAGTTGTTCCCCCAAGGGGCATAGACCCAGCCGGTCCGGACGATCAGGGCCGACAAATCTCCGAGTGCCTGGATGGCTTTTTCTCCCTCGGCCTTGCTTTCACCATAGCGGTTGACCGGCCTTGGACAATCTTCAGGTCGCCACGGCCGACCACGATCGCCCGGAAACACGAAATCGGTTGAGACATGAACCAACCGGATGCCTTCCGTCCGAGCGAGTCGGGCCAATTCCGCGGTCGCCTCCACATTGACCGCCCGTGCCTGTTCGAACTCACGCTCGGCACGGTCGACGGCCGTATAGGCGGCCGCATTGAGGATGAGGCCCGGGTTTGAAGTTCTCAGGGCCGATTCGATATCCGAACGGCAGGTCAGGTCCAGATCATCCCGGGCGAAACGGATAACCTCGACCCCAGAAGGACGGAGCTCCCAGAGCGCCCGGCCGAGCTGTCCTCCGGCGCCCAGGAGGAGAACCCGGCCAGTTAAGGGGTCAACCGTGCGATTCTTCAAGGAGGCGAAGGAGGTATTGGCCGTAGCCGTTCTTGAGAAGTGGCGTGGCGAGATGCTCAAGCTGCTTGCCATCGATGAATCCCTGCCGGAACGCCACCTCCTCGGGGCAGGCCACCTTGAGTCCCTGACGCGCTTCAAGTGTCTCGATGAAGTTCGCGGCCTGCAGCAGAGACTCGGGGGTTCCGGTGTCAAGCCAGGCAATCCCGCGCTCGAGACGCTCGACCGAGAGTTTTCCCTCGGCCAGATAACGGTTGTTGAGATCGGTGATCTCGAGTTCGCCCCGTGCGGAGGGGACCAGTCGGGCCGCGTGCTCTGCCACCGACCCGTCGTAAAAGTAGAGACCGGTCACGGCATAGTGTGAGCGCGGCCGGGCTGGCTTTTCCTCGATGCCGCGCGCGTGGCCGTTCTGATCGAAATCCACCACCCCGTAACGTTCGGGGTCACTCACATAGTAGGCAAAGACGGTCGCACCCTGGGTTCGTTCCGCGGCTCGACCGAGGGTCTGGGTCAGGCCCTGACCGTAGAAAATGTTGTCCCCAAGGATCAGGGCGACCGGGCTTCCCTCGACAAAGGAGCGGGCAATCAGGAACGCCTGCGCAAGCCCCCCCGGATGGGGCTGCTCGGCATAGCGGATCTCAAGTCCCCACTGGGTGCCATCGCCGAGCAATGCCCGATAGCTGGGGAGGTCCCTGGGCGTCGAGATCAGGAGAATCTCCCGGATCCCGGTCAACATGAGCGTGGTCAGCGGATAGTAGACGAGCGGCTTGTCGAACACCGGCAGGAGCTGTTTGCTCACGACATGGGTGATCGGATAGAGGCGGGTCCCGGAACCGCCTGCCAGAATGATGCCCCGGCGGATCACGGGACCTGAGATGCCAGGATCCGAGAGGTGGGGTGCATATCAGTTCTCCCGGTGAGATGGAATCCGGTTCACCACCAAGGGGATCACGACCCCACGGCCGGCTTCTTCTTCCCTAGGTTCCGCCCTGTGGAAATCCCCATGGGTCAGGCGGGTGAGCTCCCCGATCAGCTCCGTTCGGGTTGCGGGCATCAGCCGGGCAGACCAGAGTTCGAGATCCCGCTTGAGGGACGTCCAGTCCGAATGGGTTTCGCCCTGGGCCAAAAACAGCTTGGGATGGTCCGTCATCAGCCGACGCTCATTTTCATAGAAAAGCTGTTCCGCAAGTTTTTCGCCCGGGCGCAAGCCGATGTAGACAATCTCCATGTCGATCCCCAGGCGGTGGCCGGACAGCTCGATCATTTGTTCCGCAAGATCCCGGATCCGAATGGGATTCCCCATGTCCAAGACAAAAATTCCAGCACCCAGGCGCGAGGTCGCAGCTTCGAGAACCAGGTGGACGGCCTCCGAGATGGTCATGAAGTAGCGCCTGACCTCGGGATGGGTGACAGTTACCGGGCCCCCGGCCTTGATCTGTGCCCGGAAGAGGGGGACCACCGATCCCATGGAATCGAGGACGTTGCCAAAACGGACGGTCATGAATTCCGTTCTGCCCTGTCCATTTAGGGCCAAAACGATCCGCTCGGCCAGCCGCTTCGTGGCGCCCATGATGTTCGCAGGCCAGACCGCCTTGTCGGTCGAAACCAGCATAAACCGGTCCACCGAATGGCGGATGGCCATTTCAGCCATGTTCTTGGTCCCGAATACATTGTTCCGGATTCCGGCCACCGGATTTTCCTCGACCAAAGTCACATGTTTGTAGGCCGCGGCATGGAAAACCACCTCCGGGTGAGTCTCGCGGAACACACCATCCATCGCCTCGGCCGAGGTGACATCGGTTAGACGACCCTCGATCCGGGCTCCGGCCAGCGGACTCAGCTCGGCCAAGATCCGGTAGAGATTGTATTCCGCATGATCCACGAGGATCAGCCGATCCACGCCAAGACTCAAGAGCTGACGGCAGATCTCGGAGCCTATCGAACCGCCGGCACCGGTGACCAGGATCCGTTTCCCACCAAAAAAGTTCTGCAAGGCCGAAGACTGCATGACAACCGGTTCGCGCCCCAGCAAATCCTCGACCGAAACCGGTCTCAACCGCTCGACGGTAATCCGCTGGTTGATGAGTTCGCTCAGGCGGGGCAGCGTCCAGCAGGTCACCTGAAGAGTCTGACAGATCTGCACGACCTGCTGCAGGAGTCTCCGGGGTGCGGAGGGCATGGCGTAGATCACGATTTGAGCCCGCACCTCCTGGATGACCCTTGACAGTTCGTTGACCGTGCCGAGAACTGGCACTCCCTGGAGGGCACGACCCTGCTTGGCCGGATCGTCATCCACGAAAGCGACCGGCACATAGGTCCGGTCATCGCGCAGGTCGCGAAGCAGAAGCTCCGCCGCGACACCCGCTCCGACCAGAACCGCCCGCTGACCCGTCCTCTGGAAGAAAAGACCCCGTCGCTCCTTCCAGATGCGATACCCCAGACGGCCCGCCCCCAGGCCGATCAGCAACAGAAGGGGCTGCAGGACCAGAAAGCCCCGTGGCAGCCGTTCCAGGTCGTCGATGAAGGTGATCGCGCCCAGTGTGAGCAGCGCGCCCAAAGCCACCGCTTCCGTCAGACGGATGAGATCAGGCAATGAGGCAAAACGCCAGATCCCCCGGTAGCACTTGAGGGCGTACAGGCTCAGGCTCTGGCACAGGAAGGTCACGCCCAGGTAAACCCACCAGCGGGACTCCAGAGACAAGTCCGCGAGATGCCTCCAGTCGACCCGGACGATCAGCGCCAGCGGGACACTGATGAGGATCCAGAGCGAATCGTGAAAGAAAACGGAGAGGCGAAGGACGGAACGGTTCCGCCACCAGGCCCGGGGCTCGAAAGGTCGCTCGGACAGAGAGGGGCGGGTCACCCGCAAAGGAGTCGCCTCACGGTCGCGACCACGACGCAACAGTCGCTTATGGGGGTCCTCTGTGCAGCGTAGCGCAAATTCATGCGGATTTTCCTTGGCATGAGGTGCTTAATATACGTCTTTTCCGGATCCGCAGAGCGAGCCAGGATCCGGCCTTCATGCCGGAACACGATGCTCGCGGGGTCAGTCAGCCCGGGCGGAGACTCAAGGACCAACCGTTCTTCGGGTCGGTAATGTGCCACGTAGCAGGCGAGTTCCGGTCTGGGCCCCACCCAACTCATCTCGCCACGGATGATATTGAGGAGTTGGGGCCATTCATCCATCCGGCTCCGGCGCAGCCATTTTCCCACCCACGTGATCTGGGGATCGGCCGGAACCGTCAAACCGTTCCGGAATTGTCCCGCCGGGAGGCGGGTCATGCTGCGGAATTTGAACAGCGGGAAGACACCCCCCCCCTGACCGACCCGCTCCTGGATAAAAAAGACCGGTGGCCCATCCGTAACCAGGATAGCCAGCGCAACCAACAACCCCGGCGGCAGGAGCAAGAAACCTGCGAGCGCCGCGAGCAGGCGTTCACCTGGGGAGACCTTGCGCTTCATACTCCGTGTTGACGAACGATGTCCAAAACTGCGTCAATGACGTCACTGACATCAGTATCTGACAGCCTGGGGTGCAGTGGCAAGCTCAGGATCCGGCGATAGGCCCCATCCGCCTGCGGGAAGTCTTCGGGTCGGAAACCGTAGCGGTCCCGATAAAACGGATGGAGATGAAGCGGGATGAAATGGACGGATGCCCCGATTCGACGCCGTCCCAGCTCTTCCACAAACTGGTCCCGACCGATTGACAGGCAGTCCGGCCGCAGTCGGAGCGGATACAAGTGACGGGCATGTCGGATCCCCTCACGCGCTTTCATCGGTTCCAGAGCCGGGCATTCCCCAAAGGCCCGATCGTAGGCCAGAGACACCGCGTCCCGCCGCTTCTGGAAGGATTCCAGCTTTTTGAGCTGAACAAGGCCCATGGCTGCCTGGGGATCGGTCAGGTTGTATTTGAAGCCAGCGGCCTCGATTTCATAAAACCACGCCCCTCCCTGGTGATAGCGCTTCCACGCATCCCGGTTCATGCCGTGGAGGGCCAAGGGTCGAGCCCGTGCAATCCGGGCCTCGTCTCCGGTCAGCATACCGCCTTCACCCGTTGTGAGATTTTTCGTGGCATAAAAACTGAACGCAGTAAAGTGTTTCTCCGATCCGATCGGGTGCCCTCGGTATTCTGCGGCCAGCGCATGGGCCGCATCGAAGACAAGCGCCAACCCATGCCCCTCGGCGAGATCCTGAAATCGTTCCATCTCGACGGGATGCCCCGCAAAATGCACCGGCAGGATAGCCCGGGTTCGGGGCGTGATTGCCCGCTCGACAGCCTCGGGGTCGAGATTCAGGGTATCTGCCTCCACATCGGCGAAAACCGGGCGCGCACCCACATGTTCGATGACATTGGCTGTCGCCGCAAAAGTAAAGGGCGTCGTCACGACCTCGTCCCCAGGCTTGATGCCCAAAGCCACGAGGGCCAGATGGAGGGCTGCGGTGCAGGAAGAAACGGCCAGGGCAGCCTCGGCATCCACCGTCTTGGAGAACGTGTCCTCAAACTCCCGGACCCGGGGGCCGAGCGTGAGCCATCCGCTTCGGAGTGCCTCGGTTGCGGCCTGGATCTCCTCTTCGCCGATCGCGGGTGGGGAAAAGGGCAGGAACGCTTCTCTCATCCGGCATTCTCCAGGGCCAGGGCTCGCCTGAGTATCGCACGACCCCCCCCCCCCGACACAGCGCTCGAACCAGACGCGTCCCGCACGACCCATGGTCCGGCAACGTTCCGGCTGAGCCTCGAGTTCCAGGAGGAGCCGGGCAAGCGTGGCGGCATCTCCTGAGGGGAGCCTGATCCCTCCACTGGATTCACGGAGAACGGTCTCACTATCGCCGGATCCCAGAAAGACGACTGGGCATCCCAACCCCAGATAATCGAAGAGCTTGCTGGGGAGAGCCGTCTGGAACAGGGGCGCTTCAGGAAACAAAAGAAGTCCCAGATCAGCCTCGCGAATGAGCGAACGCGCCTCCTGCCGCGTTAGAGGACCGGTAAAGCGGACCGGCAAACGCTCCCTCTCCGCACGCGCCCGGTAACCGGCTGCGCGCTCACCACCACCCACGAGAAGAAACACAATCCCCGTGTCGTGACCGATCTTCACAGCCGCGTCAAGGAGGGTATCCAGATCACTGGCCCGCCCCATGCTTCCGGCATAGATAATCCGGAAACGGGCATCTCCCCAAGGAGATTCCGGAAGGTGACGGTGGGAGGTGTGGGTGGGGCTTGATCCGGGATCCAGGAGGAGTGCCGCGTCGGCGTTATAGAGAAGGCCCAACTTCTCATCCGGAACACCCTGTGCTTGGAGCGCCCGCTGGATCCCCGGAGTGGCACACAGAATGAACGCGGCCCGGCGTCGCAGCGCGCGCTGAAAGGCTGAAAGTCCACGACTGAGAAGACCAGGTTTCAAAACACCGAGCGCCAATGCGGTCTCGGGATAGAGGTCCCGCTCATCCAGGACCAGGCGCGCGCGAAAACGGCCAGCCACAGCCCAGGCCACGGGAGAAACCAGGACCGGGTCGGTTCCAACCAGCACAACGTCCGGTCTCTGCTTCATCCGGATCAGCGCAGCCAGGAAACTCAAAGCAGCAAAGCGCGTGTAATGGATCAATCGTCGCCCCAGGCTTTTCCGGTAATCCACAAGCCCCGAGACCCTGAGGAACCGGATTCCGTCTTGCTCACTCTCACTGCACCAGCCCCGACCATCTTTCCGCAGATCCTGGCCAGTCATATAGTGGATTGCCGACGTGATGACAGTGACCGAACATCCGAGGTCACGGAGCTGGCAGGCTTCCGCCCAGGGACGCACGGCCCCGGGTTCTTCCGGACGAGGACAGTGGAAGGTGAGGAAGAGGACGTGGAGCCTTCGGTCGGAAGCGCCATCCGACAGGCTAGGGGCCATGGCCCGTCACGGCCACGTGGACCGCCCGAATCACGAGTCCAATTTCCGCCTCTCCCAGCCCATGGTGCACAGGAAGCGCAAGGATGGTTTCCGTGAGTCGCTCCGTCACGGGGAGCGAGACCTCACCGAGATGCTCGCGGATCACCGGTTGCTGGTGAATTCCCCGCGGGTAGTGCACAGCAGTCGCAACCCCTTGTTTCGCAAGTCGTGCGGCCAGTGCATCCCGGTCGCACCCCATCACCCGCTCGTCCACAACCACCGAGTACTGATGCCAGGAGGACTCCGAGCCTTTAGGTTCGACCGGCAACTGCAGGCCGGGCACTCCATGAAGTCCGGCGGTCAGCTGGGAGGCATTCTGCCGTCGGCGCGCCAGCATCCCCTCCAGTCGCCCCAGCTGGGCATGCCCGATGGCCGCCTCCACGTCCGTCATTCGGTAGTTCCAACCGATCATCGTATGGATGTACTTGGCTGTCTGACCATGCGTACGGAGATAACGCATCTTCCGGTCCAGCTCCGGATCCGGACTGGTCACCATCCCCCCTTCCCCGACGAAGAGGTTTTTCGTCGGATAGAAGGAGTAGCAGACACAGGCGCCGAGAGAGCCGATGTCCCGGCCACTGAACCGGGTCCCCATGGACTGGGCAGCATCCCAGATGATCCGCAAATTGTGTTCGGCCGCAAAGGACTCGATCGCATCGACCGGACAGGACGCACCAAACAGGTGGACCGGGACGATGCCCCGTGTTTTCGAGGTAAGACGCCGGGCCGCATCTTCCAGGTCAATCAGGTAGGTCCGGGGATCGACGTCACAAAGCACCGGGACCAGCCCCGTCTGCAGGGCCATGCTCGCTGTCGCAAAAAAGCTGAACGAGGGCATGAGGATCTCGTCTCCGGGCTCGAAGACGGCTGCATAGGCGAGGTGCAAGGCGGCGGACCCGTTGGCACAGGTCACTGCATGGCGGGCGCCGACCCGTTCGGCGAAAGTCCGCTCGAAACGGTCACATTCCACCCCCTGCCGGAGTTGTCCGGAGCGGAGTACTTGTAGGGCCGCCTCGATTTCGGGCTCAGCCAGGGTGGTGTCGGCCATGGGAATCATCGGAGACTTGCCTCTCTCAGTTCTGGTTGCGAAACACTCGATTGAGCCAATCGATCGAGCAGGAGTTGGAGTTCGGCTGCTTCCGCCACCTGGCCGTAGGCCGGGTCTCGGTTCGCCCGGACGGCCTCCAGGAAAGTCCGGGCCTGGATCTGATATGGATCCTCCGGACCGGAGGGGGGACGGAGGGGGCTTGGGCCCGCGGGGTATCCGGCCCGTTCGCGGGACATAAACAGCTGAGACGGGAAGGTGGAGTCAATTGATGCACGGATTCCTCCGTGAGGGCCCTCGATCTCGACCCATTGCGCAAATCCAGGTGTCAGAAAATCGGCCTCGAGAATCACGGCAGGCCCTTGGGGGTAGTCGAGACGGACCACCCAGAGATCATCGGCATCGACTGAAACCCTCTGCCCACCGATTTCCCGTTCCGGCTGGCGGAGATCCCGTACCAAAAGGCGGGCATCCTGAGGCGGTCCGAAAAACCAGAATGCAAGATCCAAGGCATGGACAAACATCTCGTTCGCGACCCCGCCGCCTTCGGCATGCCGATGTTTCCACGGCTGATGGGATCCCCTCCCCCCGATCCGGAAGAGGGCCAGATGGGGAGGGCCCAAGAGGGCCTCGTTCACGAGAAGACGCCTGACCTCTGCAAAGAGGGGAACCGAGCGATACAGAAATCCCACCATGCCGACCCCCCCTTTTTTCCGGAGACGCTCGGCCAGGTGCCGGGCTTCCCTCCCGCTTGGAGCCAGTGGTTTTTCCACAAGGAAGGCCTTCCCCGCATCCAAGGCTGCTTCGGCCAGGGGAACATGCGTCGGGGTCGGGGTCGTGATCACGACCGCCCGAATGGAATCGTCCCTGAACGCCGCATCGACCGTGAGGACCGACAATCCCTCCCGGTCGGCCAATGATTGGGCACGTTCGGGATCGATATCCGCGACCACCAGCTCAATTTCCGGTTCAATCCCGCGCAAACCGGCAATGTGGCGGGGTGCCTGCTTCCCGGCACCCAGGATCGCCAACCTCACGGGTGCGGATCCTCCGGGATCAGTCCTCTCCAGGAGAGGGCGAGGTTGCGTTCAAGAAGGGATTCCGGCAAAGGCTCGAAACGAGCCGGTACACCGCGGGCCAACATCCGGGGTGGCACATCCCGGGTGACTACAGCCCCTGCCGCCACAAAAGCATCCTCCCCGATCCGGACACCAGGACAGAGTGTGGCCCCACCCCCCACCGTCACGCCAGTCTCGAGAATAGGGCCCTCGGGGCGGTAGCGATCCCGCTGTTTCAGCGGGTAACGGTCATTGGTCATCACCACGCCCGGACCTACGAACACCCGTTCACCGATCCGGACCCGGGTCGGGATATAGCAGTGGGATTCGATCTTGACGAAGCTCGCAATCTCGACTTCACCGTCGATGATAGTTCCTGACCCAACGAGTACATGGTGGCCGATCCGGGTCTTTTCGCGAATAAGTACATGGTGGCCGGTTTGGAAATGATCCCCAATCAGCACATCAGCGTAGAGAATGGTACCCGACCGGATTCGGGCGCCGATGCCGAGCTGCAACGGGGCCGCATCGTCGCGGTAACAATAGCCCACCACGCACCCGGGGTCGATCCGGGCATCAGCACCCACTTCGGCCCGGGGTTCCCTGGGAAGCGGAGCGGGGACACGGTGCCGCAAAGACTGCCTCTCTGACACGGGGATGCCACGAAACAAGCCCGCGCATTATACCCGAACCCAACCCGAGTCTTTAGCCTTCCTAAGGTACCGCCGGGGGGGAACGGCAGGAATGCTATGATGCCATCGAGCCGAACCAATCTTGGATCCCACATGCCGGAAACCCCTAACGCCCCAAGCAACCGAGAGCCCGGAGAGAGCTTTGACCTGGTCGATCTGTGGATCCTTTTCCGGACCCGGGTCCTTGTGTTCTGGGGCACCGTCACACTTGCTCTGGCGGTCGGGATCGGACTTGTCCTCTCCAGTACCCCGCAGTTCCGCTACACGGCGCTCATCCGCGTAGGCAGCCAGCGGATGGGGGAACGGTTTGTCCCGGTCATGCCGACCCCACTCGTACGAAGCTGGATCATCCATTCGGTGGCCCCTCTCTCGGCCCTCCAGCTCAGTAAAAACCTCCCTGAGGCCCAAGCCATCGAAACCCGCCTCGAGGTCTCTCCGATCGTGCGTGGATCGGGTGTACTGCTTCAGGTGAACGGCACCCAGACCCAATCGAAAACGATTCAAGCCCTTTTCGCCGCGATCGGTCAACACGTTGAGCAAAGCACCAACGCCCATCTGGTGGCACAAGAGGAAAAATCCAGCCGGATCCTCAAAGCTGAGATCCAAAGCATTAAAAGGGAGATCGGAGTCTTCCAGGCCCAACAAAAACGAGTTGGACACCGAACAGCTTCTCTCAACCGGCGTGCACAGTTCGATGAGATCGAGTTTTTAGCTCTTGAAATCAGCAATTTGGAGCGTCAGAAAATCCACTTGGAGCAACTTCTCGCCCGACCGACCGACCGCTTGACAGAGCTTTTGGGCCCGGTCAGCCGGTCCCCGGGTCCTGTCGGTCTCACCCCGATCAAGAAGGTCGGCATCTTTTTGCTCCTTGGGGCGGTTTTAGGAGCGGCTTTGGTCATACTGCTGCATCTTCGGGATCAAGCCCGGAAACGCTTGCGAAAGCAGGCCGGTTCCTAAAGCAACCGGGTTTTATACCACCAAGGATGGAAGAGAGTTCATGGGTGTTCGGCTGGGCAACGGGGGGAAAGAGGCCAGTGCCCCTTCGTGACCAAATCCCGAACTGTCTCCGGTAACCCTTCGCCCGACCCCAGGCTCTTCGAGTACCGGGTACTGACCGATCAACTCTCGCCAATCACGGAAAGCGCACAATCGACGATTCGCTCCGCTGCATGCCCATCCCCAAACGGCTCTTTCCAGTCCACCTGGGCACTGAGAGCCTGGGAGGCCCCAGCCACGATACGGTCCGGATCGGTGCCGACCAGCCGGTTGGCCCCTATTTCGATCGTCTCCACCCACTCGGTATTTTCACGGAGGGTTACACAGGGAATCCGATGGATACACGCTTCCTGCTGCACCCCGCCGGAGTCAGTCAGAACCAAGCCCGCGCGGGAAAGCAGGGCAAGAAACTCGAGGTACCCGCTTCCGGGGCGGATGTCGACCCGATCCAGGGAATGCACCCACTCCTCGAGGCCGAATTCCCGCAAGCGTTTAAGCGTTCTTGGGTGCGCGAGACAGAGCACCGTGAGGTCGAGCGCCTCGGCAACATGTGCGACCCCGGTGAAAATCCCGCGCAGGCGAACCGGATCATCCACGTTCTCTTCACGGTGAGTCGTGAGGATTGCATAAGAGTGCCCGTCATCCCGGGCCCGCCGATCTGGTTGACCGAACCGTCTGAGGGCCAGCGCCAGATGGGCCCGAGAGGCATCCACGATCGGATTCCCCGTCTCGATGATCTTGCCCCGCACGGACTCTCGCTCGAGCTGACGTCCCGCCTTGGACGAGGAGGTAAACAAGTACTCGGAGATGTGATCGATGATCCGGCGATTGTGCTCCTCCGGCATGCACCAGTCGTAGGAGCGTTCACCCGCCTCCACATGTCCCACCCGGATGCCCAGTTTGCGGGCCGCCAAGGCGCCGGCGAGGTTCGTGTTGGCATCCCCTCCAACCAGCACCAAACGAGGTTTCCGTTCGAGCAAGACCTGCTCGACCCCTTCCAGCATGGCTGCGGTCTGACCCCCATGCGTCGGTTTTTCGGACACTCCTTCCAGCCGGTAATCGGGTACAGGCAACTCCAGATCCGAGAAGAACTGGGCATCCATGTTCGGCGAGTAATGTTGCCCCGTATGGATGACGAAATGGGCTCCAGCTTTTTTCCTCAGATGGGTGATGATAGGCGCAAACATCACGATGCCCGGCCGGGTTCCCACCACCACTCCGACCTCGGGCCGAAGCACTTCTGGACGCAATACTTTTTCACTCATGTTTCACCTCGTGGGCTTCGGATCCATCTTTCAGACATTGCTGCAACCACGGCCGGATTTCACTGGCGGCCCGTTCCCAGTTGTAGATCTCCTCGAAAGCCTGGCGGGCATGACGCCGGAAGCGGCTCAAACGGTCTGGCTCGGCGAGCAGTTCGCCGAGAACCTGGGCCACAGCCTCGGGGCTTGCCGTATCGACCAAAACACCGCAATCGGTCTCCACCACCGCACGACCGATCTCGCCGAAACGCGGCGCGAGGATGGCCATCCCGGTCTGCATATAGGTGAAAATCTTGCGGCCATTTAAGGCACCCACCTTTTTGTACAGAGGTGACTCCGGCTGATGCAGAGCCAGACCGATCTCCGCACCCGCGATTCGAGCAAGCATTTCCCGGTAAGACAATGGAGGCGAGATCTCGACCTGATCCGTCAATCCCAGCCCGTTCATGCGCTCCGTGAGTGCGGGGGTCCAGCCGGGCCCGACCAGAAGCAGGGTGAGGTTCGGAAAATGCGGTTTGAGCAAGACCAGTGCCTGAAGCGCAACGCCGATCCCTTTGCGTTCGAGAAGTCCACCGACGTAACAGATCACCCGGCGCCCGGTCTTCCCCTCTGGCCCAATCCTGGATTTCCAGGGACCGTCATCGGCCAGGGCGGGGAGGTTCGGCACCACCCGGACGGAGTCGTTGAAACGCCGAAGCTGGGTCTCGAACCAGCCGCCACGAGAGTCCACGGCAAAAATCCCTCGCATCGGTCGGAGTGCCAGACCTTCGAGCCATCGCAGCAAAGGCCAGGTCACGGATCCCAAGGGACCGAAGTAACGCGACACATCCCAGGCGTAATATTCCGCACTATCGTAAAACCAGCTCGCGCGCGTGAAGCGCCAGACCAGGGGCAGTTGGAAAAGATGGGTGGCCACCAGGATGGGCGGCCGGGATGCGGATCGGGTCTCTTCCCGGATGATCCGTGAGAGGGCCCGCCAGTAGCGGGGCATGGCCAAAAGCAGACGCGCACTCTCAGTCGGTGCGCGGAGATGGACAGTTGCGAGGACTGCCTTTTGATCCGGCATACCCAGGCTGCCCGGCAAGCGATCCCAGACCACAAAACCGGGGGCTTCCCCGATATTCTCAAACAGGCGGAAAGTATTCCATTGCCGTGGCGTGGGCGTGACGTTGAAACAGAGGATGATCACCCGTCTCTTGTTCAAGATCGTCTCATGGTTCCCATGCCGTTCCGCGTGCGGCATTCCGCGACAGCCTCGGCGTAAACCGACGAGATCTGGTCTGTCACCGTCGTCCATCCAAACCGGGATTGGGCCTCCCGTGAAATCGCCTCCCGATCCCAACTCCGCCCGACGATCTCCCGCATGGCGGAACCCAGTTCAGAAACCGCACCCGCCGGTACGAGAAGACCATTTTGGCCCGGTTGGATCAGTGAGATCAATGCGGGAATCGCGCTTCCGATGACCGGCGTTCCACAACACAGGCTTTCCAGGACCGTGACCGGATTCCCCTCCCCGTAGGAGGGAAGAATGAAGCAATCGGCAGCTGCGAGGTATTGCGATACGCTCTCGTGGGACTGCCATCCCCGCAGGATGAGCCGACCTTCCGAGTGACGGGCCCGCCGCTCGAGATCGGCCCAGAGGGATCCGGTTCCCGCGAGGAGCAATCGCGCTTTTTCCGGGGCCGAGGAAAAAAAGGCACGGACAATATCCGCGACGCCCTTGGCAGGCTCCAGATTGCCAAGGAAAAGGAACAGAGGCCCTTCCTGCGGCAAGTCCAGCGCATGACGGGTGGCTTCTCGCGCCATCGGCCTGAAAAGACGAGTCTCCACACCATTTGGAATGATCCGCATCCGTCCGGGATCAGCTCCAAGTCCTTCCAGGGGGGCACGAAAATAGTCGGCGACTACGATGATCCGGGTGGCGCGTTCCACAACCGTGCGTGCCGTGGAGCGGTAGGCGGCCTGGCCAAGGTCCCGGTACACGTCACCGGCATGAGCGGTCACAACGGTGGGGATGGGTGCATCGCCAACCGCGCGGATCGCGGCCAGACCGGGTGGGCTCAGCCAATGGGCATGAATGAGATCGTAGGGGATCCCACCGGAAAACAACTCCCGTCGGGCGAGCGCGGCAAGCTCGCGGCTGCGGACCCGACGATTCCGCGGAACATAAAGGTAGGCAGGACGTTTCACGGTCGCGGGCAGAACGCCGGTGAAGGTGGTTTGGGCCTCCAGATTCCGCGCACGCGATTCCAGCCAGCGGGAGGGAATGCACGGCAACCAGGGGCGCGGGAACAGCACCGTAATCTCATGACGACCGGCAAGAGCCGTGACCTGGGCCCGGATGAAAATCCCCCGTCCCGGGTGTTCCGCCGTCGGGAAGGTTTCGGTCAGGACCAGGACACGCATGGACCGGTCAGTCGCTGGGAGCGGGAGCGCGCGGAACCACAAGCGTCCGCCATGCGGATGCCACCAACAAAGCCAGTAGAAACCAGAGGAAACGATCACGCTGCGTGCCGAGTGCAAGGGATTGCACGGCACTGGCGAGGGCCGCCACCCAAAGGCCCGTGTGATGGAAGTAGGACTCACGATTTGGGGATATACGCAGGCGGGAGTGGGCACGCCAACCTAGCCAGAATATGATCCCCCCAGCCACGACGAGTGCCAGGAGGGAGGGGATCCCGCTTTCATCCTGAACTGCGATCCACAGGTTGTGGGGGCCCTGTTTGGGCTTGGAGATCGGAAAGGGAAGATAAGGAGGCATATCGGCACTGACATTAGCCGGACCCACCCCCCAAAGGGGATGGGATGCGGCCATCGCGATCCCGCCGAGTGCAAGGTTCAAGCGCTCGGATCCGACCGCCCCGATGGAATGCTCCGACCGGACGATCTGGGTGTTGATCCGTTCGAGATAGACGCCCCCGGCAGCCAGCACGATGATCGAGAAAAGTCCCAGGGTGAGCGCCAGGAGAGTTCCGCTCCGTCTTCCGGCCTGCGGAAACAGAAACCAGGCAACCAGGGCCAGAACCACGAGAAGCCCGATCAGCCCCCCGAGTGAAACGGTCCGGCCAATTCCCCAGACAAGCACCAACGAGACGAGCAGTGCGAGGACCTTGCGGGCGGCCTTCCGTTCGGTGGCAACCCAGGCCAAGGCCAGGGCGAGACCGATGTTGAACGCGAAAGCGGTGAGGTTGGGGTCGCCGATTCCCGCACCCGCCCGAAGAATGAAGCCATGTGTGAGATCTTCCACCCAGAGCACATGGCCCAGAAACTCAAGGCTTCCACTCACCATCATGAAAGCAAGGACGGCCAAGGCAGCAGGCAGCAGCTTCGCCAGGTTTCTTCCAAGACCCGGATCATCCACACAGATCTGGACCAGAACGAAAAACAGGATGAGACGGGCGAGGTAGGCGCCACAGAGGGCCAGGGAGATGGGTCGACCAGGCGAGACCCAGGATGAAACCAGGACCAGCCCGAAAAATACGGACAGGGACAACCAGAGAAGGCTCAGGTTTCCACCGACGGCCGGCATGCGTCCGTTCCGGCCCAGAACCCAGGCCAAGCTCATCCCCAAGGTCAAAAGCGGAACGAGAAGCGGGTGCCCTGCCACCGCCAGGGGTTTAAGGAGCTTCGCGGGCACACAAAGCGCCACAGTCAAGGCATAGACAACAAGCCGGACCCACAGGGGTCCTCGATGAAAGGGTTGATCGGGTCGGACCCGGGGGGCCTCACCAGCGGACACGGGGATAGATCCGCTCGCTGTCAATCCGGTTTTTATGGGGCAGAATCCGTTCCAGCATGCTGCAGAGGACCTCCTCGGTGATGGGATGCAGCCTGAGTCCCAGTTCAAGCAGACCGCTGTGCGCTGGCTGGTAGAAATGCTCTTCCGCTTCCTTGCGGGGATTTTCAAGGTGCTGGATTTCGACCCGGAGTCCCAACGACTTTCCGGCCCGCTGAACCCAGGCGGCCAGGTCATTGACCGTGAAGCATTCCGTAAACTGGTTGAGGATACGGAGCTGACCCTTCCCGGGTGGGTGGGTTGCAGCCAGCTCGACGCATTGGAGTGTGTCCAGGAGGTTGAGATAACCCCGGGTCTGTCCGCCCCGTCCATAGACGGTCAGGGGAATGCCGGCGACCGCCTGAACCAGAAATCGGTTGACAAGCGTTCCGAACAGGTCGTCGTAATGAAAATTCGGAAGCAAGCGCTCATCCCGATCCGCCTCAGGCGTCGACAGACCGTAGACCGGTCCCTGCATGAGGTCCGTCGCCTGGAGATTCCACATCCGCACGTAGAACCAGATCAAGTCTGTATCCATGATTTTCGTGGTGTGATAGAGACTTCCGGCCTGCCGCGGGTAGAGAAAACGATCACGACGCCCCTTGTGCTCGATTTCGATCCAGCCCTCTTCGATCTCGATGGCTGGAGTCCCGTATTCACCCATGGTCCCGAGCTTGATCAGGTGGCACGACGGGGCAGCTTCCCGTAGGGCCCAGATCACATTCAGTGTTGTGGCGAGATTGTTGCGTAACGTGAGTGACGCCTCGGCATACCCCCGCATGGAATAGGGCGCCGAAGGCTGCTCTGCATAATGGATGACCACCTCGGGCCGGGTCTCCCGAAAAACCGATTCGAGGAACGGATAATCCGCACAGTCGCCAATCCGCACCGCGACTTCGCACCCGGTCACTTGCCGGAAGATTCCCACCCTCTGCTCAAGGTCCGGCGCATCGATCAGGGGTTCAGACCGCGTCTGCAGGGCCAGGGTGCGCCGCAGGTAGTTATCGACCACCGTCACTCCATGCCCCCGGGCTGCAAAATGCATGGCGGTCGGCCAGCCGAGATAGCCATCCCCTCCGAGAATCAGGATGCGCATGGCTTCCCTTCCGGAGCACCCTCACGGGACAGGACAGGAATCAGCCCGATCTCCTCCAAGAGTCGGCGCAGGGCTTCGGGATCAAGCCGAGGCTCATCTCGGGAGACATAGGGGTGATCCACACGGTGACGGATGACTTGGGGATAGTCGTAGACGATTCCCTGGTAAAGCGGGCGGAATGCCGGAAGCACCACAAAAAAGTCCCGAAGTTCACACGTTCGCATCGTTTCCGATTCGGTCATGAGTTCCTCCATGAGTTTCTCGCCGGGTCGTGGACCTGTTTGGAGCACCTCGATGGACTCGGGACGGTACCCCTGACCGGGCGCCAGTGCCTCGATCATGACCCGTGCCAAATCCTCAATCGCCACCACGGGCATTTTTGTGATGAAAACCTCGCCGCCCCGCGCCAGGGGTACGGAGCACAGCACCAGCCGGACCGCCTCATCGATGCTCATGACGAAACGGGTCATCTCGCGGCTGGTCAGTGTGAGGGGGCCACCATGGGCAATCTGGCTGGCAAAAATTTCCGTGACCGAACCCCGGGAACCCAGGACATTGCCAAACCGGGTGGAAGCAAAGACCGCGCCCCCGCCATTGGCATTGGCGGCGGTAATGAGGCGCTCACCCATGAGCTTCGAGGTCCCCATGACGTTGGTCGGATTGACCGCCTTGTCCGAACTCGTGAAGAGCACACGGGAAACCCCCACCTCGGAGGCGGCCTGGATCACGGACTCGACCCCCAGGATATTCGTCCGCATCGCTTCAAAAGGCGCCTTCTCACACTGATAGACGTGCTTGTAGGCCGCACAGTGCAAAACCGTGTCAGCGCCGGCAAAAAGACGCCTCAGGGAAGATTGGTCCCGGACGTCGCCCAGTAGGAAACGGGCCCGCGGTTCGTCCATCCAGCGGGCCTCCATCCTGAAAATCCCATCCTCATTGTTGTCGATACCCAAAATCGTGCCACGAAAGGCTTGTGCCGGATCCAAAAGACGCCGGACCAGCTGTCGTCCGAGCGTCCCACAACAGCCGGTGACCACAACCTTACGGGCTTGCTGCCAGTACGCAGCAATGACATCCGGACCGGTTGAGCCTGAGGTTTTCTGTTCTCCCCCTCCCCGTTTCACAAAATGACTCCAATCCGAATCGATTGCGGGTCATTATGCCCCAAGTCAGCATCGCTTTTGCTGTCCCGCTAGAATCGTCTCTGCGACCCCGAACGGAATTTTCCCCAATGATCCGGATCGTCTTCCTGCCCCCAAGATGACTGGGGCAAACAATGGCCCTTCTCCGGACAGGATCACCCCGCTCCACTTGATCGGGGTCGGCCTGCTCGGGATTACTCTCGCGGCCGGACCCATCGTCCCCGATCTCCTGAGCGCGAGCCTTTTCCTGGCGGGGCTGATCGGCTTGGCGGACGGTCTCTGGAACGGTTTTTGGACCCGCTTGGATCGCGACGAAAAAAGGATCGCCGCTGCAACCTTCCTGCTGGGGTTCGCCACCGTCACCTGTTTTGCACTGGGCCGGGAAACCCATATCGGTTTCCAGATCCTGGGCCGCGAGCTTCGGATTCTGCTCTTCCTGCCCGTCTATCTCGTCGTGAGGCGTCTGGCTTTGTCCCAAAAGCAACTGGGAGTCATCCTGGGACTTGCCGCAGGCATCGCGTTCGCCTACAGCCTCTGGAGCCTCGAGGTGCATGCGCCGGGATACCGAGTGCGCGGGGTGACCGGGGTCGCGATTGTCTTCGGCGACTTGGCCCTTCTGGCGGGCGTTTCCGGGGCCTGGTTGCTTCTCCCCAAGGACCGCCATCTGCCCTTCCGGACCAAGCTCCTATGGGGTGGACTAGCATTCGCAAGCCTGATCTCGGGCACCCTCGCGGCCTTTGCCTCTGGCACCCGGGGGGCCTGGATTGCCATTCTTCCCTTTCTCTTCGTGGGTACCCGCGCGTACGTCCGCTGTGCCGGGGTCCGGCACAAGGGACGCTGGTATTCCGGGGTTGCTCTCGTCGCCGCCGGTCTGACGGCACTCTGCGTGATCCCACCTTCGCCCATCCAGACGCGCGTGATTCGGGCTGTGAGACAGACCTGGATCTCGGTTCGTGACGAAACGCTTCCCCTCCTGGAGCACAGTCCCACCCGACTCGGCTGTCTCAACCGGAACGCCGAACTGATACGACTCCGGCACTATACGGTGACGGCACCGCCCCTGGACCAGGGAGATCTGAAGCTGGTCCGACTACCCGCCACCCAAGTGCCCGCCGGATGCACCGGCCATATGGCCTTTCGTGCCCATGTCCTCTATTCGACCGACTGGCTTAGTATCTGGGTCAATACCTCATCCCGGCGTCCCGGCTTCCATGAAGTCCAAGTCTGGGCGCGGGGCCAGGGCTTGTTTCAGATCGACCGGAAAGGCCCGGTTGAAAAGATTCATGGCAGACAGTTTCGACTTTATTCGGCCATCGGAGATGCAGGCCGTTTCGCCCCGCTCACCTTCCATCTTCATCCCGGATGGACACTGACCTTCATTCCCGTCACCACCTATCCCTGGGAGTTCAGCTACGATCCGGGGGGAAACTCGATCGGCAACCGGCTCGCACTCTGGAGAACCGCGTTTTTGACCTTCATGCGACACCCCTGGTTAGGCGCGGGAACAGGATCCTTCGAATCCGATGCAAGCCAGCGGATCCGGGATGGGCAGGTTCCCCCTGTGGTCTGGGGTTACCAGCATGCGCACAATGACTTTTTCAACCTGCTCGCCACCGAAGGTCTTTTGGGACTCGTCGCCCTCCTCTGGTTTTACTACGCGTTGATGCGAATCGGCGGTGGACCAGAATATCGCGGCCCGCGGGAACTTCGCGTTTTCATGGTGCTCTTCGTCCTGGGATTTTCCATATTTGGTTTCACGGAAACCCTCTGGATCCACACCTTCGTCGTGAATTGGATTGTCTTCGTCTCAGCCGCCGCCTTGGCCGTCTCCCGAGGCGAGCAGCCGGTGGAGATTCACGACAAGCTGGTAAAATAACTCGGTACGCGTACCGTTCGCCTGCCGTCCATGCCTACCCCCACCCTTCCGCCCCGTCGCTATTTCCAGCTCACCCCGTTCCGCATTCTCTGGATCGGCATGGCCCTGGGTGGGCTCTTGGTCGGGCTCCTCTTCCTGATCCTGCTCGGACAATCTGCACAAACGCGTGAGAAACCGGCTCCGACTGAACCCGCCTTCACGCTGACCAATCAGCTGGGTGAGCGCGTTTCCTCCACTTCGCTCAGGGGACACATCCAGGTGGTGAGCTTCATCTCCCCCTACTGTCGCGAAGAATGTCCCCTGATCGCCCATCACTACGTCGAGTATGCGAATGCCATCCGTGCGAGCGGTTGGGCCGATCGGGTCATCCTCGTCTCCTTCAACCTGGATCCGAAATCGGCCGGTCCCTCGACCCTGGCCCGCTTCCAGCGGGTCTTCGGCTGGAACCCCAAAAATCCGCTCTGGGAGTTTCTGACTGGGCCACCTCCCCTCCTCGACCAGGTGGTCAAGGGCGGATTCCACGTCTGGTTTGGCGAAGTCTCGACCCCCCCTCATCCGGGAGCGGTCCCCGAACTCCGTTGGCACAACCCGCTCAATCCCCACGGCATCCACCCCAACCCGAGCCATGAGGATCCGCTCCAAATCTATGGGTCAGGTGGTCACTTGCGGCGGATCTTCCAGAGCGGGTCCTTGGTCTCGACTGCCCGCCTCCTCCACGCCCTCTACCCGCTGATCCCGCACCCCCCGGCCCAGCAGGCAACCACGGGACGGGCTCCCTGAAGGCATCTCGTCAGCTTTTGCCACCGATGTAGTCGCGCAGATCCCCGATGAGCGCCTCCTGCTCGGCCAGGAGTCCCTTCACGATGTCCCCGATGCTCACAAGCCCGGCGAGCTGTCCGGCCTCCAGGATCGGCAGGTGGCGGATCCGGTGTTCGGTCATGAGCCGCATGCAGTCGGCAATCGAGGTTTCCGGCGCGGCCGTGACCGGATTTGAGCTCATCAGGGCGCGCACCCGGGTTGTTTTTGAGGTGAGTCCCTGGAGGACGACCTTGCGGGCATAATCCCGCTCCGAGAAGATCCCGACCAGCTGGCCGGACTCCACGACAGCCAAGGCTCCGATATCGTGGTGCGCGAGCGACTCAAGCGCCTGGTACACACTGTCTTCCGGACCCACCGAAAACACCTGGGTCCCCTTCTTCTGCAGCAGATGACGAACCTGCATCATGGCCTTCCCCTCCGGCCGGGTTTCCATCGATTATAGGCAGAACCGGGACCAGGAACACCGCATATAATGACGGGCATGCGCATCGGATCCACTGCGGATGGCCGCAGCCAATCGCCCCGCGTCGATGTCGTCGGGAACGGCCCGGGGGCAAAGGCTCCACCTGGCCGCTCCGTTCCCTTTACCAAGATGCAGGGACTGGGCAACGATTTTGTCGTAATCGACCACCCTCTATTCAGGCCGGAATCCTCGAATATCCGCACCATTGCCGACCGTCGGCTCGGAGTGGGCTGTGACCAGGTCCTTCTGCTTGAGCCTCTGGGCGAGGCTCGTTTCCGCTACCGGGTCTTCAATGCGGACGGTAGTGAGGCCGAACAGTGTGGGAATGGTCTTCGCTGTCTTGCGCGCTATGGCTACGATCTTGGAATCCCCGAGGAAACCATTCTCGAATTCGAGGGCCCGGGAGGAACGCATCACACCCAGTGTATGGCGCCTGACCGGATCCGGGTGGACATGGGGGCACCCCGGTTCGAGCCGGCCGAGATTCCCTTCGTGGCTTCGTCCCGCGCCCTGAGCTACCCGATCGATGTCAGCGGAATGGAGTTCATGGTCGGTGCCGTCTCCATGGGTAATCCCCACCTCCTGCTCCGTGTCCAGCGTCTTTCCACCACACCGGTCAATAAGCTGGGGCCGGCCCTGGAACACCATCCCCGGTGCCCGCAACGGACCAACGTTGGATTTATCGAGATCGTGGACCGCGGGACCCTTCGTCTCCGTGTACATGAGCGGGGTGCCGGGGAAACGCTCGCCTGCGGCAGTGGTGCCTGCGCAGCCGTCGCCTGGAGTCGTCTCATGGGCTGGGTCGATCCTGTGGTTTCCGTGCATCTTTCGGGCGGCATCCTCGAAATTGAATGGGAAGGCGAAAACCATCCCCTGTACATGACGGGCCCGGCCACACGGGTTTTTTCCGGAGTCCTTTCCCTGTGAACGAAAAATCCCCCCTTCCGCCTGAATCCACCCTTGGCCTCAATGCGCAAATGGTCCTTGATTTCCTCGTCGACCATCCGGAGTTTTTCCAGGAACATTCAGCCTTGTTCAGCCAGTTTAGGATCCCGCACGCACTGCCCGAAGGGACGGTCTCGCTAATTGAACGACAGGTGGAGATCTTGCGCCGGCAGAACCAGCGCTTGGAACGCCGGCTCAACGATTTTCTCGAGGCGGGGCGCCACAATGACCAGCTCTTCGACCGCCTGCACAAAGTCGCCCTCCATTTCTTGGCTCGGAAAAACGCAGCAACCGATCCCGCCCTGATGACCCACCTCCGGGAGATCCTGGCCGTTGATGCCGTGACCGGAACCCTCTGGGTCACCCCACCTCGCCCCATCGCCGGATTTCACGTTTCTGCTGAAAAACCCGGGAAGCTTTTCCCTGAGGATTGGGACACGGAACACCCCTACTGCGGACGGCTGGGCGAATCCATGGCCGTTTCCCTGTTTGGGGAAAACCACCCGGAGCTCCACTCGATCGCACTCATTGCGCTCGGCCCACCGCATCACGAGATCGGCTTCCTGGCCATGGGACTCGCCGACCCCGACCATTTCCGCCCAGGTCTGGCCACCACCTACCTTTATCGTTTGGGGGAGCTCCTCTCGACCGCACTCGGCCTTTCAACCTCATGAATCCGGACCTCGAATCCACAATCGACGCTTTCCTCAATGAACTCGGACAGACCGGCCGGCTCTCGGCTGCCACGATTGAGACCTACCGGCAGAGTCTCGACAGCTTGGCTGGTTTCCTGACCGGAGAAGGGATCGGACGGTGGGAGGCACTCGAGCCGGATACCCTGCGCCGTTGGTTGGCGGCCCGGACCCGGTCCGGGACCTCGCCCCGCACACTGGCCCGTGATCTTTCCGCGGTGCGGAGCCTGTACCGGGACCTCATCCGAAAGGGGTTGACCACCCATAATCCGGCACTTCTGGTTCGACCGCCCAAAAACCGGCGTCGTCTGCCTGTCATTCTGGATGTGGACCGGATGGGCCGCCTCTTCACCCAAGCCCCGAGGACAATCGGCGACCACCTCGATCGGGCCGTACTCGAGCTCCTCTATTCCTCCGCCCTCCGTCTCTCGGAACTCGTGGGACTGGACGTGACAGACCTCAATGCAGAATCGGGACTGGTTCGGGTTCGTGGAAAAGGCAACCGGGAGCGAGTCGTTCCGGTCGGTGCCCCGGCACTTCAGGCCCTGGCGGCCTGGCTCCGCGTGCGCCCGGCCCGGAACCCAGAGGAGAGAGCGCTCTTTGTGAGCACACGGGGATCCCGGATCGCCCCCCGGACCATCCAGGCACGGCTCGCCCGATACGGGATCCGGGAAGGCATCGGTGCCCGGCTTCACCCGCATCTCTTCCGGCACTCCTGCGCTAGTCACCTCCTGGAATCGAGCGGCAACCTCCGGGGAGTCCAGGAATTCCTGGGCCACCAGCATCTCGCAACCACCCAGATCTACACCCATCTCGATTTCCAGCACCTAGCCCGGATCTACGATGAAACTCATCCCCGTGCCCGGCGCCAAAAAACAGCACCCAGAAGGGAAAAACGATGAGCGATCGGGGAGGACTGCCGGCTTTCGAGGGCACCACAATCCTGTGCGTGCGTCGAAATGACCGGGTCGCCATGGCAGGGGACGGGCAGGTTACCTTCGGACAGACGATCCTCAAGGCCAATGCCCGGAAGATCCGTCGCCTCTACCACGACCGGGTGCTGGCGGGCTTTGCCGGAGGCACGGCAGATGCCTTCACGCTGGCTGAGCGTTTCGAGGAAAAGTTGGAAAAGCACAGCGGACAGCTCGCGCGTGCTGCTGTGGAACTGGCTCGTGACTGGCGCAGTGACCGGATCCTGCGCAGACTCGAGGCCATGCTGGCCGTGGCGGATCGGGAACGGGCCTTTCTCATTTCTGGAAACGGCGATGTCCTCGAACCGGAGGATGGTCTCATTGCCATCGGATCCGGCGGACCCTACGCGCAGGCCGCAGCCCAAGCACTCCTCCGGCACACGGACCTGGATGCCCCGACCCTGTGCCGAGAGGCGATCGGCATTGCCGCTGGTATCTGCATTTATACCAACCAGGAAATTCTGGTCGAAGAACTTCCCCACCCTGCTTGATCCACCGACGACTGTCCTGACGGAGCGTTGACCCGATGGCCCTGACCCCGATGACCCCGCGTGAAATTGTCGCGGAACTGGACCACTACATCATTGGACAGGATGAAGCCAAGCGGGCGGTTGCCATTGCCCTGCGCAATCGCTGGCGCCGCGCCCAACTCACCCCGGAGCTGCGGGCGGAAGTCACCCCCAAGAACATTCTCATGATCGGACCCACAGGAGTCGGTAAGACCGAGATAGCACGCCGGCTGGCCCGCCTGGCCCATGCCCCGTTTCTCAAAGTCGAAGCCACGAAGTTCACCGAGGTGGGCTATGTGGGCCGCGATGTGGATTCGATCATCAGGGATCTTGCCGAGATGGCAGTCAAGATGGAACGCGAAGCAGCGGTACACGAGGTCGCCCTCCAAGCTGAAACGGCGGCCGAAAACCGCATTCTCGATGCACTCTCCGGCCAAGGACCTAGCACCTACGGATTCGCTCCACCCCAAGGGGGACCCCGTTCCGGGGCCTCCCGTGCCACATTGCGCGATGCCCTGCGCTCGGGTGCACTCGACGAGGAGGAGATCGAAATCGAACTGACCGCCAACCCCGCGGGGCTCGAGATCATGACGCCTCCGGGACTCGAGGAAATGAGCGGCCAGCTCAATCAGATGTTCCGCCAGCTGGCAGGATCGGGTCAGAGCCGACGCCAGCGTCTGCGCGTCGGAGAGGCCAAAAAACGCCTGGTCGAGGAGGAATCGCTCAAGCTCATCAATGAAGATGATTTACGTACCCGGGCAATCACGGCCGTGGAACAGGATGGGATCGTCTTCATTGACGAGTTTGACAAGATCACTCGCCGATCGGGCGAGACGGTGGGCGGGGCAGATGTTTCTCGGGAGGGGGTCCAGCGCGATCTGCTCCCCCTGATCGAGGGCTCAACCGTGAGCACCCGTTATGGGCTGGTTCACACCGACCATATCCTCTTCATTGCCTCGGGGGCCTTTCACATAAGCAAGCCCGCAGACCTGATCCCCGAACTCCAGGGACGGTTGCCGATCCGAGTCGAGCTCCAAGCCCTTTCAAGTGAGGACTTTGTTCGTATCCTCACCGAGCCCGAGAATTCCCTGACCCGCCAATACTCTGCCCTCATGGCCACCGAAGGCGTGACGCTGCGCTTCGAGCCCGATGGTGTACAACGAATCGCGGAGATTGCCCACGAGGTAAACACCCGAACGGAAAACATTGGAGCCCGGAGACTGCATACCGTGCTCGAGCGCCTGCTCGAGGTCGCTTCCTTCCAGGCTCCCGACGTCCAGGGTCGCGAAATCGTGATTGACCGGGCCTACGTCGAGACCCGCCTTGCCGGAATTGCCGGCAACGAAGACTTAAGCCGATACATTCTCTGAAAAGATCATGAACCCGGGAGCCGGTCGATCACGGCGTCCCCATCGGGTGGGTCATGAGGTTCGCGATCCGGGCTTTTGTCGCAGGTCACATCGCTTTGCAACCCTGGGGCGCACCGGTCATCTGGTGGGTGTGTTCCTCAAGCGGCTGTTTGCCGGTCTTCTACCGCACTCCGGCATCACCGTCGATCCCCGCCCCACGGGCAACGAACTCCCTGGCCTTTTCACCCAGTCCAGTCCGCCGCAAGGTCTCGACGGACACGCCCTGCCGATCCGCCAGAACCCGCATTTCCTCAGTGAGATTCATCGAGCAGAAATGCGGTCCACACATCGAACAGAAATGGGCGGTCTTGTGCGCCTCCTTGGGAAGAGTCTCGTCATGGAAGCTTCGGGCCCGCTCGGGGTCGATCGACAGGTTGAACTGGTCTTCCCATCGAAATTCGTAACGGGCCAGGCTGAGCGCATTATCCTGCAGCTGGGCACCCGGAAAACCCTTCGCGAGATCGGCTGCATGAGCCGCGATCCGGTAGGCCATGAGACCATCCCGGACATCGGCCCTGTTGGGAAGACCGAGATGCTCCTTGGGCGTGACATAGCAGAGCATGGCCGTTCCGGCTCCCCCAATGACCGCCGCACCGATCGCGGAGGTGATGTGATCATAGGCGGGTGCGACATCGGTCGTGAGCGGTCCCAGGGTATAGAACGGGGCCTCGGCACAGAGGGCCAGCTCACGCTCGACATTCTCGGGAATCCGCTGCAACGGAATGTGACCCGGCCCCTCGATCATGACCTGGACTCCATGGTCCCAAGCCTTCCGTGTCAGTTCGCCCAAGGTGGCCAGTTCCGCAAACTGGGCTTCGTCGTTGGCATCAGCAATCGATCCCGGTCGCAGTCCGTCACCCAGTGAAATCGACACGTCGTAAGCTGCGAGGATTTCGCAGAGTTCATCGAAGTGGGCATAGAGGAAGTTTTCCTCGTGGTGGGCGAGGCACCAGTACGCGAGGATCGACCCCCCGCGGGAGACAATACCGGTTACCCTGCGGGCTGTGAGCGGAAGATGGGCGAGCCTGACACCCGCATGGATCGTGAAGTAATCAACTCCCTGCTCGGCCTGCTCGATCAGTGTTTCACGGAACGCCGGCCAATCGAGTGCCTCTGCTTTTCCACCCACTTTTTCCAGCGCCTGGTAGATCGGCACGGTCCCGATTGGAACAGGCGAGTTCCGCAAGATCCATTCGCGGGTCTCGTGGATTTCCCCCCCCGTCGAAAGATCCATCACGGTGTCACTGCCCCAGAGCACGGCACAGGCCAGTTTCTCCACTTCCTCAGCAATCGAGGAAGTCACAGCAGAATTGCCGATGTTGCTATTGACCTTGACCCGGAACCGGCGACCGATGACCATCGGTTCAAGTTCTGGATGGTTGATATTGGCAGGCAGGATCGCACGGCCCGCAGCGATCTCCTGACGCACACATTCCGGGGTGACCACGGGCGGCAGGGTCATCAACCCCGCATGCTGCCCAAGGAGCCGCTCGTACCGGGGATCTTCCCGCAGTTGTGCGAGACGGACGTTCTCGCGCAGTGCGACGAACTCCATTTCGGGCGTGATCCGTCCCTCCCGCGCGTAGTGGAGCTGAGTCACGCAAAAACCCGGGCATGCACGATGGATTTTCCGGTTACGGAACGGGTGACCGGCCCGCAAGTGTTCGGTGGCGAGTGGGGAGGCGACTGGTTCGGTATCGGCCCGTTCGGCAATCCAGCTGGCGCGAAGGGGACGTAACCCACGGCGGAAATCCTTCTCCACGGCGGGATCCCCATAGGCTCCCGAGGTATCGTAGAGCGGGATCGACGGATTCGGCCGAATTACCCCGTCCCGGATGGTCGGGCTCTGGACCACTTCGCGATAGGGCACCTGAAGGTCGGGACGCGTACCGGTCTCGTAGCGACGTTCCGAGCCGGGAGACGGCTTGGGCAGCTGAGGGACCAGACGCTCTAAGGTGTCTTCGATGCGGGTTTCGGGTCTGGACACGATTCACCTCCAGGATGCGGAGTGAGGAACACGCCCGGGCCCACGCCCGCAAGCCTTCCCTCCGCCGGTTCTGACCGGATCAGGTTCCAAGGGTCTCTCTCAGCCCACCCAGGGCACCCCCAGCTTGCCCGGTCGACACAACTCGGCCGACCAGAATCTCAGTATAGCAAGCCGACGCATCAGTCGACGAGCTGGTCAAAGCGCTCGTAATCAATTTGCCAACGTCCATCGGCTCGCCGCTCCGTGACGTCGGCGAACCAGCGGTTCCAACGCAGGTCGCCCATCCGGTAGAGGTGCTGGGCATGGACAGCCTGGCCGAAGGTCCGGTCATGCCCGGTAAAGTTGACCAGGATAAAGGCGTCGTCATCCCCGGGATGGAAAGACTCCGGATCAACGAAAGCAGCCAGTGGACTGTCAGGACGGATCTCGTGCATGACGAGCCAGGTCAGGGCAAACAGCGGTGTCTGCGACCTCACGAGCGGCAGCTCATGGATGCGGCGGAGTGCCCGTCCTTCCTGGCTTTTCTCGGATCGAATGAGGTAAACGCCCAGGGTCCCTCCCGTGATGAGATTATGGCGACTGTTGGCCAGACGAAACACCAAGGTCGGTGTCCCCTGGAATGGAGTAATGAGTGCATGGCGACTGAAACGGATCCGGGAAGAGGGTCGCGAAACCCGGGCAAACATCACACCGGTCACGAGCGCGAGCCCCATGAGGCCAATCATGGGTTCGAGAGCGGTCAGAATTTCGCTATAGCGGTCAGCCGGATACCAGAAACCCGAACCCAGGGTCGTGAGTGTCTCGGTGCTGAAGAAAAACGCGTCCCAGAACGAGCCTTGGGCGAGATTGGCGATCCCGCCCCGATCCAGCCAGAACAACAGGCCGAACGCACAGTTGACAAGAATGTAGACACCGAACACAAACAGGAGGAACCAGCTCCAGCGGGTGGTCAATAGCCAGTAATAAAAGTCCCGGAGCCAAGTCCTCGGCTGACCCAAAACCACAACAGAAGAACGGGTCCCGAAGGGAACATCCCCGGAACCGTCATCGTCACTTTTCTTCCCCGTGGGTTGTCGGCTTCGCTTCAGTTTTTCTGTGGTCATGCTGGTGGACCGTATCCGCCAACGCGTCCGCCCGGGGAAAGTCCTATGCTACCATTTAGCGTTGCACAGTCACGCCAGTGCAGTCTCTCCATGCTCGATTTCAACGTAACCGCGCCCCGCCATCAGATGGTGGAACAACAGATCCGGGCCGGCGGGGTGCTGGACCCAGCCGTTCTCGCGGTTTTCGACGAGATTCCCCGTCATACCTTTGTCTCCGACACATTCCAAAAACTGGCCTACGCCGATTGCGAGATTCCCCTGGATCATGGCGAAATGATGCTGACCCCCGCCTTCCAGGCCCGATTGGCTTCTGCCCTAAATCTGGCCGGGACGGAACGGATCCTCGAAATCGGCACCGGTTCAGGGTACCTGACCGCCTGTCTCGCCTGCCTCAGCCGGGAAATCACCACCGTTGACCTCCATCCGGATTTCATTCAAGCCGCCAAGCAGCGCCACCAGGCACTCGCGCTTCCCCATCCGGTCCGATACCTGGCAGCCGATGGTCATACCCTCCCTGCGGAACTCAAGGACGAACGCTTTGACGCCATTGCCTTGACCGGATCCCTGTACCGACCGGAGCCCAGTTTTTACGAGGCACTCGAAGCGGATGGACGCCTGTTCATGGTTCTCGGCTCGGACCTTGTGCAAAGCGCACACCTGATCCGACGCTTGGGCGACAGTTCCTCCTTCGAGGAGACCCGCCTGTTCGAAACCCGCATTCCTCCGCTGAAAAACGTCCCCAAACCTCCGGAGTTCAGGTTTTCCTGACGCGGGCGGTCTCTCGTGCCCCAACTTTCCCGACTTGATGTATACTGATATACTCCAGTAAAACGCCTGAGGTTCATCCGATGCGATCGCGCTTTGCCCTGCTCGTCCTCTTTCCGGTTGTCGTGCTCATGCTCGGCCTGAGCCCAGCCGGACGGACCATGGATCTCTGGACGATCTACCAGTTGGCTCTGCACAACGACCCCCAGTACCAGCAGGCCCTCGCCACCGCCAAGGCGAGCGAGGAGGCACGTCCACAGGCTCTGGCCGCTCTCCTGCCGCAGGTGAGCCTATCCGCCTCCCTGACCCAGGTCAACACGGACTCGACCCGGGTTTCGAGTTTTTCTATTCCCGGCAACAAGTTCGCTTACTTCACCGGGTTGAGTTCCTCAAACACTCCCACCCGGGCTTACACCGCGCAACTCACCGAAACCCTGTTCAACTGGGCCGACTGGCAGTCACTGGATGAGGCGGATCTGACCGGGGCTCAAGCCTTGGCCACCCTCAACGCCACCATCCAAAGCATCCTCCTCACCGTGAGCCAGGATTACTTCAATGTGCTTTACGCCGCAGACGTCCTCGCGGCACAACGGGCTGCGGAAAAAGCCTTCGCCAGCCAGCTCGCCCTGGCGGAAGAACAGTACAAGGTGGGACTGCAACCGGTGACAGCGGCAGAACAGGCACGGGCATCCTATGATCAGGCCGCAGCCCAAGTCATTGCCGACGAACTCAGCCTGACGACTGCCAAACAGGCACTCGAGGCCCTGATCGGCGTGCCCGTCGTCCATTTGCGTCCACTCGTCCACGAGCTGCCACTCGCCCGACCCGAACCAGACAATCTCAACCACTGGATCAACAAGGCCCTTGCCCAGAACCCGAGCCTGATCGCAGCACGTCTCGCCGCCAAGGCCGGCCACGCCAATGTCCGCGTCCAGCGGGCCCAAGCCTATCCCTCGCTCGATCTCGTGCTGAGCCACGGACGCAGTTTTACGACCGGCACGGCATCGCAGGCCTCACCCACGGCTTCTCTCTCGGCACCCGCTATTTCCGGGACCAACACCAACGTGCTCGGGATCGATCTCAGCTGGCCCATCTATTCGGGCGGACTCATTGCCTCCCGGGCCCGGCAGGCGCGTTACCTGTATGAGGCAGACCTCGCCCAGAGCGCCACAACCCAGCGAACGACGGTTTCCAGTACACGGACCGATTTCCTGTCCGTGATCTCTGAGATGGCACAGGTCGGGGCGCTCAAACAGAGCGTGCGCTCGAGCCGGATCGCTCTCCGGGCGACCGAAGCGGGCTATAAGGTCGGCACCCAGACCATGGTCGACGTGCTGACAGCCCGCCAGACCCTGCTCACGGCCGAGGAAAGCTACGCCCAGAGCCGCTACAACTACCTGATCGCGGTTTTGACCCTGGACCAGGATGCCGGCACGCTCACGCCCGCGGTCATCCAGTCAATCAACCACTTCCTCCTGCATTGAGCTCCGCAAGCCCGTTTCCGCCCCGGCGGACCGGGCCTGCCGCCACCAGTCCAAAAGAACCGCCACGAGGTTATCCCGACCGTTTTTGGCCTCCGTGAGGGTCTGCAGCGCGCGCTCGGCCCGGTCAGCGCGTTCGACCGGTTGGGTCAAGAGGGTCAGGACCTCCCTTGCCAATTCTTCCGGATCGTGGATGATGGCCATGGCGTGCGCTTCGACGAGTCGATCGACTGCTTCATGGACGTTCTCATGGGAGGGCCCCATGATCACCGGGCAACCCTGTTCGATAGCCTCGATCAGGTTGTGACCGCCGAGCGGCACGAGGCTTCCCCCGATGAAGGCGGCATCACCCGCAGCGTAGAACGCCGTCAGTTCCCCAATGGTATCCAAGACCAAGATCCCACCCGGCTCCGGCACCTGACGGAGGCTGTGACGGGCCAAGGGGAGTCTCCAGATTTCGTTTTCGGCCTGAACCGCCTCCGCCCGCTCCGGGTGGCGAGGGGCTAGAACCGCGATTGCTTGCGGTAGGTGGATCCGGACCAAATGCTGCGCTTCGAGCATCATGCGCTCTTCTCCTTCCCGAACACTGCCGGCGATCCAGGCCGGATGCCCACCCAAGGTCCCGAGACGCAGAACCTGCCCCTTTTCGGCCGCCTCGGCCGATGGTCGCCCCCTCAGCTTCAGGTTGCCGCTCAGGCTGACCCGGCCGGAATCCACACCCAGCGCAACGAAGCGCCGGGCATGGACCGCATCCTGGGCCCAGATCCGATCCAGCCTGCGCAAGGCCGGGCCAAAAAGCGGCAGAAAGCGCTGATATCGCCCCAGCGACCGCTCGGAAATCCGACCGTTGACGATGGCCATATGGATCCCCCGGCTATGCGCCCGGTGGATGAGGGTGGGCCAGATTTCCGTCTCGATGATGATGCCGACCGCAGGCTGGAGACGATCCAGGAAGCGATCGACCCAGGCCCCGCGGTCCCACGGCAGAAAATGGACCGGAGTCGAGTTTCCAAGCGCTTTTGCGGCCTGCTCCCTCGCGGTCGCCGTAAACGTGGTCAAAACCACGGGCAGGTCCGGCTCCTGCTCGTGCAGGCCCCGGACCAGATTAAGGGCTACTTGGAGCTCGCCCAGCGAGGAGGCATGGATCCAGAAAGTAGGGCCAGACCGGGGGGGAATGCGCCCCCATCGCTCGGTCCAGGCGGGAGAGCGCCCGGTTTGTTGCCGGCCCTTGCGAGCCAGCCACCCCAGGGCAAACGGGGAGGCAACGGTCATGCAGAACCCGTAGAGGCGCTCCCACATTCATTCCTCCCGCATCCGTGGTTTCCGGATCGAGTCGATGATGCGGGTGGTCGAGTGACCCTCCAGATAGGGCAAGACCTTCACAGAACCGCCCGCCTGCTCGACACAGGTCGCCCCGGCAATGGATTCCGGTTTCCAGTCTCCCCCTTTGACCAGGATGTCCGGGAGGAGCTGGCAGATCAGCCGTTCCGGTGTCTCCTCGTCGAACGACACGACCCAGTCCACCGAGCCGAGAGCCGCGAGGACCGCCATACGCTGTTCCAGGGGGATGATAGGACGCCCTGGCCCCTTGAGGGTTCGGACCGAGCGATCGGAGTTGACCGCGACGACGAGCGCATCACCAAGGGCACGGGCCTCAGCCAGGTACCGCACATGGCCGGCATGAATGAGATCAAAGCAGCCGTTGGTCATAACCACCCGAAGCCCACGGGACCGGAAGTCGCGGACGAGACGGACCAAAGTCTCCGGGTCAACCACACCCGAGAAGGCCGGATGGACACCGGAGACCCCGAAGAGTTCGGCTGGCGTGACCTGGGCCGCACCGAGCTTGGCCACAACGATTCCAGCGGCCCGGTTCGCGAGCCGTGCCGCCTCCTCCAGTCCGGCTCCGGTGGCGAGGACCGCCCCCAGCGTAGCCGCGACCGTATCTCCGGCCCCGGTGACGTCCGCCACTTCGTGTGCCTCCGCAGGCAGAGACAGCACTTTGCCACTGGCCTCGATCAAAATCATGCCCCCTTCGCCCAGCGTGATGAGCAGGCCATCAAGCGCAAGATCGGCCCGCAGGCGCTGCCCGCGAGACTCGAGGTCGGATCTTTGCGGACAGGGCCCGGCCACTGCCTCGAACTCCGCCCGGTTCGGAGTCAATAGGGTGGCCCCGCGATATTTCGCGAAATCCCGCCCCTTGGGGTCCACGATGACCGTTTTGCCCTGCTTTTTGGCCTTCTGGATCAGATCGGCGGTCCGGTTCAAGGTCCCCTTGCCATAATCCGACACGATCAACAGCTGGCAGCGTCCGAACGCATCCGACAATTTCGAACCCAAGGCATCATCCCAACTCTGCCGTGGCGCCTCCTCGAAGTCGAGCCGGACCAACTGTTGGTGCCGTGACAGGACTCGCAATTTGCTGATGGTTCGAAAGCCGGACTCGACAATGAGGTCCTGACGGACCCCCGACTCCTCAAGCAAACCAACAAGCCGATGGCCCTCTTCGTCGTCACCGATGACGCCGATGAGATCAGCACCACAGCCCAGGCGGGCCAGGTTGACCGCCACGTTGGCCGCGCCGCCCGGCCGTTCGTGGCGATCCGAAATCCGGACGATCGGAACCGGGGCTTCGGGAGAAATCCGTTCGGTCTCGCCGGCCCAGTAGCGGTCCAGCATGACGTCGCCCACGACGAGCACGCATGTCTTCGAAAAATCGATCCCCATGGGCATCCGGGAATGTGCCAAAATGCCCGGGAATCATACCACGTGCCCATTATTCAACTCACGCTGACCGTTGAAGGAAGCCCACACTCCGCCGGCTCTGTGGAAACCGCGGCACTGGCCCCTCTGGGCAGCTGCGGCTCTGGTGTATTCGGCAGGTCAGCTGCCCTACGCCTGTGAACCGGTTGCGGGTTCCTGCTTTGGACTGCTTTACGCCGTCCTGCAGCCACGACGGCGGGCGATCACCAGAGACAACCTGAAACGATGTTTCCCGGAGAAAACCCCTCGTGAGATCCGCCGACTCGCCCGAGCTCATTTCCGGGCACTCGGCATGGGATTTATCGAGACGGCCATGGGCTGGTGGCGATCCGATGAGCGGCTTCCACCCGTAACAATCGAGGGACTCGAGCATCTCGAGGGGGCCTTGGCCCGCGGCCGAGGTGCATTCCTGCTCACAGGTCATTTCACCGCACTCGAGATCGGAGCCCGATTCATCAGCCGGAAAATCCCGGTTGGTGCGCTCTACCGCCCGGGTAACAACCCCGTTCTGGATCGTCTCATGCGGCAGGGAAGACAGCGGCGGACGCAGATCGCGATCCCACGGGATAATGTTCGGATGCTGCTCCACGCGCTGGCCAATAATATTCCGGTCTGGTACGCCACGGACCAGGGCTACACGGGCAAAGGGAGCGCCCAAGTCCCTTTTTTCGGGAACCTCGCACCGACACACGTAGGATTGAGCCGGCTGGCCCAGGCCAGCCGGGCGCCGGTTGTCCCGTTCTTTGTCCGGAGACTGCCGGGACGGGAGGGGTTCCGGGTCATGATCGAACCGCCCTTGACCGATTTTCCCGGCCGCGATCCCGTAGAAGATGCCAAACACGTGCACGAGCTTCTCGAGCACTACATCCGGATGATGCCAGAGCAGTATCTCTGGAGTCATGACCGCTTCAAGGACCATCCGCGCGGGAAAACCGTCCGGACGCCCAGCCCAAGCAAATAACGCAAGTTACTTGCATTTAAACCGGCTGGCGGTTACCCTGTGCCCATGGCGCGTCCCTCCCAGATCCGGCCCCAGCTCGATGCTCTCCTGCGCAGCCACCGCGAGCCGCATGCTTGGACACTCGAAGAACTCCGGCAGGCCCTGGCCCGGCTCGGGATCCACTCCAATTTCTCGTCCATTTTCCGCTCCGCCCGTCAAGCCGTCGACCAGGGGCGGTGGCAATCAGTCATGCTCGGAGACGGCAAGACCCGGTTCGAGTGGTCCGGGCATCACCATGACCACCTTTTCTGTCAATCCTGTGGGAGCCTCGAAGCGGTACCCTGCAAACTCGCCCAGTCCCTGCATCACCGGATGGAGCAGCAGACGGGGTACCGGATCCATAACCATTCGATGGTCTGGGAAGGAACCTGTCCGCGCTGCATCCGGAAACGTTCCCGCCACGGCCCCGGTAAGCCCGCCCTCCCCAGCCAAAAGCCCGATTTATGCTGAATCTCTGGAACCCTGGGCATCTGGCCATGGGGCTTGCCTTGCTCACAGCCTTCGCCCTCGGCATCGTTCACGGTCTCACCCCGGATGAGCATACCTGGCCCATCACCTTCAGCTATGCCATTGGCGGCTATTCCAGCCGGCGCGGACTGCGCATGGGACTCTTGTTCTCACTGGCCTTTACCCTGCAACGCGCCCTCGCCAGCGAGCTGGCTTTTCTGGGTGTGGTTTCCTTCATGGATGCAAGAACCAACTCCTGGGTCTGGCTCGCGGTCGGGACGGTCATGTGGTGGGGAGGATGGCGCATCGTCCGAACGAGGAGTCCCCACTCGCCGGCCGGTCAGGCGGGCGAGCCCGAACTCCGTGAGCCCAAGCCCTGGATGCCACTCGTTCATGGTTTTATCGCCGGCTGGGGGTTTGGTGCCTTCGCACTCATCATCTATACCGTGCTCGCTCCCGCCATGCCATCGGCAGCCTGGGGATGGGTGCCGGGTGCCCTGTTTGGCCTCGGGACCACTCTCATTCAGGCCCTAGCAGGTGCCGGCTTTGGAGGGTGGGCCGCAAGCCGCGGGCTCTCGACCGAAGACCTGCGCAAAGCCGCCCTGCGCACTGCAGGACGCACCCTCAAGTGGGGCGGAGCCGCCTTCGTTGCCGCCGCGATCTTGACCCTCCTGGTCCCGGCCACAGGGCAGTTGGCCGTCTCGACCGGAATCCGGATCCATAACCTGGCCCACCTGGGGCTTGCTTTCCTCTTGGTGATCTTGATCGTGCTGGGCGTCGGCATGGGATCTTTCACCCTTGAGATCCGCAGGCTGCGCCCCCCCGTTCACCCTCGAATCACCCCAAGAGGTCTCCAATGAACCCGGAAAGAACCCCGAGATCCCGGCTCCACTCCGTCTTCCGAACGCTGGCCTTGGGCTTGCTGGGACTGGGAGCGCTGGCCGGATCGGTCCGTGCCGACGGACGACTTCTCGAGCGGGCCCCCGCGTCCAACCCGTGCGTCGGACGTTATGCCTTGCTGGCCGTGCTCGATCGGCCGACCGTGGCGGACAGCAGTTGCGTCGTCCGACCGGGCCACGTGGTCATCGAGGCCGGTTACGCCCACGCGACCCTCTACCCCTCCGGTAGCGGACATGGCTGGGATGCCCCTCAGATGGAAGTCCGGTTCGGACTGCCTCACGAGAACGAACTGGTTGTCCTGCCACCCAACCGGGTAGCCGCCCCCGGTGCCGATGGCTACACGGGCTCGGTCGTCGGGCTCAAGCATGAGTTCGATGTCTCAACGACCTGGCAGTTCGCCGCGGAAAGCCTGGTGACCCTCCCTTCCGGGGATCCCAATCAGGGGAGCGCGGGGACCGGTGTCGCAATCAACGGCGTCGCGAGTTACAGCCCCTCCTCGACCGTCGGGCTGTCTCTCATGGCCGGTTTTACGTCGGAAACCGAGCCCTCAAACCTCGGGGGCGGCCGCTACACGAGCTTCAATCCCGATGGCGTCGTGACCTGGGAATTCCTGCCGCCTTGGCAGCTTTACTTCGAGGTGTACGGGGCCACTCATACCGGCGTGGGACAAGGGAGCGGTTACGATGCCGATGGAGGGGTCCAGATCCTGCTCAGCCGCAACATGGAGATCGATTTCGAGGCGGGCACCCGGCTCTCGGGGAACCTGGGTGGTTACTCCCACTATGTCGGTGCCGGACTCGGTCTCGAGTTCTGAGCCGCCCGCTCGGCATCGAACCTGCCCTCGGGCCTTGACAGCGGCCGATCCGAGATTAGAATTCCCGCTGTCCCGGCCACTAGGGAGACCCATGGGCAGTAGCCGCCCTCATCACCTCCGGAGTGGCTCGGTGCGATCCCGCAAGCGGTTCTTCTGACCGTGGGCGGTGCGCTCGCACCAGCCACGGCAAACGAAACCGCGCCATCAGGCCAGGGTTGGACCAACCCCCACGAGGGTGGTACACGCGGCTTCACCATCCGGAAATTCCCGAAAACCCATCCCGCCTGCCACTCTCGGGTGCCGGGGTACCGGGGGTGGGTAGGTGCGCTGCCCGGAGACGTGCCATGACGGCCATGATTCACAGACGGGTGCCGCTGCGGACCCGGAGGAAAGGCGGTGAAAACTCCCCTCCGGACTGAGCCGGGGTCCGTGACGGACACGGTCGCTCTGCCCGAGGACGTTTCCCTCAGGCTCGCCGACCGGCTCCATGTCCATGCACTGAGACATGGCCAGGCCACCCTGTGGAACCGCCTGCTTCTGGGACTCACCCTGATCGGACCCGGGATTCTCGTCATGCTGGGTGACAATGATGCGGGCGGGGTGGTGACCTACATGCAAACCGGTGCCCGCTACGGAATCGGTCTCTTCGTCCCCCTCATGATCCTCCTGGGATTCGTGGCCTACCTGGTCCAGGAAATGACCATCCGTCTGGGTGCCGTAACCCGGCGCGGGCACGCTGAGCTCATCTGGAAGCGCTACGGCCCCTTCTGGGGCGCCTTCTCCCTTTTTGATCTCGTGGCTGCGAACGTTCTCACCCTCATGACGGAGTTCATCGGCATCCGGGTCGCCAGTGCGGTGTTCGGCTGGCCCTACGCCCTGACCATTCCGTTGGGCGCCTTGTTCGTGGTGCTCTGCCTCGTGTATCTGCGTTACTGGACCTGGGAGCGGATCAGCCTGCTCATCGCGGCCTTCAACCTGGTTTTCATCCCGATCACCCTCCTCTCGCACCCGGACTGGTCGGCCATCGGACGCAGCCTGGTGGGTGGGGGTTGGATCCTGACGGGCGGATTGCTGGCCCCCGCCTTCCTGATCCTGCTCTCAGCCAACATCGGAACCACCATCGCACCCTGGCAACTGTTTTTCCAGCAGTCTTGCGTGGTCGACAAGGGACTCTTGGAGAAGGACATCAATGCCGGACGGCGTGATCTCATGATCGGCGTGATCGGCATGGTGCTCGTGGCCATGGCGCTCATCATCCTGAGCGGGCAGTACATCCACGGTCAGGCCGGGGCCGACCGTTTCAGCATCGGCACCATGATCCATCTCCTGGAGATCCGGCTCGGGCCCTGGATCGCGAGCCTGTTTGCCCTGGGACTTCTCGAGGCCGGCCTCATCGCCTCGATCGTGATCACGGCGAGCACCTCGTGGGCGTTCGGCGAAGCCTTTGATATCCCTCGCTCACTCAATGCCCGGCCCCGGCAGGCCTGGGGGTTCTATGCGCCCGGAATTGTGAGCGTGCTCATCGCAGCTGGCGTGGTGATGATCCATGCCATTCCGCTCGGTTTCCTCAATCTCACAGTCCAGGTGGTCGCCACGATCTTCATGCCGGCTGCCCTCCTGTTCCTGCTCATGCTGCTCAATGACCGGGAACTCATGGGGGATGAGGTCAATGGACCCGTCCGCAACACCCTGTCCATCGGCCTCATGGCCCTGCTCATCCTGTGCAACGCACTCTACGGTCTCGCCTCCTTCCACGTCCTTTTCTAGGCCAGGTGCCCGTCATGAAAGAACTCGACGAATATGACCCCCAGCAAATTCGCACTCTCCTCGAGCAGGAGCACTGGCTGGATCCTCTGCCGCCGGTCCGACGGGTTCCGCTGGCGGGTTGGCAGCGGGCGGTCTTCTGGGGGCTCCGGATCTACATCGTGATCATGATCGTGGTCGTCGCCTGGGGGTTTTCACGCTCTTTCGGTTGAGCCGCGACGTCGTTCGAAATCTGGCCGGTCCGGCCGTTCTCCGATCCGCCCGGGGGGCGTCACCCCGGTAGAGCCAGGCGAGCTCGGCAGACCACTCCAAGGCGGCGAGATGATGCCAGGCCTCTTCCAGGCTTGCAGCCGCCGAGTAGACCCCATGGCCCCGCACGATCGCCAGGGGGTACTCCCGCAAGGACTCAGACACCGCCCGGGCCGCATCCTCAAAGGGGGTTTCGCGGGAACTGTCCACGATCGGTACGCGGGGGAAGCTGAGGCGGCCTTCAAAATCAAGGGGCTCGAATGAACTTTCCCCGAGCAGGCTCATAGCTACGCTGTAAAGACCATGACCATGAAGCACGGCACCATGGGTTTCCTGCTTGCGATAGGTTGCACAATGGAGGGGGGCATCCCAGGATGCGCCGGCTGGAATTTCCGAATCAAGATCCAAAAGAACCAGTTCTGCCTCGGTCAATTCCTCTGCCCAAGCGCCATGCGGGGTGATCCAGACCTGCTTCCCAAGACGGAGAGAGGCGTTCCCACTATGGGGATCATTGAGGCCGTACTCCCGCATACGGCGGTAAATCCGTACGAGATCACCGGGTGTCGTGGTGGCAGGGCGTTGGGCCGACATCTCATATCCCCCGTTCGAACCTAATCTGGTGAACCCGGCTGTCGATGCGACCATCGGACCAGAGACGGTAGCTCCGCCAGCCCCCCCAACCGGTCTCGATCATGAAGTCCGAGCAACCCAGCACGAACTGCATCGCGCTGGAGGGAGTTCCATAGTAGCGGATCCCACCCACGACTGTCTCGAAGGCGGCATGGATATGCCCGAACACAACCGCCCGTACCGGCGATCCGTTGAGCTGGGTCACCCAGTTCCGGTCACCCGACGAAAGACCAATCCTATCGAGCCAGGCGGTCCCCGTCTCCACGGGTGGATGGTGAAGCGCCACCAGCGTCGGGACCGGGGGTTCGTGGGCGAGTGCTTCCACCAGCGCGGCACGGTCACCTACGTCGAGGCGACCCTCCACGTGACCTGGCCAGACCGTATTCAGGAGCAGAATGCGCCACGGACCGAGCTGGATGCGCCGGGGCATGAGGGATTCACCGAAGAACTCACGCATGATCCGCTCGTCATCGTGGTTGCCAGCCAAAACGTACCAGGGAATGGCGGTCCTGGCCATCAGACGCGCGAGTCGACGGTAACTATCCGGGGTACCCTCATGGGCCAAATCCCCCGTCAGGAGGAGACAGTCTGGCCTCTCCTCTTCCACCAGGGCCGAGCAGATCCGGGCCAGTCGGGCCTCGGGCTGGACTCCGGATTTGAGCCACCCATCTGGGTCGGCCAGAAGGTGCGGGTCGGAAATTTGGATGAGGCGGAAACACCTCTCAGCCGAGCAGTCCCGGCCCCGGGTCACACCCAGATCTTGCCTCTCGGACACCGGGCAACTCCTCGCAGTGAATCCTGGGGGGGATTCTACCCAGCCGAGTCTAGCCACGGCAAAAGCTTCGCCCAATCGGTTTATGCTAGGACGGCCGACCGGAGATTCCACATGCCCAATGACCTCGCCCCCTCCGCAGACGAGATCGCCGTCCACTGGCGCGAAGAACCCCGGATCGATCCTCCTCCGGCCTTTGCGCCTGAGGCACAGGTCCGCGACCGAACGTTGCGCGACGAGATGGATCCCTCCCACGGACCGGAGGTGTTTCGGGCCTACGCCGACCTGCTCACCTGGGACCGGCCTTTTGAACGGGTACTGGACGCCACCCGACCGCCCTTCTACCGGTGGTTCACCGGGGGCCACCTCAACGCCTGTGTCAACGCCATCGACAGGCACCTGCCCGGTGCAGCCAACCGAATCGCCTACCATTTCGTGCCGGAGGACGAATCAGCACCGGTCGAGCACATCACCTATGGCGAGTTGTCCCGTCGCGTCAACCGCCTGGCCCACCTCCTCCGGGACCGCTTCGCCCTCGCGGCAGGCGATCGGGTCACCCTTTATCTTCCCATGGTCCCCGAACTGCCGGTAGCCATGCTTGCCTGTGCCCGGCTCGGAGTCATCCACTCCGTCGTCTTCAGTGGTTTTTCCGGCAAGGCCGCAGGCGACCGGATCGTGGACTCGAACAGTCGTCTGCTGATCACCATGGACGGCTACTCGCGGGGTGGTCAATGGGTCGATCTCAAGGCCAAAGCTGACCAGGCCGTCGCGGAAAGTCATGCCCAGAACCATCACCTGGAAGGTCTCCTCGTCTTTGAACGAACCCCTTGCCACTACCGCAGTGAAAGCCCGATCCGCACACCGGGTGAGTTTGTCCTTACTTCCCTGCTTGAGCAGTCGTCCGGAGATTCCTGCACACCGGTTTCGCGAGAATCCAATGAGGGACTGTTTATCATGTACTCGAGCGGCACGACGGGGCGCCCCAAGGGTTGTTTTCACGGAACGGGCGGGTACCTCAGCTGGGTCGCCGCCACGACGCGTTACGTTCTGGATCTTAATCCGCGAGACGTTTACTGGTGCATGGCCGACATCGGCTGGATCACCGGCCACTCCTATATCGTCTATGGCCCACTCATGCTCGGGGCAACCTCCGTCCTCTACGAGGGTCTTCCCCACTGGCCGGACGCTGCACGACCCTGGAGAATCTCGGAACGGCTTGGGGTCACGATACTGCATACCTCGCCCACCGCGATTCGAGCCCTGCGCCGGCTGGATCCGGATCTGCCGCAGCGCTACGCCACATCCTTCCGACTCCTCTGCACCGTGGGCGAACCCATCGAACCGGAAACTTGGCATTGGTATCACGAAACCGTCGGTCACCGTCGGGCTGTGGTCGTCGATACCTACTGGCAGACCGAGACAGGCGGTCACTTGCTCGCGACCCTGCCCGGTGTCGATGCCATGAAACCCGGGAGCGCCGGCCCCCCGGTGCCGGGAATCGCCGCCTCGATCTATGATGAGACCGGCCGAAAGCTCCCCCCGGGTTCAGGCCGAGCTGGCCTTTTGGGCATCGAGCATCCCTGGCCTGGTCTCATGCTCGGGATCTGGAATGATCCCGACCGTTTCCGCAAGACCTATTTTGATCCGCTCCGGAAGGGAACGGAAGCTGATCGCTGGATCTATTGCACGCATGATGCTGCCACCTGGAGCGCAGATGGGTATTTTCGGATTCTTGGACGCACCGACGACGTCATCAACGTGGCGGGACACCGGCTGGGCAGCAAGGAGATGGAGTCAGCAGCGCTCAGCGTGACGGGAGTGGCCGAGGCGGCGGTCGTCCCTTACCCCGACCCCGTGAAAGGCGCGGTCCCCCTGCTTTTCATTTCCGCACAAAAAAGCTGCAAAAACGCCCGTGACCTGGTTCCCGCCGTTACGCGGGCCGTGATCGAAGCCATCGGCCCGATCGCTCGTCCGCACGCCGTGATCCTCGTGACCGACCTGCCCAAAACCCGATCCGGAAAAATCATGCGTCGGATCCTCCGGGCGGTCGCCCGGGGAGAGGATGCTGGGGACGTCACCACGCTGGCCAACCCCGAATCCGTGGACCCAGTCCGGCAAGCCATCGGAGAAAGTCTCGCGACCAACCCAACCGTTGGAGAGAGATCCTAGTCAGGCCCGCCTCGCGCCTTCATTCCTGCCCGACCTTAACGCACCCTAGGGATTGTAGATCCCGATCCGGGCTTCAACGTAGCGGCGGCAAGCCACGACCTCCCGTTCAGGCGACCGGTGCACAAAACCCCTACATCCCAGAGATTTGATCGGCGGCCGACATCTCCGGCGCAACAACCATGACTGGTGGGGTCGTGACCACCAGCGGGTGGAATCTAGCGACGGGGGGGAGGCTGGGGGGGCGCAGCCGGCGGCAAGGGTGCCGGGGCAGGGGCAGGCCGGGGAAAGAAGGGCGGCCTTGTTCCGATGACGGGCGGCGTGTTCGTCCCGGGGCAGGTGATTTCATAGCCACAGATACCGAACCCGGCACTCGGTGGGGACAAGTCCGGGGCGGGCTCAGGGGATTGGGCGACAGGAGGCGGCCCAAGCCCCACTGGGTAAAATCCCAAGGGCGGGTAGAATGCACCCCGTTGTCCGGCGTAGCCCGAAGGGGCAACTTCCGCGCGTCCATTTCCGGGATAAGGTGACTGGGGGACGGTTGGGGAGGACCCAGCCTCCTGCTGTTCAAGCATTCGCAAACCTTGTTCCATGGAACGGGCAGCACGCAGACTGGAACGGTAGTCGCGACGCGCCTTGCGTGCTGAAACGGGAACCAGTTCAAGGGTCTTCTGCCTGAGGTGGGTCACCCCGGGCTGGTTGCGGGAAGGTGGAGTTCCCGAAAAATGGGCCACCCCGTGGGGACCCGTCCACTCGTAGATTCTCACCGGAACTGCCTGCCTGGACTCGGCCCTCAGGGGGCCGGTCCAGAAACCGGCCAGTATCGCCAGCACAAGCACCGCCCACCGGCTGGTCTGCCGAAACCCGGCACTGCGGGCAGGGATCCCATTCATGATCCGGATTCTACGCCTCCCCACGAAAACCGCCTATCCCCGCTGTTTTGCGGTCCCCGTCTTGATGGCAGGCGGAATGCGGGCGCCCTGGGCGAGGTGGCGATGCAGGATCGCCACTCGTTCAACCTGTCCCTTTGCGGCGTAGCGCTCGTAGAATCCGTCTGTCCGGAAATCCGGCACCAGGTTGCGCCATGGCGACAGACGCACCTCCCACCGTTCGATCCGGCCCTCCTCCGGGTCCCGATCGCTTTCGGCCAGATCGGCTGCCACCCGGATCAGTGCCTTGAGGGTCACAGGACGGGTCACCATGTACCGGCTGTTGCTGCCCCAGGCCGTACCAAAGACTTTCTGTGCGGCCTTGAAAAAATCGCGGATCACCCGGTAGTCGCGTTCCGCCTCGCGGGCCGTGGCACCCCCCTTCTCGATGGCCGGCCAGCGGGCACGGACCCAACGATGCAGTTCATTGAACAGTTCTGCCTGGAGAATCCATTTCTCCTGCTGGCTACGCCCCCCCAACCGGTTGATGCGATAGCGGAGCGGGCTGTCCGTTGCGCTGTAGAGAGCATCGACGATGCGGGCGGCAAACTTCCGGTCCGGTTCCGCCCACGACACTTTTTCATACAGGTCAATGAGATGGCTCTTGTTGATCCGGGTCGGCGTGGAGTTGATGATGACGAACATCTCGGTTGCAAAATCTTCGCTGTGCCCATCGAACAGGATGCAGGGGATGTGGAGTGAGGCTGCCTCCTCTGGTTTTTTTTTGAGGTAGAAGTGCAATGCCGCCAGTCGATGCTGGCCATCGATGATCAGGAACCGGTCGCGGGGCTCACTCAAATTGCCGACATGGCGGACGCCTGACAGCGGAGTGAATTCCAGGGACTCTTTCGTGAAAAGCAGGATCGTACCGGGAATCGGCGGTTGGGAAATCGCGGTCTCGTAAAAATTCTGAAGGGCGCGCACCTTGGCCCGGGACAGCTCCCGCTGGAAAGCCCCGTCACTCCGTTCCACCCGTGCGATGAACCGAACGATGTCATCTTCCGTATCCGTATCTTCCGGACGGATCTGCCCACCTTCCCCATAGAAGCGGGAGATGAACCGGACCCGGTTCAGGAGATCCTGCGCGGTGTAGTTGATGAAGTAGAAATGGCTGTCTTTCTGTCGAATTTGTGTCGCAAGCACGGGGCACCTCCGTTCGGGTTCAGGCGGGGTCCGTCGGTTGCGGACCATCTAGGATTCTACACAGATTCGCCGGGCCCGGAATGGTGCCGGGCGACCGATTCAACCGGGACCTTCCGGACCCAGGATTCCGGCTGGAGGGTAATGTGACGGATTCCGTAGCGACTTTCCAGGTGGCGGGCCAGGCGCTCCAGCACGATTGACCAGTCACCCAGGGTTTCTACCATCACGTGAGCGGACAACGCAACCTGTTCAGAAGAAAGGGCCCAGATATGGAGATCGTGAACGGAAAGCACACCTTCCAGCTGGGACAGGCTTTCCCCGATCCGGATGGCGTCCAGCCCGGGGGGCACACCTTCGAGAAGGACATGGAGAGCCTGCCGGAACAACCGGACCCCCACGACGAGAATGAGGGCCGCAATGAACAGCGACAGGATTGGATCGATCGGCATCCAACCGGTCGTAACGATCACGGCACCCGCCGCGATGGCTGCGAGGGAGCCCAAAAGGTCGCCCATGGCATGCCAGAAGGTCATGCGAACATTGAGCGAATCGCGGTGGGCATGGAGGATCCGGGCTACGCCCAAGTTCAAGATCAAACCACCCGCTCCGATGACCAGCACGGTCCACCCGTTCACCGGTACCGGTTCCGGCCGAAGCAGGCGCCGGATAGACAGGGTCGCCAGGGCACCGAACAGGGTCAGCATGAGGATGGCGTTGATGGCGGCGGCAATGACTTCCGCCCGACCCCAGCCATAGGTCTGGTGCTCAGAGGGAGGCCTCCGAGAGAGGCTGGCCCCCGCCATGGCAATGACCAGGGCCAAGGTGTCGACCAGCATATGACCCGAATCACCGAGGAGGGCGAGAGAGTGAGCCCAGCGAGCAGCGGCAAACTCGATGAGCGCGTAGAGGGCCGTGAGACCCAGGCAGAAAGCCAGCCGCCGGCGCGAGTCGCTCCCCCCCTCAGCGAATGGATGGTGATGCCAGGAAGGCTCAGCGAGCGGCAAAAGGAGGCAACCTCTTCCTGAGCCATCGCCGGGGAAGCTCACGGACATAGTCCGGGATTCCACCTGCGTAAGGGAGTGGGGCTTCTCCCTGGATCAGGGGCAGGAGATGGTGCCGGGCCGCTGGTGTCAGGCCGTATCCCCCAGCCCCGATGAACTCCGGAGGAAGCGGCCGTTCCCGGTTGGCCACCTGGTCTAGGGCAATCTCTCCAATCCGGAAACGGGGGCGCGAACCGGCTCCGCGCAGGAGGGTCAACATGACGCCATCCGAACCGGTCAGAGCCTTGCGAACCGCCGCCCGACCCACCGCCAGAGCCGCCTCCCAATCGGTCCGGGAAGCCAGGTGCCGGGCAGCACGTTGCAGGTAGTCGGATACGGCCCAGTGGTACTTGTATCCGAGACGCGTTCCAACCAGCTGGGCCAGCATCGGCGCCACCCCGCCGAGCTGTGCATGGCCAAAGGCATCCTTTCCCCCACTCTCGCTGATAAACCGCCCCTCCCGGTCGCGAATCCCCTCGGAGGCGACAATGACGCAGAACCCGCGGGATTCGACCGTTTCACGTACCCGGGCCAGGAAGTCCTCGGCATCGAACGGTCGCTCCGGAAACAGGATGAGGTGGGGAGGATCTCCAGCCCGCTTCTGCGCGAGGGCCGAGGCAGCGGCGATCCAGCCGCTGTGCCGACCCATGACCTCGAGGATGAAAACCCGGGTGGAGGTCCGAGACATGGAAGCGACGTCCAGCGCGGCCTCAAATGTGGAAACCGCGATGTACTTGGCAACCGAACCGTATCCAGGCGAAAAATCCGTTCCGTAGAGGTCGTTGTCGATCGTCTTGGGCAATCCCAAAACCCGGACTGGGTGACCCCGGCCTTTGCAATATTCGGCGATCTTGCGAGCCGTATCCTGTGAATCACCGCCCCCGTTGTAGAAGAAATAACCGACCTGGTGGGCGACGAAAACGGCGAAAAGCCTCTCATATTGGCCGGGATTCTTCTCGGGAGTACCCAGTTTGAAACGGCACGAGCCGAAGGCACCGGCCGGAGTATAGGGGAGTCGCGCAAGCAGGGATTCAGGAATTCTTTTCACATCAACGAGATTCTCCTCGAGAACGCCCACGATCCCATCCGATCCGACGTAAACGTCGCCAACGGATCCTCTTTTTCTCCGCGCCTCATCAATCAATGCCCAAGCCGTTGCATTGATGACCGACGTCACCCCTCCGGACTGGGCATACAAGATGTTTGCTGGCAAGGATTTTTTCTTCATGACGCTCCTATCCCCGAGCTGCGGAAGATTGGTACCCGAATCACGATCAAGATGCCTCCGGTTGACGCCGCGCACCGCACGCGGTAGTTTAGCGCGGCAACTTGAAACCGGCCAACCTCCTCCCTTGATCCGGGTCTATCCATGCAGTCACCCGTCCAAATCGTCTTGATCGGCGCCCCCGGTTCCGGGAAGGGAACCCAGGCTCGTCTCTTGTCCCAGCACTACGGGATTCCCCAGATCTCAACTGGCGAACTGCTTCGCCAGGCAGTTCAAAGCAGACTGCCCTTGGGGCTCGAGGCCCAGGCGGCCATGGATCAGGGCTTGCTCGTCTCCGACACCATTGTGATGGGTATCATCCGCGACCGGCTGGCTCAACCCGATACCCGGTCCGGATTCCTGCTTGACGGCTTTCCGAGGAATCTGGAACAGGCCCAGGCATTGGAGAAGCTTCTCGAGACCCTAAACCGGCCTCTCACGGTCACCATCCTGTTCCGGGTGGATTCCGAGTACCTGATCCAGCGCCTGTCCGGACGTCTGACTTGCCCCCAGTGTGGAGCGGTTTACAACCGCTACACCTCCCCCCCCCGTTTCGACGACCAATGCGACAACTGCGGCACACTCTTGCGTCACCGCAGTGATGATAACGAAGAGACCATCATCAACCGGCTCCGCGTCTACGAGGCACAAACCGAACCGCTCGTCAGTTTCTACCGGACGCGCGGATTCCTCGCCGAAATTAACGCGGACGGAGCAATTCCGGCCATCTTCCGGCAGATCAAACGGGCCATCAACGAACGCCGGCAACGGAGAGCAACCCCCCGCACCCGGAAAGGCACCACACCGACCCGTCAATCCAAGCCGCCTGCCGTTGCCCGAGCCGCCAACCGGACCTCTGCCACGAGGAAATCGACGTCGCGGAATATCCCGGCCGCAAAGAAAAGTCCCTCCAAGGCCAAAAAAACGAGACGCCGCTGACGGGAAGCAAGTTCCCTCAGCCATCAGGGCGGGAGGGTGCCTTGCCCCTGAGTTCGAGGACCCGCCGGTAAGCCACAGAACGGGGGAGGTTCAAGAGGGTTGATGCCACCGTGGCCGCACGCGATGGAGAAAGCGAATCCAGAAGTAACCGGAGCACGCGATCCAGCCGCACATCAGGCAGCTCAGTGGTTTCATCGTCCATCACCCCCGCCGCTGCCTCCACCACCACAACGATCTCGCCTCGGACCGCCCCGTTCTGCAAGGCGAGGAACGTTTTGAGTTCGGACAGCGAGGCCCGGTGGAGCGCTTCATGCTGCTTGGTCATCTCACGTGCAAGGAGTGCTTTCCGGTCTGGGCCGAAGATTTCGGCCAGCTCGTCAACAAGACGCACGAGACGCACAGGAGAATCGAAGAAAACCAGAGGGATGCCGATTTTGGCAAGTGCACGGAGGCGGGCCACACGGGCAGAGCCCCGTGGCGGAAGAAAGCCTTCAAAATGGAACCGGGAGGCTGGGAATCCCGCCACCGACAGGGCAGCCAGGGCGGCAGACGGCCCCGGTACCGGTGTGACTCGAAAGCCGGCCTCGTGTGCGGCCGCAACGAGCCAGCAACCCGGATCGCTCAAGAGCGGTGTTCCTGCATCCGAAACCAAAGCCAGCCTCTCGCCCCGTTTCAGGCACTCGATCAAAAAGGGAATGCGCTCCCTTTCGTTGTGAGCATGACAGGAGACAAGCGGCACATGGAGATCGAAATGGGCCATAAGCTTGCGGGTGCGTCGGGTATCCTCGGCCACAATCCGGTTCGAGGCCCGGAGAGCCTCGAGGCCACGTGGACTGAGATCATCCAGATGGCCAATCGGGGTCGCCACAACGGCCAACTCTCCAGGTTCAGTCCCTTGAGACAATCGGTGAAGAAACTGCGACAATGGAACACCAGCCTGTGTACCGGGGGTGATTTTACGCCAATGTCCTCGCGATCCCGCATTCTGGTTCCCCTCATTGGCATACTGGCCATCACGGGTTGCGCGACTCTCCCCTCCCCACCGCCAGCGGCCCAATCCCTACGAACGGCGGCGCGCCTCGCGGAAACAAATCATCACTGGCAGGAGGCGGTACGGGAGCGAATGGCACTCGTCCGCCTCGAACCGACCAGTCGTGCCGGGGGCCGGTCTTTGATCCGGGCCACCGAGGATGCCTTGACGGCCGGTCGGATCCGCGAGGCTCACCGTCTTCTACGAGGATCCGCGGCCCGGCGTGTCGGCCCATCCTTCCTCTTCGCAGCCCTGGACTCCCGGCTCCATGATCTGCTGGCCAAAAAACGATCCACTCGGGCTCAAGCCCTGATGTTGTCGGCACCCCGCCCCCCCTCGAACCTGGCCCCGACCTTTCTCGCACTGAGAGGACAGGTCTGGTTCGCGAATGGAGCAGTACAACGGGGTACCCGGGTATTCGACGCCCGTGCCCGCCTGCTGTCCCGGGCTCACGACCGACTCACCAACCAGCGACTGCTTTGGAAAGCACTGGCCCGGGCCGCTCTCCAGAGTACCCATCCGCTGGCTCTTCCCCCGAAGGCCCATCCGATCGCCCGAGGCTGGATCGAGCTTGCCGACCTATACCGCTCGGCATGGCAAAACCCAGCCCTTTTCCCACAGGCTCTGGCTCAATGGCGCAAGCGTCATCCCCACCATCCGGCCGAAACCAGCGTGCTCCCCGATCTCCTTCATCTGCTCACGCGGATCAGCGCCTACCCCTCAAGGCTCGCAGTCCTCCTCCCGCTCACGCACCGCTACGCCAGCGCCGGCCGGGCCATCGAGGTCGGGATTCTGGCCTCCCGCTTTGCTGCCAACCCGAACGCAACCCCACCCCGCATATTCTTTGACAACACCGGGAGTCGCCGTTCCGGACTACGGAAAGCCTACCAAAAGGCCCTGTCCCAAAGAGCCGATTGGATCATCGGTCCACTGCTTGCCCCCCAAGTTGCGGAACTGGCGCGGCTGCAACCATCAATTCCGGTCCTCGCCCTGAACAACCTGCCACCGGCAACCGCCCGTCCTGCTACCTTTCATGAGTTCTCACTCTCTCCAGGGGATGAAATCCGACAGATCGCGAGACGGCTGGCCCAAAGGAAAGAATTGTTCGGCGCCATGCTCGTCCCGCACGGGACCTGGGGTCGATCCTTGGTTTCGGACCTGAAAACGGCTCTGCGACCGTCTGGCGGCAGGCTTCTGTCCGTCGTGCGATATACCCCCGACCGTCGGAGCTACGCTCACGATATCCGTAGCCTCCTCAGAGTGAATGCCAGTGTGATCCGCGAACAGGCTTTGGCCGACACGCTGGGGATGCCCCTTGAATTTGTGCCCGAACCGAGATCCGACCTCCGTTTCATTCTCGTCGCGGCATCACCTCTGGAGGCCCGAGAGATCCTTCCGGAACTCAAGTACTTCGGCGTAAACCGCGTACCCGTTTATGGACTGTCCCGGGACGACGTCCCGAAGAGCAGGCATCCCGATCTTGACGGACTGCATATTCTGGCAATGCCTTGGTTGCTGGATCCAGCCCCCACTTGGCACGGCGTCCGCCAAACCATTGCGCGGCTCTGGCCCAACCGGGAGCGCCGGGAGGCTCGGCTCGTGGCCTTCGGTTTTGATGCCTACCGTTTGGTTCCTTGGCTCAGAAACTTACATGGACCCCTGAGGACCCCTCTCTGGGGCGCGACCGGACTTTTGAGTACTAGTCGTCATGGCCACATTCGACGACGCCTGCTCTGGGCACGCTTTGAAAACGGCCGCGCGGTTCCCGATCCAGCCAAAACGAGATTACACCCCTGAGGGGGCAATCCACCCTGTCCGCGGTCGGGCAGCACCCCACCCGCCACCACCTCCCTAACCGGATGGGACCATGAGATCAAATCTGCTCTCCAGAAAGCTCGCCTTCATCGTCACAGTGACTTACTTTGCCGCAGGGTTTCTCTGGATTACCCTCTCGGACCTGGTCGTGGCGACCCTTCATTTGCCTGAAACGGAACGCACCCTGGTTGAAATCCTGAAGGGTGACCTTTTTATTGTGCTGTCGTCAGTCGCGGTCTACTTTCTCCTCCACCGGCTGACCCGTATCTCCAATGAGACCTCCATCCAAAAGCACCTGGCCCGCGAGGATCCTCTCACCCACCTTCTCAACCGTTCCGGCTGGGTCGAGGCAAGCATAACGGCCTTGCGGCAGCAAGTGCGCGGCGAGGCGACGGTTGTGCTCATCGACGTGAGCCAGCTCCGTTACATCAACGGTGCTTTTGGTACAGCAGCCGGGAATTTTGTCCTCCGCTACCTGGCCGACCATATCCGACACCATCTCGGCCCCCACGATATCCTGGGACGAGATGATGCCAGCCGGTTTGCACTCTTCCTACCGGGCAATCCAGAACACTCCATCGAGCGCCTGTTTGAAGACCTTGCCCAAGTTTGCCAGCATCCCGTTCATCTCGGCCTACACCGTTTTCGTTTCTCCTTCGCGATGGGAATCAGCCAATCGCCCCGAGACGCAACTTCCATCGCCGAGCTACTCACGCGCGCTGCGATTGCACTCGACCAAGCCAAGTTGTCACCTGACCGCCATCTCGCGTACTACGATCAAACCGACGCCAAAAACACCCTGGCGGCCTTACGGCTTGAAACCGATCTGGGACTTGCCCTCGAACGCCACGAGTTCATCATGCATTTTCAACCCGTTCTCAGCCTACCCGGACTCAGGCTTTTGTCGGTTGAAGGCCTGGTGCGCTGGCAGCATCCGACACTGGGACTGATTCCACCCGACACGTTCATCCAGACGGCGGAAAGGATCGGCTTGATCCACGAGCTTGGCCGTTTTGTGCTGGCCGAATCGATCCGGAACCTCATGCGCCTGCCCATCCCGGAGACGGTCCGTCCGTCCCTGGCCATCAACCTGTCCGCCCTTCAGTTCGCCCATCGGGACCTCCTGCAATCGATTCGGGACACGCTGGAGGAAACCGGTTTCCCTCCCGAGCGGCTCGGCGTGGAGATCACGGAATCGACTTTCATGAACGACCCGGAACAGGGGAGAAAAATCCTGTACCAACTCCGCGACATGGGAATTTCTACTGCCCTTGATGATTTTGGGACCGGCTATTCCTCCCTGGCCTACCTGCAGGAGCTGCCTGTCCAAACACTCAAGATCGATCGCTCCCTGATTAAGCCACTCCCGATCCAGGAACCGTCGCGACGCATCGTGCGTGCCCTTATTGATCTCGCCCACAGTCTCGAGCTCCGGGTTATCGCGGAAGGCATTGAACGCCGCGAGGAGTTGGAACATCTGGAAAATGCCGGCTGCGACGCCGTGCAGGGTTTCCTGTTTTCAAAGCCCCTGCCGGCTTCAGCCTTATCGGAATGGATCTTGAACCAGACTGGGAATCCGGAGGGGTCAGCCTAGACCTTGACCGGTTCGACGGGCTGAGGACGAGCCGGGCCGAAACCCGGCGACGAGAGGCTTTCAAGGCTCCACTCACCGAGATCCACAAGGTCCGGCAGCAACGACCGGGCATCACCGATGACCACCAGAAAACAGTCCTCGGGAGCGGGAAAGACTTCGCGCAGGATCACCCCCGCCCGGGCTGGAGAGATCTGATCCAAGGCTTCGGCATACCCGGCCCAATCAGCCAGGGACAAATGATGGAATCGTCGGAGAGCCAGCCGGAACGACCACTGATTCGTGGTTTCATAACGAAAAGCCTCTTGACCTTTGAGGTAAAGACGCCCCGCCTTGAGGTCGGCTTCCAGCAAACCCACCTCCCGCGCTCGCCTGAGCACATCGAACGCAGCGTCCAGAGCCCGGCGGGTCCGCTCAGTCGGCGTATAAGACGTGAGGTAACTCACCCCGCGGAAGCTGGGAAGGGTATACCCTGCGTGAGCCCCGTAGGTCAAACCCTCTTCGATCCTAAGACGTCGATTGAGGAGGGAGTTGAACCGGCCACCCAGAACCGACTGCACAAGCTCAAGTCCGACGCGCTCCGGGTAGCGACGGTCAACACCCAGCCCACCCATCCAAAAATAACACTGGGTGGCACCCGGTCGGTCGATGAACAAACCCCGCATACCGATCGGGGGTTCGACTGGAACCTGAAGATCCGAACTGCCGGGGTTTTGCACTTTGCGCGAGGAAAAGATTCGGGTCAGGGAGGCTCGGATCTCGTCCGGATCGAAATCCCCGGCCACGCTCACCACCGCTCTGCGATCCCGCAAATGCTGGAACCAGAACCGTCGGAGGGAACCCGGCTCAAGCCGGCCCAAACTGATCTCGTCCCCTCCGACCGGATGTCCATAGGGGCTCCCGCTGCCGTAAATCCAGCTGTCCGCGTAGACCGAAAGCAAGGAACGGGGATCACCATCCTTGGCGACCCGGATCGCGGCAATGGACCGTTTCTGCAGCTTGTGCAGCTCGGATGCAGTAAACCGGGAGGATTCAAACACGTCCTCCACGAGATCCCAAACCTTAGGGAAAACCCGGCGCGGTGCCGAAAGGGTTATTCCCAAGCACTCCCGACCCGCCCAGGTCTCGAAATCTGCCCCCAAAACCTCGAAACGGGCGGCAAGCGTGATGGCATCACTGGTTTTCGTTCCTTTGACGAGCAGTTCGGACGTGGTCTGAGCCTGGCCGAAATAATCCGGTGCATCAAGTAACGCTCCACCCTCCCAGAGAAAGGTGACCGTGATGAGCGGTACCTCCGGACGGGGGCAAAGGACAAGCTCGATCCCAGGTTCGAGGACTTCTTCGAGAATCCCGTCAAGTGACCTCCAGTCGCGGAGCCCGGACGGAAGGGTACCCGACTTGACCCCGATCCTGTTCATGTCCCGTCAGGATGAAGGCACCCCACCGTCCATCCACCCTGTCCGAATGCGTCTCGTGCTGCATCGCGGATTTCATCGGCACCCACAGCCTCGAGTCGCCCCGGATAAGTCTGGATCCGGGAAAGATCACGGTGCAGGGTCCAGGCGCGCCCCAAAAGTTCGGCCCGCCCCGTGACCGACTCAAGCTGATGATAATAGGAAGCCAGTCTCTGGTTGATCGCCCGGATCCGTTCCTCGTCGGTGGGGCCGGCATCAGCCAACTGGGCGAGTGCCTGGCGGATCGTGCGTTCGACCGTCTGCGGTCGTCTGCCCGGAGCCAGCGCGACCAGCAGAATCCGGCATCCGGGCACCCGATGACCGATCCGGTAAGCCTCGAGAGCAATGGCTTCGGCCTTGCGTTCAACCAGTAACGCGTGAAGGCGGGAGGCCACTCCTTCAACCAGGACCGTCCAAAGCAATTCATGAGCCAAGGCTGAGGGAGCCGTCACCGCTGGAGTGGGGAACGATAGCGCCAAATAGGAAGACTGAACAGCAGCTGAACGCTCGATCCGACGCTCCCCAGCCGAATGCGGTCCCACGGGTACTGGTTCGCTCGCCCCAGCCACACGGTCCGGGGCCTGGTCGAGCCCCTGATCGACACACAGCCGGTTCCAGTGCTCCGGCTCGATGCCTCCGACTCCAACGATCGTGGGTCGGGCATACCGGTAGTGGCGGTTATAGAACCGGCTGAGAGAAGACTCATCGATGCGCGCAATATCTTCGGCCCATCCGATAACAGGGTGGGCGTAGGCCGTTCCCGCACAGGCCACCGCCTGCACCTCTTCGAGGAAACAGGCCACCGGGTCATTCTCCACACTGGCTTCCCGCTCGGACAAGATCACTCCCCGTTCACGGTCGACCCGTTCAGCATCAATGAGCAGGGTACGCATGCGATCCATTTCAAGCGCGAACGCGGTGGCGGTCGCTGTAGCCGGAAAATGCTCGTGATAAACCGTCATCTCCTCGGTGGTATAAGCATTGTTACTTCCCCCGGCCGCCTCCAGAACGCGATCGAAATCCCCGTCAGGGAAACGGGCACTACCATTGAACATCATGTGTTCCAAAAAATGGGCCAGTCCGGTCGGAGCAGCAGGTTCATCGGCACTGCCGACTTGGTAGAACATGTAAAGCGCTGCCCGTGGGTTGCCCGGATCCGGCCAGAGCAAGGTCTCGGGACCTGCGGGCCAACTGACCGGCGCCCAAGGACAGGACAAGTCTCCCGCGGCAGCCCGGATTAGTGGGTCATCGGATGTATTCGCACGGTTGGGCATGGGATTTTGCGGACTCGGGCTCCACCGGGAGGCTTACGCCCGACGGGATCCTCATGGAAGGGCGCATTATCGGCCCCCTCAGGAAAAAAATGCAACTGGATGGGGCAACCCGGCAAGACTCTCCCGGTCCTCTCCCTGAACCTTGAGTGACGGGTCGTTGACGAGGTTTGTCGTTCCCTATACCGTCGTACGGTCTTCCCCGCCATCCGAAAATACAGGCCATGACCGAGGCACGACTCACCTTTTATACCAACCCCCAGTCACGAGGACGAATCATCCGCTGGATGCTTGAGGAGACGGGGGCCCCCTACGAGTCCGTGGTACTCGATTACGGAACTTCCATGAAAACGCCGGACTACCTCGCCATAAACCCCATGGGTAAGGTTCCGGCGATCCAGCATGGTCAGGTGGTCGTGACCGAGACGGCGGCTATTTGCACCTACCTGGCGGATGCTTTTCCCGCCGCCGGACTGGCACCGGCTCCAGGCAATCCCCTGCGGGGACCCTACTACCGCTGGCTCTTCTTCGGCGCAGGACCCCTCGAAGCTGCAATATCCAACCACGCGCTGGGCTTTATAGTCCCGGCAGAGCGTGAACGCATGATGGGATATGGAAACTACGACCGGACGCTCGATGTCCTGGAAGGGGCCCTCTCGGGGGGGAGCTACCTTCTCGGATCCCATTTCACGGCAGCTGACGTGTACCTCGGATCGCATATCGGATTCGGCCTTCAGTTCGGCACCCTGGAAAGTCGTCCTGCCTTCGAAAGCTACTGGGCCCGCCTGAGCGTCCGGCCCGCCCTCGTACGTGCCCGTCAGATGGACGATGCCCTGATCCCGGAAAAGCCACAGCCCCGCTGACCCGTCTACCACCCGCCTGATTGTCACAAAAATGCCATATTTCTGGTATAGGCTGCACTGAGATCAGTCTCACAATCCTTTCACTGACCCGGGAGCCTTGCCATGTCGAAACTCCGGATTCACTCTCTCGTCCGTTCCCCTACCCTCGCTGCCTTGGCCCTTGCTGGCCTTTGTGCCTTGTGGCCGGCCCCGAGCCAGGCCCGGACGATCCACCTGATCGAAACCGGTTCCACCCTGCTTTATCCCCTCTTCAACCTTTGGGTTCCCACCTATACCGCAACCCATCCTGGGATCCGGATCACCACCGAGGCGACCGGAAGCGGAACCGGGATCGCACAGGCCACGGCCAATCTCGTGCAGCTCGGCGCCTCGGATGCCTACCTGAGTCCTGCGCTACAGCACCTGCATCCCGGGTTGCTCAACATTCCGCTCGCCATTTCGAGCCAGATGATCAACTACAATCTGCCGGGACTCAACAACCGTCCGTTGCACCTGTCAGGCCCTGTCTTGGCCGCTATCTACGCGGGCCAAATCCGTTATTGGAATGCCCCCGCCATTCGTGCCCTCAATCCAGACTTGCCGCTTCCCCACCACCTGATCCTGCCGATCCACCGCAGCGACGGCAGCGGTGACACCTTTATCTTCACCCAGTACCTGAGTTTCTCCACTCCCGCCTGGATGAAGTCCACGGGGTACGGAACCACCGTGAGCTGGCCATCGGTCCGGGGAGAGATCGGAGCCACCGGAAACCCCGGAATGGTGCAGGCTCTGGCCACCAATCCGTATGCCATTGCCTATATCGGGGTCAGCTATCGTTCGGCGATCCTCAAAGAGCACTTGGGGCAGGCCTGGCTCAAAAACCGCGCCGGGCAATTCGTTTTCCTCACCCACGCGAATGTTGAAGCAGCAGTCGCCTCTCGTGCCCCCCATACGCCACCCAACCAGAGCATCAGCCTGGTCTTTGCGCCGGGAGCGAATGCCTACCCGATCATCAACTATGAGTACGTCATCGTCAAAAATCACCAGGCTTCCCGTCACGTGGCACGGGCCGTCCGTGAGTTCCTCGACTGGGCCATCGCTCCGTCGGGCGGAAACGCACCCACATTCCTGAACCGGGTTGGGTTCGCACCGCTGCCGAAATTGGCCGTCCTCCAGAGCCAGCGACAGATCGCGGAAATCCATTAAACTGGCCTCTCACAACGGGGGGGCAGAAGCCCCCCCGTTTCCGGACCTGAGGATGAGGCAGTCCATGTGGTTTCGACGTCTGCTGGCCTTTTTCGCCCTGTTGGTCCCCTTGGTGCTGCTCGCTATTGCGGCTTTCCTGGTTTTCTACGCGTGGCCCGCCATCCATTACAACGGGCTGGATTTTCTCTGGCGGGATACCTGGAATATCGGCAACCAGTACGCAAATCCCGTCCAGCGCCATGGCGAGACCGTCATGCCTGGAGCCCAGTTCGGCATTCTGTTTCTGGTGGCAGGAACCCTGGGCAGTGCCCTGATCGCTCTTCTCTTCGCTTTCCCCCTCGGTCTGGGTGCCGCCCTTTTCCTCAGTGAGGCGGTACCCCATCGCTTCGGCCATTTCGTCTCGTTCTTCGTCGAACTTCTGGCCGGGATACCATCCGTCGTCTTCGGACTTTGGGGCATCGTTTTCCTGATCCCTTTCCTGAGTCACCATGTCTTTCCCATCCTGGCCCGGATTTTCCACTTCATTCCGTTCCTGGCCCGGCCCATCGGTTCGGGTTATGGACTGCTCACCTCGAGTCTCGTGCTGTGCCTGATGATCGTCCCCTTCATCACGGCCACTCTGCGCGATGCGCTGCGCAGCCAGAGCACGGAGATGCGTGAAGCAGGGATCAGTCTCGGTGCCACCCGCTTCGAGGTGGCCACCCGGATTCTCCTCCCGGGGCAGAAAACGGCCCTAGCGGGTGCCACCATGCTGGCTTTCGGTCGAGCCCTCGGCGAAACCATGGCCGTGCTCATGGTGAGCGGAAATGCACTGAACTACCTGCCCCACAACGTCTACAGTCCGATCTCCACCATGGCAGCGTTTATTGTGGCCCAGTTGGACAGCGCGCTAGCCGACCCGACCGGCATGGCGGTGCGTTCGCTCGCAGAAATCGCCGTTCTTCTGCTGGTCATCTCCCTCATCACCAATGGGATAGCCCGGTTCCTGATTGGCATGCTCAAGGAACACACACTATGAGCCAGGCCACAAGGGACCTCCCCCCCCGACCCTCATCCGGCTGGATCCGGTACCGACGCATCAAAAGCGCGATCGGCTGGTTTCTGGCCGGTACCGCCCTGGTCGCACTGTCGGTGGCCATGGTCCAGATCCTGCTCTACGTCTTCCTGAAAGGTTTCCACAGCCTGTCACCAAAAATTCTGGTCGAAAATACCGTGGGAGTCGGGGGGGGGCTCAAAAACGCGATCCTGGGTACGGCACTCCTGTCCGGTTCGGCCATGATCCTGTCCGCGCTGGTTGGAGTCGCGGCGGGTCTCTATCTCAGCGAGTTCGGCGAGGGCCGGCTCGGAACCCTGACCCGGTTTTTGAGCGATGTTCTGGTGGGCGTGCCCTCGATCGTGCTCGGATTCGTAGGTTATGTCACCCTCACCGTCTGGCTGCGCTGGCGGTTTTCCTTGGCCGCTGGTGCAATTACGCTCGCGGTGCTCATGTTGCCCTATATCGTCCGAAGTACCGAACTGGCGCTGCGTCGAGTCGCATCGGGCATCCGGGAGTCCGCCTACGCCTTGGGATGCCGTGACCACCAAGTTGTGTTCAAGGTCCTGCTCAAGGCTGCCGCACCAGGCATCGGGACTGGTATTCTCCTGGCGCTCGCAATTTCGGCCGGTGAAACCGCCCCACTGCTCTATACCGCAGGCTGGTCCAACTACAGCTGGTCCGGGCACCTGATCCATGAACCCGTGGCCTACCTCACCTACGTTATCTGGAGCTTCATCGGCGAACCCTTCCATTCGGCCCATGCTCTGGCCTACGTCGCTGCTTTTCTGATCACCTTCATGATCCTTCTGATCAACCTCCTGGCCCGCTTCCTGATCGCCTCTTCGCCCCATTCCAACCGCTGAGGCCGGGTATAATGGGCGTTCTCCAGAGGGGGGATCGCCGTGTCTACGAACACCATGATTTTCAGTTCCGAGTCGGTTTCCGAGGGTCACCCCGACAAAGTCGCAGACCAGATCTCGGACGCGATTCTCGATACCCTGATTGCCCAGGATCCCCGCAGCCGGGTGGCTTGTGAAACCCTTGTAAAGACCGGGGTGGCCATTATCGCTGGAGAAATTTCGACCCAAGCCTGGGTCGATCTCGATGAGCTGGTCCGCCAGGTCATCACCGGAATCGGCTACACCAGTTCCGAAGTCGGGTTCGATGGGGCCACCTGCGGCGTTATTTCCCTGATCGGGAAACAGTCCGGCGATATCGCCCAAGGTGTGGACCGGGAGACACCCGAAGCCCAAGGGGCAGGTGACCAGGGCATCATGTTCGGTTATGCCACGGACGAAACGGACGTCTTCATGCCCGCCCCGATCACTTTTGCACACCGTCTCATGCGCCGGCAGTCCGAACTCAGGCGGTCAGGAGCACTGCCTTGGCTGAGACCCGACGCCAAAAGCCAAGTCAGCCTTTACTACGCGGATGGCGTCCCCCAGTATTGCACCGCAATTGTGGTCTCCACCCAGCACGACCCGGACGTTTCGAATGAGGACCTGAGACAAGCGGTCCAGGAACTCATTATCAAGCCGACCCTGCCTGCCGAGTGGATCCGCAAGGAAACCCGGATTCTCATCAATCCGACCGGCCGCTTCGTGACCGGGGGTCCCGCGGGAGACTGCGGACTTACGGGACGCAAAATCATCGTCGACACCTACGGAGGGATGGCCCGGCACGGCGGCGGCGCCTTTTCCGGCAAGGATCCTTCCAAGGTAGACCGGTCGGCCGCTTACGCGGCCCGGCATGTCGCCAAGAACATCGTCGCTGCGGGACTTGCCCGGCGTTGCGAAGTCCAGCTGTCCTATGCAATCGGGGTGGCCGAACCGGTGTCCATCGCAGTCGAAACCTTCGGTACGGGACTCGTTCAGAATACCCGCCTTGTGGAGCTGGTCAGGAAGCATTTTGATCTCACCCCTAACGGAATCATCAGGGAACTGGACCTGATTCGCCCGATCTATCAAAAAACGGCCGCCTATGGACATTTTGGCCGAATGGAACCGGAGTTCACTTGGGAGCACCTTGACCAGGTTGAAGCCCTGAAAGATGCGGCGGATGTTCGCCGCGTCCAGCGCATCCGCTAAGGAGGACCTCGATGTCATCCGCCACACGCCCACGGAGTGCCACACCCGTCACCGAAACGTCCGTACAGGATTTCCGCATCCGTGACTTGGCACTTGCCCCCTGGGGCCGCCGAGAAATCTCCATCGCCGAGCATGAAATGCCCGGACTCATGGCGCTGCGACAGGAATACGCGGGGCGACTGCCCCTCCAAGGTGCCCGTATTGCGGGCTGTCTCCACCTCACAATCGAAACGGCAGTTCTCATCGAGACGCTGATCGCCTTGGGCGCCCAGGTGCGCTGGGCATCCTGCAACATCTTTTCCACTGAAGACCACGCTGCGGCGGCCCTTGCTGCCCGTGGCATTCCGGTTTTCGCCCATAAAGGTGAAACGCTTGAGGAATACTGGGAAGCCGTGGCCGAGCTGTTCGAGTGGCCGGATGGGAAAGGACCGAACCTGATCTTGGACGATGGAGGGGACGCCACACTCTACCTGGTACTCGGCTCCCGCGCGGAAGAACGCCCGGCGGCATTGGACCACCCGCAGAATCCGGAGGAGGCCGCTCTGCATACGAGCCTTCGCAAAAGGCTCGGCACTAAACCGGGATTTTTCAGTTCGCGACTAGCTGAGGTCCGCGGGGTGAGTGAGGAAACCACGACCGGGGTTCACCGCCTCTATGACCTTGAGCGCCGCGGAGAACTTCCCTTCCCAGCGTTCAACGTGAACGACTCGGTGACCAAGTCCAAGTTCGATAATCTTTATGGCTGCCGCGAATCGCTTATTGATGGCATCAAACGGGCCACCGATCTCATGATCGCCGGCAAGATTGCACTGGTACTCGGCTACGGCGAGGTCGGAAAGGGCTGTGCGCAGGCCCTGCGGGGTCTGGGTGCCACAGTTTGGGTGACGGAAATCGACCCCATTTGTGCACTACAAGCCGCCATGGAAGGGTTCCGAGTGGTCCGGATCGAGGAGGTCGTGGAGAGTGTGGACCTCTTCGTCACGGCCACCGGCAACATGCGCGTCATCAACCATGATCACCTCTTGCGTATGAAGCACCGGGCTGTCGTTTGCAACATTGGCCACTTTGATTCGGAAATCGATGTCGCCTCTCTCCGGCAATATTCTTGGACCTCTATCAAGCCCCAGGTCGACCTGGTGCGCCTGCCCGACGGCCGGGAACTTATCCTGCTCGCTGAAGGACGTCTCGTTAATCTAGGTTGTGCGACCGGTCATCCGAGCTTCGTGATGTCGGCCTCGTTCACCAACCAAGTGCTCGCACAACTGGCTCTATGGGAACAAGATCTCCGGTCAGACCGGCGGGTACGGATCCTACCCAAAGCCCTTGACGAAAAAGTGGCTCGTCTCCACCTGGAGCGGCTGGGAGCAAGACTCACGGTGCTGACCCCGGAACAGGAACGCTATCTCGGACTGCCCAAGGATGGACCGTTCAAGCCGGATCACTACCGCTACTGAGTCAACCGACCCCTTATTTTCAGCGCTGGAGCCGTCGATAGGCGACGGCTGTGGCGATGCCGTATCCGGCAATTCCATAGACGACCAGAACGGCAACATGGGCAAAAACATCATGGGGGAACCGCCCGGTCAAAAGCGGGCGAATGAGTTCGATCGCGTGGGTCAGTGGGAGCAGCCGGGCGACCCGAACCACCGGGGATGGCAAGGCACTCAGCGGGAAAAACACGCCGGAAACCAATAGCAACGGAGTCAACAGCAGAATCATGTAGTAGACAAAAAAATCATAACTCCGTGCCAGAACCGTCATGATCATGGCCATCGCGCCAAAAGCGAAACCCACTAGAAAAATCACTGGCAAAGCCCAGAGAATCATGGCTCCCGACCAGAGCCGGAGCACGAAACCCACGATGAGAATGGCCAGAGCATTGATGAGACCCTTGGTCGCAGCCCAGCTCACCTCCCCGAGAATGACATCGGCCGGCTCGAGCGGCGCGCTGAGGATCGCCTCCCAGGTTTTCTGCATTTCCATGCGGGTATAGGCTGAATAGAGGGCTTCGAAGCTCGCCGCATTCATGGCGCTGGAACAGACGATCCCGGTCGCCAGAAAGACCAGATAGGGCAGATGATCCATGGTTTTCACAAACTGTCCGAACCCGTAACCGAAGGCAAGCAAGTAGAGCAAGGGTTCTCCGAAGTTGGCGATCAGGGATGGGATCCAAAGCTTCCGCCAGACCAGGAAGTTGCGCATCCAGACCGCACTGAACCCCCGGCTTGGCAACCGGCGCCACAGCCCGTTCATTCGCGCAATCCACGGCCGGTCAAATGTAGGAAACAGTCCTCCAGGTTGCTTGGGCGCTCTAGGTAACGGGCGATTCCCAGGCGATCAACCAGGGAGGTGAGATATTCACGTTCGCTCGAATAAACCAGAGTGAGTGCCCCGACCGCTTCCACCTGACAGCGTTCGTGATCAAGCAGCGTACGATCCTTGAGAGGCTCCCGAATTTCGAGGACATGGCGTGGGAGAAACCGATCAACCAAGGCGCGTGGCGTGTCCTCCGCCTGGATGCGTCCCCTGTCCATGATGGCGACTCGGTCACAGAGACGCTCCGCTTCCTCCATGTAGTGGGTACTCAAAATGAGGGTCCGGCCTGCGGCCCGGAGTTCCTCCAGCCGGTTCCAGAGGTGTTGACGGGCATGCGGGTCGAGGCCCGTGGTTGGCTCATCCAAGATCACAAGGTCCGGATCCTGGATGAGTGCACGCACCAGGGTCAGGCGGCGCTTGGTGCCACCCGACAACTCGCGTATGGGGCTCCGGAGCCGTTCCGACAGTTCGGCAAACTCGAGAAGCGAACGGATACGGTCGCGTATGGCAGCAGGCCGCAGCCCAAAATAGCGGGCATAGACTTCGAGGTTTTCCTCGACTGTGAAATCGGGATCCAGATTGTCCGCCTGCGGAACCACGCCGATGCGGCGCCGGGCAAATCGTGCCTGCTCGGGGACCGGCAAACCCAGAACATGGATTGCCCCCGCCGAGGGTTGGGTCAGGCCCAAGAGTAGTCGCAGCGTCGTTGTTTTTCCTGCACCGTTGGGGCCCAGAAGGCCGAAACACTCGCCCCGTGCCACAGACAGGTCCAGTCCGTCAACGGCCGGGCGGCCCCGGTAACGCTTGACCAATCCTTCGATCTGGACAGCAGCACCCACGTTTTCCTTGGATTCCATTTTCAGCGGGTCGTCCTCTTGTGGCCACTGCGTTTGGCCTGACCTCGGGCAACAGCAGGTGGATGATGCGGTCGTGTGACCCCGTAGCTACCCCGCCAGATTTTGCCCCGGAAACTCCGCTTGTCACCCTTGCCCATGGTCAACCCCCCTAAATGAGGGTCATTGTATCGGAAAGCGGAAATCACATCGACGCATTCGCCAATACGGCAATCCAGCGGTCAGTCTCGATGAAAAATCCGGTTTGCGGCACCCGACCATTCGTCATATCAAAACAAAAATCCCTCAATGTGAACCACCGGGAGATTCTTCAAATCGTCGCTGCGGTCTGTAAAGTCAGTCGCAGTGACAATGCGGTCGCGAGTATCCTCCGGCGCCGAAATGTTGCCGAACGGAGAGCTCGGTTTTCTCCTGCAGGAAGCAACGAGTGGAGTGTTCTGTGGGAAAATCCCGGAATCAGAGCACGGGCCAGACGAGAAAGATCAGTCCGAGAAGCACAATAAATCCGCCGCTCAGCACCTCCCCATAACGCTCAAACGCATGCGTTCGGACCTGATGCAGGCCACGGGCCGCATAAACGCACATGACGACATACGTCAGGATCGTGCTCGCCGCAAAAACCCCGGCCATGACACCGAGAAGCCAGACCCCATACCGGCCTGCTGCAAAAAAGGCCGGAAGCCCTTCGATCATGGGCGAAGAGCCCAAAACCAGGATGAGCGCCATGGCCCGTGAACGGGCGGGTGGTGAAAAATCGCTGAGGGTCTTTGTCCGATCCGCTCTGCCCGGGCTCGCAAGCTCGCGCCAAGCGGAAAACATCATCCACCCTCCAAACAGGACAAGTCCCAGACTGGAGATGCGCGAGACAAGGGTTCCATACTGTCGCGCGACGGCAACACCAGCAATCCACATGACAAAACCGATGAGCAGAGTCGACACAACATGGCCCGCCCCCGCACCGAGAGCCACCCGGACGAGTTTCCGGGCGGGCCATTGTTCCTGGCGTGCCAGCAACACGATCGGAGCCCAGTGATCGGGCACCACGGTATGCAGGATGCCGACCAAGGCAACGGCTCCGATTAAGAAGAAGGGCAGGTTAATATGCACCACTGCACCCCAGTGAGTGGATGGATTCCTAATGATCGCACAAGCAGAACCCGTGGATTCTGCTCCGTACGCCTCTTGACAGCGCCCACCAATCCGGGTATTGTCGCCCTCCATGTTTTACCAATCCACCCACCCAACCGCACGACGTCGTCCCACCGGACGGCTCATGTGTTGCTGCTTGATGCGGCAGTGGTGCGGTGTTGAGGTTTTGCGGTCGATGTAATTTCTCAGAAATCCAACCAAAACCCCCAACCCGCACGGCGCCCCCGCAGCGGGTTTTTTATTGCCCCTGCGTCGGCTCCGCGAGTGTAACCCCCCATCGGAGTTGACCATGCACACAAACGCCTATCAGTTCGAAACACTGCAAATCCACGCCGGCCAAGAGCCCGCGCCCGGAACCCGCGCGCGGGCCGTCCCGATCTACCAGACCACGTCCTACACCTTTGACGATAGCGAACATGGGGCCCGTCTGTTTGCCTTGGAAGAATTTGGGAACATCTACACCCGGATCATGAATCCGACCACGGAAGTCTTCGAAAAACGCGTGGCCGCCCTCGAAGGCGGTGTGGCCGCCCTCGCCACCGCGAGTGGTCAGTCAGCGCAGTGGCTCGCGATCACGACCCTGGCCGAAGCGGGAGACAATATCGTCTCGAGCCGCTCGCTCTATGGCGGAACCTTCAACCAGTTCAAGGTGACCCTGCCCCGCTTGGGAATCGGGGTCCACTGGGCCGAAGGCGAGGATCCGTCTGCATTCGCCAAGGCCATCGATGAGAGGACCCGCGCGCTCTACGTTGAAACGATCGGCAATCCCAGCTTCAATATTCCGGATCTGGAGGCTCTGGCCGACCTTGCACACCAAGCACAGCTGCCACTCATCGTCGACAACACTTTTGGAGCAGCAGGCTACCTCGCCCGACCGATTGATCACGGAGCGGATCTCGTTGTGGCCTCCGCTACCAAGTGGATCGGGGGTCACGGTACCTCCATCGGTGGCATCATTGTCGATTCCGGCCGGTTCGATTGGACCAGCGGACGCTTTCCGCAATTCACGGAGCCGTCACCGGGATATCACGGAATCCGCTTCGCGGAACGGTTTGGCCCGGATAGCCCCTTTGGCAACATTGCCTTTATCGTCCGGGCCCGAGTCGAGGGACTGCGCGATCTCGGTCCAGCGCTCTCGCCATTCAATGCTTTCCTCTTCCTGAACGGTCTCGAGACCCTCTCCCTCCGCATGCAGCGCCATGTCGACAATGCACTGGAGCTGGCCCTTTGGCTTGCCCGTCATCCGGCCGTGAGCTGGGTCAACTATCCGGGCCTGCCCTCCCATCCCTCCCACGAACGCGCCTTGCGTTATCTCCGCCACGGTTTCGGGGCCGTCCTCAGCTTCGGGATTCGGGGTGGTGCCGAAGCCGGGCAGACCTTCATCAACCGCGTCCGTCTGGCCAGCCATCTTGCTAACGTCGGAGACGCCAAAACCCTCGTTATTCATCCGGCAACAACCACGCACCAGCAACTTGAGCCTGCCGAACAGGCTCTGGCGGGGGTCAGCCCCGACCTCATCCGCGTCTCGGTTGGCATCGAGCACATTGACGACATCCGTAACGACTTTGCCCAAGCCCTCGAGGTCAGCGTTCGATGAGCGGATTCCACCCACCACCGGGGACCCGGTTCTGGCAACCTGCTTCCGGGTCATTTCGACTTGAATCCGGTACCAGGCTCAAGGCCCCCCGACTGGCCTACCGCACCTGGGGGCGACTGGATCAACATCAGACCAATGCGGTTCTCGTCTGCCATCCCTTGACCGGCTCGGCTGATGTGGATCACTGGTGGCCCGATCTTTTGGGCGAGGGTCGGCTTCTCGACCCCCTGAATCAGTTCATTCTCTGTGCCAACGTGCTCGGCGGCTGCTATGGATCGACGGGCCCTTCGTCGACTGACCCGCTGACAGGACACCGTTATGGAAGGAATTTTCCGTCTATTACCATCCGTGACATGGTCCGACTGGAAGCAGAGTGGATCCGCTCGCTCGGCATCCGCCGGCTCTCCTTGGTACTTGGGGGCTCGCTCGGTGGAATGCGGGCGCTCGAGTGGGGTGCCCTCTTTCCGGAACGTGTCACGGCCCTCGTGGCCATTGCGACAACCGACCGCCAACCGCCTTGGGCCATCGCCTTCTCAGAGGCCCAGCGTCTCGCGATTCAAACCGATCCAGACTGGCTCAATGGCAACTACCCTCCCGAGCGGCCCCCTCGGGCCGGACTCCGGGCAGCCCGCGCGATGGCCATGGTGAGTTACCGACACTGGCACGAGTTCACCGAACGCTTTGGTCGCAGCACCTCCCCCAATGGCGAGTTTGAGGTGGTTCGATGGTTAGTCCACCACGGCGAGCGGCTGGCCGAACGTTTCGATGCGGGCTCCTACGTCACACTGACCCATGCCATGGACACCCATGATCTGGGTCAGGGGCACCTTCCACCCGCATCAGCTTTACCGGCCACTTTCCCATCGACGCTCGTGGTCGGCATCCGGAGTGACCTGCTCTACCCCCCCGAAGAGCAACTCCGGTTGGCCAGACGCCTGCCCCAATCAGAGACGACTTGGCTGGATTCCCCTCGGGGGCATGATGCCTTTCTTATCGATACGGCGGATCTGACAACCCGGATCCGGAGCTTCATGGATGGCCGGTGCGACTCTGGACAATCCCAGTCAACTTCCCGTCATCATCCCGTCACCACGGATCGATCTCCATGCCCAGAAGCGAATCCTTAGTTGTATCACGCTTCCAGCCGGACCCCTCCGGCGGTGCGGTTCCGGTGACCCTCGGAGTCTTTGGTCATACCGGGCAGGTTGGCCGGGTCTTGATCCAGATGCTCACGGCATCCACTCCTGGAACTAATCCCCCGAAATGGGTGTTCGGATTCCTGGCCAACCGGCGTAATATCCTCTGGCCCGCCGAGGACACCACATTTCCTGAAAACCGCCAAGGTGATGACTTTATTTTCATCCTGGAGCGTTTCCTGCGAACCCCAGGACCCAAAATTCTGATCGACTGCACGGCCGATGAATCGCTGCCAAAGCTTTACCCGTACCTTCTCGCCCGCGACATTCCGGTCGTCACACCGAACAAGCACGCGTTCAGTGGGCCCCAGTCTTTCTACAACGAGCTGAAACGTCAGAATGGGAGCCTTGGGATCTGCCACTATGAAACCACGGTCGGTGCGGCACTGCCCATCTTGTCGACAATCCGGGCACTCCGCGAGAGTGGTGATCGGATCCGGAAGTTCGAGGCAGCCCTATCGGGAACCTGGTCGTATATTCTCCATCAACTCCATCAAGGCCTACCGTTCGCGCAAACAGTCCGTCGGGCCCGGGATCTGGGAATGACCGAGCCGCATCCCCAAGCAGATCTCGCCGGGATGGATCTCCATCGCAAGACACTCATTCTTATGCGGGAAGCGGGGTACCAGATTGAACCGGACGACGTGCCGCTACCCCGTTGGATTCCAGGTGTGACGTTCAGACCAGGGCTTGACCGGGAGCTCTTTTTAAATGATCTTGTAAGACAGGATCCACTCTGGTCTGCGGCCATCCAAGAGACCCGAAAACGGAGGGAGAAACTGGTTCTCCTGATCCGGTTTGACGACCACCAAGGCGCGACGCTCGGTCTCGTTTCCCTACCAGCGGGAAATGCCTTTGCCGAACTGAGACCCGCAGAAAACCGATTGGAAATCTGGACCGATCGCTACCACAGCATTCCGCTTTCAATCGCCGGCCCGGGGGCAGGAGCTGAAATCACAGCCTTTGGCCTCTTCCAGGAATTGTTGCGAGTCATTGCCCGGATCCATCAAGTCCATCGCGATCTGTCCTCCTGCGCACCGTGAAAAGCCGGCCTACCAATCCCGGGTGGCGATGTCGTCGAGGCCACTCATTGACACTTGGAGTCCCCACAGTTCAGACAGGTCATACAGCCATCCATCATCACGACTGCAGCCGTACTGCACTTCGTGCACAGCTGGGCTCCCACGGGAAAATTAGACTGGGCAAAGGCGTCCTGCTGCTGGCGGGCGGCCTCGAACTCGGCGCGCTTTTCCGCAATCAATCTCTGTTGGGCTTCATCGGGCTCTTCCTTCCGCATGAGGCCGATACTCACCAGATGTTTCTCGATGACGTCGCCAATCTCTGCGATGAGCGAAGGCATGAACCGACCGCCGGGTTTCCAATATCCCCCACGGGGATCAAAAACCGCCTTGAGTTCCTCGACCATAAAGGTCACATCGCCCCCCTTTCTAAATACGGCACTGATGATCCGTGTCAACGCCACAATCCACTGGTAGTGATCCAGGTTCTTGGAATTGATGAAAATCTCGAATGGACGACGTTGCTCGTAGGGAGTACCCTCGTTGAGCACGATGTCATTGATTGTGATGTACATCGCGTGATCAGAGACCGGGGTCTTGACCTTGTAGGTTGAGCCCAGCAGCAGATCCGGGCGCTCGAGCTTCTCATGCATCCGGATCACTTCTCCCTTGGGTCGCCGTTCGGGGATATGCCCCTCACTGGGCCTGGCTGGCGCGTTGGCTATCTCGGGCATGGCTCCGTGGTTTCGGCCGGTCGAGACTTGGGAGCCCTCTTCCGGCTTTTGCACCGCGTACTGGGTGATCTTTTTTTCAATCTTGATTGTCATGAGCATTTCGCCATCAGAATGGGTTGCGTTTGGGGATTCAGAAACGTCCGTAGTAGCCTTCCTTGAGTGCATCATAAAGGTTAGCGGCCGTGTGGATCTCGCCGTCGTACTCGATTTCCTCGTCACCACGGGCCTCAACGACCGTGCCATCCTCAAGTGTAAAACGGTATCGGGTATTTTTGAGGTCCTGCTCCTTGACTAGAACACCCTGAAATGCCTCGGGGTTGAACCGAAATGTCGTACAGCCTTTGAGCCCCTCTTCGTATGCATACAGGTAGATATCTTTGAACTGATCGTAGGGATAGTCAGTCGGCACGTTGGCAGTTTTTGAAATCGAGGAGTCAATCCATTTCTGTGCGGCCGCCTGGATATCGACATGCTCGCGCGGTGTAATGTGTTCCGCGGTCACAAAATATCCGGGCAGACCCTGTTCTGGCCGGTCCGACCCCGGAGCGGCATGGGGATTGACAAGGGTCCGGTAGGCCAGAAGCTCAAAGGAATAGACTTCGATCTTTTCCTTGCTTTTCTTTCCTTCCCGGATCACATTCCGGAAGTAGGAATGGGCAAAGGAGGGCTCGATTCCATTGGACGCATTATTTGCGAGCGCCAGGGAAATGGTTCCCGTGGGCGCAATCGAGGTGTGGTGGGTGAACCGGGCACCGGTCTGGGCCAATGCTGCAACCAGGTCCGGCGCCACTTGCGCCACTCGCTGCATATAACGGCTATAGCGGGCATGGAGTTCCCGCCCGGGGATCCGGTCGCCCACTTTCCAGCCATCGGCAGCCATTTCCGGCCGTTTTCGCAGCACTTCCTCGGTAACGGGAAACTCTTCCGTCATGATTGGAGCCGGTCCTTTTTCACGTGCCAGATCCAGCGCTTCCTCCCACCCCGCAATGGCCATCTCGCGTGAAACCTTTTCCGTAAAACGGACGGACTCCGGTGATCCGTAGCGGAGGCCCATCATGGTGAGAGCCGAGCCGAGCCCCAGATATCCCATGCCGTGACGCCGCTTGCGCTGAATTTCATCCTGTTGATGTTCAAGTGGCAATCCATTGATCTCAACCACATCATCCAGCATCCGGGTGAACACTTTAACCACCTCCCGGTACTCCTCCCAGTCAAATCGAGCCGCGGGAGTGAAAGGCTCCTGGACAAAACGGGTCAGGTTGACCGACCCGAGCAGACAGGAGCCATACGGTGGGAGGGGCTGCTCGCCGCAAGGATTGGTAGCGCGAATGTTCTCGCACCACCAGTTGTTGTTCATCTCATTGACTTTATCGATCAGCACAAAACCCGGCTCCGCAAAATCGTAGGTCGAAGTCATGATGAGGTCCCAGAGCCGCCGCGCATGGATTCGCTTGTAAACCTTGCAGGCCACCAAACCGCACTCGTTTCGGACATAGCCTTCGGTTTGCGGCCATTCCTTCCAGACCACTTGCTCCGGATTATTGAGGTCGAGGTTTCCGGACTCGGCTTCCTTCTTGTCGATAGGAAACACGAGCGGCCATTCAACATCTCCCTTAACCGCCTCCATAAAGTCGCGGGTGATGAGAAGGGACAGATTGAACTGCCTCAGACGTCCGTCTTCGCGTTTCGCACGGATGAACTCAAGGACATCGGGATGTCCCACATCAAAGGTGCCCATCTGTGCACCTCGCCGTCCACCCGCCGAGGAAATCGTAAAACACATGCGATCGTAGATATCCATGAAGGACAAGGGTCCGGAGGTATAGGCTCCCGCACCCGAAACGTAGGCACCCCGGGGACGCAGGGTCGAGAACTCATAGCCGATCCCGCAGTTGTGGATGACCACGAGCCCACCCTTTCCGGCCAGATAGTTGTTATGGTCCGCGACATGGAAATCGTAGAACGTTTCGGGAAGAGGCAAGTCCCGGTGGAGGGCACTGACCGGGATCAGGGTGCGGGCCAGCGATACCAAGGCTTCAAGATCAGGGAATCGTCTCTCCCAGTGATCAAGGTCCTCGCGGGTGGCGGTCCACCCCGCTTCTGTCCGGCGCGGGACGCCCATTGCTTGGCGCTCGGCCGGCGACAGGAGGGCGGTCTCCGCCATCACATGCTCACAGAGGAGTTCCGGCAGGCAGTAGCGGGGCTCTTCTTGCCTATCCCGCCTGACATCGGCCAACCACTGGAATCGTTCGCCAACGGCACGTTGCCTGGAATATCTCGACACGACAGCGAGGAATGCCGTATACCGGATTTCGAAATCCGCTCTCATCTGGTCACCACTCGCCGGCCGGATTTCGCTCGGCACACCAAACCAAGCCGCGAGCGCTTGAAGTTCCCGGGACAGGGACTCGGGCATGCTCAGCACCAAGCGACCCTTCTCAGGGCACCAGCCGCCCACTCCATCTCCAAGTCCGGCAAGGAAAGGCAGGAAATACCGACCAGGATTAAGCCGTACGCCCTCTGGAACAGCATAGGTTGGAGACTGCTGCACAACCTGATGCTCACGGGCGGACAGTTCCATCCCGGACTCATCCCAGACCGGCCCACCGGCTATAGCGGCTCCGGCCAAAAGGGGCGCGCCATCCCAACCGAAAACGGTCCGGTGTAGGGCCCCACGGATCGGGTGTAAACGTCCCGCCAACCCTAAACCCCGGATCCGGGCACGAGCCCTCCCAGCCCAGCGGGATCCGCCCAGACTACGAGCCAGATGGATCCCCGCGAGCCAAGCCAGTCGCGCCCCTCCCGCATCCGCCGTCCAGTCCAACCGGTGTTGGACCAGTGCTTCACCAATGCGGATCTCATCCGCACGAACATACTGAAGCCGACCCTCCCGGTACACCAAAACCGGGTGCTGGATTGAAGTTTGCAGATGGACCCCTCCGGCCACAATCTCGAGATTCTCGGTCCGCGGGACCCGCACCCTGAGATGGGCGAGAATTGGCCGCATCATGAACTGGCCGGTTTCCCGGTCATAGCTCAGAATCCGCGCATGCTGCTCGTCGACCGCGCGTTCGACTGTCACAAGGCCCTGGTCAGTTCGCACCCAAGTCCCGGGAGCCACACAACCGGCTTTGAGGGTCAAGCCAGCCTCGTGCACCTTCCCCAGAATGTCATCCATGGAATCCCGGATGGTTCCCGAAACCGTACAGTTGATCGTCGAGGTTGCCGGTTTGTGCTCTTTCGCACCGGCATTCGAGACAATACGTCCTGCAGGGATGGCACCGTGGCGAAGGGCCCAGAGAAAGCGTTCATACCAGTGCTCCTGCTCGTCCTGCTTCTCGACCGAGGAGAGGGCCCGTGCAATGCGCTGGTAGGTATCGTCCATGGTCGCATCCAGAATGGCGCCTGTCTTGGTTTTGAGCCGGTATTTCTTGTCCCAGATATCCAGGGAGGCTTCCTGTTCGGGAACTGTTGCGGAGCTGGACGGGGTGGGGTGCGGTTGGAAGTTCATTTTGGAGTTCATTGGAAGACGGTCGCCGGTGTGGCAAGTCGGGAATCGGTTGGTACAACATACCACAAGATTTTGTGGTTATCTGGTGCTTGGACCACAACAGCTTGTGTCCTGCAATCTTCAACGGATTTTCAGTGCGTTAGGCCCTGCATACGATTCTTGGAGGCCGGCCGGGAACTTCAAAAAGGCTAGCGGGTCTATCCTGCTACTGACGGGCCAGCCCTAAACCGCTACAATGACAGGTTGTTGCCTTGTTCGTCGCGGCGGTTTTTTTGCGGCTGCCCGTTCTGGCAAAGCCCAGTAGCCGTCGTCACCCACGTTAGAGAAGGGGCCGCGTCCCAAGCCGGAGAGGCCGCCTTCAGGAAACCGAATCACGAGGAACTGATCCGATGAAACAAATGAAGCGATCCATCTGGTTTGCCGTCGCCTTGGTTGGCACACTGACCGTCGTCAATGTCGGACTGACCCTGGCCAACTCCAGCATACCGTCACACGCCAAATCGGTTTTACCGGTATTCCAGGATGGCACCCCAGTGCCCAGCCTCGTCCCCATGATTCGCATGGTCATGCCAACCGTCGTCAATGTCTCCACCAAGGGTGAGATACCGGTCCATTCCCCCCTCTATGCCCCATTCCTTAATAACCCGTTCTTTCAACAGTTTTTCGGGATGAGTCCCTTTCAGCAGCAGCAGCAAGAGCCGGCACATGAACATTTTCGTGCGCTCGGATCTGGCGTCATCATCAATGCGCGTAAGGGTTACATCCTGACCAATGATCATGTCATCCGGCACGCCACAAAGATCGTGGTCACCACCTACAATCACCACCACTATCCGGCTCGTGTCGTCGGCAAGGATAAGGAGACGGATTTGGCCGTCCTCCAGATTCACGCTCATGGCCTGCGCCAAATTGCGTTCGGAGACTCGGCCAAGCTGGCCGTGGGAGACTTTGTCGTAGCCATCGGCAACCCGTTTGGATTGGGGCATACCGCCACATTCGGCATCGTGAGTGGTCTCGGTCGGACGGATGTCGAACAGAACCATGTCGGGACGTTCATCCAAACTGATGCCGCGATCAACCCGGGGAACTCGGGTGGTGCGCTGGTCAATCTCCGGGGACAGCTGGTTGGGATCAACACCGCCATTCTGACGACTGGTAACGACGGCGGAAATATTGGCATCGGCTTCGCTATCCCCGTCAACCTTGCACGAGCGGTGGCCCACCAGATCATCCGCTATGGACGCGTGGAACGGGGTGTACTGGGAGTCCTGGTTCAGGATGTGACTCCCCGCCTCCGGCGTGCCTTCGGCCTTGCACCCGGACAGCGTGGCGCCCTTATTGCTCAAGTGGAACCCAACTCGGGTGCTGCCCGCGCCGGTCTCCGGGCAGGTGATATCATTACCAACGTCAATGGCCAACCCGTCCGCGATGTCAGCGCTTTGCGCGGCGTCATCGGGGTTTTGCGTGTCGGGACCCATGTCCGTGTTGGCTTTCTCCGGAACGGACATGCCATGACGGCGACCGCCATTATTGGGCCCAACCACAACCACAAAGAAAAGCACACTTTCCAGTTTGCCAAGAAAAACATCGGGGCACAGCTGTCGGACCTCAATCCGAGCTCGCCGCTCTATGGCAAGGTGAAAGGCGTCATGGTCATCGCCGTAGCTCCCCGGAGCCCTGCTGCAAAAGCAGGCTTGGAACCCGGAGACGTCATTGTGGCTATCGACCAGCATCCAATTCACAATCTAGCCGAGTTCAAGCAAGCGCTGGATACCTATCACGGAATCTTGTTGCTTACGGTGCAACGCGGCTCGAGCACATTTTTCACAACCCTTCGCTAAATCGACCCCAGAGGGGGCCATCATGGCCCCCTCTGGGATTCCAAATCTGGAAATCTGGCATTTAATGCCGACTAAACACTGTATTTGACTTCCGTAACCCCGTAGACTGGAAGCCTTCACCACCAACACCGCAGGTGCTTCCATGTTTCAAAACAGGGTCAAGGATGTACAATCGCTTTATCTCGGATTGATCCAAGACATCAACCGTTACCTACTTCACGGGCTGGCTGAGTGCTGGCTTCTGTCGCCCGACACCACTCGCGTACTTCTCCCCGAGACCGTCCAAAGTCATATCATCGGGCTTCTTTCGCTGACCGCTTCAGAAAGGGAGCAGCGCCTCAGGGACCAAGACCCGGAGGTTCCATTATGGCAACTGCGTCCGGAACGCACCCTCTGGCAGGCACTGGATTGTTGCAAGGCCGATGAGCAGCGCAATCGGCAAATCTTGGCCCGAGCACAAACAGCAACCAGCCCATGGGGCCAGGAAAGCCCGGATGAGAGTTCCTAGATTCTCCTTCGAAATCCGGTCTACGCTTGAATAAATCTATGGAGACTTAGTCAATGTTGAACATTGACCGCTTGAGGACATGAAAAGACGGCCAAGAACCGACCCCGGTCTGGTTACCGGGGTAAAATGGTCCTGTTCTTGATTTTCGATTTTGACTTACAGCGAACCGAACCACGGGTACTATACTGTCGAGTCCAATTACCAATTGGGGAATAGATCGTACCAAAGGTGGAGTACCTGGGGTTCGGGGGCATATCGAGCCGTGAGCGCAATTCTTATTTTCACCACTGTCGCAGACTCCACAGAGGCCGACTCACTGGCCAGAATCTTGGTTGAATCCCGCTTGGCTGCCTGCGTGAACCGGGTTGGGCCTGTGCAATCCACTTATCGCTGGAACGATGCAATAGAAATCTCAATGGAGTACCTGCTGATCGTCAAAACTCAGGCGGAACGCTACCCCGCGATCGAGCACCTGATCCGCAAGCACCATACTTATGCCGTCCCAGAGATCGTTTCTGTAGCTTTGCACGATCTGGAACCGAACTATCGGCATTGGCTCGAATTGGCGGTCGCCCCTGCGCTGACACCCTCATGACGCTGCGTTCTCGTCAATTCCTCTGGATCGCAGTACCAACGGTTCTTGTTGCCGCTGCCAGCTTCTTACTGCTGGAATCCCTGTTAAAACAGCCTCCGTCTGCTGACCTTGGGGGCATAGCACTCAAGAGCCTGAACCGGGAGGGCTCATTTTTTCCTGAGCACCCTTCACCACCGGAAACCCTGGTCAATTTCTGGGCTCCCTGGTGCGCTCCTTGCCGCAAAGAGATCCCCCTCCTCAATCACCTGGCCCGAACCTCCCACGAGATTCATGATCATCATCTGGCAATTGTCGGCATCGCACTCGATGCCCGACGCCCTGTCAACCGTTTTCTGGACCAGGAAAAATTGGCCTATCCCATCTTCGTCGTACCTCAGGATGAGGAAGCTTTCGTGGCCCGTTTCCACATCAGCCTGATTGGTCTGCCCATCACTGTCCTCTTAAACCGGAAAAACGAGGTCATTGCAAGGCATCTTGGCCAACTCAACCCGCACAGTCTGGCCACCCTCCTGGCTAATCCAACCCACTGACCAATTCGCGTCGTATCCGGGGCAGATTTCAGAGCCTAGGCAGTATTGCGGGCTTTAACAAGACCCTATCGTGGACAAAAAGATCAAAATCAGGCAAAATGCCGTGATATGAGCATTTTTGGCAACGAAAAACCATCATCTTCGCGGATTATGCGGGCGTCCGTCCGGGTTGGCTCAGTGGAGAGCTTGTGTGACAGCGCTGATCGCCATCATTAACGGACCCAACCTCAATCTTTTGGGTACCCGAGAACCCGAGCTTTACGGCACGGAGTCGCTCGAGACGATTATCGGCCGGTTGACCCGACGAATCCAGGAGGCCGGATATCGATCCTCCCATTTCCAGAGTAACTCCGAGGGCGCAATTATTGACCATATTCATGCGCTCGGGCTCGAAAAAAGGCGGGTCGCCCTCTTCAATCCGGGCGCCTACACACACACCAGCCTGGCCTTGCGCGATGCCGTGCTGGCCGTTCGACTCCCCTTTATCGAAGTTCACCTCAGCAACCCTGCTCGACGTGAAAGCTCTCGGGTACATTCCCATTTTACGGACCTGGCACTCGGTCTTGTAAGCGGTTTCGGCCCATTGAGCTATGACCTCGCACTCGAGGGAGCACTCCAGTTTCTACATCAACCGACTTCATTTCCTCGGGAGGCGCCACATGGACATACGTAAGGTCAAGAAACTTATCGAACTCCTCGAAACTTCCGGGATCAGTGAAATTGAAATCACAGAAGGAGAAGAACGGGTCCGTATCAGTCGCCTTACTCCGCAACCGGTCGCAACAGTCTCCACCGCGGCAACCACCGTAACTCCACCGCCCCCTTTGCCGGTCGCAACTTCGGAGCCACCCAAAACTCCGCCGAGCTCTGGCCATACAATCCAAGCCCCCATGGTGGGCGTTTTCTACCGATCTGCCTCGCCCGATAAACCGCCCTTCGTCGAGGTTGGCCAGACCGTCAAGGCTGGCGACACACTGTGCATCATCGAGGCGATGAAGATGATGAACCAGATTCAAAGTGACAAGGGGGGGGTAATCAAGGCCATTCTGGCCGAGAACGCGACACCTGTCGAATATGATCAACCGCTTTTCATCATCGAGTAAATTGGACCATTTTCCATGTTAGAAAAGGTGATGATTGCTAACCGCGGTGAGATTGCACTGCGTATTTTGAGAGCTTGCCAGGAACTGGGGATCAAAACGGTGGCCGCTCACTCCACCATTGACCAAGATCTGAAGCACGTCCGGCTGGCCGATCAACGCTTATGCATCGGGCCAGCACCATCGTCAAAAAGCTACCTCAATATCCCGGCACTCATTAGTGCCGCCGAGGCACTGGATGTCCAAGCCATTCACCCGGGATACGGCTTTCTCTCTGAAAATGCCGACTTTGCTGAAGCAGTCGAATCCTGCGGTTTCATTTTTATCGGGCCCAAACCAGAAACAATCCGTCTCATGGGTGACAAGGTCTCGGCAATTCAGTGCATGAAGACCTCGGGCATCCCGACGATCCCGGGATCGGATGGGCCCTTGGGCTCGGACTCCTCTGAGATCCACCGAATCGCCCGGAACATCGGCTATCCCGTCATGATCAAGGCTGCAGGAGGAGGGGGGGGACGCGGCATGCGGGTCGTGCACAGCGATGCCGCCTTGGTTCATGCAATCGACCTGACACGGGCGGAAGCCCAAGCCGCCTTTGGCAATCCCAACGTCTATCTGGAGCGTTACTTGTCGGCTCCGCGCCACATCGAGGTCCAGGTTCTAGCCGATGGTCAAGGCAATGCGATTCACCTCGGTGAGCGCGACTGCTCCATGCAACGCCGACATCAAAAAATCATTGAGGAGGCTCCCGCTCCGGGAATCTCAGACCGGCAGCGCCGCCAACTGGGCGAACGATGTGTACAGGCCTGCCAGAAAATTGGTTACCGAGGGGCTGGTACCTTCGAATTCCTCTACGAAAACGGAGAATTTCATTTTATCGAGATGAATACACGTATCCAAGTCGAACATCCGATCACCGAGGCCATTACCGGTGTGGATCTGGTCAAGGAAATGATCCGGGTCTCCTCCGGTGAACCTCTGCGGATCCGACAGCGGGACATCACTTTCCGTGGGCATGCCATTGAATGCCGGATTAACGCCGAGACCCCAACCAACTTCATGCCCTCCCCAGGCTTGGTCACTCAGTGGGTCCCCCCCGGAGGACCTGGCATCCGAGTGGACTCTCACCTGTACTCCGGATACCGGGTTCCGCCCTATTACGATTCCCTGATCGCCAAGATTATTGCCTTTGGGGAGACACGTGATGAAGCCATCTCACGTATCCAGGCTGCGCTCCAGGAGACCGTCGTGGAGGGCATCGCTACCAATATTCCCCTCCATCTCGAACTGCTGCACGATGAGGGAGTGAAACAAGGAGGACTCGACATCCATTTTCTGACCAAGAAACTGGAAAACCGCATGTCTACAAAATGAGATCCGCGGTTTTCTCCTATCACCCGCCTGTGACCCGCTCGCCCCTGTCAAGCAGGGCGATGTTCTAAAGGTCACGTTCCATGCAGGCTCACCGGTCTCTGAAATGCTGACCCGCTGTGACCGATGCGGGACTTGGTTCCGCGTACGCAAGGAACAGCTGGCGGTCGCGGATGGTTGGGTTCGTTGTGGGCACTGTGGCCAGACTTTTTTGGCCGAATCCTCCCTCTTGGATGAACCTGCACTAAGAGAGGACATCCAATCCCCGGCACCGTCAGGATCCGCGCACCCGAACCCAAGCCAAGCCAGTCATCCGCTCCAGGTCGAACACCATCAGGAACCGGAACCAGCCCTCGACCTACACCCCGAAGCCTCGGAAGGAGACCCCCAACTCCAAGCACGGGCTCCCGAATTCGAACCTGATGCCTCGGCATCGCCACTCGAATCACTGAACGATGAACCAACTGCAGCTTCACCCGATGGTGACAATCACTCACTTCACACAGAAATCGGAGATCCGGACTCACCAATCCCGTCGAGCCCCCCCGAATCCGGGTTCGGTGCAACGAGATTGGGGACTGAGACCGAGCCCATCATCTCACCGTCCAGGCCACCGACCAATACCCCTTTTGAGCGAAGAAGTTCTGTTTTCTGGGCGATCGGCTCTGTCTTGGCTGCTGGATTGATCGTCTTTGAAGCTGTGGGCATCAGCTATCATGGGCAGACGCCCAATATCGCTTCGCTGAGCCCCACCCTCGAATCGCCCTCCACGGGAAAGGCCCCACTCTCGCCAGCACAGGTCCATATCCTGTCGGCCGAGGTCAGGCAGACACGACAAGCGCCTGGTGGCCTGGCGATCGAAGGAACCCTGTTCAATGCATCGACCCAAGAGCTGGCTTTCCCGGAACTGCTGGTCCGCTTCACCGATCTTGAGGGTCAAATCGTGGTTGAAGGCCTTTTCCCTCCCGCTGACTACCTTCCGACCCCGACTCACGATCCGGTGATCCCTGCTCATGCCGCGGTGGCTTTCAGACTCCGCGTAGTTGATCCCGGATCGCAAGCTGTTGGATTCAGTCTGAGATCCTGCCTACCCCCCCGTGGAGAGACCACTTTTTGTGGGAGTCCATAGGGAAACATCACACCTGCCCCAGCTTTGCGACTGGAGTCAATAAATTACGACGGCCTGTGCGACTTGATATGAAGTTCTAGAAATAAAAAATAACATCATATGGTCCGCTTCTGAGACCGGGTTTCCACCCATTTTCGTTTTTGTCAAGTGGCCCAAGATGCAGATACAGGGGTAATATGACCTCCCGCAGTACCGTCCCTAGCAGCGCCATGAACCCGAATGACAAAAAACGAACAACATCCTCATTAGCTGGACCGTTTCATAATAGCGAGGAGATACCATCCAGCCAGTCCTTGAGACACTTCGCCGCACAGGCTTTTCGACGATATCTCAAAGAGTTGAACGGAAACAAGCCCCGCAACCTCTACAATTTCGTCCTGAGGGAGATCGAGCAACCCCTGATTCAGGTCGCTCTCGAACATACTCAGGGTAATCAGACGGAAGCTGCAAGACTGCTTGGAGTCAGTCGGGTGACACTCCGCAAAAAATTACGGGCACACGGCCTACCCGAGACCTCCAGACCTGCATGAGCCTCACCCAGAGTAAAGTGGCAACCCAATGATGGCGTGGGACGGAGGCTTATGAGTGCGTGGGCGCTTTTCAGTCTCTCCGACCGGTCTGGGGCATCAGATTTTGCAGAACAACTGGTCCAGGCTGGCATTTCATTGCTGGCAACCAGCGGAACGGCTGAATATCTGAAAAGCCGGGGACTTTCGGTCAAGACAGTTGCTGAACAGTATGGATCCCCCGAACTGTTGGGCGGACGGGTAAAAACCCTTCACCCCGGGCTCCATGCTGGCATTCTGGCCCGTCCCGTGGATCTTGCGGAACTCCGCGAACAGGGTGCCGAGGTAATCGATTACGTGATTGTGAGCCTGTATCCCTTCATGGAAACTTGGGCACATCATCGGACCGATGAGGACCTGATCGAGCAGATCGACATCGGAGGAGTCGCGTTGGTCCGGGCTGCCGCCAAGAATCATGAACGAGTCACCGTCATCGTCGACCCCGCGGATTATGGCTGGATCAGCCAACGCATCCGGAATGCTGGCACCTTGAGCCAGGCAGAACGGCGTGAGCTCGCGGCCAAGGCATTCCGTCTCACTGCAAGCTACGATGGACTGATTGCTCGCTGGCTTACCCCTCCCCTCCCCGAACCAAGGACACGCTGGCCTGAACATTTTCCGATTTCGCTCGAACATGCCTTTGACCTCCGGTATGGAGATAACCCACACCAACGCGCTGCTTTTTATCGCGACCCTATGCAGAGCCTTCCTTGGGCTCTGGTTTCCGGCGACGCCAAGCCACTTTCCTACAACAACCTTCTGGATATTGAAGCTGCCGTATCCTGTATTCATCACGTACCCGAGACCGCTTGTGCCATCGTCAAGCATGCGAGCCCTTGCGCGATGGCTTTTGCCCCAGACCCACTTGCAGCCTATCAAAAAGCCCATGAGGCTGATCCCGTCTCCGCGTTTGGTGGGATCATCGCCTTTAACCGACAGGTTGGTGCCAACTTGTTGGCTGCCATTTTCCAACGGCAGTTTGTTGAAATCCTAGTGGCGCCCGGTTTCACGCCGGAAGGATTGGCGTTGCTTCACAAACGGCCCAAGGTTCGTGCCGTCCAGCTCCATGAGATATCCCACGGAACTTCCCCACCTGCCGGGACATTCCGGTCCGTCGCCGGAGGCTATGTGATTGGGGAGGCTGACCAAATTCTCCTCGATGAGACCCGGTTACGATGCGTCACACGTCGCCAGCCTAACGAAAACGAATGGACAGACCTCCGACTTGCCTGGCACGTCGCACGGACGGTCCCTTCCAACGCCATAGTTCTCGTCCGACAAGGCCGGACAGTGGGGATCGGCGGCGGTCAACCGAACCGACCGGACAGTCTCCTGATCGCCAAGGAAAAAGCCAGCCGGGCGGGTTTGACCCTGGAATCCGCAGTCCTGGCCTCGGATGGATTTCTACCGTTCCCAGACGTGGTCGAAACAGCCGGTGCCCTCGGCATCTCCGCTGTCATCCAGCCCGGAGGCTCCCTCAAGGATCAGGACGTGATTACGGCAGCGGACGCCCGGAACATGGCCATGCTGCTCACCGGCCTACGACATTTCCGTCACTGACCCTGTCGCTGGAGAAGCATGAACCATCGAGGAGTTGGACAGGGTGCACGAATTCTCGTCGTCGGGCAGGGCGCACGAGAACATGCCCTTGTCTGGGCGCTGTCCCGGTCGCCAGAAACCCGGGCTTTGTGGGTAGCTCCCGGTAATGCCGGAACCGGCCAGGAACCCAAAACGCGAAATATTTCAATAGAATCTCACGAGATTGATGCCTTGGCTACTTTTGCCCGACAGGAAAACATTGATCTCGTCGTCGTCGGTCCAGAAGCCCCGCTTGTGCTCGGACTGGCTGACCGTTTGGCTGTTCAGGGAACAGCCGTCATCGGTCCACGGCAGGATGCCGCCCGACTGGAGGGATCCAAAATCGCCTGCAAACGATTCTGCCAACGGCACGGTATTCCGACTGCGCCAGCCCGTATCCACGAAAAGCCAGAGGATGCCCTCCGAGACGTTGCGACCTGTCCCCTACCGGTTGTGATTAAGGCCTCCGGACTATGCGGGGGGAAAGGGGTCGTGATCGCAACCTCGCGGGCTGAGGCGGAGACTGCGGTCCGAAAACTCGCACAGCTGCCCGGCGGACAGGAAGGCCTGCTCGTTGAAGAATGTCTAGAGGGCTGGGAAACGAGCTATATCGTGCTGGCCCAAGAGACAAGCTATCTGTCCTGCCCCCCCACCCAAGACCACAAAAGGCTTAAGGACGGCAATCATGGCCCTAATACCGGAGGAATGGGCGCTTTCTCACCCGCCAACCGTGTCACACCTGAGTTGGAAACGCGCATCTGCTACGAGATCATCGAACCGACACTTCAGGCACTCGCACAATCCGGACATCCCTACCAAGGGTTCCTCTATGCAGGAATCATGGTCGACAAAAGTGGAGATCCACGCCTGCTGGAATTCAACTGTCGTCTCGGAGATCCAGAAGCCCAAGTTATTCTATTCCGGCTCGTGGATGACCTTCACGCGATCTTTGACGCCACCGTGCAGCAACGTCTAGACAAGGTCCGCTGGACTTCCGGACCCGAAGTTGCACTCACAACAATAATCGCCGCATCCGGGTATCCCGAGACTTCTTCCGGCGGTGTTGAGCCAATCGACGGCCTCGAGGTGGTGGAAGAACAAACCGATCTCAAGGTTTTCCATGGCGCAACGGGCTGGATAAACGGGCAGGTCGTGTGTAGAGGGGGGCGGGTTCTCGCCGTTACCGGGCGTGGCAGCAGCCTGCCCCAAGCTCGCGACCGGGTTTATACCCGGATCGAGAATTTGCATTTCGCCGGGATGCAGTATCGAAAGGACATTGGGTCATGATCCAGCCCATAAGTTGCCGCATTGAGCTTTGTACACCGGGCACACACGGAGAACAGATCCACGCAGTACTACACGAATTGCGCTCGGCGCTGGACTTGGCCACCTTCGAGCACTGCTGGCGGTACCAGCATCAATACTATGGGTACGAAGTGGTTGTCGCCTGGCTGGACCAGGAAGTGGCTGGGATCATGGGGATGCGCCCAGTCGAAACCCTCTCGCGCGGAGCATTCCTCCACATTGACGACCTAGTGGTCCGTCACGATTGCCGCCGTCGGGGGATCGGACGGGCACTGCTCAACTGGGGGGAAACCTGGGCGACCGCACATGGTCTGGGTGCCATCTTTTTGGACAGTCGCCTTGAGGCCCTTCCCTTCTATCAGCAGCTCGGTTATGACTCGCACGGCTCGGTTCTGGTTCGGAAGATTCTTGACACCCAATCTGCCTGAGTACTTTCAGCGCTTCATGGAATCAAAGAATTCGCTGTTGGTCTTTGTTTCTTTGAGTTTCGAAAGCAGGAACTCAATGGCCGCCAGTTCATCCATGGGATGCAGGAGCTGACGAAGAATCCACAGTTTCTGCAGCTCATCCGGGGTAACTAACAATTCTTCACGACGGGTCCCCGAACGGTTGATGTTAATGGCTGGGAAAATTCGCTTCTCGTAAATCCGGCGATCCAGATGGATTTCCGAGTTTCCAGTCCCCTTGAATTCCTCATAGATCACATCATCCATCCGCGAACCCGTATCAATCAGTGCCGTGGCGACAATAGTCAGGCTCCCACCTTCCTCGATGTTTCGGGCCGAACCGAAAATCCGCTTGGGCCGCTGCAATGCACTTGCATCAACGCCTCCGGTCAGAACCTTCCCTGATGCTGGAGCCACGGTGTTGTAAGCCCTCGCCAAGCGGGTAATCGAATCCAAGAGGATGACCACGTCACGTTTGTGCTCCACCAGGCGTTTGGCCTTTTCGATCACCATCTCTGCTGCCTGGACATGCCGCGATGCCGGCTCATCGAAGGTACTGGAGACGACCTCCCCTCGGACTGAGCGACTCATCTCCGTCACTTCCTCGGGACGCTCATCAATAAGCAGGACAATGAGGTAGACCTCTGGATGATTCGCCGTGATGGATTGCGCGATGTTTTGAAGCATCATCGTTTTCCCGGCCTTGGGAGGGGACACGATGAGGCTGCGTTGGCCCTTGCCGATAGGCGCCACCATATCGATGATACGTGCTGTTAGGTCCTCCGTGCTCCCTGTTCCGCGTTCCATTTTGAAACGGGTTCTGGGAAACAGCGGAGTCAGATTTTCGAATAGGATCTTGTTCTGGGCATTGGACGGATGGTCATAGTTAATGCGATCCACCCGAAGAAGCGCGAAATAGCGTTCCCCCTCCTTGGGAGGGCGTACATGCCCAAGAACCGTATCGCCGGTCCGCAGGTTAAAGCGCCGGACTTGACTCGGTGATACGTAAACATCATCAGGACCTGCAAGGTAGGAGCTGTCCGCTGAGCGCAGAAACCCATAACCATCCTGCATGATCTCGAGAACACCCTCGGCGACGATGATCTCGCCACCGCGAGCCTTGGCTTTGAGAATAGAGAAAATGACTTCCTGTTTGCGGGCTCGAGGTGCACCCTCGATGGACAGAGACTCGGCAAGCTGGATCAACTCCGTAGGAGACATTTTCTTAAGGGCATTGAGATCGATCGTTGGACGATTCTCATCAAATGCCACGTTTTCTTCCGGAACGTCCTCTTCTGGCCCATTGGGCAGACCACCCATAGGCTCATTGGGAAGCATGCGCGGGCCGCCGCGCCGTCTGGGGTACCTCACAGGTTGGTATCCAAGAAATTGGTCAGCTGGGTGCGGCTCAGGGCACCTACTTTCTGTGCTTGCACATTGCCTCCTTTGAACAAGATTAGGGTCGGAATTCCACGAACCCCGTAGTGGGCGGGTGTCTTCGGGTTCTCATCCACATTGAGCTTCATGATTCTGACGCGGCCAGCGTATTGGCCGGCGATTTCCTCGAGAAGCGGGGCAATCATCCTGCAAGGCCCACACCACTCGGCCCAAAAATCGACAAGGACCGGCGGGTCTGATCGCAGTACATCTGCGTCAAACGTCGAATCGCTGCTATGGGCGATCAACTCACTCATGAGCGGGCTCCGAATGGAAAAAAGTGAATGGGAATCTTCAATACCGTGATGTTGTGAGGCACTCGCTCTCACTGTAGAACACTGGACCTGAACTCCTTCAGGGACCAATGGGGGGAAACTGGCGTACCTTACGCCTTCATTCTACGCGGCCCAATCACAATTCAAACTTGGGAAGTCAGGAGCAAAATGGGCTTTGCGAACCTGAACGCCGTTGGAACAAAGGAAACCGGATCACATCGGCCATTTCAGTCCCCTGTCCGGTTTTCACATCCAGTTCTAGGTCTAAAGTAGCACAGGGACCGGGTCGGTTGCAAGCAACCCCCCAACTCCCCAAGACCAAGACCTGAGGTTTTGCCTCCCTAAGGTTCCCGGTTCAGCCAAAAATGGCGTCGTATAATAACTTATCCAGTAATGAATTGTCGCCGGTGCCTGCCATTAGTTTAGGACCCATCCCCCTTCGATGGCGGGTAACGGGGAAGGCCGGTGGTGAGCTGTGCCCGCTCGGAAACGCCTGACGACGGTAACACCTCCGGACCATCATATCTAGAGGATCCCCACGGATCCAAAGGTCTATGTTTAATGACCGAACCCATCCTTACAAACACGCCCACTGCCCTTGAAATCACCGGTCTTCAGAAAACCTACAGAAATGGCAGCACGGCCTTGCGGGGTATCGACCTGCGAGTGCAACCAGGTGAGTTTTTTGCCCTGCTCGGCCCGAACGGTGCCGGGAAGACAACAACGATCGGGATCCTCACTTCTCTCGTCAACAAAACAGCGGGCACCATCCGGATCTTCGGCATTGATCACGAAAAGAAAACAGCCGATGCCCGCGCACTCATGGGTGTTGTGCCCCAAGAAGTCAACTTTAATCTCTTTGAGAAGGTTAGGGACATCATCCTCAACCAAGCGGGTTACTATGGAATTGCCCGCACCGAGGCTCAGCCACGCTGTCAGATGCTGGTTGAAGCACTTCACCTGACTCCATACCAGGATCAGATGGCCCGGACTCTTTCGGGCGGCTTCAAAAGACGGCTCATGATTGCCCGTGCCTTGATTCATAATCCCCGTCTGCTCATTCTCGATGAACCGACCGCGGGAGTTGACGTTGAAATGCGCCATGAGACCTGGCAGTTTCTCCGCGAGCTCAACGCAGCTGGTACCACGATCATCCTGACCACACACTACCTCGAGGAGGCCGAGCTGCTCTGCAACCGACTGGCCATCATCCACCATGGAGCAATTGTGGCCCAGGGAAGCAAAAGGTCTCTTCTCGAGATGATGTCGCATCAGACCTATCTTCTTGACCTCGCGGCGCCGATCACTGTCCTGCCGGATCTGGGGCTTCCTCGTGTTCGCCTAGTCGATCCAGAGCAGGTTGAAGTTGCCATTGCACAAAACGAAGATCTCAACCAAGTCTTTCGAGCCCTAGATACCCACAAAATCCGGGTGCAAAGCCTGCGTAATAAGTCTAACCGCCTTGAAGAATTATTCTTAGCTTTGACAGGGAGAACGCCATGAACCGGATGCGCCGAAACTGGGTTGGGCTGACCACCCTTGTCAACAAGGAAATTGTGAGGATTGTTCGGATCTGGACCCAGACACTGATCCCCCCCGTGATCACCATGTCGCTTTACTTCGTCATTTTCGGGAGCGTGATCGGATCCCGGGTCGGCAAGATCTCTGGGTTCAGTTACATGGCCTACATCGCGCCCGGCCTGATCATGATGTCAATCATCACGAACTCCTACTCCAACGTGGTCTCCTCCTTTTTCGGGGCCAAGTTTGCTCGCCATGTAGAGGAAATTCTGGTCAGTCCCCTTCCCCTAAGCCTCCTGCTTCTAGGCTACATGGCGGGTGGGATGGTCCGTGGACTCCTCAATGGTGCACTCGTCACCCTTGTGGCTCTTTTCTTCACACACCTCGAGCCCGCCGAACCATGGGTCGTTATCTCGGTTGCCATCTTGACCTCAGCGATTTTCTCACTCGCGGGTTTTACCAATGCAATTTTTGCCAAAAAATTCGATGATATTTCAATCGTTCCCACCTTTGTTTTGACGCCCTTGACCTACCTTGGTGGAGTATTTTATTCCATCGCTCTACTCCCTCCCTTCTGGAGGGACCTCAGCCGGGTCAATCCAATTGTTTACATGGTCAGCGCATTCCGGACCGGGATTCTGGGGATCCGGACCATGCCACTCACAACTGCCTACAGTTTCATGATCCTTTTCCTTCTGCTCTTGTTTGGGACAAACTGGTGGCTCCTGAAACGCGGAACCGGAATCCGTAACTAGGTTTGAGCCGGTATACACAAGCCCAGCTGTGCAGTGCAAAATATGACGCGTTGGGCGGGAGAAGTGCTCCAGATAAAAGTAAGCGGGGGATCCGGCCGCAGGAGTGCCACATCGGCTCGTCGTGACCCTAGGACACCGCAGGAATCCTCGGCATCCCTTGGGGCCGGGAGGATGTCAACCAGGTTTGCCGTTTCTGGCATAGGATATCCGGGTGAACCAAGTTGTTCTCTATCCGGGCACGTTTGACCCGCCCACAAACGGACATGCCGACCTGGTCCGGCGTGCAGCGGTCGTTTTTGACCAGGTCATTGTCGCGGTCGCAGGGGATACGTTCAAAGCCCCACTTTTCCCGCTTTCACAACGCGTGGATCTAGCCCACCGGATTTTTGCCGAAATGCAGAACGTCGAAGTGGTCGGTTTTCATGGACTCACCGTCAGTTTCGCCCGGGAGAGGAATATCCATCTGATCCTCCGTGGGCTCAGGGCGGTTTCAGACTTCGAGTTCGAATTCCAGCTCGCGACCATGAATCGCCGCCTAGATCCCGGGCTGGAAACCGTTTTTCTCACCCCAGATGAACAGTATTCCTTTATCTCCTCTAGCCTGGTCCGTGAAATCGCGCGCCTCGGAGGAGATGTCTCCCAGTTTGTCCATCCCATCGTGGCCCAAGCGCTCGCCGGACGTCATCAGTCTCCGGATGAGGCAAGGACGGGTTGCCCTAACTCCAGCCCAGATTCCCGGATCAAGCCGAAGACCACCTGACCTGTGTGTGATTTGCGCCAAAAGTCCCAGCCCTGGGGGATCCTGAACGGGCAGCTGCCCGCCTGTTTTCCCCATTCCAGAAAGATCTGGGCACCTGGATTGAGCCAACCTCCTCTGATGAGTGCATCGAGCAACTGGTCACGGCGTGGTTCCTGGAAAGGAGGATCGAGAAAAACCACATCGAAGTGGGCGGCTGGGCGCAAAAGGAACGCAAAAGCATCAACCTGGCTAACCGTGGCTTCCTGCATACCAAAAGTGGCCCTCTGCCGCTCCAGATAAGCCGCCACCTCAGGCTCCTGTTCCACAAAGTGCACCGAGCGGGCCCCGCGTGACCAAGCCTCGAAACCCAATGCCCCGCTTCCCGCAAACAGGTCAAGGCAGGAGATTCCCGCAATCTGCGGACGCAACCAGTTAAAAAGGGTTTCCCGGACGGCGTCAGGCGTGGGACGAATTGGGGGTTGGACCTTGGGGAAAAGCAGTTGGCGGTGGCGAAGCCGTCCCCCGATCACTCGAACCCGAAAACTAGGGGTCACGGAATCGCCCAACTTGCACAAATCCCCATCTCATCGTAAGCTAAATCCGGGCAAAAAACCGGTTCGGTAAGGAAGTCGTCCGATGAAACCGAAAACCTCTTGGCAGTGGATCCAAACCGCACTCCTCGTAGCAGGCCTGTCCGCGCTGGCGGGGTGTGGTGTAGGAACCCCTAATACAACCTCAGCCCCCAATCCCAACGCCGGCTTTACCGCTCGATTTTATCCGGCGGGTGGAATCGGTCCGTTTCCAACCGACCTCGATTTTCTCAACTCCACCACGGGAACCTTGAACATTCCGGTGACCGACCCCGGAAACTTCGAGGATCCCTACGTTGACATGAATACCATGGCCGGGTTTTCGACCACGGCTCCCATCAATGCCTACTTCAGCCAGCCCGTCAATGCGGCAAGCCTGCCGGGCCATGTCTACGTGTTTCAGGTTCAGACCGATCCCCAAGAAGGTTATGCGGTCACTGGTTTCGTGAAACCCCTGACCTTGGGAACCGACTACACCGCCACAGTCTCTCCCCAAGATCCGGACGTGATTGACATCACACCGATCCTGCCGCTCGCGCCATCCAGTTCGTATCTTCTGGTGCTCACAAAAGGTATCCAGGACACGGATGGCACCCCGGTCAGCGCTGATACCGACTATGCAGCCATTGAGCAGCATGTGACTCAAAATACGCCGCTCACTAACCCAACCTTGGAAGCGATTTCTCCCATCATCGGTTCACAGATTGAGGTGGCCTCGGCAGCCGGCCTCTCTCCTTCCAGCATTGTCCTGACGTGGACGGTATCCACCCAGTCGATCACCCCGGTGCTGGACTATATCGAACAACACGCCCAGCCGACTCAGGTCACCAATCTCAATTTCATGGGAACAACCGCCAATTTCATTTCCGGAAGTCCAGGTTTTGCCAATGTCTACCAAGGCCTCCTCACCATTCCCTACTACCTGGGTGCTCCCTCGGCGGCAGACCCGGCCGCTCCTTTGACCGACTTCTGGCATGGCGCGAACGGTTCCTATCTCACCCGTTACAACCCAGCCCCCGTTCCAACCACGACCCTCGAAATTCCGATTCTGGTGACGGTCCCCAACTCGAACTCGCCCAACTACAGCTATCCCTCAACCGGTTTCCCCGTTGCCATTTTCCAGCATGGTATCGGGCAAAACCGGACCAATGATCTCGCGGTGGCCGATGCTTTTGCGGACGCCGATTTCGCGACTGTTGCCATTGATCTTCCATTGCATGGAATCACCGACCCACAAAACCCCTTCTACATGGGTTCCTACGAAAGGACCTTCAATCTACCGGTCGGACTAGGGACTCCAGAGGTTCAACCAGGAACGATCGCCCCCTCGGGAACCTACTTCATCAATCTGACTCAACTGCTCGTTAGCCGCGATAACCTGCGGGAGGCCGCAGCCGACCTCATCACCCTGACCAAAACGCTACCAAATGTCCTGATCCCCGGGACAGGACAACATCTCAATCCTTCCGAACTCTTTTTTGTCGGGCATTCGCTAGGAGCCATCGTCGGGACGGTCTATCTGGGTGTCGACCCCCAGCCCTATGCAGCCACCCTCGGGATGCCCGGTGCAGAAATTCCTTATCTCCTGAACGATTCGGCAACCTTCGGTCCAATTATTCAGAGTGGACTCGAACAGGCGGGCATCCAGCCCAATACCCAGCTTTACGATGATTTCCTGCGGAATGCCCAAACCGTGGTCGACTCGGGTGACCCGGCGAACTGGGGTGCGTTGGCTGCGCATCTGCATCCCATTGACATGATTGAGGTCATCGGCGATTCCCAAACCGGATCCCTACCCGACCAAGTGGTACCAAACTCGGCGACTAATCTCCTGGCCAAGATCATGGGGCTGACGCAATATGGGACTCCGAATGATGGTTCGCTCTCGGTCAATGTCGTGCCTACGGGAGTGAGGGGAATTGTCAAGTTCCTGACTGGTGCGCATGGATCCTTGATCGATCCCTCACCCAGTCTGGCTGCTTTCAACGAGATGCAAAGCGAGATGGTCGTCTTTGCCGCAGGGTACCCACCCTATAGCCTACCGGGTGGTGGCGAAACCCTGCTCATCCAAAACACGGGGATCGTACAGAACCCGTAGCTAAGTCCCCGCCCGAGGCGGATGGCTCTCTCCCGGATTCGGTATATTCGGGGGACTGTGGGTCGTGGTAGGATGCGTCCACGTGTGGTGCCTTCCATAAACGGAGATGGCACTCCCTGGGTACCTGTCCGATGAATGCGACCCCATGAGTGTGGAAGGCGGCACCGTTCATTCAATCGAGTTCAAGCGCGTCACGATGCGCTATCGACCGGATCTGGAGGCCGTCTCCGATCTTTCCTTGGAGATCCGGGCACGCGAAATGGTCTTCGTGACCGGTCCGTCCGGAGCCGGCAAAAGCACCCTTTTGCGTCTCCTGGCTGCCTTGGAACGGCCGACCCGGGGTCAGCTCTGGGTCTGGGGCAGGAATGTCGGAACTCTTGCATCAAGGCGCATCCCCGCCTACAGGCGGGGCATCGGCCTTGTATTTCAAGATCACCGTTTGCTGCTCGACCGGACAGTTTTTGATAACGTCGCACTCCCGCTCGTGATCACCGGTGCTCCCAGGCGTGAGATCACCCAGCGCGTCCGGGGCGCCCTCCAGACCGTCGGACTTCTGTCTCGAGAGCAGGAACGGCCAGCAATCCTGTCCGGGGGGGAGCAACAAAGGGTGGGAATTGCCCGTGCCATCGTGGCGCGCCCCCCATTGCTGATTGCCGATGAACCGACAGGGAATCTGGATCCGCTGCTCGCGATCGAAATCATGAGATTGTTCCAGCGACTGAACGAAACCGGTACGACAGTCATCATTGCCTCCCATGCACTGGGCCTGATTGAAAAAATGTCCCATCGGATTCTGACTCTCCACCAAGGCACTCTGGTCGGAGACACCGGCTCCTCCCTGTGATGACTCACTTGAAAGCAGCCCTGGTCCACCACGCACGGGCGTTCATTTCCAGCCTGGGACTCCTGTGGCGACGAAGACTCGGGGCAATCGCCACCCTCACCGTTATCGCCATCGCCTTGGAACTCCCTGCCGGACTCGAGATAATCGGGCACAACATTGCCCACCTGGAGGGGCACTTGGGACTGAACCCTCATCTCACGGTTTTTCTGAAGCCTTCGACAACTGGGATCGAGGCCCGCCATTTGGCCAAACAGTGGAGTCGACTGTATTCCATCCGAATCTGGCGGATCCTCGACCGCAAATCTGCCCTTTCTGAATTCAGGCGATGGTCTGGAATCAAGGGGTCTCTTTCGTTTCTCGGACGACACCCGCTCCCGGCAATCCTAGTTTTTACGCGATCAAATCCGGGGTCCTTAAGCCTTCACCAAGTGAGCCTTGCGCTCGCTCGGCAACCGGAAGTTTCGGTGGTCCGCACGGATCAATCCTGGCTTGTCCGTTTACACGGTATTCTTCAATTCCTGGACCGTCTCGATCAGGTCCTCTATGTACTTTTTGCACTGACCACCGTTCTCATTATCGGTAATACGATTCGCCTAGACATTGGAAATGCCCAGAATGAGATTGAAACCCTGAGATTACTAGGAGCACCCTCATCGTTCATACGCCGTCCTTTCCTCTACCGGGGTGGCTGGTATGGTCTGCTCGGTGGCCTTTATGCTTACCTCATCCTGCTCATCGAGTTCGCAGTCCTGGTCGGCCCCCTCACTCGGCTCAGCCGGTATTACAACCGCTCATTCTCTCCGGCATGGCCCTCGCCTCATCTGGGTCTCATTCTCCTGTCCGTGGGCGCCCTTCTCGGGTGGGTCGGTGCCATTCTGGCCGTGCAGATCGAGCTGACCAGAAAAGCCTCTCATTGAACCGGTGCTTCCGGAGGTAGGGCCGGTTTCCGGGCGTACCCATGTCGAATCAGTGCATCCCAAGCACCGGCCTGCTGGGTTCCTCCCGGTTGTTTTTCCAGGGATCGCCTGAGCCGTCGCAAAGATCGGCTGAAAAAGCGAGGAGTGCCACGAGGGTGTTTGCGTGCTCGGTCGAAATCGAGCAGATAGACTTCCCCGCCGGGGGCCAACCAGATGTTTCCAGCATTGAGGTCAGCATGCTGGATCCCCAAGTCGTGAAACCGGCGGATGGTCTCGCCGATACGGGTCCAGTCGATGGTTTGACCCGATCGAATGGCTTCCACGAGGCTGAGTCCTTCAAGGCGACCGGTCACGAGATCGGCGCGGTAACCCCAAAGCCCCGTACGGTCGACAACGGCAAGAACCGGGGGCGGGACAGGCAAGCCCTGCCGGTTCATTTCCGAAAGGAGAGACAGCTCACGCCATGGCCGGGACCGCGCAAGACCCAGCCAGAAATAGCGATCGCGAATCCAACGGGCCGGCCAGCCCCCACGGTAGTAGTGTCGATACGCATACTCCCGCCCCTCATGCCGGAAGTAAGTTGCCGCTCCCCGCTGTTGGGCCGAGGGTCCGGACTTGCCGACCGAAGGTTTTCTCCATAGACTCAGGAGGCTTTCAGGCGTGCCCCGTCCATAAAGTACATACCGGAAACCGGTCTGTCGACAACCCCATCGAGCCCATTCCATGTCTGCGAATCGAACCCCCATGCCCGAACCCCGATCGGTCGTCATTTTACGCCTGTCTGCTATCGGTGATGTCTGTCACATGATCCCGGTTATCCGGACACTCCAGCGCGCCCGACCCGAGTGCCGAATTACCTGGATCATCGGACAACGAGAGGCCGCCCTCGTTGACGATCTGCCCGGCATTGAGTTCATCCGCTTCGACAAGCAGGGTGGTTTTGGAAGTTACCGCACACTGGTCCGTAATCTCAAGGACCGACGTTTTGACATCCTGCTCCACATGCAGAACTCTTGGCGGGCAAACAGCCTGAGTTTGGCACTGCGAGCGGAGACCCGCGTAGGTTTTTCCAGGAAAGATACCCACGACGCCCAGTGGATCTTCACCAACCGGAAGATTCCTCCCTTGGGCCACGTCCATGTCATGGAATCTTTCTTTGCCTTCCTTAGGGAAATCGGCATCGACGAAACTTGTCTCGAATGGAACCTGCCCATCCCCCTTGACGCGATGGGGAAGGCCCGCCAGTGGATCCCTGAGGGAGTACCGGCACTGGTGGTCAGCCCGTGTGCCACTCCCCGCTTCCGAAATTTTCGTGACTGGCCAGCTGCCCATTACGCGGCCGTGTGCCAGTATGCATCTGACCGCCATGGTTTGCGTATCGTCATCACGGGTGGGGCTACCCCACGAGAGTCGCACTACAGCCGAGTAATCCGGGAAAGCACACCCCAAGCCCTCGATCTCACCGGGAAGACCAATCTCAAGGATCTTTTGGCTTTGTTGTCTCGGGCCCGAGTCCTGCTCTGTCCTGACTCGGGCCCCGCCCACATGGGGACCGCTGTCGGTATCCCCGTGGTCGGCCTGTTTGCCTCAACCAATCCAGATCGGGCTCGACCCTACCGGAGCGGTTCCTGGTGTGTCAACCGCTATCCAGATGCCATCGAACATTTTCTCCGACGGCAGGTTGACGAGGTCCCCTGGGGGACCCGGGTCCGGCACCCCGGAGCCATGGAGTTGGTGACAGTTCAGGATGTGATCAAGAAGATTGACCAGCTCATGGCTGGATCCACGCAGTCTTCCAGTCTGTGAACGACCGGGACCCGGAGGCGGGGGAAGCCCCATCGATCCAGAAGGACCCGTGCTAAAATGCTGCGGTTCTCATTCCCGTACTGGGACTACCATCCCTGAAACGATGGGGCGCAAACCGGGTAGCCGGGTACAAATGACTGCAGATGAACGCGGACAAAACCCAATCCAATGCTGAGCGTGTCTATCACGTGCGGATGACCGATCTGCCGGTCAGCTGTCCGCGCGAAGACATGCCTCTCTGGTGCTCCCATCCACGGGTTTTCCTTCCACTCGCTGCACAGCGGGAGGTGGTCTGCCCTTACTGCAGCGCCCGCTACATTGTGGACGATTTCGAGTCTTCACCGAAGCCAGCCGCATGATTGTCATTACGGGAGGCATGGGCTTTATTGGCAGTAACCTGGTTCTTGCACTCAACCAGAGCGGGCATCAGGATCTCTGGGTGGTCGATGACCTCACCGACGGAGCCAAATTCAAAAACCTACAAACCGCAGAAATCCAGGATTACTCGCATTACGAGGATTTCTTGGGCCAGCTCGAATCGGGTTCTACCAGCCCAGAAGCCATCTTCCACCTGGGAGCCTGCTCAGACACCATGGAATGGAATGGGCACCTGATGATGCGGCAGAATTTCGAGTACTCGAAGCGACTTCTTACCTATTGCCTGGCGAAGAAAATCCCTTTCATCTACGCCTCCTCCGCTTCGATCTATGGACTTAACCCATCAAGCCAAGAAATACGTAAAAACGAATCACCCTTGAACCTCTACGCCTACTCCAAAACCCTGTTCGACCAGGTGGTTCGCCGCGTCTTACCTGATGCACATTCCCCGGTCATTGGCCTCCGCTATTTCAACGTCTACGGTCCCCGCGAGCAGCATAAAGGGAAAATGGCCAGTGTCGTTCTGCATTTCAATGAACAGCTTCTGGCATCCGGGAAAATCAGGCTTTTTGAGGGGAGCGAGACATTTCGACGCGATTTCATCCATGTCGATGATGCCGTCAAAATCAACCTCTGGTTCCTCGAACATCCTGAAAAAAGCGGAATCTACAATGTAGGCACTGGTCAAAGCAGGAGCTTTACGGACTTGGCACAGGTGGTCCTGGATTTTCATGGTCGCGGTACGATGGAGTTCGTGCGGTTTCCACCTGAGCTCGCCGGTCACTATCAAGCTTTCACGCAGGCTGACCTGACCCAGCTTCGCTCTGCTGGATATACAGATCCCTTTATCGATCTCAATGCCGGGGTCCGGCATTATCTGGCTTGGCTCAACCACTGAGCCGGCGTCCATCCCTGCTCCTGATCGGGCCGAGCTGGGTCGGTGATTTTGTCCAGTGCCAGGCCCTGGTCTCGCTACTCCAGAAACGACCCGGGACACCCACGATCGACATCGTCCTGCCTTCTTGGACATTTCCCTTGGCTGAACGCCTGCCCGGAATCCGGAAGGCCTATAAACTTCCCACTTCTCATGGGGAACTCGGGCTTATGAAACGCTGGGCTCTGGCGCGGAAGCTCCGCGAAGCCCAGTATGAAGAGGCCATTGTCATTCCGCGGTCCTGGAAATCCGCCCTCGTCCCGTACGGAGCGAAAATACCCAAAAGAACGGGATTCTTGGGTGAAAACCGCTACTTCCTGCTGAACGACCACCGACCCAACCCCGTGCATCATGGGATCCCGTTCCGGGATCAAATCCTGTCCCTGGGCCTGCCACGGTCGGTTCCGCTTCCAGATCCACAGCCGGTTCCCGTTCTGCGGATCAATACCGAGAATCGCACCCATCTTGTCAACCGGTTGGATCCTGATGGGACGCAGCGCCGTGTGGCCCTCCTGCCCGGAGCGGAATATGGCCCTGCCAAACGCTGGCCGGTCGAACACTTCGGTACTCTAGCCTGCCAGTTGCTAGAGGAGGGCCGGTCTGTCTGGATCCTGGGTTCAGCCAAAGACCAGATTTTCGGTAGGGCGATTGCCCGGCTCGCCCCCGGAGCCAAAAACTTCTGCGGCCTGACTTCGCTGCCCGATGTGGTTGACCTTCTTTCCGCCGTCGATGTCGCCGTCACCAATGACTCTGGACTTATGCATGTGGCCGCCGCGGTCGGTATCCCGCTGGTCTGTCTCTACGGCTCGTCGTCTCCCCGCTACACTCCTCCTGCCAGTGCCCGTGCCCTCCTGCTTAGCATCAATCTCCAGTGCAGTCCATGCTATGCACGCGAGTGCCCATTGGGACACCTGCGCTGCCTGCGGGATTTGTCCGTGGATCGGGTTTCCGCTGCCTTGCGGGAACTCCTGCCGGCCTAGCGGAAGTGCCCAGACGGCACCCACAACTCGGGGTCCGACTAATTCGGCATCGAAAGGGCTTTTACGAGCAAAGATACGGACCAGAAGCCGCGCTGGACTCCCGCCTGGAACCAGCAGATCATCCGACTGGCTCTGGAGAGGCAGAACCTAACCGGGCCATGCTAGTCTAGTAGCGTTCCCACCGGTCGCAGCTTTCCCCCTGATGTCCATCCGCCGACAATTCGTCTGGGGTTTCTGCCTTATAGCGGGCATCGGGGCCCTGCTGTTGCATTACCTTGGAAGCATCCTAGTTCCTTTTGCTGTGGCCGCGCTTCTGGCCTACTTGGCGAACCCGGCCGTCGACAGGATGTCCCGGCACCACATCCCGCGTTCCGTGGGCACCATGGTGAGCTTTATCGTCATTTTCTTGGCGGGAACCGGGCTGGTCCTATTGGTCATCCCAATCATCGAGCAGGAAGGCATTGAACTGATCCGCGCACTGGCAAATTACCTGCCTGTCTGGAACACAGCTGCGGTGCCGTGGATCCGGACCCATCTCGGTGTCGATGTTTCCTCCTTTTCCCACATCATCCAGAGTCTCAAACTGCATCTGCGTTCGCTCCCCGGCCTGACCCGACCCATTTTCGACTGGATCAGCCGATCAGGAGCCTTTCTGGCGAACGTCCTGTTTGACCTCCTACTAGTCCCGATTCTCACGTTTTATCTCCTGCGCGATTGGAACCTGCTCCTCGCCAAAGCGCCTGGTCTCGTCCCACCCTTCTACCGCCCCACCCTGATTAAGACCACCCGAGAGGTCAATCGGGTTTTGGGCGCCTTCTTTCGCGGTCAGCTCCTTGTCATGGTCGCACTGGCGATCAGCTATACGATCGGGCTCACGATCGCTGGACTCCATGTCGCCCTACTGGTTGGCTGCTTTGCAGGACTGATGAGCTTTGTTCCCTACCTCGGGTTTTTCAGTGGCCTCCTGGTGGCCTGCGTGGCAATGGTGATCCAGGGCGGTGGAGGAATGGGCTTGCTCGCTGTCCTGATCGTCTTTGCCGTGGGGGAAGGGCTCGAAAGCTTCGTGTACATCCCCTGGTTCATCGGCGGACGGACCCACCTGCATCCCGTGGCCGTGATCTTTGCCATCCTGGCAGGAGGCGCCCTCTTCGGCTTTGTCGGCGTGCTTCTTGCGGTCCCCGTGGCTGCAGTAGGGCAGGTCCTGTTGCACGAGACCCTTGCCCGGGTTTATGGGGATCCGGACTCCGGGATCCCAGCATCCTCTCCGGGCGAATGAGGGGAAACAGGAATCTCGCGGCTGGATACAGATCAGCCTCCCTCATACGTACACGTACATAGACCCCTCAGCGCAGGCCAGCGGACCCTTTTCCGCGGCTCCAGCCCACTGATGAATTGGTGAGAGTTGCCGAGCGATTGATCGGAGCGAGGTGCCCCGACTGCGCAGCACAGCGATTCCGTTTCGATCAAGTATTGAGAGCTGGCTGTAGTGTTCGGCTAGGATGGGTTTTGTGCGGAAAGATTGTCGCCACACTTTACACATGCGAAGCTTGACTGTCCAAGCCGAATCCTGGATGCAGTATCAGCCACCTTTGTTTCCGATGAGTTGTTGGCCGTTCAATTTTGTGTTGTCGGTACAGCCTGCGTCTGCATTGTGCCTTTTGCTAAGGAATCTGCTGGGCGGATCAAACTTAGTTGCGTATTCCGCGCAAGCACCTTGTTTTTAGCTAGCCCCAACACTACAAGAGCAGCCAACCAGCGTAACCAAGAGAGACATGATCGAGACTCTAAAGGAAGACTCCACCGCGGTGGGATCCCGATTCCTGGCCAGAAACCGGATTCGATTGGGGCAATCAGCCATTCTTCATATGTGTACCAACACGGGATCGGGTAGGGTGGTGAGCTTGCGCTCACCACCCCATCCTGCATCATCCCGGCTGTCAGGAACCGGCGGATGAGCTTGAGCACTCGTGCATCGCTAACCTGACGTGCCACCCGTGCCATCACTACATCGTGATTCACCCGATCGAAGAACTTCTCCAGATCAAGATCGACCACCCAGTACTTGCCGGATCAGCCGGTCCAGTACCGTGGGCACTCCGAGTGTACGAACCCCGCCCGAGGGCTTGGGAATGTCCACCCGGCGCACCGGATACGGCAGGTACCGTCCCTCCAGCCACGATTGCCTCACCCTCGGCCGGTGCACCTTGAGCCAGTCTGTGAACTCGGCGACCGACCCCCGGGGCACCTTTGTTCTTGACTACTCGCTGGCACGCCAGCCGCAAGTTGCTGCGTTCAACCACCCGCTCCAGCAGGTGGTCCTCCGATTTCGTTCGCCCGGGTGCCGCCGCGCGTACCTCAGTACCGAGTGCCGGGCGCTGGACTTCCGCCCCGCACCTTGCCTCTCGGTCCCCCCCGCGGGGGTTTCTGCCTCACCGGTTCGCTTCGAGATCACCCGTCCTACTCCCGGCGTCGTTGTTCGGCCCTTCGACATGACTGCCTACTATGGCCTCCGCTGACTTCTGGCGATGCCTCCCAAGACCTCTCGATCCCCGTAGCACAGCGGTACACCGCCAGATCTCCCCGGGTATTGCGCACCCTCTTTCACGCTGATGCCTGTCGGATCCACGCCACACCGTTCCGTGCAGGTATCAGGCTTCGATGATCTTTGCCATCTCACCCCGATGCGTCGCCTCTATCCGTTTCCGGTTCGTCAGGCCAGCGCTTTGCCTCCGGCTTCCTTCAGACTCCCGGTCGCCCAAGAAGCCCTTGCCGTGCAGCTACCACTTCCCCTTGCCGGGTGGGTAGAGGACTTCCACCTCCCAGAGAGTGCGCCCTGCCGGGCGTACAAAAAGAAACCCCCGTTTTTAGCGGGGGCTTCTGGCTTACGAAGGTGCGGATGCGGATCAGAGATCCATATCTCCCATTCCACCGGGTCCGCCTGGCATAGCCGATGCTTTTTCCTCCTTTGGCAACTCAGCGACCATGGCTTCCGTCGTGATGAGAAGGCTGGCCACGGAGGCGGCATTCTGTAGCGCTGTCCGTGTGACCTTGGTGGGATCCAGGATACCCATTTCGATCATATCCCCAAACTCCCCATCTGCTGCATTGCAGCCAAAACTACCCTTACCCTCCTTGACCTTCTCCAGAATGACTTCCGCAGCCATTCCGGCATTGGAGACGATCTGGCGAAGGGGCTCATCCAGAGCATAAAAGAGGATCCGGATGCCGGCCTGCTGATCTGCATTCGCACCCTTGAGGTTGGTCACGGCTTGGTGGGCCCGGACGAGGGCCACTCCACCGCCTGGCAGAACCCCTTCCTCAACAGCCGCCCGGGTGGCATGAAGGGCATCCTCAACACGGGCTTTCTTCTCCTTCATTTCGGTTTCCGTCGCAGCCCCAACCTTGATCACAGCCACACCACCTGCCAACTTGGCAACACGCTCTTGGAGTTTCTCCCGGTCATAATCGGAAGTGGTTTCCTCGATCTGTTTGCGAATCTGCTTGATCCGACCCTCGATGTCCGCCTTCTTGCCGGCTCCATCGATAATCGTCGTGTCATCCTTGGTCACGATCACTTTCTTGGCGCTCCCCAGGGTGGAAAGGCTGGCCTTCTCAAGGGAAAGCCCCACCTCTTCAGAAATCACGGTTCCACCGGTGAGTACGGCCATATCCTCGAGCATGGCCTTTCGACGATCCCCAAAGCCCGGGGCCTTGACGGCTGCGACCTTGACAATGCCGCGGATCGTGTTCACGACGAGCGTCGCCAATGCCTCGCCCTCCACATCTTCAGCGACCATGAGCAGGGGACGCCCGGACTTGGCCACCGCTTCGAGTACCGGCAGGAGTTCGCGGATATTCGAGACCTTCTTGTCATGCAGGAGAATATAGGGGTTTTCCAGCTCTGCACTCATGCTTTGCTGGTTGTTGATGAAGTAGGGCGACAGGTAACCCCGATCAAACTGCATGCCTTCAACCACCTCGAGTTCGTTCTCGAGTCCCGAACCCTCCTCGACGGTGATCACTCCTTCCTTTCCTACTTTTTTCATGGCCTCAGCAATCAGGTTACCGATTGCTGCATCGTTGTTGGCGGAGATCGTACCCACCTGGGCAATGCTCTTATCATCGCTGCAAGGCTTGGAGATTTTCTTGAGCTCATTGACCGTTTCCGTGACTGCCTTGTCGATCCCACGCTTGAGATCCATCGGATTCATGCCAGCAGCAACGGCCTTGAGCCCCTCCCGGAGGATGGCCTGGGCCAGTACGGTCGCCGTGGTCGTACCATCTCCAGCTACGTCCGAGGTCTTGGAAGCTACCTCACGGACCAGTTGGGCTCCCATGTTTTCATACTTGTCTTTGAGTTCGATTTCCTTGGCAACCGACACTCCGTCTTTTGTGACGGTCGGCGCACCAAAGCTTTTTTCCAGAACCACGTTGCGGCCCTTTGGACCGAGCGTGACCTTGACCGCATTGGCGAGGATATTGACTCCCCGGGTCATGCGGGCCCGAGCTTCTTCACCAAACTTGACTTCTTTCGCAGCCATTTCAGGTTCCTCTCTATATCAGTATCAATCGGTTGAAATAGGGTTTTGAGAAGGTGATGGATTGGACAGGCTTACTTGCTTTCGATCACGGCCATGATGTCTTCTTCGCGCATGACGAGCAGCTCCTCGCCATCTACTTTGACCTCAGTGCCGGAATATTTGCCAAACAGAACCGTTTCACCGACCTTGATGTCCATTGGTCGGACGTCTCCGTTTTCGAGAATTTTTCCCTTTCCGACCGCAAGGATCTTTCCGCGAATCGGCTTTTCAGTGGCGGTATCCGGAATGACGATACCCCCGGGCGAAGTCCGCTCTTCTTCCAAACGCTTCACAATAACCCGATCATGTAGTGGCCGGAGTTTCATCGCTGGCATCTCCTCAATGAATGGTCTTAGCTGAACTGAACGGCCGCGCTTTTATTAGCACTCGGCCTTAATGAGTGCTATTTTAGGGACCGGCCAAGTGAATTTCAAGTAGGAACCTTGGTTTGGTCAAAAAAAGCCCACGAGCGATCAATATATGTCTATCGAATCTATCTATTTGAAAAATTAAATATTTTTATTCATTCGTGCTCGCGAAATTTAAGGGCCTGAGCTACCGTCCGACTAACTCACACATAAAACAAATTTGAGCATTAAATACTCAATTCTCCCCCGGTTGGCATCGGCCGGAACCCGGATCATGTAAAAAACCTGACCAGGGGGGACCGGGATGAAATACGAATCGTGGAAACATGGCGGGCTGGATGCTCTTGCCGTGTCCTCCGGCCTCCTCTTGGGATGGGCCGTATGGCAGCCCGGAGGTCTCTCTTGGTCCTGGCTGATCGTCCTCGCCATTTGGACTGGCTGTTCAACCCAAACCCGTCGGCTTTTTCTCATCTGGTTTGGCTACTATCTCGGCGCCTTGCGTCTACCGCTGGACAGCCTGCGTGATTATTACCCCACGCCCCAAGGCTTGTGGATCGCGCTTTTGGCACAGTTTGTCCTCGCGTTGCTCCTGGCCGGTCCGTTTGTCCTATGCGCAACACCTCGCTTCCGAAGTCCCTTCCGGGCGGCTCTAGCTGCCTGCTTCGGCCTGCTCACCTCGGCGCTACCCCCACTCGGCAGTGTCGGTCTCGCCTCTCCATTTTTCGGGGCCAGTTCTTTCTTCCCCGGCTGCGGAATTTTGGGCCTTCTCGCTTTTCTAGGTATTTTTGCTCTCCTTGTGGCAACGACTCGAGCATTACCGCGGGAAAGAAAAAAAGAGATCTTAAACGCATCTCAAGCCATCGTCCTCGCCGGAGCCCTAGTGCAACCGTTATTGGGAATCACACCCAAAGGGCTTGGACTTTACTGCCCTCGGTCGGTTTCCTGTCCGAGCAAGACTGTCGTGCCCATCTCCTATCCCTTTGGCCCCACAGTCAAATCGTGGTCATCATTCTTGCGCAGAGCCCGCCTGATCACGCATCTGGCCCAAGACGCGCTCCAGACTGCTCCTCAAGCACGCCTGCTCCTTTTCCCGGAGGCGGTAGCAGGACCATTCAATCACGCTTTTTTACCCCTCTATCAAAGACTAAACACCCTAGCCCGAGAACAGGGCGTCATTGTGGCGTTGGGAAGTACTGTCCCTTGGCAATCTCGACACGGGACAAGCTGGAGCGATGGGCTTGTTTTTCTCGGTAAGGCTCAGGGTGAACTTATTGCTCGGCAACCGGCTCCGCTGGTCGAATGGGCACCCTGGAGGTCACTTCTGAATCGCACGACTCCCACCATGCCTGCCTTCTGGTGGTGGCACATGAGTGGACGCTCGAAATCCAACCGGATCCGCCGCGATGACATCCAGTTTGGGACCCATCGCTGGGCAGCCCTCATCTGCTATGAACAGGCATTAGTCTGGCCCATCTTGTGGACGATATTTCATCATCAGCCCACATTGCTTCTGGCACCTGAAAGCGTACATTGGGAAAGGAAACGATCGATTGGCATGCTGGAAGAGCGAATGGCTCATGCTTGGGGCCGACTTTATGCCCTCCCAGTTGCAATTGCAACGAACCTTCCTCCACACAGGCCATCAGGTGAATCAGGGTTTCTCTACCCCACAGGCACCGGTTCGAGGCTTTCCAGCAAACGATCAGGTCCTCTTGCTATAATCCCAACCGGTAGCCGGAAGGCTACCGGTTGGCTGTGGAGTCAAAGGTTCGAGACCCTCAATCCGGTATGGAGCAGGAACATCATGAGCAGTTCCCATGCGCTCTTCCGTGCCTCGGGCAAACAAGGCGGTTACCGCTGCGTTTTTTCCGGCCCCAGGATCATGATCCATGTCTCCACGAATCCCCTGGCTCGGTTATGCCGACCCAAAATGGGTTGGCGTTGCCTTGACCTTTCTAATGACCATGGAGATCTGTCTCATGAAAATCCCGCCTGATGATTTTGAAATCAAGCCCATCCGCGGCAAGCTGCGTCTGAACGGAATGGCCCTGGTCCTTGCGGAACGCCTAGTTTGTTGTGGTGCACGCCCCTCATTCGTCAAGCAGTTCGTACCGCTTTCAGATCGGGCCATTCGTCAGATGTACCGAAGTATCTGGGACCGACCCTCCCCACGAGGCCGGCACCGGCAAAATATCGAGGACTGGTGGGTTGGAGGGGGATGGTCGAGGCGCCTATCCGGCGGCTTGTTTTATACCATCCATTGTTTTTACCCGAGCGGTGAACAGGACATATTTTGGAATTTTGTATCCTCTTTCCAGTCTTATGCTAAACGCTGCCAAACGCTCGGGATCGAGTGCGCCGACATTGAGATGTGCTGGAACCTTCTAACTAAGATCAAAGCCCGGGAACTGGTCGTTAAACGCTGCCCCGAGTGCCTCACTCTTTTCATTGCGCTTCCACTGACCTTCTCCCGCCAGAAAAAAACCTGCCTGTACTGCCTGCGAGAGCGAAAAAATCGGGGGCGCAGTGAGGGCGGAACAGAAAACACCTGAGACTGGTCAGGAACTGGGGACGGAGGGCTCAAAGGAAGTGATTCCGTCCTTCAGAATTTTATGGAGTCTGGGCCAATCAAAGGCGGGGCCAGGATCGGTCTTGCGCCCGGGGGCAATTTCCGAGTGGCCCACCACGTCTCCAGCAGCCAAGGAGGGATAGACATCCCACAGCGCTCGGATCGAGACCGCAAGACTCTGGTACTGGTCCGGTTCATACGCTTGTTCGTCGGTTCCTTCGAGTTCAATGCCGATCGAGAAATCGTTGCACTGTTCACGTCCCTTCCAGCAGGAAGCGCCCGCGTGCCATGCCCGCTCCACGAATGGAACGTATTGGACAATCCGACCACGACGATCGATGAACAGATGGGCTGATACCCGGAGCCCGGAAACGGATCTGAGCACAGGATCTGGATGGTTTTCAGGAATTCGATTCATGAAGAGGGCTTCCACCCTGTCAGTACCAAAAACGCCAGGTGGAAGGCTGATTCCGTGGACCACGATCAGATCCAGACTGACCCCGGAAGGGCGAGTATCCCGGTTGGGCGACCAGCAGTGCTGTGCTGGCAGGAAAATGCCCCTCATCGGGTCAATCATTGAAAACATGAAAATCCTCTCTGCCAGCAGGATACCGCCCGAATCTCATTGTAACCAACGAGCCCATCAGGAACTTCCGTGTCGCTTAGAATGATCCTTACCCCGAATCGTTGCGGAACGCCCATGCCCAATAACCAGCAGTGGACTCAACGTGATCTGGCCGTCGTGTGGCATCCCTGTACCCAAATGAAGGACCATGAATGGCTACCCCTCATTCCTTTGGTCAGGGGCAAGGGGCCTTGGCTGTTTGATGCAGATGGGAACCGCTATTTGGATGCCATCAGTTCCTGGTGGGTTAACCTGTTTGGGCACTGCCATCCCAAGATCAGTCAGGCAGTGGAGAACCAACTGGGGCTGCTTGAACACATCCTCCTGGCCGGTGCCACCCACATACCCGCCATTGAGCTGGCTGAACGATTACTGGCTCGGGCTCCAGCTGGTCTCACCCGTTGCTTCTATGTCGACAATGGCTCCGCCGCAGTGGAAGCCGCCCTCAAGATGAGCTTTCATTATTGGAAAAATCAAGGCTACCCACACAAGGATCACTTCGTCTCCCTGCAAAACAGCTATCACGGGGAGACACTGGGCGCCCTCTCGGTAGGTGGGGTCGGCCTTTATCGTGATATCTACAAACCTCTCTTCCATGCCGGATTTTCGGTGCCTGTAGCTGATCTTTATGAACGCCAAGATGACGAAACGATCGAGAGCTATACCGAACGGCGTTTTACCGTCTTGGAACATCTGCTGACTGAAAAAGCGAATCAGATTGCTGCTGTTTTAGTCGAGCCTCTCGTCCAATGCGCGGGTGGCATGCGGATGTATCCTCCTCTGTACCTATCCCGGCTTCGGGAAAGTTGTGACCGACATGGTGTCCATCTCATCGCCGATGAGTGTGCCGTTGGCATGGGTCGAACCGGTACCTTTTTTGCCTGCGAACAAGCCCAGATCTCACCGGATATCCTGATTCTGGCCAAAGGACTGACTGGAGGCTATCTGCCACTCTCTGCACTTCTGGTGCGAGAATCCCTCTATCAGGCCTTTTACGACGACTACCGATCCCACAAGGCGTTCCTGCATTCTCACAGCTATACGGGCAATCCGTTGGCCTGCCGAGCGGCTCTTGCAACCCTTGACCTCTTCGACCAAGAACCGGTCCTTGAGCAAAACCAGAAGCTTCATGAACGGCTCGTACAGGGTCTTGCGCCCCTCCAAGGGCATCCTCATGTTGCCGATGTCCGCATCACCGGAACAATTGCAGCGGTCGAACTGGCCCAGGACGGCCCTCGTAAGATAAGCTACCCCGCGGGGGAACGGCGGGGACTTGAGGTCTTCCGGTATGGCCTACAGCACGAAGCCTGGCTACGACCGCTCGGCAACGTGGTCTACCTGATGCCTCCTTATGTCATCAATGCCCAAGAGACGGAAACCTTGTGCGCCACCGTCTGTGCGGGAATTGACTTTGCCACCCGGAGTGGCTGATGCGGATCCCCCGCCTCTATGCACCTCCGCCTTTAGTTCCGGGCACTGAGATCATCCCGGATCCGGAATCCAATCACTATCTCCGTCATGTCCTCCGACTGGCCACAGACGATCTGATCATTCTCTTTGACGGGATCGGACACGAACATGATGCACGAATCCATTGCAGCTCCAAGGGAAGAACCCGCCTGGCAGTCGGACCACCCCGGGATCCCATCGACCGGGAATCAAAACTCAGGGTCTGGCTGTATCTCTCACTGACCCGAGGCGCCAAAATGGATTGGATCATCGAAAAAGCCACAGAGTTAGGTGTCGCCGGGATCCAGCCGGTTACCACCCGTCGCAGTGTGATGACGTCACGACTCAACTATCCCGATGCCCGGCTCCGTCACTGGAACGCACTTGCCCGAAGCGCTTCCGCTCAGTGTGGAAGAAGCTGGGTCCCGCTTTGTCAACCCCCCATCGAATGGCAGACTTTTCTTGAAAAGCCCACAGAACCCGGATTGCGTTTTGTATTGACACCGGATGCCACAACACAGGGCTTTATACAAAAAACAACCCCCATGCCCGACGTTCACCTGCTAGTTGGGCCAGAGGGGGGATTTACGGAGGAAGAGCTCGAAGCCGTCCGGAAACTGGGCTATGAGCCGGTCAGGCTAGGCCCCCGGATCCTGCGTACCGAAACGGCTCCGCTCGTGGGGCTAGCTGTTTTGCAGAGCCTCTGGGGAGACCTCAACAGTCGCCCCGCGCTCAGGCCGGCACCGCCGGCTTGAACTTTGCCAGCTCTCCCTCAATCCAGTCGAAATCAGGAATCAGGGGGACTTCACCACCCAGTTGCGCCCGCGAAACAAAGCCTGAAGTGACCTTCTGATCTTCATGCGCTTTGAGAATACGGGGGTCAATGCGAAGAAGGTAAGGGTAGCCCAAGGTCATGATGGCAAAGTATCGGGTATCCAGCCGTCCTGTCAGCGCATAAACGACCAAAAGCCGGCTCTTGTTGCCAGCTGGCCGGCTCGGCATACCGGCCGCCACTTCCAGGGAAACGACCGGAATCGACTGTTGATTACGGGCCCGGTATCCCAAAAGGCACGTGGGCCCACCGGAGGCCGGCTCAATGTTTCCCCGGTTAAGCACTTCGACCACGAGCTCCCTCGGGAGAATAATTTTGAAGCCATCCAGCGGAACCAGTAGGCAGTAGAGTTCTTCTTCCCGTGTCATCAGGAATCGTCTCCAGAGGTTTTCTCGATCGCGGAAAAGCGATCCGGGCGCAAACGGTGAAGCGTCTCAAGAAGCTCTTCCTCACGATAAGGTTTTGGCAGATAGGCATTGACCCCGATTTCCTGGGCACGTTGGCGATGCTTTTCTCCCGAGCGTGAGGTAATGATCACGATAGGCAGGGAGTGCAGGCGTTCATCGGCCCGGATGCGCGTGGACAGTTCAAACCCGTCCATGCGAGGCATTTCGATATCCACCAAGGCCACGTCCGGTACGCGTTCTCCGAGAAGCATCAAGGCATCTACGCCGTCTTTGGCAGTCATGACCTCAATACCGCTGCGTTCCAAGAAACGCTGAGATACGCGGCGCATCGTGATGGAATCGTCGACGACGAGCACAAGCCCCCGTTGACGAGGCTGTGCAGCCGAAGCCACTACAGCTGCCACATCGGGTACAACCGAGCGGCGGCGCAAGGCACGGACAAGTCCCACTGGATCCAGAACAAAAATAATGCTGCCGTCACCGAGAATGGTCGCACCGGAAATTCCCGGGATGCTCGCCATTTGGATTCCGAGGGGCTTGACCACAATTTCCCGGCTTCCGATCAGGGTATCGACAGCGAACGCTCGATAATCGTCACCTCCCCTGGCGAGAAGCAGGGAAACGATCTCGGTGCCTGAAGCCCCCTCTGTAGGTCGGCCCAAGGCATGGAGAAGCGGCATGATCCGGTAACTGCGACCGCCGTACAGATAAACCGGGTTCTCCTTCTGTATGACTTCCTCGTATTCCCGTGTGGTCATTCGACCCACGCCCTCGATGCTATGCAGGGGAACTGCATACTGGCCGGTTCCTGCGGTCACCAAGAGGGATTGCGAGATGGCCAGGGTAAAGGGCAGCCGGATCAACATCCGGGTCCCATGACCGGTCTCCGAGGTGACCTCGACGGTTCCTGCCAGATCGCGGATTTCGGCGGACACAACATCCATGCCGACACCACGCCCGGCAGTCTGTGTCAGTGTACGGGCGGTTGAAAAGCCGGGCCTGAAGATCATTTGGATCAGGTCATCCTGTGAGGGTTCCTGGCCGGGCGGAATGAGATCCATTTCGATGGCTTTGTCACGGATGGCCTGGAAATTGAGACCCGCGCCGTCATCCGCGACCTCAATGATCACTTCGGGCCCTTCCCGGCGGAAGGTCAGGGCGATCTGGCCGGCCGGATTCTTGCCGAGGGTTTGGCGTCGTTCGGGACTCTCGATACCATGAAACACCGCATTGCGAACCATGTGCTCCAGCGGGGCCACCAGCCGATCCAGAACACGTCGATCAAGTTCCGCTTCGGTTCCCTGAACCAGCATCCTCGCCTGCTTGCCGGCTTCGCGGGCCGTCCGCTCGACAACGCGCTCTAGCCTCGGCGCCACCGACTGGACAGAGACCAGTCGTCCCCGCATAAGGTTATCTTGGAGAACCGTGTTCACCCGGCCTTGCTGGAGCAAAAGTGTCGAGGATTCCCGGATCAGATTATCCAGCAAATGCTGCAAGCTGTTCAGGTCATTGACGGATTCAGCAAGCGCCCTCGACAATTCCTGTACCCGGGTATAGCGGTCCAACTCCAAGGGATCAAATCCAGCATGGGATTCGATGGTCTCTTGTGGGCGACGGGCAAGCATCTGGGCCTCGGTCTCAAGCTCCAAGCGACGCAACTGTTCACGCAGACGCTCAACGGTCCTCGCATGTTCTGCCAGGTTAAAAGCAATACTGTTGACCTGTTCCTCAAGCCGAGCTCGGTAGATTCCCACCTCACCAGCTTCGTTCAAGGCTTGATCCAGGAGCTCCGCCCGAACTCGAACCACCGTAGAAGAAGGTGCTGGCTGGCCTGGCTGTGGAGCCGCGAGATCAGGTCCTGCAGCCTGTACCGCTTCCTGATCCTCCGGACCCATCCTAGGAGTGGATTCGCTGGTCTGGACTTCCGCCGACGAATCCTCAAAGGCCGTGGTCATGAACCTTGCCAGTGACGTCATGAGCCGCCGATCCTCACGCGGAACCTGTCCCTGGCGAGCCTGCGCCAACATCTGGTGCAGGGACCCGATCGCCGACTGGATCAGCTCTCCCAGCTGGTCACGTGCCACTTCGTCCCAATGAAGGGTCGCCCAGTCCAAAACGGATTCCAGCTCATGGGCCAATGAAGCGATGGCCTGGAAATTCGCGATCCGGGCACCACCTTTCAGGGTGTGCAAGGTCCTCTTGAGATGCGAAAGCTGATCGGGCCTGAGATTGTCCGTACCGGTCTCTAGCAGTGGGACCGTTTCCTCTAGGAGTTCACGAGCCTCTTCCAGGAACACCACCTGGATTTCCGAGGAGCTTCGTCCACTCGGGCCCGAGGGATCCGGCAACCGAGGCGACACAGGGATAGAGGGGGGTTGACTGGCCTTCTCCCCTGCTTCCCCCGTCTTGGCGGGAGATCCCCCTGACTCCGGAAGAGTGGACCTCGACCCACCCACCACAACCTGCCATTCGACATGAAGCGGTTCTACAGCAGGCAGAAGATCCTGCCGGTTTCCGTAGGCACCAACACATTGTTCGGCTGTATTCAAGCTCCTAAGCAACCGATCACGATCCGTTTCCGCGAACGGCAGAAGGCCATAAGCCAGTGCCTCGAAGTAATGATTGATCGGTTCAAAAAGCTGCACCATCTCCTCCAGCTGCGCCATTTGCGAAATTCCATTTAAGGTATGGGCCGCTTTGGAAACGGAGAAAGGAACTGGAATTTGCGGGGATCCGAGCCACTCCCGGAGTACTGCCATGTGATGGCGGGCCTCATCACGGAAAATGCCGTACAGGGCGGGATCGATCCGAGGCACCGGTGCCGGCGTGACCTCGGGTTCCAGATCTTCCCGGCTGATCAGCGCCTCTGCGCGACGAAACCGCTCCACATAGTCCGGCAAGCGAGCTTTCCCCTGTTCCAGTTCCTTGATCAGTTCGCTCACGAAGGAGATGGAGGCACCCACGAAAGCGACTCGATCCGCACTGGTCGGCAGGGTATTATCAATCATCCGGTTGAGCAGGGATTCCACCTTCCAGGCATATTCTGCAACACGGAGTGCACCCGCCAGGCGCCCGCTCCCCTTGAGGGTATGGAACCCCCGTCGGATGGTGGTCCGAGGCCCGGTTTCCTCTTCTGGATTCTTGAGCCACATTTCATAGGAAACCTGGAGGCCGCGGACCACCTCGCGTGCTTCTTCCAGGAAAATCGGCACAATTTCCGGTTCGGCATCAGCTCGTAACACAACCAAGAGCTCGGGGGTACTGACCGACTCATCTCCAGCCGGGCGCTTTGCCCTTGCTGCCGGAAGTGGAGAAGTACTCGCTTCCGAATCTTTGGGCTGGGCTGGCTTCGGGGACACTCCCCCCCCCGAGGGCTCTTCACTGTGAAACGGAATCGGCTCCGCCACAGGCATGGCTTTCCCGGTTTCCTGCCCCGCCGGAGGTACAGGTTCCGTCACCCCATCCAGTATCGCGGGAGGCGCACCCCGACTCTCCGGCGATTCCTCTGGCATGGACTCCTCAGCGGTTCCTTCCGGGATTCCCGGAATCGCCTGCTCAAGAGCCGCAATGCAGCCCTCCGCATTATCCAGCATGGCCGAAAGTGTTCCGCGATTCAAACGGATGTTTTCGAGCCAGTACTCAATGCTGACAATGGCATCGGCAACCCGGTTGGCCAGTGATGTCGAGAGCCGGCGACCACGGGTCAGCCATCGATCGGGATCCAAGGCCAAATTCAGGCGGATGATCAGTTCGGCAACCGACTCGAAACCGGCGATTTGCAGAGCAGAGACGATTTCAGTCAACAGCGGGCGGACACCTTCTTGGAGAGTGGGCGCCTGATTGGGGTGGGAAATGAAATCGGCAACGATCTGCTTGACGCGGGACAAGTTGACGAGGACTTCCCGCACAACGAGAGAGCGGGCTCGGCCGTAGGCCTCGCGCTGGGCAGAACTGTCCGACAATTGCCGGGTTTTGCCCAGCAGGTTGATCTCATCCTCAAGCTGATCCTCGATCTGCAGCAGCACCGAGGCAACCTGGAGCAGGGTGTTTTCGTGGCCCTTTGAGGTTCCCGTTGCCTGGTCCGACAAAAAATGACGTTGCCGATCCAAGCTTTCACTGAGATCACTGAGTCCCAGAACCGTGAGGGTATCACACACTTTTTTGAGTAGATCTGTAGCGGCCACCAGCTGGGCACTCTCCCTGAGCCCCCCCCGGACATAGAGGTCGATCCGATCTTTGACCCGTCCCAAATCCTCACGGATGACCGATCCTACCGTCCTCAGGAGCGCCTGGCTGGGTCCCGAAAGATCGGCCGTCGAGGCCGACCAGTTGTCTTCCTTCGGTTCCGACCGCTGTGCGGAACGAATGGCCGTCACGCGTGAACCCGAAGAAGTGCTTCGTAGAACCTGTGTCCGGAGGCTTTGGTTAAGTTCCTGCAGGGATCGCTTCTGCTCCCCCTTTTTCTGAAGGTTATGCAGCTCTCTGTCGAGCCGTCCAATCAGCTGCTTGATTTCCGATGTTAGGAGGTGTCCCCCATCGCGAACCGATTCCAGAAACCCCCCAGCCAGCCACCAGAGCTCAAATTCAGCGGGGATCTGGGCTGCCGCCTCGATCTGCTGGGCCACCTTGATCATGGTATTGACCGCATCCCGGTTGGATGGGTCGCGATAGAAGGATAAAAGGGCCGACTGGAATTGCGGTCGCAAGGCATGAGCCAACCGCCGGATATCATGGTCCGTGGTGGCTGCCGTTCGTTCGGCAAATCTTAGTTCCATGGTGAGATTTTCACTGTCGAGCGGCGCATTCCCAATGCTGGTCCGCAATGCGTTGATCTGCGGCAGCAACATGCGGACCGAGTCGCGCCGGGTTCCGGCCACCCGTTCGAGATACATGGGAAGCTGCATCAATGCCCGCGTCACCTGTTCGAGTACCGGTTCTTGGGGTGGTTCCTCTTGTTCCTTGAGTACCCGCAATACCCGCTCGATTTCCTGGGTCAGGAGCGCACCCCCGCTGATTCCCACAACCTGCAGGACACCCCGGATTTCATGAAGATCGGTGAGACAGCGTCCAAGCGCTTCTTTCTGGCCAGGATCCTGTGTAAAGGACTCCCACCCAAGACGCACCCGAGCCAAGGAGTTTTCTAACTCGTCCTTGACCCAGAGGATCGCTTGTGACGCGGGAATCGACATGGACGTGGCCGCTTATTAACTCGAGCCCACTGACAATTCGTTCAGGAAGACCTCCTCATTCAGTTCAGGAGGCGAGTGGGTGTCCGCTTCCGACTGCGCCAATGAGTGGCCAGCCAGTTTCTGATCCTCCTGGGCTTCAGGTTCCAGCTCGTCCGGAAGCTTGAAGCCAGAAACGGTCTGGCGCAAGGTGCCCGCCAGCTCGGCCAGCTGACCAATATCACGCGCGGTCGCCTCGGTACCCTCCGCAGTCTGGGCTGTGATCTCCTGAATGACATTCATGGTTCGAGCCACGTCCTGAGAGGCATTGGCCTGGTGTACGGAAGCATCCGAGATACTCTGCACTAGTTTGGCCATGTGGCCAGAGACGGTCTCGATCTCTGTCAGGGCTCGTCCGGCATTCTCCGCGAGCTGAGCCCCGCTCACCACACCTGACGTGCTTTTTTCCATCGAACTCACCGCCTCTCCCGTATCCGTCTGAATGGTTCGCACCAGAGTTTCGATCTGGCGCGTTGCATTTCCCACTCGTTCGGCCAGTCGCTGGACTTCGTCAGCCACGACCGCGAAGCCACGGCCCGCTTCACCGGCCATGGAGGCCTGGATTGCCGCGTTCAAGGCGAGGATATTGGTTTGTTCCGCAATGTCATTAATAAGTTCCACGATATCGCCGATTTCCTGGGAACTTTCGCCGAGACGCTTGATCCGCTTTGCGGTTTCCTGAATAGTGTCGCGGATAGTGTTCATACCCTCGATCGTGGCCCGCACCGCATTGGCTCCACGGTTCGCAATTCCGACTGATCTTTGGGCGACCTCTGCGGATCGCTTGGCGTTGAGAGAGACCTGCTCGATGGACTTGGTCATTGCTGCGATTTGCTCGCCTGCCTGTGCAATCTGACGTGTTTGGTGCAAGCTCGCATCGGCCAGGTGGTTGGCCGTTGCCCGTGTCCGGCGAGCAGCATTGTCAACCTGAACAGCCGTCTGGTTGATCGTTCGAACCAGTTCCCGAAGCTGATCAACGGCGAAGTTCACCGAATCCGCGATGGCCCCCGTAATGGCCTCAGTCACCGAAGCCTGCACCGTGAGATCACCATCCGAAAGGCCCGCCAACTCGTCGAGCAACTTGAGAATAGCGGACTGGTTGCGCTGGACCTCGGTATCCCGGATCCGCCGGGTGGCCATAAGGTTCCCGATCAACGCGTTGACGTAGAAAAGCAGCAGCAGCAGAACCAGTCCTGCAGCGAGCAATGCCCACCCGTAGACGGAGCGATAGATCTGGCTCGCATGAGATAGCTGCAGGCGACTTTGTTCGCGATGTGAAACGACCGCCAGGCTATTGGACAAAAATCCGATCGAAGAAAGCTGGTGGAAGAAACGTCGGGCTTGGATCGCGTTTCTTTCAACCGTTGTGAGACTGAGCATCCACGGCACAAACAGGTTTTCGGCTCTGTTGAGGGTCGGGCGCAGGGTGCCATTGAACGCCTCTCCTACCAGTCCCAGTCGGCGCGATCCATGCAGGATTCCGTTCTGGACTTGGGCGATGAACCGTCCGTTGCCGAACACTGAATTCAACAGTACGGCCGGATGCCTGACCGGGTGCTCCAAATCATCAAGGGCCCGCTCCATAAGCCCTGCCCGGCGGATCAACGACCCTAGAAGTGCCACGTCATGTGGCGGGGCCCCAACCCGTCCCATGAGGTGATCAAGATGACGCCAGGTGAGTAGCAGCAGGGGGAGTCCCGTCCGGACGTTGACAAGGGCTGAAGCGATCCTCCGGTTGACGGTCGTTTTGGCCTTGATCTGACCCAAGGTCCGGTTGAACAGTGCGCCACCCCCCGCCAATTCAACGAGTGCGGTCCCGAGTGTTCCCCGGGCCGGTGGAAGACCGATCGCGGGGTGACCATTTTCGAGCTGGTTCAGGATTCTCGTGTAGGCCAGCTGCTCAGCCTCGAGATGGGCCAACACATGACGTTTCCCTGCGAGAATCTGCCTGACGGCCCCACGGGCGGATCCCAGATGGGCCGAAACCTGCTGAAGCAGATTCTCCTGGAGCCGTTCGGCCTTGTGGCTCTGGTAGACCTGGAAAAGATCCCAACCCCCAGCCGCGAACAGAATCACGCACAGGCCGGCAAGCACATAGACCGACCTTCTAGAAACCGGCTTTAGCTTCACTTCTGCCATGACACACCTCGATTTTCAAATTCTCCGGACACTGTCATGCTCCCCTCGACGATGATAACTAACCGGCAGCTGCATCGAGAAATGCAGTGCTTTCGATAAGAGCCCGGAGATCCAGATGCTGGTACAACTGCTCCTCCAGCCGGTAGCTACCCCTCACCCAAGCTTGCAACAGATCTTCACGGACTACCGGAACCCGAGCCGATTCCCGAACCGTCCGGAAACCACGCACCTCATCAACCAAAAGGCCCACTGGGTTGCGTTCGTGATTGATGCGAACGAGACGAGTCAATCGCATGAGTGCGATCGGATGCCCTCCCGCAAAGAACGACAGATCAGTAACCGGAACAATCTGCCCGCCCACGTTCACAACCCCGACCAGCCAGGGCTTGGCACCCGGAACCGGAGTCAGCGCGGGTGGAACCAGTACTTCACGAACGTTTTCTCGTTCCGTGAGGTAAGACTGGCGGCCAACCCGGAATGCGAGCCCTGACCACTCCCGGAGCGTTGTACTGGCCGTTCCATCCGTGCCAGCAGATGCTACCGCCCGTGCCCGGGTCTCGAGCGCCTTGAGCCGGGCAAAGGGAGTGAGGGGTCCGGAGGTGGATTCAGGGGGCACGCTTCCCTCCTCCTGCCAGAACATTCCTGATGGACTCAAGCAGAACCTGCTCCTTGACCGGCTTGGCCAAGTATTCGACCGCACCCTGCCGGAGACCCCAAACCCGGTCGGTCTGCTGTGACTTGTTGCTTACGACAATAACCGGGATGTGTTTGGTTTCCGGATTCTGGGTAATCTGACGAGTCGCCTGGAATCCATTGATGCCGGGCATGACGACATCCATCAAGATGACATCGGGCTTCTCGGTCCGGGCAGTTTCAATGGCTTCCACTCCATTCGTTGCCGTAATCACCGCGTGTCCTCCTTTTTGCAAGGCGGCCTTGAGAAGGTGGACCTCGGTGGGCGAATCATCCACAACCAGTATTTTTGCCATTCGTGCTTACCTCGTAATAGGACCCGTATTGGACTCTCTCGCCTGGGCAGTCACGGGGCCTTGGGGCGCGGCGAAGTTGGTGATGGCCGACAGCAGATCCTCCCGCCCAAAAGGTTTGGTCAGGTACTGCTCGGCACCACAGATTCGACCCCGTGCAATATCGAAAAGCCCATCCTTGCTGGACAACATGATGATCGGGATTTTCTTGAATTGCTGGTTGTTCTTGATGAGCACACAGGTCTCGTATCCATCCAAGCGGGGCATCATCACGTCGACAAAAATGATGTCCGGAGAGAGGTCGGCCACTTTGGCCAAAGCCTCGAAGCCATCAGCTGCTGTTGCCACCTCACAACCCGCCGAGTGGAGCATGTTCTCGGCGCTCGTCCTCACCGTTCGGCTATCATCGACAATCAGAACCTTGAGGCCCTTGAGGTGGGGAGCGGTTGTTTCGCTTCCGGAAGGACTATTCATCTGTTGCAATCCCCTCCATATCAGGGCCTTTTGTGCCAGGGGCAGGCCCCCTTCTTACTTTTTACCATAAATTTGCCGCATAATCCATTGATCGGTAACCGCCTTTAGCCCCCCCCTATGCCACCCCCCGCACCCCGTCTCGGCGTCCTCATGGATGCAATCGAATCCATCCGGCCGGAAAAGGACACTACCCTGCTTCTTTTGCTGGCCGCCCAAAAAAGGGGATTTGGCTTGGTTTATTTCGAACAAGGCGATCTCTATGCCCTGAATGGCCAGACATGGGGATCCGGCCGGGCACTCTCTGTTTTCGACCGCACCGACCACTATTTTGAACTCGATCCAGAACCCGAACCGGTCCCACTGGCTACGCTTTCGGCCTTTCTCATGCGCAAGGATCCCCCTGCCGATTTGGATTACCTCTATACCAACCTGCTCTTGCAACATGCCGAGCATCAGGGACTGCGGATTATCAATTCTCCAGCGGCTCTTCTTCAAACTAACGAAAAACTGGCCATCCTGGATTTCCCCGACCTCATCCCCCCGACTCTCGTGACGTGCTCACTGCCCCGGTTGATTGGCTTTATCGAACAACACGAGCAGGTTGTTTTGAAACCTCTTGATGGTATGGGAGGATCCCGGGTGTTTACCGTTGCTGCAGGGGACCTTAACCGCCGTGTTATAGCGGAGGTCCTGACTGGTGAAGGACGCCACCCAGTCATGGCTCAGCGCTATATCCCAGAGATCCGGACACATGGGGACAAACGCATTCTGCTAGTCAACGGCCAGCCGGTTCCTTATGCGCTGGCTCGCTTGCCGGCGCCAGGCGAGGCACGCGGCAATCTGGCCCGCGGTGGAACAGCCCGCGGAGTCGAACTGAGTGCCAGGGACCGGGCCATCTGTGCCCAAGTGGGACCGGTGCTGGCCGGGTCCGGCCACTGGTTCGTGGGACTGGATGTCATCGGTGATTATCTGACCGAAATCAATGTGACTAGCCCCACCTGCGCACGCGAACTCGATCATCTCTACGGTCTCGATATCGGGGGCCAGCTCATTGACCTACTCATTCGAACACTGCCCCCCCCGTTTCAACCCAACCCATAATCCGGACCTGCCGACGTGCTTGGACCCCACCCCACCCCCAACCCACGACAAGAGCCAGGCCCCTCCTTGCTGCCACTTTCCAGAACCCGTTCGATGGAAAGGGTCCTCCATCTCAGTTTCCTCATCACGGCCTTCGAGGCGATCGTCATCCTAGGGGTGAGCTTTCGCACACAAAACCCTTTCCGTCCCGTCATGCATCCACTATCGGTAACCGTAGTCGATACCCGAAGCCACCGGAGTCCCCATGCAGTCACGGTCTATGCCCAGAATCGCTCGCGGGGCGGAGGAAACCGGATCCAGCACCTTTTACACGCGGCCTTCTTGCCTTCTGGGCAAATCAACCAATCCGGAGTCCGGCAGGGTTCCGGGATCCGGAACGTCCGAGCGGGATACCAAAAGGCCCAGCCGGGGGACAACCCGAGCCGACAGACAAGGCATGGCCAGAGCCCTATAATCGTCTCCCGCCGGGATACCGCTCGGCTTGTCAGGTCTGGCACCCGCGGGAACCCTGCTTCCTCTACCGAAGTTCTGGATGTCCGAGAGCTTAGGATTGCCTCAGATGCTAAGCTTCCCCCTGCCGCCGATCCTTTCCGCCGGAAATCCGGTTCTGATCGGATTCATCCGCATTCCCTCCCTTCCATCGCTGCCCGATCGCTGGTTCTCGCCCGTTACCTTGATCAGTGGCGCCGCCGGGTTGAACGGATTGGGAACCAGCTGCTCGAGCACCGGGGGTCTTTGGCCGATTTCCGGGGCCATCTTCTACTGGCCGTAAGTCTCCGTGCCAATGGCTCCATTGCCAACATCCACTTCATGAGGGCATCTCATAACCAGAACCTCAACCTACTGGCCTTGGAAACCCTCCACCGAGCGGAACCCTTCCCACCGCTACCTACCCGTCAAAGACAACGGACCCTGCATTTCGTCTACGAATGGGTTTTTTCCCAGAACACCCTAAGAACAGATACCCCGTAGTTCAAATGCCCAGCGGCCGGCAAGACCCTGCCCTGTCCCGATATACTATGTGCCATGAAACAGGATTTCCTGACCGGCAACCTCCTGCTGGCCATGCCGAACCTAGCAGACGCTAATTTTATCCAGTCCGTCACTTTGGTTTGCCTGCATACCCCGCAGATGGCCCTGGGGCTGGTCGTCAATCGGCCAACTAACCTGACCTTGGGATCGTTGTTCGGCCATTTATCCCTCAAGAGCGTCCGATCAGAGATCCTGGACCAGCCGGTTTACCAGGGAGGACCCGTCCAAACCGAACGAGGGTTCATTCTGCATTCCCCGGACTGCAGCGGAGAATCGACGCAACGGATTAATGACCAGCTCTCGATGAGCAGTTCCCGCGACGTACTGGATGCCATTGCCCGGGGGGAAGGGCCAAACCGCTTTCTCGTCACTTTGGGTTACGCAGGGTGGGAGTCGGGTCAGCTCGAACGTGAAATCAGTGAAAATGCCTGGCTCTCAAGCCCGGTTGATCCGGATCTCATCTTTACCCTTCCGCCCGAAAAGAGATGGGCCGTGGCGGCCGAGCGGATCGGTGTCCGTATGGATCATTTGAGCATCGATGCCGGACACGCCTGACCAGACGCTCCTGGCGCTTGATTACGGTCTTAAGAACATTGGTGTTGCCATCGGAAGCCGGCGGAGCGGTAGCGCTCAGCCGCTCACAACGCTCCATGTGGACCGCAATGGCTTTCCATGGCCCGCACTCGACCGGCTCATTGCCCAGTGGAGTCCGGATCTCCTGATTGTGGGCGTCATTCCCGATGCCCAAGGACCATTTGCGACATCGCTCTCAGATTTTCTCGTCCGTCTGGGGACCCGATATCCGTTGCCGGTCTGCTCGTGGGATGAGCGGGAAACCTCCGAAGTCGCACAGCTTGAGATTCGCGAACGGCGTGCTGACGGCCGACAAAAACGCAGGCGCTCTCCGCACTTCCAGGACGCGGTTGCCGCCTGTCTCCTGATCGAGTCCTACCTCGCTCACCCGGTGGTGGCATGCCGGTGAATTTACCCGCCCCATCCCAAGTTGACCGGACAGGGAAGCTATGTCACCTGATCACGCTGGAAGGACTGGCCCGCGAAACGGTCGAATCCATTCTCGACCGTGCCCGCTTCCACCTTCGGCCGGACCGGATCCAATCCACCGGGCGCGCAGCAGCCGCTTCCGCCCTTCTGTTCTGCGAACCCAGCACGCGAACGCGAGCCTCGTTCGAACTCGCCGCAGTGAAGCTTGGTCACCACGTCACGAACCTCGAACCTGACCACTCTTCCCTAGCCAAGTCCGAAACCATCTCTGAAACAGCTGCAACCCTGGAAGCAATGGGTTTTAGCTTCCTGGTCTTGCGACATGGTGATTCGGAATCCGCCCTGTCGCTCGTTCATCCGCTGGACCGCCCGCTTCATTGCATTTCGGGTGGCACCGGGCAATGGTCCCATCCGAGTCAAGGACTGCTCGATCTTTTTACAGTCTGCGACCATTTCCCTGTTTCTGAGCTTGGGGCTCTGAGCGTCGCCATCATTGGAGATATCCGTCACTCCCGCGTTGCCCGTTCGACCTTCGTTGCCCTCCGTCTCTTCGGCGTCAGGGATATTCGGCTGTGCGCTCCTCCAGGCCTAGAACCGGAACCTGGAGAATTCCCGGAGACCGGACTTTACCCGCTGGAGGACGCCTTGCGTGGGGTCAAGCTTGTGATCGCCCTGCGCCTTCAGCGCGAACGGATCACAGATACCCTGCAACTGGATCCGTCCCGTTACAGCGAAGCCTACGGAGTAACTCGGGAACGGCTCAAGCTCTGTGCCCCGCACGTGCGTCTCATGCATCCCGGTCCGGTTATGCCAGACGTGGAACTGGCAAGGGAACTGATCGAGAGCCCTTTTTCCCTCATCCGGGAACAGGTTCGGAATGGCGTTCTGGTACGGATGGCGATCTTTGAGGAGCTGGCGGGATGAGTCACCGCCCGTCAACACGGGGTTCGCTGGTCCTAGAAACAGTCCGGGTCATCACCCGTGACACTTATCCCGCCGGTCAGTACCGACTCGGTCTGGAGGCTCCGCTGATCGCGGAACGAGCCCAACCCGGAATGTTCATCCACTTGGGCTGTGACACATCCGGCCGGGTCAGGAGACCGATGTCGATCCTGGGTGCCAAGGAGGGAGTCCTTGAGATCCTGTTCAAAACCGTGGGGGCAGGCACCCAACTGCTCAGTCAATGTGCACTCGGAGACCGTCTCAGCGCGATCGGGCCCATCGGTACACCGTTCCGTCCTGACCCGGAAGCCACCTGGATCATTGCAGTTGGGGGTGGAACCGGAATTCCTCCGCTTCTTTTTCTGCTGGAAAGGCTCGCGAGCCTCAAAACGGACCAGCGTCTCGTTTTCTTCGGTGGTTCAGAGATTCCCTTCCCATTCGAAACTCTCACCCGCAGGACCTCCTTCCCCGGGGTAGAACGAGTGGCTTCAGGGGCACTCGGTCGCCTGGACCGCATTGGAGTTCCTTCTGCGCTCGCCAGTCGTGTCGGACTACCCGGAACCTACCCTGGATTTGTCACCGGCCTTTTCAGTCACTGGCTGACCCAAGCAAAAATCACCGAACAGGACCACTGCCAGGTTTTCAGTTGCGGTCCCAGACCACTCATGGCGACTGTTCAGGAAATCGCAAGCAGAAATGGATTCGGTGGTGCACTTTGTCTTGAGGAAAATATGGCTTGTGCCGTGGGAGGCTGTGCAGGCTGTGCCGTTCCGATCCGGGAACCAGGCGGTTTGACCATGCGCCGTGTCTGCGTCGACGGACCGGTTTTCCCAATCGATCGAGTCCTCTTTGGTGAAGGAAGCTAGCCCTTTCCGACGATCGCTTCGATCTCGATAAGGGCACCCCGCGGGAGAGCCGAGACCTGCACAACCGACCGGGCTGGGTAAGGGGGGTGCCAAAAACGGACAAACAGCTCGTTCAGCGCCGGGTAGTCTCCTAAATCGGTCAGGAAAACCGTGACTTTTACAACCCCCTCCACACCACCACCCTCTTCGCACAAGGCACCGAGATTCCGGAGCGCCTGTTCTGCCTGGGGTCTGAAATCCGGCGAGACCAACTCGCCGGTCGCTGGATCCAGACCAATCTGCCCGGAGACAAAAGTCCACGATCCAACCCGGACTGCTGGGGAATAAGGGCCGATTGCGAGGGGTGCCTTCGGCGAAATTAGGGATAGTTTTCCAGTCATCGTCAGTACTCAATTGGGGACTATGGTTTGGTGTTCAGGTTCGAATCCTGCTGATCCGCGAAACGACGGTCACGCGGCGAAGGTGCCGAAACAGCGCAGCAAGATGTTTGCGGTCACGGACCGTACAGGTAAAGTTGAGTGTTGCAATCAGTCCGTCCCGCTCCGTAACCGCAACCTGCTCGATATTGGAGCCGCATTCGGCAATCTGCGCCGCAATCTGGGCTAAAGCACCTCGTTCATTCGTGACGTCGACTCTGAAAGCCACTGAAAAATCCCGACTGATCCCGGGTTCCCATTCCAGTTCCACCCACTTGTCCGCCGACTTGCGGTGCTCCAGGAGATTTGGACAGTCATTGCGGTGGATAACCATTCCACGCCCGATGGAAAGAAACCCGGCGATCTCGTCTCCTGGAATGGGATAGCAGCAGCGCGCGAAAGTAACCACGACACCCTCGGTACCCCTTATGACAATCGGAGTGGTGAGTGACAGGGTCACTTCGATCGGAGGCGACTGTAGAACCGCATTTGCAACCAGCATGGCTGGCCGCTCACCGAGTCCAACTTGAACCAGAAGAGTTTCGACGTCCTCAAGCTTGAAACTGCGGGCCAGATTCTCCAAGCGTTGGGAGTCTACCCGGTGCAGAGAGGTATGGGCTTTTGCGAGAATCTGGTTCACCAGTTGTTCACCCAGCCGTTTCGCCTCAGTTCGTTCCAGGTTTTTGAGAAATTGCCGGATATTGGTCCGTGCTTTCGCAGTCACCACGAAATTGAGCCATGCTGGATTTGGGCGAGCGCCATGCGCTGTCAGGATTTCCACCAGTTGTCCACTTTGCAGAATAGTTCTCAGTGGAACCAACTGCCGGTCGATCTTGGCCGCGACACAAGAATTGCCAAGGTCCGTGTGGACCGCGTACGCAAAATCGACGGGCGTGGATCCACGGGGCAGACGTCGGATCTCGCCCCGGGGGGTAAAGACATAGACCTCATCCGGAAACAGATCCACCTTGACGTTTTCCATGAATTCAATGGAGCTGCCGGTCCGATCTTGGATTTCGACCAGATCGCGAATCCATTCCCGTGCCCGAAACTCGGTGGAACGGGCAGCCTCTTCGCCCGTTTTGTAAAGCCAGTGTGCTGCAATGCCAGCTTCGGCGATCTGATCCATGATCCGTGTCCGGATCTGGATCTCAATGGGTACCCCTTCGGGACCGATCACCACGGTATGGAGTGACTGGTAGCCGTTGACCTTGGGAATGGCAATGTAATCCTTGAATTTTCCCGGCAGGGGGCTATATAGGTGATGAACCACTCCAAGCGCCCGGTAAGCAGTGTCTTCACGATCGACAATGATTCGAAATCCATACCGATCCCAGACCTCATTCCATGTCAGACCCTTGTGCTTCATCTTGTAGTAGATGCTGTACAGCTGTTTTTCTCGGCCAGCCAAAACCACCTCGATCCCTTCCTGCTCGAAAGCCCGCTTTAGTGCATTCTCAGTCCGTCGGATGAGTTCTTTCCGGTGACGCCTCCGCTCACGCAGACGGGCCGAAAGAACCCGGTAGCGACGCGGATAGAGGTTCATGAAACCAAGATCCTCAAGCTCAAGTCGCCACGCATTCATGCCCAAGCGATGGGCGATCGGTGCATAAATCTCAAGGGTTTCGGCCGCAATGAGATGGCGCTTAGCGTCTGGCATGCTAGCTAAGGTACGCATATTGTGCAGTCGATCTGCCAGCTTGATTAAAATTACCCGGATATCGTCCACCATCGCCAGCAGCATTTTCCTGAAATTCTCGGCCTGCGCTTCGGCATGGGTCGGAAAGGAGATCTGCGTCAGCTTGCTCACGCCATCGACTAGATGAGCGACATCTGACCCGAAACGGACCTCCAGCTCTGCCCGGGTCACTGGAGTATCCTCAATGACATCATGCAGGACTGCTGCGGCTAGCGTTTTTGCATCGACGTGCAACTCCGCCAGGATAAATGCAACCTGTAGCGGATGGTTGATATAGGCTTCGCCCGACAGCCGTTTCTGGCCGGCATGGGCTTCCTCGCTGTAGAGGTAGGCCTTTTCAAAAAAATCGACTTGGGTTGGCGGCAGGTAGTGGCCGAGCTTGGCCAAAAAAGCTGTCAGACCTTCTGCTTGGCGGTCAGGAACTCCGTGACTCGTCGAGACACGCGCCTCGGGCAGAGTCACAGGTACACCGGTTCAGAATGCCTCGTCCGCCTCCGGCACCACAAAAGAGTCCGGGAAAGGCGGGGGCTCTTCGGTCAAAGCGGGCTTCGGACCATCCGGCTGGTTCAGAACTTCTGGTCCGACAAGACCTTCTGCCACTTCACGGAGCGCAATGACGGTTGGTTTGTCATGCTCCTGATCAATCGAGGTGACCGCCCCGTTCGATAATTGGCGCGCCCTTTTGGCCGCCACTAGAACCAAAGTGAAAAGATTCGGTATCCGCGCCGTGCAATCTTCAACTGTAACCCTTGCCATTGAAACCCTTCCGAATAAATAAAATCATCGTGTAGCAGGTCTTGCATTATATCGGAAAATTAGGTGTACTTCCAAACATATCCCTCAAGATATCTAATGGGCTCGTATCCAGGACGCCCTCGGGCAACTGTTCCGTCAAAATTTGTCGAAAGTCTCCGATGATGAAGGTTCCGATGTCATGCCTCCAGTTAAAATCCCGTGGATTCAGCTCGGTAGTGAGCCCTCCAGCAGATCGGCCACTCTCCGTTCAAGGTCGGGAGGTGGGTGATAGGAGATGCCCCCAAGCTGACCCATAATTGCCTGAATCTGGGCGACTGTCCGCTCGACATCATCATTCACGAGAACATAGTTGAAGCTGCGGTAGTTCCGGATCTCCTGCTGGGCCTCGCGCAAGCGCCGCGCGATCTGGTCCTGACCCTCAGTCTGTCTGCCTCGCAGGCGTCGTTCAAGCTCTTCCCGGGATGGAGGCAACAAAAGAAACGTCTCCACGGCTTGCGGCAGGTTTCGGCGGACTTGGCAAGCACCGTTCCAGTCAATATCCAAAAGAACCGGGCGTCCTTGTTCCAAGGCCCCGATCACAGGCTGCCGGGGCGTTCCATAGCAATAGCCGTAGACCTCGGCATATTCCAAAAAATCTCCGCGACTAACCCAAGTCTTGAATTCCTCTGAGGTGAGGAAGAAGTAGTCGATACCGTGACGTTCAAGGGGGCGAGTCGGGCGGGTCGTGGCCGAAACAGAAAAGAAGATCCGGTCGCGCCCGCGTTCCAGCAACGCCCGGACGACCGTGGTTTTACCGGTACCGGACGGAGCACACAAGACAAAAATACCCGGACGCGTTCCCTGCACCCGCGGCCCGTTTTCTCGTTCTACCATCAACTGACCCGTCCTACCCCAGAACCCGCTTCCGGGCAGCTCCAGTATACTGGCGGGCACCTATTCTTTTCTAATGTGCTTCAATCATCCTTCGAGGGGAATCCATGGCCATGCGACCGAGCGGCCGCAAACCCGATGAGTTGAGACCCGTCCAGCTGATGCGCGGATTCACCCGGCACGCCGAGGGATCGGTGCTCGTATCGTACGGGGATACGCGTGTACTTTGTACGGCCAGCATCGAGGATCGGGTGCCCGCCTTTCTGCGCGGCAAAAACCGTGGGTGGGTGACCGCCGAATACGCTATGTTGCCCCGCTCCACACACACTCGGCACGAACGTGCCAATCTCCATTCCCGTCCAGACGCGCGAGCTTACGAGATTCAACGTCTGATCGGGCGAGCCCTTCGCGCAGCCGTCGACTTGGATGCCCTAGGGGAGCGAACCGTGATTCTTGACTGTGATGTGATCCAGGCGGACGGGAGTACCCGTGTGGCTGCCATCACCGGCGGGTACGTTGCCTTGGTGGACGCAGTCCAACGCTTGGTACGGGAAAATCGTCTCGCCAGCTCTCCGATCCATGGTGCGGTGGCGGCCGTCTCGGCAGGACTGTACCGGGGAGAAGCGATCCTAGACCTCGACTACGCAGAGGATGTCGAAGCGGAAAGTGACCTGAATATCGTCATGAATGAACTCGGCGCGCTGATCGAGATTCAAGGAACAGCCGAAGGCCACGCGCTTCGCCGCGACGAATTGGACCGCCTCGTGGACCTCGCCGAACGGGGAATTCAGACGCTCATCCGGATTCAGCGTGATTGCCTCTCCGAAACGCCGGACACCTCTTGTCCTGGCCACTCATAACGCGGGCAAGCTCCGCGAACTCCATCCTTGGGTCCTATCCCAAGGTCTTGAGCCACACACGCTGGACGAGCTTGGGATCCCCATCCCGGAAGAAACCGGCTCAAGCCTTGAAGAAAACGTCCTGATCAAAGCCAAACAAGCACGCAAGCTATGTTCTTTTGCTGTCCTCGCCGACGATTCAGGACTCGAAGTGGATGCCCTAGAGGGTGGTCCTGGGGTCACGACAGCCGATTACGCAGGTCCCGGTGCCTCTGCCGAGGAGAACATCCAGAAACTCCTCACCGCCCTCAACGGGCTGCCTCCAGATTTGAGGTCAGCCCAGTTTCGCTGCGTGCTTGTTCTCTGGCCCCCCGATCGAGCATCCCCCTTCATGGCCGAGGGGATCTGTCACGGGCGAATTCTCTCCACCCCCCGAGGGCAGAAAGGGTTCGGCTACGATCCCGTGTTCGAAATTCCCGAGCTGGGGAAAAGCATGGCCGAAATCGATCCCAAACTAAAGGGGGAATACAGCCATCGGGGTAGAGCCCTTATGGCTTTACAAAAACTGCTCGCCAACGCTTGCTGGCCACCGATAGACGGTGGGCACCCCTAGTCTAGGCAGTGCTTCAGGATCTCTCGAACATCCACCGACCGATCAGACTCCCCGACCAGTGCTCTTATCACGGCGTGCATGCGAGCCCGAACCTCCGGTTGCTTCCAAAGCGCAGGGGTAGAAAATGCCTTTGCGAGCCGTGCCGCAACCTTGGGGTTGTAAGGGTCAATACGGCGGATTTCCTCGGATAGAAAAAAGTACCCAGAACCCGTGGGATCATGAAAGGCAGAGAGATTGCGTTGCACAAACGCACCGATCAGGGCATAAACGCGATTGGGATTACGCCGGTTGAAATCAGGGCTCTCTGCCCGTTCGGCCACCCGTCGGGCTACATCTGGCAAGTGCGAGGTTGCCTCGAGGAGATTGCACTTATCTAAAACCAGAGGGTGGTTTTCGTATCGGCACCGGAACTCCAAAAACAGCATTTCACGGACTGGTCCGGAGGTATCGTTAACCGCCGCCAGCGATCCGAGACGGTCCGTAAGATTATCAGCGCGCTCATAGTGTTCGCGTGCCCAAGAAAGATAAACAGCGGGATTGGACCGGACAAGATAACTCAGAGCAAGCAGTTGTAAGCGGCGACGGGCGGCGATCTCTACCTCGTAATGGTACGGACCGCCCGATGTGAATTCCGTATAAATTTCCCGCCAGCGGTCGGCTAACGCTTGGGCAAGCTGGTTCTGTAAAAAATCACGGGCCGCACGGACACCATGAGGATCGAATGGTTTGATCTGCTCACAAAGCCAGGCTTCATCAGGCAGAACACAGAGCTCAGTTACAAGTCCTGGGTCCCGGGAGACGTCGTTCAGCACCTCGTACCATACGCCGAGAAGGGCATCTGACGAGGGAGGTGGGTTGTCCTGCTTCGGGGCCTGCACCAAGGACCGCAACACGCGGATTGCTAGTTCTTGCGCAGCATCCCACTGACTGAAACCATCTGGATCCGAGCGCACCCGAAGCAAAAGGTCCGCATCTGATACCTCACAGTTCAGGATAACTGGCGCCGAAAACCCCCTGAAAACGGAAATCACGGGTGACTCCATCACTTCCTCGAGCACAAACTCCTGGCAGGGTTCCACAAGATGGAGCACTGCCTCCATGACGGCCGAACGTTCCTTGTTGCATTTGAAACTGAGGGGAACACCAGCTGCCGATAAAAGCCCGATTTTGACCGGAATCCAGAGTGGTTCATCCGCATGGGGAAGTCGGCCCGGGCGGGATTGGTTCAGCAAGAGATGCAATTGCGAGGTCTTATTGTCATAGCGCCACTGGAGTTCCACTGTTGGAGTTCCTGCATGATCGAACCAGCGTTGGAGAGGATGCAGCGGTCGTTCTGCAGCATCTTCCATCACGGAATAAAAATCCTCCAGCGTGACCGCACAGCCATCGAAACGCTGAAAGTACAAAGCCAGACCGCGTGCGAAAACCGAAGGGCCTAGAACGGTGGAAATCAGCCGTATGACCTCCGCCCCCTTCTCATAAACCGTAGGAGTATAGAAGTTGTCTATTTCTTCATATGACTCCGGTCGAATCGGATGGGCTAGCGGCCCCGCATCCTCCGGAAATTGAGTCGCCCGCAAAACCCTTACATCCTGTATGCGGCGCAGGATGGAGATTCCCTGGTTTTCCATAAAGCATTGCTCCCGGTACACTGTAAGCCCTTCCTTGAGCGAAAGCTGAAACCAATCGCGAAGCGTAATGCGGTTTCCGGTCCAATTGTGGAAATACTCGTGAGCCACAACGGCCAGAATGTTTTCATGGTCTTGGTCTGTTGCGACTTGCGCATCGGCAAGGACGTATTTGGTATTGAAAATGTTGAGCGACTTGTTTTCCATCGCACCCATGTTGAAGTCGTCGATTGCAACCAGGTGGTACTGGGCGAGGTCATACTCGCGTCCGTACTGCTTTTCGTCGAAACGCATAGCTTGGACGAGACACTCCAGGCTAAAATGACCGCGTCCAGCCTGCCCGACCGGCAAGTGTATAAAAAGCTCGACAGCACGGCCTGATTGGGTCGTAAAGGTCGCGCGCTCAAGATCAAAGCGACCGGCCACTAGGGCAAACAGGTAGGAGGGCTTTGGAAACGGATCGTCATAGACCGTATAATGCCGCCCCCGTGGAAGCCGTCCTTCGGCTATTCGGTTGCCATTCGAGAGCAGAGTGGGGAACGAGGCTTTTTCCGCCTCGAGCCGGACCCGGAAGCGCGATTGGATATCTGGCCGATCTAGAAAGTAGCTGATGCGACGGAAACCTTCTGCTTCACACTGGGTGCACAGGGCACCCCCTGAAACGTAGAGCCCAGCAAGCGAAGTGTTGGAGCCTGGCGAGAGGCGGACTTGGAGTGCGAGTTCAAACAAATCAGGCACGTCATGCAGGATGAGATGCACAGGGGTCAGTTCGAGAGTCGTGGGGGGGACCGGCTTGCCATCGATCTCTATGGAAAGCAGTTCAAGCCCCACTCCATCAAGGGTCAAGGGAGCACGGACCTGATGATCCGTCCGCTCAATCCAGAGCCTGCTCGTCACGAGGGTCTCGGTCGGATCCAAGTCAAAGTGGAGATCCACTTCAGGAATCCGGAAGGCGGGTGGCTGATAGTCGATGAGTTTGGTTGCGGGCATTCTTTGTAAAGGCTCCTCGAAACCGCTGCATTATAGGAGCAAGATGTCCATATAATGGTCCGAGACGATGGAGCCATATCCACACCCCCGGCAGTCTCCCACGCAGGATCATCCTAGCCTCATGAACCCTCCAACCCGGTCTCCCCAAGCAGCTCAAGACCGGTCTGTACTGCCCAGTCCTTTTGCTCCTCCATCGGCCCTTGGCCTCTACCTACATCTACCTTGGTGCGTTCGCAAGTGCCCCTACTGCGATTTCAACTCGTATGCCCGCCGCGGGAACCTTCCGGAGTCACGCTATCTCGATGCCCTGTGTCGAGACTTGGCTCAAAACGCAGAAGGGCTTCAGGACCGGACCGTGATTTCCATTTTTCTAGGCGGAGGAACACCCAGCCTATTCAGCCCATCTGGCATTCGCCACCTACTCGATCGTGTCCGAGACACATTCCATGTGCCTGCTGGACTTGAAGTCACGTTGGAAGCCAACCCGGGAACAGCTGAAGCAGGTCGTTTCGCAGGCTATCGGGCCGCGGGAGTCACGCGCCTCTCCCTCGGCATTCAGAGTTTTTCAGACGTCTCTCTGGCGGCACTTGGGCGCATCCACAACGGCAAAGACGGACAATCCGCCTTCAAAATGGCCCGGTCCGCCGGTTTCGATTCGATCAATCTTGATCTCATGTACGGCCTTCCCGGCCAGACCCCCGACATGGCATCTCACGACCTCTCACAAGCCTTTAACCTCGAACCCGACCACCTCTCCTACTACGAACTCACGATCGAGAGCGGAACCGCTTTTGCCCGTAATCCCCCACAGCGTCCCGGAGATGAGGTAATGGAGGAGATCGAAAACATGGCCCATGAGCAACTCGCTCGGAATGGTTACCACCGTTATGAGGTTTCCGCTTACGCCCGTCGCCCCGAATCTATTTGCCGTCATAACTTTCTGTACTGGCAATATGGGGATTATTTGGGTCTCGGTGCGGGTGCCCACAGCAAGCTGTCTCGAAACGGAAGGATCCGTCGATGCGTCCGGGTCCACCACCCTGTGCTCTACATGGAGTGTTTGGAGCGTGGTTCCTCCCCTGAGCAGGAATGGTGGCCCACCCCCCCCGAAGTGCGTTTCGAGTTCTTCCTGAACGCCTTACGTCTGACCAATGGCTTTCCTTCAGCGCTCTATAGCCGGCAGACTGGTGAGCCCTTGACGGCCGTATGGGACCTCTTGAAATCTCTTGAGGAACGTGGACTTTTGACAGCGGATTCATGGGGAATCCGACCCACTCTTCGGGGCTATGCCTTGCTCAACGAAGTGATCGCCCCTTTCCTCCCTGAGACTCATGACATCCACCCCGGCCGGCTCGGACCCGCTGCATGACCCGGAACCTAGCACCCCGCAAGGGTGCTCGTACCTCGCAGACCTGTCCCGGAATTGCAACACCCTGCCCGCTGGTCTAAAATACGCTGGTAAACCAACCGTGACCGAGACCGATCCATGAAGGCGGGCATCCATCCAAAATACGCTGAAGTCACCGTAACCTGCAGTTGCGGTAACCAGTTCCGCACCCGCTCGACCCTGGAGCATGATCTACACGTTGAAGTGTGCGCCCAATGCCATCCCTTTTACTCCGGCAAACAAAAACTCGTCGATACGGCCGGGCGGGTTGACAAATTTAAGCGCAAATATGCGGCTCGCTCGGCAAGCTGACCCGCACTGACTCCGACGACAGATGCCAATCCCAGGGCAGAAAGCGGTGGCGGCCGTTGTTCTCCTCTCGTATGGAGTTGAAGTACCATGCCGAATCCCAAGTCCCATGCCCCCGAGACCTGCACGCTGACCTTTCCGGTACGCCAAGGGACAGTCGGTCCCTCTGTGCTCGATATCAGCAAACTGTATAACGAACACGGATACTTTACCTACGATCCGGGATATGCCGTCACCGCCAGTTGCGAGAGCGCGATCACCTATATCGATGGCGAGAAAGGCATCTTGCTTTACCGGGGATATCCCATTGAACAGCTGGCCGAAAAGAGCTCGTTTCTCGAAGTAGCCTACTTGATCCTGCACGGGGAACTCCCGACGCAGGGTGAACTGGATCGTTTTTCAGATGCGATCTGGCACCATACCCTCATCAATGAATCACTGCTGCGCTTCTTCAATGGCTTCCACCACGATGCGCACCCGATGGCCATGCTGACCGGGGTCGTGGGCTCGCTCTCCGCTTTTTACCCCGATACTCAGGACTTCCGGGATCCCGTTCGCCAGACACTCTTTGCCCAGCGGATTATCGCCAAGTTACCGACCATCGCTGCCGCAGCTTACAAGCATTCTGTCGGGCATCCGTTCGTGTATCCCCGTAATGAACTGGGTTATGCCAATAATCTGCTTCATATGTTGTTTGCACTCCCGACCGAAGAATACATCGTCAATCCGGTGGCAGCACAGGCCTTAGACCTGCTATTCATCCTACATGCAGACCACGAGCAGAACGCCAGTACTTCCACGGTCCGCCTCGCTGGCAGTTCAGGGACGAACCCCTACGCCGCCATCACAGCGGGGATCGGCTGCCTTTGGGGCCCGGCGCATGGCGGAGCCAACGAAGCCGTCATCAACATGCTGACCGAGATCCAAGATGTCAAAAATATTCCTCGATATGTAGCTCGTGCGAAGGACAAGGATGACCCCTTCCGTCTCATGGGCTTTGGACACCGGGTTTACAAGAATTACGACCCACGCGCCAAAATCATCCGGAGCATGACGTACAAGGTCCTTGAAAATCTGGGCCACCGTCCGGACCCCCTGCTAGATCTGGCCATGAAACTCGAGGAAATCGCACTCCGGGATGACTACTTTATCGAGCGCAAGCTATATCCGAACGTCGACTTCTACTCGGGGATCATCTACCGCGCACTCGGGATTCCTACCAGTATGTTTACTGTGATGTTTGCGATTGCCCGCTCGGTTGGCTGGGTAGCGCACTGGTGCGAGATGGTCAACGATCCCGAGCAGCGCTTGGGTCGTCCCAGACAGCTCTACATTGGAGCCAGCCGCCGCGACTATGTGGAACGTGCTCAGCGCTCAGGAAAGTCCTAAGGTTCAAGGGATGCTTCTTCTGATTCCGGTTGACTAAACAGCAGCTGACTGAGTTCGCGGCGACCAATTCTCCGCATGGGCCGGCCATCGACCGGCGACAAAGGGGCCTGCCGGATATCGTCCGCCTCAAAAACGGTGAGATGAATTGGTGGGCTTTCCTGTTCCAACCGGTAAACTGGAAAAACCTCCTCCCCTCCTTTGAAACGCAGGCGCCTTTCTCCCAGCCGGTAATCAATTCCAGCTTCGAGCAGGCGGAATGCAACGGTTTCGGGCGAATCGGCGAAAACATGGAGATCGACCTCCATCGCACTCGGACCAACCGAACTCAGTGCCCCACCTGCGAGGCGAATCTCGAGTGGCTGCAACAGACTCATAAAGCGCCAAGCATTTTCCCTCATCTTATGTACCCGAGCTTCCAGTTCCCCGGGAGCATACAGACGTTGGCGCACAGACAACACAGATTCAATCTCTTGGTTGCTTGGTAGGTGCTGACCATGCTCTTTTTCGCCCAGCCTGAGTGCCGCTTTCCGCTTGGCACTTCCATAATCCGTGATGCCCTCCTCCATGAGAATGCGTGCCGCTTCCTCTGCGATACGGGCGCGTCGGGCGGTGGCAGCTCGGAACGATAGCTTGCGTGGCATCACGCGTTCAAAAGATGTGCCGCTTGCGCTTGACGCGCTGGCTGTTAACACAGTGCCCCGGCAACTTGTTCACCTCAAAAACCTCAAACATGGTGTCCGAATCTGAAGGACCGCACAGCAACCCTGTCCGTGCATCAATTCGCGCGGTCACAATACCTGGTGGAGGTACGTACGGCCGATCCGGATAACGACTGAGTGCAGGACCCATAAAATCGATCCACATGGGGAGGGCGGCTCGCGCCCCGACCTCTCCATAACCCAGGCTTTTGTTGTCATCCCGCCCCACATAGGTCATCGCGACAAGATGCGGGTCGAACCCACCGAACCAAGCATTGATATAGTTGTTGGTCGTGCCAGTTTTTCCAGCCAAGTCTACCCGATGCAGGACCTGTGCAGCTACACCAGTACCGAACTGAATCACCGATTGCATGAGGCTGGTCGTGAGGTAAGCATTTTGTGCCGTAATGACTCTGATCGCCCGGCGATTGGGCTGATCGTGAGGGGGCAAAAGCACAGAACCCAACTCCGGAGGATCCGTTGTAATCCCATCCCGGACTTTCTGTGGCGCAGACGACCGGAGACTCGCTAGCGGAAAAGTGGTAGCTGGCCCTAGCGTTTCCGGAACTTCCCGATGTGCACCGCAATGCTGACAGGCCCGGTATGGATCAGCCCTGAGAATCACATGACCCGTGCTGTCACGGACACTCCGGATCAGATACGGTTTCGCATAGTAGCCACCGCTCGCGAATACCGCATAGCCGCGGACCATCTGGAGTGGCGTCACATCTGCGCTGCCGAGAATCAGAGTCAGGTCATGGGGCAGAAGCCGAGGATGAAGACCAAAACGTCTGAGGTAGCGGAGGCCGTAGGGAATCCCAATATCGGCAAGCACCCGGACTGAAACGAGGTTCCTGGAATGGGCCAGCGCGACCCGCAAACGGGTCGGGCCGAAAAAGCGATCCGAATAGTTTCCTGGTCTCCAAACATTGCCCAAGGCGGGGTTCCCCACCACGATCGGTGCATCATTGATGATCGTGGCAGGCGTCATTCCCTTGTGCAAGGCCGCTGAGTAAAGAAACGGCTTGAAGGACGATCCCGGCTGGCGGCGGGCCTCCGTCACCCGGTCGAAATTTGACAATGCGAAAGAAAAACCCCCAACCAAAGCACGGAGGGCATCCGTATGCGGATCCAAAACCACGATCGCCCCTTCGGCCCATGGCAACTGGGCTAGCACCCACTGCCCATCACCTCGACGCATGACATAAATCTCATCGCCGGCCCTGAGGACATTCGAAGCTTTCCCCGGCAATGGAGCGAACTGCGAAACCCCGTGAAAAGGCCGTGCCCAAGAAAGCGCCGACCAAGCTAAATGGATGGTCTGGCCGTCTAGTCCCCGGACGACTGCGGTCCGTTTCTCCACTCGGATCACCACCGCCCGATGCAGACCATTAACCTGGGTCACGGTGGAAAGCGTCCGCCGTACCTTCGCTCGCCAGCCTGAGAAACCTCGGATTCGCCCTACTGGACCTCGATACCCGTAACGTCGGCAATAAGCCTCGAGGGCCCGGCGCAGAGCCCGCTCGGCCAAGACCTGTAACCGACCACTGATCGTCGTCGTCACGCGAAACCCAGCGGTGTAAGCAGCTCGGCCGAAATGGGCCACCATATACTGTCGCACTAGTTCCGCCACATATCCAGCGGACAGCGATGCCGGAGGGCGGTGGAGATGGGTACGGACCGGGGCTTGCATCGCTTGTCCATAAAGAAACCGGTTGATATACCCCAGGGTCAGCATTCGTTTGAGCACATAGGCACGCCGGGCGCGCGCCCGTGACACGCTGGCAATCGGATTGTCAATTGAGGGTGCCTCCGGCAACCCGGCCAGCAGAGCCATCTCGGCGAGAGACAACTTCTGCACCGGAACCCCAAAATACACATGGGCCGCAGCGGCCACACCATAGGCACGGTTCCCAAAATAGATTTTGTTGAGATAAAGCGAGAGAATCCGCTCCTTGCTAAGTTCATGTGCAATCCGCAAGGACAGAAAAACTTCACGAATTTTGCGCAGATAGGTCTTCTGGTGGCCCAAGAAGAAATTACGCGCAACCTGCATCGTGATGGTCCCTCCCCCTTGGGTCTTTCGTCCGGTCAGAAGGAGATGAATACTGGCTCGAACCAGTCCCTTGATGCTGATTCCGGGATGCGAGAAGTAGTGCCCGTCTTCTGCCGCCAAGAACGCATCGATCAATAACGGTGGGGTATCCCGGAAGGCTAGGGGTTTCCTACGCTCATCTCCGTATTCCCCGATCAACTCCCCATCCCGGGTATAGATTTTGAGGGGGGTTTGGAGCTGGATGGTCCTCAGCAACTGGACCGATGGAAGACTGGGGGCGACATAGAGGTAGACCCCCCCGACCACGAGAATCCCGAGAGTAGCTGCCAAAACAAAGGCCACCCAACCCCAAAAGGCCAGATGGAGCAGGTGCTTCCAGTGGCTGGGGGCTCCTCCCCCCCCCTGAGGAGGCTGGCTTCTACGGACCGCAGGGCGGGACTGACCTGTTGACAGAGTCATGGGATGCGCTATAGTGGCACTTAAACTTCAGATTGAAGAGTATATTACCTTCACAAAGCCGGATTACTAAAGGGAAAAACGTGTTCCTCAACTCCCGCAAACTGCCGCACCTGTTGGGCATCGACCTGAGTTCCTCGGCCATCAAAGTCGTGGAAATGTCCCTTTCCAATCAGGGTTACAAGATTGAGCACTACGGCGTCGAGCCGTTGCCCAGCAATGCGATCGGCGACAAACTCATGCTGGATGTTGAAAGCACAGGTGAGGCTATTCGTCGTGCCATCAAAAAAAGCGGCTCAAAACTGAAAAAGGCAGCGGTTGCCGTTGGTGGGGCCCAGATCATCACGACCACCATTGTACTCCCGGGCGAGCTCGATGAGCATGAAATGAACGACCAGATCGCCCTCCAGCTTGATCAGCACATTGCACTCCCCCAGGAGGAGGTCAGTTACGACTTTGAGGTACGCGGCCCTAACAAGAGTGACCCTACGCAGGTTGATGTCCTTCTGGTGACCACTCGCCGGGAGTATGTCGAAAAGCGGCAAGCGGCCCTTGAGATCGCTGGCCTCACCGCAGCGATCGTTGACGTCGAGGCTCACGCACTGGATCTGGCTTCACGGCTGCTCGAGAGGCAGATGCCCAACCAAGGGACCCAAAAGCTTGTGGCCATCGCTGATTTCGGTGCAACTCTCACAACCCTTTGTCTTCGTTACGACCATCAGCTGGTCTACTACCGGGACCAGGCATTCGGCGGCAAGCTCTTGACCGAGGAAATCATGCGCTACTACGGTCTCAGCTTCGAGGAAGCCGGATTGTCCAAGCGTCGTGGGGGACTGCCGAGTTCATACCAAAAGGAGGTGCTCGAACCGTTCATGGATGAGATGGTCAAACAGATCAAAAACTTCTATCGGCAGTATCAGGAAACAAACAGTAACAACCAGAAGCTGGACCAAATCCAGGTTTGTGGCGGCTGTGGTCAGATTCCAGGTGTCGCAGAGTACATTGAACGCCAGATCGGTATTCCAACCGTCACCGCAAACCCCCTATTGTCTCTGACCTTGGCCAACCAGCCCAAGGCCGCTCATATTGAGCAGGATGCCTCTACCCTGATGATTGCCATGGGACTCGCCATGAGGAGCTTCAGCTAACCATGCCTCGCATCAACCTACTGCCGCACCGCGAACTGGAGCGTCAGGAACGCCAGGAGCGTTTCAACCGGATTTTGGCCGGTATTTTCATGTTATCGGTTCTCCTGGTCGCCCTAATCGACATCCAAGTTAATAGTCTGGTGAGTGAGCAACGGTCCAGGAACCGTTACCTCGAATCCGAAATCCAGAAGGTGACCGAGGAAATCGGCCAAGTCAACGAACTCCGTTCCATGCGCACCCGTCTACTTGACCGAATCCGCGTTATTGAGCGTCTGCAGGCTCGCCGTTCTACCCCAGCTCACCTCTTTGACCAACTGACGCGGACTATACCCGCCGGAGTGTATCTGACCAAACTCGCGGAAAACCCCCAGGGCGCTATTGTCCTCAGTGGGATTGCCCAGTCTCCGGCCAAGGTCTCCAACTATATGCGCCGCATTGCCGCATCCCCTTGGCTGGCCGATCCACAGCTGAACATCGTGAGGACCCATAGCGTGGGACCACTCCGTCGCAGCGTGTTCATCGTCCAAACACATGTCGTAAACAAAAATGCCCATAAGGCACACCGTCCTTCCCGGAGCCGGCGACCATGAAATGGAGTGAACTCAAAGATTTCGAGATCAGGAACCTGAACCTGAAGGAGTCGGCCATCTGGCCAGCTCCAATCAAGATCATCTTTTCTGGCCTGATCGTTGCCTTCACTATCCTAATCGGCTACTTCCTCATAATCCGCGGGGGAATCAGTACACTACACCAAGCAGAACGCCACGAAACCGTCCTGAAAAGGGATTTCAAGTCCAAAGCCTTGCTCGCGGCCGCCCTACCAGCCTACCAAACCCAGTTCAAGGAAATGCAGCAAACCTATGGCGTTATGCTGCACCAGCTCCCCAGCAGGGATGAAATTCCGTCCCTCCTGCGTGACATTTCAACGACTGCCCAGCTTGATGGGCTGAAACAACGGCTTTTTAAACCGGTAGGCGTTATCCGGAAGCACTTTTATGCCGAACAACCGATCGTCATGGAGTATGTGGGAACGTTCCACCAGTTAGGCAAGTTCGTGAGTGATGTCGGCGCACTACCCCGGATTGTCACACTCTCTCAGTTTTCCATTCAACCCCTGGCGCACGCTCCGAATCTTCTTTCAATGCAGGTCACCGGCTATACCTACCGCTATTTCGAAAAGGCCCGTCGGGGATTTGCAGGTCATCCGGGAGGACACCCATGAAAGAGCCACGTCGCTCCGCTTTCCGGATCCTGATCATCGTTGCTACCGGGTGTTTTATCCTCGCTGGATGCTCGAACTCTAGCGAGCGGCTGCGCGCATGGGTCACCCGTATCCAGAGCGAGAGGGCTGGACCCCTGCCACCGTTACCCACGGTACCTCCATACCACCCTTTCCGGTTCGCGGATCTCAACCTTCGTTCCCCGTTCATGCCCACGGGGACGGCCGGTCACGCCATTCCCAACCTGAATCGTCCTCGCCAGTATCTTGAACGCTTCCCGTTGGACAGCCTGAGCATGGTGGGTACCATCCGGTCCCATGGCTTTTGGTACGCCCTGATCAAGGATCCCAATGGTCTGATCCACCGTGTATCGGTAGGAGACTACTTGGGACAGGACGACGGCAAGATCGTTTCCATCTCAACGGGGGGAGTCGAACTGCGTGAGTTGCTGCCCAACGGCACCGGTGGTTGGGTCTCCGAACGTGCATATCTTCCCCTCTCCGTGGCCTCGGGAGGCTAACAGCCATGATCCAACATAATCGCAATCTGCATTCCAATCTCCGATCCAACCTCCCAGTTGCTCTCTTGGCGGGCGGCATCATGGCAGTCATGCTTGGTCCCTTGGCTCACGCCAATACGTTGCGGTCGGTGACCTCGGTCGGCTTGCCGGGCAACCGGGTCCAGTTAGCGCTGCACCTCAGTGGCCCCGTCCCACGAACGCTCAGTTTCACCGTAAGCACCCCTCCCTACATCGCGATCGATCTCCTCCATACCACATTGGGAACCCTCCCTGAGCAGCAGCGAGTTGGCATCGGCGCCGTTCGCAACGTAAGCCTCGCTCAAGCCGAGGGCCGGACCCGGGTTGTCCTGGGTCTCAAAACCGTGGAACCTTTTCACTTGCTTCGTAAGGGGGACACGCTGTTTGTGATTATCGGTGCAGCATCGCAGCAGCAAAGGGCCTTCGGACCCGTCAGCCGCTTTGCCGAAGCTCCATCAAGAGCAGTTCAGCGAAGCGTTGTTCCTGGTATTAGGGCCATTCATTTTTCAAGGAGCTCGAACGGTGCTGGACAGATCAACATCCTGCTTAACACTCAGACGATAACCGGAAATGTCCAACAAGTTGGACACCGGATCACGGTGATGTTTAGGAATGCTCACCTGCCTCACCGGCTTGAGAAACGGTATCAGGTAACGGAATTTGCAACACCAGTGCAGGAGTTTACAGCCCGACAAATAGGGCATAACGTCCGCCTGGTTATCAGGGGCTATGGCCACTTTTCCCAGCTCGCCTATCAAAGCAACAGACAGTTCTCAGTCGAGCTGCAACCCTTGACTTCCCTCCAGCAACGGCTGCAGGCGAGACGGGTTTTTGTCGGCGCACCGCTGACCCTCAACTTCCAGCACATCCCTGTCCGCGCTGTTCTACAGATCTTGGCGGACTTCAGCAAGACCAACTTGGTAGTGGCCAATGACGTCCATGGGGACATCACCCTACGGTTGCACGACGTGCCATGGGACCAAGCGTTACATATCATTCTCGTATCTGAAGGTCTTGGGATGCGCAAACAGGGTAATGTGATGATGATTGCACCTATTGCGCAACTGGCTGCAGAGGAACGCCAACAAGCAGCCGCCCGCCGTCAGCTCCAGGTTCTCGCGCCACTCCATACAGCCTATCTCAGGGTCAACTATGCCCAAGCCGCCAGCCTACAACTTCTGATCGAGCAACAAAAACACCTGCTCGGCCCCCGTGGAAGCGTCAGTGTCGATCCCCGGACGAATATGCTGATTGTGCAGGACACAAGTACTCGGATCGCGGAAGTCCGGCGGCTCGTGGGAACGCTGGATATCCCAGTCCGCCAAGTCCTTATTTCCTCTCGAATCGTTGTGGCGACCGACGATTTCTCCAAAAATCTAGGAACCCAGCTCGGCCTAGTCGGTGTTGGCCAGACGGGTCCGGACAGTCTGGTCAGTGTGACTGGAGATTCAACTGGCAATAATACTATCCAGCAGTCGGCACTGGCTAACTACAATACGACCGGAAATTTCCAGCCAGTCACTTTTCCGGCTCTCGGTGATCAGTTGGCGGTCAACAATCCAGCCACGAGTTCGATCGGTTCAGTCGGAACACTGGCCGTTGGTATCCTCAACTCAAACTATCTCATCAACCTAGAGCTTTCGGCCTTGCAATCAGAGGGGCTGGGGGAAGTTGTCTCAAGTCCGCGTGTCATCACGGCTGACGAACAAAAAGCCACGATCGAACAGGGTGTTGAGATTCCCTATCAGGAGGCGGCTTCCAGCGGTGCCACCTCTGTCGCCTTTAAAAAGGCCGTGCTTCGGCTCGAAGTAACACCACAAATTACCCCAGACAACCGGATTATCATGAACCTCGAGGTTCGGAACGACTCCATTGGCCAAGAAGTGCCAACGGGTTCCGGAGGTGAAGTGCCATCGATTGATACCCGATCGATCAAAACCGATGTACTCGTTAACAATGGGGACACCATTGTTCTCGGTGGCATTTATGAAACCGATCGGACCAAAACTGTGAACAAGGTTCCTCTACTTGGCGATATTCCACTTTTGGGGTGGCTTTTCCGTAATACATCCATTACGAATAACAAGGATCAGGTCATTGTTTTCGTCACGCCAAAGATCATGAATCAGGCTTTGAACCAGTGATATCGCCCGGATTCCGGCCCTGGATGGTACAGGGCCGGCATGCCGCAAGTCGGGCAGGTATCGAAAGGCATTCGGATTTCGTCTGAACGAGGTAGATCGCCGGGGGTATGCGATGGCCCGGACCGCAGGTCACCGTCCGTTCGAACGCGTTTTCATGGTTGGACCCATGGGTGCCGGGAAGACGGTGATCGGTCGGCACTTGGCCCACCAAATGGGCTGGGCATTTCTCGACACTGATCACATGATCGAAGCCGAACTGGGAACCGATATTCCGACGATTTTTTCAATCGAAGGAGAAGCAGGATTCCGCCGTCACGAACACGTCGTTCTGACACGCCTCCTTAACCACCAGCAAACCGTCATAGCAACCGGTGGAGGCTGTGTTTTGTTGCCTGAAAACCGGGCTCTCCTCACCTATCACAGCCGTGTTGTCCTGATTGTTGTGGATCCAGCCCTGCAATTGGAAAGAACACGGGTTCACTCGAACCGTCCAATTCTGGAATCAGGTGATCCCGGGGGAACGCTGAATCGCTTGTGGATCGAGCGGCGAACCCTGTATCATTCGATCGCGGACTTAATTCTTGACAGTTCACGAGGGCATCCCCGGACACTGGCGGCATCGCTCCTTCCCCACCTTCTCATCAAACCACAAACTGAAACATGAATCTGCCGCAGTCCAGCTGGGATCTTTTAGTTGATGGAAGTTCCTCCACTCGGATCTTTTTCGAAACGGGCGGGCTCCACCGATCGGGATGGCTCGCCCCTTGGACCGAGGGACGGGATGTCCTGATCCTCACGGATGAAACCGTGGCTAGGCTCTACCTAGAACCATTCCGAAAAGCTTTGGGCGCAGCGCGCTTGCTTTGCCACAAGGTCGTTCCTGGAGAACGGTCAAAAAGCATGGGGAATTATCTCTCGATAATCGATCGTTTATTGGATAGCCATTTCGGACGGGACATGATTCTAATCGGCCTAGGCGGCGGTGTGATTGGCGATCTCGGGGGTTTTGTGGCTGCAACCTACCAACGGGGTGTCGATTATCTCCTCTGCCCAACAACCCTGATTGCCCAGCTCGATGCCTGCCTTGGTGGGAAAACTGGGATCGATCTTCCAAAAGGTAAAAATCTGATCGGTGCATTCCACCAACCCAAAGCCATCGGTGTGGATCCATCAGCGCTTGAGACACTGGACCGCTCTGAGTTTCGCTCTGGTCTCGCGGAAGCTATCAAATACGGAGCTGGACTGGATGAGGCTTTTTTTGAATGGATTGACAATCACTTGGACCATCTCCTGGCCCGTGATCCCTCAGCACTTGACCAGCTTGTGCGTCGCTGTCTGATTCTCAAGTCTGAAATTGTCAACTTGGATCCAAAGGAAACAGGTTCCCGACGGGTTCTTCTCAACCTCGGCCACACCTTTGGGCACGCGATTGAAGCGGCAACCGGGTACGGGGTACGCCACGGTGAAGCTGTCGCAGTCGGGCTATTACTTGCAGCAGAACTCTCCTGTCGTTCGAACGGATTGTCTCGCGCATCTGCTGAACGAATCCGGCTTGTGGTGGAGCGGTGTGGTTTGCCCGTCTGTTTGCCGCCCCTCGAAACCGCTAAACTTCTGCCATTCTTATCACGTGACAAGAAAAATAAGGGCGGCCAGCTGGTTTTTGTTCTTCTCAAAGGACTCGGGCAATCCGCGGTCGTCCGTGACCTGCCCTTACATGAGGTCACGCGAATCCTTGATGAATGGCCACGTTCTGACTGGCCTAGCGATTGAGCAGGTTCGGGAAGTTTTTCACCAGCTCCCTATCGACCCAAACGGGCATTCATGCTAGGATGCCGCCGGCATGAACACACTCCTCTGCCCATCCCGTAATGAACGCCTGATCGTAGCGCTGGATGTCAGTGACCACCGCCAAGCCCAGCAATTGGTTGAACTCCTGGGTGAGGCAGTTTCGGTGTACAAAATCGGCCTTGAACTTTTGATGAGCGGTGACTATTTTGAGCTTGTGAAATGGTTGCAAAATCGTGGCAAAAGGATTTTTGCCGACATTAAGTTCTTTGACGTTCCAGCCACCGTCGCCCGTGCTGTTCGCAACCTTTCCCGGTGGGGCGTGGACTTTGCAACCGTCCATGGAAATCAAGCCATGATGGAGGCAGCCAACCAAGAGAAAGGAAGTATGCGCCTTCTGGCAGTAACCGCACTTACTAGTCTAGATCAGCACGACCTTCAGGACCTTGGCTTCTCGTGCAATCCTGAGGAACTGGTTCTCTCGCGCACCCGTCGGGCCATTGAAGCCGGACTCGATGGTGTGATCTGTTCCGGCCTAGAAACACACACCTTGCGCCGAGTACTGGGATCACACTTTCTGATCGCCACGCCAGGCATCCGGCCGGTAGTTAATAAGGCTCCAGATGATCAGAAACGTGTTTCTACAGCGCGGGAAGCACTGGCTGCGGGCGCTGATTATGTGGTCGTTGGACGCCCAGTTAGAGACGCAATTGATCCGCGACGGGTCGCGGAAGATCTTCAGCAAGAGATTCGGGATTTTTTGAATGACGCCAAACCAAGATCTTGATGTCACACGGTTGGCCCTAGCCGGGAAATCGACACCTCATCGTCCCATCTGGCTAATGCGCCAAGCCGGCCGCTATCTGCCGGAATACCGAGAAATACGGAGCCGGGCCGGAAATTTTCTCACCCTGCTAAAAACCCCTGAACTTGCTGCCACAGTCACTCTTCAGCCCCTTGTCCGCTATGACCTTGATGCAGCCATCCTCTTTTCCGATATCCTGACCATACCCGATGCTCTGGGGTTGGGACTGGATTTTACACCCGGCGAAGGACCCCACTTCCATCATCCGATCGAACAACCGATTGATCTGGATCGTCTTGATCGCACTTTCCCGGATGCCAGCCTGGATTATGTTCTGGCAACCATCGAACAGATCAGAAGAGTACTCCCAGCCAACAAGCCTTTGATCGGATTCTCAGGTAGCCCATGGACTTTGGCGTGTTACATGATTGGGAATGGGCGAGCCCATGATTTCAGCGACGCTTGTCGCTGGCTTTACTCTTGTCCAGAGACCCTTCAAGAACTTCTGTCGCTGCTCACGGAACACATTGCACATCATCTCATCCATCAGATCGAGGCAGGAGTCGATATCGTAATGCTCTTCGACAGCTGGGGTGGTCTCCTGCCCGCTTCCCGGTATCGGGAGTTCAGCCTCAAACCGGCAACCGGTGTGCTTGAGCGTGTCGAGGCCCGCCATCCAGGGACTTTTTCCATCTTCTTCGCCCGAGGCGCCGGAAGCCGCCTCGAATGCCTAAGCGAGGTCCCCGCCCGTTGCCTGGGATTGGACAGCACCATCTCACTCAGTCACGCCCGCACTCTTTTATCCTCCTCCCATGCCCTCCAGGGCAACCTGGACCCTGCAGTCCTCTATGGTTCAACCACAAACATCCACCAAGAAGTTTGCCGGATGCTCGATGAAATGGAGGGAGAACCGGGATACATTTTCAACCTAGGACATGGGATTCCGCAGGATGTCGATTGCGAAAAGGTGCGTTTTTTGATCGACACTGTCCATGAGCAATCCCGCGAAAGATCAAAACACGGTCGCTGACCACTCGAGAATCCGGAGTACCCAGGGGATTCGTTCCCTAACACCCCAAAAGAAAAAAACGACGAGGCCCCCCAGACCCAGCAACAGCCAGATGGTGGCGGGACTCGCGGATGAACCCGGCGAACTCTGACCCTGACTGAGAGGATCTCCTTCTGGAGAGGACTTCGGAGATGTGGTCGAGTGGGGCTCCACGTTCAGAGACTCCGTGATCTCAGCACATGATAAATCGGATCTGTGAGAGGCTTCCGCCCGGTCCACCGCTCGAAAGAGGCTGCTGCCTGCTCAACCAACATGCCGAGGCCGTCCAGGACTCGAGCCGCTCCTTTTTCCTGAGCCCACCGGGTGAACGGTTGACCTGCCCCCCCATACTCCAGATCGTACGCCCACGGATGCTCCTTGAAGATGCTGGGGTCAAGGGCTGGAACTCGGCCGGAATGACCAGCTGAAGTGGCATTCACGATGAGACTCCAGCGGGTGGCAGCCAGCGAGGTTCCAAGGTCTATCACGGGAATCCGCGGGCTGCCAGTCTGGACAAAGTCCTCAACCAAGCGCGAACCCCGGGTCCGGTCACGAACAGCGAGACAGACGGTTTCACCTGCCTTAAGCAGCGCGTGGAGAATCCCTCTCGCCGCTCCTCCGGAACCCACAACCAAAACCGGATGTCCTTGACTCAGGAATCCGTGTCGTTCCGTGAGATCCGTCCAGAATCCAGTACCGTCAGTATTATCTCCTGCCCATCCGCCCTTGGTTCGAATGAGGACATTGACTGCCCGGCACCGGGCTGCCGCATCCGTCCATTCACAACACAGGCGAAACCCCGCTTCCTTGAGCGGCAAAGTCAGGTTGATTCCGGAAAAACCGGCCTCAGACCATTCAGCAAGACGCTCGGCAAGTTCTGTAAGGGAGGTTTCGGCCACTCGGTATTCCATCTGCAGATGGTGCTGCTCGGCAAATGCCTGGTGGATAGACGGCGAAAGGCTTTTTACGACCGGACGGCCCAAAAGACCCAGCCGCAAACGGGCTCCAAGCTCATATCTCACCATAATCCCGTGCCAGCCATGTCGCCACTCGCGGCGCAAAATAGGTGAGGATTGCATTGGCACCTGCCCGTCTGATACACAGCAACGACTCCAGAATTGCCAATCGTTCGGGCACCCATCCCTTTTCGATTGCTGCCATAAGTAACGAATATTCACCACTCACCTGATAGGCTAAGGTCGGGAAAGAAAATCGGTTTCGAACTTCCCGAATGATGTCGAGATAGGGGAGTGCCGGTTTGATCATGACGTAATCCGCGCCTTCCGCGATGTCGAGTGCCACTTCCCGCAGTGCTTCCTCCCGGTTTGCCGGATCCAACTGGTAGGTTTTCTTGTCAGCCCGTCCCAAGGCACGAGCACTGCCGATTGCTTCCCTGAACGGCCCGTAAAAACAGGACGCGTACTTGGCCGCATAGGCTAGAATCTGGATCTCACTCTTTCCCGCTTCCTCCAAGGCCATCCGGATCGCACCAATTCTGCCATCCATCATGTCTGAAGGAGCCACGATATCTATTCCACACCCGGCCAGACAGAGGGACTGACGGACCAAAGCTTCCACCGTCTCGTCATTGAGAATCCGTCCCTGCTCATCGACGATCCCGTCCTGTCCTGAGGGATGGTAGGGATCCAGTGCAACATCGGCGATAATACCGAGGTCCGGCAGTCGTTTCTTGAGCGCGCAAATCGCACGGGGGATCAAACCATCAGGATTCCAAGCTTCTCGTCCGTCGGGCTTTTTCAGTTCGGTCTCGATACAGGGGAAAAGGGCAATGGCACGAATTCCAGACTCAAACCATCCATCCGCCTCTTGCAGAAGTTCATCGATGCTCAAGCGTTCGATTCCGGGTAGGCTTGGGATGGGAATCCGTTGATGTGTCCCTTCCACAACAAAAGCCGGATAGATCAAATGCCCCGCTTCGAGCCTAGTCTCGCGAACCAACATCCGGGAAAAGGACCGATTGCGCGTCCGCCTCAGACGGGTTCTTGGGAATCCGGCGTCTGATTTGGGAACGCCGCGTGAAGAAGGAGGGACCGTCTCAGCCATAGACCAGAGACTCTTTGGATCTGGGGATATTTTAACCATTTCACGGCGTCAGGCGATGTACCTTCCTAGCAGGGCATTGCCCGACCCCCCACCCATAACCCTGAGTCCCCGACCCTTGCTGTACATGATTAAGGAAATGGAAACCAGCAAAGTCAGCTTGCTGAGCTTGCGGGGCGTTTAAACACAAAAAATCTGTTAGCATGATCATCCGGCAGCTCTGTTGGTGTTGCCGGTTTGGGGGTAGATCACCACCCCTTTAATCTATTAGCTATACCCTCATCTGATCAGTGCCCCAAACCGATGCTCGCCAAATTTCCGACCAGATTACTGCCTTTTATCGTCATTCTCGTAGCCACTCTTCAGCCGGCCTTGGCCCAAAACCATTTTCTTGTCGGCATCAACGGAGGGGAATCCTATGCATTCCGCGGCAGCAGCATTAGTTTTGGAGCCTCCTTGGGATACCGGATCCGGCGAGAGTTCGAGCTTGCGCTTAACTATTCCTCGATCCCACACTATGAGATGACGATCGCAAGCCTGTCGGCCATAGGGCGATACCCGTTAGGCTCCCGGATCCATATCCTCGGACGGGTCGGAATTGCAAATTGGTATGAGAGTCCTCTTGGAACCCAAGCGTCCGTGGTTTCTTCCGGGGTGGATCCGCTGGTAGGTGCCGGAGTATCTTTTCGGGTGGACCGAAGGATCAGTACACGTATCCAGTATTTTTGGATATTCGCATCAAGCCACTCCGGACTGGGCGGAAATTTCCGGGGCTTTGGATTGAGCGCAATCTATCATTTCTAGGCAGTCTGGTCTACTTACCCTCTAGCGGATGGTTTCACTTCCGACCGGAGGAGGTGGGATAAAGATAACCCACTATGCGAGACTTTTTCTTTGGAAAGAACCGCTACAAAAATATCCGCCCATACTGGAAAGCAATCGAATCAATCCAATCAGGCCATTGTGCGTTGTCCTTGGCCTGGCATTGAGGTACCTCTTTACCGGGACTACCACGATGAAGAATGGGGAACACCCGTCTATGATGATGACCAGCGCTTGTTTGAAATGCTGATCCTCGAATCACAGCAGGCGGGCTTATCATGGCTCACCATACTCAAGCGACGTGAAGCCTACCGATCCCGCCTGCGTGGATTCAATCCGGAGTATCTGGCCTCACTTGATGAGAGGAGGCTCGACCGTCTGGCCGCAGACGGTCAGTTACTTCGGCACCCGGGAAAACTCCTATCCCTTCGCCTCAACGCAAGGGCTTTTCTTGAGCTTAGTGCCCGGATAGGAAGTTTTTCCAAGTTTTTATGGTCACACTTCGACTTTCGGGTTCATACCCATCACTACGAACATCTGAAGGAAGTTCCAACAGAAACCCCCCAGTCTCGGGAGTTGGCTCGCGAGCTCAAGGGGCACGGGTTCCGGTTTGTGGGCCCCATCATGATTCAATCTTATCTTGAAGCTATCGGAATCTTCAACGATCACTTGGTCTCCTGCTTCCGCCACGCGATGCTGAGTCCAGGATCCAGCCAGTCCCGTGGTTTCAGAAAAAAATCCCTCAGCCACCTTTCCGGCTCCCGATCATCGTAGCAGGCGAGATCACGCCAGCCCGCGAATGGAGGCAGTGACATGAGAATGGAATCGACCCGTCCGTTCGACTGGAGCCCAAACAGAGTTCCTCGGTCGTAGAGCAGATTGAATTCCACATAGCGGCCACGGCGCAACAGCTGGAACTCCCGTTCCCGTTCGCTCCAGGGTTCATGCCGACGGGCGGCGAAAATCGGCAAGTAAGCATCCAGAAAACCCTGCCCCACAGTCGAAGCAAACCGGAGTGTCGTTGCAAAATCAGTGAGTTGGAGGTTATCGAAAAAGATCCCGCCGATGCCACGTGACTCTCTACGATGCTTGAGGTAGAAGTACTGGTCACAGTCAGCTTTGAACCGTGGATACAGTTCCTCACCGAAGGGACGGCAGAGATCGGCCGCCGTGCGGTGCCAATGAATACAGTCTTCAAGACGCGGGTAAAAGGGCGTCAGATCAAACCCACCCCCAAACCAGAAATGGGAGGGGATATCCCCATGACCTTCGGTCTCGATGTAGCGGACGTTTGCGTGAGAGGTAGGAACATGCGGATTGCGGGGGTGGACCACAACAGATACCCCGATGGCTTGGAACCGGGTTCCTGCGAGATGCGAGCGGTTCTCAAGAGCAGCTGGGGGAAGAGCCAAACCCTCAACATGGGAAAAATTCACACCCGCTTTCTCAAAACATTCCCCGTCGATCAGCAACCGGGACACACCCTTCCCACCCTCTTCATGGGACCAAGAGTGCGCCTCAAAATGCTCTCCGGCCGCAACCGTCTCAAAGGCTTGGACGATTTTTGTACCCAAAGCTTCGAAACATTCATGAACCTCGGCAGATTGCTGACTCATCGGGTCCGTCCACCCGTTCGGATCACCCGCCCGGTCAGTGCGTCCCGAATTTCAGTCGGACCCTCCAGCATCCCAAGCACTCCTTCAACGATCCCGTCGAGACCGGAGAAAAAGTGGCCTTGGATTGCCTGGGCAGTTCTCAGGGGTTCCTGACCACTAGGATTGGCACTGGTTGACACAATCGGCATCGAGGCTGCCTGGGATAGAGCAGACGCCACAGGATGGCTGGTGACCCGGACAGCGACTGTATCGTGAGATCCCCGGATCCACGCCGGAAGCTCCGGATGAGCCGGCATGAGCCATGTGACAGGACCAGGCCAAGTCCCAAGCACTTGGGACCGCAGTTCCGGGTTCAATGGTTCGACCCACGGTTCGACCATGGAAAAATCTGAGGCCAAAAGAATCAATCCCTTTTCTGTAGATCGCCCTTTCAGTTTGAGAATCCGCTCCACCGCTGACCACTGAAAAGGGTCACAACCCAACCCGAATACGCCTTCCGTAGGATAGGCCACAACTCCACCCTGGCGGATTATCCGCGCTCCTTCTTCAATACTCAAAAGACCTTTTCGTTCAACAGTCATAGGGCCCATGAGTACTGGCCAACTGCAATTAGGAAGAAGATGCCGGACGGACAGGTTTTCGTTTTGTTTGCGATATTTTTTTCTCGGTAGGCTGAGAAGATCCCTCTCTTGAATCTTTCTCCAGTTTCGGTTTTTTCCGCCCGTACCGGGCTGCCCGCCTCAGAGGCGCCTGCTCCAGAAGTTTCTGACATTCCTCAAGGCCAAGTTGGTCGGCCTGCTGGTCCTTCGGCACCCGGGCATTACGGGTCCCATCAGTGACATAAGGACCGTAGCGGCCATTCAGGATTTCAATTCCACCCTCGTACTTCCGAATCACCCGTTGTGCTAACCGGAGCCGGTCTTCTGCAATAAGCTCTATGGCCTGCTCATAACTGACAGTCATGGGATCGCGTTCCTTAAGGGAGATGTAATGGTCGCCGTACCGGAGATACGGGCCAAAACGTCCGAGACCTACACGGATGGTTTCCCCTTCGTTCGTTTTCCCGAGTTCCCGTGGAAGCTCGAACAACTTGAGCGCCTCTTCAAGCGTCAGCGTCTCGATCCGCTGGCCTGGACGCAAACCTGCAAAACGCGGTTTATCCTCATCGTCCCGACTGCCAATTTGCACAAATGGACCAAAGCGCCCCATGCGTGCTGTCACAGGTTTCGCGGTGACTGGATCCATCCCAAGCTCACGGGCCTGAACTGCCTGGGCACGCGTTACATTGGATGAAACCACCTCGATGTTTTTTACAAAAGGCTCCCAAAACTGGTCCAACAAGTCTGTCCATTCTTTTTCACCACGAGAGATCTCATCCAGCTCATCTTCCATCTGTGCAGTAAACCCGTAGTCGACATAGCGTGAGAAATGCTCCGTCAAAAAGCGGTTCACGATCCGTCCGATTTCGGTCGGGGTAAAGCGACGGTTCTGGTTTTCGACGTAACCGCGCTGTCGCAATGTTTCGATAATCCACGCATAAGTTGATGGGCGCCCGATACCATACTCTTCAAGCGTCTTGACCAGTGAAGCTTCGTTATAGCGCGGGGGTGGTTCGGTGAAATGCTGAAGCGTTTTGAGCTCGGCCATTGGCAGATTTTCGCCCACCTCAAGCTCGGGAAGACGGGTTCCTTCTTCTCCCGCTTGTCCTTCCTCCATAGTTTCCTGGTAAACCTGCATGAAACCCGGGAACCTGACCGTCGATCCGGTTGCCCTGAAGATACCCCGTTGGCCGGCGTCCAGCTCTACTTGGATATTTTCCAGAATGGCCGGCAACATCTGGGAGGCCATAGTCCTCCGCCAGATCAATTCATACACATGCATCTGGTCCCGGTTTAGATGAGCCCGGATGGATTCCGGGGCTCGGACAACCGAGGTTGGACGGATAGCTTCGTGCGCTTCCTGGGCATTCTTGGTCGTCGTCTTGTAGGTTCGCGGGGTTTCGGGAAGCACCGAGGCTGAAAATCGCGACCGGATACATTCCCGAATCTCACCGATAGCCTCCGCAGACAATTGAACCGAATCGGTCCTCATATAGGTAATCAGCCCGACAGACCCTTCGCCCAGGTCAACTCCCTCGTAAAGTTGCTGGGCGATCTGCATCGTCCTCCGAGCCGAAAGTCCGTAGCGGCGCGCGGATTCCTGCTGCAGGGTAGAAGTCGTAAACGGTGGAGCCGGCTGTCGTCTCCGTTCCTTGGCTTCTCGCGTCAGAACGGTCAGGGAACCTTGAGATGCTTCCCATAACGAGGCTCGGACACGTTCGGTCTCTTCGGCATTCGGCAGATCGTAGGGACCGAGTTTCCGGCCCTCGAACTGCACTAGACGGGCCAAGAACGGCTTGCCGTTTTTTTCAAGGGGAGCTTCAATTGACCAGTATTCACGGGGTTCAAACCGCTCAATTTCTTCTTCGCGTTCCACGATAAGCCGCAAGGCCGGACTTTGTACTCTCCCTGCAGACAGACCCCGTTTGATTTTGCGCCAGAGAAGTGGAGAGAGATTAAATCCGACAAGATAGTCGAGTACCCGCCGGGCTCGTTGCGCATTAACGAGTTCCATCAGGAGACCTCGTGGATGCGCCAGCGCCTCGCGAATCGCAGATTCTGTAATTTCGTGGAAAACAACCCGTTGAACCGGAATGTCGGGCAGCTTTTTCGTCTCTCCGAGCAACTGGCACAGATGCCAGGCAATCGCCTCACCTTCCCGGTCTGGATCAGTCGCCAGCCACAGGCGGTCTGTCTTTTTCAGTGCCTTTGCGATCTGGTCAACATATTTGCTATTTCTGGCGATGGGTTGATAGGTCTGGGCGAACGCGTGCTGTGTATCTACCGCCCCCGAGCGGGGGACAAGATCCCGGACGTGTCCATAGGAAGCCAAGACTTCAAAGCCCTGACCTAGGTATTTCTGAATGGTCCTGGCCTTGGTCGGTGACTCAACAACCACCAGCTGACGCATCAGGTGATCCTGCATAGGAGTGCTGCGTTTCTTCAATGAAGAAATCCCCATTCATTCTGAAACAGGATGGTCTCGGCCCAGACCGAAGCACTCTCTGATCCACAGCGCCCACGTAGGACGTACAGAATGATCCAACGGAGATCGTTGTCGTCAAGAGGTCCCATGCCAAGCGCCGTGACTCGTTCAATCACAATCTCGCGCTGAAGCGCATTCAGGACACCCATTTCCTCGAGCATCAGGAGGAGGCCACATCCGGAAAGCCCTAATACCTCGACCTCTTCCTGTGTATAACTCCGCTGTACCTCAACGGCAGAAGCAGATGTTTCGTTCTTCAATTCCAGAAACCCATGGGTTTCAATCTCGTCCAGTTCACCCAACCACTGCAACGCTCCTTTGGCTAGCTCTTCACTAAATCCGGCGGTTTCCAGCCCCGCGGAAACCGAATCGAGGTCTGTGAGAAGAGACCCGCCGGTTCCGTTATCTGAAAAACGCCATTCGTACAGAAAGGCCAAGACATCCACGACCCGATCATTCATGAATCTACCTCTTCACGCATTGCACGGGTACGGGAGTGCCATGGGGTATGGCACAAACCCCCGACCTCACCGTCTCCCCGATTCAAACCCCGTTTCCCATTAATCCCAGGGGCGTTTCACCTTAACGAACTTCACGTTTTGCGGTCTGATCTGCGGAGAAGCAACGGGAGCACCCACGTGCACCTGCCATTTCTCCGTAAGAATCAGGGCATAACTGAATCGTGCATAGGTCTTGAAGATCAACGCGGTCCCAACCTTGATCGGCAGAATGTGCGCATCCGATGAACGGTCGCCAAAAGCCCGCCGATCTTCGACATTCTCTCCCGGCCGAAACACATCCAAGACATTACCCGGTTTGAGTCCCTGACGGCGGCCCAGATCGATAACCACAATGTCATATTGTCCAATATCGGGGAAGCGCGTTGCCATCGCTACAATCTGTCCTTGGACCAGAGACCGGGGCAGACTCGGAACCCAGTTCTGGTAAACCCCTTTTTCGGTGAGTGGCATCAACCGGTCTCCAGGCCGAATCTCCACAGTCGAATGCACCAAGAGGAACAGTGCGGGGTGACCTAGACGCAGGAGCCGGACTTTCCCCACTTCGACTACCTCATATCCCAAACGTTCGCCGGAAGACCATTGACGGATCGGCTGAATCAACCGGACCAGTGCATATCTTCGATGTACTCCTACAGCAGGCAGCCCCCGGACATAGACCCGCTCCACCGGAGCGGCATAGGTCATGCGGCGAACCGAACGCAGGACGTAGGGGAGATGTTGATAGCCCCTCAGGCTTACTGCTCGGGGCTGATCAAAAAATGGTGCAATGTCGGCATAGGGAATCACGGCGATAGGCGAGCGGAGCGGGCGAACAACCATCCGGGGGCGCAAATTGACCGTCGGGATGGAAGATTCCATCCTCCGCCTCAGCAGGCCCTTAAGGTAACGGCGCGAGGTTGATGCAACGGGGGCTTGCCCACGCATGATGGTCAACTCACGGTGCCCATAGTGATATCCCAAGAAAATGGTATCGCCGGGATAAATGAGGTCTGGATTTCTGATCCCTCGATTGAGATACCAGATATCCGGCCAGCGCCAAGGGCTGCGGAGATAGCGCGATGCAATCCCCCAGAGAGTATCCCCCGGACGGATGATATAACGAACCGGCACATGACTCCGGATCACACGGCCGTGCTGGACAGACTGCCTACGTGTCTGCGCCGGGGCAGAAGGAGTAGAGGCTGTGAAGGCTTTAACCCGAGCGGTGGTCACCCGATGTGGGGGCACGACGGTCGAACTGCAACTAGCCAAGAAAACAGCGCAAGACAAAGACAGTGCCAAGCGGATCGGCACCTTTAGGTACCCTAACTGTCGGCTGGGTGGGGTACAATAAAAGTAGGCCCTTTTGATTCGCCCAAACATCGCCATTCCTCAATTTCGGCTTGATCCCGATGCCCCATGCTATACAGGGCGGGGGCGAAGCGCAACGTCCAGACCACGAACCCCATGACAACCCGTAGCATTGTGATCTTTCCTGACCCCCGTTTGCGAACCAAAGCACAACCGGTGTCCGCGTTTGACCCTGTTTTACAGCGCCTGGTCAGCGATCTTTTCGAGACTATGCGTGAAGCCAATGGACTGGGTCTTGCCGCCACACAGATTGCTGAATTGCTTAGAGTTTTTGTAATGGATGTTTCAGAAGATGGTTCCTGCCCGATCGCCTTTGTTAACCCCGTCATTGTGAGCCGAAAGGGGCAGCAGAAACGCCAAGAAGGCTGTCTTTCGATCCCAGGCGTTTATGCCGATGTCGTCCGTGCGGCGGAAATCCATATCCAGGCGTTCGACCCGTTGGGGCAACCGTTCGAAAGAACCGCAGTGGCACTCGAAGCAGTGTGTATCCAGCACGAAATTGATCATCTGGATGGCCACCTGTTTATCGACCATCTTTCCCCACTCAAGCGTGAGCGGGCTCTCGGGTCGCTTCGGGTCGGTGGGGAACGATCCGCATCCGGGATCTCGTGAAGCGGTGAGTTTCCGTATCGTTTTTGCCGGAACTCCCCAATTTGCTGTCCCCACCCTTGCCGGCCTAGCTACCACCCACAAACTCGTCGCTATTCTGACCCAGCCGGACCGCCCTCGCGGTCGGGGGCGGTCTTTTCAACCGACAGCAGTCAAAAGCTGGGCACTTGAACACCATATCGAAGTTTTCACTCCAACCTCCCTCACTGACCGTGAAGTTCGGGAAGCCATTCGTGCCCTGCAGCCTGACTTCCTGATTGTGGTGGCTTATGGGCTTCTGTTCCCGCAGACATGGTTAGAACTACCCTCCATAGGGGTGCTTAACGTGCACGCCTCCCTTCTACCCCGTTGGCGTGGAGCTTCACCCATTGAATACAGCTTGCTTGCAGGGGACCCGCAGAGCGGGGTTTCCATCCAGCAAGTGGTGAAGCAGCTGGATGCCGGACCAGTTTATCGCCAAAACCCGGTCGCCCTGCACCCCCACGAAAACCAGAGTTCCCTGTATAACCGACTATCCGAACTGGGGGCCCAGAGTGTGCTTGATGTCCTCGCTACATGGGGACGGGTTGAACCAACCCCCCAGGATGAACGATTCGTCACTTTTGCCCCCAAGATCAATGCTGCCCATGCGGCCATTTCCTGGAACCAGCCAGCTCCCTTGATTGAGCGTCAGATCCGTGCTTTTGAAGCCCACCCGGGAGCTTGGACCTTGCATGCAGGACGCCGGATCAAAATCTTGGAAGCTCAAACACTCGATCTCCATGCCATGCAATTACCTGGCACATTCGTGCAGGGACCAGAAGAGACAATCCGGGTAGCAACCAGCCAGGGATTTCTCTCAGTTCGGCGCCTGAAACCTGAAGGATCCAGAGACATGACCCCGGCACAGTGGCTGAACGGGCTCCAGTCCGGGCAACCATTCCGCTTTCATTCCACTCCTTAAAAATGAAGGTCACAAAAGCGGTCCACGAAACGCATCTCCCCGTCCGCGCCCAAGCGGCATGGATCCTGCATCAGGTGCTACAGGGAACTCCCTTAGAACCCTTGTGGGAGGATTGGACACCAGGGCCGGAGGCAGCCTTTCTCCGTGAGATGGTCTACGGGACCCTGCGCTTTTATCCCCGACTATCCCTGCTCCTCTCCTGGCTTGCCCCCAAACGCCGGCTTGACCCCCTGATCCGGGCGCTTGCCCTGAGCGCACTCTACCAACTGCTCCATCTTCGCGTACCCGTCCACGCAACGGTACACGAAAGTGTGGAGGCAGCTCGAGAACTGGGTTTCGCACCCGCCCAACCATTTGTCAATGCCATACTCCGCCGGGCCATTCGCGAGCGTGTCCAGTGGGATAACCGTCTTGACGACTCAGACATTGGTCGGTACTCCTATCCACCCTGGTGGCTCACTCTCATGCGGAAAAGCTGGCCGGATGTTTGGCCGACACTGCTTTTGGCCGGGAATGAGCGGGCACCTATGACACTACGGGTCAATCTGAGCCGGATTTCCCGCGAGGATTACCTCCTGAACCTAGGGTCCCACGGGATTGGCGGAAGACAGGGCAAGATGGCGGCCACCGCCATTGTGTTAGACAGGCCACTTCCAATCGGGGAAATCCCTGGATTTCCAGAGGGACTAGTCACAGTCCAAGACGAGGCCGCCCAGCTCGCAGTGCCTCTTCTCGAGCCCCAACCCGGCATGCGGGTCCTGGACGCCTGTGCGGCGCCGGGGGGCAAAACCACGCACCTCCTTGAGCACACTCGAGGTGACATTATCTTGGATGCTCTCGATCGGGATGCAGGACGCCTCAAAAAGGTTCACGAAGGCATAGTCCGATGCGGATATACGGTCACCCGGCTCCTGGCAACTGATGCGCGAGAAACCGATCAGTTCTATCAAGGCATTCCCTATGACCGAATTCTCCTCGATGCGCCCTGCACAGGCAGTGGTGTGGTTCGCAGACACCCGGACATCAAGATCACGAGGACCCTGCACAGCGTGAATCTCATCCGTGACCGACAACAGGCACTTCTTGAATCCCTGTGGCCTCTGCTCAAGAGTGGCGGGCGCCTGCTCTATGTGACCTGCTCTCTTTTTGAGTCCGAGAACGACGACGTCATGGGTAATTTTCTTGAAGGACATAAAGATGCCCGCGTATTGGATTCTTGTCCCTCCGGGACACACCGGACCCGCTACGGCTATATCTCACTGACAGGAGAATGGGATCAGGATGGTTTTTTCTTCGCAAGCTTGGTCAAATCAGGGTAGGCTAGACTTATGTTGGGCTTTTTTGACCAAACTACCATGCATCTGGGCCCACACAGACGAGCACCCCTGCTCTGTGCACTCGCCGCTCTTGCGGGGCTGGCTAGTGCTCCTGTGTGGGGGCACGGCTTGACCATTCTGCGTGTCCGTGTCTTTCCTCAAAGAGCGGTTTACTACCTAAACGCCCACATGCACATTCACCTGAATCCTTCCGCCCGCCACGCGCTAAAAATCGGCATACCAATTGTCCTCAAGGTTGAGATTGCAATTAGGCGCCACAATGCCTGGTTTTGGCAGGGGCCAATCGCTCAGCTAACCCAGCGCTTTTCCATTCAGGATCATCTTGTAAGTGATCAAATCGTGGTTCAGAATCTCAATGGCGGAACCCGGGTCTATTTCCGGAAGATTCAGACAGCCTTGCATGCAATCGAAGTGATTCGCCATATCCCGGTGATTGACCGCAGCCTGCTCAAGACTAATCAGATCTATCGAATCCGCGTCAAAGCGGTACTTGACATCGAAAATATTCCTTCAAACTTGAAATGGATTGCGTGGATCTGGTCGAGCTGGCGGACTGCGAGCCGCGCTTACTCAGTCCTGGTTCGGCCATGAAACGTTCGCTGTACCGAATCATTCTGACCATTGCCATCCTGATGCTTGTCGTGAGCCTTTACCTGCTTGCGGTCACGACCCGGAATACTGTGATCTTTGCCCGCCTGCATACCGCCCTACTAGTCCTTGTCTTGATCTGCATCCTGTTTCTTCTGGTCTTGATTGCCATTCATCTGAGCCTCCTGGTCCGGCAACTCAGACGCCACGTTCCCGGAGCTCGGTTGACAGCCCGACTTTTTGGGATCTTTACCCTGGTCGCTTTCATTCCCCTGCTTGTGGTCTATGCCTTTTCAATCCAATTTATCAGCCAAGGAATTGACAGTTGGTTTAATCTCCATATTGGGCACAACCTACACAATGCGCTCTCTCTAAGTCGTTCAACACTGGACCGGCATCTCCGGAGTGTGCTGGAGAAATCCCACGCTGCTGCAACCACTCTTTCGAATACCAATCCTGCCATCCTGCCTCTCGTCATCTACGAGCTCCGTTCGGAGGTTGGTGCGTCCAGTCTGGTTCTTTATTCTGATCGAGGCCGCGTGATTGCCTTCAGCGCATCGCAGATGGGTCCGTTGATTCCCCGGCAGTTTCACCAGTTTTTCTGGCTGCCTCCTAATCTTCGAACGAGTTATGTTGGATTGACTCATCATCCCCACCACCCTTTTTATGCTCATGCTGTCGTACCTGTCATGAATCCACTGCCTTGGAAGCAGCCTTGGATTCTGGAGGCTCTGTTCCCGCTACCCCAAAGGGAAAACCGCCTGACCCTTGAGGCCAGCCGATCCTATGCCCGTTATGAAGAGCTACGATTCTTGAGAACGCCGCTTGAAATGAGTTTTATCGTCACTTTAACTCTTGTCCTTCTTCTGAGTTTGCTGGCCGCAGCCAGTGGGGCCCTGTACGCGGCTCGGCGTATGGTGGCCCCCATCCAATCCCTCATTGAGGGCTTTCGCTCAGTTTCCCGGGGTGATCTACAGGTCACTGTCCCCGTGACAAGCAGGGATGATCTCGGTTTTCTGAGCCAATCTTTCAATGCCATGGCACAACAATTGGCCGAAGCACAAAAGGCCGCTGAACAAGGCCAGAGTCTGGTAGAGCACGAACGCTCGCATCTGAGAACCGTCCTATCAGGGCTTACTTCCGGTGTTATTGCACTCAACTCCGAACTTCAAACCACAATTGTTAATGCGGCAGCCACCCAAGTTCTCGATATCATGAGCCATGAACTCCTGGGACACTCAATGGGTAATTTTGCGGCATTGCACCCGGAGTTGAGCGAATTCGCTGCTGCCTGTATTGAAGGACACCAGGCGGCTACGCCTGATTTCCGTCGTGAAGTGACGATCGGGGAAGGACCTCATCACCGTGTCCTGCTACTGCGAGCTGCGCCTCTAGCAGCCACTTCAACTGAGCAGACAGGAACTGTAATTGTGTTTGATGATCTCACCATTCAACTCCAGGCCCAGAAAGATGCAGCATGGGGCGAAGTCGCGCGTCGCCTCGCGCATGAAATAAAAAATCCCCTGACCCCTATCCAGCTCGCCGCTGAACGGATCCAGCGCCGGGCCGCCGCTCTTGCCGATAGTGCCCAAGCCAGTGAGTTTTCTGGTTTGACCACAACGATCATTAACCAGGTCGATTCCCTTAAACGCATGGTAAATGCCTTCAGCGAGTACGCCAAAAGCCCGGAACTTCACATCAGTCGGTTTGATCTCAACCAGACGGTGCGTGAATTGGCTGATCTGTACCGGGGACAACGCCACCCGTTTACCTTGGATCTCCACCTGAGCACGGGACCACTGATGATCGAGGCTGACCAAGCCCGTATCGTCCAGATACTCCACAACTTAATCAAGAATTCCCTAGAAGCTCTCTCCTCAAAACCCACGGGCACGGTGATCGTCGCCACTCGTGCAGCCACTGATGTTGAGGCAGATGAGATTGAGCTCACTGTCGAAGACGACGGCCCGGGATTTTCCCCCTCAATTTTAGAACATGCCTTTGAACCTTATGTTACAAGCAAGCGGCGAGGAACGGGCCTCGGGCTTGCGATTGTAAAAAAACTAGTTGAGGAACAGGGAGGTTATATTTATCTAGCCAACCGCCTACAGGGGGGCGCACAAATTACTGTTACCCTACCGATTAGTGAATCAGGACGGGATCGTTCCTTACTTGCACTCGCACGAGGCTTACAGGGCCGGGAGATACCGTGACCAAGCCGCGGATTCTTGTCGTCGACGATGAGGATGACATCCGTCACCTGATCCGTGAGATTCTTGAAGAGGAGGGTTATGAAGTCAGTTTGGCGGGGAGTGCCGAGGAAGCACGTGAACTTCGCAGCCGTCATCTTTTTGAACTCGTCTTGCTTGACATCTGGATGCCAGATACAGATGGAATCTCTTTGCTGACCGAATGGAACCGGACTGCGCCGCTTCCTACGGTCATGATTTCCGGACATGGTTCGATTGAAACTGCAATGGAAGCAAGTCGGCTGGGTGCCATTGATTTCCTGGAGAAACCCATTTCGATCGCAAAACTTCTCCAGACCGTGGAGCGGTCACTGGAAAAGCCGATACGTCACACTACCGAAACGCTGCAGTCCATAGGCCCCGAGTTAGTCGGGAAGAGTGCCCTGATCCAACACTTGCGGCAGCGGCTTCAGTTGCTGGCCCCCATACATGCACCCGTTCTCTTTATTGGAGAACCGGGTTCGGGACGGGAAAGTTGTGCCCGCTGGTTACACCAGATGCGAGGACAACGTGGAGCCTTCGTCCGCCTCCCAACCGACCCACAGGACGGGAAAAGCACTGGCCCCAGTGTTTGGATGGAGGAAGCTCGCTCGGGAACTCTGTTCGTCCCGGAAGTGACCGATCTGTCCACTGATGTCCAAGAATCACTCCTAGCCCTATTGAGCCACCTTGAGCGGGTTCCTGAGGGACGCCCCGATCTCATGGCTTCGGCACAACCTCATGTCCGAGATACCAAAAACCCAATGATCAACCGGGTTCTCTACGATACCCTGGCCGTGATGCTCATTGACGTACCCCCGCTGCGGGACTATCGTGAAGATATCCCGGAACTCCTCAAACAGACAGTCAATTGGCTTGTGGATGCACGTCAGAGACCTTACCGGCGTTTCAGCATTGCAGCCCAGAACCGCCTCCGCCACTATGACTGGCCGGGGAACCGAACTCAACTTCAGAATGTGGTCGAACAGCTCCTTGTAACAGGGGATGACGATGAAATCAGCCAGGAAGAAGTCGAGGAACGTCTAGCGCATGAAGTCAACAGTTCAGCACTGGGCTGGATGGGAACTGACTGGTTGGAACTTCCACTTCGGGAGGCTCGGGACCGATTTGAACGCCACTATTTCCAAGAGCAATTAAAGCTTTGTGAAGGTCGCATTGGCAGGCTTGCAGAGAAAGTCGGCATGGAACGAACCCATCTGTACAGGAAGCTAAGACACCTCGGAATTGATCCGACACGCTCTTCTGAGGAACCAGAGAGTACTCAGGCTGGACCGGAACGTTTGGCGCCCTAGACTCGGTCTGGGGGCCGAATCATATTCATGAGCTCCATACGGGAACTGGCGTTAGTCCTGAACTCACCCAGCATGACTGAGGTGACCGTCGCGGAGTGTTGTTTTTCCACTCCTCGCATCATCATGCACAAATGCTGAGCTTCAATAATGACTCCCACACCCAGTGCATCTGTGACGGAAAGCACGTTTTCGGCGATCTGTCGGGTTAGCTCTTCCTGAATCTGAAGTCGCCGGGCATAGATTTCGACGATCCGGGCGAACTTTGAGAGTCCCAAGATCCGTCCGTGCGGAAGATAAGCAATATGGCACTTTCCAAAAAAAGGTAGGAGATGATGTTCACAAAGGGAATAAAGCTCAATATTCTTGACAACCACCATTTCCTCGCAGGATGAGGGGAAAACGGCGCCATTAACGACGTCGTCCAGCGTTTCCGAATAGCCCCGGGTCAGATATTGAAATGCGCGGGCAGCGCGTTGTGGAGTCTGCTCGAGCCCAGGACGCTCCACATCCTCACCGACTAAGGCAAGGAGGGTCGTGTAAACCTTCGTCCAGGCAGAAAGCTGTGAGTCACGTGAATTCATGTAGGTTCTCGCGCGTCAGTGGTTCCTGACTACCGGCTTTGCCAGGAACCCTCCCAAGAAGCTGGAATGATTATAAACTGGTGGAAGCTGGCCGCTGAGTAAGTTCTTCAACCCGCATATTCCGGAGCTTTCTGCATGACCCGTCTGGGCGAGCGTATAGATCACTATACGGAAGGTGCCGCGCTTGCAATCTTGGAAGGGCGGAGCCAGCGTCGTGGAATGGTTCGACTCCTGCCTTTTATTGGTCCAGCGTTTATTGCATCGGTCGCCTACATTGACCCCGGCAATTTCGCCACGAACATCGCGAGCGGGTCCCAGTTTGGGTTTCTACTCCTTTGGGTTGTCATTGCTTCCAGTCTGAGCGCCTATTTTGTTCAAACTCTGGCAGCCAAGCTGGGCACCGTGAGCGGAAGAAACCTGGCCGAGCAGTGCCGTGAACGTTATCCACACTACTTGGTCCTGTCCATGTGGATCGGCATGGAAGCCGTCGCGATGGCGACCGACTTGGCTGAATTTATAGGGGCCAGCATTGCCTTCCATATGCTGTTTCCGGTCTCCTTGGCTGCTGCGGGTGGGTTGACCGCACTCTCTGCCAGCATCGTGTTGGCCGTCCAAGCTTATGGGTTCCGACCCTTTGAGTGGGTCATCAGCGCCTTTGTCGGTTTCGTAGCCTTAGCCTACCTGATCGAACTGGGCATCGCTCGACCCGACTGGGCACGAATCGGCTCTCACCTCCTACCGGCGACGATGTCCCATGCGGCTCTTTTCCTCGCGGTCGGTATCGTTGGGGCCACCATCATGCCACATGTGATTTTTCTCCATTCGGCATTGACTCAGGACCGTGTCCGTGTTCGTGCAGCTGAGCACATCCGGCCACTGCTGCGCTTCCAATTCTGGGATATCTTGGTCGCCATGACTCTGGCAACGGCGACCAATGCCGCCATGTTGATAATGGCCGCAGTCGCTTTCCATGGTCATGGCATGGATGACGTGGTGGATTTATCTCAAGCCTATCGGACACTCACACCGATTCTCGGTAGCGGTGCCTCGGTTCTTTTTGCCCTCGCCCTTTTAGCTTCAGGGATTTCAGCCACGACGGTAGGAACCTATGCGGGCCAGATTATCATGCAAGGCTTCATCAATATTCGAACACCGCTCTGGATTAGACGCTCACTGACACTCGTTCCGTCCTTTTTGATTGTAGCGTTTTCAGGCTGGAATCTGACTCATGTTCTCATCTGGACGCAGGTTTTGATCAGCTTCGGACTCCCGATTGCCCTCATTCCACTCATGGACTTTACTTCCAGACGAAAGGTGATGGGAGCTTTCGCCAATCGTCTGCTTTCATGGGGATTTGGCTGGGGTTTGGCTCTCTTCCTAATTGCTCTCAACTTGACGCTGATCGTGGTGACGTTTCGATGACCCAAAACCAGTCAACCACCTATCGGCGGATTCTGGTTCCACTCGATGGATCTTCGGCAGCGGAAACCGTGTTGCCCTGGGTGGAGTGCATGGCCGGGTGGGGAAACTCCGAGTTGATTCTTCTTCATGTTCTTGAACCGCACGCACCTGTGCTGCGTCATGGGCAACCCCATTTGACACGACAAAGCGAGGCCCAACGCTACCTTGAGGACCACCAGAAGCGACTTTGCGCAGAATCGTTCCGGACACGGATCAGGATCGTCCAGGATGGATCAGGTATGGATTTGCCTGGCCACATGGTGCAAGTCGCACGTGATACCGGGTCAGGCCTGATCGCACTGTGTACACATGGACGGACCGATCCGGGTCGCTGGCTTTTCGGGTCAATTGCCCAGCGACTCATGACGGCTGCTGACTTGGATATTTTTGTTCTGTCACCTGAAGGTATTCGTCGACCGGTGCAACCGGCTTTCAGACGTTTGCTGGTTCCCTTGGATGGTGAAGCCAGCCATGAGCAGGCACTCGTAAGAGCTGCGGACCTTGCCACCCAAACAGGAGCTGAGTTGGCGTTGATCCACATCGCGGAGACTCGACAGAACCTAGACGGCTTCGAAGCAGTTCGTGCTCGACTGTCCCCGCGCACGTTTGATGCCCTGCTTGACGAATCCCGTCAGGAAATTGCGTTGTACCTGGAAGAACGATCTGCAGTGTGGCGTGGACGGGGGCTCCGTGTTACCACGGCACTGCTTGAAGGCAATCCACGGGATCGCCTCGCAGAACTCGCATCAAATGGCAGCTATGATCTGGTCGTACTTTCGAGTCACGGCCATCTTGTGTCCGAGTCGGTTCCGACCCCAGGATTTGCGCCTGCGTTTTCGTTGAAATCACCCATTCCCGTCTTGATCGTCCCAGCTGCCATTTCAGGTGTTCATTAACTTTGAATGCTCTCCCGTATGTTTGTCGTCTATAAATTATCTAAAAATCAATAATTTATAAATATTTGACATCAACGTAAAATGATGATATAGTTAACTATAACACCATAGTTGTTGGAGACTAAGCATGTCCTCTTATGATCATCACATCGTATCCACCGAACCCATCACACATGAAACTCCGGATTCTGCCGAACTTGTTTTTTTTGAACCTAGAGTTATACTTAAATACAACAGCAATTCAAACGGCGGAAAATCAGGATTTTCATGGTGGAGATTATTCTCTTTCGTGACTCCCCTCGTGATCATCGGGCTGATCGGGTATTTCGGCTCATTCTCAACGGGCCATCCGGCAGATCCGGAAATCGCCCAGTTCACGGGTTGGGCACTGGCCATTTTGACTTACGCCACCCTACTTGTGACGAGTGGTTTGATGACGCTGGTCATGTGGGATTTTCACGACGCCTGATGCACCAGCCGATGGAACCCACCTGACCGGATGGAGAACGACCGATGACCCGAGAGATCCAGTGGGACGACCGCGAACCCATCTACCGGCAACTTCGTGATCGAATTGCCGCACTGATCCTCGAACGGGGTGCGCCCGAAGGAACTCCTCTTCCTTCGGTCCGCTCCATTGCGGAGGATTTCCAGATCAACCCGCTCACTGTCCTCAAATCCTACCAGGCTCTGGTAGACGAAGGGGTTGTCGAAAAGCGACGCGGCCTCGGGATGTACCTCGCTCCGGGTGGTCAGGAACGATTACTCGAAAACGAACGAAAACGCTTTCTGGACCATGATTGGCCGGATTTTGTAGCAACCATCCGTCGATTGGGTTTGGATCCCGAAGCGTTATGCCATTCCTTGACCAATCACCTTGAACGGGGAGATTGAAATGCCGGTCCTTGTCGAAACACAGAGGCTTACCAAGCGCTACGGGAAAAACTGCGTTCTCGAGGAGATCTCGATTAAGATCGACGAAGGCTCGATCGTAGGACTCCTGGGACCAAACGGGGCAGGTAAGTCGACCTTGCTCAAATGCCTGCTCGGTCTCATCCCCCATGAAGGGCAGTGTCGAATCCTTGATCAGGATCCGAGACAGCATCGGGCACGCCTCATGCAAGAGGTGGCCTACGTGCCAGATCAGTCCTATCTTCCGTTGTGGCTGACCGTGGAACGGTTGCTCCAGCTGGTGGCTAACTTGCACCCCCGCTTTTCAGTAGCGCGGGCCCGACATTTCCTGGAAGGAACTGAGATTCGTGATTCCCAAAAAATCTCCCAGCTCTCCAAGGGTACACGGGTCCAGTTGCATCTGGCGCTCACGCTAGCAATTGATAGTCATCTGCTTGTTCTGGACGAACCCACGCTCGGTTTGGATATCACCCGACGTGCCGTCTTCTGGAAACAAATTTTGTCCGATTACTGTGACGGAAAGCGCACACTGATCATTGCCACCCATCTCATGCAGGAGGTCGAACACCTGCTTTCCCATCTTGTCCTGATCGATCGTGGCCGGATTGTCCTGAATCAGCCGTTCGAGGGCGTTCTGGAGCGCTACTGCCAGGTCATTCCTCGCCCGGGCCAGGAAGCAGCATTGCGTGCTCTGAATCCAGTCAGTGAAGAACAAACTCTCGGACAACCTGTTTTTCTGTTCGACGGCCATCCGAAGAGTGAGCTCGAACGATATGGAACCCTCCACCGTCCCAGCCTGGCTGAAATCTTTGAGACCGCGACCCGAAGGAGAGCTTCATGAACACTTTCGCCTCCCGCATGATGACTCTGGTCCGGTCTGAACTATGGCAACGAGGAAATTTCCGCCGGCGATTGCTGATCATTTCCGGCATTTGGGTGTTTGTGGGCCTTCTTGGAACTGGTTTCATGTGCCTCTTCGCACCCGTTTTTTCCATCCGGGTCCGCCACGGCGTCACCGCACCTGACGGATCAGCCCTGCTTTTGATTGTTGGCGCGATTGTACTGGTGATCGCTTTGGTTCGGGTCCTCAGTTATTTTTTACACGCCCTTTTCGACGAGCGCCTGGACCGGAGCATCCTGTTTTGGCAATCACTACCAGTTTCCGACACCGAACGGGTTGCAGCCAAGGCCGCAACGGGTCTCGTGGCCATCCCCTTACTCTCCTGGGCATCCGCCGTGGTGATCGCTCTGATCACCCTTTTCTTCCTTAGCCTCTCGACCAGCCTGGTCGGCCATAACTTTTGGGGCAGTTTCTGGCAACCCGTATCACTGCTCTCAGTCATGGGATTCCTTGCGATATTTTTTCCGCTTTTCATGTTCTGGCTTTTCCCAGTGCTGGGCTGGTGCTTGTTTTGCTCGGCCTGGAGCAGCCCACGCCGTCGCAAGGGTGCTTTCCTGCTCGCGATTGGAATTCCACTCGTTCTATGGATTCTCGAACCCATCCTGATCGGGACGCACTACCTTGGAGACTGGTGGCAACTGCTGTTTACCCCTTTCGGTCGTATCTGGCACCTTGCATTTCTATCCATTGCCCACTGGAGAAACATGACGGGCTCGCTCTGGCCCACACTCGGCTGGATGCTCACCCGACCTGAACTCTGGGTGGGTGGGCTTGTAGGGCTCGCCTTTTCCGCCTCCGCCGTCTACCTGCTCCATCGGCAGGAACCCCCCACCTGAGCCATTACCCATCTTCATAGGGAGAAAATCCAGATGAAAGCCACTTTTCGCCTCGTACTCCTTTTCACTGTGGGGACAGGCCTTGCTTTCGCCCACGATCCGTTTGTGGTGCTCCGGGCAAATCAGGGCCTGCCAGCCGGTATTCACGAGATCCGGCTCAAAAACCGTGTAGGAACGATATCGGTCCATGGCATCGCAGGGTCGTCTATCCATGTCAGGGCTTTCCTTAAACCTGGACACGGCAGGAAAATCGTTATCCTTGACCTTTTCACCTGGGGAGGGGGGAACGACTTTCACAAGCAAACCCTGGGTGGGTACATCCGCCTCTTACCGGAAGGGCGCGACCGTCTCCAGGTTGCGCTGATTCTGCCCCATGATCCACACCTCAAGGATCTCACTGTTGACTGGCGGCTTGGGATCCCACAGATGGAGGCGGTCTGGATCACCAACCATATTGGAAGACTAGTGGTTGCCCGCATGGGAGCAAAAGTACGGGCCGAGGGTAATATCGGACTTATCTCAATTCGGGATTCGGCAGGCCCAATTATCGCACGCACCAATATCGGCAAGATCAAAATTTCCGGTGTAACCCACTCTCTTTTTGCAAAAACCAACGTTGGTGCCGTGAAAGTCCAAGGGGCGATCACTTCCATCGGACCGGTCGACCTCACAAGTAACGTGGGGAGCGTGCATGTGCGTGGACTGCCCCACTTTCCCGCGCAATCAAGCGGATTGAATGGCCACCTCCTGTATCACGGTACGGGACGCCACCATATCCGGATCAAGGTCAACGTGGGTTCAATCCGGCTCGTCCTGATCTCTCCCCATCCCAAGCCAGCACACCGTTGAGACGATCAAGCACCGATGTTCCGTGAAGATGAAGAAGAGGCCCCGGACTGACGGGTTGGAGGCCAAAGGCCCTCAAGTAGCCGGGCCGCTGCCCGGTCTAAATCCTCCGGGGTACCGTACAGGACAAGCAGGTCACCCTCGCGCAACTCGGTACCCGGGGAGGGTTGTTTCCCCACGATACCGTCGCGGCGGAGTGCAGTCACCACAACCCCAAGTTCGGTCAACGCCACGGTTTCCACGGTTTGTCCGACGGCAGCGGCTTCCGAGGTCAGGACAAGGTTGCGCAACTCTTCCCGGAAAGCATGAACTGGCGAGCGGACAGGTGCCTCACCACTCCTGAAAACCGAGCGCAGAAGGGCGTAACGATCAGAACGGACCCTCTGGATCTGATGGAGAATCCGGCTCGCGGGCACCCCGAGGAGATGCAAGAGGTTGGCTGACAGCATGAGACTGGCCTCAAGCGTTTCGGGGATCACTTCTGTCGCCCCCATCTGCTGCAACTCCGCAAGGTGCGCATCATCACGGGTTCGAACCAAGATGGGTAGATCAACTCTCACGGGACGAACCCGGGTCAAAATTTTTGAGCTGATCTCAAGATCCTGATAGGCCACGACCAGAGCACGCGCAGAGGCAAGCCCGACGGAAGTGAGCAGCGCCAGGTCTGTCGCATCCCCGTAGTAGACCGGATCGCCAGCAATGCGGGCTGCCCTCACCCTGCCCAAGTCGAGATCTAAAGCCACGTAGGCAATTCCGTTTTGTTCCAAGAACCGCGCAAGGTTCTGCCCGACCCGGCCATAGCCACAGATGATGACATGGTCACGGAAGCCGGCTGGGACATTCGCTCCAGACTCACTGGCAGATGGGAGCATAGTAGGCAAGAGATCGTGGCCTGTTGAACGCGGAACCACCCGGCGGTTGAAGCGAATCATGAGTGAACCGATGAGAAAGCTCACAATAAGGATGCCGAGGATAATTTGTCCGTCGGCCGGATGTGGCCAGTCTCCGGGCGACACAAAAGCGATCAATGCAAGCCCAAACTCTCCCATGGGCGACAAAACGAGCCCGGTTCTCAAAGCGGTCTCGCGGTCCCGTCCAAACACTCTGCATAGTCCGGTGGCCACTGCAAACTTGAAAAAGAGAATCACCGCGATTCCGATAAGAATCCAGATTCCATAAACGAGCAGCATGTGCGGGTTAAACAGCATGCCAACCGAAACAAAAAACAGGCCTAGCAGAACATCACGAAATGGCCTGATATCAGCCTCGACCTGATGACGGAATTCGGTTTCACCCAAGACCATCCCGGCGAGGAAAGCACCCGGAACAGCTGACAGGCCAATGGACTTGGTAATCATAGCTGACGCCAGCGCGACCAAGAGTACGGACAAGGTAAAAAGCTCACTGGCCTTGCGTTTAGTCACTTCACGAAACAGCCATTCGACCAACGGCCGGCCACCAACCAACAAAAGGCCCGCCACCAGGATGCCTCGAGCCAGTGTGATACCGAAGGTTTCCCAAGAACTCCCCATCCCATGATGGCTGAGCCAAGTAGGAGCCAAAATGAAAAGCGGGAGAGCCAAAAGGTCCTGAAAAATGGCCAAGGTCATCGTCAACCGCCCATGAGGTTGCCCAAGTTCCTGTTGGTCACCGAGCTGACGGGCAACGAGTGCTGTTGATGATGTGGCCAAGACAAAACCCAGGAATACTGAGAGTGGCCATGGCCAGCCAACGGCCAGGACAACCAAACTCCCGAGGCATGCCTCGACGGCGATAATGGACAATGCCAGTGCCAGATTCTGTCGACGTGTCTCGTGGAACCGCGATGGAGAGAAATCGAGCCCCAGTGTGAAAAGAAGGAGGATAATGCCCCATTTGGAAAGAACTTGAACATCCGCACTGTCAGCAAGCCAGGCCAAGCCGTGGGGGCCCAGGATGGTCCCCGCGAGCATATAAGCAGGTATAAGGGGCAGCGTCAGACGTCTGAGAACCGACGAGAGAATGACCGCCAAGGTAAGGAGTACCACCAAGCTCAACAGCATGGGATCAAAGGTCATGGCATACTCCGTACCCTGACTGACGCTTTAATGGGCCAATGGTCTAGCTATCCTACCCCACTGCGGGAGACCGAATGAGAGACCGCTACGGGCTATAATGCTTATGGAGCCCCTCACTCTAAATTTTTTTACGGGTTCCATCATTCCTTATTTCATAATGATTTAGACCCAAAAATTGGACAGACTAGAGCCGAGTCCTGAATCGGGCTCCCAACTGAACGATGACTATCGAGGGGAACGGTCTCGCTACCTCTTCCCATTGATGGCCGTGGGTGCTTTGGGCGTCGTTTATGGCGACATCGGAACTAGTCCTCTTTACACCCTTCAAGCCTGCTTTTCAGCACCCAACTCGTTCAGTATTTCCCCAGCGAACATCATTGGCGTCCTATCCCTCGTTCTCTGGACACTTACGGTCACGGTCACACTTAAATACGTGGCTTTTGTCCTCAGGGCAGATAATCGGGGGGAGGGAGGAATCCTCGCACTCCTTGCGCTTTTGAGTCCCGCACCTCCGGGCACCAGTCATGGAAAAAGAAGATCCCAGAAACTGCTGCTTGCCCTAGGTCTTTTCGGGGCTACCCTTCTCTACGGCGACGGCATGATTACACCGGCTATCTCGGTCCTGAGTGCAATCCAAGGACTCGACGTCATAACGCCCACTCTCGACCGCTATATTATCCCGGTGACCGTCATTGTTCTTGTTGCACTTTTTAGCATTCAGAGACGGGGTACGGGCAAGATCAGCCAATGGTTCGGGCCGGTGATGCTCCTCTGGTTCCTTTTGCTCGCGATCACAGGCCTCGGCGAAATTCTAAACCACCCCTTGATTCTTCTGTCGCTCAACCCGCTGGCTGGTGTCGGTTTTCTTAGCCGACATCGCCTTGCCGGATTTCTGGTTCTAGGTGCTGTCATCCTTGCGGTCACCGGCGCAGAAGCCCTGTACGCAGATCTCGGCCATTTCGGCCGTCCTCCGATCCGCCTAGCCTGGCTAGCTGTGGTATTCCCCTCCCTCCTGTGTAACTATCTAGGGCAGGGGGCACTTCTCCTGCATGACCCTGGCGCCATCAGTGCACCACTTTATCATTTGGTTCCTCAGTGGGCTCTCATTCCCACCGTCATCTTGGCAACTGCGGCCACAATCATCGCCTCACAAGCAATCATCTCGGGTAGTTTTTCCCTGATGGGACAGTCAATTCGTCTCAACCAAACGCCACGCATGCGAATTGTCCAGACGTCACGGGATGAGAAAGGTCGAATTTACATCCCCACGCTGAACTGGCTTCTCATGATCGGAACGATTGGCCTCGTCTTAGCTTTTCGGACAGCCAATAATCTGGCCGGGGCCTATGGAGTTGCAATCAGCACCCTTATGTGGATCACGACGATCTTTCTTATGCTTCTGGCGCACCGTCGATGGGCTTGGTCAATCCCCAAAACGATACTCATCCTGGGCGGATTTTTGGTCATAGACAGTGTCTTCTGGATGAGCACACTCACAAAGATTCCGGATGGTGGCTGGTTCCCACTGCTCATTTCACTTCTCCTCTTCGGCATGATGGAAGTGTGGGCCACAGGGCGACAAGAACTGATCCGTCGCCTGCAGGCACACACTGAACCTTTGCTTGCATTTCTCGCCCATCTCGTTGAGGAGCCACCGATCCGTGTCCCGGGAACCGCAGTGTACTTTACAGCACCTAATCTTGGGGTCCCCCCAACCTTGTCGCACCAACTGATCCATCTTAAAACGCTACACGAACACGTTATCCTGCTCACAATCGTTACTCATGAAGTGCCCTTTGTTCATGCAGGAAATCGGCTCGACATAGAGTCACTGGGCGAAGGCTTCTACCGGGTACTTGTACACTTCGGATTCATGCAGCCACAGAACATTCCTGTCGCGCTATCACTTGGGGCCGAACAATTCGGACTGCCGTTTCAACCCGAAACGGCCAGTTACTTTATCGGCCGTGAAAGTCTTGTCATACCGGATCAGATCTCATTGGCCGGTCGCTTTTTCAACCGGATTTTCGCCTTCTTATCCCGAAACGCGTCACGAGCCACTGATTTTTACGAGATCCCCGCCGATCGGGTCGTCGAACTGGGTCTTCGGATCTCCTTGAACGGTGGTCACGGCCAGCCGTAACGGAGAAGAAGCATCGAGGATTTTGCGCATGCTTTACCGCCGTCTGGGTCGTTCCGGCCTCAAGTTAAGTGCTCTATCGTTTGGCTCCTGGGTAACCTTTGGTCCGCAAGTTGATCAGGCCGGGACCATTGACCTCATGGCCTGCGCTCTCGACCATGGAATCAACTTCTTCGACAATGCCGAAGCCTACGCGCATGGAGCATCTGAACGCCTCATGGGACAAGCCTTCCGCACCCTGGGTTGGAGCCGTGACCAATTCTGCGTATCCAGCAAAGCTTTCTTCGGCTCTGTCCAGAATCCTGCGCCCACCCAATGTGGCCTGAGCCGCAAACATCTGGTCGAAGCCTGTCATCAGGCGCTGAAGAGACTTGGCCTGGATTACCTTGACCTATTTTTTTGCCACCGGCCAGACCCAGAGACACCGATCGAAGAAATCGTGGTCACCATGGCAACCTTGATCCAGCAAGGGAAAATCCTCTACTGGGGAACTTCAGAGTGGCCTGCTACTTGGATTGAAAGCGCTATCCAAAAGGCCCATGAACTGAACTTGCCGGCCCCGCTCATGGAGCAGCCACAATACAATCTGTTCGTTCGGAAACGGGTTGAAGTCGAATACGAGTCCCTATGCCAGACCGAGGGGCTCGGACTCACCACGTGGTCACCCCTTGCATCTGGAATTCTCACCGGAAAATATATGGATGGCTCCCAGATCCCGCCCGGCAGTCGCTTCAGTCTCCCCGATTACGAGTGGTTACGGGAGCGATTCCAAGGAAAAGACGGACAACGACAACTCAAGGCTGCCTGCGGTCTCGTTGAGCTCAGTCACGAGAATGGCACGACTCCCGCTACCTTGGCCATCGCCTGGTGCCTGTCGAACCCATGTGTGACCACCGTCATCCTGGGCGCTTCTCGCAGGGAACAGCTACTCGATAACCTGAGAGCAATTGAGTACTTACCGAAAATCCAAGGTTCACTCAAAAACCGCTTGGAATCTCTCTACTCTGATCCCGCGTGATATCCTGTTCCGGAGGGTCTGGAGTCAGCCTCCACCCAGCAACCCGATCATCATCTAGCTCTTGTGTCAGAAGGGTCCGATGACGAGGGCCAATAGCTAGGGGGCTTTCTGTCTTCAGGGACCTTCGACGGTCTCAATCCCCCGGGTTCCCAGATTCTTGATGCGTTCGGAACATTGCTGGGCTGCTTCAGGCGACTGTCCACTCATAAGAGCCAGAACCAGAATGACGAGACTGAACCCGGCGAGTATCCACATGCCAGTGAAAAACCCGTAGTCTCCAAGCCCATCCATGGGTTTGGATGTGGGGCCCAGAAGACTGATGATCCAGAGTCCCGCGAAGTATGGAATAAGCCACCAAGCCTGCTGCCACCCCAGGTCTGCCGCTCGCCCGCGATGAATCACGAAGTACCAGAACAGGTAAACCAGCCCGTAGATCGCCACCAGTCCGAGAAGCCACTTGACCACGTCATAGCCAGTCCAGTAGATGATCCAGTTGGCCGCAATAAATGCGATCACCGAGATTATCCCCGCCAGACGCAACCGAAAGGGTCGCTTCGCATCCGGCATCGCCCGACGAAGATGAAGCAGGATGACTGGGCCGATGCTGTAAGACAGGACGGTGATCAGCGAGACGGCCGAAACCAGTTTCTGCCATGATGGAAAGGGGAAAAAGAAAAAGACGCCAACAATGTAAGTCAGAATCAGGCCGATCCAAGGTACACCAAAACGATTGAGCTGGGTGACGCTCCGTGGCGCATTGCCCATCTCTCCCGCGGCCATGATGATCCGCGGACTCCCTGTGACGTAGATAAAAGCCGTACCAAGCGGGGAAACGATCGCATCCACATAGAGAAGCACAGCCCACCAGAATGCACCGACGGCAATGGCGATCGCTGCTAACGGGCTGAACATCCCGGTGAAACGCAAATGGGCCCAACCGTGGGCAATGTCAGCCGGACGCAGCGCAAAGATAAATGCAAACTGCAGGAGAACGTATATCAAAAGGGCGATCACAACCGAACCTATAAGTGCAATGGGTATATAGCGGCTTGGATTCCGAGTTTCCCCCGCCAACGCAATCGCCTGCTGAAATCCCAGATAACTGAAAATGATACCTGCTGTTGCAACAGCGGTAAAAATCCCACTTACTGGGGTGCTGGAGAGATGTGCCGTTATGTTGCCCGGATGAAAGGAATAAGCCATCAGGATCACAATCGTTGCCACCGGAACAACCACTTTCCACCAAGTGGCCGCACTGTTAATCGCGATGACCCAACGAACGGCCAGGAAATTGAGTGCCACGACAAATGCCAGCAAGATGGCAGCGGCGACAAAACCCAACCCGGTCAACAAGCCGTTGTTGGCATGGATCAATCCAGGGATGTAATCGTTGGCGTAGGTGAGAACCGCGCTGACCTCCACCGGAGGCACAGATACAAACGCCAAAAACAAAATCCAGCTCCAGATCTTGCCGACGAAATCACCATGACTGACGTGCGTCATATGGACAAGGGCTCCCGAGTTCGGGAACATCGTCGATAACTCGGCAAACACGAAAGCGAGGAAGAGGACCGTTGCAGCACCAACCACCCAAGAAATCACACTGAATGGACCAGCCTGTAGAGACGCATGGAGCGCCCCAAACAACCAACCGGATCCGATGATGCTGCCCAAGCTGGCGTACAACAAACCGACCACACCGGCATCCCGTTTAAGCTTTGTGGGTCCTGCCATAAATACCTCCGGAGTTATATTTCTGACTCGTGAGCCCGTTACTTACTCAAGCTCCGGGCCGTTCTCACTGACTTGGTAACTGCACAACCAGCAAGCTTTCTGGGCTGGCGTCAACCCAGCCGGCCATGATCCCCAAAACTTCCTGGAGAACAAGGGCCCGCTGATCCTAGCCGAAAGCTAGGGGTTACAGCAAGTCGCCCCCCCATTCGGCCTAGCGGACCCGGGTTACGAAAACCTGCTCGCCGTATCCTCGCACTTCAAGAACATAGCCAACTATCAATTTTTTGATCTTGACTCTGGGATCAATGAGTTTGGGGATTCGGAAATATCCCGTACCGGACTGGACCCATGTCTGTCCATTCATGAGATGGAATCTAGTATTCCCAGTCCATCCCTGGAATACCCCGTCAATCCGGCTCTCGATTTCATTGGGGAGATGACGATATCGTCTTGGAGGTAATCCGAAGTGAGCCACCCGGCCCTGATGGGCCCTGAGTCGAGACGAAGGAGCGTGGCGTGGTGGTACGATCGGGACGGCTGCCCTCGCAGAAACGACCGCCCTACTCATCGCGTGTAGGTGTGCTGCCAACCACCGTTCCAGAGCCTGCCGTTGTTCGGTACTCAAGCGGTCAATCCCCGCTCGGTCGTAGGCATCCACCGTCATGAGTTTTCTCAGACGTATCCTGGGTGTTGTCGGGGAATGCTTGTGTGCTGCCCACGCTGATGCTCCAACTAGGCCGGTTGCACAACAGATAACCAAGGTAATGAATATCTTGCCTCTGGGGAGAGAGCGCCATTCCGAGGGCTTGGCATACATGGTGTGAGCCGCTCTGCTTTAGTGGTGGCCGCGCAATGCCCGGGCAGCCTGCAACAGGCTCTCACGAGCTGCAATGGCGAGATGGTGCGCCTGAACGAGGCTCATGGCCCGTTCTCCCGCGAGCGCATTACGCAGGGCTTGGTGGAGAGCACTGCGCACGGACGGGGCGGACATCCGGCTATCCGGAATAGCACCTTTTCCAAGTCCGTGGCAAGGATTCCCGGCCCTTGGATCGAACTGTCGTCCGTTTGGTCCGACCAGGCAGTTGATCACATGGTGGAGGTGAAGATGGGTCTGCGCCAAAGCGTGCATTTCGACCGCGAGACCAGCATGGATGGCTGCGACCCGGATCTCTGCACGGAGGTTGGTAGACGCCCGGGCTACGGGGGTCAAAAGAGGAGAAAACCCGATGAGGACACTCAAAAGAAACGACAGACACAACCGTTTGCTCATTAAGCATGGCCCTCCGATTATTCAGGACTGACGTCCTGATATCTCAGGATAACACACGAAGAATGCTCCCACCCCCGTTGGAACCTAGGGTGACCGGTGCCCATGACTACGCAGAACCCCCATCCTGATCAGCACAAGATCCACTCGACCCATGCCGTGTCTTGCCAAAAAGCTGATGAGAGTCCTTTTTTCCCGCTGGCAAGCAGGATCCCATGAGGCCCAGGTCTCGATAAAAACCCATTCGGGAGCCCGGGAATTCTTGTCGAGGGCGTGAAGCTGGTGAGGGAGGATCCAGTGCGTAAGTGGAGGCCCGGCGATCGGTCGAGGATCAGCCCAGACCCGGCTTAAGGCACCAACCAGATCCTTGTGGTCGCCTTCGAAACGGAACACCAGCTGTCGCTTCGCGTTGTAAACCCAGAGACTCGGGAAAACTAGCCCACCCTTCCCCATCAGATCCCTCAGGCGCTCTCCTCCGATTTGGATCTTCAATATCTGTGGTAGCGGACCCGCCAAGACAGGCGCCACCCCAATCAAGCCGACCATCAAAACTACATTCCGAAAACAACATGAACGATGGCTTGTCATAATCCGGCAACACATCAGCCCGGAAAAGGGCCGGCACCACAGGGCCGTTTCCTGCTCACCCGCCCGGAATCTGCCCCAAGGGTCCGGGCTGACTCGCGAAATAGTTAGCGATATCGACCATCTCACGGTGGGTCAAGTTGGCCGCCATGGCGTTCATAATGGCGTTTTTCCGTTCTCCGGTTTTATATTCCTCGAGTGCACGGACCAAATAGGAGGGATACTGGCCCGCGAGATCCGGGAACTGGGGAGAAACAGACAAACCATGTTCCCCATGGCAGGCTGCACATGTGGTAATCAATTTGGCTCCGATCCCGGCCTTGGTACGACTGAACAGAGGCACCCGGGTTTTGATCTGGCCACGCAGGGATGCAAAATAGGCAGCAACGTCTCGCAGTTCAGGAACCGTCATACCGCGTGCCTGTGCCTTCATGGTGGGAAAATCCCTCTCACCTTTGCGGTAGTCCATCAAGGCCTCAAAGAGGTAGGCACGGTTTTGTCCCGCCACTTTTGGAATGTTGTAGAACGGGTAAGTTACTTCGAATCCCCTCATTCCATGGCAACCAATGCAGGTATAGGTCAGCATTTTGCCTTGCGCGATGTTCCGCGCTTGGTCATTAGCGGTCTTCGCTGAAACCAGAGGGGATGTGATTGCAAAACCAAAGAGGAAGACTACGATGCCAACATTCGAACAAAGGTGCTTTACAAAATAACCGAATGGTTTCACATGATTCATTGGCAACAGTTGACCGTGAGCTGGCTGGCAGCATGTTATCAGATTTCGTTATCGGCCGTGACTTCATGTCACTCTCTTGCCCTCTCTTCAATCTCCAGACTGGTTTACTGCCCTAAGGTAGGTATTCGCAAAAGCCCTCCTTGGACCAGACGTCCAGGCAAGTTCAGGAAACCTTTCGCGACTCGCGCCCCAAGGCATTAAATACTTTCTGGATCCGGATGACCGCATCTTCTAGCTCAGGCGCCCCGATAACAAGGGGAGGGGCTAGGCGGATCACCGTATGATGGGTTTCCTTGGTCAGGATCCCTTCTTCAAGCAGCCTCTCACAAACGGTTCGAGCTCCCAAATACTGGGGGTCAACTTCAATGCCGACAAAAAGACCACGACCGCGCACCGCTCGGATGAAAGGGCTCTCTAATTTTTCCAAGGAAGCTAGAAAATCACCTCCGAGATGGGCTGACCGCTCGACCAAGCCTTCGTCCTCTATGACCCGGAGTGCCTCAAATCCGACTGCGGCGGCCAATGGGCTGCCACCAAAGGTGCTGCCGTGGTCCCCAGGGCCGAAAACCTGCATCACCTCACGCCGCGACAAGAACAAAGACACTGGTAGCAGTCCGCCACCTAAAGCCTTCCCTAGGATCAGCGCATCAGGTCGAACCTGCTCGTGCTCGCAAGCTAGGAAGTCCCCCGTGCGTCCGAGTCCGGTCTGTACTTCGTCCGCAATTAGGAGCACGTTTTGCTCCCGGCAGATAGCCGCGCACTGTGCCAAATATCCTTGAGGTGGGACGATGATCCCGCCCTCTCCCTGAATCGGTTCAACAAGAAACGCTGCCGTCTGGGGGGTGATGGCATGCCGCAAGGCTTCGGAATCACCGTAAGGGATGACCTTGAGCCCCGCCGGGAAGGGACCAAAACCCTTCCGGTACTGCATCTCACTGGACAAGCCAACTACAGTTATGCTGCGGCCATGGAAGTTGCCCCTGCAGGCTACGATTTCAGCTTGGCCTTCTGGCACTTTTTTGACCGTATATGCCCATTTGCGTGCAGCCTTGAGCGCGGTTTCGACTGCCTCTGTCCCGCTATTCATCGGCAACGCCTGCTCCATCCCGGTCATCTCACAGGCCTTTTCGAGGAAAGGCCCGAGGCGATCGGAGTAAAACGCCCTCGAGGTCACTGCAAGTCGATTTGCCTGCTCAGTCAGCACCCGTACAAGACGCGGGTGACAATGTCCATGACTGACTGCGGAATAGGCACTCATCATGTCGAGATAACGTCGGCCCTCGGTATCCCAGACGTACACCCCCGAACCGCGGCTCAAAACGACTGGCAGCGGATCGTAGTTATGGGCGCCATAGTGCTTCTCAGTCTCTTGGAAAATCGCCTGGTTCATGACGTCACCCTGAATTTCTGAATAATGTCCTTCTAGACGTTGAATATTCTATCCTAAATCCGATGGATCTGCGGGATTCACCCATCCAGACTAACCTCTAGAAACCCCTTAAACTAGCCACGTCCGGGTGCAGCGTTAACCATCCCCGGCAGGGGGCTACCCATCTGTCAACTCTTGGGTCTACGGTAAAATAACGTCTCGGACCGAATGCGAACGCCCCCGGTGATCCGGGATCGCTCCCTCCAAGCTCTGGTCGCCCCAACCAGAACCGGCCGGAAGGGGTCTCGCTTGGGTTCAACTCTAAACCCGACTGCCTATCCTAAGGACATCTGACATGACCAAAGCCAAGAACCAACCTATCCGAATTGCTGTCACCGGCGCCGCTGGACATATCGGCTACGCACTTCTCTTCCGGTTGGCGGCAGGGGAACTTCTCGGCCAGGAGCAGCCCATCATCCTCCACCTGCTTGAAATTTCCCCGGCCCTGCCCGCACTGAACGGGGTAGCGATGGAACTCGCAGACTGCGCGTTCCCTCTCCTTCAGGATCTGGTGCTGACAGACCAACCCGAAAAGGCTTTTGATGATGTGGACTACGCGTTCCTTGTGGGCTCTCGCCCACGCAGCCAGGGGATGGAAAGAAAAGACCTGCTCCGCGTCAACGCGGAGATTTTCAAGACCCAAGGACGTGCGCTCAACGATCGTGCTTCCCGTAGGGTCAGGGTCTTGGTCGTTGGTAACCCAGCAAATACCAACGCCATGATTGCACGCGAGAATGCTCCTGACCTCGAAGATTCACAGTTCACCAGCATGATGCGCCTCGACCACAACCGGACACTGAGTCTGTTGGCGGAAGCCTGCCAAGCCAACGTCGGCGACATTCAGCGAGTCACCGTGTGGGGGAATCACTCTTCCACCCAGTTCCCGGACATTGAACAGTCACTCGTGCGGAACGAACACGCAACTGCCAAAGTAGGTCCACGCTGGATAGAAGAAACCCTGATTCCCACTGTCCAACAGCGGGGTGCTGCAATTATCAAGGCAAGGGGAGCATCCTCAGCCGCATCAGCAGCATCAGCCGCTCTTGATCACATGCGCGACTGGGTCCATGGAACACCACCCGGATCCTGGGTCAGCATGGGGGTCGCCGCCTCTGGCCAGTATGGGATCGCACCGGGGGTATTTTTCGGCTTTCCTGTCGAATGCAACCAAGGCGAAATGAGGGTCGTCGATACCTTGCAGCTGTCGGAGTTTGCTCGTTCACGCATTCGTCTCACAGACCAGGAACTCAGGGAGGAACGGTCTGGAGTCCTTGACCTGCTCCCGCATCGGTAAGCAGCAGGATCTTGCCAAAGTGCGCTGGGTTATCGATCCGTTCATGGGCTTTTGCCACAGCAGCCAAAGAATAAACCGAGTCGATGACCGGTCTGAATTTTCCTGACTGAAGGAGAGGGAACACGGAATGCTCAACTGACCGCGCAATACGTCCCTTGACCCCTGGACGCTGTGGCCGCAAGGTGGATCCCATGAGACTCAGGCGTTTGGAGAGAAGAACCGACAGGTCGGCGGATATCCGGCTGCCCTGTCGGAAAGCCAGCTGGACCAGGCGTCCCCCAGTCGCGAGCAATGCCAGATTGTGCTCGAAATACGGTCCACCAATCGTATCCAGAATAAGGTCATAACCCCCATTAGGTGCCCCCGCCATATGGAGTTCTTGCCAGCAGCCATCCTGGCGGTAGTCGACTACCTGTTCAGCTCCCAGATTCTGGAGACGAACCGCCTTTTCGGTTGACCCAGTGGTCGTTATGACGTGACAACCCAAGGCAGCGGCGAGTCCAACCGCAACGGTTCCGATTCCCCCACCACCTCCATGAACGAGCAACCACTCCCGTGAGCGAAGATGGGCTCTGAGACGCAGGTTATACCAGACCGTAAATACGGTTTCGGGTAGCGCTGCAGCCTCACAAGCCGCCAGCCATCCGGGGACTGGGAGGCACTGGGTCTCGGGAACCGATACGTATTCAGCATATCCTCCACCAGCGACAAGTGCACAAACCGGTTCTCCTGCACGGAATCTGCCACCCCTCAGTGCCGGCCGAACTACACGACCCATCACTTCGAGTCCGAGGATGTCCGTGGTTCCAACTGGTGGGGGATAATGCCCCGCGCGTTGCAGAACATCCGGTCGGTTGACCCCGGCCATCCAGATTTCGACCAAGACTTCATCCGGGCGTGAGTTCGGGACCGACCGCATCCCCAAGGACAGGGCTTCCGGTCCACCCCGGGAAGGAGCCCAGACCGCTTTCATCAACTCCGGCAGGGATCGGTCTTGCATCAACCGCGGCATTCCTCCTGACTGAGGTTTTGAGAACCTGACCCGATAAACGGACCAAGAAAATCCACACACAATATAATACCCGGGGGACCTTCCTTTTCCTTTTTTACTGTCCCTGAAGGAGACTGGCCATGGCTGTTGGTCTAGCGGTCTGGATTCTGGTTTTACTGCTCGGACTTTTCTTTTCCGCCCTCGTTCGTATACAGCTATGGCTCACCAGCCTCGCCCTCGTCGTTTGGCTGGGGCTACTTACCCTGGTTTTTCACAACTCCACCGCCTACCTGATTGGCGGTGTTGGAGTGTTGTTGCTTGTTCTCATCAACCGGACACCAGTCCGGAAGCATCTACTCACACAACCCCTGTTTAGCTGGTATCGGAGGGTGCTACCGGAAATCTCCGAAACAGAAAAGGAAGCGCTTGCGGCTGGCACCGTATGGTGGGAAGGGGAGTTTTTCAGCGGTCGGCCGCGGTGGGCACGGCTACTCAACACGCCAAAACCGTCCCTTCGCGAGGAGGAGCGTCGTTTCATCGAGGGGCCAGTCGAAAAGCTATGTAGCATGCTGGACGATTGGAAGATCACCCATGAGTGGGCAGACTTGCCGCCGCCCGTCTGGGATTTCCTAAAATCTCAGGGATTTTTTGCTCTCATCATTCCACCAGCCTATGGAGGGCTCGGCTTCTCAAGCTATGCGCATTCCGAGATTCTCGTTAAAATTGGATCGCGCTCGACTACAGCGGCCTCCGTGGTAGCAGTTCCCAATTCGCTCGGGCCGGCGGAACTTCTCCTACACTACGGAACCCCAGAACAAAAATCGTATTACCTGCCGAGACTCGCCAGCGGAAAGGAAGTCCCTTGTTTTGCCCTGACGGGACCGTATGCCGGCTCCGACGCCAGTTCGATCCCGGACACCGGTATCGTCTGTCATGGAAACTGGAAGGGTCAGTCCGTCTTGGGGATCCGACTCAACTTCGAGAAGCGCTACATCACCCTTGCACCGGTGGCAACACTTATCGGTCTAGCCTTCAAGCTCTATGATCCCGACCACCTACTTAGCGGCCGTGTTGACCGAGGCATCACCTGCGCCCTCTTGCCCCGGAACCTTGATGGACTGGAAATCGGGGAACGGCACTTCCCACTCAATATTCCGTTCCAGAACGGACCCATCCGTGGACACAACGTCTTTATCCCCCTGGATCAGATCATCGGTGGGCCCCAGTTGATTGGCCAGGGTTGGCGCATGTTGATGGAAAACTTGGCTGCAGGCCGTTCCATATCCTTGCCCGCAAACGCAACCGGCGCAGCCAAGACAGCCGTATGGACGACCGGAGCTTACGCTCGGATCCGGCGTCAGTTTCATATCCCAATTGGGCATTTCGAAGGTGTCCAAGAAATTTTGGCCCGAATGGGTGGTTTCCTCTATATCATGGACGCCGCGCGCCGCATGACTGTCGCAGCCAACGATCTAGGAGAAATTCCAGCGGTCCCTTCTGCGATCGCCAAGTTTCACGTTACAGAGATGGGGCGTCAGCTGGCACTTGATGCCATGGATATCCAAGGAGGCAAAGGTATCGTTCTCGGCCCCAGAAACTGGATCGGTCGGGGGTTCCAGGCAGTACCGATCGCCATCACAGTTGAGGGTGCGAATCTGCTGACCCGCAATCTGATTATTTATGGCCAGGGCGCCATTCGCTGTCACCCGTACGTTCTCAAGGAAATGGAAGCCGCCCGCGAACCGGATGGGAAAAAGGCACTCACCCGCTTCGACCGACTGGTATGGGCCCACGCGGGACTATTCCTAAGCAATGCTATCCGAAGCTGGATCTTCGGATTCCGGGCTGCGCACATTGCCAAAAGTCCGGTTACGGGACCGACCAAGCGATTTTACCAGCACCTCGAACGCTATTGCGCATCCTTTGCTCTCCTGTCGGATGCCACGCTGCTCGCCCTAGGTGGCGATCTCAAACGGAAAGAACGCCTGTCCGCGCGCCTCGGTGATCTCCTCAGTTATCTCTACCTCGCCTCTGCCGTCCTTAAACGGTTCGAAGATGAAGGCCGGCCGGAGATTGACGTCCCTCTTGTCGAGTGGTCCTGCCGCTGGCTTATCTATCAGTTCCAAGAAAGAACCCATGATTTTCTGAGGAACTTCCCGAATCGCACACTTGCACTATTTCTCAGGATGCTGGTCTTCCCAACGGGACGAACTTATTCTGCACCTTCCGACCACCTATCCCGTGAAGTCGCGCACCTTCTCACCAGCATCAACGAAGCGAGAGATCGCCTCACCACGGGAATCAGCACCGCAGGTGATGCCGCACGCCCCTTGGTGCAACTTGAAGAAGCTCTCTCTCAAGTGGAGGCAGTGGAAGCGTTGGAACGGAAAATTCGGGCTGGCGGGGTACCACCCACACTGGCACAAACCGACGCCGACCGTGCCCGTTGGGCGCATGAGCAGGGACTCTTGACGGAAGCCGAATGGACAACTCTCGACCGCTTTTACCACTTGGTCTATGAAATCATCTCGGTTGATGCCTTCCCTCCCGATGCCTTGGGGACCCGACCGATTGATCGCCCTCATGAGACAACGGGCATGCCCGGCACAAACTAGCTTGGATAACCGAGAAACAACCAGCGCGGATCCTAGGAGCAACCTCAGAGAGCGATTTAGGATTGTGCCGGATCTGTGCCCTAGGAGTCAGCGTACTGAGTGCCCGGCTCAATCTTCCAATGCCAGCATGGTCTGACACCGGACGGAGAAGGGCATACCCTCCCCGGACATGCGGTGAGATGCCAGTGTTTGAGCTCTGGCCGTTTCTCAAGCAGGTACCGCATCCCAGCTTGCCATGGTAAGGGAGCTGCCCGCCTGCGGATCGCACCCTCCGGGAACAGGCAAATAACCGTTTCTGACGGCGAGCGGAGCAGGCGCCTCAGTCCGAACGGGCTGCGCATGGATAATGCCAGGTAATCATGTCTCCAGAGTCCACACCAAAGACTAATCCAGCGAGACCAGAACCAAGTCCTGGCAAAATCAGGATGAACGGCAAAAATAGCTTTCCGCTCAAGCCAAATCGCAAGTAGCGGTCCATCCCAGTAACTCACATGATCAGCGGTCAACAAAATCGGCCCTGTGGATGGAAGATCACCTTCAATCTGGGGTCTTAGAAACAGCCGTAAAATGCCACGCAGGATGACCTTGGGAAAGCCCGGATTAATTACACCAATCCCGCGATCAAACACAGGACCACCCAGAGACCCAGAGACACCTTGAGTTTCTCGCAATCCCAGCTTGCGGATTGACCCTAAACCCACTTAAATGAAGGGTTTTTAGTCCCCGGTGACCCCGAAATCCCGAACCCGGGCGCGTGAGCTCAGCAATAGCAATACTTGGGCTGAGAATCCAGATAGCCTCCTTTTTTCGATCCCGGGTGTCACAATAGGATTAAACTTTTATAACGCGAATCGGGTCCTACCAGAGCAGGCTATACTGGTCATCCTAGGGGACTTGGAAACGTTTAATTACCGTTTGAGATTTCCCAAGGGTTGGTTTTCGAGGTTTTCGTCATGATGAAGCTTTCGCGTTTCCTGATTTTGTTTGCAGGGCTCTTGCTCCTTGCCGGTTGTGTCTCTCCGGTCGGTGTAGAAACGTCACGGACCGCGCATTTTGCTGGTTTACAAGATTTTGCCTGGTTGAAATCGGGCAAAACCCCACTCAAGAACCCCATCGTCGATAGTGGTATCGTCTCCCATCGGATTAAGCAAGCGGTCATTGAAGCCTTGAGAAACAGAGGTTTTTCATACCGGAAACATCGCTCCCAAGCGCAGTTCCTCGTCACGGATCATCTGATCAGCCACAGGGAGATGGTTATGAACCCACCGCTCTTCTACGGCTACGGGTTCTATGGAGACCCCTTCTTCCCGGGCTATGACGATGATGGGTTCTTTGGCCCCGGACCAATCGGATACGGCTATTTTGGACCCTACGGCTATGGCTACTCCTACCCCGTGGCAGTTTTGGTCATCGATGTCCTTGACGCCAAAAAACACCGGCTGATCTGGAGAGGATGGGTTACCCGCAGAATTAGTCAGTCCAACTTCTCGGCTGCTGCAATCTATCGGGATGTCAACCGCATTTTGGACCACTTCCCAGCCCGGTGAAACCCGCCATCCGGTTCTTGAAAGACTTTGGGCCAGCACTGGAGCAATTTCCCCGAACTGGGAGCACCCCCTTGAAACGGGCAGGACAGCGCAGAATACGGCTGATCGCAGCATTACGATGAGACTCATGTCGGCCATCTTCCTCCACTCCCGCGCCGGGAGTGTGGGGTGAGTTCGCCTTACATTCCTTATTTCGGTCTGCGCGAGGAACCCTTCGGGATGACGCCCGACCCGCGCTTTCTTTTTTTGAGCCGGCAACACCAAGAGGGACTTGCTCATCTTCTCTATGGTCTGACACAAGAAGGAGGTTTCGTCGAGCTATCAGGAGAAGTGGGAACCGGCAAAACGACCTTGGTTCGCCGCCTGCTTGAACAATCACCTGCTGGCGTTGAAGTCGCGCTCATTTTGAATCCTAAGCAAACTCCCAAGGCCTTTACCCTGAATCTCCTGCGCGAACTCCGAGCAGACTTGAGCCCAAATGCAAGCCGCCTTGATCTCCCAACGCTGGTCGGGCTTGTATACCAGCAGTTGTTTTCAATTTACCGAAAGAGCCAACGGGCCATTCTGATTGTTGACGAGGCCCAAGCTCTCTCGGTCGAAACGCTGGAACAAATCCGACTTCTGACGAATCTCGAAACCTACCAAGAAAAACTCCTCCAAATTGTTCTCGTCGGCCAACCAGAAATTGACGAACTTCTAGATGGAGCAGCGCTCAGGCCCCTTCGAAACCGGATCACAGCACGCTTCCATCTAGGACCGCTGACTGCCCGTGAAACATCCGAGTACATCACCCATCGACTGGCAGTTGCCGGCTTGGCCTCGACTCTGTTCACTCCAAGCGCCACCCGCTTGATCCATCGCCATGCCCGCGGATTTCCCCGCACCATCAACATTTTGTGCTCCAGAGCCTTACTTGCAGCGTACGTCACGGGAGACCGCATAGTGGGGCGAAATTTGGTCCACCAAGCTGCCCGGGAACTTTCTGGTCGTTCTACGCCAAGGTTCTGGTCACGCTGGCTCCGCCCTTCCTAAGGAATCGCCGACTTGTCCATCATTCTGGATGCACTCAGGAAGGCCGAGCTGGAGCGAAGCCACCGGGAAAGGGATTTCCTCTCGACACCTCCTGATCTTCGACCCCAGCGCAAGCGCGTGCACTGGTTCATTTGGGCAGTTGCTGGCGTGTTCTGTCTGATCCTGGGAGGATTTATCACCTCTGAGATTTCCACTTGGCTCCACCCTCACCCAGCCGTCTCATCGCCGGCTGCCCCCGTTCCACCCAGGCCTGTAGTTCGGAAAACTCGCACGAAAATAGGGTCTTCGACATCGACCGTCGGACATTCCACGCATCCGCACACGCGGACAATAGCGAGGCCTGCGCCTATTGAGCCATCGCACCAACCAAACGTTGCATATGAAGCGGCCAAGCCCGGTGTTCTACCCACCAACCTGGGCTGGCATATCCAGGTTTTTAGTTGGAATCCCAATCCCGCCCAACGCTTTGTTGTGATCAATATGCAAACCTATCGGGCGGGCGCATTGCTCCCGGGAAGGGTTCGACTCGTTCAGATCCTCCGTCAGGGAATTCTTATCCGAGACCGGAACCGACTCTACCTTTTTCCCCGCCCTTGAACCCGTGACGGGGCAGAGTCTGATCTTTGCCGTTAGCGCAAGAGAAAGCTCCTCCACTTCTGGTAATATCATGCTGATGATGAATAGAAAACCGACGCTTGCGGGCCGCCGGGGAGTGGGTTGTTTCCTAATTGGCTTGGCGGCTTTCCCCTGCCTGACCTGTGCCGTCGCGGCGGGTACTGTTGGCGTGCCGGGGTCTGGTGTACATCGGGGATTCCGAGAGGAACGCTCGGGTTTTATCCAAGGGCTTAGAAATACCCCCCGCACTTGGTTACGTCTTAAGCGCCTGACCCATTATTCAAGAAATGGAATCGCCCGATACGCCCTGATTTTCGGTACACCACCCGACTTATCCTCTTCAAACTTGAAACCGCTAACGGTTTTTATAACTCCACCTCTTAACCGTCCAGGCTATACCATCTCGATGGTTGCCCAAACCCTTTTCCGTCAGCTGACCAACCGCCAACTCAGGCACCATCTCCTCGGTCATCTAACCTTTGTCCTTTTTCTGCCCGATAGAACTGTTGCGCATGGAACTGGCGGCGGGCACGACGCCCGGATTCCGGGTCTTCGCAGCCCTTGGGATAACCAAGACATAGACTTGCTCAAGGCCCATTCGCAGAGGGTCCGGGACTGGCTCCGCTTGTTCCATCAGTGGAACCCAGATGTGGTGATGGAACTCGCAGGTACCGAAACCGCAAACTGGCGAGCTCAATGTCTTTTTGAGAGCGCGCCCGCTGCTCTCCTCCCTGCTCCGCTGTCTGATCTCTCCCATCGCCTCCGTTCCGAGGCCCGATCTACCTGGCAACAACACGATGTACAGGTCCGTACCTGGTTTCGACTACTCAACCCTGCAAGCCCGAGCCTTGGAGTCATCACGGAACGCGGTCAGCTCTCGGGTCCGGTTCCCTACAGTGCATTAAGCCGTACGCTAGCCTTTCGCTGGATCTGGAACGACAAGCCAAAGGGTCAGCATCTCTCTACAAAAATTTGGCAAACTTTGGATCCCTGGTTCGACCTCCTGATCCAGGATCGCTCCAAGATTCTCCGTGCCAGAGCCCAATCACGTACTAGCGGAGATGGCAAACCTGTCGTGGTCCATCTACCCCTGTCCGGGAAAATCGTACGTAAAGCAACCCCATTTCTGCTCCATACATACGCCTACGACGAAACTCTGAGCCCGATTTCTGGGACAGTCTGGGTCCGTTACAACAAGCATCAACCTCAGAATTACTTGGTTCCACGTTTTACTCGGCCGTTCCTGACCCTGAAGCAGTCCGGCATTTCTGGCTATCTCGTACCATCGGTTTTTGTTCGCGCAATACAAGCGCTCAAACGGAATGGAATACGAATGAAGATTTTGCACAAAGCTCGGACACTACGCGTCATCGTTGATCAACTGGGAAGGATCCGGTGGAGTATTCCACCACAGACTAGGACGCCCACCATCCGCTCCTACCAAGCACAACCAAGAATCCGTTTGCTTACCTACCCCGCGGGCTCTGCTTTTATTCCACTTAATCAAAAATATAGCGCCTTAGTCGCCGCTCTGCTTGATCCGAACAGCCCCTATAACCTCTTGTACCTTGGGTTTTTCCATAATCTTTTTGACCACCTCCCTCGCTTGCCTCAGGCTCGTTTGGAAACAATTGCCCGCCAGCTTCTCAGAACCCACCCGAAACTCGCTCGCGGATTTCTTCACCGGATCCTCGATCGCCGCTTTGCGGGGAACCCGCGCAGCCGTCTTGACTTCTTTTATCGGCACCTGTTCCGTGATCCCGTCTCCCGACATCTGTACCCCGTCGCCGAGTGGCCGGCCACATCTCAAGACCGGACACCACTGCCTACACCGTGAAAATCCTGGTTGCTGAAAGTTCGCGTCTGTTCCACCTCGCCTGGGAGCGCCTGATCCGGGATTTGGGGCAGGAACCGGTTTTTGCGACAACGGGGGAAGAAGCCATCCGGTGGGCACAAGAATCAGCCTGCCATACGGGACTGATTTCCCATACCTTGCCTGACATGGACGGGGAGCGTTGTCTCGCCCGCATCCAGCAGCTGGCTCCAATTCCTCTCTTCCGCCCGGTTGTGGTCACATCTAACCCGGACAGTTGGGGGATAGCGCTTATGAAAGAGCCGGTTTGGGAAGTGGTTGACCGACAGAACCTACCCGCCATCCGGCAGATCCTTGAAGATCGGATCCGGGATTACGCGATCCAGTCTTTCCTACCCGTTCTGTACCTTGACGATAGCCAAGTGGCGGCAAAGCACATGCAGAATCTGTTTGCCAAACTGGGGGTCACCCTCCACCACTTTCCAACCCCAAATGAGGCTCTCCATGCTCTTGGAGAAAACGCCTACGAACTAGTACTGTGTGACGTTCAGATCGAAGACGCGGCAACCGGCTACGCTTTGGTCCCCAAAATCCGTCATGCAATCCAGACTGGGGAGCGCCCCCCACTCGTTCTTGTTTCTGCAAATGACAGTCCCGACCAGAGACAACTGGCTATACTTTCCGGGGCAGACGACTTCTGGAGTAAATCGATTTCTATAGGAGTCGTCCAAAAGCATCTGGAAGGCTACCGTGAGACTCGCCTCCTCCGTGAACGGATTGTTCAGCTGGAACAGAAGGTACTAGCGGAGCGTTTTCTCGAATCGGAAAGCAGCCTCCCAAACGAGCGCGCGCTTCAGGCTTATGCAAACTGGCGCTTCCGTGCCGGATTTGCGGAATCTACCCTGATCCGTGTGGTCCTAGTTCATCTCCATGGCCAGTGTGAGACCGAGAGGGATACATCAGAATACCCTAGTCCAGTCACACACTGGCCAGAACTCAAAAAATGGAAGTCCTTGCTCCCACGGACGGTTTTTTGCGCCCTCCTCTCTCACAGTCAGTTGGTTGTGATCATGCCCGCCATGTCAGATGATTCTTCAACTGAGCCGCTTCCTTGGTATGGATTGCCCCCCCTGCCTTACACACTGGCACCTGCTGGCATATCTGATACCACCAGTCTCGTCATCCATGCCGGAGCTAGTTTTGAGGAAGTCTGGCTAAATTTGAAACTAGAACACGAAACGGCTGACTAACCTGGATTCACGCCTGCTTTATTTCTTGGTCAAAAATCCGGCAAACAATCCGAATAGTCATCCCTTAGGATATCCCGTGCCCGGCTAGCATCTGCTTGCCCCACCTGCAGTTTGATTCCACCTACAGTCAGAGCATAGAGCCAATCCATCTGCACAAGATGGTGGTCTTTCATCCGGACCGTAATTCCTTCCGTCTGAAGCCGGCCGGCAACAATATTGGCATTGACTTGGTCATCAAATACCGCGACGGTGACGAAGCTACTGGAGCTATCTGGATCAGTTAGACCAGACGACTCAAGCGCGCGCACGTTCTGAATCCAGATGTCGTACCAGGATTAAACCGAGTTCGTAGAGTCCGTACATCGGAAGACCCAGCAGTGTCATAGATAGGGCATCAGGGGGCGTCAAGAATGCCGCAATAATAAAGCAGATCAGAAAAACATAGCGTCGCTGTTTCCTGAGTGTTTCCTCCCTGACAAGTCGTAGTGAAACCAGAAGGACAATCACTATGGGCATCTCAAACGAGATCCCAAAGGCTAACGCCAAATGGAGGCAGAAGGACAAATAGTTACGGATATCTGTCATCACGGCCACGCCCATCGGTGCAACAGAGACAAAGAAACGGAATGCCATCGGAAAAATTACAAAATAGGCAAAGGCGATACCAATGTAAAAAAGTAACACGGCACTCACCAAAAGGGTGCGGGCAAAGCGCCTTTCCCATCGGTACAGAGCAGGAGCTACAAAAGCCCAAAGTTCATATAGGATCACTGGCATACAGAGAAGCAAGGTGACCAGTAGGGTGAGCTGGAATGGCACCACGAAGGGGGTTGAGACATGAATTGCAATCAGGTGGTCTCCAGGCGGCATAACCGATTCAAGGGGCTTCGCCAGAAACCGGAAAATCTCGTCAGACCATGGGATCAGCACCACAAAAATCACGACGCAGAACCCGACCGACAACAAGAGACGACGTCTCAACTCGACTAGGTGCCCCACTAACGCGGGGGTTAACCATCGAGAATCTGGCATCTTACTCATCGTTCGGGTGGACGATCCGACGTGGGACCGGGTTTCCGTTCCGGATGGTGATCTTGGATCTTCCGGAACGGCTCTTGCATGGGCTCGTCCGAGCCTAGGGCTTGGTCAAACTCCTCGCTTAACCGTGCCCAAACTTGGCGCACCTGCCGAACCCACCGGCCTAACTGGCGAGCACAGACGGGGATCTGTTCTGGCCCGAGAACTAGAAGGGCAAGAACCGCGAGTACTACGATCTCGCCCATTCCAAAATCGAACATGCACCCTCCTCGAACTGCGTAGCCGCAGATTGCCTCCAGCCCGCATTCGGGCTTCTCCTTATTCCGGGTGTTAAGTGGGTGGAGTTGGAGGAGAAGGAGGTTCAACCCGGTTGGTGTGGGTGGGCGAATTTGGCTCGGGCGTCTTTGCAACCGTCTCCTCGCCATTCAAGGCTTCCCGGAAGCTCCGTACCGCCTTTCCTAAGTCCGCGCCGATCGTTCGCAGACGCCCCGCACCGAAGATCACGACCACAATCATGAAAATGATAAGCAAATGCCATATGCTGAGACCGTCTAAACCCATTGCACGGCCCTCCGCGGACAAACCAAAACATATACATTCTAGCGCAAATATCCATCAGCCACTCAGCAAAAATGTTACGGGACCATCATTGACCAGTCCCACTTCCATGTGAGCCCCAAAACAGCCCGCTTGGGCCAAACATTCCCCACCGCATTTCCGTGCGTGCTCTAGAACGGCCTGGAATAACTCAGCGCTGAGTGCCGGTGGCAGTGCCGGGGAGAGGTCTGCTCGTCGCCCCCGCTGTGTACCCGCTGCCAGGGTAAACTCCGGAACCCATAGGATCTGACCTGAAATGGCTCGCACATCCCGGCTGAAGTGGCCATTGGTATCCGCAAACAAGCGGTAGCCGATAATCCGATCGACTAGTCGAAGTACCCGAAGTATCTCATCGCCCCGCTCAAATGCCAGGAAAACGACGATGCCCATCTCAATTGCTGCAACTTCTCGACCTAAAATTGAAACCCGGGCCTGAGTGACCCTTTGAAGGAGAGCTTTCATATCCTCTAGACCTTGACTTTTCCGTCCCGAATGGGACCTGTTTTGTGTGATGGAACAAGAAAACCGGGATTTCGGCATGGGATCTGTAAACATCTGTTTACAAAATTTATCTACATCTGTTGGTTCCTATTAGCTGCCACTTGCGTCACACTATATCCACGACAGGGAACAGCGACGAGCAGAGGGAGGGCGGGGGATGGTGGGGTCAAAGGCGTCGCTTGCCCCAAGAAACCTCGGGCACTCATCCCCCCCCAGGACCGCTTGCTGTAGAACAATCTGGCCCTTCTCAGAGTCAATAGGGAAAACCCAACCGTTGGTAAAGCGCCGCAAGTAACCAGAGCGGACCAATCAGGAGGAATTGGAGATCCCGGGAAAATGCCGGCTTACGGCCTTCAATCCGGTGCCCAACAAACTGACCGATCCATGCCATAACAAATATAGGCAACGCGAGTTGCCAAATCGCAGAAGTGACTTGTCCAGCCTCATAGACAACTGCCACAGTCGCGATGCCCACGATGCTCATGCCAATAGCCAAACGCCAATTCAATGCATAGTAATAAACGAGTGCCAGAACCAGGAACAATACGCCCCAGTTGAGGAAAACTGAAACACGTATCCAGCGTATAGGTTCCGGGATCGACCAGAGCAAACCAACTAGCGAAACCATAATGAGCGGGATACAAATCCAGTGAATGGACTTGTTGACCGGAGATTGGTGGCTTTCGCCATATTCAGTAAGCCAGCTTTGAATACTGCGCACGACAGATCTCCTCGATCACAGAGTACGAAATTCCGCAGATACCATCCCCCCCAGCAGGGTAAAAAGGCCTCGCGGGCCCGGGCTGGTATATGATGATAACCGGGTCACCGACAAGCGTAGGATCCGACGCACAGCCGGCTCGGGGTTTGGTACTTTTCTTTGTGTATCCGCTGACTTAGGAGTCTTTTGGGCAAGATGTCCGTCGAACGAAACCTGTTTATTCCAGGGACCGCGGGACGCCTTGAGGCACGAGTTACAGAACCAGTGACGGGATCGTCCGGGTCTTCAGGGGCGATTGCCGTTGTTCTGCACCCTCATCCGCTCTTTCAAGGCAGTCTGGAAAACAAGGTGGTTTTCACGCTAACCCGAGCAGCCTCAAGTGCCGGTGCAGGGACTATCCGCTTCAATTTTCGTGGGGTCGGGAAGAGTGAAGGGCATTACGGGGAGGGGATCGGCGAACTCGCCGATGTTCATTCCGTCGTGTCCTGGGCTCGCGCGCAATGGGGTCCTGAACCAGCACTCTGGCTTCTCGGGTTCTCTTTCGGTGCCGGACTGGCTATCCAGAGTACCCGTGCACTAGAAGGCACTGCTTTGGTCACAATTGCCCCGCCAGTTCACCACCTTGCACTCGCACCCGAGCAGCTTCCGGCTTGCCCTTGGTTAATCATTCAGGGCGAAGACGACGAAATAGTCCCAGTACCCGCAGTCATCGATTGGAGCAGGAAACTGCCCACGCAAGCTATTTTCGAGCTCTGGCCACAGGTTACTCACTTTTTCCACGGGCAATTGGTACCGCTCAGATCAACCGTTAGCCGCTTTTTGGTTGACCGTATCCACCAACCTCTGCCTTCTACAAGCTGAAAGGCAAGACCTTCCAGCGCCAACTGCGCTCCCAGAGGAGGCGTAAACCCCACCGGAGGGGGACGACAGGGCACCGGTGGGGTTTTCTTTACTTCAGACCATATCCTTGAGCTTTTTGAGTGCCTGTACCTTGACAACGTTTCGGGCCGGCCTCGCCTTAAAGGTTGTAGGCTCGCCAGTAAAGGGATTGACTCCCTTCCGAGCCTTGACCGCCGGCTTATGCACCAGCTTGATCTTGAGAATTCCGGGCATCACGAACATTCCCGGACCCCGTTTACCGAGACTTTTCTTGATCAACCCCTCAAACGTATCGAAGACGGTACTGATCTGCTTACGCGTCAGGTTCGTCTCTTCGGAAATTTTCCGAACGATCTCGCTTTTAGTAAGTGGTTTGGAGGTCTGATTATTGCTAGCCATAAGATCCTCTAGGGTTACGGAAAGGGAGAACAACGTTGCGGAATGTATCATAACCTGCGCCAGAAAGGTAGCGCCGCCTCTCTAGGGCAAACCACCTCCTCAGGCTTTTATACAAACCGGATGGAGGGGAGAAGAATATTGATGAAGAACAGGATTGCGAGCGCCAAAAGGGGAGAAAAGTCGAGCCCACCGGTTGCAGGCACGAAACGACGCAAGGGCCGCAGGATCGGTTCATTGATGGCATAAAGAAAACTCGTCATGGGATGCTGCACGTAGGGGGGCTGGATCCAACTCATGAGAGCCCCAACGATCAGAGTAAAAATGTAAAAATCATCCAAGAGAGTTGCACATTTAACGAGTGCGGCGAGTGCGAGCACACCCCCGCTAAGGGGGCGGCCAGCAATCCCGGCCAAGATGGCCACGTCAAGCCCGCATAGCACAACGGCGACGATAAGACTCCACCAGTCACGGCGCATCACTCGGCTCCCAGACCAATGGTAGAGTGGCTTCAGAACCGGCCATGTCAACCGGCCGATGCTCTGTACTACAGGATGGGAGAAGTTGAGAGGTCCCCAGCTCATGGCGAATCGCGAGAGAAAAAGTAGGGCACCGACCGTGAATAGGAAATTCACCAGAAAAAGCCAGGCGCTGGACCAGTGCAGAATCATGCTGTCTCAGTTTCTCGGATTTGTTGCGCCAGTTCGGCGCCCCGTTCCCACGCGGCCGTTAGGGCCTGCGTAACGGCCGCCTCGAAACCCAGCTTTCGAAGTTGCTCGAGTGCCGCAGCCGTGGTTCCACCTGGCGAAGTCACTCCTTCTCGCAGGCGTTCGAAATCCCCCCCATCTTGATCAGCCAGTTCCAAACTTCCCCGCCCGGTTTGCAACACAAGATCCGTCGCGAGAGCGGGATCCATCCCCTTGGCGGCTGCCGCATTTCGGAGACAAGCCATGAAGTGGAAAAAGTAGGCCGGGCCGCTACCGGCAAGGGCAGTGACCCCGTCCATCCACTCTTCCGATTTGAGCCAGTAGAGTCGTCCCAACCGACCGAGCAAATCTTCCAGGGTCTCATGATGCTCGGGTGCGAGATCAGGAGCATAGAGGGCAATCGCTCCCTGGTTCAGGGCTATCGCTAAATTCGGCATGGCCCGGATCACAACCGTTTGCCCCTCACAACACCACCGGCAGATCATCTCGCGTGTGATCCCTGCCACAAAGCTTACCAGCAGGCGGCGTCGGCCAACGAGGTGGGAGGCAGCCGTTTCGAGCACCTGCCGCAGGGATCCCGGCCGGACAGCCACCAAAATCAGGTCGGATTCTGCCACCACCCGTCCCACATCATCCGACACAAAAGCACCTGACTCAGCCTTGATCCGTGAGCGCCGATCGGGATCACTTTCCGCTATAGAGAGGCGAGACGAGCTCCAGCCACTTCGCAAAAGTCCGGCAATGCAAGCCCCCCCCAAGTGTCCAGCCCCGAGAACCCCCACTTTCCCGATATCCCGGCTTGGAGCCCCCCCCCTTGGGGGGGGGGCGGGACGGCTTGCCGTTCTTGTCACTTCGCTATACCTTGTAGGGAGCCCTGATGTTAACCCAGGAAAGTTTTCATGCCTGAAGAAGCCATTCGCATCCTTGATATAGCCCAGCTTTTGGAGTTCGGCGTACGAAACAACGCCTCCGACCTCCATATTTCCGCCGGCGAGCCCCCGATGATCCGGGTCGATGGAGACATCCGACGAATCAATTTGCCGCCCCTCGATGGAAAGAAAGTGCATGACATGATCTACGACATTATGAACGATAAACAAAGGAAGCACTTTGAGGAATTCATGGATTGCGATTTTTCTTTTGAAATCAGTAAGCTAGCACGGTTCCGGGTCAACGCGTTCAATCAACGCAGGGGGCCAGGTGCAGTCTTCCGTACCATTCCCTCCGATGTCAAGACACTCGAGGATCTCGCCAGTCCGCCGACCTTCAAGGAACTCGTATTGCGACCCCGTGGGCTTGTCCTGGTCACCGGGCCAACCGGGTCCGGGAAGTCGACGACGCTCGCCGCCATGGTCAACCACGTCAACGAAAGTGTCATGTCCCACATTCTCACGATCGAGGACCCGATCGAGTTCGTGCACCAATCCAAGAAGTGTATTATCAACCAGAGGGAGATCCATGAGCACGCGCTCGGATTCGCAGAGGCCTTGCGTGCCGGATTGCGTGAAGATCCGGACGTGATTTTAGTAGGTGAAATGCGTGATCTCGAAACCATCCGTCTGGCTCTCACAGCCGCCGAAACCGGTCACTTGGTTTTTGCAACCCTGCACACGAGTTCTGCCGCCAAGACAGTCGACCGTATCGTTGATGTCTTCCCGGCTGCCGAGAAGGATATGGTCCGCACCATGCTTTCCGAGTCACTGCAGGCTGTCATCTCGCAAACCTTGCTCAAAAAGGTCGGCGGTGGACGGATTGCTGCCTACGAAATCATGACAGCCACTCCTGCGATCCGCAACCTGATTCGGGAAAACAAAGTAGCCCAGATGTACTCGGCCATCCAGACTGGGCAGGCACACGGCATGCAAACGTTGGACCAGTGCCTGTCTGAGTTGCTCCGCCGGGGCGCCATCACACGGGAGCAAGCTCGCATCAAGGCAACCAACAAAGAGCTGTTCGCCCCAGGGGGATAATTCATGGACCGTGAACAAGCCATTAAGTTCGTCCACGATTTGCTGCGCATCATGACCCAGCGCAGAGCCTCGGATCTCTTCATCGCAGCTGATTTCCCACCCGCCATGAAGATTGATGGTGAGGTCAAACCGGTATCCGACCGTCCCTTTACTGCGGAACAGTCGGGTGTGATTGTCCGTGCCCTTTTCAATGACCGGCAGTCCCGCGAGTTCGATGCAACCAAGGAAATCAGTTTCGCAATAGCGCCGAAGGGGATTGGTCGGTTCCGGGTCAGTGCCTACGTCGAACAGGGACGGTTGGGTGCAGTTCTCCGCACGATTAATACACAGGTCCCCACAGTTGCCGAACTTGAGCTTCCACGGATCCTGGAAGACATCTCTCTCACCAAACGCGGGCTCGTGCTGGTGGTCGGAGCAACCGGCTCGGGAAAATCTACCACTCTGGCGGCTATGATCCATCACCGGAATATTGTTGCTCATGACCACATTGTTACCATTGAGGATCCCATTGAGTATGTCCACGGTCATGGATCCTGCCTGGTCACCCAGCGCGAACTGGGCGTGGATACCGAATCTTGGGGGGCCGCCCTCAAAAATACACTGCGACAAGCGCCTGACGTCATCTTGATTGGGGAGATTCGAGATCCTGAAACCATGTCATACGCCGTTGAGTTCGCCGAAACCGGACACCTCTGTCTCAGCACCCTGCATGCCAACAATGCCAACCAAGCGTTGGACCGAATCATTAATCTCTATCCCAAAGAACGGCGTCAGCAGTTGCTCATGGACCTTTCGCTGAACCTCAAAGCCATGGTCTCCCAGCGCCTCCTCCGACGGGCAAGCGGTACCGGCCGAGTGGCAGCCTTGGAAATCCTGGTCAACACGCCGTTGGCCGCTGACCTGATCTTCAAGGGTGAAATTGCCGAGCTCAAGGAACTAATGGCAAAGTCAGTCAACGCTGGTATGCAAACATTCGACCAAGCGATTTTTGACCTTTACGAGAACGGTACCATTAGCTACGAGGAGGCACTCCGCAATGCCGACTCACAGAATGAGCTACGCCTCCGGATTAAGCTCGAAAGCAAACGGGCTTCACGACCAGACGATTCCGAGCTTGATCAGCTTCATTTATCGGAACCGGAAACGGCGCAACCCAAGTCACTTCGTCCCGGAAAATAATCTCCTGCCAACTCCCCGATACCCTGTCTGGAAACTTAGATGAATCTAGAACCTTATCTGCGCCTGATGGCCGAAAGAGCCGCCTCGGATTTGTACCTGACCACAGGCTCGCCCATCAAGATCCGAGTCCAAGGGAGAGTTCTATCTGTGGGCCGGACTCCACTCGACGAATCGATGATCAGGGAAGCGACCCTTGGCATCATGAATGAAGCACTGATCAACCAGTTCGAGAATCGTCACCAAGCTGAATTCCCCCTGGAAATTACCGGAGTAGGGCGTTACCGGGTGAATGTGTTTCTCGAACGAGGCCGGGTTGCCATGGCCATCCGTTTTATTCCGATCAAGATCCCTGAATTGGACACCTTGGGGTTACCTGGAGTTTTGAAGGAGCTGATTCGTGCACCAAGAGGACTCATCCTTGTCGTGGGCGCGACAGGTGCTGGGAAATCCACAACCCTGGCTTCCTTGATTGACTACCGTAATGCACACCAGGCGGACCATATTCTCACCATTGAGGATCCCATCGAGTACGTCTACGAAAACCGCCTCTCGATTGTGAATCAACGTGAGGTCGGGAACGACGTTCTGAGTTACGCAGATGCCTTGCGTAGCGCATTGCGCGCGACACCCGATGTTCTGCTTATTGGTGAAATTCGGGACTCAGAGACCATGTCTGCCGCAGTTGAAATGGCCGCGACGGGCCACCTCACCTTGGCCACACTCCATACCAGCAATGCCCATCAGACCCTTGAACGGATCCTCAACTTGTACTCCGAATCGGCCCAGAAACTGGTACTGACTGACCTTTCAATCAACATGCGGGCAATCATCGCCCAGCGGCTGGTTCCCAATGTGGATGCGAAACTGGTTGCAGCTGTCGAAATCCTGCTCAATACCCCACATATGGCGGACTTGATTCACAAGGGAGAACTCGGTATGTTGCGTGAAGCCATGGAGTCGAGCCATGAAATTGGAATGCAAACATTCGATACGGCGCTCTACCAGCTCTACCGGGACGGCATCATTGACCTCAAGACCGGACTGAACTATGCCGATTCCCGAACCAACCTTGAAAACAAGATCCGTTTCGGCTGAATATTCAACCGTCCCCGTATCTCTCCGCATCATTCCAAGAGTTCTGGGAGTCGGGAGCCTTGTCGCGCTTTGCCTGCTACCGGCCTTCGGAGCCGGCCCCACCAAGACGATAAAGAGTGGCACTTCCCTTGTTGCGCCCGGCTTTGCCAATTCCCGCGCCATCCATGTCAGTCTATCCCCCAACGGCCATTGGCTGGCCATCGCAGGGTATTTCGGTGCTGCCCACCAAGAAGGACTGGCTCTCCTCAACCTGAGGGAGCCCCGCTATGACCAGCGCCTGCACGTAGTCCGCAAAAGCCAGATCAACCATCTACGGTGGGCAGGGCCCCACGTTCTGCTAGCCACGACCCGGATCAAGCTGCCAGGCTACCGCAAAACCCTTCGGAGTGGAGAGATTTGGGCCATCCACCTGATTCATCATCACGCCCAAAGTAGCCTCCTTGCCGGATATCGGAAACAAGGCCTTGCGTTCAACATCGCTATTTACCTGATCCTGTCCCCACTCGACCATGATCCAGACCGGGTGGTAGTCGAGCGCTATTCTTCCGTTGACCTTGCACCGGAGACCGACATCCTAAATGTCCAAACCGGCCTCATGCTGCGTGGGATCCATAGTCCACTGACAAACGGACAACTATTAACCGACAACGACGGGCATGTGCGTCTAGCCTTCGGTACGAACGCACTCACCGGACAAATCGAGTTATGGTTCCGGAAACCACATACCCTGGAATGGAAGAATTTGAGCTTTCTCCTCAAGAACTTTGGGCCGGCATCAAATGTGAGACCCCTCGGGTTTCTACCTGGCAATCGCCACTTTTACCTCCTCCGGACCAGTCATTACGGCACCCTTGGGCTTTATGCCGTAAACCCTGACAACGGGAGAGAAACCCGGCTCTATGTCAATCCCAAAAACGATATCCTGAGGATTGCCCGGTCGCCCTCCGGGCGGGTTTATGCGGTCTGGGTGGGGATCCAGAAACCACACTGGGTTGTGATTGCCCCCAAAAACCGCGAAGCCGAATGGCTTAGATTACTTTCACCGGTCTTCCGCAACCAGCGGGTCACCATCCGGGACGTCACCCGTGATCGCACCATGGCTTTGATCCGCGTCCGGGGAGATCGCAATGCGGGAGAATACTATCTCTTCGATCCCAAAAGACACCTCTTGCGATATCTCCTGAGTACACAACCGGGAATAGCGCCACCTGAACTGTCTTCTTGGCACACGTTCATGCTCCCTTGGCGTGGCCTCAAAGAACCGGTCTATCTGGCTTATCCGCACGGTCCGGCCCGTGACCGCAAGGGTTTGGTCGTCTGGATCCATGGGCACCCCTTCGAGGAAGGCATACGCTGGCGTTCTGATCCTCGCCTCCAAGAACTCACACGCCATGGTTTCGTAGTTATGGAAGTTGACTACCCGGGTTCCTTTGGCCGTGGGAAAGTCTGGCGCCAACTGGGGTACCACCAATGGGGTAGAACCATGCTGGATGGGATCTGGGCCGCAGTTCGCTGGGTGGCTGGACAGCACGGGATCCCCTTTGGCCGGCTGGCTCTGGCAGGGCATGGTTACGGCGGATATGCCGCACTCATGCTCGGAGCCGAGCACCCCAGGCAGGTTCGGGCAATCGTGAGCCTGAACGGCATTTATGAACTGTCGTTGCTGAGAACGCCTGAGGAGCGATTATGGCGTTCGCCTTTTGGCAGGCGGTTCCTGAATACGGTACTTGGGCATCAACACCTCAATGCCGACTCTCCTCTTGCCCGTGCCCGATCAATACGTGCACCAGTTTTCCTGATCCATGGAGGAAGAGACTCCAGGGATCCTTCCGGTGGAGAAAACCATCTTGTATTGATCCTCAAAGAACACTCTGTTCTGGTCCGGCTCCTTGAAGAACCCACCCAAGGCTGGCATTTCACAGGCGCTCGCACCCGCTCCAAGATTTGGCGTGGGATCGCAACTTTCCTGAACCAGGCATTTGCGTCAGGGTCTCCCCTCACCCCGATCCACCGTGACTGAATCCGGCGTGGGAATCGACAAACCCCCAACCCCCAAGGCCCGCAAACCGCTGCCCCCGGACGCTGAATCCTTCATTTCGGAAATCGTCCGCTGGGGGTTTCATGGACTTGAAGATCTGCTGTTTGATCTCCCGCTGCGCTACGAAGACGAAACCCAAATCACACCCATCGGGGCACTGGCACCAGGTCAGTCCGCGTTGGTCCAGGGAAAAGTTGAACTAGCCGATATCCGATACATACCTCGTCGTCAGCTGTTATGCCGCATTGCCGATGGAAGCGGTCACTTGCACCTACGGTTCTTTCACTTTTACAACTCGCAACATGTCGGATTTAAGCGAGGTTTGACGGTCCGGGCATTTGGCACCCTACGGGAAGGTGGGCTGGGCCGGGAGTTTATCCATCCGCGATACCGGGTTTTCAAGGGCAGTCTGCCTCCGCTTAAACGGAACCTGACCGCAGTCTATTCCAAGCGGGCCGGAGTGGAGTCGCGCCATCAGGAACGACTGATTGCCATGGCACTCGACCTCATGGAACAAAAACAGCTCGAACTACCCGATCATCTACCTCCTACACTAATCCGGCCATGGGCTTCCTGCAGTCTTCTGGAAGCACTGCGTGGTGTACACCAGCCCCCAGCTGGCCTCCCACTGGAATCACTCGAGAATTGGCTCAAACCTTATCAAAGGCGACTGGCCTTTGAGGAACTGCTCGCTCATGCCTTGTCACTGCGAAAAATCCGAATGGTCTGGGAACGTGCACGAAGCCACCCTCTTACTATTCCCGCCAAACCACTGGCCCATTTTCTCAAAACCCTGCCCTGGGAATTGACCGGAGCCCAGCAACGTACTTGGCATGAGATCGAATGCGACCTCTCCAGTGGAAAACCCATGCTCCGGCTTCTACAGGGAGATGTCGGTTCCGGGAAAACCCTGCTTGCCATTCTGGCCGCTTGGGCTACTTTGATAAATCGAGGACAGGTCGCCGTGATGGCCCCGACCGAACTCCTCGCTGACCAGCATTACACCACCTTTCAGAGATTTCTTTCCCCACTGGAGAAACCTGTTCTGAGACTGGCTTCCCGCTCCCCGAAAAGCCAGCGACGCCTGATTCTGGAGTGCCTTGCCGCGGGCACACCCTGTGTGGTTATCGGAACTCAAAACCTGTTCCAAAATGAAGTCGTCTTTGGCCATCTGACGACCGTCATCATTGATGAACAGCACCGATTCGGAGTCGAACAACGTCTGGATCTGGTCAACAAAGGCACCCGGACACGCCCCCACCAACTCATCATGACGGCCACACCGATCCCCCGTACCTTGGCGATGTCACTGTATGCAGGCCTGGATCAATCTCGTCTCGACGAACTCCCACCGGGTCGCCAAGGGATCTCGACAACGATTTTCCCAGCCGAGCGACGCGCTGAAATCATGTCGCGGCTGCAGGCATTGTGTGAGAAAGGTCAGCGAATCTTCTGGGTATGCCCAAGAATCGAGGAAAACGAGGGTTCCGGTGGCCGTGCGGCAGAAACAGCGCTTGAGGACCTCCGAAGGACTCTTCCCCAACTTCCCGTAGGCCTGCTACATGGACGGGTTGGCGGTCCTGAGCGACAGCAGATCATTGAGGGATTCCGGGATGGTCGGATCCCGATTCTCGTCAGCACGACTGTCGTCGAAGTCGGAGTTGATATCCCGGAAGCGACAGTCATGGTAGTTGACGGCGCGGAGCGATTGGGCCTCTTGCAGTTGCATCAGCTGCGTGGCCGTGTTGGCCGAGGGTCACAGCCGGGCCAATGCCTGTTGATCTATGAAACCCTTTCTCCGGATGCCCGTTCACGTCTTGAGGTCATGCGGCAAAGCAGTGACGGGTTTTGGATTGCGGAACAGGATCTTGAAATCAGAGGGCCGGGTGAGATCTGGGGGGCGCGGCAGAGCGGAGGATTGAACTTCCGCGTTGCCCAGCTTTACCGGGACCGAGACCTCCTTACACTCATTCCTGAGGCCACCCAAAGGCTGGCTAACGAAAATCCTGAGACCATTGAACCTTTGGTCGCTCGCTGGATAGGAGGAGACCTGCGTTTCGGCAGTGCCTGATTCCGATGCCGAGGTTCGTGACTATAATAACTGGATCTCCAGCATCACTCTTGCGTTTCGGAACCATTTGGTTTTCTCCTGTTATGAAACAACAATTTTTACAGAGTCATGGCTGGCATCAACCGGAGTGGTGGAGTAGCGCTCGTGACGACCCAGTCTGGCCGTGGCTTACTGACGAAGGTTCTCTGACCGCAAAGCTCAGAAAATGGGCAGGAGAACATCTCCGTTTGGTTCCATTTATGGAAGTACACACGGCTTTCGATTCGGATGACATGCGCTTTCTTGGCTCGTCCACATCCGTTGCCGGACTCCGTCGTGAGGTCGCTTTTTTTTCGGAGTCGGAACCCTGGGTATTTGCCTCCACCCTGATTCCAGACGAAACACTCAAAGAGGAGCCTTGGTTAGTTCATCTCGGAACCACTCCGCTTGGCGATCGTTTGTTTGGAGAAAAAAGGGGTCAGCGGATCAGGCTCGAAATCGCCCAGATCCGGACTGGGCACCCGCTCTATGAAGCATCCCGCTGCCAACTGGGCCGCCTACCCACCTGGTTTTGGGCACGTCGCTCACTTTTCCGAGTGGGCCACCATTCACTCATCGTCCAGGACGGCTTCATAGGATTCAGGGCCCCCTGGAGAGGAACTTCGATCCTCTGAATCCCATCCCGTCCAGATTTGGCATCCGTGAGCCAGTGCTATAGGATAGCGGGCACATACTGGAGATTTTAATTCCAGTTCACTCCCAACTCGGCCGTGATGGCCCCTCCCCAGCAATGCAGGAGAGTGCACCGTGCGACAAATCGTCAAAAACAGTTTACTGGTCGTTTTGAGCGTGACTTCAGCCGGAGCTTGGGCACGCCTGCCAGTTCATGAACCCGTCGCTCCTGCCCACCCGATTCTCGGGCGCCGCATTGTCAGCCACGGGGTGGTTGTGGTGGATGGCCGCCGCATCCCTTATACGGCAACCGCGGGAACTCTTATTCTCAAAAACAAAAAGAACCAGCCAACAGCTAGCATGTTTTATGTGGCCTATACCCGTTCTGGCGTCCGCCACCTCTCGCAGCGACCGATCACATTCGTCTACAACGGTGGACCTGGTTCATCCTCCGTATGGCTACTCATGGGTGGACTCGGTGCTGTCCGGGTTGTCACAGCCAACGCTCGGGTCACCCCGCCACCACCTTACCCCGTGATTTCCAGCCCATCGAGCCTGTTACCGGTCACCGATCTGGTATTCATTGATGCTGTTGGCACCGGATACAGCCATGTGGTTGGGGTTGGCCGGGACAAAGATTTCTGGGGAGTCGATGACGACGTGCGCTCTTTTGGACAATTTATTGAGCGCTACATCAGCCAGAACAACCGCTGGAACTCACCCAAGTTCCTGCTTGGAGAAAGCTATGGGACCACCCGATCGGCCAATCTTGTGGATTACCTCGAGGGGCAAGGAATCACCTGTAATGGCGTGATCCTGCTTTCCTCTATCTTGAACTACGGGGATTCCTGGCCCGGTACCGATCTGCGTTACATAACCTACCTGCCTTCCTATACGGCAGTCGCCTGGTATCACCATGCCTTGCCTGAGCAACCGGCACATCTTGCCCCTCTCATCCGCAAGGTCGAGCAGTTTGCCCGAACCTCCTACGCTTATGCCCTTTTCCAGGGGAGTCGTCTCAGCCCGGCCAAGAAAGCTGCCGTTCTGGCCACGCTGCATCAATATACAGGCCTCAGTACCGGCTTTCTCGAGGCGGTCCACCTACGGGTCACTCCGGACCGTTTTAGAGCGCAACTGCTAAGAGATCGAGGCCGTGAACAGTTTGTTGGCCGGCTTGATGCACGCTTCACAGGGATCAATCGGGATGGGGCCGAGGAATCCCCGGACTACGGGGCGCTCATGGCCGCCGTTTCGCCCGCTTTCACGGCGGCATTCAACTGGTATGTCCGCGAACGCCTGCATTACAGCGCTCATCGCGCCTATCGGGTGATGAACGGGCAGGTTATCCAGAAGTGGAACTGGAATCACCGGTTTCCGGGAGCTGGTTACTCCTGGCCCTTGCCTGATGTTGCACCCAACCTGGCGGATGCGATGAGGAAAAACCCCTATCTCCAGATTTTTTCAGGCAATGGATATTTTGACCTCGCAACACCGTTTTACAAGACCGAGTTCGACTTTGCCCATATGAAACTCCCTCATCGCCTCATGACACGAATCCATTTTCACTTCTACCACTCCGGGCATATGCTCTACCTTCACCCAGCCACCCTGGCTCATCTTGACCGCAATCTGATCCAGTTCTATCACATGGTTCTTGCCAGAGATCACCAGTAAACCGGTTCGCAGGAGATGCTGGATATGCGCCGAACCATTGCTGCGTCACAAACTCTAGACAGGGATGCGGTCGGGTTCTGGCAACTGACCTACCAGTCTATCTCGCTGATTGCTCCGGCTGGCGCGATGGCAGCAACCTTAACCGGTGCCGCCGTCTATGCGCGGGGCGCTCTGCCCTTGGCCATGCTGGCCGGCGTCATCACGGCGGGCCTCATGATCAATACCACTCTCCAGTTTGCAAAATCGATTGCCTCAGCGGGCGGGTTTTATAGCTATATTGCCCACGGACTGGGAAGCCGATGGGCAGTTTACGGGGCCTTCCTATTTCTCATTTCCTACTTCAACATCTTGACCAATGCCACTATTTTCGTTGGTGGGGTTTTCCTCCCTGGTACCCTCCACCATTTCTTGGGCATTGCTTCCCCGGGGTGGCTTTGGTGGCCGGTTACTCTCCTATTTTATGGGGTGGTTCTCCTGCTGGCACTCAAGGGGATCCGCCCTTCACTGCGTTATGCAGTCTGGACCGGGACTGCCGAAATTGTTGTTCTTCTCGTCCTGTCGATCCTGCTGATCATCCAATCTCCGAATCCTGTGACTTGGGAAGTGCTGAACCCGTTCTGGGCCAAGGGTGGCTTGAGCGGCTTCGGACATGGGGTCCTGATCGCCATGTTCGCCGTTTCCGGATCCTCGGCAGCAGTCGCATTGGGCGAGGAAACACGATCTCCCCAAAAGCGCATCCGCGGAGCTGTGATCGCAGCTTTTTTCTTCTCGTCCGTATTGTTCCTGCTCATGGCTTATGCTTTGACGGTAGCCTGGGGTTATACCCGAATGGGCAGTTTTGCCCAGTCGCTTGTTCCTGGAGCAATCCTTGTCCAGGAGGTGCTGCATTCGCCCGTCTTGGCCTGGCTTATCCTTCTGTTGATCGCAAACTCGATGCTCGCGGGCAGTCTAGCGCCGCTGCTCAGTTGCGCACGGATGATCTTTGCTCTTGGCCGTGATGGGGTCGTTTTTCCGGAACGGTTGGGACAAACCGATGCACGGCGCAATCCGTCACAGGCCCTGATTGTGACCACGCTCGCTGCCGCTGCTCTTTCCTTGTGTACCGGATTCTGGCTGGGCCCATTTCATGGCTACATCTTGCTCATCACCTTGAGCAGCCTGGGACTCTTCTTGGGTCATATCCTGGCCAACTGTGCACTCGGACCATTCGCTCGCAGGACAGGACATAGCCACTGGCTCCTTCACTGGGTGATTCCGGCAATGGCCTCACTGCTCATTGCCGCTGCCATGGTCCTGACGCTGGTTCCCATTTCAGCCCGAATTGCGCTGGCCCCTCTTTTTATTCTTCTCACTCTCGGCATCGTCTGGTTGCGTTTACGCCGAGCATCACCGGAGAAAATTGCTGCAGCCGGTCGCCTCAATGTGATCGACGAAATTTCCTCTCCCACGCTTTAAATCCAAACCCCATCAGAAACAACCCCACGACCGGGCGCATACACCCCCCCCTCCGCCCTTGACCCGGGTCTAACCGCCCACCAAAAAACGGGGCAATTACACAAAGCGGCTTGAACAGTATGGGCAGCCGTTCAGTTCAGCGGTTGAACGCGGACGGTACCGTCCGGAGAATAGAGAACCTGGACCCGTTCACCACTGGTCCAAGTGGTATGACCCTGTTGCTGAACAACCGCCATCAGGCGCCCGCTGTCCAGACGAACCGTCAGCTGTACACCCGGCACTTTTCCGGTCGAATGACCAATGGCGTTTCCCGCAAGGGCACCGAGTACCACCCCGCCGACCGTGGCCAACGCCGCCCCGCGTCCACCACCAATCGCACTGCCCGCAATCCCGCCAGCCACTCCACCAACCACGGTTCCAATCTGGCCATTCGTGATCTGTCCTTGTGCTTGTCCTCCTGAAATGGTGACAAAACGGACTGCCACTAGGGTACCCAAGCGTACGCGCTGAATCGTCCGCGCCTCACCCCGGTAATAGGAACTGCCTCCCAAATTACTAGCACATCCAGCGAGCAAAACAGCTGCCACTAAAGCAGGGAAAAACAATAACTTGCGCATCAAGAAGCCCTCGATTTCCACGGGTGCAAGACTTGGATCATGATAGCATGTTCTCCTCGATCTACACCCGTAGAACGGTCCAGTTGCGCTCCGGTTGACCAGTGGCTCGGATCTCTCGCTAATGTCCTTTGCCACTTTCGTAGGCTGACAACGGGGCCTTGCGTCGCGCGGCGTACCGCTTGAGGTAGGCCATAACCATCTCATAAGATCTCAAGCCCTTGCTCGCGACCCATTCCTGCCTCATTTGCTCCGGACCCGAAACCTTGAGCAGGGTGGTTGGCGAATAGGATTGCCATGGATTAGGGGCCGGATCTGCGCCTGTCCCGGAGTGCCGTACCTGTCGTGCCCGATACCAAGCTTTCCAGTTAGGTGGCAAATTATGACCATTGACTCCAGCTTCCCGTCGCATCAGCGTGTAATGGCTGCAAGCTCCGGCGTTGAAAGCCAGTTGGACCTGCATCGGCAGAACCGGGGTCGGCGCGAAGTCCGGATGGCGGGTCCACAGGCCGGAGAAAACGCGGGCATTCTGATCCCATTGCGATAGGGCCGGAAGATCAAAAATCGCCTCCACGGTTTTTAGGATATTGACCTGCGAGTAAAGATGTGTTTCCAGGTGATTTCTTTTGACCCAAGGCCCGACCGCAAGAGCCAGTGTGCGATGGGCATTGATGTGATCTGCGCCTGACTGGGCATCGTCCTCAGTCACAAATACAACCATGTGTCTCCACTGAGGCGTGGTCGACAGGTAATGAATGAAACGGGCAGTTGCATGGTCGTTGTTGGCAACGTAGTAATCCGGCGTGTAATAACAAGGTGAACGGCCGGCTGTATGGTCATCCGGTAGCCAAATATAGATAAAATGCGGGAAACGGGAGCCGGGATGAGCTTTGAGCCAATCCACTGACCGTCGCACTCGGTAGGTATCGAGAAGCATGCGGTCCCATCCTGGTACTTGTATGGCCAAGTGCTTCCTCATCGCTGCGGAAATGTTGCCTGCCTCAGATCGGGAGACAAACTCGCCAAAGTCCTCGAATGACACCCGATGGGCGAGAAGATCGTTGAAAAGAAACAGACGGCCTGGATAACTGATCCAGGGATTGGACCAAACACCCAGTGCCGAAAGGTTTTCATAGATCGCGTACGGATTGTCCACCCCGAGGGGCATTCCGCCTGTCCCAGTGGCCCCGCCCGGAATCAGGGACTGCGTCCATCCGGGATTGGCAACCAGTCCCCGGCCCGAATAGTACTCCGGCCAAGTCCGCTGCACGAAATCGGAATCAGACGCGGCAGTTGTCCATTGGTGACCTTGCGCAGTCACTTCCCCATCCGCCATGAAATTCACGAACAGTGTCCCTCGATGCGCGAGGTTGTAAAGATTGGGAAGCTCACGCGCCCCATAGAGGTCTAGGTGGGGGTCGGCCCAATGCCCGGCCGGGCGGTAATCGCCCAGATCCTCGTCGAAAGTTTTATTTTCCCTCAGAATAAAAACCACATACCGGATATGCCGGCGCAACCAGTGGGCGGTTTGCTGATTAGCCTGATGGCGAGTTGTTCGCTGCAGCCTCGCAAAGCCATCATTCCGAAGGACGTCACGGGTCCATCGGGACCCGTGACGTGAGAGCGTGGCAAGGTCAATCTTCTGTACGAGCCCACCCATCATGTCACCCACCCATTGGTGCTCGACATTGGGTCCGGAACCCAAGCCCTTAGCGGAGGCAATGTACAACGTTCCTTTCCGGACCGCCAGCGAAGTTGGATACCACCCGGTCGGAATCAGTTCTTGTCGCTTTCCAGTTTTGAGGGAGAACACGGCAACGTCGTTGTTACCGGCATTCGCTACGAAAATCCGGTCTCTTGCCACAGCCAAGGCATCAGGATAGCTACCAGGGGCTGAGTCTAGATATGGGCTGTCATCCAGCACGTCCATCTCCCTGAGAGAAAGGACATTTACACGGGCTACTTGGTCCACGTTCGATAGGGCAACCAGTACATCAGGGGTTCCTGGAATGGTGGCCAGGGCAGTTGGATGAATCCCGGCACGAGTGTTCCCCGGACCCGTGGACGGCCCAAGCCGTATGGTCCCTGCGAGTCTCAGATTTCGGGGTTTCACTATCGCCACCCGGTCACTCCCCCAGAGACTCACGACGAGCCGCCGTCCTTCATCGGCAAAAGTCAGGGCGAATGGATACGGGCCTACATTGAGGTAGCGCACATGACCGTTCTTGAGGTCGATACGCGCGAGACTATTCGCCAAAAGACCACTCACGAAGAGATGAAGACCACGCGGGCCTGCTGCAATCGCATCGGGGTAGAACAGACGATGCGAGATAGCGTGATGTCCAGCGTAATGGTAAGGGTACTGGCGGCTGGGAAAAGCTTGCCATGCCAGGGGATAGCGCCGGAGAACTACGACGTGCCCACCGCGCCGGACCAAGGCCAATACATCGTCACTGACTCCCCCTGCCACAAAGAGTCTCCTCCCATGCACACTGACAGCCATGCCCTGAAAAAAACTTTGGTGCCCAACCGCTGTCTTGTCGCCTCTCGTGCCCCTCCTCATACGATGTGACGGTCCCTTGGTTGCCACGAGTTGGGTCATCTCCTTCAACGACTCGGCGGAGTAGAGAGTGACATCTTGGACGCGGGTAGCACCGTTATTGAGAACAGCCACGTCAGGTCCCCAAGACAGGAGAGCCGTGACAAAGTTCTGCGTTCCCTGGATACGGCCCCGAGGAGAAACTATGCGCCCGGTCGGCAGTACATGTGAGAAGCGGGCAGCATTGGCTTCTCCTACCACAACCGGTCCGATCACATTCTTGCTGTTGGGTACGGGCGCCGCGAGGGCCTGAAACGACAGGACAGTGGCGGCAGCAGCCCCACACAAGGCAAGGATCCTCGGGGATCTCAAAAATTTCATCTCACACTCCTTACAAATGGATGGATGGGATTAGGGGCTTGAGCCTTCTCAAGCACCACAGCAGCAGATCAAGGGGCAGGGGCATCCTAGCATGCCTCCCAGCTCACACGTGCCTGCCATACCAAGGTCAACCTTCCCTAGTGGCATTGCCTGATATCCGGTAGTATTAGTGTCATAACACTGTCATGTTTATTATTTATCATTGTCACACTTCGGCAACATATCTAAATTCAATGCCCTCATCTGTTTCAGATAAACCCTCTCAACCCCGAGGATCGGGATGGCGCATCTTTCTACTCCTTGCCGTTGCCGGAATTGCCACCATTCCGGCTGCCGTAGCCAAAGTAACAGCTAAACATCACCCGCAGCATCGCCTTTCTCTTGGTAGTGCGGGTACGCTAACCGGTCGCTTCCGGGACTATGACTTCTCCCGTTGGTACGAGAACTCCGCTGCCCCAATCGATCAGCATGCCAACGGTCTGGCCGGCCTTTTCAATTTCCGTTCAAGGCGTTTTGGCGGTCACTGGCGCGGGTATGCCAGTTTCTATGTAGCGACCGATCTTTTCGGAATCAACAACTCCCAGATGGATTATCGCGCCCTGGACACCACACTCTTCGGAACCCATACTCTGCAAAGTCTTGGTCAAGCCTACCTGACCTACCAGCAGGCAGGGTTTCAAATCGGTGGCGGTGCCTTCCCTCTCAACACGCCCTGGATGGGATCCTCGGATTCGCGGTTGATCCCGGCAACCTACGAAGGATTTTTCGGACGATGGAACCCGGCACCAGGTTGGACCCTGGAGGCCATACGCGAGTTTCGCTGGAAGAGCCGAACGTCGTCGCGTTTCTCGGCCACCAACCTCTATAATTCCGCCGGGGTTGCCGGGATCTACGGAGGTACACCGGACCCGACGGTCGGCGGTACCCGAAACCCGGGCACATTTGCTTTGGGATCCACTTGGGCCTGGAAGACCGTCCGGGCCGATCTCTGGTACTACGATTTCTACCACTTTGCTCAGATGGCCTACGGCAGCGGATCGCTCCACCTTTCCCTGCAAGGCACTGATTTTCTCATTATCGGGATACAGGGGCTCCGTGAGTGGAGCCAGAACTCCACCTCTCTCGGAGTCCCCGTGGCGAGCTCGGCTTACGGGGCGGAGGTCGGTCTGGGGTTCAGCGCCAGCCGTTTGATCCTGAGCTATGATCGGATCCCGCGCGCGGTGACCGGGTTTAGGAACGGAGGTGTCGTCTCACCCTACACTTCGGGATACGCGACTGACCCCCTCTACACCACCTCCATGACAGCCGGCCTCGTTGAGAAAGGTCCAGGACAGGCGCTTAAACTGGCTTGGATCCAGTTTTTTGAGCACTCCTTCCGGGTCATCCTGAGCGAAGCTGGCTACTGGACCACCCCGGCTTATCCCAACACACACGAGACTGATATCGACGTGACTTGGTTTGCAGGAGGTCCCTGGAGAGGCCTGTCAATCAGAAACCGCCTGGGTATCGTGACGGGCATCAACGGGCAATACGGAACTCCGGACCTCGGAACGTTTCTCTACGAGCGTCTCATGCTCCAGTACCGGTTTTGAAGCCCTCATTTAATGTGCAAACGACCCCCGAATTGTTCGCCCCCTTAGTTTCGGGGCGCCGGGTCTCGGGCGACAGTTGCACACAGAGAGATTCGTGTCCTTCGCGGAAACACTCCCTCTTATGCCTCATGCGGCAGCACCGGCTTTGAACACGACGGAGCGGATGGATTCGTGCGCATTCCGCATTGACTGTTCGCGCTGCTCCGGACTGATTGCAAGACCTTCCGCGCGAACGACCACAGGATCGCTGATGCCGATGAATGCGAGTACAGAGATTAGATAACGTTCCTGGAAATCCATAACTGCATACGGGCTCTCGCCCGCGTAGATCCCGCCGCGTGTCGAGACGATCACTACCTTTTTTTCAGCGACCAAGCCTTCAGGACCATTTTCCGTGTAACGGAACGTATATCCCGCTTGGACGACGCGATCGACCCATGCCTTGAGCTGCGTGGGCAAACCAAAGTTGTACATCGGCGCGCCGATCACCACGACATCCGAGTCTAGGAATTCCCTGAGGAGTTTTTCGGTGAGCGCCCGATCTCGGCGCTGCACCTGCGTCATGACTTCGCTGACAGCGGTACGCGATGGGAGGCTCACAAGAGCCACATGGGGAAGTGAATCTGCCGCAAGGTCGCGATAGACGACCCGGATACCGGGTTCACGGGTACGCCATTCCCGCACTAGGGACGCGGTGAGTAGGCGCGAGGCCGAAGCCTCCTGGGAGATACTCGAATCGATATGAAGCAGTTGCAAGTATTTCTCCCATCGGTTGTTTCTGGAGTTATAAAGCTACCCGACAGGACAGACTTGCACTAGACTGCTAAAATAGAAATAATTGTTCTATATATGGAACAATTATATGGATGATTTAAACGATTTTTTTTATTTTTCCCAAGTCGTCGACCAGGGAGGATTCGCATCGGCTGGCCGGGCGCTGGGTATCCCGAAATCCCGGCTGAGCCGACGCATTGCCGGACTGGAACAGCGGCTCGGTGCACGCTTGCTGCACCGCACGACACGCCGGCTGCATGTCACGGAGCTGGGTGAGCAATTCCTGCAACATTGCCACGCAATGCTGGTTGAGGCACAGGCGGCCCGTTCCGTAATCGACGAAGCCCGGAGCGAACCCCGGGGCACATTGCGCGTGAGCTGCCCGCTGAGCATCGCCCAGCACATGTTGGCACCACTGTTGCCGCGTTTCCTGCTGACCTATCCGAAGGTCCGGTTATGGCTGGAGATCACAGGACGACGCGTTGACGTGATCCAGGATGGTTTTGACATCGCCATCCGCGTGCGCGCAACCCTGGAGGATTCCAGCCTTGCGATGCGCTCCTTCGGTAAACACAGCGCCATGTTGGTTGCGAGCCCAGAATTTCTCAATCAACATGGGCGGCCTCGCACAGTCGACGATCTCTCCCGGCTCGACAGCGTTGACCTGATACGCCAAGATGGAAGGCACGTGCTATCAATCACCGACCCAAAGGGCGCCATGCATCAGATAACGCTGCAGCCGCGGCTCGTCGTCGACGACATGACTGTACTGTATGAAACGGTACTAGGTGGCGCCGCCATGGCTGTGCTGCCGCTCTACATGTGCCAGGCGGCATTGCACGAGGGAAAACTCGAGACAATACCGACTGGCTGGAAGATGCCAATCTTCACGCTGCACGCCGTCTTTCCCTCGCGTCGCGGCCTGCTGCCATCCGTGCGCGCATTCCTCGATTATCTCAGCCTCAACCTACCGGGCGAACCCGACGATACGACCACACCACCATAACGCTGCCTAATGCAGACGGCTAATCGAACGGGCGTTTGTTATACCTGATCCAGCTGCAACGGGCCTATTGATCGCGAAGCAGTGCACGGCTCCTTGAACGGATGTGCGATCCGGGTCGCACCGAAAATTTCCGCTCCTCGGGCACTGACCTGTTGACGCCACGCTCGGAGAAGCCGGAAGGACCCTCTCTGGGACAGGGAATACAACCATCTGACGTTCCGGTATCATGCATTCGTCCCCAAGAGGCGAAAATTAACAAACTGCTCAGGCTGTTCTCTTCTCTCAAGTTAGGGAACTCGACGGGGCCTTTCTGTTCTAACTTTTCCAAACCCCCCTTAGTCGAGCGTGTCAGAAGACACTGGAGGGGTGCAAACAGTCCACTGTCAGGATTTTTCCCATGCCGTCCCCACCCCCCACCCGGTCACAGCGGCTCTCCTACGCATTCCTCGGTCTTTTTTCCTTGGGGACCCTGGTTCCGGTCGCGGCTGCTGCCCAGACTCGGACGTCCCACCACGCTCGAACAGGATTGGCCAGTTCATCCGCTGCCTCCTCCCGTGCAACCCATCTCACCCGAATCCGGGTGACCGGCTCAAGTCTGGTCACCACCTCCGGGAGGACTCCGACTCCCATTTATGTCATCCGGGGACAAGCGTTGAGCAACGAGGGGTACGTCACAATCGGCCAAGTGATTTCACGGCTTTCATTCGACGGTTCTGCTGCCAGTTCATCCAGTGCCTTCACGAGCCAGTTCACCAATGGAGGTGAAGCCAATGTGAGCCTGCACAGTCTGGGCCATAACCGGGTTCTCGTTTTGGTCAATGGCAAGCGCTGGGTGAGTGGTCTCAAAGGCGATGTCGATCTCAACAGTATTCCGCTGGCCCTTGTTCGTCGAGTTGAGATTTTTGATGCCAATGGCGGGGCCCGCTACGGTTCGGGTGCTATCGCTGGTGTTGTCGATATCATCACCCGTCGCACCTATCACGGTTCCACCCTTTCCCTGTACGACGGCATCTACCAAGGGAATGGCCACTGGGGAGGGGCCACACAAGGGCTTTCTTTCTCCACAGGCACTGCCTCAAGAAACAGCGGTGTAATCTTTGGCTTCACCTACTTCAATCAAGCTGGAATACCTGCCGGTGACCGGAATATTTCGAGGGAACCGATCGCTGGAACTGGTGTCACACGCGGTAGCTTGGCCACCCCACAGGGAACTTTCGAATTTGTGCCCGAAAGTGGTCCACTCACAAACTCCACCCTCTGCCCGACGGCAAAAGGCCAACCGCTCTGTGATCTGACCCGCATTCCGGGTACCAACGGCTTGAGTCTCACCAACTTCACGCCCTTTACCCAGCTCGATCTCTTCAACCCGGCACCCTTCAACCAGCTACTTGAGCCGCAGGAACGCACGAGTTTCTACGTCCACGGCTTTCATCACATCAACTCGCGACTCGATTGGACCTTTTCGGCGTTCTACAACCGGCGCAATTCTTCCCAGCAAACAGCTCCTCCTCTGCTCATCCTGGGGAAAAATGGGTTGGACATTAACATTGCCGCCAATCAGGCCTACAATCCATTCGGCACCGCCCTGGACTCGAGCGGTCCCAACGCCAACCTGATTTCCCTAGGCAGAGCCATGGTGGAAGATGGCCCATTGCTCCTCACGGAACAGGTCAACATGTTGCGCCTGTCCACAGGGGTCAAGGGGATTTTTGGTCCCCGATCAGCGCCCTGGCTCTGGAATGCCTATGTCACCTACAGCCAGAATGACGTCACCGACACCAACCATGGGCGCTTCAATCTCTCCCACCTAGCGTTTGCCCTGTCTGACCCGACCGCTTGTGCCTCACAACCCGGCTGCGTCCCTCTCAATCTGTTCGGAGGTCCAGGGACCATTACATCTGCCATGTTGAAATACATCGGGTTTACCGAGGTCAACACGATTGCCAATATCCAGCGCATGGTAGGCGCCAACGTTTCCTCACCAGGTCTTTGGAATGACGGGGCAGGTCGACTACGGGTCGAGGCTGGATACCAGTTCAGGGACCATGCCGGAAACTCGAGCCCGAATCCGATTGCCCAAGCTGGCGAGGACAGTGCAAGCCCTGGCATTCCCGTATTGCCGACCGTTGGCAGCTATGCCACCAACTCGGTCTATGCCACTCTGCACCTACCACTCCTAAGGAAAGTAACAGGGTTCCGCCGATTCAGTCTCGATATTACCCACCGGTACTCGCACTACAATACATTTGGTCCGATCCAGCTCACCCAGATCGCCCTCCATGACCGGATCAACCGCTCATTGACCCTCCGTGCGGTATGGGGACAGAGTTTCCGCACCCCGAACCTCCATGAAGCGAGTGCCGCCCTAGTCGACGAACTCGTACCGGTCTCCGATCCCTGCAGCAATTATTCCACTGCAACGCCCGCGGTGCAGCGATCCTGCGCTGTGGCCGGAGTTCCCACTTCCTATGTCCAGCCGGAATCGACGGTTGAAGAACTGACAGGAGGGAATCCCAATCTCCAGCCTGAAACGGCCATCAACCGAACCCTCGGGTTCGTCTGGACTCCCTCTGCCTTTCCGTTGGAAGTCGAAGTTGATTACTACCGCATCACGATCAACCAAGCCATCGGCGCCCCCGGAGCACAGGAAGTCCTGAACAGCTGCTACCTGTCAGGCAATCCCCTGGATTGCACCCGAATCAGCCGTGCCTCGGATGGGGTCATCCAATCAATCAACAATACCGATGCCAACTTGGGCGGGATCATGACCGACGGAGTCGATGGACTTGCCGAGTACCGGTTCCCTTCGACCACGGTCGGCAGTTTCACGGCCAGTCTGATGATGAGCTGGGTCCACAACTATAAACTCACCTCTCCGGCCTATCCTTCCGGGACTGATGTCACAAACCTAGTGGGTGTGGAAAGAGGAGGAACCTCTTTCCCCCTGGGAGTTCCGCGTCTAAAGGCCACCTATGTCATCGACTGGAATCGGGGTCCTTACGAAGGTAGTGTTGACTTTCGTTACATCAGTCCGTTGTCCCAATCGTGTAGTGACTTTCTGAACGGAACACCGGAAAGCCTGACCGCCCTCGGTCTTTGTTCCGAACCGAACTATCAGAACAACGCGTTCTCGCGAACCGTGCTTAGCAGTGAGTTCTACACTGATCTCCAGTTCGGTTATGACATTGCGGCCTGGCAAACAGAAATCCGTTTAGGAATCCGCAACTTATTTGGGCGCCCCCCCCCGGTCTCAACTAATGCAGTCATTGACAGTTACGATCCTTCCATCTACGACATTCCGGGACGTTTCCTATACGTTGATCTTTCCAGCCAGTTTTAGTGGGAATCGTTGTGAGCAGGACGGTACAATCCTCTCTTAGATGATGAGGGGGGGAGTTCTGCCTCAACCCACCAGCCGATGAAGGAACCCTACCCACCCCCCCAAGCGTTATGGCCAACCTCCTTCGATCTGCTTATGGAAAGGGTCCGACAGTGCCAACATTGTGCTGGCCAGATTCCCGAACCGCGTCCCGTCGTACGGGCCCATCCACAGGCCCGTCTCCTCATCGTCGGGCAGGCCCCAGGACTTCGGGTTCACCAGACGGGAATTCCTTGGAATGATCCCAGCGGTGAGACCCTACGCCACTGGCTACAAATCGAGCGTGCGTGCTTTTATGACCCGACGAAAGTGGCCATCCTGCCAGTCGGATTTTGCTATCCCGGGAGAGGACCCCATGGAGATTTCCCTCCCCGCCCGGAATGTGCGATTCTTTGGCGGGGCTCCCTCCTTAGGCAACTCCCGAACCGCAAACTGACCCTCCTGATCGGCCGCTATGCACACCACCTCTATCAAGCTGAAACCCGGACCTTGAGTGTGTCGGAGACCGTTCGCCAAGCGCACTGCTGGCTCCCCCAATTTTTCATGCTTCCGCATCCCTCACCCCGCAACCGGCTCTGGCTCCGCAAGCATCCCTGGTTCGAAAAAGAAACCCTGCCAAGACTGAGAACCATCCTCGAGTCCATCTGGGAGCCTAGTTCGGAACCCCCACAACCCTTCCCCTCTCTCAAGCAAGGAGTTCGACTGTGATTCCGGTTTACCACGTTGATGTTTTTACTTCCGAATTGTTCCGGGGGAACCCGGCAGCGGTCTGCACCCTTACGAGCTGGTTACCCGATGAACTCCTCCTCGCCATTGCCGTGGAAAACCAGTGCCCCGAGACCGCCTACTGCATCTTGGGTCACAACCCCATACCTTTGCGCTGGTTTTCCCCACGCACTGAAGTTCCACTCTGCGGACATGCCACCCTAGCAACCGGTTTTGCCCTGCTCACCTTGGACCCAGGTCGTCGTCAAATTGATTTTGAAACCGCAAGCGGCCCCCTCTTTGTCGAGCGTGCCGGCACACACTATGCGTTGGACCTCCCTGCAATCAGTCTCGGTGATCCGCTGCCTGAGGAACTCTCTGAACGTCTCCTGTCAGGCCTTGGCATCCCGTCCGCAACGGGAACCTGCTTCGGCAACAACCGTCATCTCGTTGCCATTCTTGAACACCAAAGCGACGTCGAGCAGGCCCGGCCGGATTTTCCAGAACTCATGGCCTTGGATTCGCGGGATATCCTGATCACGGCCCCCGGCATCCAGCACGATTTTGTTTCACGCTACTTCGCCCCTACGATCGGCATTCCGGAGGATCCAGTTACAGGCTCGGCTCACGGCCTGCTGATCCCTTACTGGTCCAAACGATTGGGCCGTCAAGTGCTGAGTGCACGCCAATGTTCGCCACGAGGGGGCGAACTGAGCGGGGAATGGCGGGGTGACCGGGTCCGTCTGGAGGGAGATTGCAGACTTTACCTGCGGGGAGAAATTCTAATCGACGGTAGCCCTTTCTAGACCGGAAGATCAGGTTTCGGGACTTTTTATGGGTAGACGCCGATGGGTACGCTTCCAGATCCAATAGACCGGGATACCCATCAGGGTGAGCCCCAAGCTCACTAGCACATCGAAGGGTTTCTGCCATAGAGCACCCAGAAGCACCAGAATGGAAGCCAGGAGAAAAGCCCCCGGCACCCAGGGATAGCCCCAAACCCGGTAAGGGCGCTCAAGATGAGGACGCTTCTGGCGGAGCCAGAATAATCCGAGGACAGACAACATCAGAAAAGGCCAGATTCCAAGCACATAGGCGGCAGCCAAGTCAGCAAAGCTCCGAAATGTGACAAAAATGATGGCCAGCACGGCATCCATGAGAATCGCCACATGGGGGGTATGAAACCGGGGATGGGCACGCCCAACATTCCGGAAAAACAGACCGTCCTCGGCCATGGCATAGAACACCCGAGGGTCGGACATGATACTTCCGTTCAGTGACCCCAAAACGGAAACCATGACCAAGAGGGCAACGGCAACGGTGGCGAATGATCCGCCGAACGATGCCAGTGATGCAACAGCCACGGAAGGATGAGCCGCCACACCGGACAGAGACAGAATATGGAGATAACCCCCATTGATGCCGAGGTAGAGTACGAGCACGAGGAGGGTTCCGACAATCAGGGAGAGCGGCAGGTTCCGTTCCGGCTCACGCACTTCACCTGACAGCGCGGTCAGGTTTTCCCAGCCGTCATAGGCCCAGAGGACTGCAAGAAGCGCCAACATCAATCCACCGAAAACACCAGGACTTGAAGGGGCGGTCGGAACAGGCGGTAACCGCGGCGCGGTGGATACGGCCGGGTGTACCCAGAACCAGAGCAGGAATCCAAGGCCGAGCAGGGTGACCAGCTTGATCGAGCCAAACACATTCTGCACCCGTGCCCCCATTCCGACCGAACGGATCTGGATCAGGGCTACACCGGCAATCAGCAGAGCAGACGCCAAGTGGCGCGCAGTACTGCCCATTGGCAAAAATGTCGCCAGATACTCTGAAAAGATGAGCGACTGAGCCGCCCAGGAGATCGGATCGGTCAGCAGCCACATCCAACCGAAGAGGAAGGCAGGTACCCGGCCGAAGGCTTCCCGAATATAAACGTAAAGGCCTCCAGCATGAGGATAGAGAGCCGCCAATTCCGCGATCGACAATGCCCCGCAAAGAGCAATGATGCCTCCCGCAATCCAGACCCCATAGAACAGAAGTGGCGAATCGACATCCAGGGCAACTATCGATGGGACACGGTAGAGCCCTGTTCCAATCACGATACCCAAAACGACCATGATCCCGGTGAAGGGGCCCAAACGCCTCACTAGGCCGGTTTTTTCAGCTGCCACTTCTCCGTTCATGATCGGGGATCCTTCCAGTGGTGCTGGGTCTTGGTACTACGCTTCGGTTGGAGCAGGCTGGGTCTTGCGCTTGAGTTTTCAAGATCTCCCTTCCGGATCGACTGATGCTGGATCCCACCTCGCGCGTGGGTCACCCACTCAAAGTCGACGCCGGTCCGTTCTGAAAAGCGGGCACTAATCTCGAGTCCCAACTCTTCGCCCGGAACGAGTTGAAGGGGCTCCAAAACGGGTGCGAAAATCTGTTCCCAATGGGTGGTAGGGGAATCGGGTGCAGTCGAGAGGACGACTCCATCAATCAGGTCGGCAGTCCACCACATCGCAAACCCAAAGACCCATCCGGTCTGTTCGAACCGCCAATCCACTCGGCACCGTCTTCGGCTCCGGTAGCGGGTACCAAAATCAATCCGATCCCAGACGCGCGCAGGTGGGATTCCTGCGAAGTCAGCCGACTGAAAGGTTCGAACATAGAGGTTCTGGCGGCTCAAATGGCTGAGGGGCGTCAAGTCCAGATCCATACCGTCGGCCCTCCAGGGGTCGAGTTCAGCCCAAAAACGGGCGCTCCCGACCGGCCGGATATACAGGGTCAGCGCATTCGGTATACGGATTCCGCCCGGTACCAGAAACCGTCGCGCATCCCACAAAACCTCTCCGATTCCTTCCTCAAGCCCTAAATTGCCCAAGGTCTCGGAAACTACGAGATCAACCGGCTCCGGGTCCAGAATCGACCTCGAATCCTCAGCGAAAACCTCGATCCGTGAAAGGCGGTTGCGACGCACAAGGAATTCCGAGAGTTTCGCCAGCGGAATTTCCCGCTCATAAAGTGTGGTCGAACGCGCCCCCAAGGCATCAGACATGAATCCCAGCCATCCGGTTCCGGAACCCAGGTCCGCCACGCGGGTTACACCCGGCTGGATTGCCATTTTCAGGGCCTGGCAGAACGCCTCATTTCGGACACGGTCAGCCGCTAGGCGGCGATGGTAGTCGATCAGCATGAAACGGGTTCCCCAAGAGCGAGGGGCTTGCTTGACAAGAGATTCCGCATCATTATGATAAAAAGCGGTCAGGAGTGCTCACCCACGCGTAAACGGACCTGGCAGATTGCAGGCGCGATAATCCTCTCCGGAGGATTAGGTTCCTCGGCGGGTTGTGCCGTGAGTCCATTTCGCGCCTTTCACCCCGAGATTCAATCTGCACGGGTCCGGGCAAGCCCTATCTGGATCTATCAGGTTACCCTGCCGGGTGTGCTTCGGAACCCCGAGCACCAGCTGGTTGTCCCTGTCGACGTAACCTTCATCAATACCAGCCGGGAGCCGATCAACAAAATCCAGTTCGTATATCTCACCTACGACAGTCTCGGGATACTTCGTCGCGATCGCCAGAACAATCTGCCCTTGGCGCTTGTGTTGCGTGTCCCGGGCCCCTTCGAACCGGGGCATGCCTACGAAGTAGATACCCAGCCCGAAGGACTACCGGGTCTCGGTACCTCATGCATTCGGCTGGTTTCACTATCGATCCACTGGCCAGATCGTGCCGTCAGAATCCACGGCAAGGCCTTGACCCAAGACCTTGCCCCCATACTGAGGAAGCATTGCGCAGACCTCGGACCCGCCATTTTTGTCCGTTCACAGGGCGGACGCTAGGAAACCGTGGCAAACTGATCAGCCGGCCGTCTTTTGATCAAAATCCTTTAGAATCAATAGCGTGAGATCATAGTGAGGCTCCGCATAGACGGTCCCCTCAGCCGTATCGAAAATGATGGCAAAACGATGGGCTTGGGCATATTTTTTGATCAGGACCAAAAGACGGGTACGAATGGGGTTCAACAGCGCCACACGCTTGGCCTCGATACGCGAGTGTGTTTTCTCGTAGAGATTCCGGAGCGCCAGCTCACCCCGCTGGTAGGCAGCAATGTTCTTCTTCTGCTGTGCCTTCGTTTCGTGCGGAAGGTTCTTGCGCAGGAGTGTCTCTTCGAGGTGAAGTCGGTCCTGTGCCCGCTTGAAAGCCGCCGCTTGGCTTTTCACGTAGCTTTTAAGCTCATGTGAGGCCGCTTGGCCCTCGGTAGAGTGAGAAACGATGTAGAGAAGGTTGATGACACCGATCTTCTCGGATTGGGCTTTGGCAGGATGCAAGGCGGACACCCCCATCCCTAAGCCAGCGATCAAGGCAACAATGACGGTGGTCTGACGCACGGTACGCATGGACTTCAATACTCCAGCTGTCGCGGGATATCGTGGATTTTAAGGACTGCGATCTTGGGCCCCCCGGGAAACCAAATGGTTCCACAGGCCTACCCAACATGGGCTAGTCTACCAGACTGGCGGCAAAACCGGTCTTCGAGCTAGATCGTACCTAGGCTCCATATGACAGGACGGGCTAAAATGGCCTTGCCTTGGTACCCCATAACCTAGCCTGGACATGTCAATCACTTTGGCCAGTTGGAACGTCAATTCGGTTCGTGCCCGCTTGGAACAAATCAAAGACTGGGTGCATCTGCGTCCGGTCGACATTTTGGCGCTACAAGAAACCAAGGTAGTCGATGCAGATTTCCCCCGTGAGATTCTAGGATCTTTCGGCTACACCGACATCCTCTCCTCGGGCCAACCCTCCTACAATGGGGTCGCACTCCTGAGCCGGCGCCCCCTGATTGGCCCCCTTGAGACCGTGCTGGATCCCCTTCCTCTGGACTGCCGTTACCTCTCCGCTGAGATCCCTGAGAGTTTTTATCTCATCGACATTTACGCACCGAATGGCGAATCGCTGCAGTCGTCAAAGTTTTCCCACAAGCTCACCTGGTACGAACGACTGATCGCTCATCTCGAACACCTGCTCCCCCAACATCCCAAAATTGCCTTGGTCGGAGATTTCAATGTCGCACCCACCGACCTCGATGTCCATGACCCTGAGGCTTGGCAGGATTCGGTCTTGACCGACAACCGGGCAAGAGACGCCCTCCGAGCTCTCGAGCGTCTGGGTTTCCAGGATGCCTTCCGCCTTCTCTACCCGACGGAATCGGTTTTCTCTTGGTGGGATTATCGGGGGGCAGCCCTAAGGCGCAACGAAGGTCTCCGGATTGACCTCATTCTATTGTCAAAAGCTCTCGTCCCCCATCTTCGAGCGGCGGGAATCGATACAGATATTCGACGTCATGCCCGACCCTCTGATCATGTACCGGTCTGGGCTGAATTCAAACCATGAATACCCCACGGACTTGGCCGACCGAAATCCGCCTAGATCATAAGCGGACATGCCTGTCGGTCCGGTTCGGTGACGGGCACTCCTTCAGGTTCCCCTGTGATTACCTGCGTGTCTTCAGCCCCTCAGCGGAAACAGGAGCAGCCATTGGCCGAGACCCCCAGCTTTGGGTCCGGGTTCCCGCGACCCTGCGCATCCGTTCGATTGAGCCAGTAGGCCGTTATGCGGTTCGCATCGTCTTCGAGGATGGCCATGACAGCGGGATCTATGCTTACGATTTTCTACGCGAGCTTGGCGAAACCCAAGTCGAACGCTGGTCCCGTTACCTGTACTATCTTGAATCGGTGCAAACCTCTTCGCGTGAGGGTTCAACATGAACTCAGGCGATCCCTCGACCCATTTTGGATTTGAAACAGTCACCCCAGAAGAAAAGACCCGCCGGGTGCGGCAGGTCTTTGAATCCGTGGCCCCCCGCTATGATGTCATGAACGATCTCATGTCCATCGGCCTGCACCGGGTCTGGAAATCGTTTCTCGGGGCCATAAGTCCGAGCTATCCAGCTCCACGGATCCTGGACTTGGCATCCGGAACAGGCGACCTCGTGCGAGTTTTGCGTCATCGCTATGGACCTAGCGTGGAGCTTATTGCCTCCGACATCAATCCTTTCATGCTGGCTCAAGGCCAGGAACGGAAGCATGCTTCCACCCGATCCCTAGCCAGCCTCTATGTGCAAGCCGATGCCGAGCAGCTACCATTCCCCTCAGGCTACTTCGACCTCGTTACGCTGGCTTTTGGCCTTCGCAACATGACTCATCCCGATAAGGCGCTCACCGAAATCCATCGCGTTCTCAGGGTCGGCGGGGTGACCCTCATTCTTGAATTTTCCCACCCGCGGGGCCGGGTTTTCCAGCGACTCTACGACACGTACTCCTTCGAGATCTTGCCACGTCTGGGCCGCTGGATCGCCCAAGACGAAGCCAGTTATCGTTATCTTGCTGAATCCATTCGCCGCCATCCGGACCAGGAGACTCTAAAACTCATGATGCAGGAATCCGGACTGGCCCGTGTGGAGTACTTCAACCTGTGTCGTGGAATTGTGGCACTGCATCGGGGCTACCATCTGTGAATTTTCTCCTGCGAACCTCTCGCCCTCTCGAGTTTTTGATCGACCGGCTCCTCGATCCTGTTTTTGCCGGGACCGATCTCCAGCACCGGCTTGCCGGTCGTAGCCTGATTGTCGAAATCACGGATCTCGGCTGCTCGTTCTCACTCGCTTTCCACCATCTCGGAGTTCGTCTCAGCCCCGGGTCTGGGGAACAGAGCGATCTCGTCTTACGGGGTACGCTGGGCGAGTTCATAGGACAATTACAGGGACTCTCGGAACCCACACTCCAGTTTGAAGGCGATCTCGGATTTGCCCGTATGCTTGGAGAGTTAGCCCAGCAGCTGCCACGGAAGCGCGACTTTTGGCTTAAGGCCATTCTGGGTGACCATCTGGGTCGCTGGCTGTCTCGTACCCTGGAGGACGGTGCACCATTCTTCCAAAAAAATGCAGCACAATTTGCGGGTTTCACACGAATCGGTCTCGAACGGATCGGATTTGGGGTCAACCTGACACACTTCTCATCCTGGCAGTCGACACTCAAGGAACTCGCGATGCAACTGGACACACTTGAAAACCTTGTCCGGGCCAGACAGTGGGAAGGGTACCCTCCCCCATGAGTCCCAGAAACTGGCTAAGACTCATCTGGATCCAATGGATCCTCGTTAAGCATGGGCTGGACGACCTTTTGTTCGAGTGGACACCGCTGCGCCATGTCCGCCCTCTGCGACGGCTTCTACCTTGGCATTGGAAGCTCCGCAAGACACCACTGGCTATCCGGCTCCGATTGGCCCTTGAGGAACTCGGCCCACTCTATGTGAAGTTCGGTCAGCTTCTCTCCACTCGCCGCGACCTTCTACCTCGTGATTTCATTGACGAGCTCACGAAACTACAAGACCAAGTTCCACCTTTCCCCGGCATACTGGCTCGAAATGCCATTGAAACCGCCTGGAAGGAACCCCTCGATCGCCACCTTGCCGCTTTCGACGAAACTCCTCTTGCGTCCGCTTCGATTGCACAAGTTCATGCTGCCCGTCTCCACAATGGCCGTGATGTCGTCATCAAAATAATCCGCCCTGGTATTGACCGACTCATCAAGCGGGATCTTATCCTGCTCGACCACCTGGCTTTCTGGATCGAGCGTTATTGGGGACCTGGCGTTCATCTTCATCCGCGTGCCATCGTCGCCAAGTTTGCGCAGACGCTGCACGATGAACTCAACCTGCTTCAGGAAGCCGGACATGCAAGCCAGCTCAGGCGCAATTTCCAAAACAGCCCCTTTCTCGCGATCCCCGAGGTTATATGGGAACTTACCCGCGAGCGGATCATGGTCATGGAACGGATCTACGGGATACCTATCCATGACTTTGCCTTGCTCCGGGCGCACGGGGTAGATTTCCGGGAGCTGGCACAACGGGGAGTCTCCATCTTCTTTACCCAAGTCTTTCGTGATAATTTTTTTCACGCCGACATGCATCCTGGAAACCTCTTCGTCGATGTCCGGGATCCGCGCCATCCCTGCTACCAGGCAGTGGATTTCGGCATCATGGGTACACTGACTGAGGAAGACCGTCACTACCTCGCAGCCAACTTCCTGGCTTTTTTCAATCGTGACTATCGCCAAGTTGCCCGTCTTCACTTGCTCTCCGGCTGGGTTCCTCCCCAAACACCTCTGGACGAACTGGAGGCCGCAATCCGGAGTGTCTGCGAGCCAATCTTCAACCGCCCGCTCAAGGAGATTTCACTGGGCCAACTGTTGATCCGGCTATTCCAGACTGCCCGCCGTTTCAATGTTGACCTCAAGCCCGAACTCGTTCTCCTTCAGAAAACCCTGATTGCCGTAGAAGGGCTTGGCCGGCAGCTCGATCCGGATCTCGACCTCTGGAAGTCAGCCAAGCCGTTGCTGGAACGCTGGATGCGTCAACAGGTGAGCCCCTTCAATCTTCTGCGTCATGGAATCGAGAACTGGCCGGCTCTTTCGTGGGGCTTGCAAGCTTGGCTCGACGAGGCAACCCACCGGATGGCCCGGCATGGTTCTACGGATGCGCCGCAGCCAGTGGAACCAGCGGGGAAAAACCAGAGTTCCTCGCATTCATTCCCCATCCGTCTCGCCATCGCCGGACTAGTTTTGGCATCAGGAATCGCCTGGGTCGCACTCGAGCTGCCGCCGAAATTTCTAGGGCCTGCATTGCTGGTGCTATCCGGGGTTTTGCTGGCCTTTCTCTGGTGGCACCCACACTGAATGAAAAGCTTATAATCGCTCGCTTTCATCGCACTGGATCCAACCCGCCCACGATGGGGCCTTCCCCTTCGTGCACATCATGACCCGAAACAGTTCACCAGCTTCCTCTGGATTGGTCAATCGCAACATGTCCTGAATCCATGTCCAGTGCTCTTGCTCGGCGGGATTTTCCTCCCAGCCTTGGGCTGCCAGTACAAAGGGGGCCAGCCGGGCAAAACCGTCCAAGTCCCAGCCTGCACCTTCGAATGCCTCTGCCAATGCTGTGAAATCCACCATTGCGGTGATGTCTTGCACTCCAGGCGCGTAGAGAGGATCCGCATAGGTTCGGTGCTGCAGATAGCAGGCGAGTGTGCCGTGGTATCGCTCTGGATGGTAATAAAGACGTCGGGGGTATCCGTAGTCAATCACGATTGCGCAACCCTCACGGCAGTTTTTGAGTAACGCCCTGAGACGTGTGTCGAGCGAGAGATTCCATTCCGTTCGGTAAGGAACTGGGAAAGGTCCATATTGGGATTCCAGATTTTCGAGCATGTGCTGGGTTCCGGGCCTCACCGGTAGTGCTTGCCACGAGAGGGTCTGGCCCCTGACTTTGACTCCCCATTCAAACCACCCGGATGCTGCTTTTTCCACTAGGGCAACCGGCCAGGCATCAATGATTTCGTTTAGGATCACCAGACCAGACCACTCCTCCGCAGGAAGCTGAACCTGCCACTCAGGTGTCCGGACACCGGAATGTTGGTCTCGGGACCAGAGTGCTGCCTGTCTTTTCGTTTGGGTTGGGCTAGGTTCAATCAATAGATGCTGATCAGGCACACATTCCAAACGTAACAATTCGTGAGACATGGCGTGTGATAATCGACCGGTGCCTGGCCCAACCTCAATGAGCGTCGGGGGCAGACCCGCATGGATCAGGTCGGCTGCAACTGATGCCAGTGTCCGTGCGAAGAGTGTTGTCGATTCGGGCAGGGTCACAAAATCACCAGCTGAACCGATCGTTTCTGAAGCTGTCCGGTAATATCCGAAGCGGGTATCGTAGAGGACGAAGTCCATATAACGATCGAAATAGATCGCCCCCTGCACTGTCTCCATTTGCCGAAGGGCTTGCCGTGTCTCGGCGCATCGGTGGGCCTGTGGCTCAGTGAGTTCGGGCAGGGGGATCGCAATTTCGGTTTTCATTGGAGAAAATACTACCCAGATCCAGGGCGTCGTGCAAAAAATGCTTGCGGACGGGTTGCGGTAACTTAATGGCCGTTTCGGTTTTATGTCAGGATGCGTTATGCTAGCGTCCAATGGTTAGCATCTGGCGTATGTCGCCCGTCGTCCCTGTACCTGTTCAGACTGAAGGCCAGGTTGCCCTGATCACTGGAGCAGGGCGTCGGATTGGTGCTGCCATCGCTCGAACTCTCCACAGTGCAGAGGTGCGCATCATCCTGCATTACCACCACTCTGAAACCGAGGCACGGGAACTCGCCGACCAATTGAATAAGATCCGTCCAGACTCAGCACGAACACTAAAGGCCAATCTTCTTGAGACTGCTGAACTGAGTGACATGGCCGCGACCGCTTTGTCGTTCTGGTCTCGTCTTGACATATTGATCAATAACGCCTCCAGCTTTTATCCAACTCCACTGGCATCTCTGTCCGAGGAGGCCTGGGATGATCTAATGGGAACCAATCTCAAGGCCCCACTCTTCCTGATCCGTGCAACGGCGGATGCCCTGAAGGCACAGCACGGATCCATTGTCAATCTAGTTGATATCCACGCTCGTAAACCACTCCGCGGCCATCTCATCTACGGAGCGGCCAAAGCTGGCCTCGAAATGCTGACACGTGCCCTTGCACGTGAGCTTGCACCCGAGGTACGAGTCAATGCAGTGGCTCCGGGTACCATCTTGTGGCAGGAAAGCGGCGTCCCGGAATCCGTGCAACGTAAAATCCTCACCCGCGTGCCACTCAAGCGTATGGGATCGGTGGATGATATCGCAAAAGCGGTGCTATTCCTTGTCCGGGACGCACCCTATGTGACCGGCGCAGTGATTCCTGTTGACGGAGGACGGAGCATCGGCAGTTGATTCGGGATCGGCCTCGCGTTCGATGATGACCCCAACCCGATCCGCACCACGAACTGCACCGGGCTTTTCGAGTACCACCTGTACGGCCTGTACCGGATATTCGGTGAGGACGAGAGCCGCCACGGCTTCCGCCACGGTTTCTATCAGGGCAAAGGAGCGATTGTGGATCATTGCCTGGATGCGCTCGGCAACGGAGCGATAGTCAACCGTCTCTTCGATCCTCCCACTCCGAGCTGAAACTGAGAGTTTGATTGTCATCTCAAGATGGAGAACGAGTCGTTGGCGCAGGGGTTTTTCGTAGGCATGGATACCAATCTGGGTTTCCAGGCAAAGCCCGTGGATAAATACTCGGTCAGGCATGGATCTGCCTCACCCCAAGGCATCGACGGGGTGGCCTGACAGACTCGAGCGGCCAGCGTGTCCGGACGTGCTCGTCGGTTGTTGTTTGTTCGCCAGCCAGCCATCGGAGCCAAGCGACATGAGCAACCATGGCTGCATTATCGGTGCAGAACTCAAGGGGAGGGAAATACACACGGACCCCGGTGCCTTGGGAGCGCCGGTCAAGTGAGCTGCGGAGCCGTTGGTTGGCACTGACTCCTCCCGCGACGACCAACTTTGATGCACCGGTCTTCTCGAGAGCCCGCCAAGATTTTTCGACCAAAACCTCGGTAATGGCGGTCTCGAAGGCTGCGGCGAGGTCAGCACGATCCTGACTGGTCGGATCCTCAATTTGGCGGAGTGCGTAAAGGACCGCCGTCTTGAGACCGCTAAAACTCATCTCGCAGCCAGGTTGGGAGAGCATCGGGCGTGGTAACCGGAAACGAGTGAGGCATCCCGTCTCGGCTAATCTGGCCAGCGCAGGCCCTCCAGGGTAGGGCAGTCCAAGCAATTGGGCAACCTTGTCGAACGCTTCCCCTGCCGCATCATCACGGGTTGCCCCGAGAAGCGCATAGCGACCCAATCCATCCACCTGGACAAGCTCCGTATGACCTCCCGAAACCAGAAGTGCTACAAACGGCGGCTCGGGTGGATCTGATCCAAGCCCGGCGGAGAAGAGGTGGGCTTCGAGATGATGAATACCAATCAGGGGGATCCCCAAGGCAAACGCCAAACCACGGCCGAAGGCCTGACCTACATGCAGGGCGCCCGGGAGTCCAGGACCTTGGGTGACTGCCAGAGCCGAGAGATCACCCGTGGATAAGCCCGTCTGTTCGAGCAGGCTCTCCACGAGGGGCAAGAGGTATCGGCCGTGGTCCCTGGAAGCCAACTCCGGAACCACTCCACCATAACGGGCGTGAACGGCCACTTGGCTGTGCACGAGGTGACCTTTGAGCCCATCACTGCCATAAAGCGCAACAGCGGTTTCGTCGCAGGACGTTTCTAGGGCTAGAAGGTACACGGGGGTCTTGGCTTCGTGGATATTCTCGGGTAAAATACCACGTTCACCTTGAGACAGTGCCAACGAGGAGAAACCCCAAACCCCATGCCGACCATCCGCGTCAAAGAAAACGAGCATTTCGACGCCGCTCTGCGGCGTTTCAAACGAGCCTGTGAAAAGGCCGGAATTCTCTCAGAACTCCGGCGGCGGGAGTTTTACGAGAAACCAACCCAAGAACGCAAGCGGCGTCGTGCGGCTGCCGTCAAGCGTTACATCAAGAAAAATGCCCGCGATAGTGTTCGGGCCCTTCGCGCACACTAAATCCAGGCATGCCCATCACGTCTCAGCTGACCGACGATATCAAAAAGGCGCTGAAGTCTCGGGATACCATCCGCCTCGATACACTTCGCTATGCCTTGGCAGCCATCCGCCGTCGCGAGGTCGACGAACGGAGGAGCCTAGAGGATGCCGAAGTGATCCAAGTCCTGACCAAGCTTGTCCATCAGCATGAAGAATCGGCGGCGGCTTTTCGCAAGGCCGGCCGTGAACGGGAAACTCAGGCCGCAGAAGAGGAAATCCGGGTGGTCTCTACCTACCTCCCTCCCCGGCTGGAGGGAGCCGAACTTCTGGCCGTGATTGACCGAGTCATCACTGAAACCCATGCGCAAAAGCCCCAAGACATCGGCCGCGTGATGGGCCGGCTCAAAGTGGAGCTTGCCGGCCGAGCAGATCTGGCCCAGGTCAGTGCCAAGGTCAAAGCCCGGCTGACTGGCTAGCCTTCTCCAACATCGACTTCAGGGAATGAATCCGGGACGCATCCCTCAAGCTTTCATTGATGATCTGCTGGCGCGGATTGATCTCGTTGCACTTGTGGGTGAACGGGTTACGCTCAAGAAAACCGGCCGTGATTTCACGGGCCGCTGTCCGTTCCACGAGGAACGGACGCCGTCCTTCACAGTCAGCCCGGGAAAGCAGTTTTATCACTGCTTTGGTTGTGGTGCACATGGAAGTGCGATCGGATTCCTTATGGCCTATGACCGCTCAAGTTTTCCGGAAGCAGTCGAGGCGCTCGCTGCCCGCCTAGGCCTCGAAATACCAGATCGCAATGCGGCGGATACGGATCCCCACCGTTCGGCTGCACTATCTTTGACCGAAGAGGTAGCCCGCGAGTATGAAGCCGCACTTGCCACCTCAGGTAACGCCCGTCGCTATCTCAACGAGCGCGGAGTTCGCCCGGAAACAGCCCGGCGGTTCCGCCTAGGATACGCCCCCCCGGGTTCCTCACTTTTCAATCGCTGGAAAACCGACGTCGAGCGGACCCGCCTTCTCAAACTCCTTGGCCTGATATCCGAGCGTGGAGACCGGTTCCGCAACCGGCTCATGTTCCCGATCCGGAACTTGCGCGGTGAAGTCATTGGCTTCGGAGGCCGCACACTGGGCGAAGAAACCCCGAAGTACCTGAACACGCCGGAATCCCTCCTTTTCCACAAAGGGCGGGAACTTTACGGATGGTATGAAGCCCGTCAAAAACCAGACCGCCCCGACCGGCTGATTCTGGTCGAGGGATATCTGGATGCCATAACCTTGTCGCAGGCTGGTTTTCCTGAAACAGTGGCTACTCTGGGGACTTCGCTCACAACCGACCAACTGCAAAAAATGGTTCGCCATACTCCGGAAATCGTCTTCTGCTTTGACGGGGACACCGCGGGTCGGCGTGCCTCGTACCGGACCCTCGAACTCGTCCTACCCCTGGCCCGTGCTGGACGTCGTTTCAGGTTTGTCGGGCTTCCGGCGAACCAGGATCCCGACAGTTTTATCCGGGAGGCGGGTACGGATGGGTTCCATGTGCGTCTTGAACGGGGGCACCAACTGTCGGAATCGGTGCGATATGCGCTCGAGAAGCGCTTCGCGGGGAGTGGAGTTGAAACTCGTGCCAGTTTGGCGGCAGAAACCCAGCGGCTTCTTCTGCTAATCGAAGATCCTGTCTATCGTGAACTGTTACGGGAAGAACTTGCCCGTTACTTCAAACTGGATCAAGTACTTCCTCGGCCAGCTGCGAAAGTGCGGTCGGAGAGCAAGCCCCAGAAACCGGACTCACGGGTCCCAGTTGGACGTGGTGGGATTGTGCGACAGCTGTTCCTGCATCTCTTGCACCAACCCGACCTCATTGCCCTACTGCCTGCTGAGGCTGAACTTGACGAAATAGACCTGCCCGGTCTTGAACACGTGAAAAACCTCCAAACGGCCTCTAAAAGTCACGAAAATCTCACGACTGGCCGGTTGCTTGAAATTTTCCGGGACAGCCCAACCGGTACCCTCATAGAAAGGCTTTTGGGGCAAGGCCCTCTCCTTGATGCCGAGGCCAATCGGACCGAAACACTGGGACTGATCGCCAGGATCCGGGCACAAGCCACAACCCAGAAGCGCTTGAAGGCCCTCCTCGACCTGTCACGGACGAGAACACTCTCAAGCGAAGAAAAAAAGGAAATTCAGTTACTTGAGTCGAATCTGAAGGTTTCCTAGCCGTTATTTTGATTGGGCGTGGGGCCGTGGGTCAGTCGAACCGGATGGATGGGTTATAATTAGCAGTTCCACCCGGCCTCCGGGTTAGCCATCTCAACCTTCAGGTATCCCCGCCCATGAGTGAGAGTGAAGACCGGAATATCCAACTCCGCCAGCTCATCGCCAAAGGCAAGGAGCAGGGCTATCTGACCTACAGCGAGGTCAACGATTTCCTTCCCCGGGATATTGTCGACGCTGAACAACTCGATGAAATTATTTCGGTTATCAATGATATGGGAATCATGGTCCATGATTCCCCCCCTGACGCAGCTCTTGAACTCCTTCTCCTATCTGACCATCAGGTCAACGAGGACGACGAGGCCATGGAAGAGGCGGCAGCCGCGTTGGCATCGGTCGATTCAGCGTATGGCCGAACCACTGATCCCGTTCGCATGTACATGCGTGAGATGGGCCAAGTCGATCTCCTGACCCGCGAAGGGGAGATCGGGATTGCGAAACGCATTGAGGAAGGCCTGAACCAGAAATACGCGGCCCTCGCTAAATTTCCCGGGGCCATCAGCCGCTTCATCGAGGAATACCGGCAAGTCGAGGCAAACCAGATCAAACTCGGAGAGCTGATCCAGGGGTTCCGGGATCCCGTGAGTGGGGCCCCCCTGTCCGACGATCATGCGGAACCCATTCCGCTTATGGAGATCGGTATTGAACCTGCCGGTCCCAGTGATGAGACGGATGAGGAAGACCTGGATCCGGGTGTCTCAGAAGATGACCTTCCGGTCCTCGGCCCCAACCCCGAGCTTGCAGCCGAAATGGTCCGCCGAATCGAGAAGGCCCACCTCCGATCCTCGCGCGCCCTGGCCAAAAAGCGCGACGAACGCTCGCTGCGGACACTCGCCCAAACCGCACTCGAACTACAGCGTTTGCGACTCACTCCCAGAACCATGGATATTTTGACACGCAGTCTCAGGGAAACCATCAATACAATCCGTCAAATTGAACGGGAGATCATGCGGTTTTGTGTCGACCAGGCAGGAATGCCCAAGCGGGATTTTATAAAGACATTCCCGCAGCGCGAAACCGCGCTCAACTGGATCGATCCCCACATTCGCGCCAAGCGTAAATGGTCGACGGCACTGCGAGTGGTCCGCCCGGAAGTCCACAAACTGCAAGAACAGCTGATCACACTGGAAGAGACCTATCACCTCAAGATTGCTGATATCAAGGAGATTTATCGGCAGATGATGATGGGAGAAACCAAAGCCAGACGGGCCAAAAAGGAAATGGTAGAGGCCAACCTGCGCCTCGTGATTTCAATCGCAAAGAAGTACACGAACCGAGGACTCCAGTTCTTGGATCTGATCCAGGAAGGCAATATCGGACTGATGAAGGCTGTCGACAAATTCGAGTATCGACGCGGGTATAAATTCTCGACCTACGCGACTTGGTGGATCCGTCAGGCCATCACACGGTCCATCGCGGACCAGGCCCGGACCATCCGTATCCCAGTTCACATGATTGAGACGATCAACAAACTCAACCGGATATCCCGTCAGTTACTTCAGGAAAAAGGTCGCGAACCTACTCCGGAAGAATTGGCCAAACGTATGGATATGCCGGAGGACAAGGTTCGAAAAGTGATGCGAATTGCCAAGGAACCAATCTCCATGGAAACCCCGGTAAGTGACGACGAGGACTCCCACCTGGGGGATTTCATTGAGGATGTCAATATGCCTGCTCCGATCGAACAGGCAACAACGGACAGTCTCCGCAACACGACCCACTCCGTGCTGGCGACCCTCACACCGCGCGAAGCCAAGGTACTCAGGATGCGCTTCGGAATTGATATGAATACCGACCATACACTTGAGGAAGTGGGGCGGCAGTTCGACGTCACACGCGAGCGGATCCGGCAGATTGAAGCCAAGGCTCTCAGGAAACTCAGGCACCCCTCTCGGGCATCGCGCCTGAAAAGCTTCATCGAAGAGTTTTGAGGCTGACCTGACCGATTCAGTTGCCCAGAGCGTGCCTAACGAACCCTGATCAGTGGACGGGAATCCTCTTCCCCGAGCCGGGTGTTGCCCGGCCTGGCTCTCTTGCTATACGGGAGGGGGCCGTCCTCTTCCCAGGTATGGCGGTCAAACCCAGCGACCTCCTGATGGAAGCGATTCTTGCGATCCTGGCACAAGCTCCGTTCCGTTGCATGAAGACCCCGGGGGGGCGGCGCATGTCGGTTGCCATGAGCAACTGCGGAACAACCGGGTGGATCAGCGACCGAAGGGGCTACCGGTATACAGACCGAGATCCCCTGACGGGCAAGGCATGGCCACCTCTACCGGATAGCTTCCGAGATCTGGCAGACGCGGCCGCTCATCGTGCTGGTTTCCAGGGCTTTTGCCCCGATGTCTGTCTCATTAATGGCTACAAACCAGGGAGCAGCCTTTCTCTCCATCAGGATCGTGATGAGAAGGATGGATCCGCACCGATCGTTTCAGTCTCACTCGGACTGCCCGCGTCCTTCCTCTTCGGAGGTCTACAAAGAAATGATCCGGTGATGCGCATTCCCCTCTACCATGGGGATGTTTTGGTTTGGGGAGGTCCCTTTCGGTATGCATTTCACGGCATCGCACGACTGGCTTCTGGTCACCATCCCCTGACCGGCCCCATGCGCATCAACCTGACCTTCCGAAAGGCACTCTGACGGCGAGCCGGAACACCACTTCGAATGATCTCCCGGAAGGGTGGGGTCTGCCCCGGGTTCAGTTGTATCTCCAAACTAAAACATGAAACCGGTTTCAAAAAGGACCCGGGCCTGATTCGTACTGTCTCCGTGAGGGCCAAAAATGTTGCCCGATACCCCATCAAGAACGTTCACAAAGGAAAATTCGGCTCGGGCAAAAAACCCCCTATCCTGCCAAGTGGGCGTGAGAGTCAGGGACCAAGCCCTGCTCCCAGGACCATACAGGAGATTCGCGGCTCCATCGCGGACATTCCCGGTGCTGGCGATGTATTCGACACGGGCGGCCAAAGAAAAACAGGGAGCAATCCGGTTGCTCGCAAGCAAGGCAATACCCCGGGTTGCGGTTCCCCGGCTGACACCGATCGATAGATTCCTTGGGACAAACGTGTACTGGAAATAAGGCTGGATAACCCATGATCTCGAGCTATACGTATAGACCACGCTATAGAGGTCGCTATTGTTCTGATCCAACGGAGTCGCCGGACTGGAATAAACCGTCTGTCCGACATGACCCATCGCGACAAAACTCAGGCTACTCGCCGGATTGATGGTGTAGGAAAGCTCGCCCGAGATCCAATTGTATCGGTTCGAATAAAACCCATCGCCCCATTGTAGCGACGCGGCAAAGGATCCCACACTATAGTTGAGCTGGACTCCGCGTTCGATCGCGTTCTCTTGGTTCCAGAGCAGGCCGCGCTCAATATTCATGTTTTCAAAAGTAAAGGTGTATTCGGCGCCAATCAACGTCGGCAGCTTCCCGGCTTGAATCGAGAAATTCCGAGAAGGAACGATCTTCAGGAAGGCCTGTGGAAGAGCGCCGTAATACTCGCTGACCGTATTTCCAGTGGAGAGGGAGGGTGTCCCAAGTGTAGGTAAATTGTACGCGCCCGCCTGAAGGAAGAACTGGACCCAGCCATGAGTCTTCTGGATAAAAATCTGAGCGTTACTGATATCGGCACGAAATGACCGATCCCCCCGAACCGTATGGTTCTGCCATACCCCGAAACCGCTCATGACGCCCGTGATATCGAGCTGACCAAGCGGACCCGCACGAAAATGGATTGGGGCCAGTGAAGTCAAGGGACCACTCATCGGTGGCATAGGCAACGGGCTTGCCTGGGAGTAACGCGGAAGCCAAAGCAGGTTGCCAATTAGCAAAACGGGCAGGAGCTTGTACCAACCGGAGCAACGCTTGAGCCTGCTGATGGGTGTAGCCATGGATTCCCTTAGGGCAACCCGGACATCTGGGGATCCTCTTGTCGGATTTTTAGTGAACCGGCCCTTGATGATGGTTGAGGGCCCGGCGCTTTCGCTTCGCCCAATAGGGCAGCTGCCACGCTGTGGTGTACCTTGCAATAAATACGGTACAGGGCCAAGTTGAGCCGAATCACGTTCACGACCGGCTCACCGGCAATCCCACCCAAAGAGTCGACCAGAGAACTACGGATCAGCCGTCGCAGGACATTTGGGGAGACTCCACCCGTACGCGCAACACGGGGTAACTGATAGAGCGCCGCTGCAAGGCTGATATCTGGATCGAGCCCACTCCCTGAAGAAGTCACAAGATCGACGGGAATCGGCCCCTGAACCCCGGGATCTGCCTTCCGCAGCCGCCTGATACGATCTTTGACGTGGCTTACGAGCTCGGGGTTATCCGGACCTAGATTGGAGGCGCCCGAAGCTGCCGCGTTGTCAGGAAAGGATGGAGTTGCAGAAGGTCGCCCCCAGAAATAGCGCCGCCCGCGAAAATGTTGACCGATCAGTGCGGAACCCACAACCTGCCCATGGATTTTGATCAGCGAGCCGTTCGCCTGGTGGGGGAATACGGTTTGACCGATTCCGGTCATGGTCAATGGGTAGATGCACCCGGTCAGCACGGAAAGGGCAAGGAAAAGTAGCATGGAGGACTTGAAGTCTTTTAGCATGGATGGTCACCCTTCTTAGAGGAGTGTCAAAAGCACATCAATCAGCTTGATGCCGATAAATGGGGCAATGATTCCCCCAAGACCGTAGATCCAGACGTTGCGCCGGAGAATACGCTGGGCAGAGTCCGCCTTGAATTTAATTCCCTTGAGCGCCAGGGGGATCAGCAGAGGGATGATGAGGGCATTGAAAATCACTGCAGCCAATATTGCGCGCTGGGGAGAACTCAGGTCCATGATGTTGAGTGCTTCCAATTGGGGGTAAGTAGATACAAACGCAGCAGGGATAATGGCAAAGTATTTCGCCACATCATTTGCCACACTAAAGGTGGTAAGGGCACCCCGGGTCATCAGCAGCTGCTTGCCGATCTGGACGATTTCAAGTAGCTTCGTCGGGTTTGAGTCTAAATCCACCATATTGGCAGCTTCGCGAGCAGCCTGAGTTCCGCTGGCCATACATAACCCGACATCGGCTTGGGCCAGCGCTGGCGCGTCATTGGTCCCATCGCCTGTCATGGCCAGCATATAGCCCTCTCCCTGGTACTTCCGAATGCAGGACAGCTTGGTCTCCGGCTTGGCCTCGGCAAGAAAGTCATCCACACCGGCTTCTGCGGCAATGGAGGCGGCCGTCAGGGGATTATCTCCGGTAATCATGATTGTACGGATTCCCATTTCACGCAACTCGGCAAAGCGCGCCTTGATGTCGCCCTTGACGATATCCTTAAGTTCAACAACGCCCAAGGTTCGTTGGTCCTCACAAACCACAAGCGGGGTAGCTCCACGGCCTGCAATTCGCTCTATCGTGGCAGCAAGGTCATCCGGCCAAGAGCCGCCTTGCAAGCTCACCCACTGTCTCATCGAGTCAGGCGCCCCCTTGCGCAACCTGATCTCTCCCCAGTCCATCCCGCTCATGCGGGTTTCGGCGCTGAATGCAATCTGCTTTGCATCGTCAGGTATTGGATCCTCACGATCAGCTAATCTTCTTTGTGCCAGAGCCACGATGCTTTTCCCCTCTGGAGTCTCATCTGCCACTGAAGCTCGCCGAGCCGCAGTGGCCAGCTGCTCTTCGGTGACGCCCACAACGGGGTAGAACGCGGTGGCCTCTCGATTGCCGAAAGTAATCGTTCCGGTTTTGTCGAGCAGTAGTACATCGACGTCTCCGGCTGCTTCGATCGAACGACCAGATGTGGCGACGACATTAGCCCGTAGCAGACGCATGATGCCGGCAATCCCGATCGCTGGAAGTAAAGCACCGATGGTCGTTGGGATCAAGCAAACCAGGAGGGCAACCAGAACCGTAATACTGATCACATGGCCTGAATGGGCAGCATAGTGAACGCTATACCAAGAGAAAGGGTAGAGGCTCAGGGTCACTACAAGGAATACGAGGGTCAAAACAGCCAGAAGGATGCTTAGGGCTATTTCGTTGGGCGTCTTGCGGCGCGAGGCCCCCTCCACCATCGCAATCATTCTGTCCAGGAAGGAATTTCCAGCCTCACCAGTCACCCGGACGATCAGCCAATCGGAAATCACACGAGTGCCACCGGTCACGGCACTGTGATCTCCCCCACCTTCACGGATCACAGGGGCACTCTCACCGGTGATTGCACTTTCGTCCACGGCAGCGACACCGAGCAAAGCCTCTCCATCGGCCGGGAGAATGTCACCTGCCTCGACCAGGATGAAGTCCCCCCTTTTAAGACTGGCCCCTGCAACTTCTCGACAAGCGGCCCCGAAGACCGGCTGGGCGAGCTTCTTGGCCCGTACTTCCTGTCGGGTCTGTCTCAGGCTGTTGGCCTGTGCCTGACCCTGACGTTCTGCCAAAGCTTCGGCAAAATTGGCAAACAAAAGGGTCAGCCACAACCAGAGATCGATGACGCCAGTGAACAGAGTTCCGGTGGAATGTCCCATGAGATCATGGACAAAAAGTGCCAAAAGCAGCCACGAACCGATGTAAACGACGAACATCACTGGGTTGTGCCACTGCTTCCATGGCGTCAGCATGCGTACGCTATCTCCCAAGGCTCCCCGGATCTGCTGTTCCCAGCCCAGTCGTGGAGCCTGATGTGTTCGCATTGAATTCATCGACCAACCTCATCGAATCAGGAAGTGAGACGCTATCGGTGCCAATTGTTCTGCAATAGGTCCCAGTGCCAGGGCGGGAAAGAAATTAAGTGCACCGAACAAGAGAATCACACCCACCAACAAGCTGACGAAAATGGGAGTGTGCGTCACGAGGGTACCAGCACCCACCGGTACCTTCTGTTTTCTGGCCAAGGAGCCGGCCATCGCCAACAAGGGGAGATAGGACCAATAGCGACCGACCAACATGCAAAAAGCGGTGAGCAGATTGTAAAACCGCGTATCGCTGCTGAGGCCTCCAAAGGCGCTGCCATTATTGTTGGCTGGGCTGGTGATCGCGTACAGTATCTCACTGAACCCGTGTGCACCTGGGTTGAACACTCCGGCACGTCCTGCCGATGAAGTGACGGCAATTGCAGTTCCAACCAGAACCAAAAGTGGCATGACCAGAATCGACAAAGAGGCCATTTTTGTTTCGAAAGACTCGATTTTCTTACCGAGAAATTCCGGCGTCCGCCCCACCATCAGTCCGCCTAGGAAAACGGCGAAGATCATGAAGGCCAACATGGTCGCTAGGCCTGTTCCCACACCACCAAAAACCGTTTCACCCATTTGCATAAAGAAAAGATTGATTCCGCCAGACAATGGCATCAGTGAGTCATAGGCGGAATTGGCTGCCCCAGTTGACGTTGCGGTTGCAAGGCTGGCAAAGAGAGCAGAGCCACCAGCTCCAAAGCGATCTTCCACGCCCTCCAAATTCCCTCCCCCCGCCAAGGCCGGCCGATTCGACTGCGCAACATGGAGTGCAGCCAGTCGGGGATTGCCCGCGAGTTCGAAATGCTCACTGGCCAAAGTCAGCGGAACGAATAATACCAACATGGCCGCGAGAATGGCCCACGCGGTGCGTCGCGACTGAGCCATGTAACCGAACAGAAAAACCAATGCCGTTGGAATCAGAATCACTGCTACCATCTGTAGCAAATTAGTGAGTGCGGTTGGGTTCTCGAAGGGATGGGCAGCATTGGCGTTAAAGAACCCACCTCCATTATTACCAAGCACCATGATCGCCTCCTGTGAGGCCACCGGGCCCAGCGCGATTACTTGGCGAAAAATCTTCCTTCCATTCCAGTCGAAGGGATTAATCAAGTGGGCATGGATATAAGGCGCCAGTGTCTGGACAACACCCTGCTCCATGAAAATGAGTCCTAACAAGACAGATAACGGCATGAGCACATAGAGTACCGTGCGGGTCAGATCTACCCAGAAGTTCCCTAAACAATCCGTTTTCTCACGGACCAGACCCCGAATGATGGGCAGAACCAAGGTGATCCCCACTGCCGCCGAGAGAAAGTTCTGGACAGTCAAACCCATCATTTGAGCGAGGTACCCTAAAGTCGATTCACCGGCATAATCCTGCCAGTTGGTGTTGGTCAAAAAGCTGACAGCGGTATTGAAAGCTGATCCTGCCGGCACTCCCGGGAAGTGCTCAGGATTCAAAGGAAGAGAGCCCTGCAACAGAAGCAAACCGTACAGGAAAAGTCCGCCCAACAAGTTGAACAGTAGGAGGGTAATGGCGTAACGTTTCCAGTCCATTTCCTCTGTTGGGCAAATCCTGGACACCTTGTAAAGTGCGCTTTCAACCGGACCCAGTATCTTCCTAGCCCAAAACTGCTCGCCGGAATAGGCCCGGTGCATGTAATGCGCGAGTGGCACGGCCAACGTGATTGCGATGACCAGTACCGTTACGGTCAACACTATGGACTGCATCATAAAAAGCGTTCCGGATCAATCAGAAAAACCAGAAGATAAATACAGAGCCCAATACCGATGACTAAACTGATCCCGGCAAAAAGCTTCATTTTCTTCTCCTCAATCGATCCAGCATTTGGACCATGACGATGGACAAGGGGAAAAATCCCAGCAGGACGAGCGTATAGATGACATTCATGTTTATTACGGATGAGCCTTGCGAGCCCCTGCTCCCCACATTAGATGGATAGGTGCGCGTTGATGTAGCGGATAACGTGTCCGACTCAAAACTAGAACTGACACAAATATCCTCCCATGCCATACAGGCGCCAATATAAACCCGTGATTTCAATATCGGATGCAAAAAAGAGGTGGCGCGGCGTAAAAATTCCGTAAAGACGGAAGGTTGAATGGTCCAGGTCGTGTTTGTGATCCAACTGAAGGCCACAGGACCATGTGCGACACTGTGATTATTTGGTGCTTTTGTCGCCGATAGGCTTACCAACCAAAACTCGAGAATCATGGACCCATGTGATCCAACGCTCTCCCCCCATCGTGCTTATCTTCGCCCCGATAGATTGTTTCTATAATTTTGGTTCAGAACAAACCGGGCACGCGTTTGGATGGTGGGGCAACCCAAACAGGGTACTGCAGTCCTTGCACAACGCAACTCGGCAAGGCACTGAATCTACTCGACCGTAACCGACTTGGCGAGGTTGCGTGGCTGATCGACATCATGTTTACGTAGAACAGCCACATGGTAAGCCAGCAACTGCAGAGGTAACGTATAGGCAATAGGAGATGAAAACTCGCCCGGAACCTCGGGAAGACGAAGTACGTGGACATTTTCCCCCACTGGAAGTTCCAGTCCGGGATCCACCAACAGGAACAGGTGACCATTGCGCGCGCGGATGACCTCGAGATTGGACCTGAGCTTATCCGTGAGAAAGTTGTCCGGCACAAGACCGATGACCGCCATCCTTGAATCGATCAAAGCCAGCGGGCCGTGCTTCAGTTCACCCGCAGGATAGCTCTCTGCCTGGATATAGGCGATTTCCTTGAGCTTGAGTGCCCCTTCCCGAGCAATTGGATCATGGACGCCACGGGCGACATATAAGGCATGATCGTATCTGGTCAGCAACCGAGCCCATTCATTTACTACGGGATCCAACTCAAGCAGCTTTTCCAGAAGGACGGGGAGATGCCTCAACTCCTTCACAGCCCGTCTTTCCATCTCCTCCTCTAAAAGACCCTTTGACTTGGCGAGCCCCAGACTCAGCCAAAAAAGCAATGTGAGCTGGGTCACAAACGCCTTGGTAGAGGCCACCCCGATTTCGGGGCCTGCCCGGGTCAAGAGACCGAGTTCGGCTTCACGCATCATGGCACTTTCAGCAACATTACAGAGTGCCAAGCGGCCGGCGTATGGGAGTGTCTTGGCCCGACGGAAAGCCGCTAGCGTATCTGCCGTCTCGCCAGATTGCGAAATCCCAACGAGTAGAGTGTGTTCCTGCAAACAGAGGGGGCGATACCGGTATTCGCTCGCAATCTCAACGGAAACCGGCACCTGAGCCAGTTTCTCGATCCAGTGACGGGCCACGAGCCCGGCATGATAACTGGAGCCGCACGCAACAATATGAACGGCCTTTACTTTCGGCAGAATTTCACGGGTCTGGTAGCCTAGGGCAGATTCCAGAACATGTTCGCCGGAGATCCTCTGTTCCAGAGTCTCCGTGACCGCACGTGGCTGCTCGTGAATTTCCTTCAACATGAAATGGCGAAAAGTTCCCCGTTCGGCAGCATCTGCCGATAATGAGACTCGCGTTGGATGGCGTTCGACCGGGATTCCAGCTCCAGACCAAATGCGACAAGGCGGCTGGCCACCCTTGGGGACACGCAACTCGGAGACCTCGTGGTCTTCGAGAAAAAGAAAATCCTGAGTCAGAGGCAAAAGGGCAGTCACGTCAGAAGCAACGAAGGTTGCCCCTTCCCCGAACCCAATGACCATGGGGCAACCCATCCGCAATGTGACCAGCACGTCAGGGGACTGTTCATCCAGAACTAAAAGTGCATACGCTCCCGTCAGGCGACGCTGGACTTCAATCATGGTGGACCGAAGATCCGGATGTTCCTGCCGGATGGCGTGGATGAGGTGGACCACCGTCTCGGTATCGGTATCTGATTCGAAGTGGTATCCTCGGGATTTGAGCTGGTGTTTCAGAGACTCGTGATTTTCGATAATGCCGTTATGGACGAGTGCGATTCCCTCTGAACGGTGAGGATGGGCATTGGCCTCCGAGGGTGCCCCATGAGTGGCCCAACGCGTATGGGCAATCCCAACAGAACCGGAGCAAGGATGCTGACTGATCTCATCTGCCAGAAGGGCGACCTTACCCTGTCGGCGACGCCGGGCAAGCTGGTGCTTCCCATCGAGCACAGCGAGACCGGCTGAGTCGTAGCCTCGGTATTCCAATCGTTTCAATCCCTCCAGAAGAACCGGAACGACATCATCCGTGGAAATAGCTCCGATAATCCCGCACATAACTAGGATTTCTTCCCCGGCCGTTTCCAGTGAGGAATACTCTTCTGATCGTTACGGGACAGTGTCAGCTGGTCAGGAGGCGTATCTCTGACGACGGTCGTCCCAGCAGCAATGAAGGAACGCTGCCTGAGCGTTACTGGTGCAATCAACTGGCTATCACAGCCGACGAAAACACCATCTTCAATGACCGTTGTGTGCTTTTCTGTTCCATCGTAGTTGACGGTGATAACCCCCGCCCCCAGATTGACATCATCCCCGATCTCGGCATCTCCGATGTAGGCTAAATGGTTTGCCTTGCTGTGATCACCGAGTCGGCTGTTTTTGACTTCGACGAAGTTACCGATCCGGGCATGATGGAGTAGGCGGGTTGACGGACGGATACGTGCAAATGGTCCGATACGGACATGGCTCCCGGTTTCAACTCCCTCAAGGACACAATGGGACAACACCTCTGTGCCCTCTCCCAGGCTCACATCACGCAGAATCGAATAGGGACCAATTCGCACTCCTTGACCCAGCTGGATCCGGCCTTCAAGGATCACACCGACATCGATCTCGACATCAGAGGCGGCCTCGACCGACCCACGCAGATCAAATCGTGCGGGATCCCGGATGCGCACGCCCTGACGCATCAGCACCCCAGCCAGCCGGGTCTGCAGAGTCCGTTCTGCTGTCGCGAGATCCGATGCTGAATTCACTCCCTGTGCCATCTCTGGACGGCCGAGCAGACGAGTATGAACCGGTATCCCGGCGAGGAGTGCTTCTTCAACCATATCCGTCAAATAAAACTCTCCCTGGGCATTTCGTCTCCCAATCCGCGGTAACAGCTGTGTCAAAAGCTGTCCCGAACACGCAAGTATCCCGGTGTTAACCTCACGGATTGCGCGCGTCGTATCATCGGAAAGATCAGCTTCTTCGACAACACAACGGATCCGACCCTGTGCATCGCGGACTATCCGTCCATACCCACCCGGATCTGCTCTTTCCGTTGTCAGGAGTGCCAAGGCGGGCTGTTCCACGGCTTCGAGCAGAAGCTTGAGATCACCCGCTTCGAGAAGAGGTACGTCTCCGTAGAGTACAAGCACGCTGGGGTCACCAGTCACGTCTGCTACGGCCAGTCCCAGTGCATGTGCAGTACCGAGCGGTTCCGGCTGGTCCACAAACCGGATTCCGCTTTCTCCGAAGCGAGAACGGATTGCTGCCCCCCCCACACCCGTCACAACCCGGATCTCATCCGGATTGAGTGACCGAGCGGTCTCGAGGACCCAATCCAAGAGCGGGCGTCCTGCCAGTTCATGAAGCACCTTAGGACGAGACGAGCGCATCCGCGTCCCAGCTCCCGCGGCCAAGACCACGACTAAAAGCCTATGTGATGTGGCCTTCACGGCCGTGGGCAGGCTTTCTTGGGAAACCCAGATCGCCCCAAATCTCCGTTCACCGCAGCTGTCCCCGCTTCCTCAGGCGATCAAGGACCCTCAGCCTTTCGGTCATTTCGGCCAGTTCGGCTTCAGCACGCGCCACATCGACAGACTCAGCACTTGAGGCGAGAAAGGTCTCAGCTGCCAGCTTAGCTTCGCGTGTCTTGGCTTCATCAATCTCGGATGTGCGTATGAAACTGTTCGCCAGAACCATAACCTGATGGGGCTGGACCTCGAGCAGACCGCCGGACACAAACAGTGAGAGAGTTTCCGTTGGAGTCTGGATCCGCAACTCGCCAGCCTTGAGGCGAGTCAATAGGGGCGCATGACGTGGAGCGATACCGACCTCGCCGAGCTCTGCCGGAGCAAAGACCATCTCGGCCTCCCCAGAGTAAATCGGGGATTCGAGGCTGACGACATCCACCTGCATCACCATACCCATACGAGTTTACACGGCTTTGGCTTTTTGCATGGCCTCATCAATCGTCCCCACCATGTAGAAAGCTTGTTCGGGTAGGGTATCGTACTCTCCATGCACAATACCGCGGAAGGCCCGGATGGTCTCCTTCAGTGGGACGTATTTCCCAGGGGACCCGGTAAAGACTTCCGCAACAAAGAAAGGTTGAGACAGAAAGCGTTGGATTTTTCGTGCACGGGAAACCGTCACTTTGTCTTCTTCTGAGAGTTCATCCATACCCAAAATGGCGATGATATCGCGGAGTTCCTTATAACGCTGCAGAATCGCCTGGACTGAGCGGGCGGTTTCATAGTGGTCAGTTCCTACGATTTGGGGATCCAGTTGCCGGCTTGTTGAATCTAGGGGGTCGACAGCCGGGTAAATGCCCAATTCAGCGATCTGCCGGGAGAGGACCACCGTGGCATCCAAGTGGGAAAAAGTTGTAGCCGGGGAAGGATCCGTGAGGTCGTCAGCCGGCACATAAACTGCTTGGATAGAGGTGATAGACCCTTTTCTCGTGGACGTGATCCGTTCCTGTAAACGCCCCATCTCTTCGGCCAGCGTCGGCTGGTAACCCACCGCTGAAGGCATGCGTCCAAGGAGGGCAGATACCTCGACACCCGCCAAGGTGAAGCGATAGATATTATCGACAAAGAGCAACACGTCACGACCCTCGTCCCGGAAGTACTCCGCCAAGGTCAGGCCGGTCAGTGCCACGCGTAAACGGTTTCCAGGGGGTTCGTTCATCTGCCCATAGACGAGAGAAACCTTGTCCAGGACCTTGGATTCCTTCATCTCGTGGTAGAAGTCGTTTCCTTCCCGGGTCCGCTCTCCAACCCCGGCGAAAACCGAGTAGCCAGCATGTTCGATAGCAATGTTGCGGATCAGTTCCATCATGTTGACTGTTTTACCTACACCGGCGCCTCCAAACAGGCCAACCTTGCCACCCTTGGCAAACGGACAGAGGAGATCAATGACCTTGATCCCGGTTTCGAGCAGTTCGGTCGATCCAGCTTGCTCTTCAAAACCTGGCGCAGTTCGGTGAATTTCCCAGTGGGTCTCGGTCGAGATAGGCCCTGCCTCGTCTACCGGCCGGCCGAGGACGTCCATGATCCTACCTAGTGTCGCCTGTCCTACCGGAACCGAGATGCGCCGACCGGTATTACGGACTTCCGAACCACGTCGCAAACCTTCACTGGGTCCCATCGCAATGGCGCGGACCACACCATCCCCGAGCTCCTGCTGGACCTCGAGAACAAGCCCGGTCTCCTCGACTTCAAGGGCATCGTAGACGCGGGGGATCGCCTCGCGTGGGAACTCGGCGTCAATCACGGCACCGATGACCTGGATTATCCGACCTTCACTCATATGTCTCTCTCACGGATGAAGTCACTAGACAGCGGCAGCCCCACCAACAATTTCGGCAATTTCACGGGTAATAGCCGCCTGACGGGCCTTGTTGTAGGCCAGTTTCAAGGTTTCAATTAGGGTACTTGCATTTTCCGAAGCGTTCTTCATGGCGACCATGCGGGCTGCCTGCTCAGAGGCAATGTTCTCGAGAAGCCCTTGGTAGGTCTCCGCCTCAAGATAGCGGGTTAGCCATGTGTCAATGAGATCGATGCTGTCCGGCTCGTACAGGTAGTCCCAATGGTCGGCCAGACCGGGGTCCCGCTGGACGGGTATCGGCAGGAGAGTCACCAAGTGAGGCTTTTGGATCATTGTGTTCTGGAAGTAATTGAAAGCCAGAACTAGACGGTCGATATGACCCTGTCGGTAATCCTCGAGCAGTACGCGTAAAGGTCCGATCACATTTTCCGGAGAAGGGCGGTCGCCCAGATGCGTGACCGACGCTACGAGTGTTGCATCCAAGCGCCTGAGGCCAGTCAATGCCTTTTGTCCGATTGCCGCAAAGCGGATGGAAATGTCCTGCTTATTAAAGATTCGGACCTCGTTCCAGACCGTGCGGATCAGGTTGATGTTGAGTCCACCACACAGGCCACGGTCGGTCCCGATCACAAGAAAACCCACTCCACGTACCGCAGTCCTCGGCAGCAGGAAAGGATGGGGGAACTCGGGGCGGAGAACGGCCAGGTGACTGGTCACCTGGCGGATCCGATCAAGATAGGGACGACTGGCCTGCATCCGTGCTTGAACCCGCCGGATCTTGCTCGCAGCCACCATCTCCATCGCCCGCGTGATCTTGCGGGTACTTTCGATGCTTCGAATTTGCGTCCTGATTTCTTTGGTGCCGGCCATCTGTCAGCGTCCAGTTTCCTTCCGAAAACGGTTTATGGTCTGGCGGAGACCGGAGGCCACCTTGTCGTTATAATCCCCCGTCTCATTGATCAGGGTGAAAAGTGCCGGCTCCTGTTCACGGAAAAAATCATGCAGACCACCTTCAAAGGCGCCAACCTCGGCAACGGGGATGCCATCGAGATCTCCCTCATTGACAGCAAACAGTGAAATAGCCATCTCGGCAATGGACAGGGGACTGTATTGCTTTTGCTTCATGAGCTCTGTGACCCGCTGGCCCCGTTCCAACTGGCGCCGTGTGATTTCGTCGAGTTCTGATGCAAATTGCGAAAAGGCCGCCAGTTCCCGGTATTGGGCCAAAGCAAAACGGACTCCACCGCCCAACTTCTTGATGATTTTTGTCTGTGCGGCACCACCAACACGGGAAACGGAGAGCCCGGCATTGATTGCGGGGCGGATACCCGCGTTGAATAAATCATTCTCAAGATAAATCTGGCCATCGGTGATGGAGATGACATTGGTCGGAATGAATGCCGAAACATCTCCGGCCTGGGTCTCAATGATAGGCAGTGCCGTCAGCGACCCGGTCCGGCCCTTAACTCGCCCTCCGGTCCGCTGCTCCACTTCACGGACATTGAGGCGTGAGGCCCGTTCAAGCAGCCGGGAATGCAGATAAAACACGTCGCCGGGATAGGCTTCACGGCCGGGTGGACGTTTTAGCAGCAAGGAAATCTGCCGGTAAGCCCAAGCGTGTTTAGTAAGGTCATCGTAGATGATGAGCGCATCCTGACCCTGGTCGCGGAAATACTCGCCCATGGTGCAGCCCGCATAGGGCGCGATGAACTGCAGTGCAGCCGATTCTGCCGCTGTGGCAGCAACCACGATGGTCCGCTTGAGGACATCGTGCTCCTCCAGCTTGCGGACGACTTGTGAAACGCTTGAGGCTTTCTGTCCGATTGCCACATATACACAGAAAAGATCCGTGTGGCGCTGGTTGATGATTGTATCGAGGGCCAACGCCGTTTTCCCGGTCTGGCGGTCACCGATAATCAACTCGCGCTGTCCGCGACCGATTGGTACCATCGCGTCAATCGCTTTGAGCCCCGTTTGGACTGGCTGGGATACCGATTGACGGGCAATGACGCCCGGTGCGACTTTCTCGATCGGGGCACGGTGAACTTCGGGGAGTGGAGGCCCCCCATCCAAGGCCCGACCCAGCGGATCCACAACACGGCCGAGAAGCTCTGGACCCACTGGAACCTCGAGGATCCGACCAGTCGCCCGAACCTCTTGTCCTTCGGTCAGTTGTTCGTAGTTACCGAGAACCACTGCACCGACAGCATCGCGTTCCAAATTGAGTGCAAGGCCCGTCCCACCATCGGGGAATTCGAGCATCTCGCCGTAGCGGACCCCGCTGAGCCCGTAAATCCTAACGATCCCATCGGCAACGCTAACGACTGTGCCGACCTCCCGTTCATCGATACCGGCCTCGAAACGCTGGATACGTTCTCGGAGGAGGGAACTGATTTCGGCGGGGCTAAGTTGGACAGAATCACTCATGTAATCAACCTCTGGAATACTAGGCTGGACAGGTCAAAGCCCGGGAAAGCAGGTCCAGGCGTCCACGGACCGTTCCGTCCCAGACACGATCTCCGATCCGGATCTGGCCCCCCCCGATAAGCACTGGATCAACACGGAAAATCAAGTGGACTCGCCGGCCCAACTTCTTTGTTAACCCAACCTTCCACTCCGTCTGAGACGCTTCGTCGATCACCAGTGCCGTCGTGACCTGACATTCAGTTTCAGATGCGGCCGCCCGCCTCATTTCGGAGTAAAGCGAGGCGATATCGCTGACTTCATTCCAGCGTTGATGCACGATCAGAAGCTTCAGGAAATTACGCTCGGAAATTTCAAGTCGCCGGGCCAGGGTCAAGTCCAGCACTTCAAGTCGGTCTTCCGCGCTCGCGCGAGGATGCGATAACACCCACACGATGTCAGGCCGTTCCAGAGCAGTCGCCAGATCGACCAAAAGATGCTCCCAATGCTCAAGCCGGTTTTCCGAGCCCGCGACTTCAAAAATCGCCCGTGCATAGGGTCGCGCAACCGTTCGACTCATTGCAGGCGCTCCCCAGCCGCCCTCAGGAGTGCCGCGTGGCGTCCGGGATCGATTTCCCGCTCTAGAATCTTCTGGGCGATTTCAATGGACAGCTCAGCCAGCTGGTTTTTGAGCCGCTCCTTTGCACGCCCCACTTCGAGTTCCAGCTCCTGATGCCCCTGCTCCAAAATTTGTTTTGCCTGATCTTGGGCACTCTTTTGAGCTTGTTCTACGAGTTGGCTGGCTCTGTGCTGGGCCGTTTCAACGACCGTCGACGCTTCCTGACGCGCTTCGCGCAAGATGGAAACCGCCTTGTCCTGTGCCTTTTCCAAGTCCCGGACAGCCCGTTCCGCCGAAGCAAGACCATCCGCGATTTTCTTCTCACGCTCGGCCATAGCCTGGCTCAGCGGTGGCCAGATATAGCGCATCGTGATCCAGACAAAAAGGGCGAAAGCCAGGACTTCAGATGCGAAAGTGAGGTCTAGGTTCATGGTATTCCTCCCGTGGGTAGCCCGCCGAGTGACAACCCGTTTAGAGGTGATGCGCTAGTTCGAGTATCTGGGGCACGAAGGGATTGGCAAAGAGCATGAGTAGGCCAAAAACCACGGAAATCATCGCAACCGCATCAAGCAGACCGGCCATGATGAACATCCGGATGGTCAGCATGGGAGTGAGTTCCGGCTGTCGCGCCACCCCCTCCAGAAACCGTCCCCCGAGAATTCCGAAACCGATGCCGGTTCCAAGGGCGGCCAAACCGAACATCAGTCCGGCGGCAATTGCTGACAAACCCTGAATTTCAGCGACTTGGGCGATAATCGACACGGTACGGACCTCCAGTTAAAAACGGGTTTCGATTTCAGTGGCTTTCGTGAGCCATGGCCAGGTAAACAATGCTCAACATCATGAAAATAAAAGCTTGCAAAGTGATGATAAGGAGGTGGAAGAGAGTCCATCCAAGCGCAGGAACCCAGCTGATCCACCAAGGCAGGAGTGCAGCAATGAGAACAAAAATCATCTCCCCGGCAAACAGGTTTCCGAATAACCGGAGTGAAAGGGATAAAGGCTTCGCCAGATCTTCGATAACGCGAAAGAAAAGATTGACCGGTGCGAGATACCAACCGAAAGGCCGGCTTAGAATCTCCCGACCATAGCCTTTGAGACCCTTGACTTTGAAACTAGAGAAAATCATGAGCACGAAAATGCTCGTGGAAAGCGCGAATGTCAGGTTGACGTCATTCGTGGGTACGGGTTTGAAATGCGGAGCCCCTAGCCAAGATGCCAGACGGGGTACAAGGTCGACCGGAAGAATATCCATAAAGTTCATAAGCCAGATCCAGACAAAAAGGGTAAGCCCCAAAGGTGCAATCAGGGGATTATCCCCATGCAGGATCTCGCGGACCTGCTGATCGACGAAGGTGACCAAGAGCTCGGCCATATTCTGCATCCGTCCCGGCACCCCGCTCGTGGCTCGCCGAGCCAGCCAGATGCCGATCCCGCACATCAAAAGCCCAAGGGTCCATGACATGATGACGGTATCCAAGTGGATGGACATTAATCCCTGACCAACCGACCAGTATCGAAGATGTTCTTGGATATACCCAGTCCGAGTCACGGTCGTTCCCTCCTCACGATACCGCTGACCCGACACGGACGAGGATGAGTCCAATCCCTACGACATGGACTGACAGCATGAGACAGAAACCGCCGGCCAGAGCCAAATCGGACACCAATCCTGTTCGGATTGCCCCAATCACTAGGATGCCCATGACCAACCATTTTGAAATTTCTCCAAAAATCCAACGGCTTATGTGTGATGGGCCGGGTGTGCCGCTTAAGAAAATAGCTCCGAGCACGGCATTCCCCATGACCTGCATCATCCCGCCTGCAGACCAGCCAACCCCGGCACGGATCCCGGAGAATACCGTGGCGGCCAAACCCACAGCGAGACTCAGAACCAGTTCGACGACAAGAAGCTTGTTGAAGCCCGCCCGGCCGACCAGCCAAGATCGCATGCCCCTCCCCCACCTGAGTCGCAGGAGACCCTCCCTCTGCCCTTTTGGGGGCCCCGAGAAGGCACAATTATCAGCCTATTTTAGGGCAACGCCCCCAATCCGATCAAGTCCTGCGGCGGTATCCCAGCCGGCTCAGCAAGGCTTCGAAATCATCCAATCCCTTGAAATGGATGAGTAGACGGCCGGTTCTCCCCTGAGCGCCCGATGTCTCGACTTCGACGCGCCGGCCTAAGTGCTCGGTTAGTTCCCGCTCTAACCTCAGACGGTCAGCGTCGCGGGATTTTTCCTTGGTGGCCTTTGACCCACCCGCCCCCGCCTCACGCGCTGATCCTTGGAGGCGTCTCAAATAGCGCTCCGTCTGCCGCACATTCAGCGCATTCTCGGAGATGTAGCGCGCAGCTTCATCCTGTGCGGAACCCGTAATTGAAAGCAATGCCCTGGCGTGGCCCATCTCGAGTCGACCTGATTGCAGCAGCTCACGTGCAACCGAACGCAGGTCGAGAAGCCGCAGGAGATTGGTGACCCCCGTACGTGAGCGCCCCACTGTTTCCGCAACCTGCTCGTGGGTCATGTGAAACTCAGTCACCAACTGCTTCAGGGCGAGTGCTTCTTCCAGCGGATGGAGATCAGTTCGCTGGAGATTTTCAATCAGGGCCACCTGCAGAGCCGCTGCATCATCCAATGTCCGAACAATCACCGGGACCTCAAGCTGGCCCGCAATCTGCGCCGCACGCCAACGTCTCTCCCCGGCAATGATCTCATAGCGGTTAGGCTCGGCCAATCGCCGCACAAGGATCGGCTGCAAGATTCCCTGTGTGCGAATCGACTGTGCCAGTTCGAGCAACTGCTCACGGGGGATATCACGACGTGGCTGGTAGCGACCGGGCGTGAGGTACTCGACCGGTAGCGACTCCAAGCCTTCTGGCACAGAGGACTCTTCCTGCTGCCCAAGGATCGCCGACAAGGACCGGTTCAGTGGGCGGCGCTTCATGGACATAGATCTATCTCCCACGCTCGGTACTGGGCATTCTATCAGCGCCCTGCCCAACGGGGAATCGTTCCAACTGTTCACTCGCAAGAGCAAGATAGGCCATTGCCCCTCGGGAGGCAGCATCATAAACCTGGATGGGAACACCATGACTAGGTGCTTCTGCGAGACGAACATTGCGAGGAATAACGGTCCGGTACACCTGGTTCCCAAAATGGACGATCAGTTGGGAGGACACTTCGTGATGGAGACTGCTCCGAGCATCAAACATGGTTCTCAGCAGCCCTTCGATCTTGAGGTGTGGATTGAGGGACTGCTGCACTGATCGGATAGTCTCGAGTAGCGAGGACAACCCTTCAAGAGCGTAATATTCGCACTGGATCGGAATGAGTACTCCGCTCGATGCGACCAGAGCGTTGACTGTCAGGATATTCAGCGAGGGAGGACAGTCGATCAGGATATCGTCGAACGGGCCCGCACTCTGGATCAGGTTTTTCAGGCGATTTTCGCCGGCTCCGGAACGGGTCAAAGCCACCTCGGTGGCCGTCAGGTCGGCATGAGCCGGCAATAACCTGAAACTTCCGGGTGGTACCGGTACTTCCACCAAGGCTTCGGACAGTTTTATTCGGCCCCCGAGAACGGCATCAGTGCCTGCCTTCAAGCGCCGTTTATCGATTCCGAGACCGGTCGTGGCATTAGCTTGAGGGTCCAGGTCCACCAAAAGAACGTGTCGACGGTATGCCGCAAGGGCGGCTGCCAAATTGATCGCTGTTGTGGTCTTGCCAACCCCGCCTTTTTGGTTGGCAATGGCCAGTACCCGACTCATGGTCCGGTCCCCCAGAACGGTCTACCGATCTGGATCACTCTACCATGGACGGGTCGATGGGTCGGGGGATTGAGCCCAACCCATCCGGCCTGAGACGCAGGTCGAAAACGTGACGGTGGGTATCGGAGCCGTCCATCCAAACTCGCCAGACGCTAGCCACATACCATCTTGAATCCGAGGCGAGCCATTCGGTGGGCGGCCACTCCCCTTTCATTGCCAGCCATTGATCCTCCCGCTCACACCAAGGTGCTGTCACGTTCAAAAAATAGCTGAGTGGGCCGAGGGCACGACTCGTGAATGTGGCCGATCCAATCCGAGGTTTACAGATCACTCGTTCTGCCCGCTGGTTCCGAATTTCGAGATTATCAATGCTGAGCTTGCGTTTGACATGATCCAGAAATAGGGCTTTTTTTCGGTTGGATTCGATCAGGCAAAAAGGACGCTCTGGATCGGCAAGCGCTAGCACCAAACCAGGGAATCCGGCTCCACTTCCGATGTCGATTCCCATCTGTCCCCGGATGACTGATCGCAGGGCCAAACTATCGTAGACATGTCGTGGCCAGAGTCGGGATCCCTCTTGGGTACCCACCAAGTTGTAGCTCCGATTCCACTGTAAAAGAAGCGCCACATAGGATTCCAGCCGATTCCGGATTTCGTGTGGGATCTCCGCCGATGAGAAATCGAGCTGCTGGTATGGGGGCAGTTTCACTACATTCATCGAAACTGTGCCATCGGTTTAGCTGGCGCCTTTCACTTGTAGGCTTTTTTCCAAGTCAAGCACACGCAGCGTGGTGGACACCAGCGTATCCGGGTTGAGGCTGACTGAGTCAATCCCCAATTGGATCAGGAAATCGGCCATCTCCGGGTAATCTGACGGAGCCTGGCCGCACAGACCGGAGTGAATTCCATTGCGACGGCAACCCAAGACAGCCTGCCGGATCATTTCCATAACGGCTGGATCCCGTTCATCGTACTCAAAAGCCACCATCGCGGAATCACGGTCCACTCCGAGCGTCAACTGGGTTAGATCGTTGCTTCCAATCGAGAACCCGTCAAAGCGCTTGGCAAATTCATCGATCAAAATCACGTTGCTTGGAACCTCACACATCGCGTAGAGGCGGAGGCCCCGCTGCCCGCGGGCTAGCCCGAGATCAGCCATTCGGGCGAGAATCCGGTCCGCCTCTTCAAGGCGCCGAACGAAGGGGATCATGAGAACCACGTTTTCAAAGCCCCAATCTTCTCGGACCCGGCGCATGGCCGCACATTCCAGAGCGAAGCCTTCCCGATAGGAGGGATGGTCATAGCGGGAAGCCCCCCGGAAACCCAGCATGGGATTTTCTTCGACGGGTTCGAAACTGCGTCCACCCAGCAACGAGGCGTACTCGTTGGACTTAAAATCCGACATGCGGACCACGACCGGCTTAGGCCAGAAGGCGGCAGCGATGGTCCCGATCCCCTGAGCCAGCCGTTCCACAAAAAAATCCTCGGGGCGATCATATCCCCGAACCAGTAGCGTTAAGGCCGCTCGATCCCGTGCATCAGTTACCCGATCGGGGTGAAGCAGGGCCAGAGGGTGTGCCCGGATGCTGCTGCTGATGATGAACTCCATTCGAGCCAATCCGACCCCGTCGTTGGGGAGAAAACTCGTCTGGAAGGCAATGTCCGGATTACCCAAGTTGACCATGATCCGGGTCTTCGGGCGCGGAACCGCCTGGAGATCGGTGCGTCTGACCTCAAAGGGCAGGATACCGTCATAAACCACCCCGTCATCCCCTTCTGCACACGAGACGGTAACCGCCGTGCGATCGCGGAGCTGGGTAGTGGCTTCCCCGGTGCCGACGATCGCTGGAATGCCGAGTTCCCGAGCGATGATCGCTGCATGGCAGGTGCGCCCACCTTGATCCGTCACGATGGCAGCAGCCCGTTTCATGACCGGTTCCCAGTCCGGGGTTGTGATCTCGGAAACCAGGATGTCTCCTGTCTGAAAACTGGCAAGGGCCTCTACCGATCGGATGATTCGAGGCGAGCCTGTGGCGATCCGGTTCCCCACCGCTCGTCCGCGGACGAGCGGGGTTCCGGTTTTTTCCATGTGAAACTCTTCAAGGATTTGCCGGGGCTTGCGCGATACCACCGTTTCAGGCCGTGCCTGAACCAAGTAGAGATGGCCATCAAGCCCGTCTTTGGCCCATTCAATATCCATCGGGCGGTCCTCTCCCGCTCTGCGACTATAGTGGGTCTCAACCTTCAATGCATACTCAGTCAGAACGAAAATCTCATCGTCTGTGAGGCAGAAACGCTCCCGTTCTGACTCCGTCGTCTCCTGGATCCGGGTTCCTGAGGGTTCGGATGAACCCGCATAGACCATCTTGATCTGCTTGCTCCCGCGACGGCCGCGAAGTACGGCCTGGTGTCCCTGTTTGAAAGTGGGTTTGAAGACATAAAACTCATCCGGCTCCACTTGGCCCTGAACCAGAGTTTCGCCGAGACCCCAAGTGGCCGTGATAAAAACCACGTCCCGGAACCCGCTTTCCGTATCGAGCGTAAAAAGGACTCCACTCGAGGCTAGATCTGACCGCACCATTTTCATGACCCCAATGGAAAGGGCCACGTCGAATTGTCCATAGCCCTGTCGGGCGCGGTAGTGGATCGCCCGATCGGTAAACAGGCTCGCAAAGCAGTGCCGACAGGATTCGCGTAAGGCGACCTCGCCCTGAATATTGAGGTAAGTTTCCTGTTGCCCCGCAAAGCTTGCCTGCGGCAGATCCTCTGCCGTAGCCGAGGATCGGACGGCCACAGACAGTTCAGGGCCATACTCTTCTCCGAGGCGCCCATATGCCTCCAGGATCTCCCGTTCCACGGCAACTGGCAGACCTGCCGCATAAAGGATTTCCCGGGCCTGGGCTCCACGCTCTGCCAGTTCGTTTACCTGATCCGTGTTGAGCCCTGATAAGACGCGTTCCAGTTCCTGGCGCGTGTTGCCCTGATCGAGAACCGCCTGATAGGCATCGGCGGTGATGGCAAAACCGTTCGGAACACGGATACCCTGTGGTCTAAGTTCCCGATAGAGCTCTCCCAGCGACGCATTTTTGCCACCCACCAGGGGCAGATCTTTCAATCCAATCTCTTCAAAAAAACGGACATATTGCATGCTCATGGCTCCCGTTGTGGTCCGACTGGACAATCGCCATACCCTAATCTGACATTGACCAACTCACACCTCTAAAAGTTGACAATATCGCCGATGACGATTGAGCTCGCAGGAACTCCGGGGGCATGCACGGTCGGAAAGGCAACGGTCAGATAGTAAACCTGCCCATAAGCACTGCGGAGATCGCCAATCCGAATCCCGCCCCCGATATCCTGATAGGTCCGGCTCCAATGTGATGGCGAGAGTTCGTCAATCCGAGCCCAATCGGCGTAAACCACGAAACCAAGAACAAACGTGTGAAAAAGCTCAATCGGGGTCACGATCCGATCCTCGATCGTTCCCGACCAGAGACGTGTTCCTAGCCGGAAAAAATTGGGATATCCCCGAAGACCCTGGATGCCGCCAATGTAAAGCAGATTGTCAGGCACCGGATTGACCTCGAACTGATAGCCCCCGTGGAATACCAGAGTCTGGTCTGGGAGCATCTGGTTATAGTAGGTGCCCTGAACCTCGCCAGTTTCATTCTGCCAAGCATTTGCCTGCCGACGAGCCTCCCAGCTGGCGGAAGCCAGAAACAGATCATGCCCAAAAACCCGGGTTCCCGTATCGACCGAAAAATCCAAGGTCGAGGATGACCCGAGACTACCGAGCCAAATAGGATCATAAGACCAACTGGCATTGATGGTCCAGCCTAGGTTATAGTCCTCGACACGGTCGATCAGCCGAATGTTCTCAAAACTCCGATACCGGTCCTGGAAAAGCTGCCAACCCACGGTCGGCCCATTTTCCGTACGGTCGACCAGCGCGAGGGGAAGCGCGCTATAGCCGGGTGTCAGACTGGATGCCCCATAGCTTTCCGAACGCCTGCTCCATCCGACGAAGAAGCGTTCTCCCGTATCATGGGAAAAACTCAGCAAGCGCCCATAGTCGACACTGAAATCATTGATGCGGCTGGGTATGCTTTCAGCGAGTGTGCCGTTTTCAAACAGATCCAGGTTTTCCTGCTGGGAGGATCCGGTAAAGGTCAGCGCCCACGGTTCGCGGTCGCGGTAGAAAGGTCGTCCCACCGTCAGTTCCTTGAGAAACCCGTCTGAAAAATGGTCATATTGGGCAAGACCCGTCCATCGAGTTCCCATGATGGCTGGATCCTCATAGGTGAAGAGGGTCCCGCTTCGCTCAAAGGTTTTCTCCCAGCCCACTAAAAGTACCTTGCCGAGTCCGAGGAAGTCCGTGTCCTTGACTTTATAGTGGTACTCGCTTTGTCCTCCCACATGAGTGAATTGGAAGTTCGCCTTGAGCGTCCAGGCATCCTTTTCGATGACCAGAACATTGACCACATGTCCGTGGCAGCCATCTGGTTCGATGATCACGATACGAACAAAGGGAAGTGCGCGAAGGTTACGCTCGGTCTCGTAGAGGGTACGGGCATTCACGGGCTCTCCGGACCTGAAGAGCAACTCGTTACGGACCACAGCCGGGAGTGTCTTGATGTGAATGAAATCGGCAAGCCGGGCATACCACGTGTTCTCACCCGGGCGAGTGGTATTGAACACGTTGACGACCCGGATCCGGATCCGGCCAACCCGGTAATGCTGGCGCGTAAACCAAGCCCACTGGTCGGCACCGTACCAAGTTCCAGCAACAGGCGACAGCCCATGCGGCAACAGTGCAAGACAACTGCGAGGTTCCTGTGCATCAAGCCCCGGCAGAGAGTGGGCGTAGACGACGGGCAGTAACAGCATCCCAACCAGCCACCAGAAGGGAGTTCGGGATATCCGCCGATCCCTACTGAAAGCTCTGTTTCGCAGCACGCACCTCAAAATTGAACTTCGCCTCCTCAAAAGGGATCAGACCACTGGTCTGGACGTGGCACAAAGCCTTTTCTGTAAACCAGTATCCATACCAGAGGCCGGTTGCCACTTTGCTTTCCCGGCTGACTGCGTCCTTCCTGGTCCCCGTACAAGAACTTGAAGGTTCAGGGATGTGTGTGGCCGCCGAGACAGGGGCCGATTCGAATGCCCGTAACGCGAACTCGGTAGCTCATCTCAATAGGTGTCTTCATCCGGGTATGAACCCACTCTTGTAACCGTGTTTTCTGATAAACCATTCGACCCTGGCTGATCAAATTCACGCTTGCGGAATGACATTCCATGGTCCAAGTCAGGGTATTGCCAACCATCTGGTGTTGCGTCACGCGGCACATGGATTTCTTGTAACCCGCGGGCGGCAAGGACTCCGGCTGCCGTGACAGACAGGTGGTCTGGGTTTCCTGCCTCGCAGCCGATCTGGTTCCCGAGGTCACGACCAGCAGGCGCCACTGGCCGGGCACAAAATCGTGACTGACGGGCCTGGCAGAAACCGGCCCGGCTGTTAGCAAAAACAGAAGCAGACCTGCAGTCCGGTTCATGACCCCTTCCCAGCCGGATTTCCTCGGGTACGTCATCTGAAAATCTCCTCTTGGATCTCGCCCGATGATGCGGTGTGGTGTGCCCGGCTTTCCCGTGCAACCTCGCTCATTGGGGAATCCGGGGCAACGCATCTGGACTTGGCGCATCTCCAAGATGCTCCATTGTACTGGAGAAAGATGGCATCCCGAGTCCATCGCGATCAAGTCACATGAAAAGGCAGCTCACTGGTCAGGACACGCATATCCCGGCGTTTCCAGAGCTCCCAATCTTCCTGCCCAGACACTGGTCCGAGCCGGTAGTGGGCGAAAATCTCCTCGAACAAAATATTGATCCCGTCCAAGACGCGTGAAGCGAGCGGACTGACGATCTCCCCCCAAATCTCCTCAGGGTTCCGGGGCGGACGCTCATGCGTGCAATCCGGTACTGGCTCAAAATGCTCAAAGTCCATTGCACCCTCAAGCAAGCGGGGGCAGAAGAGCAGCACCACACCGGGTGGGATCCGATCGGTCCCTAGACGGCATTCATGGCACGTGATCCGTCCCTGGATCCACCGCGGGGGTAACAGCCGCCAGCATTCCGCAAGCGCGTACCGGATCCATCCCGGAACCATTTGTTCGCTAGGGAAACGGGAAACCGCACCATGTCCCCCCTGTTCAACGAAAACAAGCAAGGCAGCAAGGATCGCCAGCTCCAGCTCAGGTCCCGCCTGGCTAAGCCAATATAATTCGACGGACCGGCGCCCAGGTACCGCCTCCCTCCGGGCAACCTCACCGTCATGCCGACCTAAAATAGGTTGTGGAAGAACCGGGGACCAACCCGGTTTCCACTTCCGAGAAATCACCCCACGGTGATCGGGATCGCCCAGAAAAGCCCGCCGACGGACCCGGGTGAGGGTTTCTTCAGCCACACGGCGATCCTCCTCCGCCAAGGGATCCGGGAGGAGCCCCAAATCCTCAAGAAGCAAATTGGCCATGATCCGGGCCTCGCGGGGCAGGGACAGAAGTGCCCCGGCATGCCAGTGGTTCTTGCATTGTTGTTGCCATTGATCCCGCAAAAGACCGGTGGCGCGAAACTGGAGCGGGGCAGTCCGTATTTCGGGAATGCCTGGACCACGACCGGGAAACGGGTCTACCGGCCCGCTTTCTCTGGGCCAAGGCACGAGGACATCAATTGATGGATGCAGGAGCTCCTTGATTTCCTCTGGTTTTGTCACGCACAGGTAAAGCCGGCCCCGGTGCTTCAAAAGAGACTGACCATGGGCATTGCCTTGGCACCGTTCACGGAGAAAACAGCCTAGGGCGGGATCCCAGAGCAGGATCCCACGGGAGACCCGGTCAAGACTACGGGCAAGGTCGGCGGGCAGAGGCTCAGGTTCCAGTTTCATACTACAACCTGAAGCGGTGCCGCCAACCGCATTCCAAACCAATCCCAGCTCAACTCGAAGTGAGCAGATCCATGAGGTCGGAGACCGGCCGACCGGCCTGTTCCTGCCAGGGAGTATCCAAAAAGGCGGTGATCGCATCTGCCCGAGCCGGCGCCAGCTGGGCCAATCCCTCCCTGAATTTTCGGAGTAGCCGCGGACGCGCCTCTTCCCGTCTTTCACGGTGGCCAAGCGGAACCTCGACTACCACCCGCTCGGTTGGGGGGCCCTCACGAAAGTGGACCTGAATGGCATTTCCAATGTAACGCTTCGCCGGATCATAGTAGTGGCGTGTAAAGTCCGGATTTTCGACGACCCGCATCTTGGAACGGAGCCTGTCGATCCACGGGTCGGCTGCTGGGCCCTCTTCATAGTCTTGGGCCACCAACCGTCCCCTCAAAAGCGCGCTGGCTACGATGTACTGGAGACAGTGATCCCGATCGGCCGGATTTCGGAGCGGCCCGGTCTTGTCGATGATGCGGATGGCCGCACTCTGGGTTTCGATTACGATTTCAGCGATCTCATCCAGACGATCATGAACGGAAGGGTGCAGTCGCACGGCTGCCTCGGCTGCAGTCTGTCCGTGGAATTCCGCTGGAAAGTCTACCTTGTAAAGGATGTTCTCCATGACATAACTGCCAAGGGGCCGATTGAGCTGAAGTGGTGTGTCCCCCATGACGACCGTATTGAACCCCCAGCGGGGAGCGGAGAGAATCCGAGGATAGCCCATCTCACCACGCAAACTCAACAGCGCCAGTTCGATACTGCGACGGGAGGCATCCGCTGCCGCCCAGGATTTCCGTGACCCGGTATTGGGATGATGCCGGTAAGCCCGGAGCGACCCTCCATCGGCAAACGCCTGGGTGAGCGCATTTTCAATGGTCGGGCGCGAACCGCCGAGAAGCCGGGTCACAAGTCCTGCTGAAGCGACTCGAACATAGACCACGTGGTCAACCCCTACTGCATTGAGCGAGTTGGTAAGGGCTAGAATGCCCTGGATCTCGTAGGCCTCGATCATCGACGACAAAAGGTCCCGGACCGTCACGACGACCGGATTTTCCCTCCGGCAGAGGTAATCGGACACGGGCAGGAGTGCCCCAAGATTGTCTGAAGGATGTGCCCACTCAGCCGCAAGCCAAGTGTCGTTGTAGTCCAGCCAGCGGATCAGGGCCCCGGTATCGAACACCGCCTTCATGAGGTCGAGCTTGAGGCTGGAACCCGGGACGCGGGCGCCCGGGCCAGGACTGACTGTACCCGGAATCCATGGACCGAGAAGCTTCGTGCAGTCCGGATGGTCGAGGGCCATGAAGGCAACCCCGATAGAATCCCGAAGGCTCAACCAAGCCGTTTCGTAGGCTAGCGGCGGATGGACCGGGGGGGAGGCAACATACCCGGCTAATTCGGCAATGAGTGGATCCGTCTCCAGAATGGAAGAATCGGTTCCCTGGTTTCGTTTGGGACTCACGGATTATCGTTCCCGAAGGGCAGGCCACGGTCGGGGTTCAGGGCCGATGTAACCCGCGTCCGGGCGAATCAGTCGGTTGTTGGCCCTCTGCTCGAATACATGCGCCGACCATCCGCTCGTTCTGGAACAGACAAACAGTGGAGTGAAGAGCGGTGTGGGAATTCCCATGAAATGGTAGGCTGAGGCGCTGTAGAAATCCAGATTGGGAAAGAGTTTCTTCTCCTCCCACATCACCTGCTCGATCGCCTCCGAGACCGCAAAATAGTGTCGGTCGGGATGATGTTCTGAAAGCTGGCGCGACCATTCTTTGATGATGGCATTGCGGGGATCGTGGTCCCGGTAGACGCGGTGCCCGAAGCCCATGATTTTTTCCTTGGCCTCAAGTGCGCGGTGGGTTCCCTGACGGGCCGAGTCGGGCGTCTCGTAGCGCGAGATCATCTCCATGGCCGCTTCGTTGGCTCCGCCGTGGAGCGGTCCGCGCAGTGTTCCGATTGCACCCGTCAGGCAGGAATGGAAATCGGACAGCGTGCCGGCACAGACCCGTGCGGTGAACGTCGATGCATTGAACTCGTGTTCCGCATAAAGAATGAGGGACACATCAAGGGCCCGGCACGTGAGCGCCTCCGGCTCCCGACCGTGCAACAGGGTCAGAAAATGGGAGGCAACCGATGCGCCACCTTTCCCCGTATCAATCCGCTTCCCGGACCGGTGGTAGTGATGCCAGTAAAGGAGGATGGAAGGGAAAAGTGAGAGCAGGCGGATCGCGGCAGGTACTGCTTCGCTGAAATCGGTTTCAGGCTCAAGACAGCCCAAGAAGGAACAACCGGTCCGGAGTACATCCATGGGATGGGCAGACGCGGGCAACCACTCTAAGAGGCGAGCCAGCGGTTCGGGCAGGTCCCGGGCAGACTCCAGGGCTCGGACAAAACCGGCAAGCGCCTCGCGGTTCGGCGCACATCCATAAAGGAGTAGGTAGGCTACTTCTTCGAAGCTGGCGTCCCGAGCCAGCGACTCGATCGGATAGCCGCGGTAAGTGAGCCCGACTCCTTCCTTTCCAACCGTGGAGATTGACGTTTCGCCGGCGATGACGCCAGCCAGTCCACCGGTTTTTTTGCTCTCAGTCATCGGGGCTTCTCCTCGGAAAATGATGCAGGTATCGGTTGCGCACCAAAAAGCTGATCGAGCTTCCGTTCGTATTCCCAATACGCGAGCACCTGGTAAAGGGCATCACGGGTCTGGAGCCGGTCCATGATCGACTTCTGGCTCCCGATCTGGCGGATCGTTGCGTAGGTTTCCTGTGCAGCCAATCCCATTGCACGGAATGCGGTCAAGGGATAGAGCACAAGACGGACCCCTGCCGCGCGGAATTCATCACGATCAAAAATCGGTGTCCGTCCAAACTCGGTGGCATTGGCAAGCACTGGAACAGAAACTGCCCGTGCTAGAGCTGCATAGGATTCGAGGTCGGTCAGCGCCTCTGCAAAAATGGAGTCCGCCCCCACCTCGACATAGGCCTGAGCCCGCTGGATTACCCCTTCCAGCCCTTCACTCGCGAACGCATCCGTTCGGGCCATGACAACCTGATCCGGATCGGTTCGCGCATCGACCGTGGCCCGGATTCGATCCTGCATCTCGGTGACACTGACAAGCTGTTTGCCCGGGCGATGCCCACATCGCTTCGCTGATATCTGATCTTCGATGTGAAAAGCAGCAACGCCCACCCGGGTCAACTCGTGGACCATGCGGGCAATGTTGAGGGCGGTGCCAAACCCCGTATCGACGTCCACCAAGAGCGGAAGTGATGTCACGTCGGTAATACGTCGGGCCTCCTCCACCACCTCGCTAAGCGTGGTCAGCGCCAGGTCTGGCAGTCCAAAGGCTGCGTTGGCCACACCCGCACCTGACAGGTAGAGAGCACGGAAACCCGCTTCTCCGGCCAGCCGGGCACAGTAGGCGTTGATCACTCCGACCACCTGCAACGGACACTCCGTGTCCCAGGCAGCTCGGAACCGTTGTCCCGGGGTCATCACTCATCTCCAGTGTACGACCGTGTATTTTACACTGTGACCGGTCAAAGTTCCGAGTGGATGCGAACTACGATTCGTCCGAAATGCGGGGGATACTTCGGGGACGCAAAGAAAGTGGGTAGTTCATCAAAAGCCAGTTGATGAGGAGCCATTCGCGCAAGCGCCCGAGGTCGCCAGGCGTTGGCCAGACGAGTCCAGAGGTCTCGCCGGACAGCCGGTTCTACCTGAGTCGAGTTGATCCCGATCAAACGCACGCCACGCAGGATAAATGGGAAAACAGAGGTTTCAAGTCGTGGGGATGCGGCCATACCAATGGCAGCAATCACTGCCTGAGGCCGTGCAGAGCGGATCATCCAGGAAAGGACCGATCCACCCAGATTGTCGACACCTGCTGCCCATTGTCCACGGAGCATCGGTCGAGGGTTCAGATCAGCCCCAATTTCAGTAGAGTCGAGCACTTCGCGAGCACCAAGATCCAGAAGCTCGCGTTGCCAGGAACCCTGACGGGTTAGCGCAGTGACCGTATATCCCTGTCCAGCTAATAAATCCACCATGAAACAGCCGACCCCACCATTCGCCCCACTCACGACCACTGATCCGGATTCGGGTCCAACCCTCCCCTCCCGGATTGCCTGGTAAGCCAAGGCTGCCGTGAATCCCGCAGTCCCAATCTGCATTGCCTCAAGTGGGGTAAACAGAGGATCCAGTCTGACCAGTTGTTCGGGATCGAGCCGTGTGTACTCGGCATATCCACCGTCGCGCGTCTCGCCTAACCCACCTCCGACAGCAGCCACCTGACAGCCCACCGGAAAGACGGGATCCCCGGAATCAATGACCTCCCCCGAGAGATCAATCCCCCCGACCAACTGGCTCCTCCTCAGAATTTGGCCCCTCCCGGTCGCTGCCAGAAGATCTTTGTAGTTGATGCCCGAGTAGTGAACACGGATTCCAATGGATCCCGGATCCAATGTCTCCCATGAAATTCGCTCCTGACAGACCTCGATACCCCCTGCTTCCTGGCGAAAGCGAAGTACACGAAAGGGTTTGTCCGGGATGCTCACGGTTGGCGCGAGATCCAATGATCAAGGCCCATGGCATTCAGACGGATATCGAAAGGAAGCAGCTGTTCGTAGACAGTGATCGCATCGGCAACTCCATGTTCCTTCAGGCGGTTAACCGTATGCAGTTGGAGCGCACTAAAAATAGCTTCATGTCTCTCTGGCGCATCGCGATACTTTTTCGCCGTTTCTTCATAAAAATCGATCTCTACACGAAGGGTTTGGGCCAGTGCCTCAAGAAAGCGGTCGACCCGACTGTAATGCGCAAGGAATATCCTCTGTGGACTGACCGTCATAATGCGGTTCAGCGTTACGCGTGCCTCTAACGGATCAAACTGCGTTGGTGTCGTGGTGGGGAAAACAAAAGAACCTTTTTTTGTCTCGAGTTCCCGATAAGCGATGCCAAAACAATCGCCCGCAAAAACCCCCTGGCTTTGTGGGTCGTAAAGACAGAAATGGTGCCGTGCATGTCCCTCGGTATGCCAGATTTCAAGCCGTGTATCGCCGAGAATCATCCATTCCCCATCCTCCACGCTCTGGATCCGCTCTTCCGGGATTGGAACAAGATGCCCGAAAAGTTGGGCGAATGCATCGTTTCCATAAACCGCTCGCGTGGCGGTCTCCAACCGTCCCGGATCGATCATGTGAGGCACCCCACGCGGATGTAGAACGGCCCGAGCGTTTGGGAGCATCCTCATCAACTCTCCAGCCCCACCCGCGTGATCGAGATGAACATGGGTAATGAACAGATAGCGAACCTGCGAGGCACTCAGACCGAAATGATCTAGTGCACCCAGCAGACGGGGAACCGCTGAGTTGGCGCCTACATCGACGAATGCAGCCTCACCCTTCCGGACAAGCAGGTGGCTGGCCATCGCCCCGGGGCGGAAATATCCCGAGTCAATGGCATGGATGCCATCTCTGTACGATTCGATCTCTGGAGGTCCACTCATGACTGCAATCCATTGAACAACTGACCCGCAGGCGGAAGTGCAAGAAGAAGTTCGGTTTCGAGAGTGGCAGGTTCCACCTCTGATGGAAACCGGGCTATCAGACGACCCTGTGGACCCACGAGGAATTTCTCGAAGTTCCACCGGACATCACCAGGGAAACCCTGCTGGGTATCGAGGAGCCAGGCAAACAGAGCATGACGGCCAGTCCCATTGACTTCTAACTTGCGGGTTAACGGGAACGTGACGTGATAACGATCCCGGCAGAAAGTAAGAATCTCCGGCTCTGCGCCCGGTTCCTGGCCACCAAACTGATTGCAGGGGATGCCGAGAAGGCAAAAACCACGCTCGTGATGGCGGAGATAAAGAGCCTCAAGGCCTTGGTACTGCGGCGTATAACCACAACGGCTCGCCACGTTGACCACAAGTACGGTTTTCCCACGGTAGTCTCCAAAACGGATCGTTCTTCCGTCAATTCCCTCGATTTCAATATCGTAAAACCGACTCATGAAACTTTCTCACTCGATTCCGGTTGCTGAAGCATCGGGAGTATCTGATGGTCCGGCACTTCGCTCCGCCGCAGATAAACTAAAAGCAAAGCAAGCGCGGCAGGTGTCATCCCATCAATCGCGGAAGCCTCCTGCAGGGTTTTTGGGCGAGCGAGACGGAGTTTCGTGGCCAACTCCCGGGATAGACCAGGTACTCGATCAAAATCGAAATGGTGTGGGAATTGCCGTTTGAGCTCCCGTTCAAGACGTTGGCGCTCGAGCCGCTGGCGGTCGAGATACCCCGCATAACGCAGCTCGATCTCGATACCGAGACCGATCCGTGGGTCATCAAGTCCAGGTCCGAGACCGGGAAACGTCATAAGTCGTGCGTAATTGAGTTCCGGCCGACGGAGGAGATCAAGCGCCGAAGTGGATTCCTCCAGACGAATCCCGAAGTCTGACGCCACTTGCTGAACTTCTGGATCTAGGGGATTGATCGCCCAGCACGCCAATCGCTCCTGTTCGGCGGTTGCCTGTCGGGCTCTCTCCTCGAAAATCCGCCATTGGATGTCGCTAATCAAACCAAGGGTACGCGCGACCGGCGTCAGACGCTGGTCCGCATTGTCACTCCGCAGAAAAAGCCGGTATTCGGCACGGCTTGTGAACATTCGATAGGGTTCCCGTGTCCCCCGCACCGTCAGATCGTCAATCAAGACTCCGATGTAACTATTCTCCCGTTGTGGATACCAAAGATCCCGGCCGGATGCCCGGAGCGCCGCATTGATCCCGGCCACAAGCCCTTGTGCTGCTGCTTCCTCGTAACCTGTCGTTCCATTGATCTGTCCGGCAAAGAACAGGCTGGTCAATTGACGGGTCTCGAGCGTGTGGTAGAGGTTCCGGGGATCAAAATAATCGTACTCGATGGCATATCCAGGCCGGGTCAGGTGGGCTTGCTCAAGTCCAGGAATGGTTCGTACAAAGGCCTGCTGTACATCAAAAGGCAGACTGGTCGAGATGCCGTTGGGATACAGTTCGGGCGTGTCCAGCCCTTCGGGTTCAAGAAAGATCTGGTGGCGGGTCCGATCGACAAAGCGGGTCACCTTGTCCTCGATCGACGGACAGTAACGGGGGCCGATTCCCTCGATCGCGCCGCTAAACATTGGTGACCGACCGAGGTTATCTCGAATGATCTCGTGTGTTTCCTCGTTGGTATATGTAATGTGGCAGACGACTTGGTGCAGTGTATCGGGAGGGGCGGATGTAAAAGAAAAGTATGGGGGGGGAGATTCCCCCTCCTGACGTTCAAGGCGGGAAAAATCGACCGTGCGACCATCAATACGAGGTGGCGTACCAGTCTTCAGCCGACCAACGGGCAAGGAAAGTTCGCGCAATCGTGTGGCCAAACGGTTGGACGGAGGGTCCCCGAAACGTCCACCGCTCAACTGTGCCTCACCGACATGAATGCGTCCACCCAAAAAGGTGCCGACGGTCAGGACAATTGACGGGGCGAAAAAACAACAGTCAAACTCAGTTCGTACCCCTAACACCCGATCCCGTTCCATGAGGAGATCAGCGACTGACTGCTGGGCTATCCAAAGCCCCGGGGTCGTCTCGAGTCTTCGGCGAATGGCTTGCCTGTAAAGCACCCGATCACATTGGGCACGGACCGCGCGGACGGCGTATCCCTTACTCGCATTGAGTGTCCGCCAATGGATACCGGCTTGGTCTGCAGCCCATCCCATGATTCCACCCATGGCATCGATTTCCCGGACAAGGTGCCCCTTGCCGATCCCGCCCACTGCCGGATTACAGCTCATCTGTCCCAAGGTTTCGATGTTCTGCGTCAAAAGAAGGGTCAGGGCACCCATCCGAGCTGCAGCATGGGCAGCCTCTGTTCCGGCATGCCCACCCCCTATGACAATGACGTCGTAGTGCACCTCGGCACTCGCTCTGGATTGATACATAGATCCACCCTCTGCTCTATTTATCATATCGTGTCTCTCAACCCGGGATCAGGGCATGCCCCCTGATCTACGGCGCCTTTGATCATCGTCTGTAACCGTCGAGACTATACCGAGACTATACTTGTTTGACAGCAGACCCAATTACCCGGATGCCATTAAAATTACCCTGACACAACCCATTACAAACCGGTCTCAGCACTGCAACCGGAGGAGGTATCCATGTCTACACGAACGAGAGTGCTTGCCATCACTCTTCCCATCGTGACCCTTATTCTCCTGGGGATTCCTTGGAGTACGGCTCGAATCACACCCGTGGACCCCCCGCACACTCCCCCTCGGGTTCTGCCGTGGGCGCCGGTTCCCATGCTGATGCCCATTGTCTGGCATAGTGCGGTCGAACTGCGTCTGACCCTCCCACAGGAAAACAGCCTCTTGAAGTGGCGGGATGATCAGCTGCGCACATGGGCCACCTATCGCCACCAGTTCATACAAGACAACCTAGCCCTCAGAAAGGCCTTACTGGATGGCAAGCCGGAAAACGCCCTGAATACTCTCGTGGCCGCCGTGCACAAAGATCAAACCCGAATGCTTGATACCGGGATCGACCAGGTGGAATACCTGCACCGGCTCCTCACCCCAAAGCAGTGGAAACGACTGATTGCGCTCTACCGGCTCCGGAAGATGCGAGGAGGGTAGCACCGACGATTCATCCATCGGTAAACGGCTAGAAATCCTTAGCGGAGAAAATAGCCGTAGGCTACTCACCCTATTCACAACTGCGGGCTCCAGAATCCTTCTGGTGGAAGGATTTCCCGGACCCATTCACTTGCCGATACAGAAAGTGGAAAAGATCGCCCCCAAGAGCGCTTCGGTTTCCGGTGGATCAAGAATTTGCCCTAGCGCTACTTGTGCCCGTCGAACCCCCTCGGCCATGAGCTCGAAAGGCTCATTGCGTTCTAGAGCAATTCGTGCCATGCGGATTTCCTGCCGGCACAGCGACAACGCATCCAGATGACGAGGACGGGCGAGCAGGAGATCCGTTGACCCGTCAGTTGCCGAGCGAACCTCGTCCAAGATGGCGGTTTGGAGTTCAGCAACCCCCTCCCCAGTTTCAGCGGACAGTGCAAAGGACTGGGCATCCTCGCGTCCTGGTTTCCGTCCGCTCCGGTCGATCTGATTGTGGATTCTCCAGATCGGACGGTATCCCACCCATTGTCGCTGCCGGCTATCGTCCTCCGGATGCCAACCCACGGTATCGTCGATTACGTGGAGCACAAGATGGGCCCGTTCCACAGCATTCAAGGCTCGGCGAATCCCTTCTTGTTCGATTGGATCCCGAGATTCCCGAAAGCCAGCCGAATCAATAATATGCAGGCGCATCCCTTCCCATATGCAATCGGCCTCAAGGAGATCCCGTGTTGTTCCAGGCAGTGGGGTGACGATGGCCTTCGACTCACCGACAAAACGATTGAACAAAGTGGATTTTCCAGCGTTGACGGGCCCAGCCAGAACAACGGTCCAACCCTGTCTCAGAGTCATTCCTGCCTCTCCGCGATTAATAAGCCGACCCAGATCTCCTTCGAGAGCCTCAAGGACAGAAGCGGTAGCAGAGGATGATGAAGGCACCACCTCTTCTCCGAAATCGATCTGGGCCTCGGCTTGGACCCGAAGAGCCTGGATCCGCTCCCCGAGACAGCGGACCTCCTGTGAGAAAACACCAGAAAGCGATTTGAGCGCGGCACGGGCAGCAGCTCGACTTTCAGCATTGATAAGATCCGCGACAGCTTCAGCTTGAGCAAGGTCCAAGCGACCATTCAGAAACGCACGCTCGGAAAATTCACCCGGCCGGGCCAATCGAGCTCCCTGCTCGCAGAACACCTGAATCAAAGCTTCGACCGTAACCGGACTTCCATGACCCTGGAACTCGACCAGGTCCTCTCCCGTGTACGAGTGAGGCCGTACGAAACGGATGACCAAGCCGGAATCGATCTCGCAGTTCTGCGTATCGCGGAACATTCGAACCCGGGCCATCTGGGGAGGAGGGAGTGAACCCGCAACCCGTTCGGCCAAGACGAATGACCCCTCGCCGCTCAACCGCACAATGCTCACGGCGCCAATTCCTGCTGGTGTGGCCCCGGCAACTATAATGTCGCGCCTTATGGTCATCGACTGATCAGCGGTGGGCTTTTGCTGCCTCGCGCATCACAACCCGATTGATGTGCCATTGCTGACCAATCCCGAACAGTCCGCTCACAACCCAGTAAAGGACGAGACCACTCGGCATCACACTGGCCAAGAGTGTTGTGACAAGCGGCAAAAACACCATGAGAATACGCCTCTGGTTCTTGTCCATTGTCGCCGCTTGTGGCATGACCCGCTGCTGGACCAGCATGGTCAGTCCATAAAAAACCGGCATGATGTACAGCGGGTCTGGGGCCGACAGATCGCGGATCCAGAACATGAATGGCGCATGCCGGAGCTCAACACTCGCAAGCAGAACCCAATAGAGCGCAATGTAAATGGGAAATTGAACCACCATAGGCAAACAGCCTGAAACTGGATTTATTTTTTCTTTCTTGAAAAGCTCGAGAGTCGCCCGGTAGCTTTGCTCACGGTCGTCCTTAAAGCGTTCCTGGATGGCCTTGATACGAGGCTGCACGGCTTGAATCCGTGCCATAGAGCGACCACCCTTATGCTGAAGCGGGAAGAAAAGCAGCTTGATCAACAATACAAGCAGGATGATCGCGATCCCCCAGTTGCCAACCCACTGCTGGATCCATGACAAGATGAGGTAGAGCGGTTGCGATAAAACAGCAAGAAAACCATAGTCCACCGTCTGGGCTAATCCCGGGGCAATGGCTCCCAGATGCCTCTGCCGCTTGGGTCCAACATAAAGCTCGACCCGTCCACGAACTTGCTGGCCTGGCAGGATGCGATTCCCAGGCCCAAGAGCGCCTAGCCAGTAATGCGTCTTGGAAAGAGAGCGGGCATAGTAGTGCCAAGGGGTTTTCGCGGGCGGGATCAGAGCAGCCAGAAAATAATGGTTGGTATAGGCAATCCAGCCGCCAGCCCGAAGCATCGTGAACGTTTTTTTCTGAATCCGGGAATGGGAAAGTTCGTGGTAAGCCTTTCCGTTGTAGTACGCGGCACCCCGATAGATAAAGTTCTGCGGCAAGAAGTGTCCCAGAAATGAAACGTGGACGGTGGGGCGGGCGTGTTCCAAGCCCATGAGTGGCGCACCCGACCAAGGTGAACTGGAAAGGTTAACTACTGTGCTCTCCACACGGATGCGATAGCTCCGGGGATAAAAAAACCAACGTTCCTCAATTCGGATCCCATGATCTGTCCAGACCAGAGGAACCATAAGCGTACGAGAACCAGATCTCAAAACGTAGCGTCGATGGGCGCTTTTAAACTCTCCGGTCAGCCCGGGAGCATCTGAACCCTTGAGCCCGACCCAGGTAACCATGCCCATCAGGCGTCTTTTACCATGATCATCAAACCAGTCCACCGGTGGACTGTTCGCCGCCAGAGTCTTGGGGTAATGCACCAGTTCGAGGTGACGGAGCCGGCCTCCCGCGAGATCTAGGCGTATTCGGTAGAGGTCAGTCTGGATACGAACAATCCCACCCGGGTGCCTGTGGACAACTACCGGGATCGCTCGGGGAGCTTCGGTAACTGACGACACCCTTGGCAAAACAGAAGTATGGGAAGACTGGGCAGCTATATGGGTGGAAGCAACTGTCACGGCGGGAGGTCTTGAAAACTCAAGCTCCCATGCGTTCCACATCAGGTAAACCACGGCCGCAAGACTCAGCCAAAGCAGGAGACGACGGTTATCCACGGTTAGGGATTCCTCTCAGCCGGCCCGGCGGAACCGGATCTTCACCACCTTCCGACCAGGGATTGCACCGTGCGAGGCGCCATAGGATGAGTACCATCCCCCGAAAGAGGCCATGCTCCCGGAGAACACCTTCGGCATAAGCAGAGCAGGTAGGCTCGAAGCAGCATTGCCCGCCCCAGACCGGACTTCCCCAGCGCTGGTAAAAATGGATCAGCGTGATCAGGACTGAGGAGATCCCGTGGATTCTACTTTTCGCCATAGTTTCTTGACATCTTCATATAGTGCCTGCCGTTCTGCGCCCCGACCACCAGACTTGGCTACGAGCACGATATCGAGTTGACAACGGTCTAGCTCCTTGAGGAGTCGAAAGGTCTGCCGGGCTTGGCGCTTGATGAGATTTCTGCGGACTGCAAGCCCAGCAGATTTTCTAGAGATTGCAAGACCCAAACGCGAGCCTGGACCTGAGCCTGGCAACACGAAAGCCACGAAAAACTGGCTATGGACTTTCGTTCCGTTCTCGAAAACCCGTTCAAATTCCTCGGGCCGGGTCAGTCGATTCCCGCAATTTTTCGACCCCAAGGAACTGGGCCAGCCTCGTCAGGGAATCAGGCGATGTCGTCCTTTCCTTCGACGTGACTGGAGCACGGCACGACCCTGACGGGTAGCCATGCGGGCACGAAAACCATGAGTCCGCTTACGGTGGAGATTGCTCGGTTGAAAGGTGCGTTTCATGCCCTTGGCCCCATCATCCTCATTGTTCGAGCATCCAGAAACGCCCGAACACCCAAAAAATTGGAAAAGAAAGTAGGCATTGTACGGATCTGCGCGCCGGAACTCAAGCCCTACAGGGAATGCCCCACTCAACCCAACGGAAGTCCAAGCATTCCCGGGAAATGGTTCGCCTCAAGTTGGCAACCTTCTTTCCTGTTGCTAGACTTGACGAATAGGTCTTCGTCGATCCACAAAACCGCTGAGCCCGATTCCGCATGACTTCCGGAATATGGAACCACTGTCTGGATGCGCTCAAGAATGAGCTTTGTCATGAGGATTTCTCTCGCTGGATCTCCCCTCTGCAGTGTCACGAGTCTGGGGGTGAACTTCATCTCTTCGCTCCGAATGTCATTGTTGCAGATTGGGTCCACGACAACTGTTTGGACCGGATCCAAGCCTTGGTCCTTGAACTGAGCGGACCCCATTCCCCGAGAGTTCAGATTCTCATTGGAAAGTCTTCTCCTGAAACACATAACCACGGTAGCAGTAAAGCTGCGATCCGCCCTCGCGAGGAAATGATAGGAAGCCCTTGGAACCGGGATTACATCTTTGAAAACTTCGTTGAGGGGAAATGCAACCAGATCGCTAGGGCGGCAGCTCTACAGGTCGCCGAACATCCTGGAACAGCCTACAATCCACTTTTGATCTATGGAGGGGTGGGGCTCGGGAAAACCCACCTCATGCAGGCTGTCGGGCACCGCATGAACACACAAACAGGCCGGAATCGCGTGGCCTACGTCCACTCGGAACGTTTTGTCGCAGATATGGTTGGAGCCCTCCGCCACAACACGATGAGTGAGTTTAAGAAACGGTATCGATCCCTCGATGCCCTTTTCATTGATGACATCCAGTTTTTTGCCGGAAAGGACCGTTCACAAGAGGAATTCTTCCATACCCTAAACAACCTGATCGATGGCCATCACCAGGTCATCATCAGCTGTGACCGTTATCCCAAGGAAGTCGAGGGTCTTGAAGAACGACTCAAGTCACGTTTCAGCTGGGGACTAACCGTCGAAATCGAGCCCCCGGAACTAGAGACTAGCGTGGCTATCCTGTCCCGGAAAGCGGAGCGTTTGGGAGTTGATTTACCCCATGAAGTCGCTTTCTTTATAGCCCAGCTCATTCGCTCTAATGTCCGTGAACTCGAGGGGGCCCTCCATCGGATTATGGCCTATGCGCAGTTTACTGGACAGAAGGTCACGGTAGCCTTGAGCAAGGAGGCACTCCGTGATCTGATCTCCCTCCAGCAGCGTCAGGTTAGCTTGGAAAACATCCAGCGGACCGTAGCGGCCTATTTCCGGATCCGAACGTCCGACTTAGAATCGAAAAGCCGGAAGCGTTCCGTTGTCCGGCCCCGCCAGATTGCAATGAGTCTAGCCAAGGACCTGACTGATCACAGTCTCCCCGAAATCGGGCATGCCTTTGGCGGTCGGGACCACACGACCGTCCTCCACGCGTGTTCAAAAATAAGCGAACTTAAGAAAACTGATCCCCGCTTGAGCGATGATTACGAAAATCTCATTAGAACCTTGACAGGGTAAAAACAGTGCATAACTCCTGCAGGACATCTCCTCTCTGTTTAATGGGTATCTTCCTACACAGTTTATCCACAACAGATACCCATCTTCGCAGGAGCCACATTTCCCTACTCAATCAGTCCCCAAATCACTGGACAAAATACTTGTCCACTCGTACTACTAACACCACTGAGTTAAAACTGAAGAGTAATTATTTATGAGCATCACCATCAACCGTGAAAAAATCCTTGGCCCTATCACTGCCGTACTGGGAGTGGTCGAACGCAAACAGACCATGCCGATTCTTTCCAATATATTGATAAATATAGATAAAAATAATCTTTCTGTGACATCTTCTGACCTTGAAGTCGAACTCATTGCCACAGAAAATTTGGAAAACAACGGTGATCTACACATTACGGTTCCTGGACGGAAGTTCGCTGACATCGTTCGTTCCCTTCCCACAAATCAGGAAATTCACCTGGAGATTGATGCAGACCGGTTGAAGCTCAAAGCGGGTCGCGCTCGTTTCACCGTTCTCACCCAACCTGCGGAAGATTTCCCGCTTATTGAGAAACCCCAGTCGCCATTTTTTATTGAAGTTCACCAAGATAGTTTGCGTGAGTTGATCCGGAAAACCTATTTCGCAATGGCCCAGAACGATGTCCGCTACTATCTCAATGGTCTGAGGTTCGAGTATTCCAATCAGACCCTCCGAGCGGTTGCGACGGATGGGCATCGCTTATCTGTCGGTACAATCACGTTAAATTCACGATCTGGGACTAATAATGGGGGAGAGAAAGCGGCAATCGTACCTAGAAAGGGAATTCTCGAACTCGAGCGCCTCATGGGAAACGGCGAACAAGCACTACGCATGGCCTTCGCACCAAACCACCTTTGTGTGCAATGTGGAAATCTTTCCCTCACGACGAAATTGATCGAAGGCCGTTATCCGGACTACTCGAGTGTGATTCCTAAGGAGAGCCGGCATCATGTCGTGGTTGACCGTAACCGCATGAAGGAAGCACTATCGCGTGCTGCGATCTTGGCGAATGAAAAGATCCGCGGGGTTCGTCTGGGCTTTGAACCGAAAACGCTACGTATGATCGGGCACAATGCCGAACAGGAAGAAGCCGAGGATGTGGTCGAAACAAACTATGAGGGAGAGGCTTTTGAAGTCGGATTCAACGTCTCTTATCTTCTTGATGTTCTGAACGCAGTGACGGAATCCGAGATTGAAATCCTCATCAATGATCCGAACAGTAGTTGCCGGATTGATCCGAAAGGCAACACCAACTTTCAGTACGTGATTATGCCGATGCGACTGTAAATGTCGATTGGTGCACTCAGACTACAGTGTTTCCGGTGTTTTGATCGAGAGGATATCGCTCTGGATGGATCGTCTATCCTCAAGGGATCCAACGGATCCGGTAAGACTTCCCTGCTTGAGGCTATATACCTTATAGCCCGAGGCCGCTCCTTCAGGACTTCCCGGCTTTCCAATCTGATCCGGGCCGGTGACAGGGCCTTTGGAGTTGAGTTAAACATCCTCATTCATTCGCAATCTTGGGCTGTTAAAGCTATTTTTGAAGACGGACTCAAAACGTTTATCAACGATCGCGATTCAACAGCCCGAGAAGTGGGACGCCTTTTCCCACTGACGCTGATGGATTCAGATGTCACACAAATCGTTCTCGGGGGGCCCGAACGACGCCGTCGTTTGCTTGATTGGCTGATGTTCCACGTGGAACCTGAAACCTGGAAGACTTGGAAGCTCTACCGGCGGGCTCTCCTTCAATGGCAGTGGGCGCTACGCTCCGGAATGAGCGCTGATGTCTGGTTTGGACGGATGATGGAGCTTGCCCCCGTGATTGAAGGATCCAGAATGCAGCTTTTGGCCGGCTGTCTTCCGTTTTGGGAGCAGGCGGCCTCTGTACTCTTTCCGGGGCAGACTTTCATATTCGACTACAACAATGGCAAGGATGCAGTTGCTCGGACTCGTATGGGTGAGAGATCTCATGAGATTTTGCCGGAGGGACCAACGTCTGTTTCCATGGGTCCTGGTCTACAGAGGGCAGATGTTGAAATCCGATCGGGACAAAAGCCTATTCGTCAGTTTTTTTCACGTGGACAGGCCAAGCTACTGGCACTGGCGCTAGTCTGGGGGGGGTGCCGATTTTTGTCGCAGAAGCTTGAAACCTGCCCAGTCCTTCTTTTGGACGATTTTTCATCCGAGCTGGATGAGGATGCTCAGCTTCGACTTTTAGGGTTGATGAAGGGGAAGGGGATACAGGTCATCATGACCTCATCAAGTCTTTCGCCAGTACCCATGGAAAAATGGCCACACGGCTTGTTCCACGTGGAACAGGGGCATGTCCGGCCGGTGTGCCCATGTTAGAATTATGGGATAAAGGATCGGTCGGCAAGAATGAATGAACCCGCTCCAAGCTACGAGACCAGCAGCATCAAGGTTCTGCGTGGTCTAGATGCCGTGAGGCGTCGTCCGGGCATGTACATCGGCGATACCGACGATGGTACTGGGCTCCATCACATGGTCTATGAGCTGATCGATAACTCAGTTGATGAGGCTCTGGCCGGTTACTGTCACGAGATTCGCGTGACCATTCACCTGGATGGCTGTGTAACGGTTTGGGATGACGGCCGAGGTATACCGGTTGATATCCATCCCGAAGAGGGGCGTTCCGCAGCGGAAGTCATTATGACAGTCCTTCATTCAGGTGCTAAGTTCGATGACAACACATACAAGGTATCTGGTGGACTCCATGGGGTCGGAGTTTCCGTAGTCAATGCCCTCTCTGAGCAACTTTTCCTAAGGATCAGACGTTCAGGAGCACTTTATGAGCAGGAGTACCGTATGGGTGAACCCCTCTATCCGATACGGAAGATCGGGGAGGCAAAGGGGACCGGTACGGAGATCCGTTTTCAGCCAAGTACCCAGGTTTTTAGTGAAACAAACTTTGATTACGAGGTTCTAGCAAACCGTATAAGGGAAATTTCCTTTTTAAATTCAGGCGTTAAGATATATCTTACTGACGAAAGGAACGAGCGTCAGGAACTCTTCTATGTCGAAGGTGGGATCCGTGCTTTCGTGGAGTATTTGAATCGTAACCGGACTGCACTGCATCCCACAGTTTGTCATTTCATAGGAGAGGAGGCAGGGATTGGCGTCGAGGTTGCCCTTCAGTGGACCAAGTCCTACCAAGAGACCGTTTTCTGCTTCACCAACAACCTGCCTCAAAGAGATGGTGGAACACACCTCACGGGTTTCCGCAGCGCGCTGACGCGAACCTTGGTCGGTTTCCTGGAAGAGACAGGCCATGCAAGAAAGGAAAAAGTGCAAGTTACGGGGGATGATGCCCGAGAGGGTCTCACCGCCGTGGTTTCAGTCCGGGTACCTGATCCCAAGTTCAGTTCACAGACCAAGGACAAGCTGGTTTCATCGGAAGTCAAACCAGTCGTCGAAGGATTGGTCGCAGAAAAACTGAGGGAGTTTCTCTGGGAACATCCTGCTGAAGGACGCCAGATTGCAGAGAAGATGATGGAAGCAGCCCGCGCGCGGGAGGCGGCCCGACGGGCCCGTGACCTGACACGCCGAAAGGGTGCCTTGGATGTTGCCGGCCTGCCCGGGAAACTAGCCGACTGCCAAGAGAAGGACCCAAGCCTGTGCGAGCTGTTCCTGGTTGAAGGTGATTCAGCTGGCGGATCAGCGAAACAGGCACGCGACCGGAGGCATCAAGCCGTTCTACCCCTTAAGGGGAAGATCATCAATGTCGAGAAGGCCTCGTTCGACCGTGTACTGTCCTCCGATGAAATCACCGCGCTCATCACTGCGCTGGGATGTGGTATCGGAAAAGACGACTTCAACGCCGGGAACCTACGGTACCATCGGGTCATTATCATGACCGATGCCGATGTGGACGGCGCACATATTCGAACTCTGCTTCTGACTTTCTTCTATCGACAGATGACCGAGTTGGTCGAGCGTGGCTACATCTACATTGCCCAACCACCTTTGTACAAGATCCATCGCGGCAAACAAGAGTTCTATCTGAAAGATGAGGGGGAAATGGATGCCTACCTTCTTTCGGCAGCCCTTGATGGAGCAGAGTTGATCTCAGGGGGCCAGAACCAGCCCGTTCCAGTAGAGGATCTCCGGCAGACGGCTACAGCGCTGTTGCAGGCACGCCGGACTATCCAGCGGCTCGGTCAGCGATACGACGCGGGGTTCCTGTGGGCCCTTCTCCGGGTTTCAGATCCCAATCTCCGTCAGCTGACCACAGAGGAAGCTATTGAGCCTTGGTGGAACGAGGTGAGCCAACTCCTTGTGGAGCGTTATCCGCACGCACGTTACCGTTTGCGTGTGGAACCGAATGTACTGCATTTGTTACGTCGTGAAAACGGTGTCGAGGTGGATCGTGGTATCCGCCACGAGTTTTTCCTGAGTCCAGACTATCGTGAACTGCGTGCAGCACATGACCGGATCCAGTCTCTGGCTTCAGGTTCTTTGATTGTGCGCCGGGGGGACCGCAGTGCCGTAAAACCGGATTTTGAATCCGCTATGGACTGGTTTTATGAAGAAGCACGTCGGGGAACAACCCTCCAGCGCTATAAAGGCCTCGGGGAAATGAATCCCGAACAGCTCGCAGAAACCACCATGAATCTACAGAGCCGCCGTCTTCTGCAGGTCCGAATCGACAACGCACTTGCGGCCGATGATCTCTTCACCACGCTTATGGGAGAACAAGTGGAAAGACGGCGTGAGTTCATCGAGCGCAATGCACTCGATGTCGTCAACCTAGACGTGTGACAGGATAGATGTGCACTGCTCCGCTCAATTAATCGAGCTAGGCAGGTCGTGTATTTGCTACACCCTCAGGAGCGAATCCGAGTTAGTTCACCTTCGATCCATTCGCTCACCTGCCGGTTGAGTTCCTCCGGAGAAAGTCCCCGAGCGTCGATTGGCGGTCCGATATGGACTTGGATGGTGCCCGGGCGTTTGAGCAGACTCCTTCTAGGCCAGAAGTCACCTGCGTTGTGGGCAATCGGAATTACGAATTGTCCACTCTCGTTTGCTAGAAGAGCCCCGCTTACTCCATAGCGGCGGCGTTCGCTTGGAGCGAGTCGGGTCCCTTCAGGGAAAAAGTTGAGTGTTCGGCCATGTTTCAGCTGGCGCAGGCCTTTCCGTAGGACTTGTTTCACGGCACGGCTTCCGGCACTTCGGTTGATGGCAATGGGTTTCAGGGCAGCGATCGCCCAGCCGATGATCGGGATCCAGAGTAGTTCACGCTTGAGTACCCAGGTAGGTTGCGTGGGCAGAAGGAAAGAAAGTAGAGTCTCCCACATGGATTCGTGACGCCAGAACAGGATCCCGCCGGTCTGCGGAAGATATGAGAGGCCTGTGATCTGGTAGTTCAGCCCACAAACCCAGGAAAGGGCTTTGAGTTCTACGGAGGCGCAGGCACGACCAATGGCGAATCGGAACCGCTCAAAGAGGGGAAGGCCAAGAGTCAACGCCATGGGAACAGCAAAGACGGTGATGCTGAACCCCATGAATAGGGTAAAGAGGACTGAGCGAGTAATCAGGGAGATACGCAATGAAGGCCCGTTTGCTTGACGGGAGTGGGATTCAATCACCCGGTGTTCTCCATAAAGGAATGGACAAAGGCAGCTAGGTCAGCATGGATTTCTGTTGGGTGGTTAAGCGGGCGAGCTTCGAGATCCCTCTTTGTCTGTTGCCCCTGTCCGGTTAGTACGAGAACAGGGTGGGCGCCGACTGCAATGGCAGCCTCGAGGTCACGCCGGGTATCGCCCACTGCCGTGATTTCTCTCAGAGGAACCTTGAACTGCTTTGAGAATTCATGGAACAAGGCGGTGTTCGGCTTGCGACACGCACAACCTTCCCAAGGGGCGTGGGGGCAGTGGTAGATGGCTTCGAGATGACCGCCCTCTCTTTCGATCCATTTTCTCATACGCTCGTGGATTGCCACGAGAGTACGGTCGCTCATGAGTCCACGTCCGATGGCGGATTGGTTTGTGATGACGGCCACTCGATGTCCGTGCCGGGTCAGTTCAGAGATTGCATCGAGGCTGCCAGGAATCGGCTGCCAAGCATCCGGGCTCAAGATATACTCCGGAGAGTCAAAGTTAATGACTCCGTCCCGGTCAAGGACGAACCATCGGCTTGTTTTTCTGTTTGCAGGGCGACGAGTCACGGAGCGGGTGGTGGCTGGAGACGGCTGAAATCAGCTACGGTGTTCAGAAGTCGATTAGCGCGCTTGAGCAGATCGAGACGCTTCTTTCTGAGCTTCGGGTTGGGCGAGAGAACCAGCACTTCATCAAAAAAACGGGCTAAAGGGTCCCGTAGGGTACACAGTTGAACCAGAATCTCGTGATAGTGGTGAGCGGTTGCTGCCTCAGCAACGATAGGCTCAAGCGCACTGATCCGATTGATGAGAGAGACTTCGGCCGCCTCGCCAGAGGCAGTGGGTTCCCGATCATTCACTGCCGTGTCCATTTCGTCATGATGATTGAGCAGGTGAGTGACTCGCTTAGCGATCTGGATAAGAGTGGTGAGATCGGACTGATCCTTGAGCCGGTTCAGTGCATCAAGTCGAAGCCTGGTTGCGCCAATGGTTGTGGATTGGGTCGCGAGAACTGCCTCGAAATGATCGGGCCGACCACCCCCATCGAGGTAGAGTCCACGGAAGCGTTCCATGATGAAGGCGTACAGTTCCCTGGTCTGAATCTCCGGATTTCCAAGCTCTCCGGGGTAAGTCTCAAGGGCGGAATGGAAAAGGGAGGTCAGGGCCGTATCCAGTAGGAATCGACTTGTGCCGGGTGAGCACTCAGCCCGATCTTCTGCAGGATCCATGAGACGGACAAGCCCCAGTGCGGCCCGCCGAAGGGCATAAGGATCACGTTGGCCAGTCGGCTTTTCCCCGATCAGGAAATAACCGGCCAAAAGGTCGATGCGAAGCGCAATGGACAAGAGACGGCCGAAAGCGGTCCGGGGCAGTTTGCTGTTGGCAGTCCCCGGGAGGTAAGCCTCGGACAAGGCTTGACAGAGGGCGGGTGAGTACCCGTGTGCTGACGCATAAGCCGCCCCAGCGATTCCAGCCAGTCCAGGAAACTCTCCGACAAGATGGGAGGTGAGATCAGCCAAGACGAGAGATCCAGCTTCTTGTGCCAGTTCGGTATCGATTCCAAAATCTCCAGCCCAGCGCGATAGCCATTTCATGAGTCGTTCGCGGCGATGGCCAAGGTGACCTAATTTCTTTGCAAAAATAATTTCCTCGAGGGCAGGCAGACGCTCTATGGGAGCCCGCTTTAGATCCTCTTGGTAGAAAAAATGCGCGTCCGAGAGTCGAGGAAAAACTACCCTTTCCTCTCCACGACCAACCCGTTGGGGATCAATGCTTTCGAGGTTTACGACCGCAACAAAGCCGGGTTTCCAGTGTCCCGCGGCGTCGGAGAGCGGGAAGACGCGTTGCTGCCCAAGGAGTACCTCGGCCAGAACCGCCTCGGGGAGAGCTAGGAAGCGTTCCGGGAAAGAGCCCGTCAGCGCGCTTGGCCATTCCACCATATTGGCTACCTCTGTCAAGGTCGCCTCATCCCGTACAGGTTGCCAGTCCGGGTGCCATGCATGTGCCGCCGTTTTGATGAGCGTCCAAATCCGTTCGCGGAGACCCGGATCATCCGAACCTTGGAGGAATACGTGTCCGGATGCGACTACATCCTCGTAATCCTCGCTTCTCGTGACTGGTAACGGATCGGGATGATATACCGGATGTCCATGGGTCAGAGGCGCGGCATCGAGTCCATAGACCCGACCGGGAACAGGAAAGTTGCCATGGAGGAAGAGAATAGATTGAATGGGCCGGACAAAGGGTGGAGCGCGAGAGGTCCAACGCATCTCGCGATCCTTTGGCAGACCTGTGAGGATCTTTTCAACCAGTGGAGCCAAAACCTCCGCGAGGCGGATATCTGGCCGCTCCTTACGAAAAACTAAATAGCCTTCCTCATGACCGAGCTCCTCCCAGCCGACCCCTTGTTTTCGAGCAAATCCCAGTGCTGCGGCTGTGGGCTGTCCCTTCACATCGAAAGCCCGCTCGAGGCTGGGACCTCGGTGTACTACCGTCTGCCCAGGACTAGTCTCCCGAACCCGGGAGATGCGCACTGCCAAACGACGGGGTGTATACCACGACTTGAGACCGGCATCTGGTTCGATGCACTCATATTCTCTGAGGGCGGAAAACAGTCGGAAGGCAAACTCCCGAGACAAGTGTGCGACGAGTCGCGCTGGCAACTCTAAGGTTCCCACCTCGATCAGGAGATCTTGAGGATCGGAGGGATGTTTGCTCATTCGGACCGGGTTCGGTAGTCTTGGGCAACAGCCTGCGCCAGCTTGCGGATCCTCAGGACATACCGCTGGCGTTCTCCAACCGAGATGGCACGTCGCGCGTCAAGCAGGTTGAAGAGGTGAGAAGCTTCGATAACACGCTCGTACGCCGGCCGTGGCAAACCGGTCGAGAGTAGATGTTGGACCTCTATCTCGATTTTCTGGAAACGGTGTGCCAGCTCAGACGGATCTACCTGCTCGAAGTTGTAACGAGACATCTCGATCTCGTTATCGCGGAAGAGATCGCCATAACGGAAGGTTCGGCCCTCGGCCCCAGTCCCCCAGGGAAGACCGTACATTTCGTCAGACTGAGACAGCGACATCAGGAGACGTTCGAGCCCATAAGTGATTTCCCCCATCACGGGCTCGCAGGTAAAGCCGCCAACCTGCTGGAAATAGGTAAACTGTGCCACTTCCATGCCGTTCAGCCAGACTTCCCAGCCAAGCCCCCAGGCGCCCAGAGTGGGAGACTCCCAATTGTCCTCGACAAAGCGAACCTCGTCCACATGTCGGTCTATGCCAATCGCTTCCAAGGACGCCAGGAATTGGTCTTGGAAATGGTCAGGTACCGGCTTCTGGACCACTTGGTATTGGAAGTAATGCTGCCCCCGGTTGGGATTTTCACCGTAGCGTCCATCTTGAGGACGGCGGCAAGGCTGGAGGAAGGCTGCTGCCCAAGGTTTAGAGTCGAGCGCTCTTAAAAAGGTGGCTGGGTGGAAAGTGGCAGCTCCCATCGGAAGGTCGAGGGGGGGAAGCCAGAGGCAGCCCTCAGCGGTCCAGAACCGGTTGAGGGTAAAAACAACGTTTTGGAAGTCAGTCATGAACCGGTCCGAGCCCAGGCGGTGCAAAGTATACCCTGATCCAGTCTGGTCTCTCCTGCACCGATCCGGTGCGGACTTCGGAGGTTCAGGTCGTAGAACCCGAGTCCGAAGCGCTTCAGCTCATGGAGAACGCACTGGCACGGAATTTGCATAGACAGAGAAAACCCCCAATGCCCGAGGAACCCTGATATGCAATCCCATGAGGTCCTAGATTGGCTGGCTCAAAAACAGGTGCGTTATGTTGACCTTCGCTTTACGGATACCCGTGGGAAGGAACAACACGTCACTCTGCCGATTACTGTTGTCAGCGAGTCGCTTTTCACGGAGGGCAAGATGTTCGACGGTTCCTCGATTGTCGGCTGGCGGGGAATCCAAGACTCGGACATGATTCTCATGCCCGAACCCGGAAGCCTCGTCCTCGATCCATTCTGCAGCGAGGCGACCGCGCTCCTTCGCGCTGATGTCTATGATCCGGCAAGCCAAAAACCCTATGTCCGCGATCCCCGATCGCTTGCGAAACGTGCTGAGGAATACCTACGGTCAACCGGTATTGCGGATTCGCTTATGGTGGGACCAGAGAACGAATTTTTCATTTTTGACAGTGTACGCTGGGATCACCGGTTGAACGGAGCGTTTTATGAAATCGATTCCTGGGAGGGGGCCTGGAATTCGGGAACCCAAAGGGACGGAGGGAACCCGGGGCACCGACCGGTCGCTAAGGGGGGGTACTTCCCAGTGCCTCCGGTGGATTCCCTGCAGGATCTCCGCTCCGAAATTTGCACCACACTCACTGAACTCGGTCTCAGAGTAGAAGTTCATCATCACGAAGTTGCGACCGCGGGGCAGTGTGAGATCGGGGTGGGTTTCGATCGTCTGGTTCGCAAGGCCGATGAGGTCCAGATTCTCAAGTACGTGGTACAAAACGTGGCGGCCCGCCACCAAAAGACAGCAACCTTTATGCCGAAACCATTGGTTGGTGACAACGGTAATGGTATGCATGTTCATACTTCCCTCATCAAGGGAACGGAGAACCTCTTTGCGGGCAAGGGTTACGGCGGGCTGTCTGACTTGGCGCTCTTTTTTATCGGTGGCGTTATCCATCATGCTCGGGCTCTGAACGCGCTGACCAATCCATCGACGAACAGTTACCGCAGGCTAGTGCCCGGTTTTGAGGCCCCGGTCAAACTTGCTTATTCGGCTCGTAACCGATCTGCGGCAATCCGTGTCCCATTCACGCAAAGTCCAAAAGGCCGCCGAATCGAAATCCGCTTTCCAGACAGTACCGCCAACCCGTACCTAGCCTTTTCGGCCTTACTCATGGCGGGTATCGACGGTATCCAGAAAAAAATGCACCCGGGCGAACCAAGGGATATCGACCTGTACGAGCTGACACCTGAGGAGGACCGTCAAATTCCCCAAGTGGCATATTCGCTCGAATCCGCTTTGGAGGCCTTGTCAGCCGATAGGAAATTCCTGACCACGGGAGGGGTTTTTACTGACGATCTCTTAGATGCCTATATCCAGATCAAGGAGCAAGAACTAGCCGCTGTCCGTATGTGCGTTCATCCGGTTGAGTTCGAACTCTACTATTCGCTCTGAGTCTGAACCCCCCGACCGTGGGTCGACTGGCAGTTCGGCAGTCGTTCCGCTAGGATGGGTCCGTTTACTGACAAGGACTCCTCTTGTGACATCAGGTGTTATAGAACTCATCGTCGGCTATCATCGCTTTCGCGACCGCTACTTTGTTGCTGACCGGACTCTCTATGAAGGCCTTGCGCAAACTGGGCAATCTCCGTTAGCCCTTGTCGTCGGCTGTTGCGATTCCCGGGTTGATCCAGCAATTCTGACCGATTGCAGGCCTGGAGACCTTTTCGTGATCCGCAACGTGGCCAACTTAGTGCCCCCCTGCGAGTCCGGCGGTCTCTACCATGGCACGAGTGCAGCTCTTGAGTTTGGAATCTGTGATCTCGAAATTCCCGAACTGATCGTTCTCGGACATGCTCAGTGCGGAGGAATCCGGGCGATGGTCGAAGGCGTAAAGCGCCCGAGCTCTTTTATTTCGAGCTGGATGCAGATGGCGGGTGATGTATGCACTCGTGCTCGGGAAGTTGAGAATGGACGGCCCTTCATCCGGGTTTGCGAACAGGAAGCGATCCGGCTGTCCCTCAGCAACCTAGAGACCTTTCCCTGGATTCGGGATCGGGTCGAGCGGGGAATGCTCACCCTGCATGGTTGGTATTTCGATCTTGAGGCCGGCGAACTGCTTCGCTACGATCCGCAAGCTGGCGTGTTCAAAAGCCTTTGATCCAAGCCCCCGAAAGGGGGCATCTGGAAATGCCACTCCTGACCGTTAATGGGTCTCTGAATCCGATCTTGGCGCAGATCTCTGGATGCTCGCCGGTTCTCCGGGTTGGGGTAGCTGCTCCCAGAGCTGAAAAGCGAAGAGCACGCCGTTGGGAGTGACCGGTACTCCTGCCCTTCTCAGCGCATCCGCTGTCCATGTATTGCAGGTATGAAAGGCGTCGTAAGAGAGTCTTGAGGCAAAAAACTCACTCTGGGGAGCAGGTCCCTGGGTAATGGGTTCAAGATGGCCTGCAGGGTTTTTTTTCAGGGTTTGTTCGAGATATTGCCTTAATCTCGCAAACCCATTCTGACCCACGGCGACTGGGCGAAGATGAATGGAGGGGCCAAGGCACACGGTTGGCTTGTGCCGACAGGACTGCACAAGAACGACGCTGGCAGAGGGAAACAGCGCGGAAAGTACTGTCCAGATTCCAGGGTGGGTCGCCATGTAGAAGTCTCGGTTTCCCCAGCCGAATACGAGGAAACGCGGTTTAGGGGAAAAAGAGAATAGGGATAATAGTCTGTGTCCGATCGCAGCCCTGGGTAGCACCAACCCCGTATGCCAACCTGCCCGAAGCACCCAAACACGCCGGAGTGGAGTCCTGAGGCCCGTTATTGGTCTTCTGGTGGGAGCTCGGAGGGCCGGTGGATTGACGGTCATCGCACCACATCCACCGGTTCCGAATAGCAGGAAAAAGGCAAGCGCTACACCTGTCAGGGATCGAAATCCAAGCATGCGGATACTCACGGTCCTGAGGAGGATATCACCCTTAAGTTACAACGCTCCGACCCCTTAATTCTGGTCCCTCTTGTCACGCCTTGTAGACCGGTTTATCCTTGATGCATGAAGAAACTGGTTTTTGTTGGTGCTCTTTTCTTAGGTGTGGGCCTTGGCACTATAGCTGGGGCTGGTGCGCAACCTGTCTACACTTGGGTCGGGCGTAATGGTGTACGCCACTACTCAGATGTCCCGCGACCGGGAGCGAAACAGGTGGTTCTGGGTGGGGGACTATCGGTTTTTTCTGTCCAGCCCGCAGGGTTAGGAGCGGCTGGTGGGCGGGGGAGTGTCGTGCGCCAAGCCGCGAGCCGGAACCATTATCATTTAGAAATCTTGAGCCCAACTAGCCAGCAGTCGCTCTTCAATATTGGGGGTGTGCTGACGGCGTCCGTGATGCTTTCTCCCCCGCTGATGGGTGGTGACGCACTGCGCTACCTTTTGGATGGAAAGCCAAAAGGGAGAATAACCCAAGCGACGAGCCGGACTCTGCATCGGGTCTGGCGGGGAAGCCATGTGCTTACTGTCGAGATCGTCTCTCCGCAAGGTGCGATTCTCGCAAGTCAATCTGTCACCTTCTACGTGCATCAACACTCGATTCTTGCACCGCGGCCGTTGGGTGCCGTCCAGCATGTAAAACCAGCCGGACCAATCGGGGCGATTCCGCACTAGTACCGTGCTGCACTATAATGGTGCAGTGGATAAGTCAAGGTTTGTAACCCGACAGTCGGCAGACACGGTAAGTCTTCTGGATGGCTTGGCCACAGCGGTCATGCGTGTCGATTCCAGCCTTGCTCTCCTCTATGCCAATGCGGCGGCGACTGACTTGTTCGAGTTACCACAATCCGCAGTAGGTCGCCCTTTGGTCGATGTGGTGAGTGCCTTTGCGTCCCTGGTTCCGCTGCTGTCCGGCCAGCTTGCCGCTGGTGAGATCCGGACCTATCGGGAACTTGAGCTTGCGGTGAGTGGGCGGACAATCACCCTTGACTGCATTGTCTCCCCCTTGCCTCCTGCCGAACTCATACTCGAACTATATCCCTTGGATCGCCATCTATTGATCAGTCGCGAGGATGCCCTGACCCAGCGTTATCAGGCAGGCCGCGCTCTTCTTCTCCAGCTTGCCCATGAAATCCGCAATCCTTTGGGTGGGATTCGAGGGGCAGCCCAACTGCTTGAGGCAGAGCTTGAGAACCTCTCGCTTCGTGACTATACCCGGATCATTCTTCGCGAGGTCGATCGACTCGATGGACTGGTCGAGACATTATTGGGCCCACTGACACCACCACGGCGTTCTCCGCTCAATGTCCACGAACCTGCCGAGCATGTCCTACGCATGATCGAGACGGAGCGGGTACCTAAATTGCGGCTAGCCCGTGATTATGATCCCAGTCTGCCCGAACTGTTCTTGGATCGTGATCTTTTGGTCCAAGCCCTTCTCAACCTAGTCCGTAACGCCCGGGAAGCCATGCAGGATCGCGGGACAATCCGTATTCGAACCCGGATCGAACGGCAGTACACGATCCAGGGGCGGCGTTACCCGCTAGCCATACGTTTGGATGTCGAAGACGAAGGACCCGGAGTGCCGCCTGAGCTCGGTGAGCGGTTGTTTCTTCCCCTAGTGAGCGGTCGTCCGGGAGGAACCGGTCTCGGATTGGCGATTGCTCAGGATCTTATCCAGCGGCAGGGTGGACTCATCGAGTGGAAGAGCCGACCCGGGAAGACTGTTTTCTCAGTTCTTTTGCCCCTCGGAGGAAACGCGTGACGGTTCAAAGCCCGATCTGGGTCGTGGATGACGATGCCTCGACTCGTTGGGTCTTCGAAAAAGCCCTCGCAAAATCTGGGTATGAGGTGAGAGGATTTTCCCATCTCGGTGAGTGTGAGGAAGCACTGAAGCAGGGGGAGCCCTCAGCTCTAATTCTGGATATCCGCCTGCCGGATGGTGATGGGCTGGATTTCCTATCCGTCTGGTCCAAGCGATTTCCACGACGCCCGGTCATTGTCGTGACTGCTCATGCGGATTTCCAGAACGCAATCCAGGCCTATGAGAAGGGAGCCTTCGAATACCTGCCCAAACCAATTGATTTGCGTGAGCTTATGGCTGTTCTCGAACGTGCGCTCTCCCACCCAGATTCGGGTGAAAAAAGCCGAAAACGCGGCCCATCGTCGACACTGATCGGAGCTGCGCCCGCGATGCAGAGAGTTTTCCGCCAGATCGGCCGACTGGCCAGAAGTGAGGTCACGGTTCTCGTCCGCGGGGAATCTGGAACAGGCAAGGAACTCGTCGCCCGTGCTCTCCACGCCCATGGTCCACGGACGAAAGGACCGTTTATTGCCATCAATGCAGCCGCTATTCCCGCTGAGCTCCTCGAGACTGAGCTATTTGGACACGAACGTGGGGCTTTCACGGGTGCCGTCACTGGGCGTACCGGACGTTTTGAACAGGCACAGGGCGGAACGCTTTTCCTCGACGAGATTGGTGATATGCCCCTGCCGCTTCAGACTCGTCTCCTTCGGGTTATCGCAGAGCATGAATTTTTCAGGGTGGGGGGTGAGAAAACAGTAGCAACGGATGCTCGGCTTGTTGCTGCGACCCACCAGGATCTTGCCACCTTGGTGCAAGCTGGCCGCTTCCGTGAGGATCTTTACCACCGGCTCAACGTGGTTGAAATCCGTCTCCCTCCCCTGCGGGAGCGGCTTGATGATCTACCTCTACTCCTCGAACACTTCCTTCGGGAGGCAAGCGCTGAGTTCGGACTTCCCCCTCCTCGTCTCACCGCCGAAGCCGTTGGCGAGCTTCAGCAGTGGCCTTGGCGGGGGAACATCCGGGAGCTGGTCAACTTCTGCCGGAAAATCGTGCTGGAGCCCCCAGGACCATTCGTTCAAGTTGAAGACCTTGAAAATTTCCGTTCGGACTCACACTCCGTGAGAATGCAGGAGTGGGGTGAGCTTTTGGGGCAGTGGTGCCATACAGCCTCTCCGACCGAGTATGGACAAGCACTCAAGAAGGCCGAACGGATTCTCATTGAGGTTGCTCTAGAACGCACAGGTGGACATCGTCAGGAGGCAGCCCGGCTTCTGGGATTAGGGCGGAACACCTTGACGCGAAAACTTGCCCGATGGAAGGAAAACCTTTGATTGTCCAGAACACATTTGGCCATGGTCCTTGTGTTACGGTCTGGGTGCATGGCTGGCTTCGCTCATCTCGCATGTTTGAACCCCTCCTTCCATTCATGGACCCACACGCAGATCGCTGGATCTTCGTAGATCTGCCGGGCTATGGTGAAAACCGCAAGGCCTCCGGCGAATTCACTGTCGACCGTGCGGTGACGGAGCTCGCTCAATTCACGGAAGAGGCCGGATTGGATCAGGCACACTGGGTGGGCCATTCCATGGGAGGACTCGTGATCCAGCGTCTTGCATTCAGGGTGCCACAACGGGTGATCTCCCTCGTTGGGATTGCTCCTGTCCCCATAACCGGGCTGGCACTCAACGAACGAGCTCGGGAAATCTATCAGAAAGCCTGTAAATCAGTGGAAGCCCGGTTTCGAGTGATCGCGCGGCTTGCAGATCCGGCGACCGCAACCGAAACCATCCAAAACTGGGTGGTACAAAGCTTTTCTGAGACACAGGAAGATGCACTTTGGACTTATCTCGAATCATGGTCGGTCGAGCGGCAAGAACTCACCCCCCCTGACTTCAGCTCGATTCCGTTTGTTCTAGTTGCGGGAGCGGGAGATCCTGCCATCACAAAAGCCAGGATCACTGGGTCGATTGCTTCTCTCTATCGCCATTTGGAGGTACATATCCTTGATGGAATCGGACACCTGCCCGTTGAGGAGGATACTTTCCGTGTCGCACAGGCACTCGCCAAGTGGCCAGAGAAACAAGTGGGTAGTGAAACGTCGTCTCATTTAAGCGAGGCGCCGAGGACGTCACGGTAAAGGTGACGACAGGGTCAATCCCTAGCGAATGTAGTTCTTTGTGACGTTCCATCAAAAATGAGGGGCAGACTCAATGCAGCCACGAGGCAATATGCCTGGATAGTACCCTCGAAATCGAGCCATCGGGATCAAGATCGGGATCAAAAATCGTTATTTCCATTCCCATCACACGCTCAGTTGCTAGCGCAAACTTGATAATCCCCGTAATCTCCTCCCATGACAGTCCGTCGGGCTGGCGCGAATCAACTGCAGGCATGATAGCGTCGTCCAGTACGTCCACATCAAGATGAATCCAAAAGCCATTTATTGGTTTTTGACTCAAAATCCTAATACGTTCTTGGGTGGTCTGAACGGTACCGCTTGAGCGCAATTGGGCGAGGTCCCAATATTCCATACCGGACTGCTCCGGTTTTGGAATTCTGGCGGTGGGTCTCTCGGCGTAGTCTCGATTGGCGAGTAGCAAAACATCTTCCATGCGGAAATAGGGCCGTAAATTTTCTATATTGGTAAGCAGCTCTGGGCCCCAACCGGTTGCCAAAGCGAGGTCCATTCCAGCCGCCCCGCCACTGGAGGATTGTTCCGGCAAATAAAAGTCAGTGTGCCCGTCAATAAAGAGTAAGCCGTATCTCCCTCGTTGCCGCAGGGCGATAGCGGCACCCAGGAGTATGCTGCAATCACCACCGATAACCAATGCGAACCTCTGGTCAACCAAGGATTTAACTATTTCGAAGGCCAGCTGACGTGAATAAGCTGCGATTGACTCAGCATTGCGGATATTTACAACACGTGACTCGTCCGCCTGGTAAGTGGGCGGAATGATACGACGGCGTGACAGGAGTCGCGGGAGTGAATCCAGTCCGGATTTCGCAAGGGCATCTGGCGCGCGGCACGTGCCAGGTTCCTTTCCTAGTATTGGGGGTTTGAGTCCGAGATTAGATGGGGCCTCAATCAAATCGATGCCAGTTAGTTTGCTAGATATCATCTAATGTGTCGCCCGCTTTGTTTTCAAACCGGAGGGGATTCTGTGATCCTGCCCGGCAAGTGCTAGAAAAGAAAGTGTCGTAGTCCCCCTCTTAGCCATGACTCAAGATAGCATGGGATTGGAGGGGAGGCGGACATCTGGGACTTGCAATCTCAGCTTTAGCGAATGGGTCGTGGGTTCCCCCAACAATAACGCTTGGTGCTGTCAAGGGACCTCGACTTTTCAACTTTGGGATTAGTTCAATAAATCTCGGTCCAATAAATTTCGTCAGGGTTCGCCCGATAAATTCCGAAATTGAGCGTACCTGAAGGAGGCTGGTTATCCTGCCCCGTGTCATTCCAGTCGTATTCGAGCCAGCTCGGGATCGTTGCGGTAGTGAGGATGAGAGGGCCCGTCGCATTGGGTGCTTTGAACCAAAGATTGAAACTGCCACCCTGAGGGGGCTCACTGAAGTCCTCACCCGTTTTCCCGCTGCCACACGATAACCCACTCTGATTTCCTGTTTCCCAAACACAGGTGTCAGATGGGGTCACAGGCCCACCCGGGCTGGGTTCAGAGAGGGCCAAGGTGACTCCCGTCGTACAACTGTCATCCGTGGCTGGAACCCATCCGGTTGAAGAACCGAGATAGTATTCTGTTGCCATGAGATCGTTAAGGTCCAGTTCCTCAGAGCCATAAGCATTTGGAATAATCAGCCTGCCCTGGCGAATAGTCGGAGCGTCACCCGCTGCAAACCCGATTGTGAAGGTGAATGGATTCTGGGGATAGGCGATTCCATCCGTATCAATGACCGGGAAACTGACTGTAATGTCCGACTGAAACGGGCTAGCCAAGGGCGCGGGTTTTGAGCCATTGTCCGGCTGGGTGTAAGACAATGGGCCCGAGAAGGTGGTGGTTACTGATCCAGGTGCCGAGTTTGTGGTGGTGGCTGGCGAATAACCCGCAACTGTGCTATCCACCGTGACGCCCAAGGTCGAGGGGGCGTTAGGATCAGAGTAACTGGGTGTAATCGCGGGAAGCTTCCACCAATTGGCTCCAGTCCCATAATTGGAATAATTCAGGGTTGTCGCACCTTGCGCATTAACTGCGGTGATTGTCACCACGGGTGGGGTGGCATAACTGAGAGGTTGACCCAGGTAGGTGAAGTTGGCTCCACAGCCCGAATCGAAGGTTGACAGATTCACGGTAACGTCGAAATGATCGGGGGTAAAACGGCCCACATAACTGCTGTTGGGTAGGGATCCCGTGTAATAACTAAAACCAGTTGCATCCACACCAGGAGTGTTGAGATAGTTGGTCGCAGTGGCCTCTAGGGTGGCGCTGCCTACCTCGCTATACTCCAAGTCATTGACGGTACCACTCCCTCCGGTGACGCTCAAGGAACCGTTGCTGATGCTTCCCAAAACCCCTTGAGAGGGTAAAAAGGGTGAGACTGCGGATACCGAGACGGGCCATGAGAAATGGGTGAGAACCAGGTTGGCTGCATTGTCTACTGCAATCCCCGAACCGGTGGGTGCCGTGCAGTTTGGCGCATTGCAGGTATCCGTTGATGACCAGGCATAGGCAGTCACCACAGCCGTGAAATTTTTACCGGCCGCCGTGAAAACTGGATCAGTCGGGGATTGTGCCCCGGGGTTCCCTTGCACGCTGATGAGCAAGTCATAGGGAATCACAGTCACCGGAAAACTACCGCAAGTCTGGCCGTTACCCATGCACCAATTCAGGAGATATTTACCGACGTCGGTCGTATCCAGCGTGAAGTCCGCCACACCGTTCGTGAAAGCCAGCCGGATGTTGAAGTGTCTGGGTTTACTGGTCGGAAGAGGAGATACGGTTTGCTGTGTATTGCCTGTCACCCCCGGTAACGCTGCACCTTGAGGCTGATTGGGATCAAGCGTAAGCCATACGGTCATCTTCTGGTGTTTATTGTTTAACCCAGTATTGATATTGCAGCCGTTATAGCTGGTCACGGTCATGCTTTGGGGGCGGCCCGCGACCGGAATGGCGATCTCGCCAGGGGCGTTGGCCACCACGAGGGAGCCCCCGCTGAAGGTGATGGGGGCCGAGGTGTTGATGATCCCCGTCCCGAAGTCCTGAACCGTGACCGATACGGTTTCGGCCGTCGGGTCGGTCAGGTTGAGGACGATTTCGCCACCATCCGCTGGAACAAACTGATAGGTCCACTGGGGGTAACCGGTAGTGGGGTTGGGACCGATGAACGTGAGGGTGCCATTGGCCTGATTGGGAGCGAGATTGGCGTTCCCCGAGTTCGAACTCACGGTAATAATGATGCGTCCTGTGTAGCCTGGAATGACGTTGCCAGCCGCATCTTCGGCAACGATGGTGACCGGGACGGGCATGGAGGTACAGGTGCTGCCCGAAGCCGGTGCCGTGATACTGAAATGATCCAGCAGGCTCGGTTCAAAAAGGATCGCCGTGTCGTTCAGTGCCACGAGATTGTTGGTATTGTCGGTGTTGGTGATGTAGGGATAGTTGTAGTAGTTGCCGGTGGTATTGATCACCCAGCCAATGGCCGGCAAGTTTCCATTGCTATCGAGCGGCGGGTCGCTCGTATTGTTTTGGTACTGGAATTCGAAAGTTCCGTTGGCATAGAGAATGGCTTGAACGCTGAAAGCGGGCGGCGGTGGATAGCCGGATTGGGGCACATTGAGCCAGGTGACCACAAAATACTGGAGACCAGACGCGGTGGCCCCAGTTCCATAAAAGACACCGCAGTTCGGGGATGCACAATAGGTGTTTTCGGGAATGCCATTGTAGATTGAGGGATCTCCGGGATCGAAGTCGACGCTATAGGGGATAATCGTTGTGGTCGGTGTGTTGATTGTATTGCCGGTCGTCGTGGGAATCTGGATAAAGGGTCCACCATACCCACACTCACTGTTATTGAACTGTAGCCGGCCGTTGGCATCGATCTGCACC
>DAHVLZ010000014.1:0-62510 GCA_027320085.1 Pseudomonadota bacterium
AACCCGCAGGAACCCTCACCAGCCCGCACGGCCTGATGTCAGGCCATTGATTTTCAACAAAACGCCCGATCGGTCCGCGCTTGCGGACTGCGGACTTTCGTTGCGCTGGAAATTTGCATCGCCCGGGCCATCCCGAGTGCCGGCGCGTTACGAAACGTCGGTACTTGTAGATATTTGCCGACGAAACGGAACATTGCTCAGCCGGCGCTGGCCGGAGCCGCAACCGTCTTGGTCGAGGTCGCCAGGCACGACTCCTCGTAGGCCTCGATGTCAGCCTGCCGGTAGAGCAGCCGCCCGCAGAGCTTCAGGAACTTGGGGCCGATCCCCGCGCTGCGCCAGCGTTCCAGGGTGGCCTCACTGATACTCCAGCGGGCAGCGAGTTGTTTTTGATTGAGGTGAGCGACTTCCATCTTGGTCTCCGTCCGAATGAGTTGGCAGGAGTCCATGAAGGCGCTGTTCCGCCCGCAAGCCAAGTGATCTCCTTGCGGAAGCATATTCACCGCATCCTATGCGGAGATTAGGCCGGTTATTCCCCGCAAGGCCCCAACCTAGGCAAATTGGGTGTAAATGTGTGTCTTGATGGATGCGCCTCGAAAATGGGTGTAATTGGGTGTAGTATTGGTTCATGCTGAAAACCGACACCATCCAGATCACCGCGGAGATCCTAAGTCTCATCGCCAGGATCGACGAGTTCAAGGGCGCATGGCGCGCTTTGGGCACACTCGCGCCCGATCGCCTGGCGGCGCTGCGCCGCGTGGCCACCATCGAGAGCATCGGTTCCTCCACCCGCATCGAGGGCAGCAAGCTGTCCGACCGGGAGGTGGAGCAGCTGCTGTCGAATCTGGAGATCAAGTCCTTTGCCACCCGCGATGAGCAGGAAGTTGCCGGCTATGCCGAGCTGATGGACCTGGTGTTCTCATCCTGGCAGGACATCCCGTTCACCGAGAACCACATCAAACAGCTGCACCAGATCCTGCTGCACCACAGCGAGAAGGACACTTGGCATCGCGGCAACTACAAGACCAACTCGAACAGCGTCGCTGCCTTCGACGAGACCGGTGCACAGATCGGCATCGTGTTTCAGACCGCATCACCCTTCGACACACCCCGCCTGATGACGGAGCTGGTGGCCTGGGTGAACCAGGAACGTGAGACAGGCCGTCTGCATCCGCTGTTGATCATCGCGCTCTGTGTCGTCGTATTTCTGGAAATCCATCCCTTCCAGGACGGCAATGGGCGGCTCTCCCGCGTGCTGACCACGCTCCTGCTGCTGCAGGCCGGTTATGCCTACGTGCCTTACAGCTCGCTGGAAAGCGTGATCGAACAGAGCAAAGAGGCCTACTACTTGGCATTGCGGCAGACGCAGGGAACGATCCGAACGGAGTCGCCGAACTGGCAGACGTGGCTGGTGTTCTTTCTGCGCTCCCTGGCCGAACAAGTGCGGCGCCTAGAGAAGAAGGTCGAGCGCGAGAAGATCGTGCTGGCGGCCATGCCGGAACTGCAGCTACAGATCGTCGAGTTTGCCCGTGAGCACGGGCGTGTCACCATTGGCGAAGCCATCAAGCTGACTGGGGCCAGCCGCAACACACTCAAGCAGCATTTCCGAGCGCTGGTGGAGCGCGGCACGCTTGATCAGCATGGCAGTGGCCGTGGGGTTTGGTACGGCCTGCGCTGACAAGAGCGGGACGCGGGTTCGATTCCGCATTTGGGAACTGAACTGGCGTCGGAAGGCAGACGAGGTTGAGACCGGTTATCGGCCACCAATCAGGGATTAACCTGAAGTTGCTGGCTGTCCAAAAGGGATTTTGTTTGGCGTGCAAGCCCTTTCGGGGAAATTGGGTGGTCGTGTCCTGCCTACAGGGCGAGGGTGTCGATGAGACCCATGGCGTGTGCTTGCAGCGGATGGGGTTGCGTGGTCACGGAGAAGGTGGGCGACTCGGTCTGGGTGGACGTGCGGCAGGTATTGCGCACGATCGTGGCGAGTTCCGTGAGAAGCGTCCGGAAGCTGTGGAGTGGGGTGCCGTCCGCATGGTGCCGACGCGCGACCTTCGCTTTTGCTCCTTCGGAGCGTTCGGCGGGGGCGACCGGATCCCGGGTGGCTTGGGCGGCTGGATCCCCGTCGGCAAAGAGGAGTTCCCGCCAGGCCTCCCGGAGATGCCACTCGACATGGTAGGCGAGCAGGCACAGGAAGAGGTGGGCCCGGACCCGGTCCGCCAGCCGGTGGTGGAGGGGACGGACCTTGAGGTCGACCGTCTTCATCGACCGGAACGCCCGCTCGACCCGGGAGAGGGATTGGTAGTGGCGCACACAGCTTGGGGCATCGAGGCGCTCCGCCCTGACCGAGGTGCGGATGACATCGATCCCATCGAGGGCCGCCTCGGCGGCGATGGCCTCCTCCTTACGGGCAAAGGCCAGGCTCGTGTCGGTGATCGTGAGCGTGAAGTGTTTGGCCATCTGGTGGCGGTTCACGACACGGCCCACGGTCTGCGCCGTCGCAGGCACCTCTCGGCCAATGTCCCGATTGGAGCGATCCTGCCGGCAGGCCAGCACGATCCGCGCCCGCCGCGCGAGCGCCTGCGAGGTCTTCTGCCGGCGTGTCCACTCCAGCAGTCGGTTGTTCTCTTCACTCGTCAGCACAATCGGCTCAAGCTTTCGACCGCGGCGCATCGCATCCCCCTCGAAATCCAGTCTACCTTTGGACATCGAGGACACATATTAGTTCGACGAATTAATGACTCATGACACTAGATTCGAAAAAGGCCGAGCGGGGAATGGGTCACGGCGATCGCCACGATGTCCGCAAAAACCAGTACGGCGAGCATGAAAAAAACCCATCGCCAAAGACGCGGACCGTGCAAGCGAAAGGCGAGAATCCCGAGGGCGATATAGACGACCACGAGCAGCAGCTTGACTCCGAGCCAGGAGGCGTGGAGGGGATCGAGCGAGAGGCTTAAGGCAAGCGTGATACCGCTTGCGAGCAAAAGGGTGTCCACCACATGGGGGGCGATCCGGAAAAACCGTCCCCGCAAGGGCTGGTCGAGTATCAGGTTCGGTATGCCCCGGACCAAGAACAACAGAATGCTCGAAAAAGCACAGAAGACATGAAAGGCGAGCAGGAGCGGCAAAAAACCCATGGCAGAACCCGTGGGGGGGACGTGGGTTAGGATAACGACTCCGGTGTCCGGCCGTTTTCAGGGAAGGTGGCCGGCCTCCCGTTTGTTGGCGGGTGTTCGTACGGAAGGGTGACGCGGGCTTCCAGCCCACCGTCCGGGTGGTTGCGCAGGATCAGCCGCCCATCGTGGGTTTCCGCGATGTTACGGGCAATGCTGAGACCCAGTCCGAATCCGCCACGTTCATGTCCGCGAGAGGGATCGAGACGATAGTAGGGTTCAAGAACTTTCTCAAGCCGGTCGAACGGGATGCCCGGCCCGTGATCACGGATCCGGATCTCGACCTGCCGGTCGCCCGGATGGATGCCGATCTCCACGCTACCACCGTACGCCACCGCGTTCTGGATGAGGTTCTCAAATAGCCTGCGTAGGAGTGAGGGTCGGCCCGGAAGGGGTTTTTCCAGCGAACCGCTCAGGGAGACCATGAGCCCCTGTTCTCCCAGGTCCGCCACGATCGTTTCCAGGAGGGCGGTCAGGTCGATCGGTTGTTCCTCTTCCGCCGTGTCCAAGCCCTGCAAGAAGTCGAGGGTCTGACGGGTCATCGCCTCCATCTCGGACAGATCCCGAATGAACTTGGCTTTGAGTTCGGGATCATCAAGCAGTTCACTACGGAGACGCATTCTCGTGATCGGGGTTCTCAGATCATGGGAAATGGCGGTCAGCAATCGGGTCCGTCCCTCGATGAACTGGATCAGGCGGCTTTGCATGTCGTTAAAGGCACGAGCAGCGCGCTGCACCTCGATGGGCCCCTCTTCCGGCATCGATGGACGTCGAATGTTCCGTCCCAAATCCTCGGCGGCATTGGCGAGGCCCCGGAGAGGGCGTGTTGCAAGGCGGACCGCCCAAAGTGAAAGCAGGATGATGCCGATACCCAATACGCCCAGGTAGGCAATCAGGGGATACGGCCATTCGGTGACGGCCAATGGCCGGAGATAGTTGAACCGAACCCATCCGGTGGGATCCAGCCGGACCTGAAACAGACTGCGGGTCCGGTAGCCGTATTCGAATGGAAACAGGCGGTCGGCGGCGGGAACCGGTTCCCTCAGGAGATAGCCGCTGATGTGATGGTGGGGGAGCAGTTTCTGGAGCAGCTGCTGGAATCGCCGGGCCCTCCGATCCTGCGGCAGCGCATGGGGGGCAGGTGGAGGACGATGGGGAAACAGTCGGATCTTTACCCGAGGAGAGGTCCGGATCGAGGCCACCAGCCTCTGTTCGGAAGGAGGCAGGCGGTCCAGTAGGCTGACCAAATCGGCATCCTGTTCTGCCCACTGGCGGTCAGAGAAGTAGACCAGCGCCTGGTTCCGTTCATAAAAGCTGAGGCTCGCAGCCAAAATCTGCGCGACGACCAAGCCCGTGAGGAGGATCAGGACGAGGCGTCCGAACAGGGATTGCGGCAGCCAGCGAATCATCGGGCGGGCTGTGCCGCAAGGGTAAACAGGTAACCTTCCCCCCGGACCGTGCGGATGAGTTTGGGTTCGCGTCCATCATCACGCAGGCGATGGCGCAGTCGGCTGACCTGGATGTCGAGACTGCGGTCGGTAGGCGACTGGGGGCTGCGGCTCCAGAGCATCTCGGTCAGGACCTCGCGTTGAATGACTGTCTGGGAGCGTTCAAGGAAAATGCGCAGGAGCCGATATTCAGCTCCCGAAAGGGCGATCCGGACGTTTTGCGGATCGATGAGCTCACGACTGCCGGTGAGCAGCCGCCAGTCCCCGAAGCGGAACTCGCGAATGGATTCGCTGTCCCACGTTTCAGGGAAGGTGCGGGTTCTCCTCAGCACGCTGCGAATTCGTGCCAGGAGTTCCTCTGGATGGAAGGGCTTGGGCAGGTAGTCGTCGGCACCCGTTTCGAGCCCGACAACCCGGTCGGTTTCCGACCCGCGCGCCGTGAGCATGAGAACGGGAATGCGGGAGCGCTCACGCAGCCACCGGCACCAGCTGAGTCCGTCCATGTTGGGAAGCATGAGGTCGAGGATGATGAGATCGGGGGACTGGCCCGGTGTTTCGATCGCCGATTCCAGGAATGATCCGTCCGGGACTGCCCTGACCCGATACCCGTGGCGGGTCAGAAACAGCTGCAGGAGGTCCCGGATTTCCGGGTCATCGTCCACGACCAGGATGAAATCGTTCCGTGCCAAGAGCAGTCGGTCCTGTACAGTGAGAAGTCCGATCCCATTGTAAGTCTGAAGTTGGCCGGGTTCTGTAACAAAATGTAGCGGCACCGCGCTCCCTTGGTGGGTTCGTGGGAAAATGGTCTGTCACTGACCGGGATCCATCGTGCCGCACAGATCCATTCGATCGTTCAAGGGCCGCCTCATCGGGAGTCTCGTGCTTCTGGGCTTGGTGGGAATCACCATCTGGCGCATTCGTGCCGAGGAAAACTCCGGGAAACCCAAGACCGATGCACCCCTGGTCGTGGCCACGGCCGTGGTTCGGCTGGCGACAGTTCCGGTTGAACTGCGGGCCACGGGAGAGGTGGTCTCGCGACACAGCGTGAGCGTCATGCCGCAGGTGAGTGGTCTGCTGCAGTCGGTGAATTTCCATGAAGGCCAGATGGTGGCCCGCAACCAGCTGCTTTTCCGGATCGATCCGGCCCCGTTCCGGGCAGCACTGGCATCGGCGAGCGCGGCCTGGAAGCTGGATGAGTCCATCGTTCGGCGGGACAGCGCACTTCTGCCCCACGGCTACATCTCGCCGGAAGCCTATGAGACGGCGGTCGCCACGGCTCAACAGGCAAAAGCGGCACTTCGCCAGGCCCACATCAATCTGTCCTACACGACGATCCGTGCGCCGATTGCCGGCCTGACCGGCGCCATTTCCGTGCGTTCTGGAAATCTCGTCTCCTCCAGCATGACGACCCCGTTGGTCACGATCAACCAGATGGCACCCATTTTGGTCGAATTCAACCTGCCGCAAAGTGATCTGGATACCGTGCTTCACTACCGTGACCGGGGGCCGGTCGGCGTGGAGGTCAGCCGGGAAGGCGGCAATCACGTGCTGGGCACCGGACCCTTGGTCTTCGTTGACAACACGGTCAACAGCCTGACCGGCACGGTGCTTTACCGGGCACGGCTGCCGAACCATCCGCTCAGGCTCTGGCCGGGTCAGTACGTGCGGGTCCGTGTGGTCCTGTCCATTCAGAAGAATGTCCGGGTGATACCGCAGACGGCCGTACAGGATGGACAGAAGGGGTATTTCGTCTACGCGGTGGTGCACGGCATGGCCCGGATCGTCCCGGTTTCGCTCGCCCGCGAGGTCGGCGGCGTGGCTGTGATCCGCTCCGGCCTTCCGGTCGGCGCGACGGTGGTGACCGAAGTCCCCGAGACGCTGAGAAACAACATGCGGGTGACCCCTCGGAACCAGCCTCCGGCGGTACCGAAGCGTCGACTCACATGAAAGTCAATCCGTCGTCCGTCTTCATCCGCCGTCCGGTCATGACGACGGTCATCATGGCCGCTCTCCTGATTTTCGGGCTGGTGTCCTATTTCAGCCTGCCGGTGAGCGAGTTGCCGCCGGTCGAATTCCCGACGATCAACGTCTACGCCAACCTGCCTGGGGCCAACCCCGAAACCATGGCCTCCTCGGTGGCGACACCCCTCGAACGCCAGTTCTCGACCATTGACGGGCTGAGAACCATGAGCTCGGTCAACACGACCGGCAACACCTCGATCACGCTCCAGTTCCGCCTGTCGAAAAACATCAACAGCGCGGCCATGCTCGTCCAGGCTGCAATCTCCCAGGCGCTCAGGCAACTTCCCCCGGAGATGCCTCAGCCACCGGTCCTGCATGAAGCCAATCCAACCGCTTCACCGATCATTTTTCTCTCGATGACGGCCCGCCACCTGCCCATGACCACGCTGGACAACTACGCGGAAACGCGTGTGGCCGAGCAGATTTCGATGTTGTCTGGTGTTTCGGAAGTCAATGTGTTCGGCGGGGAGAAATACGCGGTCCGCCTGGAACTCAATCCCTACGCCCTGAACGCACACCATCTGGCACTGACCCAGGTGATCCAGGCCGTACAGAGCGGAAACACCAACCTGCCGGCCGGGACGCTTTACGGGTCGACCCGCACCTACATGGTGCAGGCCCAGGGCCAGTTGCGGGATGCGAAAGCCTACAACGGACTGGTGGTGACCTACCAGAACGGCGCTCCCGTCAAACTGTCCAGCATTGGCCGTGCCGTGAACAGTGTCGAGGCCAACAAGCAGGTCACCTACTTCATCAACAAGGCCTTCGAACATGGGCGGAGGATGCATTCGATCATGCTGGCGGTCCAGCGCCAGCCCGGATCCAATGCCGTGACCATCTCCAAGGAATTGCACAAGGTGATCGCCACCTTGTCGAAAGAGGCACCGGGAGATGCCAGATTGCAGATCTTCCATGATCATGCCGCGTTCGTGAATCTTTCGATCCGGGAAGTCAAGTTGTCACTCCTGCTTTCGATCCTGTTTGTCACGCTGGTCATTTTCGTGTTTCTGCGCAATCTCCGGGCCACGCTGATTGCCGCGCTCGCTCTTCCCACCTCGATCATCGGAACCTTCGCGTTCATGAAGCTCATGGGCTTCGGGCTCGACAACCTGTCGCTCATGGGTCTCACGCTGGCCGTGGGTTTCGTCGTGGATGATGCCATCGTGGTTCTGGAGAACATCGTCCGCCATCGGGAAATGGGAGAACCGGTGTTCCGGGCGGCTCTCCTCGGCACCCAGGAGATCGGCTTCACGGTGGTTTCGATGACCTTGTCCCTGGCGGCGGTTTTCCTGCCGATCCTTCTCATGGGAGGCATCCTGGGCCGGCTGTTCCGGGAGTTTGCCATCACGGTCGCGATCGCCATCCTGCTTTCCGGTGTCGTCTCGCTCACCCTGACCCCCATGCTGTGCAGTCGCTTCCTCAAGGAAGTGGTGACCACCAACCGCTTCCAGCGCCTGTTCGAGGTGGGATTCGAGCGCGTGCGGGCCTTCTACGAGAGCACGTTGACCTGGTCGGTGGGGCACTGGCGCACCATGCTGGCCGTCGCTGCGGTCATGCTCGTCTTGACCTTCTACTTCTTTGCCGTCGTGCCGAAGGGGTTTATTCCACAGGAGGACACGGGTCTCGTGATTGCGGCGACCCAGGCGCCGGAGGGGATCACCTTTCACCAACTGAGACGCCTGCAGGACCGGGTGGTCCGTATCGTCAAGGCCAATCCTTACGTTGCCCGCATCATCTCCAGTGTGGGCCAGGGTCAGGGCGGGACGGCCGGCGGCAACATCGGCCGCTTCTTCTTCATGCTGAAAAGCCAGCGCAGTGTGAGTGCGAACCAGGTCATCCAGCAGCTCCGGCGGGCGGTGCGGAAGGTGCATCGCCTGCAGGTTTTCTTCCGCATCCCGCCGGCCATCAGCATCGGATCACTGGGCGGAAACGGTTCTTACGACTACGTGCTGCAGGGGTTGAGCGTACGGGCGTTGAACCGTGCGGCGACCCGCTTTCTCCCCGAATTGCGCCAGGTGCCCGGCATCCAGAGTGTGAGCTCGAGCCTCCAGCTCAACAACCCGGAAATCGATATCCATATTCTCCGGCAGCGGGCCTCACTGCTCGGCGTGACGGCCCAGGCCATCCAGGAAACCCTGGACGATGCGTTCGGGGGCAACCAGGTCAGCTTGATCTACGGCGCCTCGAACGAGTACCCCGTGATTGCGGAGCTGGCCCAACCCTACCAGCGCAACATCCAGGCCCTCAATATCCTGAACGTGCCGGGTGCGAACGGAACCCTGGTTCCGCTGCCGGCGGTTGCCCGCATCCGTGCGGGTGTCGGGCCGCTTGAAGTCGACCACTATGAACAGCTGCCCTCGGTCACCTTCTCCTTCAACCTGGCACCGGGAACATCACTCGGACAGGCCACCCGGCGGGTCGAGGCATTGGCCCAGGCCCGGCTGCCTGCAGGCATTACCGGGGTTTTCGCCGGCAGTGCGCAGACCTTCCAGAAATCGCTGATTGACCTGCCGGTGCTTCTCCTGGTCACGATTCTCGTGATTTATATGGTGCTGGCGATTCTCTACGAGCACTTCATCCACCCCATCACGATCCTGACGGCCCTTCCACTGGCCATGGTGGGGGCGCTGCTCAGCCTGATCCTGTTCAACCAGCAGCTCAACATTTACAGCTTTGTCGGGCTCATCATGCTGGTCGGACTGGTCAAGAAGAACGGGATCATCATGATCGACTTCGCGATCGATCGCCGCCGGGCGGGAGCCCGTGCGCCGGAGGCGATCATCGAAGCCTGCGTGGTGCGCTTCCGTCCCATTCTGATGACGACGCTGGCCGCCATTCTGGGCACGCTGCCGATCGCCATCGGGTTCGGCCCCGGTGGGGGTTCGCGGCGTCCGCTCGGAATTGCCGTGGTCGGCGGACTCCTGTTTTCGCAGGCGCTCACGCTGTACATCACGCCGGCCTTCTACGTCGCGATGGACCATCTTTCCACCCGGCTTCATCCGGCCGGGGACGCGCAGCCGGCGGCAAGCTATCCGGCTCCCTCCCTGTAGACTCCCGAAGGTGCCCGCCCGGGCGCGGGCTCAGTGCCAGTACCAGCGGTCGGTGAGGAGCGTCAGGACGCGATGCTCATAGCGGATACCATCCTGCTGGCCGTAGTAGTTCTGGAGGGCCAGCGCGTAGTCGCCATGGGCCCGGCGGAGATAGTAGTGCAGGATGGCGCACCCGATCCTGAGGTTGGTGCGCATCCGGAACAGGTTGTCCCCCGGGCGGCCGATTTGGCGGAGCCAGAACGGCATGATTTGCATGAGACCCAGTGCCCCGGTGGAAGAAACCGCAAAGCGGTGGAAGTCGCTTTCCACGTTGATGATGGCGAGTACCAGTTCGGGGGAGACGTGCGCTTGGGCAGCAGCCGTATGGACGGCGAGTAAGAGCTGGGTGCGCGCGCGCGGATTGGCCACGTAGGGCTGAAGACGCCGGGACATGACCCTGAGCCAGACCCGGGCCACAATTGGGCTGTGAAACCCGGATCTGTGTTCGGCCATTGCCTTGCGAAGGTATTGATCCAGTGCCGGGTCGTGTCGGGGTGCGGGTCCAGCCTGTGCACCACCGGCGAGAAGCGCCAAGGCCAGTCCGCCGTATCGTAGGAAACGGATGGACATCTCAGGAGGGGTTGCACATCCTGGCGAGGACGGTATCGCAGGCGTCTTGCGGGCCGAGCAGCTGGGTGGTACGGCTCTTCCGATCCCGCCATTCCACCCGACCCTCCGCGAGCCCCCGTTCCGAGACCACGATCCGTTGCGGAATACCGATGAGATCAAGGTCGGCAAACATCGAACCCGGCCGAAGATCCCGGTCGTCTAACAGGGTTTGACACCCTTTGGATTCCAGTTCGGTTTCAAGGGCACAGGCGGTCTCCCAGACCCGGGATGAGCTTTTTCCGCCGATGGGTGCGATGGCGACCACGAAGGGTGCGAGCGGTTCGGGCCAAGTGATCCCCCATTCGTCGTGGTGCTGCTCGATCGCGGCAGCCACGATGCGGCTGACCCCAATGCCGTAGCAACCCATCCACAAAGGCTTCTCGCCGCCAGACTCGTCCTGGAAATAAGCATGGAGGCGCTCGCTGTACTCCGTCCCGAGCTGGAAGATGTGGCCGACCTCGATTCCCCGTACGAGCCGTAGTCGACCCGTCCCGTCCGGGCTCGGGTCTCCACTGGCAACAACCCGCAAATCATGGGCTGGTGGCTCCGGACAGTCGCGGCCCCAGTTCACTCCATGCCAGAGCTGGTCCGGCGCGTTCGCCCAGGCTGAGAAATCGGCGAGGTGAGCCGCCGCATGATCCGCCACGAGTGGGCAGGGCAGGTCCAGCGGTCCGAGGTGGTTTGCCTCGAGCGGGTAACGTTCGTTCCACTCGACGGGTGAAACCGGTTCCGCGTATCCCAAGACGTGGGCCACCTTGATCGGATTGAGCACATGACCGGCACAGAGAGCGATGGCGTGGAATTCACCAGCCGGGCTCTTGACGAGTTCGATTCTGATCTGTGGCTCCTCGTCGTTGGCGGAGGCGGGCCGTCGCGAAGACGGGGAGCCGATCCGGATCTTTTCAAGCGGCCGTTGTGCCGGTGGTCGAGAACCTTGGGGAGATCGGGCTTCGGCCAGTTCCACATTCGCCGCATAGGAGCCTCCATCCGAAAGTGCCAGCAGATCCTCTCCGGCGTCGGCCAGCACGTGAAACTCGTGTGAAAAGCGTCCCCCGATTGCACCGGAGTCAGCGGCCACCGCACGGGCCTCAAGCCCGAGTCTCTGAAAGATCCGGTGATAGGCGGTATGCATGCGGTCATAGCCCTCCCGGAGGGAAGATTCCGAGACATGAAAGGAGTAGGCATCCTTCATGACAAATTCACGGGCGCGCATGACCCCGAACCGCGGGCGGATCTCATCGCGGAACTTGGTCTGGATCTGGTAGAAAGTGAGCGGGAGTTCGCGGTATGAACGGATTTCGCGGCGGGCCAGGTCCGTGATCACCTCTTCGTGGGTGGGACCGAAACAGAAAAGCCGGTGATGTCGATCCGTGAGGCGCAGCAGTTCGGGTCCGTACTTGGTCCAGCGATTCGATTCCTGCCAGAGTTCGGCGGGTTGGATGGCCGGCATGAGCAGTTCGATGGCACCTGCCCGGTTCATTTCCTCGCGGACGACCTCCTCCACACGGCGCAAGACCCTGAGCCCGAGCGGAAGCCAGGTGTAGATGCCGGCTGCAACCGGACGGATCATTCCGGCGCGCAACATGAGACGATGGCTGGCCAGCTCGGCTTCAGCCGGGGTTTCCTTCAGGGTGAAAAGACCAAGGGCACTTGTTCGCATGGGGAACCGGTGGGGAGGCAAAGATCGGAAAATCGGTTCAATTTAACATGAAGTGGCGTGTGGACCTCCCTGTTCCGGTGCGGAACCGGACCGGATGGAGTCGTCTGGACTATGATGGAGACATGGCCATCGTGATTCCGGCAGCCAGGTCAGCTTCCTTCGTGCACCCTGGATGCCGGGGGTGACCGAATGACCCGACCTGCCAGGCCGCAAGGCAACCGTTCCACCCCGGTGGATACCCCCCCTGGTTTATCTCTGGGTGACCGGGTCGGCATCTTGGGCTATGGCTCACAGGGGCGAGCCCAAGCTCTGAATTTGCGGGATTCCGGGGCCACCGTCCGGATTGGTTTGCGGGAAGGTTCGGCGAGCCAGGCACACGTCCACCGGGACGGCCTTGAGTCCAGTTCGCTCGACACGCTGGCCCGCGAGATGGACTGGCTCGCTTTCCTGATCCCTGATGAGGTCCAACCTGCGGTTTATGCCGGGCTCGAACCCCTGCTCAAGCCCGGCACAGCACTCGTGTTTGCCCACGGTTTCAATATCCATTACCAAAAAATCATTCCCCGGAATGACCTGGATGTGCTCCTCGTGGCACCACTGGCCGTGGGTGAGAAAGTCCGCGCGTTATATGAGTCAGGAGGGGGGCCGCCTTGTGTCATTGCCTGTGCCCGGGATGTCACCGGCCAGGCGCTTGTGCGTGCACATCGCTACGCACAGGCGCTGAACCGCACGCCGGTGCGGGTGTTCAAATCGAGCTTTGCCGAGGAAACGGAGACGGATCTCTTTGCCGAACAGGCGATTCTCTGCGGGGGACTGAACCACCTGATCGCGGCGGGCTTTGAAACACTCGTGGCGGCCGGCTACCAGCCTGAAATTGCCTACTTCTGTTGCTTGGAGGAGGTCAAGTACATGGCGGACCTGATTTATGCACGTGGGTTGGCCGGCATGCGTGAAGCCATCTCGACCACCGCCGAGTACGGGGACTACACCCGGGGGCCGCGGGTCATCGGTGAGGCCACCCGGGTCGCCATGTCCGATCTCCTGGCTGAGATCCGCTCGGGAGCCTTTGCCCGGGAGCTTGAACAGGAACTTCAGAAGGGGGCAACACGGCTGACCGATTTCCGCCGCCGGGCACATGAACAGGCCATCGAGTCCGTGCGGCATCGCGTGCTGGGCCACACCCCGGAAACAGCGGATCCGGGAGGAGCCTGATCATGGTGGATGCCCCCCTTCCCTCGTCTTCCGGAACGGACCCCAACCTGAGGCGAAAACGCCGGATCTACCTTTTGCCGAACCTGTTAACGACGGCCGCGCTCTTCGGCGGGTTCTACGCGATCATCGCCGCCCTCAATGTCCGTTATATCCACGCGGCGGTGGCTATTTTTTTCGCTGCCGTGATGGATGGTCTCGATGGACGGGTCGCCCGCTGGACGCGGACGGCCACGGAGTTTGGCAAGGAATATGACAGCCTGTCGGATGTCGTGGCGTTCGGTCTGGCCCCGGCCATCGTGATGTACCGGTGGGCTTTTGTCCCTTTCCTCCACGAGACCGGAAACGTGGCCCGCTGGGGGTGGCTTGCGGCCTTCTTTTACACCGCGGCGGCCGCCCTCCGTCTGGCCCGGTTCAACGTCCGCTCCCAGGCGTTGGACAAGCGTTATTTCCAGGGACTGCCCTCTCCGGCGGCGGCCGGGCTCATGGCCAGTCTGGTCTGGCTGTTGGTGCCCTGGTCGAGCGAGCACTGGACGATGATTCCGGCGTGGCTCGCCACCATGGGATGCGGAGTGCTCATGGTGAGTCCCATTCCCTATTACAGCTTCAAGGACCTGAGCCTCTCGGAGCATGTCCGCTTCCGCTGGGCGATTGCGATCCCGCTCCTCCTGATCGTCATCGCGATCAGTCCACCCAAGATGCTTTTTGCCTTTTTGTTCTGTTATGCCCTGTCCGGACCGGCGGTCGGTCTGTGGCGACGCCTGTTTCGGCGTCGCCGGAGCGGGTTCATTCCATGAGTTCAGGGAAGGAAGTCGAGGTGCTGGATTTTCTGGGTATCCCGGTCTGGGAGCGACGGACCCCCGGGGGTGTGTCCGGAGCCCGCGACGGATCCCATGACCGGCCGGAACCTCCGTTGGACCCCGAGACTCTGCCGCCAGTGACAACTCTCGGCTGGGAAGATTTGGCCCGGCGGGTTTCTGGCTGTGAAATGTGCGGTCTGTGTCGCACCCGTCAGCAGACGGTCTTCGGATCGGGATCCCGGCAGGCGGATTGGATGTTCATTGGGGAAGCGCCGGGAGCAGATGAGGACCGCGAAGGGCAACCTTTTGTCGGGCGGGCCGGACAACTGCTCACTTCCATAATCGAGGCCATGGGGCTCGAACGGTCAAAGGTCTACATTGCCAATGTGCTCAAATGCCGCCCGCCGAAAAACCGGGATCCCGAACCCCAGGAAATTGCCTCCTGTCGGCCGTTTTTGGAACGGCAGGTGGACCTGGTAGCCCCTCGGATCCTGGTTGCGCTGGGCCGGATTGCCGCACAGAGCCTTCTCGGTACCGAGCAGCCGCTCTCCCGCTTGCGTGGCACGGTTCATACGCTGGGCGGGAAGATTCCGCTGGTCGTCACCTATCATCCGGCCTACCTCCTGCGCAATCCGGTGGCCAAACGGGAGGTTTGGCGGGACCTCTGCCTGGCCTTGGAACAGGCCGGATCCTAGGCGGAGGATTAATGGCAGTTGCCGTGCTCCCGCCACGCTCCTTCCACCGGATGAAGGTGCGGGATCTGCCGGAAATCCTCCAGATCGAGCAGTCCGCTTACCGCCAATGCTGGACCGAACAAATTTTCCGTGATTGCCTGAAAGTGGGTTATGACGGGTGGGTACTCATGGAAGGCCGTGAGATTGTCGGTTACGGGATTGTCGCCCTCGCAGTCGGAGAAGCCCATCTGCTCAATCTCTGTGTCTCGCCACCCCATCAGGGCAGGGGATTCGGTCGCGCGCTTCTCGACTATCTCATCGATTGGTCGATCCAGTGCGGGGCAGGGGTCATGTTCCTCGAGGTCCGGGTATCGAATACCCGGGCGCAGTCACTGTACCGGAGCTGTGGTTTCAGGCTGATCGGCGAACGGCCGGGTTATTATCCGGCCGAGCCTCCCTTGATTCGGGAGGATGCCTGGGTGTTCCGGCTGGATCTGTCCTGAGCACACCGGATCCCGGTGTCGTGACCCCGGTTTCCCGGACTCGGCCTCAGCCGGACGGTACCCGGGAGTCCCCGGCGTCACGGTCCGGGTGGACCCTTTAAAATGGAGCGGACCCCACCGGACCGCTCTCTTGGATACACTGGAACGACAGATCTCCATCCGCCGGAGCTTTGCCATCATTTCCCATCCGGATGCCGGCAAGACGACGCTGACCGAGAAGTTACTCCTGCTTGGAGGGGCGATCCAGCTGGCCGGTCAAGTCAAGGGTCGGCGGGTACGGCGCCATACCCATTCGGACTGGATGCGTCTCGAGCGGGAACGCGGGATTTCGGTGACGACTTCGGTCATGCAATTCCCGTACGGGGATTGCCTGTTCAACCTGCTGGATACCCCCGGGCACGAGGATTTTTCCGAGGACACCTACCGGACCCTGAGCGCGGTCGATTCCGCGCTCATGGTGATTGATGCCGCAAAGGGCGTCGAGGAACGGACCCTCAAGCTGATGGAGGTCGCACGCCGCCGTCAGACACCGATCATCACCTTCATCAACAAGCTCGACCGGGACAGCCTTGAACCCTTGGCTCTTCTGGACGACATTGAACGCAAACTGGGACTTGTGACGGTTCCCCTGACGTGGCCGGTGGGGCGGGGCCGCGAGTTTCGCGGTCTTTACGACCTTCGGGGTGATCATTTTTCGGTCTATGAGGTGGAGGACCCGGAACGGGCCGGGATCGAACGGCGTATCGAGGGCTGGGCGAGTGTGGAGGGCCAGGCTTTTCTCGGTGCCGGATCCCGAGCTTTTCATGATGAAATGGAACTGCTCCGGGCCTTGGCCCCATCCTGGGATGTGGCCGACTATCAAGAGGGACTTGTGACACCGGTCTTTTTCGGCTCGGCGCTGAGCGGGTTCGGTGTTCGTCCGCTGCTGGATGCCTTCTGCGAGTTTGCCCCTTCACCCCGATCCCAGCCTGCGGGCGAGAGGACCGTCCGGCCGGAGGAGCCCACGCTCAGCGGTTTTGTGTTCAAAATCCAGGCAAACCTGGATCCCCAACATCACGATCGCATGGCCTTTGTCCGACTGTGTTCGGGCCGCTACCGGCCCGGCATGCGCTGGTTCCAGGTCCGAACCGGGCGGGAAATCAAGATCTCCGACGCGCGAACCTTTTTTGCCAATACCCGTAGCCAGTCGGAAGAGGCAGTCGCGGGAGACATTCTCGGCTTGCCCAACCATGGGACGATCCGTATTGGCGATGTCTTCACAGAAGGAGAACGCCTAACTTTTGCCGGAATCCCGGATTTCGCACCGGAATGGTTCCGCCGGATCGTGCTGGAGGATCCGTTGAGGTCCAAGACCCTGGCTCGCGGACTCGGAGAACTGGCGGAGGAGGGGGCCGCCCAGTTTTTCCGGCCCCTTGAAGGCCAGGACTGGATCGTGGGCGCCATCGGGCCGTTGCAGTTCGATGTGGTGGCGGCCCGCCTCGAGGATGAGTACCAGGTTCGCTGCCGTTTTGAGTCCCTACCCATCGTGACGGCCCGCTGGGTCGAGGGAGAGGGCGGGACACTGGCCGTTTTCAAAAACCAGCTGGCTCCCCATCTGGCCTATGACCACTTGGAGGGCTTGGTTTACCTGGCACCCAACCGAGTTCACCTGGATCTGACCCAGGAGCGGCATCCCGGCATCCGCCTGGCATCGACCCGGGAACGGATCAGCGTGTGAGTGAAATCGGGCAGGACGGAAATGCGCTGCCGGGAGTTCGCGCTTTGCGCATCCTGCTGAGGCAGGCTGCCGTCCGGCACTGGGTGCTCTATGACTGGGCGGAGTCCGCGTTTGCCACGACCATCATGGTGGCTTTTTTCCCGGTTCTTTTGACCCATTTCTGGAGTTCGGGCAACCCCGGGAAGGCCCTGTCCCGACTCGGACTTGCAACCAGTCTCTCCGCTGTCGTGGTCGCGCTGGGAGCGCCGCTCTTGGGTGCCCTGGCCGATCGCGCCGATGCCCGGACACGGGGGCTTGCGGTCTGTGCCGGGCTGGGCATCCTGTCCACGGCCGCGCTGGATCTGGTGGGCCGTGGCCAGTGGCTGCTGGCGCTCATGATTTTCTCGGTTGCTCTGGTCGGATATTCCGGCGGCAATGCCTTCTACAACTCGCTCCTTCCGCATCGTTGCCGCCCACAAGAGATGGATCAGGTCTCCTGCACCGGATATGCCGCCGGCTATCTCGGAGGCGGTTTGCTGTTTGCCGGAAATATTTTCGTGGTGAGTCACCCTGTGTTTTTTGGCTTGGCGAACCGTCTTGAGGCCCTGCGTTTCGTTTTTGCGGATGTGGCTGTCTGGTGGACCCTGTTTGCCCTGCCTCTGCTGATCGACAGACGACGATCCTCGAGTCGGCCCCGGACCCGTGGCTCGAGGCTCATTCAGGATGGCTGGAACCAATTTCGCGCCACGTTCCGGGAGGTTCGGAAACTGCGACAGGTCTCGGTTTTCCTCTTGGCTTACTGGTGTTACATCGATGGTATCAATACCATCATCCGGATGGCGGTGAGTTATGGGTTGAGTCTGGGATTTCCCTCCTCGAGCCTCATCGTCGCGATCCTTCTGACCCAGGCGGTGGCCTTTCCCGCGACATTCGGATTTGCCTGGATCGGGCGGCGCACCTCGGCACTCCGTGCGCTGTCCTGGGGTATCGGGATTTATGTCCTGGCTACCCTGGCGGCGGTGTTCATGACCAACGTGATTGAGTTTTATGCCTTGGCAGGCGTGATCGGGCTCGTTCAGGGAGGGACTCAGGCGCTGTCCCGATCCCTCTATGCCAGGCTCATCCCGAGGGAAAAATCGGCTGAGTTTTTCGGCTTTTATGGTACGGTCGGGAAGTTTTCAGCCATTCTCGGCCCCCTGCTCGTGGCGCTCACGGAACGCTGGAGCGGCAACGCCCGGGTGGCCATCGGCAGCATTGTGGTGCTTTTCGTGGTGGGAGCCTATTTCCTGCACCAGGTTGACTGGCGCGAAGGTGAGGCCCTGGCGGGCACGCTCTAGGGGTGGCGTGGATTGTGACGGAGAGGGACCGGATTGGCGAGAATCACTTCACGTGCCCCGTTTTCGCGGAGGACATAGCGGGTCCAGCGGAGATGCATCACCGCGATGCCGTGACCCCAATAGGACGCGGGATAAGCCGGATACCGGCAGACCACGCCGGCGGGGGGTGGCTGACCTCGTCGCAACGGGACAATATGCCAATCCATGATGAGTTCCGTGGGCAGGCTTCCCGGGGATCGGCTGTTGAATCGCGTGTGTCGAAGGACGCGGATCAAGGACAGGGTCGCATCCACAAGGGCCGGAGGGCGACCATAGCGGGCGATGGCGAGACGAGTCGGCGGGATATGCCGTTCCCCCTGGCGATCGACTGGCACCTGACCCAATCGATTGAGACGAACGACCACCGGGGTTGACAGGACGGGCAGCTCGTCAAGCGCGCGGGGAGGACACACGAAGTGGACGAGGCTGCCCCCTCTCCACAAGCGGCCGCGGAGCCGACTGGTAATCGACGGGAGGCGCTTGGCTTTGAGGCCATGGGTCGTGAGGGGGACTGCGATGCTGAGACCAAAGGCGAGCCGCCGCCGGATCATGTGCCATGCGTGCCAGTAGTGCCTGAGCCAGACCCCGCGGGTGAAGAGGAGATCTCCAATCGACCAACATTGAAGCGGGAGCATGCAGGGGCGGGCACGCGTCCGGACCGCGACGGCCTGCTCGGGTCCAAACGTGAGGCAGGAAGGAGCACGGCAGGTGGGGCGGAGCAGCAGGGCATTGGCCCCAAGCCGTCGCGCCTGCCGTTCCCAATGGAGGAGCAGGGCCCGTTCCGTGGCCATGCCCTGAACGCGACTGAGATAGCCTTTTTCGCCGAGTGTTCCCAGTCGCTGGGAGTGAAGTGGCGGGAGCAGCAGAATCGGTAATGATCTTCGCGCCAAGGCCGGCAGGCTGGCCAGCGTCACGGCCAGTCCGCAGAGGATAGCGACCGATCGGGACGGGTTCACGTCGCCTCCCTTTCCGCACTGGAAAGCTGTTCCGATTGGTGGGAAGCTACCACAAAAAAAGGTGCACTGTGCTGGGTTGGCTCACCCAGGAGAGGGCCATGGGTTCCCGTCGTTTGTGCATGCCGGGGGTCCGGTTTTTGGGCTCGCATCCCAATAAATAATTTTGAGTATTGGGTCTACATATCCTCTGCGGACGACTTCTTTTTTACCCTGACGGGACCTGAACCGGGGTCGTAGCGGGAAGCCGCTTCGGCAAAGCGCCGGACCTCCTCGGGGGGCGGGTCGTTTTGGTAGTGGAGATCGGAATAACGCTGGGCGAGGGCAAGAAAGCCTTGTCTTTTGTCCGCGATGAGCTGGTCGCTCATCCGGAGTGCGAAGGCCATGGGGGGTTCCCAGGCTCTGGGTATCCCCCAGGGTCGTATTCTCCTGAGGAGCTTTCTCCAGGCCTTCTCCTCAATCCGGCGGGACCGACGCGCACGGTCTGGCCAACGGAGACGGTTCATGAAGAAAGAAAGGCTGAGTGCGACCAGGATGAATCCCAGCCACTCGGCAGTCTGCGCCAGGCCGAATCCCACCTCGTGCAGGAGACGTGCCTGGAGGCGGGGACCGTATCCCAAAACCCAACGATCCCAGAGCGCATCAAAAGCATCCCAGCTGGTCTGCAGGTGGAGCCAGAGCCCCTGGTCGGGAAGTTCCAGTCCGGCCAGGCGCAGATGTCCCGACAGGACCGCCCGTGCACCGGGACTGACCCGGTTGGCCGCGATGGCTTGGGTGGGATCCACCCGCATCCAGCCCCGACCGTGGATCCAGACTTCATCCCAGGCGTGTGCGTCCGATTCCCGGATCACGTAAAAGCCGCCGATGGAGTTGTAATGGCCGCCCACAAAGCCCGTCACGACGCGGGCCGGAATGCCGGCTGCGCGCATCAGGAAAGCAAAAGCGGAGGCGTAGTGCTGGCAGAATCCGCGCCGGGTCTGGAAAAGAAAATCATCAATTGAGTTGATCTTTGTGAGGAGGGGCGGATGCAAGGTGTAGTAGAACGGCTGGTTGTGAAAATAAGACAGGGCCCGGGCGATGATGGAGCGGGGGTGGGGGTTCTCTTTCCGCCAATGGATGGCGAGCGCTCGGCTTCGGGGATCGGCTCCGATCGGCAGGGCCAGGTCGCGCAGGCGGGTCATCTCGGGCAGGTGTTCCATACGCAGGTCGGGATAGGAAATGGCCTCGTAACGGGTCAGGCGGCGGACCGGAAAAGGACTTCTCAGTTCGAAGAGCGAGTCGAGACGGGCACCGATGGACCAGTCCACAGGGAAGTCGAGTGCGTAGAGCGCCCGCGTTTCTGTCGGCTCCAGGGTGATCCGGTAGCGATAGGCTGCTCCGGAAAGTCGGGTGGTTCGGGGCGGGGGGAGGTGGGCGGTCCGTCCGGGCAGCCAGGTGGTTCCGGTGAAGCGGTTGAATACCGGACCACGGAAATAGCGATCGACCCGCGGGGGTCGCGGACCCAGGTACCGGATCCTGAAAACGATCTGGTGAGAGAGCACAATCCGGTTCAGGGAACCGGGATCGAGATGGCGCGGAAGCCCGAGCGGGTGGGTTGAGGTGGGTCCGAGTCCCCAGAGTGGGCCTGAAATCCGGGGAAAGACGAAAAAGAGGATGAGCGCGGTGGGCAGGGCCCGGATCAGCCAACCCAAGGCCTCGCGCCAGGCGGACCAGGGACCGCCTTTCTCACGCCCGGATTCGAGGCGGAGCCAGAGGGCCGTAAGGAGCAGTGTGATGACGGCGAGATAAAGGACGAGGAGCGGCGCTTGACTCAGGAAGAGATCAGCACCGATTTCAAAGTATCCGATCAGCACGAGGATCCGGAGATCCCGCAGCGAAGTGCTCTCGAAGGCTTTGAGTGCGGCCATGAGCAGGAGCAGGGCCGAGCCTGGAAGAGCTCCGTTCAACCCGTGGAAGGTGATCAGAACGAAGGCCAGGCCAACCCCGATCAGGAGGAGACGGATCCAGAGCGACGGCCGCTGCCCGGGCCATGGCCGGCGGAGACGGGCGATCAGCATCAGGCCAGCGGCTCCAACCATCCAGGCGGGGAGCTCGCGGAACAGGGGAAGCCAGACGAGTGCGAGGGTGATGAAAAGTCCGGGCACGGGTGAGCCGGCGGCGGGAAGGCCATGGGCGGCTGGTCCGGGTCGCGTCCCTCTCATGGGGGAGGTTCCGGGTAGAGGGCGAGAGCCGTGAGACAGCGTTGGTGATGGCCGGGGTTGCACTGCGGCGGCTCATGCAGGTTGGGCAATACCAGGCCGTAAGGGCAGGACGCTGCCTCAAGTTCCATGATCCACCGGGTGAGGTGCGACAAGCGCTCCTCCAAGCGCCCCGGGGTCTCGTGCCAGTTGAGAATCCGGGTTTCGATCGGGGGAGACTCGAAGCGTTTCGTGAGAAGTCCGCTTCCCCGCGCATAGGCCGGCCAGTGAATGTGGCGGAGGGTGTCTCCGGGCCGGTATCGCCGCAACCCCTGGAAGTCCTCGACATCGGGATGTTCGGCGCGTCTCGACCCGGATCCGGCGGATGGAGGGGGAAGGGGCAGAGCGGGATTGGCCGGGGCGGGATAGATGATTGCCGGTGGCAGGGGGGGAAGCCGGGTCCAGGCGACGAACAGTCCGAAGGGACGGCGCGACTCGAGCCGGAGGCTCGGCGGGGTAAACCAGCCTCGCACCCGGGTTGGTACCGACAGGGTGAGAACCACCGAACCCTGGGCTGGCAACTCGATTGTGTGACCCGTTTCGTTCGGGTGAAAAGCCCGCAACACGAGACCCAGACGGGGCAGAGACGAGGGGTTTTCGAGATGGATGGCAAGGTGCAGGCTCTCGCCGGCGAAGACGGGGGTGGGCGTTTCCGGATGGATGACGAGTCCAACCAGGTTGCCATGGACACGCGACATGCTGAGCAGGGCGGTGCTGGCCAGGAGAAAGGCCAGGAAGAAGGCCATGTTGTTGTTGTAGTTCATGGCGCCGAGAAACAATGCGGCCAGCATGAGTGCGAAGGCCAGGCCGAAGGGAGTCGGCAGGATGTAGGTTTTTCGGTAATGGACCGTCTGGCGGGAGGTCCCCACGGAGCCCGTCGGAAACCGGCCTGCATCCGGTTCCTCCTGACCCCGTCGGATGCGTGGGATGGGCATGCCCCCTCCTCAGGGAACGGGGACCGTCCGCAGGAAGGATTCGATGGATTCGTGCCGGTCTGTCGTGGTCCGTCCCGGTTCCAGCCGGTGGGCGGCGACCGCAGGGAAAACGGCCTGGAGGTCATCCGGCCAGATGCTGGTGTGACCGGAGAGCCAGGCGTGGGCCTTGGCTGCGGAGAGGAGGGCCAAGCCCGCGCGCGGGGAGAGACCCCAGTCGAACTGACCGGATTCACGGCTTCGGATGACGAGTTGTCCAAGGTAGGCGATCACGGAATCGGCGACGGGCATTGCCTTGATCTCGACCTGCAAGTTCAGAACCTCGTTCGCATCGAGGATCGGTTCGAGCTGGCTCAGGTGCTGTTCCGGATCCAGCCCCTGCCAGAGCCGGGCTTCGGATTCGGGGTCGGGGTAGCCGAGCGTAAGGCACATGAGGAAGCGGTCCAGCTGCGATTCGGGTAATGGATAGGTTCCGGTCTGCTGCAACGGGTTCTCCGTCGCAATGACAAAAAACGGGTGCGGCAGGGGTCGGGTTTCGCCGTCGACGGTCACCTGGGTTTCTTCCATCGCTTCAAGCAGCGCACTTTGGGTCCGGGGCGTGGCGCGGTTGATTTCGTCGGCGAGCAGAAGCGAGGTGAACAGCGGACCGGGGTCGAAGCGGAAGGTCCGGGTCTCCGGGTCGAAGATTGATGTCCCGATGATGTCCGCTGGCAGGAGATCGCTCGTGAACTGGATGCGGTGGAAGGGAAGTCCCAGGATGCGGGCCAGGGCCCTGGCCAAGAGCGTCTTGCCGACACCCGGAATGTCTTCGATCAAGAGATGACCGCCCGCGAGCAGGCAGGTTAAGGCGAGCCTTATTTTTTCGTCTTTCCCGACGAGGATCGACGAAAGTTCAGTCAACACGCGGCGGAGCCGGATGGGCGTGTCTCCACGGGTCCGCTGGACGAGAGAAAAGGACATTACCCCAGTCTAACGGCCCCGGCAGGGTGATGCAAACCAGTCGAGGTCTACTCGGCTCAGGCCAGTTTTCGAAGAGCCCGGATCCCTTTGCGAACCCACCGGGAGTAGGGTGGTGATAAGAGACGGGTGAGAAACAACCGGTCCCTCAGGATGGCCCGTTCATGGCTCAAGGTCCGGAATCCGAAGAAACCATGACTATTGCCGATTCCGGATCCGCCGATTCCTCCGAACGGCAGGTTGCCGTGGAGAAACTGGAGCAGGGTGGTGTTGATGCCGACACCGCCCGAGGAAGTTTCATGCACGATGCGGTCGATCGCAGCTTGCCTCCGGGAAAAGATGTAAAGGGCCAGTGGCTTGGGCTGGTCGTTGATGGCGGCAATCGGCCCGTCGAGGTTTTTGAACTCGAGGATCGGAAGTATTGGACCGAAGATCTCGTTTTCGAGGATGGCACTGCCCGGTCGGATTCCGGTCAGGAGGGTGGGAGGGATCAAGCGCTCGCCAGCCACGATCGGACCTCCGATCTGTTGTGCCCCTCGGCGGATCGCATCCTCGAGGAGCCCGACAAGACGTTCGAAATGCCGATCGTTGATGATCCGGCCGTAATCGGGACTCGTCCTGCAGTCCGTACCGTAGAGGGCGGTGATCTCATGTTCCAGTGCGGAAACAAAGCGCTCGCGGATACTTTCTTCGACGAAGAGGTGATCGGGCGCGATGCAGGTTTGGCCACAATTGGTCCATTTCCCCCAGGCGATCGTTCGGGCTGCGGATTCCAGGTCGGCGGTGGCGTCCACGATGGCCGGCGAGCGGCCGCCGAGTTCCAGGGTGATGGAGGTCAGGTGACGGGCGGCGGCTGCCATCACGATCCGTCCGGTTGACGGGCTGCCTGTGAAGAAAATGTGGTCGAAGGGCAGGTCGAGCAGAGCCGACGCCAGAGTGGCATCTCCCGGAAAAACAGCGACTTCCGCTGGCGAAAAGGTTTCGCGTACCAGTTCCGCAATGACCGCAGCTGTGGCCGGCGCAAACTCCGAGGGCTTGAGCATCACGGTATTGCCAGCCGCCAGGGCGCAGGTCAGTGGGCCCAGCGTGAGGGCAACCGGGTAGTTCCAGGGTGCCATGATGAGGCAGGTTCCTCTCGGCTCATGGCGGATCCACGCGGACATGCCGGGGAGGAGTCGGACGGGATCGACCTTCCGAGGCTTCATCCAACCGGACAAGTGACGCCGGGCATGGCGGATTTCGGCGATGACCGGCAGGATTTCTGACAGGTCGGTTTCCGTCTCGGGTTTGTGCAGGTCGACCTCCAATGCATTGCACAACTGCCGATGGTGCCTCTCAATGGCCTGCTCGAGCAGGGTCAGCCGTGACCGGCGGAAGGCCGCTGTGGAGTGACGCCACTCGAGCGCCCGTTGCTTTTGTTCCACCAGCACAGCTTCGGGCTGGAGCGAGTTGGAGTTCCCCCCGGGCTCGCGAGAGACGATTTCATTCATGTTGATGACTCTTTCCCGCCAAAACCCGCCGCGACCCTGTTGAAGCCCGCACAAAAGCATCCGGGCGGGACGGCCGCCGTGGGCAAGCTCTCCGCTCTGCCGGCAGCTCGGATGGGTACGGGAACAGGGGTTTCAAACCTGATCCAAGGTGTTTTCACGCCTCCTCCGCGGGTCGCTCTACCGGGAGATGCCGGACCCCGTAACCGGATCTGCTTCTCCCATTGGCCCTTATGCCGATTCCCGATATAATGACAGAACCTGGTTCAGGGGGCAGGTTCATGCTCACCGCGACACCCAGATCCACAAAAAGTGTGTCTTTCCTCCTGTTCATGGGCATGAGCTTGCTTTTGGGCGGGTGCACTTCGTCGCCACAAATGGTGCGACGTACGCGCGAACTCGCGATCCTCAAAACGGACCGGGCCTTTGCCCTGGCTGCGGTCCGCCACGGACTGCCGTGGGCCTATCATCGGTATTTGCTGCGGGATGCCCTGCTGATCGCCGCTCGGGCCGAGCCCATCCGGGGCCGGCGCCAGATTCTCTTGCAGCTCCCCCAGGGAGTACCCTCGCTTCTCACCTGGTCTCCACACCGTGCCCTGTCTTCGGCAGGGGGGCAGCTCGGGGTCAGTTGGGGGCACTACGAGGTGACGGGGCGTACGGCGAGTGGTCATCCCACGGTTATCTACGGCAGTTATGTCACCCTGTGGAAACGTCAGGCTGGACACTGGCGGGTGGCGCTCGAAATGCAGAACACTGCGCCGGGCCCCGGCTCGTCCGCCTACCCCGGCAAGATCGACCCCTCCCGATTCATCCGTCAGGAATCCTGAGTTTCCGATACCACCGCATCGGCTTTCCGGAACGTGGCCCGGCGCCGGCGTGCGCGAAGCGCATGCACGGCCACGGGAATGACCGAAAGACCTGCAATGGCCAGGATGCCCCAGGGAAGGTTTGCACGCACCACGGGGACGTTCCCGAAATAGTAACCCGCGCCAAACAGCAAGCCAACCCAGAGACCGCCACCCAGCAGCGTGTAGAGTGCAAAACGCGGACGGTTCATCCGTCCGATGCCAGCCACGAAGGGCACAAAAGTGCGGATGATCGGGATGAGACGACCGATCACGATCGTGGAGGCGCCGTAACGCTGGAAGAACTCGTGGGCTTCATGGAGATGGCTCGGGTTAAACCAGCGTGACCGTTCATAGTGGAAGACCTTGGGTCCGGCCCAGACGCCCAGGGCATAGTTCGAGAGGTTGCCGAGAATGGCGCCCGAGAGTAGGGCGAGCAGGGTGGGGGATGCCGACAGGGTTCCTTGGGCAACGAGCGTACCGGCAACCAAGAGCAGGGAGTCTCCGGGCAGAAACGGCAGGATGACGAGTCCGGTCTCGGCAAAAAGAACGAGGAACAGGATCGGGTAGATCCAGGCACGGTAGGTGTGGACCCATTCTCCAAAACGGTGTCCGAGATCAAAAAACGTGAGCAGGACGTGGGGCAACATTTCCCCGCGCTCAGTCCGGCCGGGCGGGTGTGGGCCATCCGCTGTCTGGGATACGAACCACAGTGACTCGGGCCTCGACCGTCTTCGCCTGGTCGGCTCCCGCCCGGACGGTGCAGGCCACGACCACCCGTCGACCATGGTGTTCCAGGATCCTCCCGGTGACCTGAAAGGGCGCCAACGGGGTCGGTTTGAGGAAGTCCACCGTAAGCGAGGCCGTGACGAAACGGGGGTAGGGACGCGGGTTGCGGTCCCGGTCCAGCCGGTCGGCATAGGCGGCTGCGGTCCCGGTTGCATGGCAGTCGATGACCGAGGCCAGAAGGCCTCCGTAGACGTAGCCCGGCAGCGCGGTATGCCAGGGTTCAGGCCGAAACTCGCACACGGACTCGTCGGCCTCTCTCCAGACACTTTTCACGTGATGGCCCCTTTCATTGAGACGGCCACAGCCATAACAGTGGCTCCACTCGTCGGGATAGTGGTCCTGGAAGGGGCGGGTCATGGGAAGGCTCCGGACGGATTCCCCACAGTGTAAGGGATCCCCTCACCGGTAGGGCCGGACGGAAAGCGGCGTCGCCCCGGATTGAGGCTGGCAGTCCCGGGAAAGATCGCCTACACTTTGCGACGACCGGCCGGCTCCAGCCGGCCCTGAGGTGGAGTCTCTCGTGACCCTGAATACGACCGAGGAACTGATCGAAGCGCTGCGCCGTGGCGAGATGGTGATCGTCATGGACGACGAGGATCGGGAGAACGAGGGCGATCTCATGATGGTGGCCAGTCAGGTCACGGCTGACGCGATCAATTTCATGGTGCGGTACGGGCGTGGGCTCGTCTGTTTGCCGATGACGCGAGAACGCTGCGAACGGCTGCGTCTACCCCTCATGGTCCAGGATAACCAGACCCGTTACGGGACCCGGTTTACGGTTTCGATCGAGGCTGCCCGGGGAGTGACGACCGGTATTTCCGCTCACGACCGGGCCCATACGATCCGGATCGCAGTGGCTGAAAGCGCGGGGCCCCAAGACATCGTCCAACCCGGTCACATCTTTCCGATCGTGGCGCAACCGGGTGGTGTCCTGGCCCGTGCGGGACATACCGAGGCCAGTACGGATCTCGCCCGATTGGCAGGATATGAACCTGCAGCGGCCATTGTCGAGATTCTGAATGAGGATGGGAGTGTGGCCCGGCGCCCCGACCTTGAACGTTTTGCACAACGCCATGGACTCAGGATCGGCACGATCGCGGACTTGATTCGTTACCGCATGGCTCGTGAAATGACAGTCTCGCGTGTGCTTGAGAAGGAGGTCGTGACGGAGTTTGGATCCTTCCGCCTTGTGGCTTACGAGGATCATCTGGAACAGACGGTCCATTTTGCGCTCTGCCACGGCGACATCCGGGCTGATGCGCCTATCTTGGTGCGCGTCCATGTCGAGAATTCCCTGACCGATCTGCTTCATCTCACGGGTGCGGGTTTTGGCTGGCCGCTCACTGCTGCACTGCAGCGGATTGCCCGTGAAGATGGCATTCTCATCATTCTGAGACCGGCCCAGGATGCCAGGGACTTGATCCGTCGCCTGGATGACGGACAATCAGGAGAGGAAGCGGATCCCTCGAGCCGGGCCGTCCTGCGCACATACGGCGTGGGGGCCCAGATCCTGCGGGATCTTGGGGTCTGTCGGATGCGGGTGCTGTCGGCACCCAAGATCATGCTCGGACTGTCCGGATTTGGTCTGGAGGTCACCGAATACCTTTCCGGAAACTCCGGAGAAGTCCCCATCAAGGCATGAGGGAGCCACGGGCGCTATACTGACCACGGTTTTTCCGGTTCCCCGGTGATGTCTCGCCACCGCGCGTCTCCTCCACACGTGACCCGTCCGCCCGCCGGGTTCCCGTCGGTCCGGATCGGCATCGTGGCCAGCCGGTTCAATGACGAGATTGTGGAATCGCTTTTGCGGGGTTGTCTCGAAACCTTGGAGATGGCCGCTGTCCCGGAAGAAGGGCGCATCCTGCTCCGGGTACCGGGTGCTTGGGAACTGCCGTGGGCTGTCCAGGCTCTGGCCCGGCGCCATCGTCCCGATGCCGTGATTGCGCTGGGTGCAATCATCCGAGGGGAAACCGATCATTACCGTCACCTGGCCCGTGCCGTGACCGACGGACTCATGACCGTGGGATTGAACGAGCAGATCCCCGTCATTCTGGGAGTGCTGACAACGGATACCTGGGAACAGGCCCTTGAACGGTGCGGCGGGAGGGGCGGGCACAAGGGGGTTGAGTCGGCAGATGCCGCGCTCGAGATGGTGGGACTCCGTCAGCAAATCCAGACGGACCCGTCCAGGACATGAATACGGGATCCGGACACAGCCGGCGCTTCGGGGCCCGTGCCCACGCGCTCCAGGCGCTTTACTGGAGACAGTTCGTGGATGCGGATCTGAGCGAGGACGAGAGAGGCTGGATCGTGGGGGAAACACGGGCTTTCGACCGCCCCTACTTTGAGCGGCTGATTCTGGGGATTGAGTCGCATGCGGCGGAACTCGATGGCCTATATGAACCGTTCCTCGACCGGCCGGCGGTCCAGATCGACCCAGTCGAGAAGGCCATACTCCGGTTGGGGTGCTATGAACTCGGTTTTGCGCGGGACGTCGATGTGCCCGTCATCCTGAACGAGTCGGTGGAACTGGCCAAGCAATATGGTGCAGGCGAGAGTTACCGGTTCATCAATGGGGTTTTGGACCAGGTCGCCCGCAAGTTGCGGGGATCGCCGGAAGACCACGGGGATGGATGAATTCCAGCTGATTCGCCGGTTTTTCAGCCCCTTGTCCCAAAGGAAGCGTGGCTCGGTCCGGTTGGGAGTGGGAGACGATGGGGCTGTCCTTTCACCCCCTCCCGGTCGTGACCTCGTCATGGCTACGGATACCGTGCTTGCCGGTGTCCATTTTCCCAAGGGTTGTCCGCCTCGGTCGATCGCACACCGGGCGCTGGCGGCCAATCTGAGTGACCTTGCTGCCATGGCCGCGGATCCACTCTGGTACACACTTGCGCTCAGCCTGCCTTCCGCCTCGGCGCGATGGCTTGCGGCTTTCAGCAAAGGGCTCGAGCTCCTGTCAGGAGAGGCCGGCATTGCGTTGGTCGGCGGCGATACCGTACGCGGCCCGCTTGCGGTGACCATCACGGTCATGGGCAGTGTTCCACGGGGACGGGCAGTGACACGGCGGGGTGGGCGGCCGGGTGACTGGATCTGCGTGACGGGACCGCTGGGTCGCGCCGCCGCTGGATTGTCTGCCTGGCGGAGGGGGCAACGGCGTGGGGCGGCCTTGCTTCCTTTCCTCTATCCCCGCCCTGCGCTTGAGTGGATTCCGCTCTTGCGCGATTTCGCCCACTCCGCCCTTGATGTCTCGGATGGCTTGATCCAGGATCTGGGGCATCTGCTCGAACATCGTCCTCTCGGAGCAGAGATCGATCTCGACCGCCTGGATTGCGAACCCCGGGACGGGGATGGACTCGTGCAGGCGCTTTCGGGAGGAGATGACTACGTCCTGTGCTTTACGATTTCACCTCGTCAATGGGCGGCGCTGCAACGCCAGGTTCGGTCTCGGCACCTCGATTGCCGGGTCATCGGGCGAATCGTCCCGGGTGCGGGCATCCGCTACCGGGGCGCGATGGCTGATCGGATCCGCCGCGCCCGGATCGGGGGCTATGACCATTTCCAGAAGCCCTTCCCCGGATGCCCTCGTGCCTGAGCTGTCCCCCCCCGATCCTGCGGGCCGGGCACCTTGGGTGCGCGGGCTCAGGGATCCGGTGCTTTGGCTTGCCACCGGCGGTGGGGTCGGGTGGATACCCGGAGCGCCGGGGACGTGGGGCAGCCTGGTCGCGATTCCGCTCGCGATTCTCCTTCAGATGCAAGGGCTTGGAGTGTTCTGGGCCGGATTTGCCCTGTGCCTGGTGGTTGGGGTCCCGCTGACCGGGATGGCGGCCCGTCGCCTTGAGCGATCTGATCCGCCGATGGTTGTCTGGGACGAGGTGGCCGGTCAGATTCTCACTCTGGGCTTTGCTCCCATGGGCTTTCTCAACTGGAGTGTCGGGTTCCTTTTGTTCCGATTCTTCGATATCCTGAAGCCTGGACCCATTCGATGGATTGACCGGAAAGTCCGGGGAGGGTGGGGGATCATGGCGGACGACCTCGCTGCCGGACTGATCGCGGGATTGTTCCTGTATCTGTTTGTGAGAATACATCAGGCCACTCGATGAATACGACAGTAGAACCCTTGAGTCCTAAGTTGCTGAACCGCGTCGGGAAGTATGTGTTGGGACGCGAACTGGGTACGGGCAGCACGGGCCAGGTGTTCTTGAGTCACGATCCCTATCTTGACCGCGATGTCGCAGTCAAGCTCTACCGTCTGGAAGAAGGGTCGGGCAAGGAGTCGGCCAAGTCCCTCCGTCAGCAGTTTTTCAATGAGGCCAAAGTTGCCGGCCGCCTCCGCCATCCCAACATCCTGCCCATTCTGGATGCGGGAGAAGAGGGGGGGTTCGGATATGTGGTGACGGATTACCTGCCAGGGGTTGAGTCGCTCAGGGGGTGGACGAAACCCAGCCGGCTTCTGCCCGTGGCCACGGTCGTGGAAGTGGTGTTCAAGCTGGCTCGTGCCTTGGAGTATGCACATCGCATGGATGTCATCCATCGCGACATCAAGCCGAGCAACGTCCTCAGGACCCCGGATGGGGAGGTTTTCCTGATCGATTTCGGTATTGCGCTTCACGCTGTCGACTTCACGGATGAAGCTGCGCCTTCGAAGACCAAGGCCAAGCTCGTAGGCTCCCCGAGCTACATGGCGCCCGAGCTCATCCGGCAGGGCCGGGCCAGCATCCAGACCGACATTTATGCCTTGGGTGTTCTGCTCTACGAACTCCTGGTTGGACGCAGGCCTTACGAAGACGAAACCCTGAGCGGGCTGCTCCACCAGATTTTGTACGCGTCCCCACCCCCTCTCGGCCAACTGCGCCGGGAAATCCCCCTGGTCCTCGATGATATCGTGGCGCAGGTGCTGGCGAAACGTCCGGAGAAACGCTACCAGAGCGGTTTTGAACTGGCCGCCGCGCTCGTGGGTGTTTCCCACAACTTGGAGGTCGTCTCCGAAGAGCTCAAGGAACGCGAGCGTTTCAACTTGTTGCGACGGATGCGGTTTTTTGACGACTTTACCTATCCCGAGATCTATGAAATCCTGAAGGCGGGACACTGGTCGAGTTACGCCCCGGAATCGCGGATCGTCTCCGAAGGAGAGGTCGACGAAAGCTTTTCTGTCATCGTTTCAGGAACGGTCCGGGTCGAACAGGGGGGTCGGCGGCTGGGCCGACTGCAGGCTGGTGATTGCTTTGGGGAGATCGGCTTCGTGACTCCGGCCAAGCGTTCTGTCACGATTCTTGCAGAGGACACGGTCGAGATTTTTTCCGTTAATGCGACCCTGATGGAGCAGGCCTCACTCGCCACCCAACTCCATTTTACCCGCATCTTTCTGAAGAACCTGATTGCCCGGCTCTCCCGGTCCCGCGCCGGTGTTTCCCTGCCGGTTTCCTAGGGAGATCCAGAGACGCTGGCAAACGCCGAGTGGTTGTGGATGGACTCGAAGTTCTCGACCGTCACACGGAAATGCGTCAATCGTCGGTCATCACGCAAAGCGCAGGCAATGTCCCGGGCCAGATCCTCGGCGAAACGGGGGTGCTCGAAAGCCTTTTCGGTCACATATTTTTCATCGGACCGTTTGAGTAGACCAAATAGCTCGGCCGAGGCATGACGCTCGACCAGATCCAGGCCCGTTTCAATGTCGATCGTATCGCGTGGGCTGAGGGCCAGGGTAACCCGGGCGCGCTGACTATGGGCTCCGTAGAGGGAAATTTCACGAGAACAGGGACACAGGGTAGTGACCGGGACCGAGAGGATCCAGGACCAAGAGGACGGAATGTCGGGATGCCTTTCCCCGATCCAGCTCACGGTATAGTCCAACAAACTTTCACTGCCGCTGACCGGAGCACGCTTGCGCCTGAAAAAAGGGAAGACCACCTCGAGTCTTGCATGGGCTGCTTCCTCCCGTTGACACATCTCCCCCAAGGTGGCGACGGCCCGGTCCGGGGTGAAATGAGGGGCCAGAGTGTGCACGATCTCCACCAAGCGGGACATGTGGATGCCGCGCCGGTCAGCGGCCAGGGATACGGCCAGAGTAAAGGTTCCGACTGACATCTGTCGATTACCGGATCTTTCCATGATCCCCACCGGCAGTTTGAGGCGCTGGATGCCGACCTCGTCAAGTCCGAGACCCCGGGGATCCTGGGCGGATTGAACGTCGGGCATCGGTGCCTGAGAGTGGATGCTGGGGCGGTCGGTTGGAGTGGTCATCGGGGTTGGGAGATCCCTTTCAGCGCGGCCGTTGTACAGTGAAGGAGCAAGGAAAGCAATGGCAATACCCCAGTCAACAAAAAAGGGAAGACAAAACTAGCCCACCAAGTGAAACATCCAATTATAAAACATAAGGGGGAATCCTCATCTCCGGGAAGTGGCGCCGAAGCCCGAGACTTGCCTCGCGCTCATCCGCTTGGGCGGGTTCGGCGGGTCAGATCGATGTCGGCCCATGCGGTGTGTTGTGCGGTCCGGCCTTATTCCCACCCGGGAGGGACAGATTGCTGACCAGTGATTCAAGCATCCCGGAACGGGCGCCGAATCCGATCAACGCTGACCTGCAGGCCGCGAGCGTTTCATCCAGTGCCTGGCGTGCTTCATCGAGTCCGAGCAACGTCACAAAGGTCGCCCGTCCCCGGCTTTCGTCACCGCCCGGAGCGCGTCCGAGCGTTTCCGGATCTGCGGTGGCGTCCAGGATATCGTCCCGGATCTGGAACGCCAATCCTAGAGCCTGGGCCATCTGATCCAGGCGGTTTCGTTCGTCCTGGATGCGGGGCGAGGCAAGCAGATAGGGCAGCACGACCGCCGCACGGATCAAGGCGCCAGTTTTCCGTTCGTGCATGTCTTTGAGTTCCCCGAGCGTCTGCGGTTGATGTTGGGGGTCGAGGTCGAGGGTCTGGCCCCCGACCAGTCCGGTACTGCCGCAGGCGTCCGCGAAGAATCGAGTGGCATCTACGATTGCGGCGGGTTCCGCCAGCGTTATGGGAATATGGTTCAGTACGGCAAAGGCCTGGGCTTGGAGAGCATCACCGGCCAGAATCGCGATGGCTTCGCTGAATGCGCGGTGGCAGCTTGGTCGTCCCCGCCGAAAATCATCATTGTCCATGGACGGGAGGTCGTCATGAATCAGTGAGTAGGCGTGGATAAATTCCACGGCGGTGGCCGGGAAATCCGCCAGATCCTGTGAGATCCCGAAAAGGTGGGCCGAGGCATAGACGAGCCGTGGCCGGAATCGTTTCCCCCCTCCCAGGACGGCATAACGCATGGCTTCATGAATTGCCGTGAGCGGAGGGCTCGGAAGAGGCAGATGGCGTTCGAGGACGGTCTCGATATGCTGGCCGAGGGGATCCCGCAACGTCATGTCTGGGAATCCTCTGCGGAGGAGGGGCCTTCCCAAGGGATGGTTCGGCCGGACTCCACGAGCAGACGGTCAATTTTCTGGCGGGCGGCCTTGAGCGCCTGTTCGCACTGGGCGTGGAGTGTCATACCCTCTGAAAAATACTGGATCGATTCCTCAAGTGAAAGACGGCCTTCTTCCAGTCGCCGGATGATTTCCTCGAGTCGTGCCAGGGATTTCTCAAATGATTCCAGCGTCGGTTCGGTACCCGGTTCAGGTACCGGCCGGGCGGATTTCGGCGGATTTTTGGGCACGGGAATGGCCTCGCTAGCGTTGAAGATCAAGCCGGCTGATGTGCCGGGGCGGTGGCCAGTATATCGGATGCAACCCCAGGGAACCGGCCGGGCCCGGGCGGAAGGAACGCGGGGCCGCTGGGTAGCCGGGGCGAGTGGAGCGAAGCTTCGCAATCGGTTAGACTGTAACGCTGTCTCAGATTGTTGTCAGTAAAACCGGAGGTTGATCATGAAAGCCTTGAAAGGTACCCGTACGCAGGAAAACCTCAAGTTTGCTTTTGCTGGCGAATCCCAGGCCAATCGCCGTTACCTTTATTTTGCCTCCAAGGCGGATGTTGAGGGTTACAACGATGTGGCCGCCGTTTTCCGTTCTACGGCTGAGGGAGAAACCGGGCACGCCCATGGACATCTCGAGTTTCTTGAAAGCGTAGGCGATCCCGTGACCAACCTGCCGATTGGCGCCACGACGGATAACCTCCGCTCGGCCATCGCAGGCGAAACCCATGAGTACACCGACATGTATCCCGGCATGGTCAAAACGGCCCGCGAAGAGGGATTCGACGAGGTCGCCGATTGGTTCGAGACGCTTGCCAAGGCCGAGCGGTCCCATGCCAACCGATTCCAGAAGGCCCTCGATACCCTGGGACACTGATCACGATCAAGGATGCGGCGTACGGCTGCGACCGGACCGCAAGGGGCCCCGGTGACTGACACCCGATCCGTACATCGGGCGGAAGGTGGCCTTGAGCCTCCGAAGCGGGCCCCTTTGGATACGGATGATCCGGCTTTCTTCGATGCTGGCGCGCTCGAAAAGGAGTTGCGCCGGACCTTCGAGATCTGTCACGGTTGCCGCCGCTGCTTCAACCTGTGTGAGGCGTTTCCCACCTTGTTCGACGCGGTCGACCGGGATCCTTCCGGTGAGCCTGGGTCTCTCCGGAAGGACACTCTCGACCAGGTCGTCAGGGAATGCTATCTCTGTGATCTCTGTTTCATGACCAAGTGCCCCTACGTGCCACCGCATCCGTTCAACCTCGATTTCCCTCACCTCATGCTCCGAGCCAAGATGTTGCGATATCGGGAGAAGAAAGTCCCGCTCCGCGATCGTTTTTTGACCGAGACCGACACGGTAGGACGCTTTTTCGGCATTCCGATCGTGGCGGGTGCGCTGAACCACCTCAATCGGAGTCCCACATTCCGCCGTTTGTCCGGACACCTGACCGGGATTCATGCCGAGGCGGCGCTGCCACCTTTCTCCGCTCATTCTCTCGCTTGGTATTGGAAGAGACGGGAAGCCACCCCGGAATGCACTGCCCAGTCAACCCCGACCACGCATGGCCGGATCGCCTTGTTCGGTACCTGTTATGGACGCCACTATCGCCCGGAGATCGATCTTGATCTGGCCCGGGTATTCGAGCACAACGGGATCCCCGTCGAAAGGATCGAGGGTGAGGTGTGTTGCGGGATGCCCAAGCTTGAAATTGGCGATCTCGAATCGATCGGACGACTTCTTGAACGAAACCTGCCACTCCTGCTTGGAGCCATCGAGCGTGGTTGTGATCTGACCTCGCCGATTCCCTCCTGCGTGCTCATGTTCAGTCGTGAGCTGCCTCTCCTCTACCCCCATGACGAGCGGGTCCGCAAGGTGGCTCAGGCGTTTGTGGATCCCTTCGACTACCTCATGCGGCGCCATGCGCATGGGCTTTTGAGAACGGACTTTAAGCAGTCACTCGGAAAGGTTGCCTATCACGTGCCTTGTCATCTTCGTGTCCAGAATATCGGTCTCAAGACCCGTGATGTCCTGGCGCTTATTCCCGGTATTCAACTTGAGGTGATCGAGCGCTGCTCCGGCCACGATGGAACCTACGCGGTGCGGGCGGAGTCCCATGCCAAGGCCGTGAAGATCGGCCAGCCGGTTGTCCGTCGAATCGCCGAGTTCCACCCGGATCACTATGCCAGTGACTGTCCGATGGCACAGGACCACCTTCACGAAGGCCTGGGGAAGGATGCACCTCCCCCCGAACATCCACTCCGGCTTCTCGCGTACGCCTATGGTCTGGTGGAGGGACCAGGATGAAACATCTGACCCCGGAAGACCTCTACCCCCTCGAGCACTATGCCCGGATCCGGCCTGATTTCAGAAGGCAGGTCATGGCGCACAAGCAGGAGCGCCGGTTGGCGCTGGGGTCGCACATGACCCTGATTTTTGAAGATCGTCTGACTGTCCAGTACCAAGTTCAGGAAATGCTCCGGATCGAACGGATTTTTGAACCGGACGCGATTGCGGCAGAGCTGGCTGTCTACAATCCCCTGATCCCGGACGGGCACAACCTCAAGGCGACGCTTTTTCTTGAGTACGAGTCGGTCGAGGAAAGAACCCGCGAGCTGCATCGGCTGGCTGGCATCGAACACCAGGTCTGGCTGCGTATCGGGGCGGGGGCTCCGCTCTGGGTGGTGGCTGACCCGGATCTCGAGCGCTCCGCTCCTGAAAAGACCTCAGCTGTTCATTTCCTCCGTTTTGATCTTCCAGCCAACGATGCGGAGGCGATTTGCGCAGGAGCACTGGTGATGATCGGGATCGAGGACGCCCGCTACCCGGTCCGGGTCCCCCTCCCTTCCCCCCTGACTCAGTCCCTGTGCTCGGACCTCGCTTAGTCCGCATCCTGCTAGAATCTCCTCCCGGGAAAGACCTAAGCACCGCCTGTGCCCCGTAAACAACGGTACGATTCCAGCGACCTCGAAGTTTTGACCGGTCTCGATCCCGTGCGCCGGCGACCGGGGATGTACACCGATACCCAGTCTCCGGATCATTTGGCGCAGGAAGTCATTGACAACAGTGTCGACGAGGCGCTGGCGGGCTTTGCCCATTCACTCGCCGTCACGCTGCACACGGATGGTTCGCTCACGGTAGCCGACGATGGTCGTGGCATGCCGGTTGACCAGCACCCGGAGCTCGGCCGGAGCGGGGTCGAAGTCATTCTTACCGTGCTTCATGCGGGCAGCAAGTTTGGGGAATCCGTCTACCGCTTTTCCGGCGGCCTTCACGGGGTTGGAGTTTCGGTGGTCAACGCGCTCTCGCGTCGGCTGGAAGTCTGGGTCCGGCGGGATGGGGGAGAGTTCCACATGGCCTTTGCGGATGGCACACCGGTCACACCACTGGTTCGCCACGGTTCCGCACCCCGTGGGGAAACCGGGACCCGGATCCGTTTCTGGATCAATGAACGCTACTTCGAGAATCCGCACTTGGCTGCCGACCGGCTGGTTCCGCTGCTTCGGGCCAAGGCGGTGCTTCTTCCCGGGTTTGTGGTCACCCTGTGTGATGAGGCGAGCGGGCATTCACAGCGATGGTGCTACGAGGCGGGACTTGCAACTTATCTTGAGGAGACTCTGGCGGGACGTGGGCTCCTGCCGGATCACCCGTTTGTGGGACATTTCCGCTCCGATCGTGCCGAAGCGACCTTTGCGCTCGCTTGGGAGAACGGGGGGGCGGGGCATGGCACCGTGACCGAAAGCTTTGTGAACCTCATTCCGACTCCCCAGGGTGGAACCCACCTGGCCGGTTTCAAGACCGGACTCCTGGCCGCACTCCGGGAGTTCTGCGACTATCGCGGGCTGGCCCCCCGCGACATCAAGCTCACGGCCGAGGATGTGTTCCAGGGCCTGAATTATGTGCTGTCCGTCAAGTTGCGGGAAGTGGAGTTTTCCGGCCAGCTCAAGGAAAAACTGAACTCCCGGGAAGCGGCGAGTTTCGTTTCGGGAGTGGTCAAGGATGGTTTCTCCCTGTGGCTGCATCAGTCACCGGCTCAGGGAGAACCCATTGCCCGGCAGGTGGTCGGTCACGCGGTTGCGCGTCAGCGTCGCGAGAGCCAGGTGGCACGGAAAAAGCCCACTGCGGCTTTGGCCCTGCCCGGGAAACTTGCCGATTGCACCGGTGAGGATCTCGAAGAAACCGAGCTTTTCCTGGTCGAGGGGGATTCGGCAGGTGGATCGGCCCGGCAGGCGCGTGATCGGACCTTTCAGGCCATCCTTCCCCTGCGGGGGAAAATCCTCAATACCTGGGAAAGCAGTTCCGGTGAGGTCCTGGATTCTGCCGAGATCCGGGATCTGGCCACGGCACTCGGCATCCAGCCCGGAATGAGCAACTTGGCGGGACTGCGTTACGGGCGGATCTGTATCCTGGCCGATGCCGACTCCGATGGTGCGCATATCGCCACCCTCTTGTGTGCCCTTTTTGTCCGCCACTTCCCCGAGATCATCCGGCAGGGACGGCTTTATGTGGCCATGCCACCACTCTACCGGATTGATGTCGGCACCACCGTCTACTATGCGCTGGATGAAGGAGAAAAGACCGGAATCCTGGATCGCCTGCAGGCGGAAGGCCGGCGCGAAAAAGTCCAGGTGACGCGTTTCAAGGGGTTGGGCGAAATGAATCCCGAACAGCTTCGTGAGACCACCCTGGCCCCGGAAACGCGCCGTCTGGTCCGGTTGAGCTGGGAAACGGCCCGGGAGACGGAAGAGATCCTGGACCGGTTGCTGTCGCGCCGGCGGGCGGGTGACCGAAGGGTATGGCTCGAGAACGAAGGACGCTTCGCGGTTCCGCTCTAGAGGGCATCCACACGGGCCGGATCCGGCCAGGTGGTGACGACCCGCACCTCGACCGTGACCTCCGAGTTCAGGCTGGCTCCGACCGAACAGTAACGTTCATGGGAAAGGATGGCCGCCTGGCGTAACGCCTCTTCCGTGACGCCGGGGCCGCAACCGACATGTCGGACCGTGATCGACTGAAAACGGCGGGGGTGGCTCTCGGCGCGGTAGCCTTCAATCTCGATCCGGTAGTGGCTGAGTGGCTGCCGCTTCTTCCGCATGATTTCGACGACATCGATTCCGGAACAGGCGCCCAAGGCGGCCAGCAGGAGTTCCGTGGGCTTGAGCCCGGTTGGGGAACTCCCGCCGTCCAAGATCAGGTTCGTCCCGTTCCGGTTGACTCCCCGGAAAGCCAGGTTGTCTAGATAGTCGACTTCGATGTGGACGGCATCGTTCATGCAGGGTACCCGTGGAAACAATCAGGGGGGAGGCCCGTCAACGGCCACCCAGCCGCCCATGCAGCTGGTGACGAAAGGATAGAAACCCGGAGGAGACAGGCAGTACCAACGCAGTTGTGTAGGCGGCGGAGGTTCCATCAGGAAAGGGGTTCCCGCAAGGGGAGCACCGGGGAGGGGAATGGGACCCGAGCCGTAGTAAGGGGGAAAGGGATGGATGGGGGTGAGGTAAAAATACCACCGGTGATTGCTCCTCCACCACCAACCGTAGCGCCCGTGGTGCCATCCCTTCTGCCAGCGGCCGGTTTTCCAACCGCGGGGAGCCTTGAGGGGCTGGACCCGTGCAGGTCGGGCAGGCTTCGGGGTGGCCCAAGCGGCCATGGGGAGAAACGCGAGGCACAGGACCAGACCCCCCACCCGGCTCATGCGCTCTCTGCCATGGGTCGGACCACCCCCTGTTCGACAGGACCGGTGCATGGTTGGAATGTTGCACGGAAACTCGGGTGCGGTCAAATGCGGTCCGCGTGGGCCGATTCAGGTGTATCCCCAGTGCCGGACCCAGGGATCGAGAACCGGAGCCAAGGGTTCCAGCGCCGATGCGTATGCTCGCCAGCGCCCTACCCGGTCATCCCGGATCGGGCGTGAGACTTGATCGTAGCTCGGGGTTCCGATGCGGATTCCCGCCAGGCGGCTTTCGGGATGGACCATGGTGGGCTCAAACTCAAGTCCCAAGAAATCACAGAGAGCTTGAAGTTCTCCTGCCGGGTTCCCGACCAGACGTTCATAGGTTTGGATATGGACCTGGTCTGGTGGCAGGACCCGCTGCCGTTCTTTCTCGAAAACATCCATGACGAGATCGTAATAAGCCGCTGTTCCGGGCAAGGTCCGGAAATGCCGCATGGCCGGGTTGGGGCTGAAGACCTGGAGATAGCAGCTCAGGCAAACGTCCCGAGGATCCCGGATGGCGACGAGAAAGCGGGCACGGGGGAACAGGCAATGCAGCCACGCGGAAAAGGCACTGTTGAGCGGAAGTTTATCGATCATCCAGCCTGATTCGCCGAGACCCGTCGGTCGAAGCGTCGACTCGGCCTGATCGAGCAGAGCCTCGATCTCGTCCGCCCCGAGTGGACGGATGGGGTCTTTCAGGGAGGCCATGACCCGGGCGAGGATCGGGGCCAGGGGATTGGTTTCCTCCAGCACATGGAGGGCGGGGTGCATCGAGAGCATGCGGTCGAGGAGCGTGGTCCCGGAGCGGGGGAAGCCGACCAGAAAAGCCAGTCGTTGCCCGGCCTCCGCCCGGCGGGTGGCCCAGGACTGCAAAATGGTCATGGCTTCCGGATGATCCTTGAGCAGGCGGATCGACCGTGTTCCGTAAAGTCCCTCCGGGTCCGCCGGACGGTCGGACTCCGCCAGGTGACGGTGCCCTGCCCGAACGGCTTCAAGTGCCTCGTCCACCCGTCCCAAGGCATCCAAGGCCCGGGCGCGCCGTCCTTCGCGGACTGCACGGTCGGCGGAAGAGAGACGCCGGGGATCCAGGTTGTCGAGCCGGTCGAGTGCACATTGGGGGTCACCCGATCGTGCGGCCAGTTGCGCGGAGACGAAAGTGGCCAGCACATGATCCGGACGGCGGGCCAGGACCTGGTCTACCCAGGGTCGGGCCGCATCCGGCTGGTTGGTTTCCTCAAGAAGAGCCGCATAGTGAGCTGCGGCATCGAGATGACCCGGATCGAGGCTGAGGCAGCGGGGATACGCCTGGAGCGCCTCCGTTGTCCGCCCCAGTTCCTCAAGGCATCGGGCGCGGTTGAAATGGGCCTCCGGATGCCTGGGGTTGGCCTTGACGATCGCCTCGAAGTGTTCAAGGCCCCGGATCCATTGTTGCCTCTCGCAGGCGATGACCCCGAGACCAAACCGGGCCGCCTCGGACCGGGGATTGCGGGCGAGAAGAGCTTCGAGAAACGGTTCGGCTTCTCCTTGATTTCCCGTGGCAACCAGGGACAATCCGAGAAGTTCGCCCGCCGGGATCCAGTCTGGATCGTGTCGGTGCAGGATCCGGAGTCGGTGTATCGCTTCCTCGAAATGACCTTCGCGGTAGTCCTGGACCGACCTCTCGAACTCCCGGCGGACCTCAGGAGGAACGGCTTTTTCCGCCCAGGGCATCATCGCTCCAGTCGAGCGTAACCTTGCCGGACTGCCCGCTTCGCATGACCTCGAATGCCTGTTCGAAATCAGGAGCGGGAAATCGGTGGGTCAGAACCGGGCGCACGTCAAGTCCGGTTTCCAGCAGGGCCGCCATCTTGTACCAGGTTTCGAAAATTTCGCGTCCATAAATGCCTTTGAGTCTGAGGCCCCGGAAAACGATCGCATTCCAATCGAGTTCGATGGTGCTCGAGGCAATGCCCAAGAGGGCCAAGGCTCCACCGTTGCGCATGTTTTCCAGCAAAAGCCGAATGGCCTCGCGCTGACCGGACATTTCAAGGCCCACATCGAATCCCTCGGTCAGGCCCAGTTTTTTCATCGTGTTTTCGAGATTTTCCTGCCGGATATTCAGTGCGGCGTCCGCACCCATCTTCCGGGCAAGTGCGAGCCGGTAGTCGTTGACGTCCGTTACGACAATCCGGCGGGCGCCCACACGGCGGGCAATGGCCGTCGCCATGACCCCGATCGGGCCGGCGCCGGTAATCAGCACGTCCTCCCCCACGAGATCGAAGCTCAACGCGGTATGGGTGGCGTTACCCAGGGGATCCAGGAATGCGGCGATCTCGTCGGGAATCGAGTCCGGCAGGGGAAAGATATTCGCGGCGGGCAATGAGAGATATTCGGCAAAACAGCCTGGACGCTGGACCCCGAGGCCCACCGTGTGGGGGCACAGGTGGCGCCGGCCCGCCCGGCAGTTGCGGCAGTGCCCACAGGTGATGTGTCCCTCGCCTGAAACCCGCTGACCGACCCGGAGCCCCGTGACCTCGCTGCCCACCTCGATGATCGTGCCGACAAATTCGTGACCAATCGTCAGAGGAACCGGGATGGTTTTCTGTGCCCATGCATCCCAGTTGTAGATATGGATATCTGTTCCGCAGATCGCGGTTTTCCGGGTCCGGATCAGCACATCGTTCGGGCCGATCCCGGGTTCGGGGACGGAGGTCAGTGTGAGTCCGGGACCGGCGGTTTTCTTGACCAAGGCTTTCATGCGTGACTTCTCAGAAGGGGGGAGGGGACGGGGCTAAAGCACTCCGGTTGCACGGCCGGCCCGTTCAAACGCCTCCAGTGCCCGGTCGAGATCGGCCGGCTCGTGGGCAGCCGAGACCTGGGTCCGGATCCGGGCCTGACCCTGGGGGACAACCGGGTAGGAAAAGCCCACGGCGTAAACCCCCTCCTCGAGCAGGGCTGCGGCCATTTTTTGGGTGCGGAGCGCGTCATGCAACAGGATGGGAATGATCGGGTGCGTGCCGGGGATCAGTTCGAAACCGAGCGCGGTCAAGCCTTCCCGAAACCGACGGGCGTTCTCCAGAAGACGGACCCGGGGCCTTGCATCCTCGCGGATCAATGACAATGCGGCCAGCGAGGTGGCCGCGATCACGGGAGCGAGGCTGTTCGAGAACAGGTAGGGACGGGACCGCTGCCGCAGCCAGTCGATGATGGGCTGGGACGAGGCGGTATAGCCGCCACTCGCGCCGCCCAGTGCCTTGCCCAGCGTCCCGGTGAGGATGTGCACCTGCCCCTCGACGCCCTGTTTCTCGGCCGTCCCCCGACCACCCGGTCCCCAGAACCCGACCGCATGTGAGTCATCCACCATGACGAGTGCATCGTAACGCTTGGCCAGCGTAACGATTCCGGTCAGATCGGCTTCCAGGCCGTCCATGGAAAAAATACCATCCGTCACGATCAGCCGGTGGCGCGCCTTCCCGGTTTTCTGGAGCAGATCCTCGAGTGCGTTGAGGTCACGATTGGGGTAACGGTAACGGGGGGTTTTGCATAACCGGATGCCGTCAATCAGGCTCGCGTGGTTCAGGCTATCGCTGATCACGGCGTCGGATTCATCAAACAGGGCTTCGAAAAGCCCCCCGTTGGCATCGAAACAGGAGGAGTAGAGCAGGGTGGCAGGCTGGTTCAGGAAGTCGGCCAGGGCCTGCTCGAGATTGACGTGGATATCCTGGGTTCCGCAGATGAAGCGGACGGAGGCGAGTCCGTAGCCATAGCGTTCGAGAGCTTCCCGGGCCCGGGTGACCAGGACCGGATGCCCGGCCAGCCCGAGATAGTTGTTGGCGCAGAGATTGATCATCTCCCGCCCATCGGCCAGGCGAACGCGGGCACCCTGGGGGGAGGTGATGACGCGCTCCGACTTGTAGAGACCCTCCCTCCGCAGGTCAGACAGCGCTTGGTTCAGCCGGTCTTCGATGGCATGGGGCACGGGAGATCCTCAAAGACCGGTATTTTACACGCCTCCCCTATCCCCGGGCCTGCGAGCGAGGAGGGAGGTGAGAGATGGGGATTCCCGCACCGTTCTATAATGAAAAGGACAGCGGCTCCATCGGCAGGATGGACGCTTTCCTGAAATGAAAGAGGACCATTTTGACCGACTGTCCATCCGTCATGAAAAACCGGTCCCGGAACCGGATCTTCTGGATACTTGGACTGTTCCTGTTCGTGGCCATCTGGTTCGGCACGATCGGGCACCGTGCCCTGTTCCAGACCGATGAGGGACGCTACGCCGAGATTCCGCGCGAGATGCTGGTTACCGGCAACTGGCTCACTCCGCGTCTCGATGGCTTCAAGTATTTTGAAAAGCCCCCTCTCCAGTACTGGGCGACGGCGACCAGTTTCGTCGTGTTTGGGGAGCATACGTGGTCGGCCCGGCTCTATACCGCCCTCACGGGACTGTTCACCCTGCTCGTCCTCGGTTGGGCCGGCACGCGGCTCTGGAGCGCGCGGGTCGGCTGGCTGGCGGCGGCGGTGGGGGCCAGCAGTCTTTACCTGGTTTTGATGGCGCATTTCAACACGCTCGATCTGGGGGTCACCTTTTGGATGACCCTCAACCTCTGCACCTTCCTCGTGGCCCAGTCCCAGCCCTCGAACATTCCGCGCCGCCGGGCCTACATGTATGTGAGCTGGGTGGCCTCGGCCCTGGCCGTCATGAGCAAGGGACTGATCGGCGTGGTGCTGCCGGGATGCGTGCTCCTGCTCTACGTCTTTATCCGACGGGACTATGCCCTGCTCAAGCGATTGCATTATTACGGCGGGTTGGCCCTGTTCGTTCTCTTTGGAGTACCCTGGTTTTTCTGGATCACGGTCCGGAATCCGGAATTTTTCCACTACTTCTTCATCTACCAGCATTTTGACCGCTATCTCGATGGCGTGGCCCACCGACCCGGTCCCCTCTGGTACTTCTTGCCCATTCTGCTCCTGGGTGTGCTTCCATGGGTGCGGGAGGCGGCCCGGGTTCTGGGGACCGGCTGGCGCGGGTCGGTCCGACAGGAGCCGGACGGAGTCGACACGAGATTTCTGCTCTGGCTCTATGTCGTATTTATCGTCGTGTTTTTCTCCCTTTCGAGTTCCAAGCTCCCGAGTTACATCCTGCCCGTCATGCCGGCTCTGGCACTCCTCATCGGTCAAGAACTGGCGGAAATGGAGCCGTCCCGCCTCTGGGTCGCCCTTGTGCTGACCGCAGGACTCGCTTTTCTCGGGATGCTGGCCGCCCCGCTCTGGATCGCGTCGATCCGGCCGGCCGGAGTGGCCCGGATCTACGGTCGGGTCGAACCCTGGCTCATTGGGGTTTTCGGTTGCCTGCTCGTGGTTTCGGCGGCGGCCGGGTGGTTGAGACGGCGTGGTGCCGGAACCGTTGCCTTGGTCACACTCCTGGCTGCGGGCTGGTTCGTTGCCATTTCCCTGATCAACTGGTCCGCCCAAGCACTGGATCCGATCTACTCGACCCGCGCCTTCGCCCACGCCCTCAAGCCGTGGAACCAGCCCGATCGTCCCTTCTACATCGTGGCCAACTACCAGCAGTCCCTGCCGTTTTACCTCCGGCGTACGGTGACCCTCGTGGCCTGGCGCGGGGAGATCGGTTACGGAATCGGTCTTGCGAAAAAAGCCGGTCACCTCAATGACCGGCGTTTCATTCCCACGCTCGCAGCCTTTCACCGGATCTGGCTGACCCATCCCCAGGCGGTGGCGATCCTCCGGAAGGGGCTTTATGCCCGCCTGCTCCGGGAGGGCTGGCCATTCACCGTGGTGGCCTCCAATGTTCGACGGGTGGCGGTGGTGCACCCATGAGCCTCATCGCTTTTCTCCTGATCCTGGCCGGTGTTCTCTTGAATGCGATCGCCCAGTTGCTGCTCAAGATGGCCGTCCGCGGTATGGGTCCCATCGCCCTGAGCCCCGAAACACTGCTCCGCAGTGGGTGGTCACTCGCTCAGAACCCCTATATCCTGGCGGGTCTCGCCTGTTACGTCGTGAGTCTCGTGGTCTGGATCCTCGCGCTCTCGCGGGTCGAGGTCAGTCTGGCCTATCCGATGCTGTCTTTGGGCTACATCGTGACGGCCATCGGTGCCTGGGTGTTTTTCTCGGAGCGCCTGGAGCCGCTGCAGTGGCTGGGAATCGGCGTCATCATTGTCGGTGTGATCCTGTTGGCCCGGGGGCGCACATGACTGAACCCTTTCTGCCGTTTACCCGGCCTTCCATCGACGACGAGACTCTCGCCGGCGTGGTCGATGTGCTTCGCTCCGGGTGGATCACCTCCGGCCCGCGGGTTGCCGAACTCGAAGGAGCACTGGCTTCCCGGTTCGGCAAGGACCGGCGTGTACTGTGCTATGCCCACGCAACCGGAGCGCTTGAGGAATCGTTGCGTGCCATTGGCGTGGGCCCGGGCGATGAAGTGATTGTGCCGGCCATGACCTTTGCGGCGAGTGCGAATGTGGTCGTCCGGGTTGGGGCGACGCCGGTTTTCGTGGATGTGGAACTGGCGACCCGCAACCTGGCGGTCACTGCCGTGGCAGCCGCCCTGTCCCCGCGGACCCGGGCGGTCATGCCCGTCCATTTTGCCGGACTCCCGGTCGATCTTGAGGCGTTGCACGCTCTCGCCCGACGCCATCACCTGATTGTGGTCGAGGATGCCGCGCATGCCATCGGTGCCCGATCCCGTGGACGGGAAATCGGCAGCTTCGGCGACCTGGTCTGCTTCAGTTTCCATGCCAACAAGAACATGACGACGATCGAAGGGGCGGCCATCTCTCTGCCCGCCGGACAATCCGGCTGGATCAATCGGCTCGAGCGATTGCGTTTTCATGGTTTGCACAAGGCGGAGGATGGCAGTTACGACGTCGAGCTCGCGGCGGGCAAGCATAACCTGAGTGACGTGGCGGCCCGTGTCGGTCTGGGACAGCTCAAGCGGCTCGACGAGTTCAATCGACGCCGAGGCGAACTCGCGGGTCATTATTTCGATCGGCTGGAATCCAATCCCTGGGGACTCGTCCTGCCCGAACGGGGCGATGCGGGGCATGCATGGCACATGTTTACCGTGTTGGTTCCCTTCGAGACACTGGGTTTCGGACGCCGCCAGCTTCAGGAACGGATGCGGGAACACGGCATCGGCATCGGCATGCATTACCCGGCCCTGCCGCCCCTGACCCTGTACCGGTCGTTGTGTGACTGGCATCCGGGCCAGTACCCGAATGCCGAACGCATCGGCCGGGAAACGGTCACCCTGCCCCTCTTCCCGGCCATGGCCGAAGCCGATGTGGATCGGGTCTGCCGGGTTTTGGGAGAGATTCTTGGTGGAGCGAGGACATGAACGATCTGGTGACACCCGACCTGTCCGTGATCATCCCGGTTTACAACGAGGAGGCCAGCCTCGAGGCCCTCTTCGATCGCCTGTTTCCGGTCCTTGACCAGCTGAGCCTGACCCGGGAGGTGATCTTCGTCGATGACGGAAGCCGGGATCGCTCGCCGGCCCTGTTGCGACAAGTGTTCGAGCGGTATCCGGAGACCGTTCGGATCGTGTTTTTCCAGTCCAATTTCGGCCAGCATGCAGCCATCCTCGCCGGCTTCGAGTATGCACGCGGCCGCCGGATTGTGACCCTGGATGCCGACCTTCAAAACCCGCCCGAGGAGATTCCCCGCCTGCTCGCGGCGCTGGAGGCTGGACACGACTATGTCGGAACCATCAGGCGCCAACGCCGTGACCATCTCTGGCGACGCCTTGCTTCCCGTCTCATGAACCGGATCCGGGAACGGATCACACGCGTCCACATGACCGATCAGGGGTGCATGCTCCGGGGCTACGACCGTTCAATCGTGGATGCCATCAACCGTTGTGAGGAAATCCACACCTTCATTCCGGCACTGGCGTATCTTTTTGCAGCTCACCCCACCGAAATTGAGGTCGAACACCAGGAGCGCCAGTCGGGGTATTCCAAATATTCCCTCTACCGACTGATCCGCCTCAATTTTGATTTGGTCACCGGATTTTCCGTGGTCCCGCTCCAGATCTTTTCGCTCCTGGGGATCGTCCTGGCCCTGTCCTCCGGGATTCTCGTGCTCTATCTCGCCTTCCAGCGCATCTTTTTCGGCCCGCAGGTGAAGGGGGTCTTTACCCTCTTTGGGATCGTTTTTTTCCTGATCGGCGTCCTCCTGTTTGGTATTGGCCTTCTCGGCGAATATGTCGGACGGATCTACCAGCAGGTCCAGAAGCGTCCGCGCTACCTCATCCAGGCCGTGCTGGAACGGTCGGGAACTCCCGGGGCATGACCCGGGCCGTCGTTTTTGCCTACCACGAGGTCGGGTGCCGGGGACTGGCCGTCCTGCTGGACCAGGGAATCGATGTGGCCCTGGTCGTCACTCATCCCGACGATCCGCTCGAGTCCCGTTGGTATGGGAGTGTCCGCGAACTCGCCTGTCGCGAGCACTTGCCCTGTATCGAGCCTGCGCAGGCGCTCCTACCCGGACTCGCAGCGGAGCTTTCAGCCCTTGCGCCCGATTTCCTGTTCTCCTTCTACTATCGGTACCTACTACCCGTCCCCCTCCTGCAGACGGCCCGTCAGGGAGCACTCAACCTGCACGGTTCGCTCCTGCCCCGCTACCGGGGACGTGCACCGGTCAACTGGGCCATCCTCCGGGGTGAGCGGGAGACCGGGGCGAGTCTCCACTACATGACCGAACGGGCGGATGCCGGTGCACTTGTGGACCAGGTGGCCGTTCCCATCCTGCTGTCCGACCAGGCTCTCGATGTGTCCCGGAAGGTTGCTTTTGCCGCGGAGCTGATTCTGGCCCGAAGCCTGGGACCACTGGTGGCCGGACGGGTGAGTCCGCGGCCGTTGCCGTTCCTCCGCGATGAGTATTACGGACGCCGACGCCCCGAAGACGGCCGCATTGACTGGCGGGCGACGGCACTCGAGATCCACAACCTGATTCGGGCTGTGGCACCCCCTTTCCCGGGGGCCTTCACCGATTGTGGCCCCGGCCGGTTGTGGATCGACTGTGCCCGGCCCGACGCAGAGCCTGTGCGTCACACGGTCCCCACCCTGTACCGGGAGGGGCCCGGAATTTTCGCGGATTGCGGCGACGGGAGACGAATCGAGGTGTTAAAATACCGTTGGCATCTACCGGATGCCGGTCGTCCACCGGATCTCCAAAACCCCATCGTGTTAGGGAGCCCTCGTGAAGAAAATCCTCATTCTCGGGGTTAATGGTTTCATCGGCCATCACCTGAGTCAACGTATCCTCGAGGAAACCGACTGGGTGGTTTTCGGGATGGACATGTTCTCGGACCGGATCACGGCCCTCACCGAACATCCCCGCTTCCATTTTTTCGAAGGGGATATCACGATCAATCGTGAATGGGTCGAATACCACGTCAAGAAATGCGAAGTGATTCTGCCCCTGGTGGCCATTGCTACGCCCGCGACCTATGTCCGCGAACCGCTCAAGGTGTTTCAGCTGGATTTCGAGGCCAACCTGCCGATTATTCGGCAGTGCGTCCGGTATCGGAAGCGGGTCATTTTCCCTTCCACCTCCGAGGTCTATGGGATGTGCCCGGACCCGGCCTTTGACCCCTACGAGTCCAACTGTGTGCTGGGTCCGATTCCCAAGCAACGATGGATTTACAGCTGTTCGAAACAGCTGCTTGACCGGGTGATCTGGGCCTATGGGATTGAAGAACAGCTGGATTTCACGCTGATCCGGCCTTTTAACTGGATCGGCCCCGGCCTGGACAGCATTCACGCGGCGAAGGAGGGGAGTTCGCGGGTGGTGACCCAGTTCCTCGGTCATATCGTTCGAGGCGAGGATATCCGGCTGGTCGACGGGGGGCGCCGTCGGCGTTCCTATACTTATATCGACGACGGGATTGATGCCCTGCTGCGTATCATCCGGAACGAGGGAGGGGCAGCGAGCCGGCGCATCTACAACATCGGCAATCCCAACAACCAGTATTCCGTGAGGGAGTTGGCTGAACGGATGTTGGCGCTGGCCCGGGATTATCCGGAATATGCGGGCACGGCCCATTCTGTCCGCCTGATCGAGGTCAGTGCCAGCGACTATTACGGCGAGGGCTACCAGGACATCGAAAACCGCGTGCCGTCGATCGAGGCCGCCCGGCGCGAACTCGGCTGGGAGCCCAAGGTGGATTTCGACACCGCGCTCCGACGGATTTTTGAAGCCTACCGGGGAGATGTCGCCCAGGCCGGACGCTTGGTCAGCGAGGAGGCCTCCGACTGAGGTCCATGCGTATCGCGCTCAAGGTCGATGTCGATACCCTGCGCGGAACCCAAATCGGGGTTCCCGCCCTGCGGGATCTTTTTCTCGAAATCGGGGTTGGTGCCACGTTCCTCTTTTCCGTCGGTCCTGACCATACGGGCCGTGCGATCCGGCGGGTCTTTCGGCCCGGTTTTGCCGGAAAAGTGCGGCGGACCTCGATTGTCCGCAACTACGGGATCCGTACGCTTCTTTACGGGGTGCTTTTGCCGGGACCGCACATTGGCCGGCGGATGGGGGAGGAGATGCGAAAAGTCAGGGACGCGGGTTTCGAGGTGGGACTCCATGCCTACGATCATTGCCGGTGGCAGGATGGAGTGACCCGGGCAGATGCGGCCTGGACACGGCGGGAGTTTGAACGTGCCCTGCGCGCTTACGCTGCGGTTTTCGGCACCCGACCGTCCACGGTCGGAGCTGCGGGTTGGCAGATGAACGAGACCACATTTGCCCTCGAGGAGGAATATGGGTTGGCCTACGCCAGCGACACCCGTGGCCGACACCCCTTCTATCCCCGTTTTGGCTCCCACGTTTACCGATGCCTGCAGATCCCGACAACCCTTCCCACGCTCGACGAGCTGCTCGGACGGGAGGGGCCTGAGGACGATTCGATCGTGGATTGGCTGTTTGCAAAAACCCAGGAAGCATCTTGCGACCAGGTCTGGACGCTGCATGCCGAACTCGAGGGAATCCGCTACCGACCCCTGCTCAAACGGCTTCTGCTGCGCTGGCGTGAGGCTGGTGTGGATCTGGTCGATCTGGGAACGTTCTACCGGGGTCTCGACCGGGCCCACTGTCCGGCGTGCCGGATCCGCCAGGGTTCGATGCCTGGCCGGAGTGGTCTCTTGGCCCTGCAAGACGATTCCGTAAATGCCGACCAGGGGGATAAGACCGGCCGGGCCGCCTGATTTCCGTTCCAGTCTCGAGGAGTCGATCGATGAGCAAAAAGCTGATTCAACCCCCTCCGGGTGGCCACAAAATCCGTTATGAAAAGGGGCGCCTCCAGGTCCCGGACGATCCCTGGATCGGCTACGTCGAGGGAGACGGAATCGGTGTCGATATCACTCCGGCCTGTCTCCGGATCTGGGATGAGGCTGTGCACAAGGCCTATGGTGGGCGGCGGAGGATCCACTGGGTTGAACTCTTCCTTGGCGAGAAGGCCGGGAACCGGACGGGGGGGGATTATTTTCCGGCTGAAACGCTTGAATGGATGAAGGAACTCTGGGTGTCGATCAAGGGTCCCCTCACCACCCCGGTGGGTGGTGGTTTCCGCTCGCTCAACGTGAGCCTGCGCCAGGCACTTGATCTCTACGCCTGCGTGAGACCTGTCCGCTACTACCGGGGTGTGCCCTCGCCGCTACGCGAACCGGAAAAAATCGATGTGGTGCTGTTCCGCGAGAATACCGAGGATGTGTATGCGGGGATCGAGTATGCGGCGGGAAGCCCGGAAAACGAACGGCTGGCCCGTTTTCTCCGGGACGAAATGAAAGCGACCTTCTTCGAGGGTGCGGGACTGGGGATCAAGCCGATCTCCCGCTTTGGAACCGAGCGACTCGTCCGCCAGGCCCTGACCTATGCGGTGGAGCACGGCCGACGGAGCGTCACGCTCGTCCACAAGGGGAACATCATGAAATTCACCGAAGGCGCTTTCCGCAACTGGGGCTATGAACTGGCCCAGCGCGAGTTCGGTGACCGGATCGTGACCGAGGAAGATCTCATGGGCCGGTACCAGGGCCGGGTTCCGGAGGGCCGGATCGTGATCAAGGACCGGATCGCGGACATCATGTTCCAGATGATGCTGCTCCGGCCGGATGAGTTCGACGTCATTGCAACCCCGAACCTGAACGGCGATTATCTCTCGGATGCAGTGGCCGCCGAGGTCGGCGGCATGGGCATCGCGCCGGGTGCGAACATCGGGGATGGCATTGCCGTTTTCGAGGCCACCCACGGCACGGCGCCGAAACATGCCGGGAAAAACATCGTGAACCCCGGCTCTCTCCTTTTTTCCGGGGTCTTGCTCCTCGAGTACATCGGCTGGCCGGAAGCGGCAGAGCGGATCCAGCGGGCCTACGAAAGGACGCTGGCGGACCGGATTGTGACCTATGATTTTGCACGGCTCATGACGGAGGCCCATGAGGTCTCGACCAGTGCTTTTGCCGATGCACTGATCGAACGACTGTGAAGAACCCGGCCATGGTCGATTTTGTCTGGCCGGAGGCTCCGGTCTTCTTCCCGGGAGGCGGGAGGCTCGAGGATCTCTTTCTCACGGACGAGAAAACCCTGCTCGGCTCGTTCATCGAGACCCTTCCGCTGAATCCGGAGCAGCGCGCTCACGCGCGGATACGGGCACTTCGGTGGGTTCAGGCGGTCCGCGAGCGGAAAAGTGGCTGGCGGCTCGGGATCGAGGATCTGCTCACGGAGTATGACCTCTCGACCCGGGAGGGAATCGTCCTCATGGGTCTTGCCGAAGCCCTGATCCGCATTCCGGACCGGGCGACCGCGGACCGGTTGATCGAAGACAAGATCGGCGGCGCGTCCTGGCAGCGTCACCTCGGTAACAGCGATTCCTGGCTCATCAATGCGGCCAGCTGGGGGCTGCTTTTGACCGGTCGGTTGGTCAAGCCCGAGGAAGTGGGATCAGTGAGTGGCTGGGAGACGCTTCTGCGCCTCGTGGGCCGTCGAAGTGAGCCTTTGGTCCGGACGGTTCTCCTGCGGGTCATGAAGGTGATGGGCAACCAGTTCGTCATGGGAGCCACGATCGAGGAAGCCCTGGATCAGGCCCGGAGGCTCCGTGATGGCCGGCACCGCTTCTCCTTCGACATGCTGGGGGAAGCCGCTCTCACCTTTGCCGATGCCGACCGCTATGCGGAAGCCTATGCACAGGCCATCGAGGCCACGGCTCGGGCCCGCAGTGGACCCGCCGGCATCGACGCTGACAGCATCAGTATCAAGCTCTCGGCCCTCCATCCCCGTTTCGATTTTGCCCAGGCTCAACGGACGCTCGCCGATCTCGCGGAGCGGGTGACCCGCCTGGCGGTCCAGGCGCGGGATGCCGGAGTCGGACTCACGATCGATGCCGAGGAGGCCCACCGCCTGGAGCTCGGACTCGGTGTCTTCGAACGGGTCTATCGTTGTCGGGAACTCAACGATTACCCCCTGCTCGGGCTGGCCGTGCAGGCCTATGGCAAGCGGGTGATCCCGCTGGTCGACCTCCTGGGCGAATGGGCCCGGGAGACCGGGAAAAGCATTCCAGTCCGGCTTGTCAAGGGCGCGTACTGGGACAGTGAGATCAAATGGGCGCAGCAGGAGGGGTTGAGCGACTACCCGGTCCTGACACGCAAGGCCGCAACCGACGTGTCCTATCTGGCCGCTGCAGCCGGCCTGTTCCGGCACGCAGGACTCTATCCGCAGTTTGCGACCCATAATGCATTGACCCTGGCCTCGTTGATTGAACTGGCCGGGTCGCCGTCGTCCTTCGAGTGCCAGCGCCTGTTCGGAATGGGTGAGAACCTCTATGCGGCGGCCGGCGAGGATCCTGATTTTGAGGCCCCGTGCCGGATCTATGCACCCTGTGGCGCCCACCGCGACCTTCTGCCCTATCTGGTCAGGCGTCTGCTCGAAAACGGGGCCAACACCTCTTTCGTCCACCGCATTGCGGATCCGCGTGTCCCAGCCGAGTCGATCGTGAGCGATCCGGTCGAGGAGGTACGGGCCACGGGTGGGTCCCCGCATCCGCGCATCCCCCGGCCCGGGGATCTCTACCTTCCGGAACGGCGGAATTCCCGTGGACTCAACCGGGCCAGCCGGCGGGAATGGGAAGCGTTGCGTCGTGAAATGCGTGACAGCACCCGGGAGGGGCCGTTTGAGGCACGCCCCCGGATTGGTGATCGCGATGAGGAGGGAGAGCCCCGCTCCATCACGAGCCCTGCGGACCGGACCGAAGTCGTGGGGATCGTCTACGAGGCCGGAAAAGAACAGGTCGACCGGGCGGTCCAAGTGGCTCGGAAAGCCCAGCCGGGGTGGAATCGCCTGCGAGGAGCGGCTCGCGCCGATCTCCTGGACCGGGTTGCCGAGCGTTTCGAGACCGAACGCGGACGCCTTGTCGGTCTTCTGGTGCGCGAGGCCGGCAAGACCATTCCGGATGCCTGGTCGGAGCTGCGCGAGGCCGTTGATGCGCTGCGGTACTATGCTGCGCGCGCCCGGGCCGAGTTCGAGACACCGACCCTGCTGCCGGGACCGACCGGCGAACGCAATGAGCTCTGGCTCGAGGGACGTGGTGTATTCGCCTGCATCAGTCCATGGAATTTCCCGCTCGCTATTTTTACGGCACAAATTGCCGGTGCCCTGGCGGCCGGGAATGCCGTCGTGGCCAAGCCGGCCGAGCAGACGCCGCTCGTGGCCGCCCAAGCCGTCCGGCTGTTCGCGGAATCGGGGTTGCCAGAAGGCGTGCTGGCGCTGCTTCCCGGCGATGGGTCTTCGGTCGGCCAGCCGCTCACCGCCCATCCGGGCCTGGACGGGGTGGCGTTCACCGGCTCCACCGAGACGGCTTGGCAGATCCAGAAGAGTCTGGTTGGTCGGGGTGGTGCATTGCCGGTTCTGATCGCCGAAACCGGTGGTGTCAATGCCATGATCGTGGACAGCACCGCCCTCTCCGAACAGGTTGTGATCGATGTTCTCCAATCGGCCTTCCTGTCCGCGGGGCAGCGCTGTTCGGCGCTCAGAGTGCTGTGCCTGCAGGAGGAGATTGCCGACCGGGTTGTCGGGATGCTCGAGGGCGCACTGGCTACCCTGGTGCTGGGCGATCCCCGCTGGATTGCGACCGACATCGGTCCGGTGATCGACGAAGAAGCCCGCGGTCGCCTGCTCGCCCATCGGGAACGGATGCAAGCCCAGGGCCGGATCCGCTACGAAATGCCGCTTCCCAAAGCCTGTGAGACCGGATGTTTCTTTGCGCCCCTGCTGGTGGAGGTGGATTCGATCGACTCCATTGGGGGTGAGGTATTCGGCCCCATTCTGCATGTGCTGCGTTTCCGGGGAGAATCCCTGGATTCGCTTGTCTCAGCCATCAACGAGACCGGATTTGGTCTCACTTTTGGGGTCCATTCTCGGATTGAAAGCCGGGTTCAGGAGCTTTTCCGCAAAACCCGCTGTGGCAACAGCTACGTCAACCGGAACATGGTCGGGGCCGTGATTGGCGTCCAACCCTTCGGGGGAAGCGGGCTGTCCGGAACCGGACCCAAGGCGGGAGGGGCCCATTACCTTCACCGCTTCGCCAGCGAGCGGGTGCTCACCATCAATACCTCGGCAATCGGCGGAAATACGACCCTGCTCAACCTGAGTGACCGGGGAGACGAGGGCCCGGGATGACCCTTTCCGTGGCCCCATCGATGGACTAGACTAGTTCCATGTATAGCATTTTCGAGCTGTTTAAAATCGGCATCGGGCCTTCGAGTTCCCATACGGTGGGACCCATGCGGGCGGCCCGTGCCTTTCTCCTGGATCTCGAGAAACGTCCAGAGTGGGCCCAGATTGGAAGTCTCACGGTCGAGCTCTACGGTTCACTGGCGTTGACCGGCCGTGGGCACGGCACTGACAAGGCCATTCTCCTGGGGCTCGAGGGAGAGGATCCCGCAGAAGTGGATCCGGATACGATTCCAGGACGTCTCGAACGAATTCGCCGGGAGGAGACGATCCGTCTTCTGGGTGTCCGGGAAATCCCCTTCATCGAAGCGCAACACCTGATCTTCCGGGGCGATGGTCTTCTTCCACGCCATAGCAATGGCATGCGTTTCACTGCGGTGGGAGCCGATCCGTCCTCCTCCTTCAGCCGAGATTTTTACTCGATCGGGGGAGGGTTCATCCTGAGAGCCGAGGATCCGGATCCGGCCGCGGGGGGCAGCCTTCCCGAGGCACCCTACCCCTACCGTTCCGCAGCCGAGCTTTTGGCGCTGACCCAGCGTCATCGGCTGTCCATCCCCGACCTCGTTCGGGCCAATGAATGCTCGGCTCAGCCTGCGGCCTCGGTGGAGCAGGGCCTCGACCGGCTCTGGCAGGCCTTCCAATCCTGTGTCACGCGTGGGCTCACCACAGAAGGAACCCTGCCGGGAGGGCTCAAGGTGGTTCGCCGGGCCCCGCGCCTCTACCAGAGGCTCCGCCAGGGCCCCTCATCCGACGGTTTCGACATCATGGACTGGGTCAATGCCTATGCGCTGGCCGTCAATGAGGAAAATGCCGCCGGGGGGCGTGTCGTCACGGCCCCGACCAATGGTGCGGCCGGGATCGTTCCTGCGGTTCTGCATTATTACCGTTCCCATGTCAAAGGGGCCGATGAAGCCGGCGTTCGACGTTTTCTCTTGGCGGCCGGTGGTATCTGCATCCTCTACAAGATCAATGCATCGATTTCGGGTGCGGAGATGGGATGCCAGGGCGAAGTGGGTGTGGCCTGTTCAATGGCGGCTGCCGGTCTCACGGCCGCGCTGGGCGGCAGCGATGTCCAGATCGAGCATGCGGCTGAGGTTGGCATGGAACACAATCTCGGACTGACCTGTGATCCGGTCGGCGGCCTGGTCCAGATCCCCTGTATCGAGCGCAATGCCATCGGTGCCATCAAGGCCATCAACGCGCAGCGGCTGGCCTGCGGGGGCAGCGGTGAACACCGGGTTTCCCTGGATCAGGTCATCCAGACCATGCGCCAGACCGGGCTTGACATGCAAAGCCAGTACAAGGAGACGTCACGCGGGGGGCTTGCGGTCAACGTCGTCGAATGCTGAGCGTCACCGTGTGCGCCGCCCTTTGATTTCCCGCTCGATCCACTGAATCAATTGCCGGTTGAACCGGTCGTCAAGAAGGGCAAACCCGCGGATGGCCCCCCCCGCCGAGGGGGCGGTTTTCTCGGTCAGGCGGAAGTCGTGCGAGATCTGCCAGTCGGCCTGAAGGGGACGATGCAGGATCGCAATGACACCCAGATGGTCATAGGCCTTTTGGGGCGAGAGAAAATCCTGCTCGAAGGTCACCAAGTGCAGGGTCAGCGTGTAACGGGGGGCGGAGGCGACCTCGAGCTCGGCGAATTCGACCCTGAGGCGGCGCGACATCAGTGACTCGGGCGGTGCCAGCCAGGTTTTTCCGCCATAACGCCTGAGTTCCTGGGCTTGTCGGTAAAGCAGCCGGTAGTGGATGCTGGTTCCCGCAAGCCAGGGTACGGCCCGGAAACCCAGGAAAACGAGCCCGGACAAGGGCGGAGACACGGGTCGTTTGGGCGCCGGACCGAAGTCGTAGGTGGCGGGCACGAGGGCACGGGGTGGCAGAAGGCTGCAGGCGGCGAAGGAGCCGGCAAGGAGAGGCAGGATGAACAATGGGATGGAGCGGAGGATCGTGCGCATGGGGTCAGTGCGGGTGGGAGTGGTTGCGGTGGTGTCCGGTCGACTCCCGGGCATGCCCGAGGAGCCAGAGTTGGGGGTTGCGGTTCAGGCTGGTACTCAGCCGGGACAAGCTCAGGGAGAGCCCCTTCAGGGAGTCGAGCGACTGGTCGAGGCGCGGCAGGGTCCTGAAGGCCAGGATCCTGAACAGTGATCGGGTTTCCGCGAGGGAGTGCCTGAGGGACAGGGGAACGCGCTGACTGTCCGCGAGAAGTTCTTGGGTTGAGCCGAGCAAGGCATTGAGCTTCCGGGTGGTCTCGGGTAGCTCTCGTGCGGCCGCATTGACGTGTCCCTCGATCCGGTTCAGGATCACGAGATTCCGGTCGAGATTCCCGAGTGTCTGATGTATCCGGCCCACCTCTTTCGGCGAGAGCAGCCGCTTGAGCGCGAGGCTCACAGCGGTGAGGTTGCGTGCGCTGCGCGCGCCCTGATCCAGGAGGGTCGAGAGAGGGGGGGGTTTGAGGGTGAGGATGCGGGGAAAGGGATGAGGGGCGTGATAGGGGCCCACCAAAGCCCGGGCCGGCGGTATCAGTGAGATGGCCGCAGCGGAAGAAAACAGGCTGGACGCCAGGCGGGCCGAGGTGCCGGGGACCAGTGGGGTGCTTTTCTCGATCCGGGCATGAATCAGGATCTCGTTGGGATCCTTGGGGTTGAACCCGAGATGGGTGACCCGCCCGATGGGAAGTCCCCGGTAGAAAACCCGCGAACCCCGTGCCAGTCCCATGACCGATCCCCGGGTTTCAATGACGAGCGAACGGGTGGCGGGTGCCTTGCCACCCGCGAGCCAGTTTCCTGCAATCAGGAGACCCACGGCAAGCAGGATCACGAAGAGACCGCTCGCGATGGCGTAGTATCGTTGTTTCATGATGCCCGCTCCCCATCCAGACGGAAAAATGACCGGATGCGGGAATCTGCCTTCTGTTTGAGGTCGTGGAGCTGGCCTTGCGCGATGAGGTGGCCATCGCCAACGAGCACGATGCGATGGCACAAGCGCTCAAGTGCGCGCAGATCGTGGGAAATCATGAGAGCTGTGATCCCCAGGCTTTTCTGGAGATCACCCATGAGGGCGATAAACGCATCGGCCACGATCGGGTCGAGTCCGGCGGTGGGTTCGTCCAAAAGGAGGAGTTCCGGCTCGGCCACAAGTCCGCGTGCAAGGGCCACCCGGGTGACCATGCCGCCTGAGAGTTCGGATGGCATGCGCGGCGCATTTTCAGGTGGCAATCCCGCCAGGGAAAGAGCCAGGGAAACCATGGGCTGGATCCAGGCGTCCGAAAAGCCCATCTCCAGGAGGGGAAGGGCCACGTTTTCGTAAACATTGAGTGAACTCAAAAGAGCACCGCCCTGAAATAGTACACCGATCCTTTGGCGCAGGCGGCGCTGGGCGGCGGGCGAGAGGAAGGTCAGCTGTTCGCCAAACAGACGGATACTCCCGCGGACAGGTCGCTTGAGGCCGATCAGATGGCTGAGCAACGTGGTTTTGCCACTTCCGGAAGGCCCTGCAAGGCCCACAATTTCTCCCGGTTGAACTTCGAAGCAGATATCCTTGAGGACGGGGCGGCCATCATAGTCCACTTCCACGTTCTCAAACGAAACGATGGGGTCCATGTCTAAAACCCGGTGCGGCGGAACAGGACGGCGGCCAGTGCATCCAGGGCAATGACCAGGGTGATCGAAAGGACAACCGAACGCGTCGTTTCCTGGCCCAGGCTCGCGGCATCCGGTGGGACGTCCCAGCCGAGGCGACAGGCCACGAGTCCGATCAGGAGTCCGAAAAACCCGCCCTTGATGATCCCGAACCAGAGATTGAAAAGAGGAACGAGCCGGGGCAGCTGCCGGACCAAGGACAGGAAAGAAGCGTGCAGGGTCAGGGCTGCCGCACCGAGTCCGGTGATGATCCCGAAGAAATCGCTCCAGCCGACAAGCAGGGGTAACAGAATGAGAAGGGCCACGAGTCTCGGGAAGATCAGGCGGTAGAGCGGATCGATCCCCATGGCCCGATAGGCATCGATCTCGCCCCGGATCCTCATCACGCCGAGTTCAGCCGTGATGGCCGATCCCGAGCGACCGGCCACCAGGACTGCAGCCAGGGTGGGACCCAGTTCACGCACGATGCTGATCCCGATGATGAAGACCAAAAATCCGCGCAAGGCGAAGCCCTGGAGCTGAAGTGCAGCCAGGTAACTGATGACGATCCCGATCAGGGATCCGACTATGGCAATGATCCCCAATGCCTTGAAGCCCATCTGGTAGAGATTTCGTGAGATCTCCTGAAAGGGGATCCGGTGCGGTTTGGCCACGCTGGTTCCGAGCTGCCTCAGGAAGTTCAAGAAGAGAAAGACGATGAGCCCCATCAGGGCCAGGGAGTCGAGCAGGATTCGGCTGATCCAGCGGGCAGGACGGAGCCAGACCTCGAGCCCATCCTTGACTTTTTGTGGAGAGCAGGGCGGGATCCGCTCCCAGCGGGCAAAGAGGCTCGCTTGGGACGGTGTGAGCTCAAGATGAACGGGTGGTGAAGATAGCCAGCCGCGTCGCAGGAGTAGCGCGCCAAAGTGATCCAGGGTCGCACCCATAAGATCCCAGTGACCGGCGGGGTCTTGTGCATGAATGAGATGGATCTCCTTTTCCAGGCTGGCGAGGCGCTTGGGATTTTGGAGTCGACGGAGCGTCCAGGCGCCGGAGAGCACGATCCGTGCAGATCCTCCGGGCATGCCGACCCGCTCGAGGGAGGGGGGGCGCATGTCGTTCCCGCTTCTTGATCGGGGGGCTGGGTCACTCATCGGTACCTCATGATACTGCACCCCCGGGCGAGCCTGTCCCCGGGTCCGGGCGGTCGTACCGGACCGATGTCCCGGGCATCGAGTGGCCGGAGCCACCCTCTCCAACACGTTCTTCCGACAAACCCGTGGTCAGGACACTTGTCTGCGATCGCGATTCGGGGCTTCGTGAGGGCCTGTTTGCGAAGTCCCGCCGGGATATGGATGGTGGGTGTCGAGGTTTGGATTCGTTCTCAGGAAGGGATCGATCCAACACCAGGAGACCGGAAAATCCCGTAAAATAAGCCGCACCTGCCGGCGAACCCGCTCCGGCCGAAAAAGCAAAGTGCCGCAGTAACTCAGTTGGTAGAGTAGCTGATTCGTAATCAGCAAGTCGGAGGTTCGAATCCCCCCTGCGGCACCAACTCGATGTGGGTCAATACCGGGCGCAGGGGTGACGGATGATTCCGGGGACAGGGGTCACACCTTGGCCTCGAAGGGATGATCTGTGCATTCGGCCCGATTGGTTTCGTGGTCGAAGAACCCCAAGTCGTCGTGCATGAAGGACACCCGCCAGAGCGGGTCGGCGATCTCGCGGATTCCGACCTTTACGCCTGGCTCGTGCCGCGATTGCACCGCGTGCCAACCGGAAGTCGGCGCTGGTCTCCTGGCTGCTCCTGCAAGCGCAGCTTGGACAGGATTACGCGTGACTTGATCCGTTCCGCGACCGAGGATTCAAGCCAGCACTCCAAGGGGTGCTCGCGCTCTGCCGCGACGCTCGGGTAGACGTAGATGGCCGTGGGTTAACGCTGCATCAGAGCAAGCCTGTGGTCCTGTCAAGGCTCCGGGTGGTTGCGGATAACCCGTTGGAATCATGGAGTTATCCACGGGCACTTTGTGGGACAATCTATAGATTGGGAACCTATGGTCTCAGACCATGTCCATCCGCATCCTGTGGACGATTCGCGCGTCGACCCGTCCGATCGGCGCGGCGGCCAGCGGCCTTTGAGCTCGCAAGGGCAAGTGTGAATGGATCCGGCCCGAATGCGCGGCGCAAGCCACGGGCTTTGGCCGTGGGAAGGTTCGGCTATAATCCCCGAGTACTCAGGTCTGTCGGAAACCCGACCCCGCACCGAGGATCCAGCCATGCGTCGATTCACGTTTCCTGTACTGATGGTCTCCGTGATGTTGTTGTCCGGTTGTGCCTCATCGAGCTCCTACCGAACTCCCGCTGCGAATGCCGAGGTGCAAAGCGCGCTCCGGGTATTCATGCACGCGGATCCCATGATTGGCCGTTACGTGCGCCACGCTTACGCGTATGCCGTTTTCCCAACCATCGGCAAGGGCGGCTTCATTTTTGCCGGGGCCCACGGTCTGGGACAGGTTTTCCAGGGCGGGGGTCTGGTCGGAACGGCCAGTGTCACGCAGGTGTCAGTCGGGTTCTTGGTGGGTGGGGAAGCGTACCGCGAAATCATCTTTTTCATGGATCCCGCAACCTTCAAGCGCTTCACGAGCGGGCAATTCAGCTTTTCCGCAAAAGCCCAGGCCACCGCCATCACGGCGGGTGCCGGGGCCAGTGCGGGATATGGCGCGGGACAGTACAGTTCCCGTGCCCAAGCTTCGGTCCCGAACCGCGCACACGAGGTCATCCGGACCAATCTCCCCTCCCATGGTTATCGGGTCTTCACGATGGTCAAGGGCGGGCTTTATGTTGGCGCGTCGATTGCCGGACAGTCCTTTAGCTACACGCCCGGCTGAGAACTGAATCCTCCCGGGCGATCAAGCCCGGGTGGCTTCGTGGATGAAGTGGTCGATGTTGGCCTCGAGCGCGTGACGCGAGTCACGACTGATGTAGAGGACGTGCCCGCTGTAATAGAACCGGAAGTGCACGTGACCCTGGAGGGCCCGCGGTAGTCCCAAGTGATCCATCGTGTAGAGGGTGGCGTAGAAGGGGGTGCCGAGGTCAAAGTATCCACTGTTCACGAGGAGCTGGAGATGCGGGTTCGTGACCATGGCCCGCTCCAGGTCCGGTGCCACGTTGGTATAGCCTCCACGGCCGCCTGCACCGAAAAAAGCCGGACGATGCTTCCATTTCCAGTGGCGCAGGGCCTGAAAGCTCAGCATCGTATAGTGCCGCTTGGAATGGTAGCGGAGAACGGTCTCGACGTACCAGTTGTAGGCATCCGTGAGAGGTCCGTTGATGGCATCCGACATCGTGGAGTAGAGGGCTGCGGGAAGCATGGGATTCAACTTGTAGCCGGCGTATCGCCCGTCCAGACGCCCGACCTGACGATCCCGGGAATTCAGCAAGAGGCCCTGGAATTCGGATCCGGTGAGGCGGAGGTTGGCGCGGCGCCAGATATGGGCGGGGATGCTGGTGTAGTGGACCAGTTTGGAGATGACGGCGTTTTCGGTGGTGGTGGGCAGGGTTTCACCCATCATGAGGGCATGGGCGTA
>DAHVLZ010000042.1:0-95318 GCA_027320085.1 Pseudomonadota bacterium
CTTCAATCGTGCTGGCTGTTAAGAACCGAATGCCAGGCATAGATTCGTCCAGTCTTCCCGCTGCTGCGATCATGGGTGCGAGGTAGAAGGCCACAAAATCACTAGTGGCGGGCTTATTGTCCATAAGTAGCTTGTCCTTGATCACCCTCCAGGCGGGTAGTTCTCCCTTGTCTAGAATCTTGAGCCCGGCACGAATGACTGCACGATTTATCAATGAATGGGTGAGCGAGACCGCGTCGCTTTGCGTGCCGACCATGGCATAGGAAAGCTCAGTGAGAAGTTTTGGCGCATCGGCGGGAAGATACTTGCGATCAATTAGTACTCGGCGCACAGCACTCATCAGTAGCCACGCCACCATGCATCCAGCAATATTGGGATCGTAACGATTGCCAGGCGCTTTTGGGCTCACGAACGCATAAGCGGACCTAGGCAGATTAGATTCAGGATAATTGTGATGATCTGAGATCACTACACTTACTCCAGCGGCCGCTAGACGTGCGATCTGTTTTTCATCTGTCGACCCACAATCTGCCGTGATGACAAGACTGCCGTGGTCCGGGTCAGCCAGGATTCGATCGGTCACCTTCGCGTTGAGGCCGTACCCTTCGAGCAAGCGATGCGCAATGTAGAAGCGAATGCGTTCGGGCGCTACACCAAAGCGTTGCGTCATAGCACTTAAAAAAATCGCCCCCGCAGAACTGCCATCGCTATCAAAATCCACGCAGTAATTCTGCGTTGATCCGTCCATGACTGCGTCTGCAATTCGTTCGGCGGCTTTTCGCATGTCTGGGAGCAGTTCAGGCGGTTGTATTACCGCGAGTGATGGCGATAGAAACACTTCCAGCGCCTCATCGTTTAAGCCAGAGACGCGCCCTGCCAGGACGCGCGCAACCGGTTCAGAGCGGAGCTTGAGCGCCGCCCTATAGACCAATTCATCACGCGGACGCTGTTTGATGACGGGCAGGTCCGCTTTCGCTGGGCTCGAACTATTTTGGATCTGATTGGCCATGCACTTCCAACGGAGAACGGAGATTGCAAGTTGTATTTCCCGACTAGCTGACGGTCACCAAGGTCCCTTCGGCGCCATAATACTAAGCTATGGGCGCGTCCTATGGGAGCGGGAACTCAAAGTATTGAAGGGGTTGGTATGGCAACACCTAAGACAGAACGCCTCGGCGTATCGGCAATGGACCATTTCTTTTCGGAACAAGGCTGGCTGTTTCGAGAGCAACCTACGCACGACTATGGAATCGATGCTCATATCGAAACGGTGGAAGATGAGCGCCCCACGGGTAAGCTGATTGCCCTCCAAATCAAGTCAGGTAGCAGCTTCTTCAAAGAAGAAACTGACGACTGCTATGTATTCCGGACAGACAATAAGCATGTGGCGTATTGGGTTAACCATTCGATGCCGGTTGTGTTGGTCCTCTACAACCCTGACACGAAGACGGCACACTGGCGACAAATCACCAAGGACAGTGTCGAGAACACTGGAAAAAACTGGAAGATTGAGGTTCCGAAACATGACATGTTTGCAGATCCAAAGTCCACGTTGGACGCACTTGAAAGACTTTCGCAACCGGAGCCATACATTCGACGTCTTAACAGGCTCCGCGTAGATCGTCGCTGGATGGATTTAATCGAGGACGGCATCGAAGTACGGGTTGCTTTCGACGATTGGGTGAACAAGTCACTACCGCGCTACCAGGTAAAAATATACACCGATGATCAAAAAGAGACTTGGCCCACGCTACTATACACACCAGGGGTTGGAGTGGAGGGCATGCTCGAGCACTTTTTTCCCTGGGCGGATTTCACGGTCGATGAGGATGCGTATAAGGACGAAGCTGAATCTCAATGGGAGGCGGACTACTTATTTCGCGATTCGGAAACGGGAGAGATTTTTTACGAGCGAGAATTTGAAGAGTGGTATACACCTCCAAAAGGTCTCATGCCGGTGGCCGACAATGGTGAGGTGAAAAGCTATGTCTTGATTCTATCGGTGAATGATTTCGGGAGAAGTTTCATGTCTGTCGATAGTTATTGCTCTGATCCAGATGCACCAGAAGTAATTGGGTTCAGCTTGGATGAGGAGTGAACTGCTGCAATCCAATCGGCGAGAGACATGTCGGCGCCTCTTTCTTTAGGCGAAGGTCTAGCGCCTTCTTTTTGTTGCGCTTGTGGGAGTCCTACGCTTCTTACGACGCGGCCTAGGTCGTGTACGTCGTCAAGTGATTTGAGACACGGAAGGCGATTTTCTTAAGGATGGTTTTCGATATTCGTCGGGCAGGATCAGGCGCTTGCGCAGGACCTGCAGACCTTGGTTGTAACGCTTCCTCTGCCGCAACGTCTCGGCCTTTACCCGTTCCCGCGCCTGGTTGATGGAGGCTACGCGGCCGAAGTGAACGTCCGCCGGGGTCAGGTTATCCAAGGACTCGTGGTAGCGGTGATGGTTGTAGTGTTCGAAGAAGTTGCCGATGGCTAATTCCAACTCCCTCGGCAAGTAATAGTTCTCGAGCTTCACCACGTTCTTAATGGAGCGGTTCAGGCGTTCGACCTTGCCCTGGGCCTGGGGGTGATAGGGTTTGCCGTGGACCTCCCCCATGCCGTGCTTCGCGAGGTAGTCGGAGTGCTCTTGGGCGCGGAAGCTCGGGCCATTGTCCGAGAGCAACCGCGGCCGATGGCGCACCGCGACGCGGCTGACCCCGGTCGCTTGGATGGTCTCCTCCAAGAGCTCTGTGACATCACTGGCCTGCATCGTGGTGTAGAGCTTCCAGGCGAGGACGTAGCGGCTGTAGTCGTCTAGGATCACGAGCAGGTAGTACCAACCCCAGCCGATGACCTTGAAGTAGGTGAAGTCGGTCTGCCACAGCTCATGGATGCGCCGGGTCTGATGCAGGAACTGGTCCCGAGCGGTGAGCACGATGAAGTTCGGGCTGGTGATGAGGTCGAAGGCCTTGAGGATGCGGTAAACACTGGACTCGCTGATGAAGTAGCCCTGGGTGTCGGTGATGTGCTAGGCCAGCTCCCGGGGCGAGAGCTCAGGCTTCGCGAGCGCGGTCTTCACCACTGCGTATTCCGGTCAAAACTGCCACCTGTTCCGGTCTGAAATCCGCCACTGATTCCGGTGGGAAAACCGCCAGTCATTCCGGTCGAATCCCGCCACCCTCATATCCAGGCCCATGAACGGGTGGTTTAGACTAAAATTGCCGTTTATTGAGGTGCTGCAACCGGCCAATAGCGGAACTTGGGAAAAACATGTTCAAATGACTCAGCCAACCCATCCAATTCCAATCCTTGAGCTTGTGCTCTTGGTGATATTTGCGCTCTTCCTTTGGGCCACGTTATACATTTTGACATTGTTTGTTAAGCGAGCTTTGAACATAGATAAGACGCCAATAACGACGACTCTGCGATCGCGCTGGACATTAGCATTTGCAGTATTTTCGCTCGCCATACTCATTGCGGCCGCAGTTCGGGTATATAGCGCGTCAAAGAGATGAGAGATCGCTTTCGGCCAAAAGCGGACATGCATTAAAACTGGAGCGGGGAGGGTTGGGTAGACTGAAGCGCCCAATTTACTAAATTGAAAAATGCAGATCTCGTCTAAATTAACGCACGCAGCTCCATGCATTATCAAGCTTTTAAGCTTGATAACAATACTAAAATCATTGATATTAGTAGGATACTAATAAGAATAAAGAGTGGGTCATGACTAGAACAGGAGGCTCCAATGTGGGATAAATCTAGTCATGGCAATGAAAAACAGATACGCAAAACGTTCAAAAATTTCAGAGGCCAAAATCCGGGATTTGATCCGGCTCTTTGCCCTGAATCTAGATGCCACTCAGATCGCCGTGTTGACGAGCTTAAACCGCAATACAGTGAACCGATTTCTCAAGGCCCTCCGGAAACGGATCGCCCTGTATTGTGAAGAGCAATCTCCCTTGTCGGGAGAGATCGAGGTCGACGAATCCTATTTCGGATCCCGACGGGTCAAAGGGAAGCGCGGTCGGGGCGCTTTTGGAAAAACCATCGTTTTTGGCCTTTTCAAACGCAACGGAAAAGTCTATACCGAGATCGTTCCCGATTGCTCCAAAGAGACCCTGCAAGGCATCATTCGGGGAAAAGTGGCCCTGGAGAGCGTCATCTACTCCGACGGGTGGCGTGGCTATAATGGCCTGGTGGACGTCGGGTACGGCAAACACCTTCGGGTGGATCACGGGAAGGACCAATTTGTTGTGGGTCCGGCCCACATCAATGGAATCGAAGGGTTCTGGGGATTCGCCAAATCCCGACTCACGCGCTTTCGGGGGACGTGTCCTTCGACCTTCTATCTCCATCTGAAGGAATGTGAATTCCGTTTCAACCACCGAAACCAGGATCTCTATAAATTGATCCTGAAAATGGTCGGAGAAAAACCGCTGTTCTAGTCATGACCCTAAAGAGTTTATCTCTAACTTCTAACAGAACATGAATGGAATTTAAATAACTTTCTTTCTTATCTGCGTTATTATCTACACTTTGCCAATTTTATTAATTTTCAATGTGATTAAAAATACGTACGCTGAAAAACCAAACCCAATAATGAGCAATGTAATGATTAAATTAATCATGAACGTTGTCGGCTTTGCATGCCCCCCCTGAGATCAGCCCTTCGTTTTTATCCATTGTAAACTAAATGCTGTTATTCCATGGAACCATCAAACTCCGGCGATAGCTTAATGGAATGGCCGCAATGGGTCGTTTTGGGCATCTCGCACCACGCGGTGGGATGGTTCTAGTTACCGCGGGTCAAGTGGCGCTTTTGAAGCATAACGGGTGGCGGGTTTGCCACCGTAAACCCTGGCGGTTTTCAGAGCATAATCGGTGGCGGAATTCGACCGGAATACGCAACCACCCGGTCACGCTCGGCCGCGGGAATGCGGTTCCAGAAGGTCTGCCGCCCGGACTTCGACTCGAGGCCGGCGAGCCCGTCCTGGGCATAGGCCCGATACCAGCGGTAGAAGTTGGCGCGGGGCACCTCGATCTCGGCCAGGGTGCGCTTCACCCCGAGCTCCGAGTTCTCTACCAAGCGAATGGTCTCAAGCTTCTCCGCCGCGGTGTATCTCATTGATCCGGCGGCTCGTCGGGCAGACCGGCCAAGGTTTTTTTTAACACGCGGTTCCGGAGCGTCAGCTCCGCCACCACCAGCTTCAGCTGCTCGTTCTCCCGGCGCAGCCCGGACACATCACCGCTGTTCGCCTGTCGCTCGGTGTCCCCTTGCAGCCGCTTCTTACCGGCTTCCAGGAACTCCTTGCTCCAGCTGTAATACAGGTTCGGGCTGATGCCTTCCCGCCGGCAGATCTCGGCGATGCTGGCTTCGCCCTTCAAGCCTTCCAGCACGATGCGGATATTCTCTTCCGCTCCAAACCGCCGCCGTGTACGCCGGCGGATTTCACGAACTTTAGCCTCTGGGTCAGCTGGGTCCTCATGGCATACTCCTCCTGACCAGTCTTCAGGATGGGCCGGACCTCTACAATACTCCAGCCCTTGACTGTGTCTCACTTAGGCTGACACGGAACAGTCGGACCAGTACCAAGATTCATTAGGAATATGGCCGTACAAGACAAATTTGCGTTTGAGCGGTATTATGTCGTAGTGCCAGATTGGACAGGGACTGGCATCTAGATTCTGATAGTTCTTAGTTTCAATGACTGAAACCGGGGTAAGAACTTGCCGACGAGCGACACATTCTTTGAGCGCCCGATTCTCAACTCTCCCTATGACTATCCTGCCCGTCATTGGGAACTGGATGCTTCGGGACAACCAACCCAACGGATCATTGATAGTCGCCGCCGCGCCGAGTTTATAACACCCATTCCGAAGCCCAAGAAGCGCAAGGGCGGCGACCAGAGTGCGCTCGTTTTCGACGAGGGTAAGGGTCTTTCGACGTCCGAGCAGCAATACGCGCATACCGCTGTTATCCAAGGATTGCGACAAGAGGTAGACCGCTGGCGCGCGCTCCAGAATACGAACGACTGGAGGGTGACACCAGAGACGGTGCGCCTACTTCAGCACTGGCGCCACCATCCTTTCGCCGGAATCCGCCCATTCTTCTGCCAGATCGAAGCGGTAGAGACGACCATCTGGCTTACAGAAGTTGCGCCTCAGCTCGGAAAATCCGCTGATCGATTCATCCAGCATCTCGAGGTTGCAAACAACGAAGCCAACCCCGGACTCAATCGACTGGCCCTAAAGCTTGCGACTGGTGCAGGCAAGACCACAGTGATGGCGATGCTCATGGCGTGGCAGACGATCAATGCCGTGCGTCATCCGACTAGCAAACGATTTACGCGCGGGTTTCTAGTGGTTACACCAGGTCTCACAATTCGCGACCGACTTCGTGTGCTGCAGCCAAACGATCCGGACAGCTACTTCACCACGTGCGAGCTGCTCCCGGTCGATATGCTAGAGGACATCCATCGCGCCAAAATCGTCATCACCAATTACCACGCATTTAAATTGCGTGAGCGAATGGAGCTATCCTCCGGCGGCCGCGCACTGCTTCAGGGACGCACCGGAGAGGAACTGCAGACCCAGGAGACAGAGGGTCAGATGCTTCAGCGCGTCATGCCAGACCTCATGGGCTTGAAGAACGTCGTGGTGATCAATGATGAGGCACATCACTGTTATCGCGAGAAGCCCCAGGAAGCCGACGACGAAGAGCTGAAAGGCGACGAGAGGAAAGAAGCCGAGAAGAACAACCAGGCCGCACGACTATGGATCTCTGGCATCGAGATTGTCAATCGCAAACTCGGCGTCACGCGCGTCACTGACCTGTCGGCAACACCGTTTTTCCTGCGCGGGTCCGGATACGCGGAGGGCACACTTTATCCCTGGACCATGAGCGACTTCTCGCTGATGGATGCTATTGAGTGCGGCATTGTTAAACTGCCACGTGTCCCGGTCGCGGAGAATATCCCAGGCAACGAAATGCCTATGTTCCGGAATCTCTGGGAGAACATCCGGAAGGACATGCCCAAGAAGGGCCGCGGGACTGCCGGTGAGTTAGACCCACTCAAGCTACCGACTCGGCTGCAAACCGCTTTGCAGGCGCTTTACGGCCACTATGAACAGACCTTCAAGCTTTGGGAAAGTAATGGCGTTAGGATACCGCCTTGCTTCATCATCATATGCCAGAACACCGCCATCTCAAAACTGGTCTATGACTTCATTTCCGGGTTTCAGCAGATAAACGCCGACGGTACTACCACGCTAGTCAACGGACGGCTTGCATTGTTCCGAAATTTCGACGAAACAACTGGCAATGCCTTAGCGCGACCGAATACCCTACTAATCGACAGCGAACAGTTGGAATCTGGCACGGCCTTGGATGACAACTTTCGGTCAATGGCGGCTGACGAGATCGAGCGCTTCCGGCGTGAGATTACGGAGCGCACCGGCGATACACGTCGTGCGGAAAGCCTTGGCGATCAAGAGTTACTGCGCGAAGTGATGAACACAGTAGGTAAGGCTGGCCAGCTTGGTGCTGGCATTCGCTGCGTAGTTTCAGTTGCGATGCTAACCGAAGGCTGGGACGCCAACAACGTTACGCACATACTTGGTATCCGTGCCTTTGGTACACAGCTGCTCTGCGAGCAGGTCATTGGTCGTGCGTTGCGTCGCCAGTCTTATGAGCTGAATAACGACAATCTGTTCAATGTAGAGTATGCAGATATATTTGGGATACCGTTTGACTTCACTGCCAAACCGGTGATTGCGCCGCCACAGTCACCTCGTCAGACGATTCAGGTCAAAGCTGTGCGCCCAGACCGCGACGCATTGGAGATCAGATTTCCACGTGTCCAGGGCTATCGCGTAGAGTTGCCTGAAGAGCGGCTGGCGGCTAACTTCAACGAAGATTCTATCCTTGAACTTAGCCCCGACCTTGTGGGCCCGTCCATTACGCGGAACCAGGGCATTATCGGTGAAGGTGTGGACTTAGATTTGAAACACCTGGACGATCTACGGCCATCTACTATCCTGTTCCATCTCACTCAACGTCTTATTTACACCAAGTGGCGCGACCCCGGTGAAGAGCCGAAGCTTTACCTCTTCGGTCAGCTCAAGCGTGTGACCAAGCAATGGCTCGACAGTTGTCTCATCTGCAAAGGCGGTACGTATCAGGGTTTGTTGATGTATCAGGAGCTGGCTGACATGGCCTGCAATAAGATAACCGCGGCCATCACACGTGAGTTTCAAGGCAAGCGCCCGATTAAGGCCCTGCTTGACGCATACAATCCAACCGGCTCAACGTCGTATGTTCGTTTCGCTACCTCCCGCACTGATCTGTGGGAAACGAGCCCCAAGCACTGTCACGTGAACTGGGTCGTACTTGATAGCGATTGGGAAGCGGAATTCTGTCGAGTAGTCGAATCGCATCCGCAAGTTCGTGCTTATGTTAAAAATCACAGCCTCGGATTAGAAGTCCCATATCGCTACGGCTCAGAAACCCGCAAATATCTCCCTGACTTTATCGTTGCTATAGACGACGGGCATGGTCCAAGTGATTTGCTTCAATTGATCGTTGAGATTAAGGGCTATCGGCGCGAAGACGCTAAGGAAAAGAAATCGACGATGGAAGCTTATTGGATCCCTGGCGTGAATAACTTGAAGAGTTACGGACGCTGGGCTTTTGCAGAGTTCGGTGATGTCTATCAGATGGATGCAGATTTCAAAACGAAGGTGAAGAGTCAAGTTGATTCACTGATCACAACTGCCGTCAAGAACCAAAAGACGCCGGAGGCTGCCTCATAATGGCTCGGACAAAGAGAACCGCAGGCACCGGCAAGTCCGTCGAGACGCTCACGCACACGACTGATAAGCGCAAGAATATTCCTACCGCCGAATACCAGTCGGTGATGAAGCCGGAGGAGCAAGAAGCCAGGAAGCTACGCTACCCCAGAAACATCGATCTTGATCCGCAACTTGTCTGGCACGGCAAGGACGAGCAGGACTGGAGCGACCTTGTAGTCCACGCTCCGCCGCTGTACATCCAAGAGAAGGTTCACCCAAAGGCGTTGATTGACGACCTACTGCGTACCTCGAAGGAAGCCGAACACCAGGCAGGTCAGCTAACTGCCGACCTTTTCGCAGACTTTAATGGCATTCCGAAAGGCGTCGATAAGACCGAGTTCTACCAGCACGACCAAAATTGGTCGAACCGCATGATCCTCGGCGACAGTCTGCAGGTGATGGCGTCTCTCGCAGAGCGAGAAGGCTTACGCGGCAAGGTGCAGTGCATTTACTTCGATCCACCCTACGGCATAAAGTTCAATAGCAATTTTCAGTGGTCGACCACCAGTCGCGATGTGAAGGATGGAAACGCTGCGCACATCTCGCGCGAGCCAGAGCAAGTCAAAGCGTTTCGTGACACATGGCGAGAGGGCATTCATAGTTATCTTACTTATCTGCGAGATCGACTTACAGTTGCGCGAGATTTGCTAGCTGATTCGGGGTCCATCTTTGTACAGATTGGCGATGAAAACGTACATCGCGTGAGAACTGTCATGGATGAGGTGTTCGGCGAGCCTAATTTCATCAGCCTAATATCCATACGAAAGTCCAGTGGTCTGGGTCAGGACTTCGTCAAGAATACGTGTGATTACATTGTGTGGTATTGCAAGACACGAAAAGAGGCAAAGTTTCGATCTATTTTCCGCGACAAAATTGTGGGCAACGAAGGTGGCACGACTTATCGTCACTACCTAACGGCCCCGGGACGATTGACGGCACTACCAACCGAAGAGTCTGAACGTGAACTGGGTAAGATTGCAGCGGTTGGCGACCTATCTTCCTCTGGAGCAACAGCTAGCTGTATTTTCGATTTCAAATTAGGGAAAAATACGTATAAGCCGACCGCCGGTAAGAGCTGGAAAACCACTGAAATTGGAATGTTGCGCTTGCTCAAGGCGGGGCGACTGTTCGTTAAGCAGAAGTCTATAAGTTATATCAGGCTTCTCACTGACTATCCTGTCCTTGATATCGACAATATTTGGACAGACGTTGTCAGTAGCTTCATGGACGACAAGATATATGTTGTTCAAACAAATACGAGTATTGTTCAGCGCTGTCTCCTAATGGTAACGGACCCCGGAGATCTTGTACTTGATCCGACCTGCGGTTCAGGCACTACGGCCTATGTTGCCGAGCAATGGGGTCGCCGCTGGATCACGATTGATACTTCACGTGTTGCACTCGCGCTAGCCCGTTCGCGCATCATGGCAGCGCGCTATTCCTTTTACCTGCTGGCCGATTCGCGTGAAGGTCAGATTAAGGAGGCGGAAGTCACGCACACTGCGCCAGCATCAAGGCCAACTTATAAGGATATTCGTCAAGGATTCGTTTACGACCGAGTTCCCCACATCACGCTTAAATCAATCGCTAACAATGCTGAGATCGATGTCATTTGGGAGAAATGGCAGAAAGAACTTGAGCCCCTGCGCATCAAACTGAATACAGCGCTTAACCAGGAATGGGTGGAATGGGAAATACCCCGTAAACCTGAAAGTACGTGGACTGATCTTGCGAAGCAGATCCATACAGCATGGTGGCAGGCGCGCACTGCACGGCAGAATGAGATCGACGCATCAATATCTGCCAAAGCTGAATTCGAAAAACTATATGACAAGCCATTTGACGACAAGAAGATGGTTCGAGTAGCAGGGCCTTTTACTGTCGAATCGCTGAGTCCGCATCGTATGCTTGGCGTAGACGAGAATGACGAATTGATTGACCCGCTTAAGACGCACGAGCCCGAACCTGGCTATGCGCCTGAGCAGAGCTTTGAACAGATGATCCTAGATAACCTGAGGGCGGCTGGTGTACAGCAAGCTCATAAGGAGGACCGGATCACTTTCACATCTCTGACGCCCTGGCCAGGAACTTTAGTGTGTGCCGAAGGACGCTACATGGAAGGCTCTGCTGAGAAGCGTGCAGCCATTTTCGTTGGTCCAGAATTTGGCACGGTCCAGCGCGCTGACTTGGTGGAGGCTGCGCGAGAGGCTGGTGATGGAAGCTTTGATGTTTTGATCGCATGTGCGTTCAACTATGAGGCGCACGCCACTGAGTTTTCTAAGCTAGGTCGAATCCCGGTGCTAAAGGCGCGCATGAACGCGGACCTACACATGGCCGGTGAACTCAAGAGCACTGGGAAAGGCAATCTGTTTGTGATATTCGGCGAGCCGGATATTCACATCCTCACTGAGAAGGATGGCCAGCTCCGCGTCAAGGTGCGCGGCGTTGACGTATTCGATCCATCGACCGGCGAAGTCCGAAGTGACAGCGTCGCCGGCATAGCCTGCTGGTTCATCGATACGGACTACAATGAAGAGAGCTTCTTTGTTCGCCATGCCTATTTCCTCGGTCAGAATGATCCCTACAAGTCGTTAAGGACGACGCTAAAAGCAGAAATCAATGAGGATGCATGGGCAACGCTTAACAGCGATACATCAAGACCTTTCCCAACACCAAAATCGGCCAGGATTGCTGTGAAAGTTATCAATCACCTTGGAGACGAGGTGATGAAGGTGTTCAAGACTTAAGGGAACGGGAGAAAGGCTGTGAACACAACGGCGCAAGGTGGCAGTACTGAAGGGTTAAACATACTTAAGTGCCGCGACGACCGCGCACCTGTCCTGTTCCGAAGGACCGGGGCCGGTCCCGGTCCTGACTGCTTTCAACTTATTGAAGGCACGGCAGCTTCGTGGGTCGGGCAAGGCGAAACCTTTGGTGTCGACAAACTTCGGACACGGATTGAGCCTTGGCTTACGGCTTTGTTCCAATCGGAGCATCTTTCTCTTGTAGTCGGATCTGGCCTAAGTCATGCGGTACACCGCATGGCAACCAGTGACATCCTCCCAGGAATGAGCGGTGTCTCTTGGACAGAGTATGCCGCAGAAATTCAAAAGGAAGCTAAGCGATCAGCCCTCGCGGCTGGGCGGGAGGATGGAAACATTGAAGATCAGATTCGCGTGGCATCTGAGCTATTGCGTGGCCTGGAGATAGTTGCGTCTACAAAGGATAAGAATGATCCGGTAGCTAAACGGGTGGGTAATCTGCACACAGAGCTGGAGAGGGTGCTTAACGCGTTTGCTGCATCGATACTGAAAGGGGAGGCTGACTTAAAGGCGGCAGGCATAGAAACGCGAGAGCGAGCTTTCAACTACCTGGTCAGTTTTCTTATGAGTTTCGCTAGCCGCACTGGCACACGCGATCGTCTCCAGCTGTTCACAACAAATTATGATCGCTTTATCGAAGCCGGCGCAGATGCGGCGGGACTCCGCTTAATCGATCGCTTCGTAGGGCAATTGGCACCGATATTTCGGTCATCACGCTTGGACGTGGACATGCATTACAACCCGCCAGGAATGCGTGGCGACCCACGTTACCTTGAAGGCGTTGCTCGCTTCACTAAACTCCATGGCTCCGTTGACTGGATAGACTGCGACAAGAACATCCACCGTATTGGAATTCCTTTCGGCGCTGAAACAATCGGCCCATATCTGACCGATACGGGATTACCTTCGGTTAAGGCAACGCAACTCATGATTTATCCGAACTCCTCTAAGGATAGAGAAACGGCATCATATCCATATGTAGAGCTCTTTCGTGATCTCGCGGCGGCGGCTTGCCGACCGAACAGCACACTCATTTGCTTTGGTTATAGCTTCGGCGACGAACACATCAATCGTGTCATAGAAGACATGTTAACCATTCCTTCTGCGCACTTGGTAATAATCTCAACAAATGACCCGCTTGGGCGGATTATGAAAACATACGAAAGAATTGGGCGGCGTGCCCAGATTACGCTGTTGGTTGGCGAGCAGCTGGGCAATTTTGAAGTCTTGGTTGACCACTATCTACCGAAGCCTGCAATCGATCGAACGACATTTAGAATGGCTGAGCTTCTTAAGGCACGAGGATGGGGCCCGGGGCATGGAGATGACAAAGGTGGTGGTGAGCAGGCCAAGGACAATGGCGGATCTGCATCATGAGTCAGATGCCTTTCGAGCAGGCGGAAACGCTACGCATTGGTACGGTCGATTTTGTCTCTCCAAATGAGGTGAAGGTCGCGCTGGATATTGAGGCCCCGGAATCCGTCGCGCTCAATGCTGGCGGTCCACGGCCATTCCCGCGAGTGAACAGTTATTTACTCATTCCGGTTGACGAAGGGTTCGTTGTCGGTCAAATCGAGTGGTTGACTGTGGAGCGCTCTGCGTTTCCGAAGCGTAGGGGCATGCAGGACTTTGGTCTTGTCGATCTGCCGTACCCGTTGCGTAAAATGAGCTTGAACCCGCTTGGAACGCTTCGAAAGAAGGAAGGCAATAATTCAGACTACGCCTTCAGTCGGGGCGTGGACGCCTTTCCATCTATCGGTTCGGCAGTCTTGTTGCCTACCGAACAGCAACTTCGGTCGATTGTGGAATCGGGTGAACGCCGGCGCGTCAAAATCGGCGTTAGCCCACTTGCTAGTGATGCAGAGGTGCGGGTTGACCCGGACCGCCTATTCGGGCGCCACCTCGCAATTCTTGGGAATACTGGAAGTGGTAAGTCATGCTCCGTCGCTGGACTAATTCGCTGGTCTTTGGAGCAAGCCAGAGCAATTCGTTTGAATCAGCCAAACGCGCGCTTTATTGTTCTTGATCCCAACGGCGAGTATTCGCGAGCCTTCAGTGGCGAGGACGGCCTTGTAAAGGCCCGTGTTTTCAGGGTTGCTCCGAAAACGGACGAATTGGGATTACAGGTCCCACTGTGGTTCTGGAATAGCGCGGAATGGTCATCGTTCGCGCAGGCAAGCGCAAGAACTCAACGTCCACTTCTCAAGAGAGCACTAAGAGAAGTAAAGGCCGGGCGAACTGAAACAAGTGATCCAACTGACGAAGAAATGAAATTGGCTTTGCGTCGCTATTTGTCCTCAACCGCAATTTCCTTGCGAAGGGACCTGAAGGCTGGCGTTATCAAAACCGATGAATCCAAGTTTGGGTTCAAACTCAAAGCAGTGGCGGACGACCTGGAGAATAAGAAGGCGGAGTGCTCAATCGTTGATCTTGACGCAATTCTTCAACCGATTAATACGGCGTTGCACGCAACATTTAAGTCGTTTGAGAAGAATGGAAAGATTGTCGAATATTACAGGGCGTTTACTGAAGCTCAGGTTACAAACATTATCGACGCGATTGGGACCGCACTGGAGTCTCTCGGAGGAATTATTTATCAAGAGGGCCCGGACGAAGATACACCACTTCCGTTCAAGGGCGCGGACCTGGCGGATCATCTAGAGATGCTTGCGGAACAAGAGAATGTCAGCCAATACTTGGATTTCTTGGTGGCGCGTATCCGCATGCTCCTCTCGGATCCACGAATGAAAGCTGTGATTGGGGATAGTGGCGCTGTAGATCTGGAGAAATGGCTTGAGAATTACATCGGTGCCAGCAATTCCACGAACGGAAGCCTGGTGGTTATTGATCTGTCGCTGGTTCCGACTGAAGTGATTCACATTGTCACGGCCGTAATAGCTCGTATGGTCTTTGAGGCCCTTCAGCGCTACATGAAGCTCAATCAAGTAGCTCTTCCGACTGTGCTCGTGATGGAGGAGGCGCATACGTTTGTTAAGCGGTATAAGGAAGATGCAGAGAACCAAGATGCAGCGGCGGTATGCTGCCAAGTGTTCGAACGTATTGCTCGCGAAGGAAGAAAGTTCGGGCTTGGACTTGTGTTATCGTCACAGCGACCTTCTGAGTTATCGCCTACCGTGCTTTCTCAATGTAACTCGTTCCTACTTCATCGCATCAGCAATGACCGAGATCAGGAATTGGTGCACCGCTTAGTACCAGATAACTTACGAGGCCTTTTGCGAGAACTCCCGTCGCTTCCCTCACAAAACGCTATTCTTTTGGGGTGGGCGTCAGAACTTCCGGTGTTAGTCAAATTGAACGATTTGCCGAAATCTCATCAGCCGAGATCTGACGATCCTGATTTCTGGAGCGTCTGGACAGGCAAAGGTCTCGATGGGAAGGAAGTGGAACGACCAATTGTATGGAAAACGATTGCCGACGATTGGAGTGGGCAGAGCTAGTAAATGGACTTTCGTATCGCTGACACTTTCACCGATAGCCTGACCCATTTGACTGGCGAAGAGCAGAAGGCGGTCAAGACTACTGCCTTCGATCTGCAGATAAATCCTGCGCGACCGGGTATGAGTTTTCACAAACTCGACAAAGCAAGAGACAGGAACTTTTGGTCGGTTAGGGTGAATAACGATATCCGAATAATCGTTCACAAAACGACTTCTAACCTCTTGCTCTGTTACGTTGGGCACCATGATGACGCTTACCGATGGGCGGAGCGGCGCAGGCTTGAAACGCATCCGCAGACGGGTGCTGCACAAATGGTAGTCATTCGTGAGACGGTGTGCGAGATCATCGTTCCCGCGTTTGTGGAAGCTTCCAAAGCACGCGAGACGGACTCACGGCTCTTTGCGAAGCATTCTGATGAAGAGTTGCTGAGTTATGGTGTTCCGGTGGAGTGGCTTCCCGATGTTCGTGCGGCCACCGAAGACACATTGCTCGCGCTCACAGATCACTTGCCTGCCGAAGCTAGTGAATGCTTACTTGAGATAGCCACAGGCGGGGTGCCGCGGGTACGTCGGCCAAGTGACGCGTCTTCCAGCCCATTCGAACATCCAGATGCTAAACGTCGATTCCGTATTATGTCGGGCGTCGAGGAATTGGAACGGGCTCTTTCATTCCCTTGGGATAAGTGGACGGTATTTCTTCATCCTGATCAGCGCGAATGGGTAGAGCAGCACTATTCTGGAGCGGCCCGCGTGTCAGGCTCTGCTGGCACTGGAAAGACGATTGTTGCTCTTCATCGCGCGGTATATCTAGCACGGGCAAACCCGGAAAGCAGGGTATTGCTCGCGACTTTTTCGGATACGCTAGCGAATGCCTTGCGTGCGCGCCTCCGCCGGCTGGTCAGCAACGAACCTCGACTAGCCGAGCGACTTGAAGTACAGGCGATGAATGCAGTCGGCGAACGGTTGTACGAGCGGCACTTTGGTAAAGCTAAGCTTGCCACAGATGAGGATATACGCCGTTTCCTCGCTGCTGCAACGACAGACGCTGGTTACACGCTAAGTCCTCATCTACTATGGACAGAGTGGGATGAGATTGTTGACGCCAGACAATTGGATAGCTGGCAGACGTACCGTGACGCGAAACGACTTGGTAGAAAGACGCGGTTGTCAGAGTCGCGTCGTGCAGCCGTATGGGCGATTTGCGAGCATGTGCGCGCAAGGTTGAATGACCTAGGGCTTGTGACGTATGCACAATTATTCAGCCGACTGGCAGAGCGGCTCACAACGCTCGAGCAAGTGCCGTTCGATTTCGCTGTTGTTGATGAAGCACAGGACATTAGCGAACAGCAGTTGCGTTTTCTTGCTGCCCTTGGCAACGATCGACCGGATGCTCTGTTTTTTGCTGGGGATATTGGGCAACGAATATTTCGACAGCCATTTTCCTGGATGGCACTAGGAGTCGATGTTCGAGGGCGTTGTCGAACTCTGAAAATTAACTACCGAACCTCCCATCAGATCAGAACGCAGGCGGATCGCCTTCTTCCGCCGACGGTGTCCGACGCGGATGAGAACGTAGAAGATCGACGTGGCACGGTATCTGTATTAAATGGGCCGCTACCCGTCATTCACACGTTCGACACAGCCGAGCAGGAAATTATTGCGGTCGCGGAATGGCTCACCGCACAAACAGCTAGCGGGGTTATTTCTCATGAAATCGGCGTATTCGTCCGTTCGGAAGAACAATTAGAACGTGCCCGGCTGGCTTTGGCAAAGGCCGGAATCCAATTCAATCAACTTGATGAAGGCGTTGGAACCACCAGTGGACGCGCTTCACTTGCAATCATGCACCTCGCCAAAGGACTGGAATTCCGCGCCGTTGTTGTGATGGCCTGCGATGACGAGGTTATTCCGCTGCAAAGGCGAATCGAATCAGTAGCCGATGATTCCGATCTTGAAGAGATCTATAACACCGAGCGCCATTTGCTTTATGTTGCTTGCACTCGCGCACGTGACAATCTTTTGATAACCAGCGTCGCTCCGCCCTCCGAATTCTTGGATGATTTGCAAAGCGGCGGAACTGCTAGCTAGTTCGACATCGCTCACCACGACTTGCATTAGCTCCAGTGCCACGAGGATTAGGGTCCAGTTACCCGCGTATTGAACGAGTCGCGTACTGACGAAGCGCTAGATTGCGTGTATAGCTCAATTCCGTAAACGAATAATTTACGTCTGTTTGGCGTATTCGATTGATAACAAAAGAGAATATAAAATAGTTTACGTAATAGCGTCGCTATAGATCACCATCTGGCGGGTGCCCAACTGCCCCCGGCATCGGCCATCGTGAATCCCAACCTCCCCGGGTCGAGTTTCCCCGCCCGCGGACTTTCGGGCGTGGGCGTGCTTTTCTACCTCCTGATTGCCTTGCGGACCGCTCTGCGGGGACAGCCTCTACGGCCCCGCGGAGAACCGAGTCTCGCGCAATGGCTGGATTTGGTTGCGCTCGGTACCATGGCGGATCTGGTGCCCCTGGATCGGAATAACCGGATCCTGATTGCCCAGGGGTTGAGGCGGATCCGGGCGGGTGAGTGTCGACCCGGCCTGCGGGCGCTGCTCGCGGTTTCCCGCCGCGAGCAGGAACGGGTGACAGAGGAGGATCTGGCTTTCAGTCTGGCCCCACGCCTCAACGCGGCGGGGCGGCTGGACGAGATGGGCTTGGGGGTCGAGTGTCTCCTGACCGAGGATCCGGCCCAAGCCTTGGAGATGGCCCGTCGACTCGATGGAATCAATCATCAACGGCGCGAACTCCAGGGCGCGACGGAGGACGAAGCAGCCGGTGTGCTCCGGGATGGGGAGGCGGGGGATCCCGACCAGCTGGCCTGCGTCCTCTACGAACCGGACTGGCATCTCGGCATCCTGGGCCTTGTCGCCTCGCGTTTCAAGGAACGGGTTCATCGTCCGGTTTTTGCCCTGGCCCTCGGTGAAGACGGACGGATACGGGGTTCGGCGCGTTCGATCCCGGGAATCCATATCCGCGATCTTCTGGTCGAGCTGGATGCCCGGCAGCCGGGTCTCTTTGATCAGTTCGGCGGGCATGCGATGGCGGCCGGACTCACCTTGTCCCGCGATGTCGGGGTCGAGGACTTCAAGCGCCACTTGCAGCTTGTCCTCGAGCCCTACCGTGCGTTGTGCCTGGGGGATCGGGAGATCCGTACAGACGGTGAACTGGCTGTGGGCGAACTCAGCCGGGAGACCGCCGGATTGCTGGATGACGGGGGGCCCTGGGGCAGCGGTTTCCCGAGACCTCTGTTCGAAGGGCGGTTTGCCCTCGAACAGGTCGACCGTCTGACGGAACGCCATTTCCGGATCCGGCTCCGGGATTTGCGCGGGAGTGGGGTTTTTGCAGCCGTCGGGTTTTCGCCCAGGCCTGAACGGCTTGAGCCGGGGACGGTCAGCCACTATCTTTTTTACCCGACGATCAACCGGTTCCGCGGAACTGAGGAGCTTGAACTCCGGATCGTCTCCCAGTTCGATCCAGACCGGGTGGAGCTCGTTGAACGTGATAAATTCTAAGACCTGAAATTCAGTCGGGGAAGGGTCGTGTGTCCGGAATCGTTCGAATCGTCCAGCCTCAAAGCGCGCCTGCAGGCGATCGAGCCCCGTCTCGAGACCCTTCGGAGGTCCCTTTGACTACGATCAGTCGAGGGCCCGTCTGGAAGAAATCGGACGGCTCATGGAAGCGCCCGACTTGTGGAACCGGCGGGAACAGGCCCTGGAGCTCGGTCGTGAGCGGTCACGACTTGAGGCCGTAGTCCAGCCTTTTGATGAAATCGGAAGGCAGTTCAGGGATCTATCGGAACTCTGGGACCTGATGCAGGACGCGGAACCGGATCCCGTGCTCCTGGAATCCTGGGTGGGTGATCTGGGTGGGCTTGAAGAACGGATCGAGTCACTCGAGTTCCGGCGAATGTTTTCCGGGGAAATGGACGAATCCAACGCTTTTCTGGACATTCAGGCCGGAGCGGGAGGGACGGAAGCCCAGGACTGGGCCCAAATGCTCCTTCGCATGTATCTCCGCTGGGCAGATCGGCATGGCTTTCGGACGGAAATGGTCGAGGATACCGCCGGCGATGTGGCGGGGATCAAGGGAGCAACGGTCCATGTCATGGGCCCTTACGCCTACGGCTGGCTGCGAACCGAGACCGGCGTGCACCGCCTCGTCCGCAAATCCCCCTTTGATTCCGGCAACCGGCGCCATACTTCCTTTGCCGGCGTTTTTGTGTCACCGGAAGTGGATGACGCGATCGAGATTGACATTAATCCGGCCGATCTCGAGGTGGATACGTTCCGCGCCAGCGGAGCGGGGGGGCAGCATGTGAACCGCACCGAGTCCGCGATCCGGATCACCCACCGGCCGACGGGGATCGTGGTCACCTGCCAGAGTGATCGTTCGCAACACAAGAATCGGGCCACGGCCATGAAGCGGTTGCGGGCCCGACTATACGAGCTTGCCCTGCATGAAAAACAGGAGACGCTACGGGCCATTGAGGCGGGCAAGAGCGATATCAACTTCGGAAGCCAGATCCGCTCCTATGTCCTTGATCAGTCCCGTATCAAGGACCTGAGAACGGGGATTGAAGTGGCGACGCCGCAAAGCGTGCTGGATGGCGACCTCGATTCATTTCTGATTGCCAGTTTGCAACAAGGGGGACATCCATGAACCCGTCGACCAGCCCGGACGAAGAAGAAAACCGGCTCATCGCCCACAGACGCGAGAAGCTCACCGATTATCGCAAACGGGGATTTGACTATCCCAACCATTTTGTCCGCAACGCTCACGCCGGAGAGCTGGCTGCGCTCTATGGGGAGTGGAGTCCCGAAACACTCGAGGAGCACCGGGTCCGGGTGGCCGTGGCCGGGCGTCTCATGGCCCGCCGTCTCATGGGACGTGCCGCTTTCGCCGACCTTCGGGATTTTTCCGGCCGGATTCAGGTCTACGGCCGGGGCGGTGGAGAAGCCGCGGGGGGCGGGAATCTCCTCGAGGGCTTTGATATCGGTGACTTGATTGGCGTCACCGGCTCGTTGATGAAAACCCGGACCGGCGAGCTCACGATTCACGCCGATGCCGCGACCCTCCTCGCCAAGAACCTGAGGCCCCTTCCCGAAAAATACCATGGGCTGGTGGACCCGGAACAGCGATACCGGCGCCGTTACGTGGACCTCATCATGAACGAGGACACCCGCCGGGTTTTCCTGCAAAGAAGCCAGATCGTCACCCACCTCCGGCGCTACCTGGACAGCCTGGGATTCCTCGAGGTCGAGACCCCGATGATGCATCTCCTGCCGGGTGGGGCGTTGGCTCGTCCTTTTATGACGCATCACGAGGCCCTTGACCTGGATCTCTTTCTCCGGATTGCGCCGGAGTTGTATCTCAAACGGCTCATCGTCGGGGGCTTTGAACGGGTCTATGAGATCAACCGCAATTTCCGCAATGAGGGGGTGTCCACCCGGCACAATCCCGAGTTTACGATGCTGGAACTCTATCAGGCCTATGCCAACGCCCACGAGATGATGAGTCTCACCGAACAGATGATCCGAAGCGCTGCCGAGCAGGTGTTGGGCCGGCAGCAGGTGGTCGTGGAGACGCGCGAGGTTGACCTGGCGCCGCCTTTCGCCCGGAAGACCATGGTGGAGCTGGTTGGCGAATACAACCCCGGCTTCGAGTGTTCGCGGATCCGCGATGCCGGTTATCTGAGCCAGGTACTCGCGAGCCGGGGGTTGGCGGTGCCCCCCCTGGCCCAGGAGGCAGGCATGCTGCTCATGGAGTTGTTTGAGGCCACGGTCGAACCGAAGCTTTTCGACCCTGTCTTTGTGACGGACTATCCGCTCGCGGTGTCCCCCCTGGCCCGCCGGGCGCAGGATCCGTTTTTCGCCGACCGTTTCGAGCTGTATATTGGGGGACGTGAACTGGCCAATGGGTTTTCGGAACTCAATGATCCGGAAGACCAGGCTGACCGTTTCCGTGCGCAGCTGAGAGCACGCGAGGCGGGACAGGATGAGGCCATGTATTTCGACCAGGACTATATTGAAGCCCTGGAATACGGAATGCCGCCGACGGGGGGACTCGGGGTGGGTATTGACCGATTGGTCATGCTTCTCACCGGTCGATCCTCGATTCGTGAGGTTTTGCTGTTCCCCTTGCTCAAGCCGACCTGAAGTCCCGCAAAACCCGGTTTCCGGATTCGGATGAGATCCGGTCGAGCGCCTCTTCGCGGACGACGGCCTGGATCCACGTGCCGGAGCCGGATGCGGGAATGCAGTCCAGGACGGTGCCGGCGGGTTCCTCGAGACCACCGGCCCAGAGCAGGTCGCCTGGCGAACGGACCGTGGAGGACTCGAGGAGGACGAGATTTCTTTTAACCCGCCCGCGATATTCGGTCCGTGCGACGACCTCCTGTCCCGGGTAGCACCCCTTGCGAAGCGAGACGGCTCCAATCCCCGTGAGGTGGAGGGCGTGCGGCACGAACTGTTCACTGGTGGCGGCCAGGATGCGGGGGATGCCGAGCCAGAAGTCGATACCCTGCCACCCGGAGTCGGACGCCTTTGCGGATGTGGGCTCGGATGCCGGTCCGAGTGCGAGATAGCGCGGCAGGGGAGAGCCGGGGGGATCCCGCCCGAGGAGTGAATAGCCGGAGGGCAGGAGGGGGGATTTCTCTTCCGGTTCCGGCCTCATCCACCCACCCATAATCCACCCGGGATCTCCGAGTTCAAGATGGACCCGGCTTCGCAGGATGTACCGCTGAAGCGTGTCGCGCAGTCGGGAAGCGAGGTCATTTTCGACAAGGAGGATCACGGCATCGGGCTGGACTGCGATACGGAACAGCGCGATCACCCGGCCTTGGGCTTGACACAGGGCGGCCCAGGAAAACCGGGGGCCGGGATCCGGAACCTCCTGGGTCAGGAGACGGTTCAAAAAGTCGATGCGATCCTCTCCCATGACCCGGAGTGGGCGGAGGGGAAGAGGCCTCAGGTGGCCGGCCTGCATCTGGAGTCGGGTGTCCAGTTCCGGAGGCCAGTTCACGTCGGTTTCCGATCAGCAACGGAGGCGCAAGGCGCGGCGGAAGAGTCGGATTTCACGCGGTCATTATCCGTCTTGCCTGAATCAGATACAATGAACAGGTGAATGCCCAACACCACAACAACCTCCCACGACCGAACGGAAGCGGTGAGAGCAGCGCCGCCCACGGGGTCGGGTCCCTTCCGGGCACCCCCGACACCCCGGCGTCTCCGGAAGCTCCCCCCGATCACAGCGTCCCCCGGGAACGGGGCGGGCCCAAGGGATTGGAGCCGACCCGCTATGGGGATTGGGAACGGGGTGGGCGCTGCATCGATTTCTAGCCAGTCCAGCGAGGAGGCCCGATGACTTCCACCGATCGTCCATTGTCTCCCCATTTGCAGATTTACCGTTGGCAAATCACGTCGGTTCTGTCCATTCTGCACCGCCTGACGGGACTCTGGCTGGGTCTGGGCCTGCTCGCCCTTTCGGTTGCGATCTGGCTGGTGGGTCCTGCGCCGGCCGCTTATCGAAGCTACGCGCATTTTCTGGCCTCCCCGTTTGGGTTGATCCTCCTCGTGAGTTGGAGTTTCTGCTTTTTCTATCACTTGCTGAACGGAATCCGGCATCTGTTCTGGGATCTGGGGCATGGTTTCGCGATTGCCGACTTCTACCGGTCCGGGTGGCTCGTCATCGTCGGGAGCCTGTTGCTCGTGGTTTTGGCTTGGGGCCTCGTGCTCTATTGAACTAAAGGAGATTCAAACGATGGCCGAGACACGTTCACCCTACAAGCAGGCGGTCGGTCAGGGTTCGGCCCGGCGGGGCTCCGGGGACTGGCTGGCCCAACGGCTGACCGCACTGGCCTTGATCCCCCTCCTGTGCTGGTTTGTCTGGGGGCTATTCGGACATCTGCTGGCCGGACGTGGTGCCTTGATTGGATGGCTGGCAACACCCGCCGTCGGAATTTTCGCCTCGCTGGCCTTGGGGGTGGCTTGCTACCATGCCTACCTCGGTTTCCGGGTGGTCGTTGAAGACTATGTCCATACCCCGGTCTCACGCGGGTTTCTCCTGATTGCCCTCCGCTTCCTGTTCTTCGTGGTCGCCTTTGCCGATGTGTTCATGATTCTTCGGCTGTCCTTGAGGATTCCCTGATGGCCCCAGCTTATCCCTTGATCGAACATGAATATGACGTCCTCGTGATCGGGGCCGGAGGGTCGGGTTTGCGGGCCTGCGTCGGACTGGCCGAGGCGGGGCTCAAAACCGCCTGCCTGACCAAAGTCTTCCCGACGCGCAGTCATACGGTGGCGGCCCAGGGCGGAATCAGTGCGGCGCTCGGCAACATGGGAGAAGACCGCTGGAGCTGGCACATGTATGACACGGTCAAGGGATCGGACTGGCTCGGTGACCAGGATGCCATCGAGTACATGTGTCGGGAGGCCATACCGTCCGTCATCGAGCTCGAACATTATGGGATGCCCTTTTCTCGCCTCGAAAATGGAAAGATCTTCCAGCGGGCTTTCGGCGGGATGACCACCCGCTTTGGGGAAGGGACGGCCCAACGAACTTGCGCCGCGGCTGACCGCACCGGTCATGCCATGCTGCACACCCTCTACCAGCAGGCCATCCGGCATGGGGTCGAGTTTGCCATCGAGTATTACGCCATTGATCTCTTGGCAGACGCGGAGGGTGTCTCCGGCGCATTGGCTTGGGATCTTTCCACCGGGACCTTGCACCTCTTTCGGGCACAGACAACCATCCTGGCCACCGGCGGCTATGGGCGGGCTTATTTTTCCTGCACCTCCGCCCATACCTGCACCGGCGACGGAAATGGCATGGTGGCCCGGGCCGGGTACCCCTTGCAGGACATGGAGTTTGTTCAGTTTCATCCAACCGGTATTTATGGTGCGGGATGCCTCATCACCGAGGGCGCACGGGGTGAGGGGGGTTACCTCACCAATGCGCAGGGTGAGCGTTTCATGGAGCGCTACGCGCCCCATGCCAGGGACCTGGCATCCCGGGACGTGGTTTCGCGGGCGATCACCATCGAGATCCGGGAAGGCCGCGGGGTGGGCTCCCATCGGGATCATGTGGACTTGCACCTCGAACACCTGGGCCCGGAGATCATTCATCACCGGCTGCCCGGGATTACGGAAACCGCACGAATTTTTGCCGGGGTTGATGCCACCCGGGAGCCGATCCCGGTTCTGCCGACCGTACACTACAACATGGGGGGGGTCCCAACGGACTTGAACGCCCAGGCACTGACCCAGGATAGCGAGGGACGGCTGCATCCCATCACCGGCCTCATGGCAGTCGGGGAAACCGCCTGTGTGTCCGTGCACGGCGCCAACCGACTGGGCTCCAACTCCCTTCTCGACCTCATGGTTTTCGGTCGTGCCGCGGCACTCCATTGTCAGCGCACCCTGGTTCGCGGGCACAGGCTTCGTCCCCTCGCCGCCGGGACGGTCGATGGCGTACTGGACCGGTTTGACCGTCTCCGGCATGCCCAGGGATCTCAACCCACGGCCCATCTGCGTGAGCGCATGCAGAAAACCATGCAAACCGAAGCCTCGGTTTTCAGAACCGGAGAAACCCTGGGCCAGGCCCAAAAGACTCTCGTCGAAATCTGGAAGGACACGGCGGATCTCGGAATCCGCGATCATTCCCTCGTCTGGAACTCGGATCTGGCTGAGACTCTGGAGTTCGAGAACCTTCTGGCCTGCGCCCTCACGACCGTGACGGGGGCCTTGACGAGAACCGAATCTCGAGGCAGTCATGCCCGTGAGGACTTTCCAGAACGGAACGATCAAGACTGGCTCAAACATTCCTTGATCTGGTTGGACCGGAAGGGACAGGCGCGGGTGGCTCACCGGCCGGTCAACCTCAAGCCATTAACCGGAGAAGTCACCTCGATACCCCCGAAACCCCGGGTGTACTGATTTCCTCATCAGACGGAGAACGTTGATGCCCCAATTTCGCCTGCCTGCCAACTCCAGGATCCAGCCCGGAATGGATCATCCGTCTGAGCGATCGCCTGCCCGGCCCTGCGAACTCCGTATCTACCGTTATGATCCGGACAAGCCCGACGTCAACCCCCGTTTGGACCGGTATGTGATCGATCTGGACGATTGTGGTCCCATGGTGCTGGATGCCCTCATCAAGATCAAGAATGAGATGGATCCGACCCTGACCTTCCGTCGCTCCTGCCGTGAGGGTGTTTGCGGTTCCTGCGCGATGAACATCCAGGGAACCAATACCCTGGCCTGTACCCGGTCGATGTCGGACCTGGGTCCCCGGATTACGATCTATCCCCTGCCGCACATGCCGGTCATCAAGGATCTGGTTTCCGACCTGAGCCATTTTTATGCCCAGTACGCGTCCATCGAGCCCTGGCTCAAAACCCGGGGGCAGGCGGGCGATCGGGAGCACCTGCAGTCCCCGGAGGACCGGGCCCGGCTCGATCAGGTCTACGAGTGCATTCTCTGTGCCTGTTGTTCGACGGCTTGTCCCAGTTACTGGTGGAACAGCGACCGCTATCTGGGTCCGGCTGTGCTTCTCCAGGCGTACCGCTGGCTGGTCGATAGTCGCGATGAGGCGACGGGTGAACGGTTGGATCAGCTCGAGGATCCCTTCCGGCTGTATCGCTGCCATACCATCCTGAACTGCACCAATACCTGTCCCAAGGGCCTCAATCCCGCCGCGGCCATCGCCGAGATCAAACGGATGATGGTTGAGCGTGGTTCATGAAGACGGGATGAGGATCCAGCATTTGCGCTGGCAGTGCCGGCGTGGCCGACGCGAGCTGGACCTGATCCTCACGCGTTATCTGGAGGGCCCCTTTTCAACAGCCTCCCCCGACGAACAGGAGGCATTCGAAAAGCTTTTGGAGAGGCCGGATCCCGTCCTCTGGAATTGGCTGTTCCTGGAAGAGCCTGCCGCACTCGATCCGGCAGGGAAGCGGGTGCTCGCGGAGTTGAAAGTATTTCGGGGCGGGTAGCAGACGATTCGGACACCAGCGGTTGGCGCAGCTGTCATAACCCACGATGCTCACCGCTTCGTTGACGGGCTCTTCAGGGGGTTACACCTTCCAGGGAAAGAACGACTTTCCCTCGTACCCCGCCGTTTTCAATGCGCCCATGGGCCTCGTCCGTCCTTTCGATCGGATAGACGGAATCAATGACGGGCTTGAGCTGACCCACGCCCACCATGCGTGCGATCTTGTCCATGAGCGATCCTGAACGGGTCGTCCGGATCAGGTGGATGTCGACGTTTTTGAGATAGGCCCGTCCAAGCGCGGTCTCACTCGCGGTGATGCTCAGAATTCGTCCATGGGGCCTCACCAGTTCGAGATTTTGGGCGAAAACCGGTCCCCCGACCGTATCGAAGACGACATCCACCGCATCGGCACCGATGATCTTGCGGACGGAATCGGCCACGTTTTCGACGCGGTAGTCGATCGCGACATCCGCGCCCAGCCGGACGACGAGATCCACATTGCTTTTCCGGCAGGTGGTGATGACCCGTGCTCCCGCCGCCTTGGCCATCTGGATGGCCAGGGAACCGACGCCGCCTGAACCCGCATGGACCAGGATGGTCTCCCCGACCTCGATGTGGGTCCGTTCAAACAGTGCCTGCCAGGCGGTTGAGGCCGCGAGGGGCAGGCTTGCGGCTTCAACAAAACTGAGGTCCCCGGGTTTGTATGCCACCAGGGTTTCTGGGACCACGTGATATTCCGCATAGGTGCCCGGCGTGAGTTGTGAGATGTCCGCCGTGTAGAAGACCTCGTCACCTTTGCGGAACCGGGTCACCCCGAGTCCCACTTCCTCCACCACGCCTGCCGCATCGGTGCCGATGATCGCGGGAGGCTGGATATCGGTCCAGGCACCATTGCGCCGGATCTTGTAATCGATGGGGTTGACGGATGCCGCGAGGACCCGGACGAGCACCGACCCGGGGCCGGGTTTGGGCCGGGGTTGGAGACGATAGGTCAGGGTTTCCGGTCCGCCAAAGGCGTCCAAAACCACGGCGTGCATCTGGAGATTGGTGCGGAGACTGAAGGTCATGGGGTTTCCCCTTGAGATCTCGAGTACCGCCCTGGGGCCAAACCCGTCAGTGCGGTTCCGGTTCAGACCCAGAAGCTACAGGTAAACCTTTCTGTGCCCAGGCCAGCGTTCCTCCCTGCACATGGACGACGTTGGGCAGGTGTTCAAAAACCTGTTCACAGGCACTCATGGCCCGGTGCCCCGAGTGACACAGGACGTAGATCGGTGCCTCGGGCGGACAGCCGTACTGTTTGAGTTTCTCCCGGAGGGTGGAGACGCTCAGTTCATCCAGAGGGATGAGGAGAGCGCCGGCCGCATGGATCCTTTGATATTCTTCGGTCGTGCGGACATCCAGCAGGGTGATCGGCTCGCCGGACTCAACCCGCTGCTCGAGCTCATCAATGGAAATGGAAGGAATCGTATTCATGGTTGGCCCGGATCGAGAGGGACCCACCTCATGATACGACAGGAACCCCTCCCGGGTCAGCTCCACCGAATGTCATAATCCCGTAAAATCACGAAATCCCAGGATGGCTGGCATGCGACGCGACCATGTCCGATTTCGTGATTGATTATCCGGATATCCAGTATGCCCGCGAGCGCATTTACCGCCAGGGTCTCGGACCGACTCCAATCCACCGCTGGCATGCCTTCGAAGAACGGTCCGGCAAGAGGGGATACCAGGTTTATGTCAAGTGTGAGAACCTGACGGCCATTGGGGCATTCAAGATCCGGGGCGCGCTGAATGCCGTCATGAGCCTCACGGAATCGGAGGCGCGCCGCGGTGTGGCCACCCACTCTTCCGGGAACCATGGAACCGCCGTTGCCTATGCTGCGCGCGCCCGGGGTATTCCCGCAACCGTCGTCGTTCCGGAGAACGCTTCGCCGCAAAAAATGAACCTGATCCGTCATTACGGGGCGGAACTCATGACCTGCGAACCCACCCAGAAGGGACGTGAGGAGGCACTGGCCCGCCTGGTCCAGGAGCGGGGCCGGGTGCCGATTCACCCTTACGACCATCCAGCGGTGATGGCCGGCCAAGGAACGGTGGCAGATGAGTTTTTGGATTGTGTCCCGGATCTCGATTGGCTCTTCGTGCCGATCGGCGGGGGAGGGCTGATCAGCGGAACAGCAGTCACGGTTCGGACCCGGCGACCCCAGATGCGCCTGATCGGGGTCGAGCCCGAAGGGGCCAATGACACCCAACGCTCGCTTGCGGCCGGGACCCGGACTCCGCACCCGGCTCCCGATACCGTGGCGGACGGACTGCGGGCCTTCGTGGGGACGCTGACTTTCCCGATCATCCAGAAATGGGTCGATCAGGTCCAGACGGTCACTGACCAGGAGATCCGGAATGCCGTCCGGTGGGGTTTCGAAGAGTTGCGGATGGTGGTCGAGCCTTCGGCCGCAACCGTCCTCGCGGCCCTGTCCCGGACGGCGCTGCCTGACCGGGCCCGGGTCGGGGTGATTTTGACCGGAGGGAACGTCGATCCTGGCCTGTGGGCCAGTCTTCGGGAGGACGCTAGCGTCCCCGGTAGGTGATGCGACCCTTGCTCAGGTCGTAGGGGGTGAGCTGGACCGTGACGCGGTCCCCGGTCAGGATCCGGATGTAGTTCTTCCGCATGCGACCCGAGATATGGGCGAGGACGATGTGCCCATTGTCGAGCTTGACACGGAAAGTCGTGTTCGGCAGGGTTTCGACCACGACTCCTTCCATTTCGATGTTGTCTTCTTTGGGCATGGAGTGCTGGATGGCGCAGGGGCACGAGTCAAACACACGCAATTGTGCCTTATGCGGCCCTCTTCTTCAACTGCTCGGATTCTGCCCCGCATCGGATCCTGCATGATTCGTGGGCTCGGCCCATGCCCGGACGGGCGAAGGCCCACTGGCGCGAGGGCTTCATGGAGATTCCACGCGGGACTCCGCTATCGGCGCCGAGTGAGTCTCGAGATAACGTTCCGCATCAAGAGCCGCCATGCAGCCGGTTCCGGCCGAGGTGACAGCCTGACGGTAGACGTGATCCATCACGTCGCCGGCGGCAAAAACGCCGGGGATGCTGGTTTCGGTAAAACCTCCGGACTGGCCGGAACGAACCGCAATGTAGCCGTTATGGAGTGCCAGCTGTCCTTCAAAGACCCCTGTGTTCGGGGTATGGCCGATGGCAATGAAGACACCCTGCACGGCCAGCAGGCGTTCAGTTCCCGACTGGTGTCGCAAGCGGATCCCGGTGACCGACTTGTCATCACCCAATACCTCGGCAACCTCATGTTCCCAGCAGACCTCGATGTTGGGCGTTCCCAGGAGATGACTCGTGAGGGTTTTTTCGGCCCGTAACTGATTCCGTCGATGGACCAAGTAGACCTTGGAGGCCAGATGAGAGAGATAGAGCGCCTCGGTGACCGCCGTATTGCCCCCGCCGACCACGGCGACCGCCTGGTTTTTGAAAAAAAACCCATCACAGGTGGCACAGGCGGAAACGCCATGCCCGCGGTATCGGGTTTCCGAAGGCAGACCAAGATAACGTGCCGTCGATCCGGTCGAAATGATGAGAGCCTGGGCTTCGTAGCTCACCGAATCGCCAGTCAGCTGAAAAGGTCGAGTGTCTAACCGGACCGCCTGGATATGATCAAAAACAATCTCTGTCCCCAGTCGTTCCGCCTGCTTTTGCAGGCGTTCCATCAGGGCGGGTCCCAATACGGGTTCAGGGTCGCCCGGCCAGTTTTCAACCTCGGTTGTGGTCATGAGCTGGCCGCCGGCGTCCACTCCGGTGACCAGGAGAGGCGCGAGGTTGGCCCGCGCGGCATAAATCGCCGCGGTATAGCCCGCGGGGCCGGATCCCAGGATGAGGAGTCTCGCGCGTTTGAGGTCAGGCATGGGTATAATCACCGCGTGAAGGGTCGTGAGCGGGGTGCATCCGTCCCGAGGCCCGTCGCTTTTTCGGCTTGATCATGGCAGAGAGGGAGGATGAATCAGGCCCGAGTGCATGAATTCTATCACGCCACTCCGAAGGGGATCGACTGGAGCGGCTGCCACCGAGGTGTTTTTCCATGCGAGTTGGTATTCCCCGAGAACTCAAACCCAAAGAGGGCCGGGTTGGCCTGATTCCGGCGGCGGCCGCCGAACTGGCCAGACGGGGCCATGAAGTCTGGGTTGAAACTCAAGCGGGCGTCCAGAGCGGATATCCCGATGCGCTCTATCAGGCGGTGGGGTGTCGGATTGCCAAAAATCACCGGGAGCTGTTCGAAAACAGCGAGCTCGTGATCAAGGTCAAGGAACCGATCGCCGAGGATCTGGACTGTCTGGCCCGTCATCACCTGCTGTTTTGCTATTTGCATCTGGCCCCGGTCCCGAAACTGACGGAGGCGCTGGTGCGGATCGGCCTGACCGCCATTGCTTTCGAAACCGTCGAGGAAAACCGGCGTTTGCCGTTGTTGGCCCCCATGAGTGACATTGCCGGCCGTCTGTCCATCCAGATTGGCACCCACCTCCTGCATCAACCGGAGGGGGGCAAGGGAATCCTGCTGGGCGGGGTGACGGCGGCGCGACGGGGACGGGTGACCATCGTCGGTGCGGGCGTGGCCGGCGGAAGCGCTGCCGAGGTGGCGGCGGCACTGGGTGCCCACGTGACCGTGTTCGACCTGGACGTCGACAAGCTGGAGAAGATGCGCCAACTGGGTCCCAATGTGACGGCTCTTTATGCCCATGCCGAAGACGTTGCCCGTAGTGTGGCCCAGGCCGACCTCGTGGTCGGTGCGGTTCTCGTGACCGGGGAAAAGGCTCCCCATGTCATCTCCAAGACGATGGTGCAGTCCATGCAGCCGGGGAGTGTCGTGGTGGACATTTCGGTCGACCAAGGGGGGTGTATCGAATCCACGGTACCCACGACCTATGAAAAGCCCACTTATGTCTGGGAAGGGGTCACCCATTTCACCGTGACCAACATGCCGGGCGCCGTTCCCCGGACCAGTTCGCAAGCGCTGTCGGCCGCCATTGCGCCCTATGCCCTGCGTCTGGCAGACGGTTCATGGCGTGCGCAGGAGTCCCTTGTGCGTGGCGTCAATGTGGAGAACGGACGCATTGTGCACCCGGCTCTCCTGAAGTCCTGAGGAGGGTTTGCCATCAGCCGCCGGCTGAAGTCCACCCCACCGCGCAACCACCGCCTCCTGTGGAATGCCGAGTTTACACACGGGGTGCGGGAAGGTCTCCTCTGGCTCAGTTTTTCCGTGGCTGCAATTCTTTTTCTGTCTTTGCTGAGCTACAGCCCGTCTGATCCCAGTTTTACCTTCGCCGGTTCCGGGTCGCAAATCCATAACTGGATGGGTCCCTTCGGCGCCTGGACTTCTGACCTCTTGTTTTTGCTGTGGGGCTGGTCCGCCTACCTCCTGCCGGCCGGCCTGGCCGGGCTGGGGCTTCTCATCCACAAACCGCCGATCCTGCGTTCCCGGCGTGAACTCTGGCTCAGAACCGGTGGCGGAATCGTGACCGTGATTGCCCTGAGCGGGTTTTTCTCGAACTGGCATCCGGACTCCGTGCTGCCGGCGGGGCCAGGCGGGGTCATTGGATTCGAGGTGGCGCACGGGAGCCAGGCGATCCTGAATCCTGGTGGAACCGCCCTTTTGCTCGTGGCCCTGATTCTGGCCGGGATTTCCCTGAGCACCCGCTGGTCATGGCTGGGGTTGCTGCGCTGGTTGGGGGGGGATGTCCTGAGGCGGGGGCTCCACGGTTTGTGGGCCGGGATCGCTCGTCTGGGAAGACGCTCCGAAGCGCCCCCGGCCCGGCCCCGTCCCGACCCGCTGGGTCCTGACGAGCCGGGTGCGCCGAGGAGCGAGATCCGGATCGAGCCCACCGTCGAACGAGTGGAGCCGGGATTGCGTTTTGAAACGGAGCGGCAGCAGATCCTGTTCAGGGAGATTGGGGGGGTCGAGCGTCCGCCCCTGACGCTCCTCGATACACCGACCGAGCCCATGGGCCGCTACTCGGAACAGGCCCTTTCAAGCATGTCCCAGATTGTGGAGCTCAAGCTCAAGGATTTCGGGATTGCAGCCCGGGTCAGTGCGGTCACTCCCGGACCGGTCGTGACCCGTTTTGAACTGGAGCCGGCTCCCGGGGTCAAGGTCAGCCAGATCACCAGTCTGGTCAAGGATCTGGCTCGTGCCCTGTCGGTTGTGAGTGTACGGGTAGTCGAAAACATTCCCGGAAAATCTGCCGTGGGACTCGAGGTGCCCAACGAGAAACGAGAAATCGTGACCCTCGGGGAAATTCTCTGTTCGCGTGCCTACGAATCGGCCTCGTCCCCCCTGACCCTGGCCCTGGGAAAGGATATCAGCGGGCAACCGGTTGTGACGGACCTCGAGCGCATGCCCCACCTGCTCATTGCCGGCACGACGGGGTCGGGAAAATCGGTGGCCCTGAACGCGATGATCCTGAGCCTGCTTTATAAATCCACACCAGAGCAGATCCGGCTGATCCTCGTCGATCCCAAAATGCTCGAGCTTTCGGTCTATCAGGGGGTGCCACACCTGATGACCCCGGTTGTGACCGACAGCAAGCAAACGGCCGGGATCCTCCGATGGGCCATCCGCGAAATGGAGCGACGTTACCAGCTCATGGCCGATCACGGCGTAAGAAGCCTGGCTGGATACAACCGGAAGGTCCATGAGCTCGCCCTGGATGCGCGTTCCCGCCCCCATCGTCCGGGAGGGGGCTCGCCGGATTCCACGGGAACGGGAGGGGAAGCGCCGCTTCCGGAGCCCCTGCCTCATCTTGTGATGGTGGTCGATGAACTGGCGGATCTGATGCTGGTTCTCGGGAAAAAGGTGGATGAGCTCTTTGCCCGCCTGGCACAGAAGGCGAGAGCTTCCGGGATCCATCTCATCCTGGCGACGCAACGGCCTTCGGTGGACGTCATCACCGGTCTCATCAAGGCCAATATTCCGGCCCGTATTGCCTTCCAGATCACCTCCAAGACCGATTCCCGGATCATTCTGGACCAGAACGGGGCGGAGGCCCTGCTCGGGAATGGCGACATGCTGTTCCTGCCGCCGGGTCAGACGCTGCCCCAGCGTGTCCATGGCGCCTATGTGTCCGATAGCGAGGTTCACCGCGTGGTCAACTGGCTCCGGCAGGCCGGGAGTCCACAGTACATCGATATGGAGATGATCCCGGAGGGCGAGGAGACTGAATCCCTCTTGATTGCCGATCCGTTGCAACCCACCCTTTTGGGAGACGCGAACGATGAGTTTTATCCGGAAGCGGTTCGCCTGGTTCTCGAGACCCGACGGGCCTCGGTCTCGATGGTGCAGCGACGCTTCAGAATCGGTTACAACCGGGCGGCCCGGCTGGTGGAACGCATGGAACAGGAAGGGCTGGTCGGGCCTCTCCAGTCCAATGGCTTCCGGCAGGTTCTGGTCCCCTCGTCCCATGGGGAATAGCCGGAAACTCCGACTCCGCACGCCCCTGTGCGGGCTCGGCGTGGCCGGCGTTGTGCTCGGCTTTTGCCTGTGCCTGCCACTTCCCGCGTGGGCGAGTGCGAGGGGGGGACGAATGTCGGTTGTGGCCCGGCTCGATGGGATCACGACCTTTGCGGCCCGGTTTTCCGAGACGGTGTCGGATCCGGCCCTCAAGACCCACCGTCATCATCGGGGACGGGTCTGGATCGAAAGACCCAACCGCTTTCGCTGGGTCTACAAGACACCCCATGCGGAGACCATCGTCTCGAACGGCCGGGCACTTTGGGTGTACGACATCGCGCTCGAGCAGGTCACCGTCCGTCCATTGTCCCGGGGTCTGGGTTCGACCCCGGCCATGCTGCTCGCGGGAACCCGGTCCCTGAACCGGCTTTTTGTGATCCGGAAGCTCGGTTTGACCGCGGGCCTGGCCTGGTACCGGTTTACCCCCCGCGCCCATCGTGGAACCTTCCGGCGCGTCGAAATCGGTTTTCAGGGGAGGACCTTGCGGGTCATGAAGTTGTGGGATCGCCTGGGTGAGGAGACCGAAATCCGGTTTTCCCATATCCGGATCAACGGGCCCGTGAGCCCCCGTCTGTTCCGGCTTCGGGTACCCTCCGGAGTCGCTGTCATCGGTCACCCCTGAGGGGGGTGAATGTGTCGCGCCACGATGTGGTTCCCCTGTCCGAGCAGTTGCGACCCCATCGCGTCGAGGATTTCCTGGGCCAGGAACATCTGCGTGGATCCGGAGGACCCCTGTCAGCCCGGGCTGACCGGCCGAGTTCCATGGTTTTCTGGGGGCCGCCGGGGACCGGGAAAACGACGTTAGCCCGGCTTTTGGCCTCGAGATGGAAGGCGGTTTTCCTGGCTTTGTCCGCGGTCGAATCAGGAGTCCGGGATCTGCGGACGGCGGCCGAGTCGGCCCGCCGGGAGGAGACCCAGCCAACCCTCCTGTTTGTTGACGAGATCCACCGTTTTTCCAAAAACCAGCAGGACGTCCTCTTGCCTTATCTCGAGGACGGAACCTTGTTTCTCCTGGGAGCGACGACCGAGAATCCGGGATTTGCCCTGACGGGTGCCCTGCTTTCCCGTGTCCGTGTTTTCCCCCTTCACCCGCTGGAACCGGAGGCACTCGGAATCCTCTTGGAACGTGCGGAAAGTCACTGCCAGGAGAAACTGGGGCTGGCCGTCTCCTGGGGCCCGGGGGTCCGGGAGAACGCACTTCACTCAGCCCAGGGAGATGCCCGGAAGCTCCTGCAGGGACTTGAGGCGCTGGTGGGCGGCATCGCCCCAGGCTCCGGTCGGGTCACGGTCGAATCCGGGGACTGGGAACAGGCCATGGGCCGGATCCTCCCCCGTATGGATCGGGATGGCGATTGGTTTTACGATTTATTGTCCGCCTTGCATAAGAGTATCCGCGGTTCGGATCCGGATGCTGCGCTGTACTGGCTCACCCGCTTCACTGACGCGGGGGGAGATCCGCGCGTCGTGGCACGGCGGATGGTCCGCGCCGCCTCGGAGGATATTGGCAACGCGGACCCGGCGGCACTGGGACTGGCTCTCCATGCCTGGGAGAGCTACGAACGGCTGGGAGAGCCGGAAGGATTGCTGGCACTGGCCCAAGCCGTGATTTACCTTGCGGCGGCGGAAAAGAGCACCGCGGTCTACCGGGCGTCAAGCGCCGTGCAAAACCGGATCCGTGAAACCGGGTCCCTGCCGGTCCCCTTGCACCTGCGCAATGCGCCGACTGCCTTTGCGAAAACGTTGGGTCATGGGCGCGGGTACCGCTATGACCCGAACGAACCGGGAGGGCATGCGACGGGCCAGACCTATCTCCCCGAATCCTTGCTGGGCTCCATCTTTTATGAGCCTTCGGACCGGGGCTTTGAAAGGAGGTTGGCCGAGCGCTTGCTGAAATGGCGGGAGCAGGCGCAACCCAGGAAGGCGCCAGATGACTGAAAGAAAACCGGCAACGCCCCAAGTGCGGCAGGAGCGACAGTCAGTGGATCTCGGGACCGTTTTCGAATGGGATGTGTCCAAGGGTCTCAGGCCACCTCGACCTGAAGCCGATGCCATCCCTGGGGAAACAGGGTATCCTGCGGGGGCTGGGCCTCATGCGAATGGGAGGCGGAATGGAACGTGCGTTCAAGTCCTTTTCGGATTTCTACCGGTTCTATCTGGTCGAACACTCGGACGTGAACTGCCGCCGACTGCATTTTGCCGGCAGTGCGCTTGTCCTCTGTGACGTGGGCTGGGCAATGGTCAGCCGGGATGGCTGGTGGTTACTGCTGGCTCCCGTACTGGGTTACGGTTTCGCCTGGACCGGCCATTTTTTCTTCCAAAAAAACCGCCCCGCGACCTTCCGTTATCCGCTCTGGAGCCTGTGGGGCGACTGGCGGATGTTCTGGGACATCCTGAGAGGACATCTTTCGATCTGAGACGAGGGCCCAGAGCCCGGCGATCCCCCTCCGGCACCGCGACGGGGTTTGGGTAATACTAACGCGTCATTTTGCTGTCCTTGCCGACTCATGCTTGGTGCTTCCCCACTCTGGTCCGGAGTTGCCCTCCTGGGACTTCTCTTGGCCGTCGGACTGCTCGCCTATGGTGCCCATCGTCTCTGGCGCCGTCGCCGGACGCCGAAACTGGTCCAGCTTTTCCGTCCCTTGACTCCCCGGATCAGGGCGAACCTCCTTCTGCCGGATGGTCTGGGTTCGACCCTTCCGATCGATGGGGTCGTTCTTACTGGACAGAAGTTGCATGCGATCCAGCTCTTCAGGATCGAGGGCTCGGTTTTCGGTTCCGCCAACATGAATGAATGGACGGTTCTGGGCCGAGCGGGACGATGGACCTTTCCCAACCCGCTTCTGACCGGACCCCTGCGGATTCTGGCCCTCCAGGAACAGTTGGCGGAGCGAATCCCCGTCCAGGTGGATTACGTCTTTTGGGGTGACTGCAACTTTCCCAAGGGAAAGGAGGACGGGGTGTTCGAGCTTACCGAATATCTCGCCTCCATGCGGGGTGAGATCAGCCTGTCCGGCGAACCACCTCAATCATGGCAGGAGGCCTGGGGTCGACTGGATCGGGTTTAGCGGAAGTCACCCGTGTAGGCCGTGAGGAGATCCTGGAGACAAGCCGTCAATCGGATGGCGGTGGAGAGGTGCAGGAACTCATTCGGGCCGTGGGCGTTGGATTCCGGGCCGAGTACGCCGGTCACGAAGTATTGGGCTTCCGGATACCGGTCGGCCAGCATTTTCATAAAGGGGATGGATCCGCCGGTGCCCATCGCGAGGGCCGGCTGACCGAAATGGCGTCTCGAGGTGGCATCCAGCGCCCTTTTGAGCCAGGGAGCCGTGACCGGGGCATTCCAGCCGGGTAGGGCCGAGATGACCTTGAGTTGGACGGGAACCTGGAAAGGAGCCGGCGCGGCCAGCACCGCTTCCAGCGCGGAGACGGCCTTTGAAACCTCGAGGGTGGGAGGCAGCCGGAAGGACAGTTTGAGTGTGGTGTGGGGGCGCAGGACATTGCCCCCGATACGGGCGGGTGGAAGTCCCTCGGCACCCGTGATTTCCAATGTCGGAGCCCAGGTATTTTCAAGCAGGGCCTCTTCCGGATCTTCCGAGCGGGGACGCGTGCTCCCGGCGAAGGGGAACCGTTCCCAGACGAGGTTCTTGAGGGTCCGGGCGGCCTGCCGGATCTCAGCCTCACGATCGGAGGGAATGGTGACATGAAGCGCCTCGAGCCGGATCCGTCCATTCCGTGAATCCTCGATCCGGTCGAGGAGATTTCGGAGAATCTGGAAACTCGAAGGAACAATGCCGCCGGCCGTACCGGAATGAACGCCCTCGGTCAGGGTTTGGGTATTGAGTTCGGCGATGAGGTTGCCCCGCAAAGACGTGGTGTACCAGAGTTGCTCGTAGTTGCCGCACTCGGCGTCCAGGCAGACGATGAGACCCGGTGTGCCCACCCGGTCTGCAAGATCTTCCAGGTAGGCGGAAAGGTCGGGGCTCCCGCTTTCCTCTGAACATTCGATCAGGGTCAGGAGACGTGGGCAGGGAACGCCCTCGGCCTGAAGTTGGCGCAGGGTGGCGACAATCGAGAAAATGGCATATCCGTCATCCGCGCCTCCCCGGCCATAAAGCCGTCCATCTTGCAGGACCGGGGTCCAGGGGCCGAGTCCGGCTCGCCACCCATCGAACTCCGGCTGTTTGTCCAGATGGCCATAAAGAAGGACGGGCGGTTGGCTGCTCCGGCTCGGATGGGATTGGGTTTCAACCGAGAGCAGGGGAGTCGCACCGTCCCGTTCTTGGATTTCCACGGTGGCAAGATCCCGTAGCTGGGCCTGACACCAGTCCCGGACCAGGCGAATGGCCTGATCCATATGGCCATGGGCTTTCCAGTCCGGGTCAAAGGCCGGTGAACGGTTGGGAATCCGGATGTAGTCCTCGAGGGTCGGGAGGATCGAGGTCTGCCAGAAGTGGTCGGTGGCTGCGGGGAGGGTCGGGTGGCTCATGAGCGAGGCATCTCCTGGAAGTCCGGCCGGGGCCGGAAAAAGTCGAGGGTGTTGGTCCTGAGCCGGATTGCGAGGTCAGCGGGATCCCGGTTCAGGTGGGTGGCGAGGAATGCGGCGATATGGGGCAGGAAAGCCGGCTCATTGCGCCGGTTCCGCGGAGGGTGGGGGAGGGTTCGGGGAAGGAGGTAGGGAGCGTCGGTTTCGATCAGGAGGCGGTCTTCTGGGATTCTGGAGAGCAGCGGCAACAGATGGCGGCCGCGCCGCTCGTCGCAGATCCAGCCGGTCAGTCCGATCCAAAGACCCATCGAGAGATAACGGTCAAGTTCTGCGGCGGTTCCGGTAAAGCAGTGGATGACGGCCTTGGGGAGGGCGGAACCGGCACTCCCGAGTATGGCCCGCATGTCCGCATGGGCATCGCGTTCATGCAGGAAGAGGGGCTTGCCGACCCGGATGGCAAGATCCACCTGCTTTTCGAAAATGCGTTGCTGCTGACCCGGTTCGGACAGGTTCCGGAAGTAATCCAGGCCGCATTCACCGATGGCCACGGCCTCCGGCCGTTCGGCGAAAGTGGTGACGGTCTCCCAGTCTCCCTCACGCATCTCTCCGGCTTCATGCGGGTGGATCCCCGAGGTGATCCAGAAGTGATCCGGGTAACGCTGGCGTAACTGTTCCCCCGCCAACACCCCGGGCCCGTTGCAGGAGGTGAGAATCATCCGTTCGACCCCGGCCTCAATGGCCCGTGCAATGACGGCGTCCCGGTCCGGGTCGAAACGGGAATGGGTGAGGTTGGCGCCAATATCAATCCACATCCATTTCACCCGAGGTCATGTGCGCCGTCGGAACAACGCTGGCCGGATTCCGGTGAAAAGTCGGGTGGTCTCTTGGCGGGACGGCATGAGGAGAGGCGGGCGATCCGTCGCTTAGGCAAAGTATTCCCGAAGACGCGTCACGGCGGCTTCCAGGATTTTTTCATCGGTGGCATAGGAGAGACGGAGATGCCCAGGTGCTCCGAATGCGGATCCGGGGACCACGGCAACCCCCGTCTGCTCGAGCAGTGCGCGGGCGAGACCCATATCGCCATCGATTTCGGGGTGTCTTGCGAGGTAGGCCCTGCAATCCGCGAAAGCATAGAAGGTCCCATCCGCCGGCTGGACCCGGATTCCGTCAATCTGGTTCAGTTGCGGAACGAGAAAGTCGTGTCGGCCATGGTAGGTTTCCACCATGTGTTCAATCTCGGCCGGGCTCCCCCGCAAAGCGGCCTCCGCCGCGGCCTGCGCGATGGAATTCGGGTTTGAGACGGTATGCGACTGGAAATCCACCAGGCTGCGGATGAGAGTCGCAGGGCCGGCCGCGTACCCGATTCTCCAGCCGGTCATGGCATGTGACTTGGATACCCCGTTGATCACGACACAACGACCCACGAGATCCGGGCAGACCATGGGAAGATTCAGGAAGGGAAGTCCCTGCCAGAGAATTTTCTCATATAAATCATCGGAGGCAATGAGCACTTGGGGATGACGCCGGAGAATGGAACCGATGGCCTCAAGCTGGGCCCGGGGATAGTGAATGCCGGTGGGATTGCCTGGACTGTTCAAGATCAGGAGTCGGGTCGGAGGCCTCAGCGAGGCCTCCAGGGCATCCAGATCCACCGTGTAGCGGTTTTGCGCATCGGTTGGGAGAACGAGACACCCGGCCCCGGAGAGCCGGATGATATCCGGATAGGAAACCCAGTAAGGGGCGAGGATCACGGCCCGGTCCCCGGGATTGAGCAGGCATTGGGCCAGGGCGTAAAGCGCGTATTTGGCACCGGGAGTGACCACGATTGAAGTCACCGGATAGTCGAGACGGTTGTCCGCCCTGAATTTGGCCTGGATGGCTTCCCGGAGCGAGAGCGTGCCGGCGCTCGGCGTGTACCGGGTGAGTCCACGATCCATGGCGTCCAGGGCGGCTTTCCGGACGAATGCCGGTGTGTCAAAATCGGGTTCACCAACCGACAGGTTCAAGATGGATCGGCCGCCCTGCTGGAGGGTGGCCGCGAGAGCGGCAATGGCCAGGGTGGGCGAAGGCTCAATCCCTTCGAGCCTTTTGGCAATGGTCACGGATGCAGTCATGGGTCTGGTGCAGAAGGCAACGCCCGTTATCATAGGCGCAAACGGCCGGGAAAGTCATGAAAGACCGATTTCAACTCGTTGCGAGTTATGCCCCCGCCGGGGATCAGCCCCGGGCGATCGAGGCCTTGACCCGGGGTCTCGAAGACGGGCTCGCCCGCCAGGTGCTCCTCGGGGTCACGGGGTCGGGCAAAACCTTCACCATTGCCAATCTCGTCCAGAACGTCCAGCGGACCACGTTGGTCTTGGCACCCAACAAGACACTCGCGGCCCAGCTCTATGGGGAATTCAAGGGATATTTCCCGGAGAACGCGGTCGAGTATTTTGTTTCCTACTACGATTATTACCAGCCGGAAGCCTACGTCCCGCAGTCCGATACCTACATTGAGAAGGATGCCACGATCAATGACCACATCGAGCAGATGCGACTGTCGGCCACCAAAGCCTTGCTCGAGCGGCCCGATACGCTGATCGTGGCGACGGTCTCGGCGATTTACGGTCTGGGCGACCCCGAGTCTTACCATCGCATGGTATTGCACCTGGATGTGGGGGATCATGTGACCCAGCGCCAGGTCCTGATCCATCTGGCGGACATGCAGTATCGCCGCAACGATTATGAGCTGATGCCGGGTTCGTTTCGGGTCCGGGGGGATCTGATCGACATCTACCCCAAGGAGTCGGAGCGGGATGCCCTGCGGGTCGAGCTTGCGGATGACGAAGTGGCATCCCTGGCCCTGTTCGATCCCCTCACGGGGAAAACCCGGACTCGTCTGCCACGCTATACCGTCTATCCGGGCAGCCATTACGTCACGCCCAGAGACCGGATTCTGGAGGCCTTGACGCGGATCCGGGTCGAACTGGATGAGCGCCTGCGCGAGCTCCGGGAACGTGGCCGGCTGCTCGAGGCCGAACGGCTGGAACAGCGAACCCGCTTCGACCTGGAAATGATCCAGGAGCTCGGCTATTGCACCGGAATTGAAAATTACTCGCGTCACTTGTCCGGACGGGGACTCGGGGAGCCGCCACCCACGCTTTTTGACTATCTGCCGTCCCGGGCTCTTTTGGTCATCGATGAAAGCCATATCACCATTCCCCAGCTGGTCGGCATGTACCGGGGGGACTTTTCCCGCAAGTCGACGCTCGTGGAATACGGATTCCGCCTGCCCTCCGCCCTCGATAACCGGCCGCTCAGATTCGAGGAGTTTGAGGCCCGTGCCCTGCAGACGGTTTATGTCACCGCGACTCCCGGTCCTTACGAGATCCGGAATGCCGATCAAGTCGTCGAACAGCTGGTCCGGCCGACGGGGCTCGTGGATCCTGCGGTCGAGATCCGGCCGGCGGTCAGCCAGGTCGATGACCTGCTTTCCGAGGTTCGTGAGTGTGCGCGTCGGGAGGACCGGGTGCTCGTGACCACCCTGACCAAGCGGATGGCCGAGGATCTGACTGAATATCTTCAGGAAAATGGAGTCCGGGTCCGGTATCTGCATTCCGACATTGATACCCTGGAACGCTCGGAACTGATCCGGGAGTTGCGCAAGGGGAGCTTTGACGTTCTCGTCGGGATCAACCTCTTGCGAGAGGGGCTGGATCTGCCCGAGGTGTCTCTGGTCGCGATTCTCGATGCGGACAAGGAAGGGTTCCTGCGTTCGGAGGGTGCCTTGATCCAGACCATCGGGCGGGCATCCCGCAATCTGTCGGGGAGGGCGATCCTTTATGCCGAGCGGACCACGCCCTCGATGGCCCGCGCCATTCAGGAAACCGAACGCCGACGGCAACGGCAGCTCGAGTTCAATGAGCGGAACCGGATCACGCCCAAGGGAATCCAGAAGGGGATTGTCGACGCACTCGAGGCTGTGGGTGACACTGCGGTCGGTTCCTCGGGGCGACGCACGCGAAGAGGGGCCGGAACCGAAACGGCTGGACGGGGAAGCCCGGATGAACTGGCACTGGAAATCCGGAAACTGGAGAAAGAAATGCGCGAACAGGCGCGACAACTGGAGTTCGAGAAGGCAGCGGAAATCCGGGATCAGGTCATGCGGCTCAAGGAACGTTTCCTGAAACAGGCCAACCCGTGAGGGGGCTACGGACCACATCCCGAAAGGTGCCGGCTTGTCAGGATCCGGCTCCCTGTGGTATTTTCACCGCCCTGAATCGGAAGGCGCGTAGCTCAGCTGGTTAGAGCACCACCTTGACATGGTGGGGGTCGTTGGTTCGAGTCCAATCGCGCCTACCAGAACTCGAAAAAACCGATTTTTTCATCCGATCCCCCTTAGCGGTGTTTCTCCTGACCTGCGGGCCCGTCAAGTTTTGGGCTTGTCTTCTACCTGGGCTTGCTTTGCGGTGGTGGCAGGGGCAGTTCCCTCCTGTTTCTGTGAGACCTCCACTCTGGGAGAGGCGCCTTAACCGGCAGGTCACGTTCAGGATCCGCCGGAATGGCTTCCGAGAGTCCAGTTTGGCCCCAGAAGGCTCAGTGCAGTTTGGGTCCCGGGTGTGGAGGGGACGTAGCTTCTTTCCGGAAGTGGAGCGGCTGGGTTACGAACGACAGGATTTCGGGTTGTCCCCGCGGGCCCAGGCTGAAGGTGAGGTAGCTTGTGCCTTCATAGCGTTCCTCCCAGCGAACCTCGAATGTGTGGGGATTCCAGGGCACCAGAATCCCGTGAAAGGCCGGGTTCCCGAGCGTGAGTGTGAGCACGCCGTTCCGTTCTTTCACTTGTGCCGTTCCATCAAAACGGCTCCGGTAAAAACCAACGTACCGAGTAAGCGGGACCGGCAGTCGGACCTGGCGTTTGCGCCGGCCCACGAGTTTTCGCCGGATGGACTTTTCTTTCGCGCGCTGCTCCTGAATGAAGCGGTACCAGGCACGGCTGATGTCCCGGTGGGGCAGCCCCAGATAGGATTGGAGCACGTGAAACAGGATCCCTTCGGGCGCAAAGTTCTGGTCCAGATTGGAGAGGACCACAACGCCCAAATGCAGGCTCGGCACAATAGCGAGCACGGTCGACATCCCGTTGATGTTCCCTGGATGCCAGATCAGCCGGTGACCGCCATACGCCTGGATAAAAAACCCGAGACCGTAGGCATAGAAGGGTTCTCCCGGCGTTTGGATCCGCAACCAGCTGCCCACCGAGGGGTTGTCCTCATGGATCAGTATCCAGGGCGTTTCCATGGTGCGGATGATGGCGGGAGAGAGGACGGGTTTCCCCTGGTAGCGACCGTGGTCCATGAGCATTTCGAGCCAATGGCTCATGTCAAGCACGCTGGTGTTGATGCCGCCCACGGGTGCAAAGACATCCATGTTGTGTGTCCAATAGCGGGGAATCCGCTTCACCCGACCGTCGATCACCGCGTAGGGGGCTGCCACGTTCTTTTTGCCGGCCAGCTTTTCCTGCCGGGTGACCGTGCCTTTCATGTGCAAGGGGCGGAACAGGTGGAGTTGGAGGTAGTGGTTCCAGCTCATGCCCGTGAGAGCCGGAATGAACTGGCTGGCCGCGAGGTAGAGCGTGTTGTTGTAGCAGAAGTGCGTCCGGAAGGCATAGGTCGGTTTCTGGTAACGGAGCCTCCGGAGAACATTCCGCACGGTGTCGTAAGAGGTGTACCACATGGCTGTGGGGTCGCAGTATCCGCTCCGGTGCGTGAGCAGGTCCCGGAGGGTGATCATCTGGGTGACGTACGCGCTCTCCAGGCGAAAGTCTCTGAGCGCAGCGTGGACCGGAGTGTCCCAGCGCAGTTTCCCGGAGGTGACCAACTGGCCCAGTGCCGCCACGGTAAAAGCCTTGGTCAGCGATCCCAGGGTGAAAAGTGTTTCCGGGTTGACCCGGGCGGACCGGCCGAGCATCCGGTATCCGTAACCCCGTGCGTATACCCGCTTGCCGTCCTGGACAACGGCCAGGGCAAGACCGGGAACGTGCCAGAGGTGCATGGTCTTGCGGACATAGGCATTGAGGTGATCCAACTGGGCCGGGAGATGCGCATCGGAACGGGCGAAAGACAACCCGGGCAAGGTTGACATCGACAGCACGACCAGGCCGAAACCAAAAAACCTGTCGCGAGCCGGATTTTTCATGCTCGATCCTTTCAGAAGAGTTGGTCTTTGGCTCGGACGAGTATAGCCCTCTGCTTGGGTGGGCGGGGTCCGGATCGGCAATCCGAAGGGGGCGGCATTTATGCGAAACTATCGCGATGTCGGATCCCGCCCCCGTCCCGATCGATCCTGCCCCCACTTTCGGGGAGGTCTTGGGCCGCAACCACCTGTCTCTGACCCGGAAACCGCTCGAAATCCTGCAGGTCAATCTGGGGAAACGCTGTAACCAGGCCTGTAATCACTGCCATGTGGAAGCGGGGCCGAAGCGGACCGAAATCATGGCCACTCGAACGGTCGACCGGATCCTGGAGTTGCTCGACCGTTCATGCGGAATTACCACCGTGGACCTGACCGGCGGGGCGCCCGAACTCCATCCCCAGTTCCGTCGTCTCGTGATGACGGCACGTGGGGCGGGGAAACAAGTGATCGACCGGTGTAATCTCACGGTCCTCTTTGAACCCGGCCAGGAGGAGACTGCCCGGTTCCTCGCACAAAACCAGGTGACCGTGATCGCTTCACTGCCCTGTTACAGCCGTGAGAACGTTGAAAAACAGCGGGGGGTTGGGGTCTTCGAGCCCAGCCTGCGGGCCCTCGAGAAACTGAACGCGCTGGGTTATGCAGCCCCCGGAAGCACCCTGGAGCTGCATCTGGTCTACAACCCGGTCGGCCCCTTTCTTCCTCCTCCCCAGGCGCGGCTTGAAAGCGATTACAAGAAACAGCTGGGAGAGCACTACGGGATCCGCTTCAACCGTCTCCTCACGATCACGAACATGCCGATCAGCCGGTTTCTCCATCAACTGCTCCGAGACGGGACGTATGAGGCTTACCAGACGCTTCTCGTCCAGTCCTTCAACCCCGAGACCATCCCCGGTCTCATGTGCCGGAACCTGCTCTCGGTCGGATGGGATGGGCAGCTTTATGACTGCGATTTCAACCAGATGCTCGAGCTGCCGCTGGGCGGGCGACCCCGGAGCCTTTGGGAAATCGAGGCTTTTGACGATCTGGCACAGGGGCCGATTGCCTGTGGACCCCATTGTTTTGGATGTGCGGCCGGGGCGGGTAGTTCCTGCGGCGGAGCACTCGTCTGACGGTCAACAGGGCGAGAGGACGACCCGCTATAATGGCGCTTCGCCTCCTATGTGGGGCTATCAGATACCCGGACTACTGCTGATGCCCAAGATTACGATTCCACTTCAGGGCGAGGTGGATCAAGCGGAGCCCCTGTCGGTTCAAGAAGCCCTGGCCCGACGCGTCGGACCCGAGGTCATGTCACGGGTGGTGGCCGGACGGCTCAATGGCCGACCCGTCGATCTCTCCCTGACACTCGACTCGGATGCCGTCGTCGAGCCGGTCAGGGCAGAGGAACCCTTGGGACTTGAGATCCTGAGACATTCAACTGCGCATCTTCTGGCCCATGCGGTCAAGCGCCTTTTTCCGCAGACCCAGGTCACAATCGGCCCGGTGATCGAAGATGGCTTCTATTACGATTTCCACGTTGAGCCACCTTTTTCGGTGGAGGACCTGCCACGGATCGAAGCGGAGATGCGGCAAATCGTCTCCGAGGATCTCCCCATTGAACGCCAGGTCATGACCCGGGATGCGGCCGTCCGTTTTTTCTCTGAGCGGGGTGAGGCCTACAAGGCCGAGATCATCCGGGAAATCCCCGCAGGCGAGGTGATCAGTCTCTATCGCCAAGGTGATTTTCAGGATTTGTGCCGGGGACCCCATGTTCCCTCGACCGGGCGCCTCGGCAATTTCAAGCTGACGCAGGTCGCCGGTGCGTACTGGCGGGGGGATTCTCGCAATGTCATGTTGACCCGGATTTACGGCACGGCCTGGGCCAGCCCTGAGGCACTGACCCAGCACCTCGAACGGATCGCGGAAGCTGAAAAAAGGGATCACCGGAGACTGGCCAAGCTGATGAATCTGTTTCATTTCCAGGACGAGGCCCCCGGGATGGTGTTCTGGCACGAGGCGGGATGGGTGCTGTACCGGGCCATCGAGGACTATATCCGGGGCCAGCTGGCGGCTGCGGGGTATCGGGAAGTGCACACGCCCCTCATGCTGGACCGTGTCCTGTGGGAGCGTTCGGGACATGCCGACAAGTTCGGTACGCAGATGTTTGCCGTCTCTGTGGACAACCGGGAGTATGCCATCAAGCCCATGAACTGCCCGGCCCATGTCCAGATCTTCAACCAGGGGGTCCGGAGCTACCGGGAGTTGCCGCTTCGCCTTGCGGAATTCGGGGTCTGCCACCGGAATGAACCTTCCGGGACCCTGCACGGACTTCTCCGGGCACGCTCTTTCGTCCAGGATGACGCCCATATTTTCTGTGCTCCCGACCAGGTGGAGCCAGAAGCCACGGCCTTCATCCGCCTGCTTTTCAATGTGTACCGGGATTTTGGTTTTTCGGACATCCAGATCCATCTGTCCACCCGTCCCGAGCAGCGGGTGGGAAGCGACGAGCTTTGGGATCGTGCGGAGGAGGCCCTGTCGCAGGCCCTGCAACACGAGAATCTGGCCTATTCGATCCAGCCGGGGGAGGGCGCCTTTTATGGACCGAAGATCGAATTTTCGCTACGGGATACCCTGGGCCGGGTGTGGCAGTGCGGAACCCTGCAGCTGGATTACGTGCTGCCCGAGCGGCTCGGGGCCAGTTTTATCAATGCGGAAGGGAACAAGGAACGCGTCGTCATGCTGCATCGGGCCATTTTGGGATCCCTGGAACGCTTTATCGGGATTCTCCTGGAGCACCATGCGGGTGTCCTGCCGCTCTGGCTGGCCCCGGTCCAGGTGGCCGTCCTGACCATTACGGGACAACAGGACGAATATGCCCGTCAGGCCTGCCAAGTACTGGAAGGGGCAGGGTTCAGGGTCGCGCTGGACTTGAGAAATGAGAAGATTGGCCTTAAAATTAGGGAACACTCGATCCAGCGGGTTCCGTACCTGGCCGTGATCGGTCCGAAAGAGGCGGCTTCTGGCCGTCTCGCCGTACGCCGCCAAAATGGCAGTAACCTGGGAGACAGATCTCTGGAAAGCTTTGTGGCTGACTTGACTAGGGAACGGAATCGCCGTGGCCAAGATGTAGTGGAGGACTGAGGCATCAGCGGCGAGAAAAAAGTTCGGCGTAATGCCGAGATCACGGTGCCCCGAGTGCGCGTGATCGACCACAATGGTCAGCAAATCGGGGTCCTGCCCACGGGCGAGGCCATGAGAGTTGCTGAAAACGCGGGACTGGATCTGGTCGAGGTTTCGCCCACCGCGGATCCTCCGGTCTGCCGGGTGATGAATTTCGGCAAATACCAGTTTGAGCTGAACAAGAAGGTTCAGGCCAACCGCAAGAAGCAGAAGCAGATCCATATCAAGGAGGTCAAGTTCCGGCCGACCACGGAAGAAAACGACTACCAGATCAAGCTGAAAAGTATCATGCGTTTTCTGGCAGACGGAGATAAGGCGAAGGTCACCCTGCGTTTTAGGGGACGCGAATTGCTGCACCAGGACTTGGGTGCCCAGATTCTCAACCGGATCCAGACGGATTTGGATTCGAATGCGGTGGTCGAGATGGCGCCGCGCCTTGAAGGACGACAAATTGTGATGGTGCTCGTGCCCCGTCGCAAGTAAAACCGAAAAGCATTCCCCTTGAGGGAATGCCCTTGGTCGTCAATGCCGCGAGAGCGGAACCAAGCCAATATGCGGAGTAGTGTGTCATGCCCAAGCTCAAGACCAATCGTGGTGCGGCCAAGCGTTTCCGGGCGCAAGCCAATGGCTTCAAACGGAAACACTCCCATCGCCGCCATATCCTGTCCACCAAGTCGCCCAAACGGAAGCGTCAGCTGCGCAGTCCGGCGGTCGTCGGACCTACTGACCGCGACCGTTTGCGCCCGCTTCTGCCCTACCAGTAAAGGAGACTCGACATGGCACGAGTAAAAAGGGGGGTCACCAGCCGGGCCCGGCACAAGAAGGTTCTGAAAAAGGCCAAGGGCTACTATGGTGCGCGCAGCCGGACCATCAAGGTCGCCCGGCAGGCGGTGCTCAAGGCCGGCCAGTACGCGTATCGCGACCGGCGGCAGAGAAAGCGCGAATTCCGAGCCCTGTGGATTGTTCGGATCAACGCGGGAAGCCGCGAGCACGGCCTGTCTTACAGCCAGTTCGTGAAGGGTCTGTCCAAGGCCGAGATCGTGGTTGACCGGAAAATTCTTGCGGAACTCGCCGTGCAGGATCCGGCGGCCTTTGCCACGCTGGTGGAGCAAGCCAAAACGGCCCTGGCTGCTGGCTGAACCTCCCAGCAGGCGGAGTGTAGTTCCCGCAATCGCTTGTGGAGGTTCCCTGTGGCATCCGAACCGGAGTTTCTCGATTCAGCCCTGGCGGCCATCTCCACCGCCGGCACCCTGGCCGAACTGGAACAGGTCCGGGTCCACTGGCTGGGACGGCAGGGAATCCTGCCGGAAGCCTTCCGTCGGTTGGCGACTCTGTCCGGTGCGGAGCGAAGTGCCACCGGTCAGGGACTGAACAGGGCCCGGGATGCGATTGAAGAGGCAATCCGGAAGCGACGGAAGTCCTTGGAGACGGATCAGGTCGAAAAACAACTGGCCCGCAAGCGGGTGGATGTCACCCTGCCCGGTCGGGGCCTCATGCCCGGGACCCTTCATCCGTTGACCCAGGCCCGACTCCTCATTGAGAACCATTTTTGCGGCAGCGGTTTCACCATCGCGACCGGTCCCGAAATCGAGGACGACTTCCATAATTTTACGGCGCTCAACATGGGCCCGGACCATCCGGCCCGGGCCGCCCACGACACTTTTTACCTGGACCCCGGCGCCCTCCTGCTCCGGACCCACACGTCGCCCGTACAAATCCGCGCCCTCAGGCGGTGGGGCCCACCGCTTCGGATCATTGCGCCCGGCCGGGTCTACCGTCGAGATTCGGATCTCACGCATACACCCATGTTTCACCAGGTGGAGGGACTGGTGGTGGATCGGGAAATCTCATGGGCGGAGATGACCGATGTGCTGAGTGACTTTCTCCACGCCTTTTTCACGGATGGCCTGAAGATCCGGTTTCGTCCTTCTTATTTTCCCTTCACCGAGCCGTCGGCAGAGGTCGATCTGGAGTGTTTTTTCTGTGCCCGGCGCGGATGCCGGGTGTGCAAGCAGTCCGGCTGGATCGAAGTCATGGGTTGTGGCCTGGTCCATCCCGAGGTTTTTCGGCAATCCGGAGTGGATCCCGGGGAGTGGTCCGGACTGGCTTTTGGAATGGGGATCGAACGGCTGGCCATGCTCAAATACCGCATTGGCGACATCCGGTGGTTTTACGACAATGACCTGCGTTTCCTGACGCCACGTCCGGCGGCTTCGGGATCATGAAAATCACCCGTCGCTGGCTCGAGGACTGGCTCCCCATCCCCATGCGGGATCACCGCTTGCGGAACCGGCTCACGGAAGGGGGGTTCGAGGTCGAGACCGTGCACGTTCTCTCCGCGCCTTTTTCGGGAGTGTGCGTGGCGGCCATCCAGTCCGTGGATTTTATGAAGGACGGGCGGCTTCGGGTCTGCCGGTTGGAAGCCGGCGGCCGGCTGGCCACGGTGGTCTCCGGGGCACCGAACCTCGAACCCGGTCACCGGGTTGCCTGGGCACCGCCCGGCGCCCGGCTCCCGGGACGCTCGCCGCTTGACGAACGGCATTTCCACGAGGTGCTTTCCTCAGGCATGCTCTGTTCTGAGCAGGAACTCGGCATCGGCACCCGCAGTGACCGGATCCTGGAGTTGCCCGGGGAGGGCGTCACCGGAGTCGATCTTGCCCCGGTGCTGGAGTGGCCTGATGCCCTGTTTGAAATCGACGTCACACCCAACCGTGGCGACTGTTTGAGTGCGCTCGGATTGGCCCGCGAGATTTCCGGGCTGACGGGAGTGGCTTTGTCCCGGTCCCCGCCAGGGGGAGCTACCAGTCTGCCTCGGGGTCGTCCTCTCAGGATCGATGCGCCCTCTGCCTGCTCCCGGTTTATCGGACTTGAATTTGCGCTCTTGGATCCCCGTATCGAGACGCCGTTGGCCCTGCGAATGCGGTTGGCCCGTTTGGGCATTGAATCGATTCACCCGGTCGTCGATGTCACACAATATGTGATGATGGAGCTTGGCCAACCGCTCCATGCATACGATGCCGGGGCCGTCGGCGAGGGCGAACTCAGGGTCCGCTGGGCTCGAAAAGGGGAATCCCTGGACCTTTTGAACAAACGCACCATTGAGCTGGATGAAGACTTCCTGGTCGTGGCTTCCCCGACACGACCTCTGGGCCTGGCGGGTGTGATGGGAGGACTCGAGGCTTCAGTGCAAAGCGAAACCCGTCACATTTTTCTGGAGAGTGCGCATTTTTCCCCGGGGGCGATTGCGGGTCGGGCTCGTCGTATCAACTGTGGCAGCGAGGCGGCACAGCGTTTCGAGCGGGGAGTGGACCCGGCGCTTCCGGTTTCTGCCATTGAGCGTGCGGTCGAACTCCTGACGGAGATCTATGGCTCGGCAATCCGTTTTGAAGCCCTGTCGGAGGCGACGGGAACCCCCCCCAGCCCGCGCGAAATCCGGCTCGAGCCCTCGCTGGTCCAGAAAAAACTCGGATGCCGACTTCAGCGCCGGACCCTGCTGAAATACCTCGAGGCGACGAGATGTGTTGTGAAGCCGACAGGTTCCGGTTTCCGGGTGACGCCTCCCTCCTGCCGTTACGATCTCCATGCGCCAGAAGATCTCGTAGAGGAGGTGGCCAGGCTCCATGGATATGCACGCTTGCCGATGCGCCCGCTGACTGGCGCACTGCGGCGCTTGCCCCGGGACCCCTTCCATGCGTCCATGGAGAAATGGCGCGGACGACTCGCGGAGCGGGGCTACCATGAAACGATCTCCCTCTCGCTCATCGATCCGGACTGGGACCAGGCATTTGCCCCGCCGGAGGAATCACCGGTCCACCTGCTCAATCCGCTGGCAGGTGATCAATCCACGCTGAGGCGGAGTCTCTGGCCCTGTCTTGTGCGAACGCTGGTCTACAACCAGGCCCGCGAGCAGAGACGGCTTCGGATTTTCGAGATGGGATCGGTTTTCTGGGAACAAGATGGGCGGAAGAATGAACAAGAGGAAGTCGCCGGCTTGTGGAACGGTTCGTCCGTGGAGATGCAATGGGGAACCCCAGATCGGGAAGTCGATTTTTATGACGTCAAGCTGGATCTCGAGTCATTGCTGGTTTCCGTGCCGGGGCGACTGCGCTTCAGGCCGTCCCAACATGTGGCCCTGGATCCTGCGGAATGTGCCTGTCTCTTCCTGGACGAACGCCGGATCGGCTTTTTGGGCGCGCTGCACCCGAAACTCCAGAAGCGCTGGGAAGTCAAGGGCAAAACCTATATTTGGTCCTTTAATTTGAATGAATTAGGAGCATTTTCTGATGTAGAATATAAGTCACCGCCCCGCTTTCCCTCAATCCGGCGTGATCTGGCTTTCGAGTTGCCGACCGCGGTACCGGTGGGAGAGGTAGAGGAGGCACTGCTGGTTGCCGGGCGTCCCTCTCTTGTGGAAGTCCGGCTTTTTGATGTCTACACCGGGGCGCCTTTACAGGAAGGTTTCAGAAGCCTGGCGTTTAGCTTGATCTTTCGGGATGAACATAGCACACTAACGGAAAAGGCCATCAACGATCTCTGTGAAAAAGCAGTTGTCATCATCGAGGGGGGGTTCCATGGTAGACTCCGAAGGTAAATCAACCGCTCTGACCAAGGCGAACTTGGCAGCAGCCTTGAATGGCGAACTCGGAATCAATAAACGGGAATCCCGTGAACTCGTGGATCTTTTCTTTGATGCGATCAAAACCGCCCTGTTCGATGGCCGTTGTGTCCACCTGTCCAGCTTCGGGAACTTCGATCTGCGCGACAAAAACCAAAGACCCGGTCGGAATCCCAAAACCGGCGAGGAAATACCCATTTCCGCCCGCCGGGTTATCACCTTCCATCCAGGCCAGAAACTGAGGACCCGTGTCGATGGTTATGCTGGAAGCAGAGAATAAACTTGAACTAGCCCCGATCCCCGCGAAGCGTTACTTCACGATCGGGGAGGTCAGTGATCTTTGCCAGGTCAAGCCTCATGTGCTCCGGTATTGGGAGCAAGAGTTCAGCCAGTTGCGCCCCGTCAAGCGCAAGGGCAACCGGCGGTATTACCAGCGCCAGGATCTCATTCTGATCCGCCAGATCCGCAGCCTTCTTTACGAGCATGGCTATACGATTGGGGGCGCGCGTCAGCAGCTGGGAGGGGATGGGATGCAGCAGGACATGCATCACAGCACCCAGATTGTCAAGCAGCTACGGATGGAACTCGAGGATATTCTGAAGTTCTTGAGAAGCTGAAAGTCAGGGTGGGTCAGTCGGGGTGTAGCGCAGCCTGGTAGCGCACCTGCATGGGGTGCAGGTGGTCGGAGGTTCAAATCCTCTCACCCCGACCAATTAATCAGGGGGTCCGTACCGGGCCACATGGGTGACGGATGATTCCGAGGACAGGGGTAACACCTTGGCCTCGAAGGGGTTATCTGCGCATTCGACCCGATTGCTTTCGTGGTCGAAGAATCCCAAGTCGTCGTGCATGATCGGTGAGGGTCAGCGGACAGCAGTCACGCCGATCACCCAGCATGAACTCACCCTTGTAATTGGCGCACCCCAGCTCGGATGCTCGTGCTTGAGCCCAACCATGCGCCTCTCAAGCACACCGGGAAGACCAGGTCACCGGTCTTGCACGAGAGACCGAATTCGCGACACGGCACCGCCATCTTCTGCCCCTCCAACAACCGAGCCGCAAAGCGTAGTCGTTTCACCCCGAAGGGGCAGGCGCGTCATTTTCATAACCTCCAGTAGGGAGCGGCTTTTGTTCAGTCGGATTCCGTTTTCCGATCGAACGCGTTCAGAAATTCCGGAAGGAAAAGGTCGGGGAGCAACTGTGCCCCGGGGGAGACGGCATAACGGTCGAGGTCGGTGATTCCAGCCTCCGCGAGCACGGCCTCATCGATGAAAAACTGCCCGGTTGTCGTTCGTGCCGGTCGTTTGAGGATTTCCACCGCGGCGTCGGCGACAATCTCCGGCTTGCGACAGTTTTCGGGCCGGATGGGTCCGCCCAGCTGGGTCAGCGCCTGGGTTGCGATGATCGTTTTTGGCCATAGCGCATTGACGGCAATGCCCTCTCGGGCCAATTCCCGGGACAGCCCGAGGACGCAGAAGCTCATTCCCATTTTGGTCAGCGTATACCCCAGATGTCCCGAGAACCAGCGCGGATCCAGACTGGGGGGAGGGGCGAGGACGAGCACATGGGGGTTTTCGGCCTGCCGGAGAAAGGGAAGGGCTGCGCGCGTGCAGGCATAGGTCCCTCGCGCATTGACCGACCAGAGCAAGTCCAGTTTTTTGACGGGGATATCGGCGAGCCCGCCCAGTGCAATGGCACTGGCGTTATTCACGAGGATGTCCAGCCGGCCCCACTCGGCCACAACGCGGGACACCGCAGTTTCGACAGCCTCCACGTCGCGGATATCCGTGGCGATCGGCAGGGCCTGAGCCCCCAAGTCCCGGACTTCGCGAGCCACGGTTTCGATGGTTCCGGGCAGGTGCGGGTGCGGAGTTTGCGTTTTGGCGAGAATTCCGATCCGGGCACCCGCGTGGGCGGCCCGCAGGGCAATCGCTCGCCCGATGCCGCGGCTCGCACCCGTGATCAACAAAACCCGGTCTTTTAACGCGTAGGAAGAGTCAGACTTCGACATGGTGGGCTTCTCCAATCTTCACTATATACTCTCATGCGGTGCTCAAAAGGGGAATTCACGATGGAAGCGGCCACCTGTCCTGCCTTGATCGATGAGCGGACACTCAAAGCGTGGATCGGACAGCCGGACGTGTGCCTGTTCGACTGCCGATTCCGGCTCGAGGATCCGGGATGGGGGGGGCAAAGTTGGGAAGAAGGACACATCCCGGGCGCCCGTTATGCCCATCTGGACCGGGTCCTTTCGGGACCCGTGACGGAAACAAGCGGGCGGCATCCCCTGCCGGATCCTGCCGCATTGGCCCGTTGGCTGGGTCAGGCGGGGGTTGATGAACGAACGCGGATTGTGGCCTACGACCAAACCACAGGACCATTCGCGGCTCGCTTGTGGTGGCTTGCGCGCTGGCTCGGTTTATCGAACGTGTCCGTGCTGGACGGGGGTTGGTCGGTCTGGGTCGACAATCACGGCCCGATTGAATCGGGTCCTCCCCGGACGGTTGCCGCGAAATCTTTCGAACCCCGGCCAAACCCCGACCTCTGGCTGACCACTTTGGACATCGAAGCCGTAGTGGCCGGACAGGGCCAGGGACTGCTCCTCGATGTACGTCACGCGAACCGGTATCACGGTCTTGAGGAACCCATCGACTCCGTGGCGGGCCACATTCCAGGCGCGGTCAACTTCTGCTACTTGGAGACACTGGCTCCCGATGGGCGGCTTCTCGATCCGGCCGAGCTCCGCAGTCGCTTCGCCACCGTCCTCGGGCGATGCTCACCACGGGAGGTGATTCATTCCTGTGGTTCCGGGGTGACCGCCTGCCAGACCTTGCTGGCGATGGAGTGGGCGGGTCTTTCTGGATCACGCCTCTATGCCGGTTCGTACAGTGAGTGGATCCGTTCGGGATCACGCCCGGTCGTCCGCACGCCCTGAAATCCGGTGCGCCTCAGGAAGAGGGACGTTCATGACGCAAGAGCCGGGCTTTTTGCCTCGCCCAGTCCCGTTCCCGTTCGCTGCGCCGCTTGTCATGGAGTTTTTTACCCCGTGCCAGGCCCAACTCCAGCTTGGCCCGTCCGTGCTTCCAGTACAGACGCAGGGGAATCAGGGTCAGTCCCCGTCGTTCAACGGCCCCGCGCAGGGTGTCAATTTCCCGCTGGTGAAGGAGTAACTTGCGCGTTCGCTCCGGGTCGACGGTCCGGTGTGTGGAAACGGTCGGCAGCGGTGCAATCTGGCTTCCGATCAGCCAAATGGCACCATTTTTGATCAGCGCATAGCTGTCCCGTATCTGGATACGTCCCGCCCTCAGGGCTTTGACTTCCCAGCCTTCCAGCACCAAGCCCGCCTCGTAGCGTTCCTCGATGGAGTAGTCGTGGCGTGCCCTTCGGTTTTCGACTTGGGCCGGCGGTTTTGATCTCTGCGTGTCATCCTTCATGGTGGCATTATACGGGGGCATTTCCTGAGGCGATTCTCGGCCCGTGCTGCGAAATATTCAAAGACATGCCCGTGTCCCCTGTCGGGTGGAGGACATGTACCGGTTGGTTGCGGACGTTCCCTCCTATTCCCGTTTTTTGCCCTGGTGCGCCAATGCCCGGATCCTCGGGAAAGAGGCGGGGACTCAAGACGGCGAAATCGTCCTGGCCGAGATGGGTCTGGCATGGGGACCCCTCCGGTACCGGTTGAGGACCCGAAACCACAACCACTTTCCCGACCGGATTCGCATGAAGTTGGTCGAGGGGCCCCTGCGCGAGCTGGATGGGACCTGGAAGTTTGCACCGGCCGGCCCCCGGGACTGCGAGGTCGAGCTGGATCTTTCCTTCGTGACGGGTAGCCGCATGATGGGTCATCTGGTCGCTCCGCTGATCGGAGAGGCCATGGAGACCCTGACGGATGCCTTTGTGGAAGAAGCTCGCCGAAGATATCCGGACGGCAGCCATGTGGGTTGAAATGGCGTGGATGGAAGGGGAGCGTGAATACCATCGGATGCTCACCCTGTCGACGGGATCGACACTCGCGGATGCACTCCGGATGGCTGGACTTCAAGGTTTTGCCGAGCGTTGGCTGGCCATGGGCGGTCGGATTGCCGTGGCGGGCCAGGAAATCGGTCTGGGTGCGATTCTCCGGCCCACCGACCGGGTCGAGTTCCTCAAGCCACTCAAGATTCGACCGGGCGATCTTCGCCTTGGGCGTTTGGGGAGAAAGGGGAAAGCGGGTCGAGTCAGTGGGCGGGCGGTTTCGCCGGATGGACGCGCCCCCGGCGACGAATCCGGATGACCCGTCCCTGATGGAAAACAATCCAAAGATGATGAAGCCGGGCAGATGAGAAATGGCCGGCCTTCCGGTAGTAGATGTAGACCCAGTGCTGGGAGGAAAAGGGGTTTTTGAGTGCCGGCGGGCCGAGCAGGTAGGCGACCTGCGATTGCGTCATGCCGACCCTGATTTCATGCATCATCGCCGGCGAAAGGTAGTTGCCTTGGTGCATCGGGGCAATGTAGACGAAGCTGCAGCCCCCGAGCCCGATCGCACACAGACCTAACAGCACTAACCGGTTGCGGAAGCTCATCGGGAACGGCCAGGGGGAACTGGGAGGTGCGGCCATGATAACCGATCAGGGGGCTTTTTGTGCCCGACCGATGAGTTCACGGGCATGGCGAAGGGCCGCATCCGTGACTTCCTCCCCGGCCAGCATGCGTGCAACTTCCTGCTCCCGCGATTCGGCATCCAGGGGAACGACCTGGGTTCGGATGTTTGCGGAGCGGCTTTCTTTGAGTACCCGAAAATGATGGTGTCCCTGGCAGGCGACCTGCGGAAGGTGGGTGATACAAAACACCTGCCGGTGACCGGCCAGGGCTCGAAGCTTGAGTCCGACCCGTTCGGCAATGCGACCGCCGATCCCGGAATCAATTTCATCAAAGATCAGGGTCGGCACCCACTGGGCGTGGGCTGAGGCCAGCTGAAGTGCCAAAGCCAGCCGGGACAACTCACCCCCGGAGGCGATCTTGGCCAGGGGGAGGGCGGGTTGGTCGGCATGACTCCTGAAATCCAGCCGGATCGATTCCACGCCACGGGGTCCGGGGGGGGCCGGCTCGAAGTTTACGGCGAGTTGGGCCCCTGACATTCCGAATTCCGGAAGTAGGCGGTTTACGGCCTCCTCCAGCCGGGATGCCGCTTTCCGACGGTCCCGTGAGAGTTGCTGAGCCGCCGCGTGATAGCGCGCTTCAGCTGCGGCCGCCTCGGCCCGGTATCGTTCAAGGAGCCCGGAGCCCGTGGCCAAGGCCTCTGCCCGACCTCGTGTCTCCCCCAGCGCATCCGCGAGCTCCTCCGGGCGCATGTGGAAGCGGTAGGCCAGCTCCTGGTAGCGGTCAAAGCGGAGGCGTGTGGATTCCATATGGGTGGCATCGATTTCAATGTTGCTCTCGTACTGGTCCAGGGTCCCTTCACACTGATCGAGGGCGCCCTTGGCCTCGTCGATCCGGCCCGCGAGGATTTCAAGGGCGGGATCCAGGGAGAGGAGCGGTCGAAGTTCTTTTTGGGCCCGGCCCAAAAGTGGTTCGCATCCCGGGCTTTGGGGCGCTTCCTCCCCGCCGGTCAGCAACTTCCGGATCACGAGCAGTCCTTGACGGATGCGCTCCAGGTGGTCGAGTCGTTTCTGGGATTCGGCCAGGTGCTCGAACTCTCCCGACCGGGGATCCAGCGATTCGAGCAGCTCCAGCCGTTCGCGGACTGCCACCGATTCCGATTCGGATGCCGCGGCCTGTTTTTCCTGTGTCTCGAGGGCGAGTCGGGCCTCCCGCCACTCGCTATGGCGGGATTGGATTTCCTGAACCTCGGCGGAAAGCCCACCGAAGGCGTCGATCAGGGTCATCTGGGTTTCGCGACGGGTGAGAGACTGATGCTCATGTTGCCCGTGAAGGTCAACCAGCAAATCGCTCAGCTGACCTGACATCTGGAGCGTCACGGGATGGCCGTTGATGTAGGCCCGCGAGGGCCTGCCGTCCCGGTAGACCAGGCGTCGCAGGGTGCATTCGCCTCCCTCGTCAAGACCGTGTTCCTGGAGCCAGAGCTCCGCCGGGGAGCGCGCGCCAGGCCGGAACAGGGCTGTGACCGTGCTTTCGTCCCGATCCGGGCCGATGACCACGCTGTCGGCGCGTCCCCCGAGTGCCAGTCCCAACGCCTCGATCAGGATCGATTTGCCCGCTCCGGTCTCGCCGGTGAGAACCGTGAGTCCCGGTTCGAAGTCCAGTGCCAGCTGGCTGATCAGGGCGTAGTTTCTGATTTCGAGACTGGCCAGCATGCCTAACTCTCGGACTGGCCCCAATGGAGTTTTTCGCGCAAACGGGCAAACGGGTCATAGCTCGCCGGATGGATGATCGTGAGCTCGCGATCCGCCCGGTTGATTTGGACCCGCACTCCGGGATCAAGACGCCGGGTGGCGGAGCCATCCCAGTTGACGAGGCAACGGGACGCCTGTGCCTCCGGTACCCGGAGTTCGATCTGGGCCTTTCCCGGAATGACGAGTGGCCGGTCCGAGAGGTTGTGGGGCGCAATCGGCAGGATGACGAGGCAGGACAGCTCCGGATGGAGAATGGGACCACCCGAGGAAAGGGCGTAAGCCGTGGAGCCACTCGGGGTTGAGACGATCAGTCCATCGGCGCGATGGGCGCAGACAAAGCGTCCCTCAATCCAGGTTTCGATGTCGATCATCCTTCCGCCATCGGCCTTTTCGAGGACGATGTCGTTCAGGGCAAGACGCCATTGGGGGGCGACGGGCTTTAGACATCCCCGGATGAGCACCCGCGTTTCCGTCTGGTACTGTCCTTCGAGAATGGGCTTGAGGTCCCAATCGAGCCGGTCGGCGGGGAAGTCCGTGAGATAGCCCAGGCGTCCGAGATTGATACCCAAAACCGGAATCTCCGCCCGCGTGGCAGCGGCGGTGGCCAGGAAAGTGCCATCTCCGCCAAGGCTGATGGCAAAATCGCCGGGTTCGAAGGCGGGTTCGGTTGGGGGAGGGGCGGTTTTCCCGGTGGGCCCCGGTATTTCACTCGTCTGGACGATGGGAATCCCGGCCTGCCCCAGGATCCTCTCGAGATTGGCGAGCACCGAGGGCGATGCAGGTGTCTCTCCCCGGCAGAACACATAGGCACGTGCGAGTGTCGGCATGGTTCTGATGTTACCTTAGAGACCGCAGTGGGGGGGCGTCGCTCGTCCCGATCCCCGGTTGAGGCCGACCGGGAGGTTTGAAGGGGCAGGGCTGTGTGCCGCCGGTAATTTATGGTAACTTGAACCGGTCTCCTCCTGATAGACAGGCCCACCGTCGCTGAGATGACGAATCCACCCGGATTTTCGTTGCCCGAGCTGGATGAGCGCGCCCGCACCGTACTGAAGCTGCTGATCGAGCATTACATTGAGGACGGGCAACCGGTCGCGTCACGGACGTTGGCGCGCGATTTTGGCCATGCATTGAGCCCGGCCACCATTCGCAACGTCATGGCGGACCTTGAAGACGCAGGCTTGATCCAATCCCCCCATACCTCGGCCGGACGGGTCCCCACGGTTTTGGGGTACCGGTTTTTCGTCGACAGCCTGATCGAAGCACCGGCCATGGGTCCGGAACTGATTGAAACCCTGAAAACGGGGTTCGAACAGCGGCCGGTCACGATGGGGCAGTGGAGCGCGGCGACTGAACTGTTGTCCTCCATCACGCACCTGGCCGCGGTGGTGACCCTTCCCGGAAGGGACCAGCTCTCATGGGCCCGGATCGAGTTTGTCCCGCTGTCGGAACACCGGATCCTCGTTGTGCTTTTAACCGATGATCAGGAGGTCCAAAACCGCCTGATCGAAACCGCGGTCCCCTATTCCCGGGATTTTCTGGCACAGGCGGCCCAGTTTTTGAACGAAATGTTCGTGGGAGGGAACCTGGAAGAGGTCCGCCAGCGCTTGGTGGCCGACCTGCAGAAGACTCAGGCGGGTCTTTCCGCCTGGATGAAGCAGGCCATGTCTCTTGCGGAAACGATCTTGGACCAGACCTTGACTCCGACTCCCGAGGTGGTGGTGAGCGGGGAGGTCAATCTCATGGATTTCGATGAGCTGAGAGACTTGTCCCGGCTGCGGGATCTTCTCGATACACTGACCCGCCAGCGGGATCTCATCCGTCTCTTTGATGCCAGTGTGCGGGCCGACCGGGTCCAGATTTATATCGGGAGCGAGTCCGGGTATAATGCGCTCAGTCCCTGCTCAGTGATCCTTTCGCCGTACCGGGCGGGCGGGCGGACTTTGGGGGTCCTCGGGGTGATCGGTCCGACGCGGATTCCGTACAATAAGATCATTCCGATCGTGCAGGTCAGTGCCGATCTGATCGGCGCATCGCTGCAAAACCATTGAGGGTGGTCTCCCCGCTGCGGCCGCCTCCGGTTTGGCGCTCAAGACCGGCTTCTTGGGAAGAGAGGCCGGCTTCTGCTGTGATTCATCGTGCTGGAGAGAAAAGTGATGCTGGAAGATCCACAGGCCCTGTCACCCGGTTGCCCGGATAGCGCCGAGCCGTCCTCTGAGGGCGATGCGGGGGGGGCGGACCGGATCGGGCAGCTTCAAGCCAACCTGGAAGACGCCGAGCGGAAGGCCCAGGAGAACTGGGAGCGCTACCTGCGCGTGGCCGCCGAACTCGAGAACCTGAAGAAGCGGACGCAGCGTGAGGTGGAAAATGCCCATCGCTATGCGCTGGAAGGGTTTCTCGCCGATCTCCTGGCGGTCAAGGACAGTCTGGAACTGGGTCTCCTGAGTGCGGGCGGGGACGAAGGGAGCGGGCTTAAAGAAGGGGTTGAGTTGACGCTCCGGCTTTTCAAGCAGCTCCTTGAAAAACAAGGCGTGGATGAAATCAACCCCCTTCATGAGCAGTTTGATCCGGAGTATCAGGAAGCTATTGGAACCGATTCCGAGCCGGAAGCCGGTCCCGGGATCGTGCTCCGGGTCATTCAGAAGGGGTATCGTTTGAAAGGGCGCCTCCTGCGTCCCGCACGGGTCATCGTGAACCGGCCTGAAGAGACTTGATCCCGGAGCGTCCATCCCCATATTCGAGTTGATAGCGGTGATGAGCCTCCGGTCCGGATTGTGATCGGAACCGTTTTTGGAGAAAATTATGTCTAAAATCATTGGCATCGATTTGGGAACCACGAATTCATGCGTCGCCGTCATGGAGGGGGGGCAACCCAAGGTGATTCCCAATAGCGAAGGCGATCGAACCACTCCCTCGGTCGTGGCTTTTGGGAAGGACGGTGATGTCCTGGTCGGGCAGATGGCCAAGCGCCAGGCTGTGACCAATCCCAAAAATACCCTGTATGCGGTCAAGCGGTTGATCGGACGCCGGTTTAACGAAGCGATGGTCCAAGATGCCCTGAAACGCTCTCCGTTCTCAATTGTTCAGGCAAAAAATGGTGACGCATGGGTCGAAGTGGCGGGCAAGCAGATGTCTCCACCCGAAATTTCGGCCCGAGTTCTCATGAAAATGAAAAAAACGGCGGAGGACTACCTCGGAGAGACCGTGACCGATGCGGTGATTACCGTACCGGCCTACTTCAATGATTCCCAGCGGCAGGCGACGAAGGACGCAGGCCGCATTGCGGGACTGGAGGTTAAGCGGATCATCAACGAGCCGACCGCGGCGGCTCTGGCTTTTGGCTTGGATAAGAAACCGAAAGATACCAAGGTCGCGGTTTACGATCTCGGTGGAGGAACGTTCGACATCTCGATCATCGAGATTGCCGAGGTCGATGGCGAGCAGCAGTTCGAGGTTCTGTCGACGAACGGAGATACGTTCCTCGGAGGTGAGGATTTTGACAGGCGGGTGATCGACTATCTGGCCGACGAATTCCGCAAGGAGCAGGGGATTGATGTGCGAAATGACCCCCTGGCCATGCAGCGGCTCCGGGAGGCGGCGGAAAAAGCCAAGATCGAGCTGAGCTCGACCCAGCAGACGGAAATCAACCTGCCTTACATTACAGCGGATGCCAGTGGCCCCAAACATCTCAACATCCGTTTGACCCGGGCCAAACTGGAGGCTTTGGTCGACGACCTGATTCAAAAGACCATCGAGCCCTGCCGTCTGGCAATCCAGGATGCCCACCTGTCGGTGCGGGACATCGACGATGTCATTCTGGTGGGCGGGCAGACCCGCATGCCCAAGGTGCAGGCTGTGGTCCGTGAGTTCTTCGGCAAGGAACCCCGCCGGGATGTCAATCCGGACGAGGCTGTGGCGATTGGTGCGGCGATTCAGGGGGGCGTGTTGCAGGGGGAAGTCAAGGACGTGCTGCTTCTCGATGTCACCCCGCTTTCCCTGGGAATTGAGACGCTCGGCGGAGTCATGACCCGGATCATCGACAAGAACACCACGATCCCCACCAAGGCGACGCAGGTGTTTTCGACGGCTGATGACAACCAGTCGGCGGTCACGATTCACGTGGTCCAGGGAGAACGCGAACTGGCACGTGACAACAAGTCTCTGGGACGTTTCGACCTCACGGGGATTCCCACGGCTCCACGGGGTGTGCCGCAGATCGAGGTCACGTTCGATATCGATGCCAACGGGATTCTCCATGTATCCGCGAAAGACAAGGCGACCGGTAAGGAGCAATCGATCGTCATCCGGGCCTCGAGTGGGCTGACGGAGGACGAAATCAAGCGGATGGTGGCCGAGGCCGAAGCGCATCGCGAGGAGGACCGGCGGGCACGTGAGCGGATCGAGGCCCGGAATCAGGCGGATACCCTGATTCATGTCACCGAGAAGACCCTTCAGGAGATGGGCGAAAAGGTGCCGGCGGAGGAACGGGCTCGTGTCGAAGCCGCCCTCTCCGACCTCAAGGGGGTTCTGGATACCGGGGACCAGGCGACCTTGGAGGCCAAGACCCAAGCCTTGGCTCAGGCCAGCGCCTCTCTGGGCCAGCGGCTTTACGAAAACACCGGTGCACAGTCCGGTGCGGCTAACGCGAATGGCAACGACCCGGGCCGGCCCGGCGGCGAGGAAGTGGTGGATGCTGAGTTTGAAGAGGTGGACGACCACAAGAACGGCAAGTCATGAGGAAGTTCGTGCAGTGGATCTGCGGGTAGCTTGAGCCCGAGCGGTCTCGTATGGTGACTTCGAAGCTTGATTATTACGAGACACTCTCGGTTTCCCGTGATGCGAGCCCGGAGGAAATCAAGAAGGCGTTCCGGCGCTTGGCGATGAAGCTGCACCCCGATCGTAATCCGGGGTCGAGGGAAGCGGAGGAACAGTTCAAGACGGTGAAGGAAGCCTTTGACGTGCTCTATGACCCGGAACGCCGAGCACTCTATGACCGCTATGGCCACGCCGGTCTCGCGGGGCAGGCGGGGGCCTCACCGGGTTTTGACCCCAACGAGATTTTCGGTGACCTGTTTGGCAGCATCTTCGGATCTGCATTCGGGCAGGCGCGCCATGCCCGGGGACGCGATCTGGTCTATGCTCTGGAACTGGACCTGGAGCAGGTGGCTCAAGGCGAGTCCGTCCCGCTTGAATATGAAACGCTTGTGACCTGCGAGGATTGCGGGGGGAGTGGCTCGAAACCCGGCTCCCGTCCGGAACGATGCGTGGATTGTCGTGGAACGGGTGAAATCCGGGTCCAGCAGGGTTTTTTTACCCTCCGGCAAACCTGTCCGCGATGTCAGGGACGGGGCCAGTCTCAGAAGGGAGATTGTCGAGGATGCCACGGTTCAGGCCGAATCCGTTCCCATCGCCGGATTGAAGTCAGGATCCCACCCGGGGTTGACGAGGGCGATCGGATTCGGCTTTCAGGTTTGGGTGAGGCGGGTGAGGCGGGACAACCGGGCGGGGATCTCTATGTGGAGATTCACATCCGCGCCCACCAGAGGTTCCGGCGTGAGGGCGGGGATCTGTACTGCGAGCTCCCCGTTCGATATACCCTGCTTGCGCTGGGTGGAGTGGTGGAGGTCGAGACCTTGCAGGGAAAGCATCCACTCAAAATCGGACCGTCGACCCCGGACGGTGCCCTACTTCGGCTCCAGGGTCAGGGTATGCCCACGCTCAAGAACAAGAAGCGAGGGGACCTGATCTGCCGGGTCACCGTCGTGATCCCCACGCACCTGACCGAGGACCAGAAGCGCCTGCTCCGGGAACTGGAGTCCAGCATCGCCGCTGCCCGCAAGGTTTAGCCTAGATCTTCCCGCGCGGGGTCGTGACCCTTTCATCCGTCGGATTCACTCGGCCCGACCCCGGGCGCCGAAACTTTTCGATCGCCCGCAGGCGCGTCGCCGTGTGGTCAACCACGGGAGCTGGGTAATCGTGGCCGATGAGGCATCCCGTGGTCGATTGTAGTGCGGGCGGCATGAGCCAGGGCGTGTGGATAAAGCGATTCGGAACCTGGTTCAGGGTGGGCAGGTAGGACCGGACGAAATGACCTTCCGGATCGTAACGCTGTCCCTGAAGGACGGGATTCAGGACGCGGAAATAGGGCGCTGCGTCTGTGCCGGTCCCGGCACTCCATTGCCAGCCGCCCACGTTGCTGGCTTGGTCGTAGTCCATCAGCCAGAAGCGGAACTGCTGCTCACCCCTGCGCCAGTGAACATCGAGATTCTTGGTGAGAAACATGGCCACGATCATGCGGAGGCGGTTGTGCATCCAACCTGTTTGCCTGACCTGCAGGATGGCCGCGTCGACGATGGGATACCCCGTCCGGCCCTGTATCCACGCCTCCCAAAGGTCCGGATCGCTGCTCCACGCCAGGTCGGCATACTTGTGATCAAAGGCCTCGTTTGCCGTCTGGGGAAAGTGAAACAGGATCATCCGGTAAAAGTCTCGCCAGATCAGTTCGGTGAGCCACGTCCCCGGGCCTTTCATCCCGTGGCCGGCCCCCCGTTCCAGCGCCGCATTCACGCATCGTCGGATGGAAAGGGTCCCGGCTGAGAGGTGGGGTGAAAGCCGGGAAGTGCCCTCCACCGCCGGTATATCGCGTTGGGATCCGTATTGGGCGATCGGCTGGTTGCAAAAAACCCTCAGTCGATGGATCGCAGCCCGTTCGCCTGGTGCTTGGATGAGGTCCACACGGGGGAATCCAAACGCACTGGGCGGTGGGATCGGGTCGGATTGCACGGGGATCACGGATCGGGGCCGAGGCGATCCCGTTGTGACCGGTGGACTCATGCCCAAGCGGGCGAGCCACGTCCGCCGGTAGGGCGAGAAAACGGTATAGGGTTTCCCACTGGAGGAAAGAATCTCGCTTTCCTCAAAAATTGCCCCATCTTTGAATCCGTGGACGGTCAGACCGATCCGGGCCGCCTCCCGAATCAACCGGGCGTCCTGTTTGCGTTGTGCCGGTTCGTATTCCTTGTTGAACACGATGGACGAAGCCTTGAATTCTGAGGCGAGAGCCAGAAGCGTTTGCACCGGGTCCTCTGTGACCCGGAACTTGAGGGGAATATTCAGGTGGGCCAGACCCAGGGAAAGCTCTGAAAGCGAAGTCAGCCAAAAGCTGGCTTGATGAACGCCCAGCTGGCCGGTCTGGGCAGAAAACCAGCGGCGATCACAACAAAAGACACCGATGACCGGATTGTCATTCCGGCAGGCGGCGGCCAGCGCCGCATTGTCCTCCAGCCGCAAGTCTCTTCTAAACCAGTGCAAAATCACGGTTTCGGAAATCCCGGACGGGCCCAGACTCAGAGGTCGGTTCGATCGTTCGCGAAGGGCAGGCTAGAGGAATCGCCGAGCTCCGGCCACCAGAATGGGGATGGACACGCGTTCCACCGGGTGTGGCAATTCCAGCGGCCGGAGACACATCCGGACTGCCATCTCGAACGGGAAGTGATCGCGGGTCATCTGGTTCAGGATCATGCGGAACTGTTCGTAATGCTCAGGATCGAAAACGCGGTCCGGATAGCGGACTTGGTAGGCATGTTTGTAGGCAATCAGTCCATCTTCGCTGTCGATTTCCCGGATACGCGTCCATAGCGCCTTTAAGATCGCCCGGCGCGAAACCGATTCCTGTCGGGCGTATTTCCGGAAATAACGGAAAAAATACTTGTAATGGCCGACTTCATCGGTCCGGATATGGTGGGCAATCATTTTGAGGAGCGGTTCCGGGGACGCATCCCGGACCATCGTGTAGTAAGACGATGTACCGGTCTCGACGATACAGCGGGCGACCATTTCCTGCGATCGAGTCGCTTCCAGCTGGGTGGCATTGCAAAGACGCCCATATTCCCGGTAAAAGTTCTGATAGGCCAGATCCCAGTCAAAGCTGGGCCAGACGGTTTCCACGTAGCGTTTGAGGGCGGCACCATGTTGCAGCTCCTCGGGCTGCCAATGATCATGAAGCCAGGTCGTGACCTCGTCGTCACCCACATAATGCGCAGTCAGGTTCGAGGTATAGAGATCGGTTGTGATCTCGACGAAGGAAGCCGTGGATACAAGGAAAAAAAAGACCTCGTTGTCTACGATCCGATCAGCTTCAAGCGACTCCCAGGGAAGCTCATCCACGTTCCAGTGATCCGGTCGGGGGGGCTGAGTGAACCTCCCGGCTTCTTCTCGGCTGACCTCTCCCGACATCTCGGCCCCTCTTCGGAGGTAACTTTAGATCATAGGGGAAGTCGTTTTTTTTTACAAGAAAGCTTGGGGATCCGTTTGAAATCCCGGCTGGGACAGCTGTGTGCCCAATTCAAATCACGCGTGAGTACCGTGGGACCCGCTCTCCCCTGAGGTAGTGATCAAAGATCATGCAGATATTGCGGACCAGCAAACGTCCCTTGAGGGTGACCTCGATTTCCCGGGCCTCAATCGAAAGGAGGCCCAGCGCTTCCAGCTCCGCGAGCTTCCGGAGCTCGTCCGGGAAATAGGCCTCGAACCGGATGCCGTAGCCTTCCTCGATGTCCGGAATGGAAATCCGGAACTCGCAGGCCAAGGAATGGATGATGCGGCGGCGCAGGCGATCATCGGGGGTCAGGACCATTCCGCGGGAGATCGGCAGGCGGTTTTGGTCGATTCTTTGGTAATAGGGGTCGAGGGTCCGAAAGTTCTGGCTGTAGCTCGCACCCATCATGCCGATGGCGGATATCCCCAAACCGATGAGGTTACATTCTGGATGGGTGGAATATCCCTGGAAATTCCTTTGAAGACGTCGCTCCCGCTGGGCGATGGCCAGTTCGTCGTTTGCCCGGGCAAAGTGATCCATCCCGATATAGTGATAGCCCGCACGGGTCAACTTCATCACGGCACACCGGAGGATTTCGAGTTTCACCTCGGGGGGCGGAAGATCCCCGGCATCAATCTTTTGCTGGGGACGAAAAAGCTCGGGGAGATGGGCATAGTTGTAAAGTGCAATCCGGTCGGGATCGATGGCCAGGATCTGGTCGAGTGTCCGTTCAAAACTTTCAACCGATTGCGCCGGCAACCCGTAGATCAGGTCGAGGTTGATGGAACGGTACCCCGATTGGCGTGCACCCTCCACGACCCGCATGGTCTCTTCTTCGGACTGGATTCGGTGGACCTTTTTCTGGACCTGGGGATCGAAATCCTGGACCCCAATACTGATGCGATTAAATCCCAAAGACCGCAGGAACGCCACCGTCTCCCGGTCGGCCGTTCGGGGATCCACCTCAATTGAGTATTCTCCTTGCTCATCCTCCGCGAGGGAAAACCGGTTCCGGATGGCTTGCATGAGATGGGCCATCTGTTCCCGATCAAGATAGGTGGGCGTTCCCCCCCCCCAATGCAATTGACTCACCCGCCGCCCCGCCTGGAAGCGCGAGCTCTGGAGATCCAGTTCCCGCAGAAGATAATCGAGGTACTTTGCGGCCTTGCCCCGGTTCCGGGTCACGATCTTGTTGCACGCACAGTAAAAGCACAGGTGCGCACAGAACGGGATGTGAAAATACAGCGACAGGTCGCGCGGCTGCGGGGCCTCATTCTCCCGGGCCACGCAGTCCTGATAGGTCGCCTCGTTGAAGTCCTCGGAGAAATGGTTGGCGGTCGGATAGGACGTATAGCGAGGACCCGGGCGATCCAGCCGCCGAATGAGCTCCGCATCGAAAACCACGGTCCGGAGTGTCTCCGCCGATGGGGTCGCGGGGGAAGGATCAGATGGACCTGTGCCGCTCTGCATGCAAGTTCCATGCGGGTAAACCGGTTAATTGTATTCCTGATGCTAGGTTCGTGGTAATATCCTGAGGTTGACCCGCATCAAAGTTTGGGTTCAGTGTCAGGCCGGAGGGGAATGTTCGATGGCCGCCCGTATTGACAGTGCCAATCCCGCTTTCAGCCTGGAAAGCCTGAGAGCGGCTTGTTCGACCTGCGGCTTGGTGGAACTGTGCCTGCCTCTCGGTCTCTCGGCTGCGGAAATTGAACGGATTGATGCGATCGTTCGGCGCCGGCGCAAGATCCGGAAACACGAGGCACTCTATCACGCCGGAACGGTTTGTCGTGCCCTCTATGCCGTTCGCGTGGGTTTTTTCAAGACCTGTGATCCGGAAAGTTCCGGTTCATCCCGGGTTTTCGGCTTTCACATGGCCGGGGAACTCCTTGGACTGGATGGCATCGCGGGTGGGGGACATACCTGCGAGGCGATTGCGCTCGAAGATAGTGAGGTCTGCGAGGTGTCTTTTGAGGATCTTGAAGCCCTGGGCCGTGAACTGCCTGCCCTGCAGAAACGTTTTCACCAGATCCTGAGTCGGGAAATCCAGCGCGATCACCAGATCATGCGTGTTTTAGCCTGCAAGACGGCGGAGCAACGCTTGGCTGTGTTCTTGCTGGATCTCTCGGAACGGTACCAGATCCGTGGATATTCTCCCTCTTCGTTCTACCTGCGCATGTCACGCGAGGAAATCGGCAGTTATCTCGGGCTCCAGCTTGAAACGGTGAGTCGGTTATTCTCGAATTTCAGAAAGCGCGGATTGATCGAGGTAGAACGTCGCCACCTGAACCTGACCGATCTCCCCGAGCTCCTGAGGATTGCGAGCGGTCCGGATCCAGCCGAATCCGCAGCTTCCGGATTTTTCGCGGAAGCTGGATCCTCTCCCAGCGGCAGGATTTAGGTACTGGCCAGAACCAAAAGCCCCCCTGAAAATGCCAGATCGCTCATGAGCAGGATGACCTGGGTGGGGTTGGTGAAGTCCAGGTGGAAAATCACGGCTGCCGCGATACTAAACAAGGCGAGCACAAAGGCCGCGATGCGCATGCCCCGGCCGGCCAGGATCATGAGACCCCCACCCAGCTCCAATGCGATGACGAAGGGTAACAGCCAAGAGGCAAGACCATGGGCCGCCATGAAGGCCTTCATCCCGTTGAAATCGATGATCTTCTGAATCGCAGAGATGATGAAGATCTGGGCCAGTAGGATCCGGCCCGCAACCCGCAAGGTATTACGCATGGAAATCCTTCCTGTGAGAGACACGCAAGGAGTAGAAAAATATCAAAAATCCGCTGGCCCCGCAAATCCCGACCCTGGCACGGGACTCCGGTCCGTGATTCACGGCGAAGGACTGGGAGTCCGATGCCGGGAAAGGGCCCAGGCCACATGCTCACGGACCATGGGATCCGGATGGTCTGCCTGTCCGGACAGAGCGGACAGGACCGCCGGCGTGCCGGGGGCGTTCCCCAAGGCAACGGCCACGTTTCTCAGCCAGCCGGGATAACCCGCCCGTCGCAAGGCGCTCCCGCGTGTCTTTTCATCGAACTCAGTCGCGCTCCATTTCATCAGCATGGCCAGCTCCGGAGCCAGAAGGTCGGTTCTTGGAGCAAACTCCGGGATGGTGTGCTTCCGGGCGAACTTGTTCATCGGGCAGATCAGCTGGCAGTCATCACACCCAAAGATCCGGTTCCCGATCAGTGGCCGTAACTCGACGGGGATGGGGCCCCGGTTCTCGATGGTGAGGTAGGAAATACACCGCCGTGCGTCGAGTTGGTACGGTTTCACGATGGCGCGTGTCGGGCAGACCTCGAGGCAGGCCCTGCAACGGCCACAATGATCGATGCCCGGCATATCCGGAGCGAGAGGCAGAGTCGTCAGGATCTCACCCAGAAAGAAATAGGAACCGGCGTTGGGGGCAATCAGGTTGGTATGTTTCCCGATCCAGCCCAAACCGGCATTTTGCGCCAGCGGCTTTTCCATGACGGGACCCGAGTCCACAAAAACCCGGTAGCCGTGCGAAGCTCCATGCCGGGCCAGTTCTTCTGCCAGCCGCCTCAGTTTTTTTCGCATCACCCGGTGGTAATCCCGTCCCAGGGCATACTGGGCAATGTAGGCTCGTGCCGGCTCCAGCAACAGTCGGGCCCGATTCGAATCCGGCTTTCCGTAATCACAGGCGACCGAAATGACCCGAGCGGTATCCGGTAACCATCGGGCCGGGTTTGCGCGATCCAGACCGTATCTCGAGAGATAGGTCATTGTGCCGTGGTAGCCAAGCTCAAGCCACTGGTTCAACCGGTGGGCGGCGATCGGCAGTTGCGGACGTGAAACCCCGACGGCCGAAAAACCCTGTCGACGAGCGCCCTCTTCAAGGACCACGCGCCACGGTTCGGATGGGGAGGGATCATCGGGTTGGGGAAGTCGAGGGATCGAGGTCTCCGGATTCGTCAAATCACGAGGTATCCAGTATGCTAGCAGACGGTCGGGTGCCGGCCTATCCACCCTGGAAGTTGCTGGATGCCAAACCGGATGCAATGTTCAGATGCGGGTTCTGGGGCCGTTGCGCAGCTGTTTTCCCCCAGCGAGACTCGGGCGCTCGAAGCGTGGGTTCAAAAGGCGTACGGGCTTGACCCCGAGCACCTCATGGAACGGGCAGGGGAAGCTTCACTGCTGTGGATCCGAGAACGCTGGCCGGCGATCCGGCGAATCGGGATCCTCACGGGTACCGGCAATAACGGAGGCGATGGGTTGGTCCTGGCCAGGCTGGCGCAGGGGGAGGGATATGAGGTGAAAGTATTCTTGACCGGCCCGATCCGTTCCGAACCTGCCCGGACAATGTGGTCTCGCTTGAAATCGCAACCCGTCCGGATCGAACCCCACGCGGAAGCTGCCACCCACAAACCCGAGCTGTGGGTGGATGGATTGTTGGGAATTGGGATGAATCGTCCGCCTGAAGGGACCACGCTTGAAGCTATTCGTTTCCTCAACCGGTCCGGTGTGCCCATTCTTTCCCTCGATATTCCCTCTGGACTAGATGCCGGGACGGGATCCGTACCCGGCGGGGCGGGTAGTGCGGTTTGTGCGACTTCGACTTTGACTTTTCTGTGCTGGAAACGTGGCCTGTTTACTGGTGAGGCTGCAAATCAGGTGGGTTGCGATTTAGTGCTGGATGACCTCAGGGTGCCCGATTCCGTCGGGTCACGCGAGGCACCGGGTGCCTCCCTGCTGGTGGAGGAAGAGTTGAGCATTTCGCTGCCGGCGCGGCAACGGGTCTCTCAAAAGGGGGATTACGGCCGTCTGTTGATTGCGGGTGGGGGGCCGGGTATGGGAGGTGCCATCCGGCTGGCGGCCGAAGGTGCCCTCCGGGCGGGTGCCGGGTTGGTTTCGGTGGTGACCCACCCTGAACATGTCGCGGGATGGCTGGCCGCCCGTCCCGAAGCCATGATCTACGGCTCCGAGACGGGTGAGGTTCCGGAGCACCTGCTGGAGCGGGCGGATGTCGCGGTGGTGGGCTGTGGGGCGGGCCAGGAGGACTGGGGCCGTCTCCTGTGTGAGCAGATGATGAACTGGCCCGGTCCGATCGTGGTGGATGCAGACGGATTGAACTGGCTGGCACGCTCCCCCAGGGTCCGGGATCACTGGATCCTCACGCCACATCCAGGGGAGGCGGCACGCCTTCTCGGGCTTTCGATCCCGACGATACAGGGCGACCGGTTTTCCGCCTGCAGTCGATTGGCTGAACGCTACGGTGCGGTCGCGGTCCTCAAGGGCGCAGGAAGCCTGATTTCGGGCTCCATCCTCCGTGTCTGTCCCTACGGAAATCCCGGGATGGCCAGCGGTGGCATGGGTGACCTCTTGGCGGGGCTCATTGGAGGACTGGCAGCTCAGAAGCTGCCGCTGGAACAGGCGGCCTCCATGGGTGTTTTGGTGCATGCACTGGCGGGTGACCGGGCGGCTCGGGTGAGAGGTGAACGGGGGCTTATGGCCACCGACCTCCTTCCGCACGTGCAAGCCTGGGTCAACCCCGTTCCGGGCCCCTGCCATATGAAATATGATCAGAATTAAAAACTTGAAAACAATGGACCGTCTGGCCGGCCGTCTGGCCAGAATGGCGGGCTTAAGCCCCCGGGTGGTCTACCTTCAAGGACCGTTGGGGGTGGGAAAAACGACGTTGGTCCGCTATTGGCTCCGTCATCTCGGAATCGACGGGAGGATCCGCAGCCCAACCTTTACGATCCTTGAGTGCTATGAACGGGATGGGGCGATGCTGGTTCACGCCGACCTGTTCCGTATCGGAGGGGCGGAAGAACTCCCGAATACGGGTTTGCTGGACTTTTGGGGAAGTGCACTTCTTCTGATCGAATGGCCGGAAAGGGGAGGGGCTGCGACGCCTCCGGCAGACTGGGTGATCACGATCGCATTTGGAGCGGATCGGGACGAGAGATGTTTGTCTATTTCATAAGTATAAGATTTTAAATAATAAAAATATACCAATCGAAAGTTATTAATGAAGTGATTCAGTTATCCATATGAGATACTTGATAATTAATTTTGGATATGCTTAGCTAGACATAGGTTATGCCCGGGTTTTAAGCTCGTGCGAAAAGGAATCTGGTTTTTGCTTGTGGCCACGCTGGCTGGGCATCCGGTTTGGGGCCGGGTTTGGCTTCGTGGAATCCGCATGGAAACCCGTCTTCAGGCGACAGAAATCCGCATCCAGCTGTCGAAACCGGTCCATCACACTCTTTTCACGCTGGGGGATCCCAACCGGCTCGTCTTGGATTTGCGCGGTGCGCGTCCGGGTCCATTCCGGATGCCGGCTGGCCTGGGGTTGGTCCGGGATATCCGCATGGGCCAGCATACCCACATGTTGCGTCTGGTTTTCGATTTGCGCCAATCTGTGCTTCCCCAGTCCTTTTACCAGTCCGGGGCTCATCCCGGCCAGCTGGTTCTGATCCTCCGGCCATGGGATGCGGTCCGACCGGTGATCAGCCTCAAACGGTTACCGATTCGTCTGCACCGTGTCGTGGTCTGTCTCGATCCGGGGCACGGCGGAATCGACTCCGGTGCCATTGGCCCGAATGGGCTTATGGAAAAGATCGTGACCTTGTCGGTGGGTCTCGATATCCGGGCGCTCCTCCGGGGAATCCCCGGTCTGCGGGTGGTCATGACGCGGACCGGCGATTACTACGTGGGTTTGCGCCAGCGGCGGGAAATCTGTGAGCGGGCGCATGGAAGCCTGTTCGTGGCCATTCACGCGGATTCCTATCCCATCCGGGCAGTCGAGGGTTCTACGGTTTTTACCCTTTCCCAGCATGGAGCGACGGATGCTGAAGCCCGCTGGCTGGCCCACAGCGAAAATAGTGTCCGGACGCGTTACGGCCACGTCTACTCGGTGAATCTGAGAAACAAGAGTCCGACCCTGCGCGCCGTATTGCTGAACCTGGCCCAGTCGGCAACCATCCACCAGAGTCTCAAGCTGGGCGCTGATCTCATCCACGGGATGTCGGCATTCCAAGTTCCCTTGCACCGGAGCTACGTCGCACAAGCCAACTTTGCAGTCTTGCGGGATCCCGTGGTGCCTTCGGTTCTGGTTGAGTGTGGTTTTATCTCCAATCCTTGGCAAGCCCGGGAACTTGCCGATCCGCAGTTCCGGGAACGTATTGCCCGGGCAATCGCCAAGGGAATCCTTCGCTACCTGTACCAGAACCACCGTACACGGGCGCTGCTGGTCGAGGCCCGCGGGAAATCGCAGCACCATTATGTCGTCCGGTCCGGGGATACGCTGGATGGGATTGCACAGCGGTACCATGTGGCGGTCCGGCGGCTCGAGGCCCTGAACCATCTGCCCGGATCACGCCTTTTCCCAGGACAGGTGCTGACCATCCCGGCTGACGTCACCACAAGCGCAGGATAGGAACGGAAGGGCCCTGCCGGGCATCAGGCGGGGGCCGTGGCGTTACACTATGGCCATGGGTATTGAGATTTTGCCACCCGAGCTCGTTTTGCAGATCGCGGCGGGTGAAGTGGTCGAGCGACCGGCTTCGATTCTCAAGGAACTGCTAGAGAACAGTCTGGATGCCGGGGCCCGGTCAATTACCGTGGAACTCGAGGGGGGCGGCATTCGTCTGATCCGGGTCCGTGATGACGGGTGTGGCCTTGCGCCCGGCGAGTTGCCGCTGGCAGTTCTGCCCCATGCCACGAGCAAGATCCACGCGGCCGCTGATCTGGGTGCGATCCAAAGCCTGGGTTTCCGTGGAGAGGCCTTGGCCAGCATCGGGGCAGTGGCGGATTTGCGGATCGCTTCACGAACTCCTGATGAGGAGATGGGTGCGGAGATCCGGGTTGGACGGGAGACTCCTCTGGTAAAACCGGTGGTGCATCCGCCCGGGACGACGGTCGAGGTGCATGACCTTTTCTCCCGGCTGCCGGCCCGGCGTCGTTTTTTACGGAGTCCACGCACGGAATATCAGCACTGCCTCGAGGTTTTCCGGCTGTTGGCCGTAGGACATGTGGCTGTGGCATTCCAGCTCATCCACGAATCAAAACGAATCCTGGATCTTCCGGAAGCCCCGGGCCTTGAGGATCAGGCGGGTCGCCTGGACGCACTGTTCGGTCCGGATGCCACCCGACCCATGAGATATCTCTCGGGAGAACATCTGGGGTTGAGGTTGTCTGGGTGGTTTGTGGAACCCCGTCTGGCTACCGAGCAGGCTACCCCGGAGATCTGGGTGGTGAACGGTCGTGCGGTTCAGGACCGGCTTCTGCGACATGCGGTACGGAGCGGGTATGAGGATGTACTGTACGGGAGCAATCGGCCCCGGTATGTGGGCTTCCTGGAGCTGGATGCCCATGCTGTCGACGTGAACGTCCACCCCCGAAAGCTCGAGGTGAGATTCCGTGATGCTCAGGCGGTTCACCAGTCGGTGTCCCGTCTGGTCCGCTCGGCCTGGCGGGGGGGGGCCGCCCAGGAGACAGGGGATGGGCGGGGAGCCGCATCGGTTCAGGAAAGAGTGCCGAATGCCCTCGTGCCCGACGGTCCCCGGATGACTCGCGGTGGGCCCGAGGGGCCTCCCGACTCCCCGCTTGCCATGGAATTTCTGCAATCGGCTGCGACGCATTCACCGCTGGCGGCCTGCCCCCCCCTGGGTTGGGCGCTGGTTCAACTGGCGGGGATTTATATCGTGTCCCAGACGTCCGATGGCCTGATCGTGGTGGATTTTCACGCGGCCCATGAACGAATTCTCTATGAACAACTCAAGCAAGCCCTGACCTCACCGCCTCTGGCTTTGCAGCGTCTGCTGACCCCCGTACCCTTGGATTTGGGTTTGACTGAAGTGGAACATCTGGCGGCGTGTAGAGAACTGATGGAACCGCTTGGCTACGATTTTGACGTCGTGGGGCCCCGCACGATTCTTTTGCGGGGGCATCCCGCCCTGCTGGAAACGGCAGTCGCCGTTGCCCTGCTCGAACGTTTGGCCGAGGAACCGGAAATCGGAATTCGTGAGCCGCTGGAACAATGCGTGCTGTCTCTGGTCGCGGAGCTGGGATGCCATGGTGCGGTGCACGCCGGGCGCCGCCTGACCGTGGACGAGATGAATGCCCTCCTTCGAACTCTGGAAAACACACCATCCGGTGACGTATGCAATCATGGACGACCCACCTGGAGCCGGATCGATCTTCACGAGTTGGATCGTCGTTTCAAGCGGGGACAATAAAACGATGCAGAAGCCGGTTTTCCTGCTCATGGGACCTACGGCGAGTGGAAAGACACGGCATGTGATCGAGTTAGCCCCCGATTTCCCGATCGAGGTGGTGAGCGTGGATTCGGCCATGGTCTACCGGGGCCTCGATATTGGCACGGCAAAACCCGGGCTGGATATCCGGAGACAGGTGCCGCATCACCTGATCGATATACTGGATCCGGTGGACAGTTACTCCGCCGGCCGGTTTGTGACGGATGCACAGCAAGTGATCACGGAGGTCCATTCCCGGAACCGGGTGCCTGTCCTGGTGGGAGGCACCTTTCTTTATTTTCATTCCTGGTGGCACGGGCTTTCGTCCTTGCCACCCTCGAACCCTGCGATCCGTTCGTCTATCGAGGAAACGGCAAGACGGGTCGGTTGGGAAGTCTTGCACAGTGAACTTTCCCGACGGGATCCTGCAGCGGGTCGCCGGATCCACCCCCATGATCGTCAGCGGATCGCAAGGGCCCATGAAGTCATGGCACTGACCGGGAAAAAACTCAGTGACTTGCTGCATCGTCCCGCCCGTCCGCTCCCCGATTGTTGTGCGATGGCGGTTGCGGTTACCGATCGACAGGCCCTGCAACAGCGTGTCCGAACCCGGATTGACGAGATGTTCAAGGCCGGATGGCTCGAAGAAGTCTCGGCTTTGCGCGCGCGGGGAGATCTCCATCCGCGTTTGCCCGCTTTGCGGTCCGTGGGTTATGCCGACCTCTGGCATTGTCTGGAGAACCCAGGGCGATTGGAACAAACTCGTGAAGCTATTGTCCAAGCAACCATGGGATTGGCCAAACGCCAGATGACCTGGTTGAGAAGATTTTCTGTCGAGCACTGCTGGGAGGCTGAAAATCCCTCTTGGCCAAGGCAGATGCGGGCGGTTTTCGAGCGGTGGGTCGGGTAAAATGTGCTAGAATGCGACGGACAAGAGGGAGGACTTCAAAACCCAGATTCCAGACTTTTGAGTTGCCTTCGTCCGACTGGAGAAGATCACGCTATGACGAAAAGCCAATCCCTTCAAGAACCTTTTTTGAATGCCTTGCGGAAAAGCAAGGTACCGGTTTCGATCTATCTGGTCAACGGAATCAAGCTTCAGGGCCAGATTGATTCCTTTGATCCCTTTGTCATTTTTTTACGCAACTCCGTGAGCCAGATGGTTTATAAGCATGCGGTTTCAACCGTTGTGCCCTCGCGTCGGATCTCATTGGATGAAGGTGATGAGTACGTGCAGGATCTGGCGTCGGAGGAGGACGGCTCTGGCATCGATCGCTCCTGACGCAGGGTTGGCAGTGCCTCTGAAGGAGGCAATCCTCGTTCATATGGATGTGGGACGGCAGCCGGCCTTTTCGGAAGAACGTTTCCAGGAATTTTTTGAACTGGCCCGGAGTTCTGGTTATGGGCCCAAGGGGTACATCCTCGGGCGCCTGAAGGAAGCCAGTCCGTCCCACTATCTCGGGTCCGGGAAAGTCGCCGAGCTGATGCAAGCGGTGCGTGATCAGCGTTGTGGCCATGTGATCGTGAACCATGTCTTGAGCTCGGTGCAGGCCCGTAACCTGGGCGAGGCGACGGGTGCCCGGATCTTGGATCGAACCGGCCTCATTCTTGAGATCTTTTCAGAGCGGGCCCGAAGCTATGAGGGCAAACTGCAGGTTGAACTGGCTCGGTTGCGCTATGCAGCGAGTCGTCTGATTCGTGGGTGGAGTCACTTGGAACGCCAGAAAGGAGGAATTGGATTGAGAGGACCGGGTGAAACCCAGCTCGAAACAGACCGACGTCTGATTGCAAAGCGGGTCTCTGTGCTGGAAAACCGGCTTCGGAATTTCGAGAAACACCGTGCAGTGGAACGTCGCTCCCGTCTGAATGTGCCGGTCGTGGCCTTGGTTGGGTATACCAATGTCGGCAAATCCTCGCTGTTCCAGGCCTGGACAGGGGCACGGGTGTCCGTGGCGGACCAGCTGTTTGCCACTTTGGATCCGACGTGGCGACAGGTTCGCCTGCCGTTTGGAGCCACGGCGGTTCTGGTGGATACGGTGGGCTTCATCCGGGATCTGCCCCACGAGCTCGTGGCGGCCTTTCAAACCACCCTGGCGGAAACCCGCTCCGCCGACCTGATTCTTCACGTGATCGATGCCGGCGCCGAGAACAACCGCCGTCAAACCGAGGTTGTTGAAGAAGTGCTGGCCACCATTGGCGCACAGTCGGTACCCCGCATTGAGGTCATGAACAAGATCGACCGGGTCGGTGGCTGTGCAAAAATTGAACGGAACCCGGAAGGTCTGCCGTCACGGGTGTGGATTTCGGCGCGTGAGCGTAAGGGATTGGACCTTTTGGCCGAGTCCGTCTTGAGTTTTGTGGAACTTCCAGCGCAGTGGGGCTATTTGGAACTGGAGGCGAAGGAGGGCGCCCTGCGCTCGGCACTGTACCGACTGGGTGCCGTCCGGTCTGAGCAACAGAACCGGTCCGGAACGCTCGAGATGCTTTTGTGCCTGACCGGAGTCAGCTGGAGGCGCCTGGCCCACCGTTTTCAGATTCCGTGCAATCGATTTGTCGAAATTTCGGAACCGAATCCGGAAACTCTCGCCGAGACGGTAGTGGAGCTTTAGATGTCGCTGGATGAACCACCTCCAGAACATGATCCCTGGAAAGATGATGGACGTTCAGAACTCGACGAGTGGATCCGACGCGCCAAGGATGCACTTTGGCGGGGGTTCAAACGGAGATCACCGCGGACTGTTTCTTCCTACCGGCGCCCACAGTGGAGACGTTCGCTCCCGTGGGCGATCGCATTGCTTTTGGGAGCCTGGCTCGCGTCTGGTCTGTCTTCCGTGATGCCCGGCCAAATAGCGCTTCTGTACGCGTTCGGATATCCCGTTCGAGAAGTGCACCAGGGAAATTTCTGGAATTGGCCGGCCCCATTCGGCCGTGTAATTTATAAGGATCCGGTCAAGCAGCATTCCCGCTATGTGGTGTTCCATACGTTCACACAACGGGGGTCCCCGGTTCTGGTCACGATCCATTATCGTTACCAGAAAAATCATCCACGAGCCGCAATCCTCTTTGCGACCCACCCCGGACTCTGGCTCAGGGGCCTACTCATGTCGGCCTTGACCCGATGGTCGGTCGCCAACGACCGGCTGGTGCGGTCACCCCGTGAGCCGCAGCGTCAACCCGTGAGGCCGTCGGCAGCGCGTTTACGCAGGCGATTGAACCAGATTTTGTTGAGAGAACGGACAGGTCTGGTGCTGATGCACTTGGGAATTGCAATCGCGCCTGGCCGTGTTGCGAGAGCGGCCTGGAAAAAATGGAAGCAGCGTACTGCGGACGAGCAAGCAGATGCGCGAACTCTCAAGCACGAACTGGATTCCATGCTGGCTCGTCAAAAACTCGAGGCGTTGCAGAAAGAAGGCCGGGTCGAGGTCCGGATCCAGCGTTGGATCGGGCGGGCCAAGATCTTGGTTGCACGGTTTCATGCGTTGCTTCCGGTTTACCGGGAACATCCCACCCTGGTTCGGCAGACCTTGATCCAGGCGCTTTATGGGAAGCCGCATCTGACGGCTCCCCCGGGCACGCGTCAGCCCGGATCCGACTCCATCGATCAGCCCAACCGGGACTTGGGCGGGGCCAAACCCCATGTGTATCCGGCGCAGGGCCGAGCATGAAGTATCTGTCGAGAGTGACACTCGTCGCCCTGCTCGGTGGTGCCGTCCTCATCGGGTGGGGGAGCTACTTCCTTTATCCTTGGCAAGTGGCGGTGATCAAGGGGATGAACGGATCCCTTCAATTGGTGACCCAGACCGGATGGCACTGGCACTGGCCACTGCTCGAGTCGATCCATCGGATGGACCGGCGTCGACAGGTTTATATGAGCCCCCTGATTCCGTGGCCGGGTTCAGGCAAGTCCAAGGTCCTCGCCCGTTTTCTGGTCTCTTGGCAGATCAGTGACCCGGAACGGTATGAACAACGGGTGGACAGAGAAGCTTCTGCGATGGCCAAAATCCTTGCGGAGCTGAAAGTCGCCCTGAAAACATCCAGTCGTTCGGTTCACGCGGTGAATGACCCCGTCTCCTTGCCGTCAGTCCGACCCGATTCCCTGAATGCGACCCTGTCGCAGGATGGAATACGGATAAGCCGCCTCCAGTGCGTGGGCCTGCAACCGACGGCTCACCAAGCGGTGATTCGCGAAGGGCGCGCGGCAAGGAAATGGCAGATTGCCCTGACCCGGTTGAAGAAAATGCTTCGCGAGAAGCTGGCCCGGATCCGGGCATCTTACGAGAAGCGACGAATGGCGGATCGACTCCGGGAGGCGGTGCGAGTGGGGCGCACCATGGCGAGGGGGTTGTCCAAAGTGGCGCTCATTGAAGCACCAGCCCGCCGGATGGACCCTGGGTTCTACGATTTTCTGGTTCGATATGAGAATGAGCGGGAGGCCATGGGAAGCGGGAACAAGAATCCGCGTACAGGGACCGTTCAGGCCCCGACGCGGAAGGAACCCCCACCTCCAGACCGGTTGGGGGCAAAATGAGTATCGATCGAAAAAAGGTGGGTAGGGGTGGGTAAAAGCGTTGTTGTCATCGGTACCCAATGGGGGGATGAGGGAAAGGGGAAGATTGTCGATCTGCTGACGGAACACGCACATGCCGTGATCCGCTTTCAGGGCGGGCACAATGCCGGTCATACGCTGGTCCTGAATGGACAGAAAACCGTTCTCCATCTGGTTCCGGCGGGTATTCTGCGTGAACACGTCTGGTGTCTGATTGGGAACGGAGTGGTAGTTTCACCTCCTGCCCTTTTTGAAGAGGTGGATGCGTTGATCCGGCAGGGGATTCCTGTTTTTGAACGATTGCGTCTGAGCCCGGCCTGTCCGCTGATTCTGCCGTCTCACATCGCTTTGGACAAGGCCCGGGAACGGGCACAAGGTGCTCGGGCAATCGGGACCACGGGGCGTGGGATCGGTCCCGCCTATGAGGACAAGGTTGCCCGGCGGGCCCTCCGAGTGGCCGACTTGTTCCATCGGGAGCGTTTTGCCACCAAACTCGGCGAAGCGCTCGATTTTCACAACTTTCTCCTCAAGGAGTATTTCCGGACGGAAACGATTTCCTTCCGGGATACATTGGACCAGTACCTGAGCTACGCATCGAGGCTCGAGCCCCTGGTAGACGATATCGGTACCCTCCTCAAAACCCTGCGGGAAAGCGGGGGAAACCTCCTTTTCGAGGGCGCACAGGGCAGCTTGCTGGATGTGGATCTTGGCACCTATCCCTTTGTCACTTCCTCCAACACGACCGCCGGTGGCGCAGCGACCGGATCGGGTCTGGGACCCTGCTACCTGGACCAGGTTCTGGGTATTGTCAAGGCTTATACCACCCGCGTGGGCGGGGGACCCTTCCCCACGGAGCTTGTGGATCAGATGGGAGAGCACCTGGCACGCCGCGGTGCGGAATTTGGTGCGACCACGGGTCGACGGCGCCGTTGTGGCTGGTTTGATGTCGTTGCTCTGCGTCGCGCGATAACCAACAATAGTATCTCATCGCTGGGGATCACCAAGCTGGATGTCTTAGATGAACTGGATACCATTCGGGTCTGTACTGCCTACAAGAAAGCCGACGGATTACTTACGGTTGCGCCGACCGGAGCGGAAGATTATGCAGCGGTTGAGCCGGTCTACGAGGACCTTCCCGGGTGGCATTGTTCGACCTTGGGGATTCGTTCATATGCTGAACTCCCCGAGAATGCCCGAGCCTATTTGTCCCGGATCGAGACCTTTGCGGGTATCCCTGTTAGCCTGGTTTCAACCGGGCCCGAGCGTGATGAAACCATCATTCTTAAAAATCCGTTTGATGAGAAAGCCCGTTTGCCGGGCTACAACACCGGACCGTGAGGACCGGGTCTCGCGATTCCCGGTGCCCGGGTTCCCTATCTGGTGCCGGGGAGAGGACTCGAACCTCCACGGATTGCTCCACTGGTACCTGAAACCAGCGCGTCTACCAATTCCGCCACCTCGGCTCGTTGTGCAATATAGCCGAGATGGTACCGAGCGGTCAACGTAACTTCCCCATGTCCACATGATCCATTCCGCCTCCTCTCCATTGCCCATTTGGCCAGACCAGGACCCGCTGTTTGAGCGCGAACGACGACAGTATGCCAAACCCTTGCCCAGTCGCCTCTTTCTCTCTCAATGGTTTGAGGCCTTGGGGCAACCGGCGGATCGTGAGACCCTGATCAAGACTTTTGGGCTTGAGGATTCGGATCTTGTTCAGGGCTTGGAGCGTCGACTTCAAGCCATGCGACGGGACGGTGAACTGATCCAGAATCGCCGGGACCAGTGGTGCCTTGTGCGAGTTCTCCCGATCATCACGGGACGGGTTCGTGCGGAGCGTGACGGTTTTGGATATCTCGAACCTCAGCAGGGCGGTGAACGGATTCCCATTCCACCTGCTGAGATGGCGACACTGATGGACGGCGACCGGATCCAGGCGAGGATTGCCCTGGATTCCCAGGGACTGCCCTCGGCCCGGCTGATTGAAGTCATCGAGAGGGCCCACACCGTCGTATGCGGCCGCTACTTCGTGCAGCGAAATGTCGGTTTTGTGACGCCGTACCATCCTCGACTCTTTACGGATTTCGTGGTTTCTCCTGATGATCGGCAGATCCTGCACGAGGGTGATTTTGTAAAGGTCACGATTCTCGAGTATCCGAGAAGGGGACAGTCGGCGGTTGTACAAGTTGTTGAAATCATGGGGCAACAGGAATCTCCCCGACTCGGTCAGGATCTGGTCGTGACCAGTTTTTCGCTACCCCTGGAGTGGCCTGCCGATGTTCTGGCCGAATTGGAGGCACTTGAGTCACCCCATCCCCCCTATGGGAGCGAACGACGAGACCTCCGCCATCTTCCGCTGGTGACTATTGATGGGGAAGATGCACGGGATTTCGACGACGCTGTTTTTGCCGAGCAGATCGCGGGAGGGGGGTACCGGCTGATTGTGGCCATTGCCGATGTTTCCGAATATGTGCGTCCGGGGTCGGCGCTGGATCGGGAAGCCCTTCGTCGTGGCACGTCGGTTTATTTTCCGGATCGGGTGATTCCCATGTTGCCCGAGCGTCTGTCCAATGATCTCTGTTCCCTGCGGCCTGGCGAGGACCGCTGGGCCTATGTCGCTGACCTCGAACTCTCGGAGAAAGGAGAGCCGCGGCGCACCCATTTTTACCCAGCAGTCATTCATTCCCATGCGCGTCTGACCTACCAGGAAGTGGCCTCTGCCATGGAAAAGGGGGATCCTGAGGCTCGACGTCGTCTGGACGCTATCCTTGGGCCGCTTCAGGTTCTTTACGCGCTCTATGAACGGCTGCGTCGGGCACGACAAAGAAGAGGGGCCATCGACTTCGAAAGCCATGAACCCCGGATTATCTTTGACTCAGAAGGTCAAGTCGAGGGCATTGAACTTGCAAGGCGCCTGCATGCGCATCGACTGATCGAAGAATGCATGATTCTGGCCAATGCGGAAGTTGCGCGTCGACTGGAGCACGAGAAGGCAGATGTGCTCTACCGGGTTCATTCCCCACCGACTGTAGACCGTCTGTCTGACCTTCGCGTCGCGCTGGGCGTGTGGGGATTGGCATTGGGTGGGGGCCATCATCCCGAGCCCCGGGACTTTGTCCGATTGCTTCATCAGGTCAGAAACAGACCTGAACAGAGAGTCATTGAGATGTTGCTGTTGCGCACCCTTTCCCGCGCCAGCTATGACCCCTCGCCTCGTGGTCATTTCGGCTTGGCTTTGCGCCACTATTGCCATTTTACGTCGCCCATCCGGCGTTATCCGGATCTTCTTGTTCACCGGGGGCTCCGGAAACTGGATGTTCCGGGAATTGACTGGCCATCCCTGGCCGTGCACTGTTCCTACACGGAACGGAGGGCGGATGAGGCGTCACGGGCGGCTCTGCAGTGGTCTCAGTTGAGCTACCTCAGCCGACAGGTCGGCCAGTCCTTCGACGGCCTTGTCACGGGCGTTGCCGGTTTTGGATTATTCGTCGAACTGGAACGTTTCCTGGTTTCCGGATTGCTGCATATTTCCAATCTGCCGGATGATTACTATCACCACGAACCCAAGCAAGGCAACCTGACGGGTGAACACCGGGGACAAGTCTTTGCATTGGGTGACCGCTTGCGGGTCAAGATTCTGAAGATTGATCTGGAGGAGGGCAAACTCGATCTGGGGTTTGTCGAACGCCTGGGGAGTTGAGCTTGGTGGACAGGATCTATGGGCTCCATGCCGTGGAAGCCGCGTGGACAGGGGGGCGTCCCCTGGAACGGCTTTACGTGCAAAAGGGCAGCCGGAACCGGCGGGTGCAGGCCTTGCGGGAGATGCTGGAGCACGCTGGAATACCGATTTGCGAGGTGGATCGTACCGTGATTGACCGGCTGGCCCAGGAGGGGATCCATCAGGGGATTGTGGCCGAGGTCGGATCGGCCCGGGGATACGGTCCCGTGACCCGGGGAGAAGAGGTCGAGACGTGGTTCGATGCGCCCGACCGTTATCGGCTGCTTTTGGCCTTGGATGGAATCCAGGACCCCCGTAACTTGGGCGCCTGCCTTCGTTCCGCGGCCGCATTCGGAGTTTCGGGGGTTGTCCTGCCTCGCCACCGGTCTGCCCCCCTCAATGCCACCGCGATCAAAAGCGCCTCCGGGGGAGCGGACCAGGTGCCCTGCCGGATTGTCCCGAATCTGGTGCGCTTCCTGGAGCAGGCCCGGAGATCGGGTTTCTGGATTTTGGGTTTGGATCACGGAGGGGGGCAAAACTTGAATGACTGGTCATTTGACCGGCCAACCGTGCTGGTTGCCGGTGGAGAAGGAGCCGGAATCAAGCGTCTCACGAAGGAGGCGTGTGACGAGATTCTGAGAATTCCCATGTCACCCGGGATGCAAAGCCTCAATGTTTCCGTGGCCGTGGCTATCGCACTTTACGAAATCGGCCGGCAGAACGCTTTCCGGGAACCGGGAGATTGCCACGGCAATGGTAAAAGAGGAGCTCAGGAACAAGCTTGAGTAGACGATTCCTTGTTCTTGTTTCAGGTTCGGGGTTACAGACAGGTTTTGCGTTCACTGACCCCTATTCTGCTTTTGGGGCGTACTGTTATCCTCATGTGGTTATTCAGAATCTTTGGTGAGTGTGGGTGGGGCTATTCCGTTAATCGATTAAATGCTTCGTCACATGCCGCCCCGAGTGCCAAGGGTTCGACCCATACAGGAAGTTGACCTTCGAGGGGTTCTCCGTTACACTTAACCGCATTATATTCAGGCCCACCTGAATCAGCGTGGCCTGACCCGTGAACCCACTCCTTGCCCCCAACGGGGCCTTCGTCCGTAAGGAGGACATGACCTTGAAGCGTCATTACGAAGTGGTTTTCCTGGTCCATCCCGACCAGAGTGAACAAGTCCCCGGCATGTTGCAACGCTACCGTACGCTGGTCGAATCCGGCAGTGGGGTGGTTCACCGCTCGGAAGACTGGGGGCGCCGGCAACTGGCTTATACCATCCATAAGCTCCACAAAGCGCATTACGCGCTGATGAATATCGAGTGTGATGCCGCAACGTTGGCCGCTTTGCAGGAAGCTTTTCGCTTTAACGACGTGGTTTTGAGACACCTGATCGTCCGACGCGATGCCGCTCAGGTCGAACCCACCGCGTTGCTCAGAGATCGAGAGGAAAAAGACGCCCGTGAACGCGAGCAGCTCGAACAGGAAATGCTTGCACGCACGGCCGCTGCCAATGCGGATGAGCCGAATGCCGAAACCGGGGAACCTGAAAGTGCAGAGGAGGACCTGAGTTTGCCGGCAGAAGGGGAAGAGGAGGACCTGAATGGAGAAACGGACACGGATCTGACCAGCCCCAATGGGTCCGTCGACTGAATTTTAGAGGAGAAAGAACATGCCGCAGTATTACCGTCGCAGACGTTTTTCCAGGCCCACCCTGGAGCACGCGGAAATCGACTACAAAGATCTTCAGGCGCTGCGAAACTACGTGACTGAAACCGGAAAGATCATCCCGAGCCGACTGACGGGTTCGTCCAGCAAGTTCCAGCGCCAGTTGACCCTGGCAGTCAAACGGGCCCGTTATCTGGCACTTCTGCCCTACACGGACCGGCATTGACCCTTCGTCCACACCATTCCTGTGTGCGGATTCCCGCCTCCGGCGGCCGGGTGACCTTTTGTTCTCGACCCGTGGCCCAGTCATGCTGAACCGCTTCAGCGAGTGGATCTCGGAACACGACTTTGCGGCCGCTCTTTTTGCGGATCTGGCTGTTCTCTCGGCGGTTTTTACTCTTTTGGCGGGACTGGTGCTTGCCCTGGTGACCCTGCGGAAGGGGTTTTGGGCCGGTTGCCGTGTCATGGCTTATGCCATTCTGATTCTGACCGGACTGATCGCTCTCGAGCTCACGGCCCCCACGGCCAAACCCGGCCTGTCCACCGCAGGTCTCTTTTCCCTGATTGAACTGACCGGGTTCTGGATAGTGCTGGTTTTGCTGGCTTCTCTCATCAGATCCGGCCGCTCCCTGTCTTTGGTGGTTGAAATCGCGTCGATGCTGGGTCTGGCCGGTGTCCTTGTATTTCGGGCACTGGTCCCGAACCCCAAGCAGTACTGGTCCCACTGGTTCCAAGAATCCATGGGCCACTATTTTGCGCACCAGCCGGTTTATCTGGCCCTGGGTCGTATGATGGCGGCCCATGCGCCCTGGTTGATCGGAAGTTTTGCTGCTGTTTTTGTATTGGTTATTTCCTTGTTACTGCTGGCTGCCCGCTGGCTGCAGATGCGTCTTGAGCAGCCCGGCCGGTTTGGTGATGAGTTCCGAAGCTTTCGCTGTGGATATGCAGCCTCGTTTCTCTTTGCCCTGGTCGTGATCGTGGCGGCAGTGGCCCGATCTGATCTGTTCGACAATTTCTCGTTTGTGCTTGCGGTCATGTTCATTTATCAGGGTCTCGCGGTCTTGCAGCGCTGGGTGAAGTTGTATCCAAGACTGGCTTGGGGACGGCTTTTGGTCTACGTGCTCCTGGTTTCAAGTTTTTTTGGTTCGGTTCTGGGTCCTCCGGTTTCCATACTCGCCCTATTGGGCGAAAACCTCTGGGTTGTGCTGATGCTCGTCGGTTTCTTTGATAATTTTTTCCCCCGCCGTCTCCCGAGCGCGGTCGCTTGAATCGGGTGTTCAGGTCCGGGTGATCAGGGATCAATTGTCTGTGTTTTAGATTTTGAGGAAGATACCATGCAGATCGTATTGCTTGAAAAAGTCGAGAACCTGGGCGACATTGGCGAACAGGTCAATGTCCGTCCCGGTTATGCCCGGAATTTTCTGATTCCCCAACGCAAAGCGCTACCGCTGACGCCCGCGAACGTCCGTAAGATTGAAGAACGAAGGGCTGAACTGGAAGCTGAAGCCACTCGTCAGCTTGAAGACGCGAAAGCGCGTCACGAAAAACTGAATGGACAAGTTCTGGTCATCCAGGCGAAGGCGGGACCGGAAGGACGGCTTTTCGGGTCAATCGGGCCACAGGACGTGGTCGAGCAGATCCAGGCCGTGTTGGGGATTCAGCTGGAACGCCGCCATGTTCGGATGCCAAATGGTCCGGTTCGAGAACTCGGGGATGAGCAGTTGACCATTCACCTGCATACTGATGTGGAAGCAACTCTCACGCTCCGGGTCGAATCCGAGCCTTAGCCGACGTCGATGACATTCGACCGGCCTCCTGCTTCTGCCGGGCTTCGGATCCAGGGACCCCCGCACTCGGACGAGGCCGAACAGGCGTTTCTGGGGGGGCTGATCCTCGATAACACGATGTGGCCAGAGGTCTCGGACATCGTCCGTTCTGAAGATTTCTACCGGAACGACCACCGGACCCTGTTTGACTCGATGCTGGCGCTTTTCCAGGCCAGAAAACCCGTGGATCTCGTGACCTTAACGGACCAGTTGTCGCAAACCGGCCATCTGGAGGAAGCAGGAGGGACTGCCTACCTGGTTCAACTGCTTCACGATACGCCGACGGCTGCCAATACGCTGGCCTATGCCACCATCATCCGAGAACAGTCCCTGCTTCGGCAGCTGATCCGTGCCGGTAGTGAAATTACCGAGCAGGCCATGCGCCCGGAGGGGCGGAGCTTGGAGGAAGTCTTGGATGATGCAGAATCGCGCATTTTTCGCTTGTCTGATGAGCGCTTTCGTGGACGGGACAGCTTCGTCGACCTGACCCAGGTAATCAACCAAACGATCGACCGGATTGATACGCTCTACCATACCAAAAAGACCATTACCGGAATCGCGACCGGTCTTTCCGAATTCGATCGCATGACATCGGGCCTTCAGAACGGTGATCTCGTCGTGGTGGCAGGGCGGCCTTCAAGCGGGAAAACCAGTTTTGCGCTGAATATTGCTGAACATGCGGCCATCAAATACCAGATTCCGACCGCGATTTTCAGCATGGAAATGTCTGCGGAACAGTTGGTGTTCCGTTTTCTTTCCTCCCTGGGTCGGGTCGACCAGTCCCATCTGCGGACGGGCAAGCTGGAGGAAAGCGATTGGCCGAGGCTTACGGCGACGGTGCAGCTTTTGACGGGAACCCCCCTGTTTATCGATGACATGCCCGGCCTTACGCCGACGGAAATCCGCGCTCGGGCGAGACGACTCAAGCAGCGCCAGGGGCTGGGGCTCATCATCGTGGACTATCTCCAGCTCATGCGGACGGCCCGGGTCATCGAGAACCGGACGATGGAAATTTCAGAGATCTCCCGGGATCTCAAGGCGCTGGCGCGGGAACTCAACATTCCGGTAATTGCCATTTCTCAGCTCAACCGTAATCTGGAACAACGCCCCAACAAACGTCCCGTGATGTCGGACCTGCGGGATTCCGGCACCATCGAGCAGGATGCTGATCTCATCGCGTTCATCTATAGGGACGAAATGTACAACCGGGAATCGACGGACCAGGGAATAGCGGAAGTCATCATCGGCAAACACCGCAACGGGCCGATCGGCGAAGTTCGGATGGCTTTTCTCGCACCGTATACCCGTTTTGAAAACCTGGCCGACGAGTCCCGGTATGGGTGAGTCCCCCGGTCTTCGGTTTTTCGCAGACGGGGTTCCGTGAGCCGTCCGATCTGTGCCCGTATTGATTTCAAGGCCCTGCGTCATAATCTGAGCGTGGTCCGGAATCTTGCTCCACAGTCCCGTATCTGGGCCGTCATCAAGGCAAACGGATATGGGCATGGTCTTCTGCCTGTGGCTCGTGCCCTCTCTGATGTAGAGGGTTTTGCTGTCTCTTCCCTTGAAGAAGGGCTGTGCCTGCGGGAAGGTGGAATCCAGGCGAGCGTGATGGTCCTGGAGGGGGTGTTCAGCCGTGAGGAAGTTTCCCAGGCCAGACAAGCCAACCTGGAGCTCGTGGTGCATTCCGAGTTGGTGCTCGAGTATTTGGAGGCTGCCCAGGAGATCACGGATTGGCCCCGCCTCTGGCTGAAAATCGATACGGGCATGAACCGTTTGGGTTTTTCTCCTTCCGGTGTTCGGTCCATATACCCCCGTCTCCGTTCACTCAGTCGCGAACCTCCCGGTCTCATGACCCACCTGGCCATGGCAGACCGCCCTGATGATCCGATGACCCAGGCCCAGATCAACCGGTTTGACGAGTCGATACGCGGGCTCCCGGGTCATCGAAGCCTGTCCAATTCGGCGGCGATCCTCAATTTTCCGCAGGCAGCAGCCGATTGGATCAGGCCCGGACTGATGCTGTTCGGGGTGTCACCGCTCGAATCCGTCCCGGCGGAGGCACTCGGACTTGAACCCGTGATGACCCTGTCGACCGTGCTGATGGCCGTCAAGCCCGTCAAGCCGGGCGATACCGTGGGATATGGTGCAACATGGCAGGCCCGACAGGGTGGCTGGATTGGGATTGCCGCCGCGGGGTACGGTGACGGGTATCCCTATCACGCGCCTCAAGGCACTCCCGTCCGGGTGGGGGAGGGGATTTGTCCGCTGATTGGTCGGGTTTCTATGGATATGATTGCCGTCGACCTCGGCTCGGAACCGCGACCGGTTGGGACACCAGTCGTACTTTGGGGGAAGGGGCTGCCCGTTGAGCAGGTCGCGCGCTGTTCTGGAACCATTCCCTATGAGCTTTTGTGCGGGGTTGCCCAACGGGTTCGCCATGAATGGCAGGGTTCGCCGGTCCCCGCGGCACAGGTTGGCGATGCCACGAGCTGCTGCACCCTATCGCTGTGATGCCTGCGGGGCCGAAGCGCCCCGTTGGACCGGCCGTTGCCCGGCCTGCGGAGCCTGGAATACGCTGACGGAGAAGCAGGGGACCCTGCCGGCCCGCCGGTCCGGGAAATCCCGCCCCACCGAGTCGGCCCAGCTTTTGGCCCTCCAGGAGATTGGCGGTGCACATCAGGACCGCAGAAGCTCGGGAATCCCGGAACTGGATCGCGTACTGGGCGGCGGGTTGGTGAACGGCTCGGTCGTGCTCGTGGGTGGTGATCCCGGAATCGGGAAGTCCACCCTTGTTCTCCAGGCTGCTGCCCTCCTCGCTCAGGATGAGCCCGTGGTCTATGTCAGTGGAGAGGAATCACCCGAACAGGTGGCAGCACGAAGCCGGCGGTTGGGCCTCAAAGGAGAACGACTTTTTCTGGTGGCAGAAACCCATCTTGAAACCATTCTCCCCTTGATCGAGCAGGCCCGTCCGCGTCTCGCGGTGATCGATTCGATCCAAACCATTTACAGCGACCTGACCGAATCCCCGCCGGGTTCCGCCACGCAGTTACGGGAGTCCACGGCGGCGCTGGTGCGGATGGCTAAAAAAACCGGAATTTGTTTCTTCATCATCGGTCATGTGACCAAGGAGGGGGCCATTGCAGGTCCCCGGGTCCTGGAGCACCTTGTGGATACCGTCCTTTATTTCGAAAACGATGCAGGGAGCCGCTACCGTCTGATCCGTTCCGTGAAGAACCGCTTTGGTTCGGCGAACGAGCTGGGTGTTTTTGTCATGACGGATACCGGACTGCGTGAAGTCCGCAACCCATCAGCCATCTTCCTTTCGAACCGTCTAGAGTCCGTCAGCGGGAGTGTGGTGGCTGTGATCCGTGAGGGGAACCGTCCTCTTTTGGTTGAGGTGCAGGCCCTGGTTGATGAAACCCCAATTGTCCCTCCCCGGCGAATCACGGTGGGATCAGACTCGCAGCGCCTGATTCTCTTGCTGGCCATTTTCAACCGTCATGGCGGCCATTCGGTCAGTGGCCGTGATGTGTTTGTCAATATCGCCGGCGGACTACGCGTTTCTGAGACGGCGATCGATCTTCCCCTTCTCCTTGCGGTCTGGTCGAATTTGGTCAACCAGCCTTTGCCACGCGATCTCGTGGCGTTTGGCGAGGTGGGTCTGAACGGTGAAATTCGTCCGGTTTTCGGCGGAGAGGAGAGGCTGCAGGAAGCATGGAAGCACGGTTTCCGGAAGGCCTTGGTCCCCAAAGGTAACTTGCCCCGTTCAGGCCGGGTTGTGCATGCTGGATTTCGGGCAGTTGAAAACTTTGCAGCGTGTATTTCAGCCTTGACCGGAGATCCGCAGTTTCGGTCTAATCCGGACAAACCCGTTCAGCCGGATTGATATTGGGAATCACTTCAAAGTCAGGGTCACGGGCGAATTTCGATGGGTGCCGGACGCTGGTTGCCATCAATATGGACATAGGTCAGTTGTGCTGTGGAGACGAGGTGGCTCTCGATGGCTCCGAGGTCAATGGGGCGCTCCACGAAAACAGATACATCGATGGTGACTGAGGTGTGGCCGATCCGGGACCGATCGGTATAAAAACTGACCACATCCCCCACGTAGACGGGCTTTAGAAATATGAACTCGTTGACGGCAACCGTGACCACGCGTCCTCCCGCGATGCGGTAAGCGAGAATAGCCCCTGCGATGTCCGCGTGTGACATGAGCCAGCCCCCAAAGATATCTCCGACTCCATTGGTATCTTTCGGCATCGCGAGGGTGGAGACCGTGGCTGCCCGGTCATGGGGAGGGGAGGTAAAGTGCATCGATCTGTGCTGTGCGTCGGATTCGGCGGCAAGGATCCTAGTGGGTGGTTGGGGGAAGTAACGCGGACCATCCAGGATCCGGCTTGAAGCGTTCGCCAAACCGGGTTTCAAAGTGGCAGAGACGTTCGTAGATCGAGTGAGGGCCGGTTTCCCGGATGTAACGGAGCGGTCCACCCCGGAACGGTGCAAACCCAGTGCCAAAAATGACTCCCGCGTCGATCAGATCATCATCTGCAACCACCTGCTCACGACGGCAGGCGATGACTTCATTGAGCATCGGCAAAAGAAGCCGGTCCATGAGGTCCGTGTTGCCGAGCCGGGCCCGGGACAGGTCCTTGAGGGCTTTCCCATCCCGGTAGCGGTAGAAACCCTGGCCGGTTTTTTTACCGAATTGGCCAGCGTTGACCTTGTTTTGGAGCAGCTCGGGGACTGGTTTTCCTAGTTCCTCTGCGAAGATTCCAGCGACAGACAGGGCCACATCGAGGCCGACTGTATCCGCCAGTTCGACCGGCCCCATGGGCATCCCGAAGTCCAGTGCGGCCTGGTCGATGGCCTCGAAGGGAATTCCTTCCATGCTGGCTTGAACGGCTTCCAGGAGATAAGGCATGAGAACCCGATTCACGAGAAAACCCGGCATGCTCCTGACCGGTACTGGAAGACGGTCGATGAGGCGGACAAAGCTCAAGGCCCGAGCGGTGACCGCAGGATCCGTTCCCGGGCTGTGCACAACTTCCACGAGGGGCATTTTGGCCACGGGATTGAAAAAATGGATGCCCACCAGTCTCCCGGGATTCTCGAGATCGGCACTCAGCTTTTCGAGGCGGATACTGGACGTGTTGGTTGCCAGGATGGCGAGCGGTTTGAGCCGTCCTTCGATTGTCGCATAGAGTTTTTTCTTGGCTTCGAGATTCTCTGAGATGGCTTCGATCACGACGTCCGCTTCCGCTAGGGAATTGCCTCCAATATCCATTCGCAGTCGTCCGGTCGCTTCAGCAACCTGCTGGGGATCGTGGAGCTGGCGCTCAAACAGTTTCCGGGCACGTGCCAAGGCGGGCTCGACAAAACGGGCTTCCCGGTCTTCGAGCGTGACTTTGAAGCCACGGAGGGCGCACCACGCTGCAATATCGCCGCCCATGACCCCGGCGCCAATCACGTGGACGTGTCGGACTTCCAGTTCGGAACGTTTTCCGAGTGCCTTGAGCTTGTCTTGGAGCAGAAAGACTCTGACCAGATTGCGTGCGGTGGGGGAATCCATGAGGCTGGCGATGGAATGTGCCTCGGCCTCGTAGTGTGCCGGGGTCGCCGCGGCACCAAAACGTTCCCACAGGGAAATGACTGCGTACGGTGCCGGGTAGAAATCAGGCCGCGCATGTTTTTTTACCTGGTCCCGGAGACGACGAGCGATCCAGGGCCGGAGCAGAGTGAGGTTGAGAAGATTGGCGCCATATCCCGGACGATGGACCGGTGGGGTTTCAAACAAAAGCAAGCGGGCCTCACTCCGGCCCTGCTCCAAATCGCCAACCATCCGATCGGCCAGACCGATTTTGAGCGCGTGGCCTGCTTGAACCGGGTTGCCGCGCAAAATCATCTGCAGGGCGGCTGTGGGACCGATCAGGCGGACGCTCCGCACCGTTCCTCCGAATCCCGGATGAATCCCGAGTTTGATTTCCGGTAGGCCGAGTTTTGCACCTTTGACAATTACCCGGTAGCGGCAGGCCAAGGCCAGTTCCAGGCCTCCTCCCATACAGAAGCCGTGAATCAATGAGACCGTTGGAAACGGCAGGTTTTCGATCTCGGAAAAAATCTTCTGACCGTTTCGGATAAGGGCTAACGCCTCGTCGGCATTCTTGAGAGTCGTAAACTCCTTGATATCTGCGCCTGCGATAAATCCATTTTTCTTCTTGGAGTAAATGACCAGTCCACGGGGTGAGGCTGCGGCAATTTCATGGATCCGTGTGCCCAACTCGGCAACCACTGCCTGCGAGAGCGTATTGGTCCCACTATCCGGATGATCGAGTGCAAGCCATGCCAACCGCTCGTTATCTACCTCATACGACCAATGCGAAACCATTGGAATGACTCCCATCTTTTGTTCGCGGTCTCATTATAGCCCGGGACGCCGATACTGACCGGGAGTGAAGCTGGCCGATCCGGTTGGGGATGGCTGGGGAGGGGACTGACGTGGGGCTCAGTCCTGAAATGGCGGAGCGCTTGGCTTAATGAAGCCGACAGTCACAGATGAGCGGCAAATGGTCCGAATAACGGACATGCGGGATGCGGAAATTGTAGATTTCGATCTCCGGGCTGGCCAGGATAAAGTCCAGCTGCTTTCGGGGGCGTTGGCTCGGATAGGTAGGTTCGCCGGCAGTGTTGGCGGTCACGAGGTGGGTCGCAGCCGAGAAAAGCTTGATTTCGTAATCACCCCAGAGGGTGTTGAAATCGCCCGCGACCACGACCGGTTTGGAACTGGTCTTGACAAGATCATAGAGGTCCGACAATTGGTAATGCCGATGCCGGTATTTGAGCGAGAGGTGGACCAGAAAAATCCGGATTCCTTCAAACTCAAGCTCGATCAGGAGCCGCTTGACGCCCGTCTCGAAATAATGGAAATGAACCTGCCCGAGACCTCCCCGGGTGATGAACGCGTTGGCCTGCTTCCTGACGACTGGCAGGCGGGTCAGGAGCGAACGCGGCGCGTACTTGCATTCCCAGTGTGCCCCGTGACTGCCCAAAGCTTCTGCAATGGCTTCTGCCTGGTTGATCCGGCCACTGCGCAGCGATCCCGAGTCCACTTCGACCAGGGCCAGGATATCCGGATTCAGTGAACGCAGGTACCGGCGCAGTCGATGGAACCGGACTTTCGTGTCTCTCAAGTAGCCCGCCCCGGGCATCGGCAGGTTGAAGGTCGCACCGGTTCCCGTGGCGTATCGCATGTTGTAGACAATAAGGCGGAAGTTCTGCACGAGGGGGTATTTGGGTGGCGGTCTCACTATCTTATCTTTAATACCGATGGCCCGAGTGCTTTGAAACGGGCCAGGCAGGTGGGTTTGAATTGGTAGAATCACCTCACGCGGGTGAGAGGTGCCTTGAGAAGGCCGGGAGATGGTTTCTTGAAAACCCAGACTGCATACCCTTTATTGCTGGCCGGTGACATTGGCGGAACCAAGGCCATATTGGAACTTTTCGAGGCGTATCCGGAGGGCCCCCGGAGGGTTCGTCAGGGGGAAGTCGAGTGTGTTGACTACGAGTCGCTGGAAGCGCTGCTGGCCTC
>DAHVLZ010000007.1:0-12859 GCA_027320085.1 Pseudomonadota bacterium
TGAGCGCAAGCGACCAAGCGCGATCCCTGGGGCAAACACGCAAAGAGGCCCGCGCCCGGACCGCGCGGGAGGGATGGGGGGTTCCGGATCTCTTCAGCCGGTCTTGCGGTTGATCGCGTTCAAGGCACGACCGTCCACCGCGAGGGCCGCCTCATGCAGGGCCTCGGAGAGGGTCGGATGGGCGTGAATGGTGAGCGCGATGTCCTCGGCACTCGCACGGAACTCCATGGCGAGGACCGCTTCCGCGATGAGTTCGGAGGCCATCGGACCCACAATGTGGACTCCCAGGATCTCATCCGTCGTCTTGTGCGCCAGGATCTTGACCAGGCCCGCGGCAGACTCGAGCGCCCGGGCACGGCCATTCGCCGAGAAGGGAAAGGTTCCCGTACGGTAGGGAACGCCGGCTTTCCCGAGTTCCTCCTCGTTGCGTCCCACCCAGGCGATTTCGGGTGCCGTGTAGATGACGGAAGGAATGACGTCGTAGTTCATCTCGGCGTTCTTTCCGGCAATGAGGTCAGCCACCATGACGCCTTCCTCTTCCCCCTTGTGCGCCAGCATGGGTCCACGCACCACATCACCAATGGCATAGACATCCTTGCGCTTTGTCCGGCAGTGGTCATCGACCCGGATGAAGCCCCTCTCGTCGCACTCGACTCCTGAACCTTCTTCCAGAAGCCCCCCGGTAAAGGGGCGTCGACCCACAGCCACGATCAGGCGGTCGACGTCGCAGCTGCCCTCTCCATCCGGGGACTTCTTGTAATGCAGCGTGAGTGCGGTTTTTTTACGGTCGACCGAGACGAGCGTCGAGGCGAGTTCGATCGTGAGGCCGAGTTTCTGGAACTGGCGCAGCCCCTCCTTCGCCACCTGGGCATCGACCATGGGCAGGAAGGTGGGCAGGGCCTCGATCAGGGTCACTTGGGATCCGAGCCTGGCCCAGACGCTGCCGAGTTCGAGGCCGATCACGCCCGCGCCGATGACGCCCAGCCGCTTCGGGACGCGGTCGAAATCGAGCGCCCCCCAGGAATCGACGATGCGCTCCCCATCAAAAGGCACCGCCTTGAGCTCGATCGGGGTTGAGCCAGTCGCGAGAATGACGGCCCTGGCGGCGAGTGTGCGGGTTTTCCCCTGGAGATCGGTATAACCCACCCCGCCATCCTTGAGGAGACGCCCCGTTCCGGGGAGTCCTTCGACCTGGTTGGCCTTGAAAAGCTGGGCAATCCCTCCGGTCATGGTGCGGACCACCCGGGCCTTGCGATCCTGCATGGCCTTGAGGTCGAGCGTGAGTCCTTCGATGCCGATGCCGTGGAGCTTGAACTCCTCCTGCGCCCGGTGGTAGAGCTCGCTGGATTCCAAAAGCGCCTTCGAGGGGATACATCCCGCGTTCAGGCAGGTTCCGCCGAAAGCGGGGGATCCATCGCGGTTTTTCCAGCTGTCAATGCAGGCGGTCCGGAGACCGTTCTGGGCCGCACGGATCGCGGCGATATACCCCGCCGGCCCGGCGCCGATCACCACCACGTCATAGGATTCATCAGTCATGAGGCATTCTCCGCTCGTTGGATCACAGTTCGAGAAGCAGGCGGGAGGGGTCTTCCAGCGATTCCTTGACACACACCAGAAACTGCACCGCCTCCTGGCCGTCGACCAGCCGGTGATCGTAGGTGAGCGCGAGGTACATCATGGGCCGGATGACAACCGATCCTCCCACGGCCATGGGGCGGTCCTGGATCTTGTGCATGCCCAAGATCGCGCTCTGCGGGGGGTTGATGATCGGGGTCGAGACCAGGGACCCGAACACGCCCCCGTTCGTGATCGTGAAGGTCCCGCCCTCGAGATCCTGGAGCGCCAGGGTTCCGGAACGGGCCTGTTCGGCGAAATGGGCGATCCGGGTTTCGATCTCGGCAAATCCCAGGGCATCCGCGCCGCGCACCACCGGTACCACGAGGCCGCGGGGGGAGGCGACCGCGATGCCGATATCCCAGGTGTCGTGGTAGACGATCTCGTTGCCCTCGATCGAGGCGTTGATCACCGGAAAACGCTTGAGCGCCAGAATCGCCGCCTTGACGAAAAAGGACATGAACCCGAGCCGGACCCCATGGGCTTTCTCGAAACGCTCGCGCAGACTGTTCCTGATCTCGATGACGCGGCCGAGATCGACCTCGTTGAAGGACGTGAGCATCACGGCGTTGAGATTCGATTCCCTGAGCCGTTCGGCAATCCGGGCCCGGATCCGGGTCATGGGCACCCGACGGACTGCCCCGCCCGGTGCCTGCGTTGCTGCCGGTGCCGCGGGAGCGGATCCCGCGGTCCTCTCGAGATGGGCCAAGACATCAGTCTTGCTGATGCGGCCATCCCGGCCGTGACCCTCGATCTGTTCGGGAGCAAGCCCATGCTCGTCAGCCAGCTTTCGGGCGGAGGGGGCGATCGGCGGGGCAGTCGGCCGCTCCGGTCTCTTGGCCGGTGCGGGGGGGGTGGGTTTTTTCGCGGATGCCGTCTCCGCCTCGGATCGGGGGGCACCTTCCTCGAGGAGGGCAATGACCTGGCCTGCATTCACCGTGGCGCCGTCCCCGGCACGAATCTCCTGGAGGCGGCCATCGGCGGGAGCGGGGACCTCGAGCACAACCTTGTCGGTCTCGAGATCAACCAGGTTTTCATCACGGCGGACCGTCTCGCCGGCTTTCTTGCGCCAGTTCACAAGTGTCGCGTCGGTCACGGACTCGGGCAAGGGAGGAACCTTGATCTCGATGCTCATGCAATCTCCGAGAGGGGGGATGGGGACCCGGCCCGGCGCGGACGGACCGATCGGGCCGGGGCCGGTTCAAGCGCGGATTCGATGATGGTCTTTTGCTGGAGCGCGTGGAGGGCGGAATACCCGGGGGCCGGGGCTGCCGCGTGTGGACGGCCCAGATAGCGCAGGGTCTGACCGGGGCCCATCAGGCGGGCGATCAGAGGCCCCACACCCCGGAATGCTCCCTGGTTTCTCGGCTCTTCCTGGCACCAGACCACGTCGCGAACTCCAGCGTAACGCTGGAAAAGCTTCGTGAGGGCCACCTCCGGCAACGGTGCCCATTGCTCGAGCCGGACCAGCGCGAGATCAGACCGTTCCGCCGCCTCACGGGCCTCCAGGAGTTCATAGTAGATCTTGCCGGAGGTGAGGATGAGCCGGCTCGTCTTGGCCGGATCGGCGCCGGTATCGTCAAGAAGCGGGGCAAAATGGCCTTGCGCGAGATCACCGAGGGTGGACACCGATCGCCGGTTGCGCAAAAGGCTTTTCGGGCTCAAGACCACGAGCGGCTTGCGGTAAGGTCTCAGCACCTGTCGCCGGAGCAGGTGGAAAAACTGGGCGGGAGTCGTGGGGTTTACGATCTGCAGGCTGTCTCCATCGCAAAGTTCCAGGAAGCGTTCGGGGCGGGCCGAGGAGTGTTCCGGACCCGCCCCTTCCTGGCCATGCGGCAAAAACAGGACCAGCCCGCACAAACGCCCCCACTTGGCCTCGCCGGCCGAGAGGAACTGGTCGATCACGACCTGCGCGCCGTTCGCGAAATCGCCGTACTGGGCCTCCCAGATGACGAGGGCTTCCGGACTGGCCGTGGCATATCCATATTCGAAGGCCATGACGCCTTCCTCGGACAGGAAGGAATCCACGACGTCCACGAGCGCCTGCCCGGAAGCCAGCCGGTTCAGGGCCACATCGGTGGCATCGGTCGTCGCCTCATGGATCACCGCATGACGGTGGAAAAAGGTTCCGCGTGCGCTGTCCTGGCCCGTGAGGCGGATTGGATGGCCAGCGACCAGGAGACTGGCATAGGCCAAAAGCTCGGCCATCCCCCAGTCGAGCGGCTGCTCGCCCAAGATCATCTTGCGTCTTTCCTCAAGGATCCGGGCAAGGCGGGGATGCACCGTCCAGCCCCCGGGCAGCGTGGTGAGGATCCGACCCCACGCTTTGAGATCGGAGGGTGCCACTCCGGTCTCCACGGAGACATCCCAGCGCTGGCCCCGGTAGGGTGTCCAGTCAACCAGGGGGGGACGGATGGGCGCGCGGGGAAGAATGAAGGTCAAAGGCACCTCGCCGCGATCCAGCCCGTCGCGGTAGGCACCCACCAGGGCTTCGGCTTCGGCCGGTTCGATGATTTTTTCGGCCACGAGTTTTTGCGCGTAAAGGGTGAGGGTCGTCGGGTGCTTGCGGATGGCCTCGTACATGACGGGTTGCGTCACGGCCGGCTCATCCGCCTCGTTGTGTCCGTGGCGGCGATAGCAGACGAGGTCGACGAAAATGTCCTTGTGAAAGCGGGCGCGGTAGTCGAACGCGAGGCGCATCGCAAACAGGACCGCCTCCACATCGTCCGCGTTGACGTGGAAAACCGGGGCCTCGATCATCTTGGCGATGTCCGTGGCGTACGGGGTGGAGCGGGCATCACGAAGGTTGCTGATCGTGAACCCGATCTGGTTATTGACCACGAGGTGGACCGTTCCCCCGGTCCGGAAGCCGCGGGTACCCGACATCTCGAGCGTCTCCATGACCACACCCTGGCCGGAAAGCGAGGCATCCCCGTGGATCAGAACCGGCAGTACCCGGTCCCCCACCCGGTCTCCCAGCCGGTCCTGGCGGGCGCGGACGGAGCCTTCCACCACGGGATCGACGATCTCGAGATGCGAGGGATTGAAGGCGAGGGTGAGATGGACGACCCGTCCGTTGATTTCGACATCCGAGGAGCAGCCGAGATGGTACTTGACGTCGCCCGAGCCATTCTGGTGCAGCGGATCATAGCGTCCCTCAAACTCGGAAAACAGCTCGGAGAGTGGTTTCGCGAGCAGATTGACCAAGACATTGAGCCGTCCGCGGTGGGCCATGCCGATCACGATTTCCTGAACCCCCCCAGAGGCGGCGCGTCGCACCAGGTCACTGAGCGCCGGCATGAGGGCTTCGGCCCCTTCGAGCGAAAAGCGCTTCTGCCCGATGTAGCGGCGGTGGAGGAAATGCTCGAGCCCCTCGGCTGCGGTCAGCTCGGCCAGAAGGGTCTTCCGCTCTTCCGCCGTCAACCCAAAACGCCCCCGTGCAGTCTCCAGATGGTCACGGATCATCCCGCGCTCCTCGATCGACGTGAGGTGCTGGTATTCGACCCCGATCGTTCCGCAATAGGTGGCCCGGAGCAGGGCCAAAAGTTCGGTTCCCGAGCCCGGGGCTTCGCCCGAGACGAGATCGGGAGGCACGGGCCGGGCCAGGATCGCGTCCGCGGATCCGCCGGCATGGAAGGCCGGATCGAGGTCCTCGACCACGGAGGGGTGGACCAACTTCAGGGGATCGAGGTCGGCTGCAAGATGGCCGCGCGAGCGGTAGGCCTGGACCAGGCGTGCCCAGAACGTGCTGGATCCCGTTTCCCCCGGGGTCCGGCTCGCGGGGGGGCGGCGGGGTTCGCGCGCGGATGCCATGAGGCGGTCTTCGACCGGACGGCGGGGACTTTCAGTCCGTCCGCGATCGCGGAGCGCATCGAAGGCCCGCGTGAGGCTGTCCGGCACCGAACGGGGATCCGCCAGGTAGCGTTCGTAGAGATCTTCCAGGTAAAAAGCGTTGGCGCTGTTCAGGACGGTCGGATCCAAGGAGGCAACCCGAAGCTGGTCCGGTTCCGATTGAGAGTGGCTGGACACCCGAATCTCGCTACTTTTGCAGTGCGGAGGTGAAGGACTCCGTTTGGACCGCCGCCGCGTTTCGGCTTGAGCAAACGGCTTTTTTCAAGCTATAGTTTACAACATGCGCCCACGAAGGGCGTCAGAGGGGAAGATCGATGCCCGATAGCGCATCCGGCGGATTTCCGTTCGAGGAAAAAATCGAGATCCATTATCCGACGACCGTCCTCGAACGGCATCATGGGGGATGCGAGCAGCTGAACGAGGCGCTCTTTGCCCTGCTCAAGGAACTGGCCGAACGCTTCCGCAACGACCCCATGGAAAACGCCATCTACTCGGGACACATCTCGACCCGGGGCGGGTTCCAGACCGGACGGCATCGCAACTTCCTGGAGCAGGCCAACCCGGCTGTGATCGAGTTCCGTGAGCGGATTCTCCTGCCGGCCGTCCACCGCTATCTCACGGAGGTCTTCGGTTCCGAGGCGGGCCAGCTCAAGCCCTGGCTCATGGGCTGGGCCAATCTCCTCGCGGCCGGTGACTGGCAGGCGCCCCACATGCACCCCACCGCCGGCAACCTGGCCAGCGGGGTTTATTACGTCAAGGCCCTCGAGGACAAGCCGGCCCCTCAAGGCTGGATCGAGTTCCTGAATCCCCATCCCGCCTCCGTCCATCACGGTTTCACGCTCACCCGCCGCATCCAGCCCCGTTCCGGAAAACTCGTCCTCTTTCCGCCGTATCATATCCACTATGTCCATCCCTTCGAGGGTCCGGGCGAGCGGGCAATTGTCGCCTTCGACGTCCTGCGCGAACGACCTGACCTCAAACTGCTCTTCTGACCCACCGGGCCGACCATGAACGAATCGTCCACACCTGCCCCCGCACCGATCCGGATCGAGGACTTCCCGGTGGCCGAGCTGCCTGACCAGGTGGCCATGCTGGCCGCCAGTGCCGATGCCCTGGCCCGGGAAGGACGCCGGGCCGATGCGGAGACCGTCTACCGACGGGTTCTCGAAGCTGCTCCGCACCATCTGCGGGCCATGACCTACCTCGCCATGAGCGCCTTCGAGACCGGCCGGCACGAGGAAAGCGTGCGCTATCTCATCGAGGCGATCCGGCTGGAACCCACCCGGTCCACGCTCCACCAGAACCTGGCCTTGGTCCGTCTCGCCCAGGGCTTGCCCGGGAAGGCCCTGGAATCCATCGACCAGGCCATCGCCCTCAATCCGGAAGCGGCCATCAACCATCTCCACCGGGGCCATATCCTGGAAAGCCTGGGACAGGAAACCCAGGCGCTCGAAAGCTACGGCCGCGGACTGGCCCGCGATCCCACGCTCCGGATCGCGACCCAGAGCCTGCCTCCCGGCATCCGCGTCTTGGCCCAACGGGCCATCGCCCGGCTGGCACCGATCCGCCTTGCGCGGATCGACCAGGCCGCCCATGCGCTCGAAGCCGAGCACGGCACCCCACTCCCGGCGCGCGCGCGGCGTTTTCTCGACATTTTCAAAGGACTCACTCCACCTCCCCAGGAGCACCCGCTCCAGAAACCGGAATTCCTCTCCTATCCCGAGCTCGGCGCCCGCCCCTGGTTCGAGCGTGGCGAGTTTCCCTGGACCCATGCCTACGAATCCAAGACCCCGGACATCCGTGCCGAGTTCGAGGCCCTGGAGGACGGCCTCGAGGAGGCCTATGTGCCGGAATCGACGGGACAGAAAATCTGGTCTCCCCTGGCCGGCTCGCGGGACTGGGGCAGTTTTCATCTCTACCGTTCGGGCATCCCCATCCCCAAAATCCTCCATCTCTGTCCGAATACCTTTGCGGCGCTCAAGCTTCTCCCCCTGGCCCGCGGCCGCAACCATGCACCCGAGGTTTTCTTCTCGATCCTGAAACCCGGGGTTGAGCTGCCGCCCCATCACGGCCTGTCCAATGCCAAGCTGACCCTCCACCTGGGCCTCGTGGTCCCCCCCGAAACCGCGATCCGGGTCGGCGGCGAGTCGCGGCACTGGAAGGAGGGCCGCTCTCTCCTCTTCGACGACAGTTTCGAGCATAGCGCCTGGAACCACGACACCCGGCCACGGGCGGTTTTGATCGCGGACATCTGGAACCCGGCTCTCACCCCAATCGAACAGGAACTGGTGGAACGAGCGATCGATGCGCACAGTCGTTTTTATGAGGAATACTTCTCCTGACGGGACCATCCGGACGGAGCTGGGGGAGACCGCAACGGATGCTCTCCCGGACCGGATCCGGCCCACATGATCTCCTCCCCGATCCCCGGGCTGGAACCGGTTTTCGCGGTCCCTCTGTACACCACCGTTCTATCCAACGCCCAGGGATTAAACAGCCGGCTCGAGGAAAAACTGGGCCTGTGGGAATCCCACCCCCCCCAGGAGAGCCATCGCCGACCGAGTCCGGTCTCCAAGCCCGGGGTCTACGAGAGTAGCTTCGATTTCTTCCAATGGGAGGATCCGGATGTCCAGACCTTGGGCCGGTTCTGCCTGAATCAGGTGGGATATCTGGTCCATCGCCTGAACGGATACGAAAGCCGCGACATGGAAGAACTCCGTTTCTACCACCACAGCTGGTTCCACCTGACCCGGCCGGGTGGCTATACCAGTTATCACAACCATCCCATGGCATCCTGGTCAGGGGTCTATTGCGTCAACCCCGGCATTCCCGATCCGGGAGACCCCCAAAGCGGCACACTCCGGTTCTTTGATCCCCGAAACGCCGCCAGCATGTTTCTTGATCCCGGCAACAGTTACCTGCTTCCGCCCTACGGGTTCGGCACGCTGCCCCATCGTTTCAAGGCCGGGGAACTCGTGCTTTTCCCCTCCTACCTCAACCACGAGGTCGCCTGCTTCCGGGGAGAAGGGATCCGGATCACGATTGCCTTCAACGTCTGGATCCGTTACGCCGACGAACCCGCCTTCGAGCCGGGGCTCCGCCGTGCCATCTCCCGGCAGTCGGCCTGAACACTCATGGATTCCACCCAGAAGAAAGAGACACCCGGGCTTGATGCCGGCCTCCGCGCGCTCCGCGACCGGAACTTTCCGCTCGCCCGGGAACGGTTTAGCGCCCAAGCCGAAAAAGGGGATGGGCAAGCCATGGCCTATCTCGGGCTCATCCACCTGCGTGCGCTCGGCACCCCGTACGACCCCGTGCAAGCCTTCGAATGGACGGAACGTGCGGCCCGGATGGGACTTCCGAGCGCGGAACTCACCCTGGCCCACCTCTGTTACCTCGGGATTGGCTCCCCCCGCAATCCGGGACAGGCCTCCCGTCTGCTTCTGGCCTCGGCCCGTTCGGGCCATGCCCCGGCCCTGCGTACCCTAGGCCTGGTCTACCTTGGACTCGGCTCGAGCTGGCACGGTGTGGCTGAACGCTGCCTCGAAGCCGCGAGCGCTCAGCGCGACCTGTTTGCGGTACACGCCATCGCCCTGGGCCGGCTGACCCGGGGCGAGACGGCCCGGGCCCTGCCGCTTCTCGCGTGGGCCGGAACCCAGGGGTTCTATCCCAGCCTCCTCCACCTGAAGCGCCTCCAGGCCAGTCTCGGTCTCGACACCGTCCGACATCACGCGATCGCCGAGCCGGACTATCCCAGCCGACCCCACGTTCCCGATTTGCCGGAATTCCCCTGGGAACCCGAAGCGCCGTCCCCAAGCCGCATGCTGGACCCCCGGATCGGGCTCCGCATCCAGGAAAAGCTCCTGGAGACCATCGAATGCGACTACCTGATCGCGCTCGCCGTCCCGGCACTTCGGCCCTCTGAAACGCGCGAACCCGGAAGTGGCCGCATCGTGAAGAACCCCATCCGCACCTCTTCCGCCATGAATTTCCCGCCCAATCTCGAGGATCTCGTGGTCTTCCGCCTGGAAGAACGGATCGCGGCATGGTGTGGCTTGATACTGGCTCAGGCCGAACCATTGGCTGTCCTGCGTTACCGTCCCGGTGAAGAGTACCGGCCCCATTTCGATGCCTTCGATGAAAGAACGCTTGCGGCGGATACAGAAGGGATCAGGCTCGGCCAGCGCACCGTGACCGCGCTCACCTACCTCAATGCGGATTTCACCGACGGCGGGACCGGCTTTCCGGCACTCGGGGTCACCATCCGGCCTGAAGCCGGCCAGATCCTGGCATTCTCCAACCTCGACTCGACCGGAGCCCGGAATCCTTTGGCGCTCCATGCCGGCCAGCCCGTCGGGCAGGGTGAAAAGTGGCTGGCCACCCTCTGGTTCCGCGAGCGACCCGGGGCCCGCCAGCCGGATTCAGCCGACCCTGATCCTTCGGCCATTTCATAAAGGAAGGTATTCGTAAAAGGGGTTGGAACGGAGTCAAAGCTCGCCCGCCTCGGTCATGCGGATGAGTGTTGAGATGTCCACGCCGTAGTTCTTCTCCCGCTTCTCGTGCCGGTGTGGGTCCTGGGCTTCTGGCGGACCCACCGGGCGTCGCTTTTCCATCATCGGCAAGCCGTACCCGATGGCATCCTCCGGCCGTTCATGACCTATTCCGGGCGGATCAGGCTCGCGCTTGCGCTCGAACCGCGGCCGCTTCTGCTTGTGGCTGGGGATACTTGCGGTGAAGAGTACCCGGGCTCGTAGCGCCTCGAACGAGTAGCCGCGCCCCAGCCTGTTCGGCAGCCGAATCAGGCCCTTCAGGCTCTCCATGGAGGCGTTCGTGACCGGATGCTCGAAGTGGTTGAGGATGAACTGTTGCCAGTTGGTGAAGGCCTGGATCAGGTCGACAAAATAGGGTCCGAGCTCGGTCGGGATGGCCTTGTGCCACGCTTCGTAGCACCGCATGGCGTCCTCAGGTGTCCTGGCCTCATAGATGCCGTAGAAGTCCTCCTTGAGCCTGTACGCCTCACCCAAGGCCGGGTAATTTTTCGTCCAGCCGTCGAGGTTCAGGCGTTCCTCGTCGTTCAGATCGTGTTTACGCTTGAGCAACACGAATCGGTCGGGTATCAGCCCGCGCTTCTGCTTGAGCGTCAGTTCACCCCGCAACCCCCTGCGGGCCTTCTCCAGCGCCTGGTTCGCCATCCTGACGACATGGAACTTGTCGATGACGATGGTCGCATCGGGCAGCACGGCTTGAACCGCATCGCGGCAGGGTGCCCACATATCCATCGCCACGTACTGCACGCGGCTGCGGTTCGGCATCTTGAGCAGGGACTTGGCCACGGTGTCCTGGTTGCGGTTGTGGAGCATGTCCACGATGGTGTTTTTCTGGATGTTCAAGACGACGCAGCGAGGCTGGTTGATCATGCGGATTTCGTCGATTCCCAACCACTTCGGTGTCTCGAAGAGAACCGTCTGTTCAAGCTCGTTGATGTAGTCGCGGAAGATGTTGCGGATCGTCCCTTCTACCACGCCGGTTTCATCGGCCAGTGAAGTGAAGGTGCGCTTCAACGCCTGTTTGCCGATCCACTTCACCAGCCGATCCGTCATCATCCGGTTCTCGGCCAGTACCGGCAGTGTCTGCGAGAAGGTCTTGCCGCAGGACTGGCAACGCAGCCGCCTGGTGTCAATGCAGATGCCCACGTGCTTGCCATGCAGGGGCAGGTCTTTGAATACCTGCTCGCGGGTTCCCCACGAGGTCAAGCGGTCGGATTGGCAATGCGGACACGCCGGAGTCCCGTTTACCGGCTTGGCTGTGACGTGATATTCGTGGTCGGTTTCCTCCACGCGCAACACATAGTACTGCGGAAGATTCAGGATGTTCGTGGGCACAGTTCACGGCCTCGCGATTCGCGTCAGGGCAGTGCCGCAAGGCCGGATCATCAGCCAGACCGGCAACTGTTCATCGGGTTCGTGCGGGGCAAGATCAACGCCAGACAGCCGGACGATGGCGAACATACCCGAAGCCACGCTGCAGCATGGGCCAACGTGCCGAAGTTCGTGACATTCTGTCCTGCCACAATGGGCGTGACACCGAATGTCCGGACCAGTCTGAACATGTCCATCAAGACCGTGATGGCCTCGCCCAGACAGTCCCGTCGCTTTCCTGTCTTCCCCTGGGATTGTCGTTGTGGCCGACGAGACAGTAGCTGGCTTCGTGAGTCATGTCATCACCCGAGCCGGTGGCGTGGACGTGGTTCTTGATGCGCTCCCATTCAGGGTTCCATCCCATAGTCATCAGAACGGTCTGCTTCCATATTGCACACCCGGTCGAAGATCATGATTGCGAGATGCGCACAAGCCGCTTTAACCGCCCGCCAGTCCTGCCAGCGGGAATCGAGGTTCTTGTATTCGCTGAGTTCGGTTTCTTCCAGATCGTAGGGCAACGCGTTGGCGAGTTGCACTTGCAACTGCTGTAGCGGAGATTCGCCGCTGTCCTGCGGGTAGAGCCGGTCGAATGATTGAAGCGCGTGGGCAACACCCTCACTGCCCATGTGATTGGCCAAGGCCACGAAGTCGAGGTAATCCCGTGTGGCGTTGCGCTTGAGGATCAACGCCCCTTTGATGCGCAGAATCTCGCCTTCAGTCGGAACGGTGATCCGGGCACCGTGATAATCCACCACTGCCGTTTCCAGCGGTTCGTCACGGACAAGCTGGCGAACCCCCGTTTCAATGCCATCAAGGCTGCCGGGGATTTGCACGGGGCGCTGCACTCGAGCCGTTTTCCATCCTGCAACCGACTCAAGCTCTGTCCGCACTTCATCAAAGCGGTGGCGCAGATCAGCCGGCACATGGGCGGCGTCACGCGAAAAGCGATGTTCAGCGTGAATTGCTGAGGCAGTTCCTCCAACCAGAACGGCATCCGGCAGGATGCGCTGGAGCCGTGCGACAGAGGATAGGACGAGTTCCCAGTCAGGGAGCGGGGCGGTGTTCTTTGGCATAGTGCATCCAAAAGTGATGGCGCTGGGCATAGGGATCGGAGACGTAAGGGCGGCAAACGCGCTCCACCTTTTCCATTAGAGCGTGGTCGGACAAAACGGCCCGGCGTAGTTCAGCCCAGTCCTACCACCGACCGCTTGAGATCACGTCGTCGATATATGTCATTATTCGTCATGTTCATGAGGGGCTCGCCCAACCCAATCTTTATCACAAGTACCCACAATCGGACAGGGGGCGGCCTCGGGCCGCCACAGCAGACAGCCCAACTGTCGCCGCACCCATCCATCGAGTGTCTCCAGAACCGACAGGCCGTGCGTGAGTTGGGAAAAAGAAAACCCGTGGTTCCTTGCGGAACCACGGGCAATGTTCTTTTGTTGTCGTTATAGGATTCTTAGAAGCGCACC
>DAHVLZ010000025.1:0-14430 GCA_027320085.1 Pseudomonadota bacterium
CAACTGTCGCCGCACCCATCCATCGAGTGTCTCCAGAACCGACAGGCCGTGCGTGAGTTGGGAAAAAGAAAACCCGTGGTTCCTTGCGGAACCACGGGCAATGTTCTTTTGTTGTCGTTATAGGATTCTTAGAAGCGCACCCCGATCCGTCCGTAGATGAAGCGTCCCGGGACCTCGTAGCCCAGGAAGGGCTGGTAGCTGTTCGCGAAGGCCGTCATCGAGATCGGCGCATTCTTGTCGAACAGGTTCCGCACACCAACCGTGAAGTCGGCGTTCCACGCAGCCATGTTGTAGGTCAGCTGGACGTTGTTGTAGACCGTCGTCCCGAGCCGGTTGAGCCCCTGGAAGCCCTGGGGTGAACCCGGCTTGGTGATGACGTCACTGCACCACCCGGTGCCGACCTGCGGGAAGCCAATCACGTACTTCGCCGAAGAGTCCTGGCAGATCTCGTACATCGGGCCGATGACGTTGATCGTCCAGTTGGCGGACCATGGGCCGTAATCCCAGTCGAGGAAGATGTTGTACTTGTGCTTGGGAATGAGCGAACTCACCGATCCGGCCGTCTCACGAGTGAACTCGGTCGGCTGGCCGGTGATACTGCTGATTCCCGGGAAGGCGATGACGTAGTTCTTGGTGAACGTCGCATCCGCCATGACCGTGAAGTCACCGATCGGGGTCGAGGGGAGACGGTAGTTCAGGTTGATGTCCCAGCCTTCCGTCTTGATCGATCCCACATTCTGGTCCAGGGCCAGGATGTTCGTGATCGGTCCATTTGTGTTGTAAGTGCCACCCGCACGCTGGATCAGGTTGCAGTCCAGGCTGGCCTTGCTATAGCAGAAGTCCATGATGTTCTGCGGCCCGATGCCTCCCGTGATCGCATTCACCACCTCGACCTTGTAGTAGTCGGCCGCGATGTTGAATCCCGGAATGTAGCTCGGGCTGTAGACCAGACCCACCGTCCGCGAGATCGCCCGTTCCGGCGTCAGGTTGGGGTTGCCGCCGATCGTGACCGGGATCTGGGTATTCGGCTGCGCAGCATGTGCCGGGCAGTTCGGAAGGCTCGGGTTGCTTACACAGGGATCCAGTAATGGATCGAAGCTCTGCCCCTGTCCCGCGAAGAAGTTGCTGATCGTGGGAATCCGGAAGCCCTGGGACCAGGTGGCCCGGAAGAGCAGGCTCCGGATGGGAGCATACTTGAAGCCGATCTTGCCCGACGTGTTATGCGCGTAGTGCTGCGGCACCGGCGTGATCGGGTTCGCGAACCCGGCCCAGGTGGCCTGCGTCCAGCGTTCCGCCACGTCGAAGGACAGGTGGTGGACCAGGAACACATCCCGCACGAGGGGTACGTTGAACTCGATGTACTCGGCATCCTGCGCCTCGCGTCCACTCGTGGGCTCGGCAATGTTGGAAGTCGCATCACCGGCCGCGATCAGGGGATCCGGCGTGAAGTAGCCGTTGTCCTCGAGGTACTCGTAACCCACGGCGACGCCCAGAGGGCCGGCCGGTAGGTTGACGATCGTTCCGGTCAGGTTGCCGGAATAATCGCGTTGCGTGACCGAGTCCACGTTGATGCTCGTGTAATCGATGTAGTTGGCCATGGCCGGGGTGATCGTCCCCTGCGCCGTGGACAGGTTGTAACCCCCGAAGAGATCGAGCGGTACGCAACCGGGCGTCGTCTGACAGGTCGAGAGCGGTCCCAGGGCCAGCTGGAGCCGGCTGGTGTTCTGGAGTCCGGTGGCCGTCCCGGTATTGTTCCGGTTGCCGTAGGAATAGTGGACGTTCCAGTTCCAGTCGTGCCCGATGGCGCGGAAGTAGCCCTTGAGGCCGCCTTCGAAGAAGTAGGTCCGGACGTTGGTGTCGAAAACCCGGTACCCGGACTCGATCATGCGGCGTCCCAGGAAGAGGAGCGCATCACTGTGGGTCAGGCAGTTGGCCGTTCCGTAGAGCGTGCACCACGTGCTGTATCCCGCCGATCCCGGCGCATAAGGCACGAGGTCGACGCCGAAGGGGTTGTACGGGTTCGTGGCCGAAATACCCACAAGGAGCCCGTTCGAGGAGTTGTCCGCACCGAACACCCCGAGGAAGAGCGGGTTCGGGGCCAGCACAGAGGCCGACACGCGGTCGTTGTAGAGGATCGTGGTGTCGAACTCGAGGTGCGAGTTGAAGTTGTAGTGGGCCTGCGTGTAGGCATACCACTGCTCGGAAGGCGTGAGCAGATAGTTGGCTGGCGCGTAGTTGTAGGCATCCGCAAGGCCGAAATCATGTGGATTGGCATTGGGGCCACTGAGGGGGCCAGACAGATCGCAACCCGAAGAGGTATTGCCAGCCGTCGCCCCTGCCACCGAACTCGGCAAGCAGTTTGAGCCCGGGAGCGTGCTCGGGCCGAAGGGACCCTGCATGATGAAGCGGCCGCCCGGGGTACCCGAACTGCCCAGAAGGAGTCCGGTCCCGATGAGTGGCAGCTGCCCCAGGGTGGTATTGGCCGCCCAGATCGGCTGCTGCTCACGGTAACCCACGCTCAAAAGGGCGCCTTCCTTGCTGTTGCTCGCCCCGATCGTGAAGTCATACTCCTGGAGCTTGCCGTCCCAGTGGGTCGCACCGGGAATCGTGCTCGTGATCCCGAGATTGGGATTCGCGGGAACCGAGGCATTGCTGTTCTCGTAGATTCCCATGTAGGCGTGAGCTTCCGCACCGTTGAAGTTCTGCACGGTGATGATGTTGATCACGCCCGCAATCGCGTCCGATCCGTAAATCGGTGAAGCACCGTCCAGGAGGACCTCGACCCGCGAGATGATCGCCGACGGGATCGTGTTGAGGTCCACCGGTCCGCCCAAAGTCGGAATCCAGCGGTGACCGTTCACCAGGACCAGAACGCGCTGGGCACCCAGGTTGTGCAGGTCGACGAAGGTATCGCCGTCATTGCCGTTGTTGGTCTGGGCGTTGATAGCCGCCCCCGACTGCGAGATCGACTGGAGAATGTTCCCAATCGTGACCTCGCCGGTCAGGTTGAGCTGTTGGCGCGTGAGCACCACGACCGGTTGCGCTGTGACCGTACTCGTGCGCAGAATCCGAGAACCCACGACCTCGATTTTCTGGAGTTTCGTGGACTTCTTCCCCTGCGCCAGCGCTGCCGGTGCGGCGATAACTGCGGCGGATGCGCCAGCCACGAGGGCCCCGCGTACCGCCTGCCGCACGAGATTTCGCTGTTTCATTGTGTATTAGCCTCCACATGTGGTGAGGTTGAAATGCCTTGGCGCGACCAAGGATGTGGTGAGCATACCACGTGTAGCACGACTGTCAAGCCCCCCAGGCAGACCCGTTTTTTCTGTCCTTGAGTTGGATGGAACCGGGATTGGGCAGCAAATACAGAAGCGGTTTGTGTTCCAAAAGCAACATAAATATGTTGTTATGATGCAACACCAGCATCTGATACAATCCGGATCGCATTGAAATGGCAGGGCAACATGTCTCAGGCGGGCCTTCCTCCTCCCTTTACCTATTCCGGTTCGGAAGAGCCGACGGTCACTCCGACTCCAACCGACATCTATCTCTGGGGTAACGAGTATCGCCGACAGGGAGATCATGAGGCCGCCGAAAATGCCCTCCGGAGTGCGCTTTCACAGGATCCCGGGCTTTTCGAAGCCCGGTTGAGCCTGGCCTTCCTGTACCGGGACCAGGGACGGATGGAAGATGCGGCCCGTCTTTTCGACGTCTGGCTCAAGACCCGGCCAACCGACGCCGTCCTCTGCGGCCAAGTGGCCCATTTTCTCGAGAGCCTGGGTGATTCCGAGCGTGCACTGGCCTGTCTCGACTCGGCAATCCAGATCGACCCGAACCTTGTCCAGGCCTGGTTCGAGCGGGGTCGTCTTCTGCTTGCGCTCGGACGCTTCGAGGAAGCCGCCCGGAGCCTCGGTCGGACCCTAGAACTCGCCCCCGATCACGATGCGGCCCACCTTCTGATCGTCCAGACCCGCCGCTTTAGCCCAGACGACCCCCTGATCCCCTTCCTTGAAGCCCAAGCCACCCGGTCGCCGGTTTCGGATTCCACCCAGGCCTGCCTGCACTTTGCCTTGGGCAAGGTTTACGACGACCTCGGACAGTGGGGGCGGGCTCTCACCGAAATCGAAGAAGCCAACCGCATCCGGCGCGGCATGACCCGCTTCCCGAAGGCGGAACGAAAGACAGAACTGGACCTCAACCTCGCCCTCCCCCCCGGTGCCTGGGCCCCGGCGGCGGGCCCACCGGCCGAGCCCCTGCCCCTTTTCATCGTCGGATTACCGCGGGCAGGAACCACACTGGTCGAAAGCCTGCTCTTGAGCCATCCTGCAGTTTCTTCAGCAGGCGAACTGGACACCCTGGGGCAGCTCGTCGATGGCTGCCGCCTGGTCGAGCGCTGGCGGGCAGCGCTGGATGCCACAACCGTTCCGGACGGGCTCACTGACATGGAACGCGAGGTCGTCGAGTGTTACCAAGCCGCACTCGCCCGCTATCGGAGTCACGAGTGCCACTACGTGATCGACAAGAACCCGCTCAATTTCTGGCATGCCGGGGCGATCCGTAAACTCTTTCCCGGGGCACGGATCCTGGCCGTCGAACGCGACCCCCGTGATGTTCTGGTCTCCCTTTATTTCCAGAACTTCGATCACCCCACACTCGACTTTTCCTACTCCATCGAGGACATCCTGTTCTACCTCCGGGCCCATAACCTGCTCATGGCACACTGGAGGCGCTGCCTCGGAACCAGCCTCCGAACCGTGCGTTACGAAACCCTGGTCGGAGAACCGGCCACGGTCGTCGACGAACTCATCTCCTGGCTCGGCCTACCCACCCCAGGAGTCGACACGGGCCATCAGGCGGAGCGTGCGATCCGCACGGCCAGTGCCTTCCAGGCCCGGCAACCGGTCTACCAGCACTCGGTCGGGCGGTGGAAACCCTACGCCCGGATGCTCAGGGAGCGGCATCCGGAACTTGCCTCCTGGGGATTCTCCGATGAGTCGGCCTGAAACCGTGGTGCCGCAACCGGGCATGCTCGAGACGGGCTTGCGCGAGGCGGTTTCCCTCATGCAACAGGGACACCAGGAAGCGGCCCAGAAGCGCTTCTCCGCACTCCTCGCCACCGGGACGTCGTGGCCCCCCCTCTTCCACTTCGCCGGGCTCAATGCCATCGAACGCGGACAGGCTGACGATGGGCTTCAGCTGTTGCGCCGCTCGATCGAGCTCGCCCCCCACGATCTGGCGTTCCAGAACAACCTGGCCAATGCCCTGGTCCGCCTGAAGCGCTGGAAGGAGGCGGAAGACCTGACCCGGCCGCTTCTCAACCAGGACCCCCGGAATCCCAAGCTGCTCTTCGCCCTGGCCAACCTGCTCCACCTGACCGCGCGGGATGGGGAGGCCACCGTCTATTGGAGAGCCTGCCTGGAAGTCGCCCCCGACTGGCCCCAGGTCTGGCTCGGGCTCGGGGAAACCCTCGCGGAGTTGGGTGATACCGAAGGCGCCGAGAAAGCCTACGAACAGGCCCAGAAGTACCGCCCCGCCGACCCCCTGATCCGGACCGCCCGGGCCGATGTACTGGCCCAGGATGACCAGAACGAAGCCGAGCTTGATCGCGCCCGGGCCCTCTACGAGGAGGCGCTCCGGCTCAAGCCCGGTTTCGAGCCGGCCGAGGCCGGTCTCGCAGGTCTTGAAGGGCAGCATGGCCAGTTTGACCAGGCGCTCGAGCGTCTGCGACGGATGCTCCGGGCCTCCCCGCCTTCCTACCTCGCAACCTGGCTCCTCGCCCGTTTCAAGCGTTTTCAAGCCGGCGATCCGGACCTCAAGCTCATCGAGCCCCTCCTGTCCAAGGCCCGATCGGAACCCCACAATCCCATGGCCCACCACGTCCTCTTCGCCTGGGGCAAGATCCTTGAGGACCTGGGAGACTACGAGGCCGCCTGGCAAGCCTATGTGGAGGGACAATCGCTCAAGCCGGATGACAATTCCTATTCGGAAGGCGTCCAGCGCCAGTACCTGAGACTGCTCCGCGATGCAACGGATGCCACCTTCCTCGAAAAAAACCAGATCCTGGAACCGGCACCGGTCCGTCCGCTCTACATCGTGGGCATGCCCCGCTCGGGAACGACCCTGATCGAGCAGATGCTCTCGGTCCACCCGTCGGTCACAACCACAGGCGAGATGATCGCCCTCCAGAACAGCGTGCGACACGGTCTCGACATCGCTGACCTGAGCCAGTTGCCCTACGCGTTCAACCCGCTCAAGCCGACCGCCTGGCGACGGCTCCGGGCCGAGGTGGACCGGCTCTACGCAGAACGGAGCGGGGGCCGGGGCGTCCTCACGGACAAGATGCCGAGCAACTTCATGAATGTGGGCTGGCTCGCCGCGCTCTACCCCGACGCGCGCTTCCTCCATATCCAGCGCGACCCGCGCGACACCTGTGTCTCCTGTTACACGACCCTGTTCCGGAGCAGCCAGAAATTTTCCTCCAACCTGACCCACCTGGGCCATTACTACCGCATGTACGAGACCCTGATGGAGGGGTGGCGCAGCTTCCTGCCCCCCGCCCGCCTGCTCGAGATCCGCTACGAGGAACTCGTGGAAAATCCGAAGGAGATCCTGGAGCGGGTCCTCCACTTCGCGGAACTCCCCTGGCACGAGGAATGCCTCCATCCCGAACACGCCACCCACCGGATCCGGACGGCCAGTATCTACCAGGCGCGCCAGCCGATCCGCACCGGTTCGATCGGGCGCTGGAAGCGTTTTACCTCCCACCTGGGCCCTCTCGAGCAAGCCCTCACCATCACCCATCCGCTCGAGGACAATCCCCCGGCCGGGCCGGTATAATCGGACTATCCAACCTTCTCGTGACGGTCACCGGCTGTGGATGATTCCGATCCGCTCGCACTCGAAACCGCCTTGGGCCAAGTCGGCGAGGAGGCCGAGTCGCGGGGAGCGGCGCTCATCGCCTTCGTGAAAGCCCGGGTCTGGGTGCTGGCCGACCGCGATCCGGGGAGCGACCCCGAAGCACTCAAGAGCGCGCAGCTGTCCCTGGTCTCGGACGGACCCAATCAGAAGCAGGCCATGCTCGCCGTTTTTTCCTCGCCCGAACGGGCCGGGCGCTTCCTCAAGGATCACGGCGGAGCCCCCCAAGTCATCGCGGTCGAAGGCCCCTTCGCGATCCTCGCGGTCCCGTCGCAGGCCGGCATCGTCATCAATCCCAACCAGAATCCCTCCTTCCGGATCGGTCCGGAAGCGGTTTCCTACCTCAAGGACGAGATGGCCCACGCCCGCGACCGCTACGGGTCGACCCCCACGCCCCCATGAATACCAGCCGCAGTCCCCGTCCTCCGGGCGGGGACCTGGAAACCCTGAGGGCCCATCTCGAGCGTTCCGACTACACGGCGGCGGAAGCCGTGGTCCAAAATCTCCTCGCGCGATATCCCGCAGATTTCGAGATCCTCTACCTGGCCGGTGTCACCGCTTCCCGCAGGGGTCTCACCGAGGAGGCCATCGGCCGCTTCGAACGTGCCCTGGCCCGTGCCCCGGACCGGAAGACCCGGTCGGCGATCCTTCAGGCAATCGGAAAATCACACTGGGCGCTTTTGAGGCTTGAGCTGGCCGAGGCCGCGTTCACCCAAGCGACCCAGCTCGCACCGGACGATGCCAATCCCTGGATTGATCTCGGAGCGGTCAGAAAGAGTCTCGGCGATGCGGTCCACGCCCTGGACAGCTTCACAACAGCCCTCGCCATCGACCCGGATTCGGTTGAAGCGCGGATCGGGGTCGGAGTCTGCGAAATCGACCTCGGTCGGATCACGGAGGGCCGCCAATCGCTCGAGGCGGTCCTCACGATGGCGCCGGGTCACCCCGAGGCCGAAAACGGTCTCGCGCTCCTGGACCAGAGCGAGGGACGGCTCGGAGACGCCGAAGCGCGGCTCCTCCGTCTCCTCGAGGCGCATCCTGAACAGATGGGGGCCTTCGGCCTGGCCTCGCTCCGGACCTTCGAGGGCGAGGACGATCCCCGTCTGCGACTCCTCGAAGCACGCCAGACAAACCCCGAATGGATGAGGGCACCCGAGATCGTCCAGATCGACCTCGACTATGCACTGGCCAAGGCGGACCATGACCTCGGGCGGTTTGGACCAGCCTTCTCCCGCCTCGCCCAAGCCTCCCAACGACGTCGGCAGCTTTTTTCCTTCGACGTCGGCCGGGAGGAGGAGCGTCTCGAACGGATTGCCACTCTCTTCACCCGGAACTTTATCGAGCACTACCGTCTTCACCAAGATGACCTTCCGTCGCGCCCGATCTTCATCGTGGGGCTGCCCCGCTCGGGCTCGACGCTCCTCGAACACCTGCTCGCCGGGCATCCCCAGATCACAGCCGCAGGCGAACGCCTGATTCTGCCGCGTCTCGCAACCGATCTCAGCCTGTCCTGGGGACGCCTTCCCGGCTTCCCCTCCGCGCTAACCCCGGGCGGCGCGGAAAACGACCTCCGGACAGTCGCCCACCGATACTACGATGCCTTGCAGGGCAGCCGGGGAGCGCTGCCCAGTGCGGCTTTCACGGACAAGTTTCTCGGCAACTTCCAGTTTGTCGGACTCATCCGGATGGCGTTCCCGGAGGCCCGGGTCATTCATCTCCAAAGACACCCGCTCGATCAGGCGCTTTCGGCCTACCGTCAGCTCTTCACCTACGGTCATCCCTACACCTACGATCTCACCGAGTTCGGACGTTACTACATCGCCTACCGGCGTCTCATCACCCACTGGCAGTCGGTCGCAGGAGAGATCCTTCACGAGATGTCCTACGAGGCGCTCGTGGGAGACCCGGAGGCGATGTTGCGACCACTGCTCGACTTCCTCGACCTGCCTTTCGATCCCGCCTGTCTTGAAACGGGCACCCGGACCCATCTGCCACGCACCGCAAGCGCGATCCAGGTCCAGTCTCCCATCCACGAGGATTCCGTCGGGGTGTGGAAACGCTACCGCGAGGAACTCGAACCCCTGAGGTCGGCCCTTTCCTCCTGGATCCCCCAGGAGACCTCTGGCTGAGCGGTTCATGGAGGCCCAGGACCCCTCCGCCCCGCCTTCCCCCCTCCGGGGCTTCTGGGCGCGACGAATCGAGCGTCGCCTAGCCGCCGCCGGCGTGCGGCTCAATGGTCCCGAGCCGGAAGGCATCACCGTTTACGATCCCGCATTTTTTCGCCAGATCGCCTTTCGGGGAACAATTGGTTTCGGCGAGTCCTACATGGAGGGCGGGTGGGACAGCCGGGCGCTCGAGGAGTGCCTGGAAAAACTTCTTCGCTACGACCTCGACGAGACCGAAGGCCACCTCTCCAAAACCCTCCGGATGCTGATCGGCCGACTCATCAATCGGCAATCCCCAAGACGGGCATTCGTGATCGGACGCCGTCATTACGATCGAAGCCTGGCACTTTTCGAGGCCATGCTGGACTCCCGTCTCCTCTACAGCTGCGGGTACTGGAAAACGGCCCAGACCCTCGAGGAGGCCCAGGAAGCCAAGTGCGACCTCATCTGCCGGAAGCTCGACCTCAAGCCCGGACTCGAGCTCCTGGACATCGGTTGCGGGTTCGGTGGATTCGCACGTTATGCGGCCGATCGCTACGGCGTGAGCGTGCACGGCATCACGGTCTCCAGGGACCAGTACGACTACGCGTGCAAACAGTCCGGGGGCCGACCCCTCCGTTTCGATCTCATGGATTATCGCAATCTCAAGGGATCCTATGACCGCATCGTTTCGGTGGGCATGTTCGAACACGTGGGTGCAAAAAACTACCGCCGTTTCTTTCAAACGGTCCGCCGGGTCCTGCGCCCGGACGGCCTGTTCCTCCTGCACTCCATCGGCGGCAACCGCTCACGGACCCGGACGGATCCCTGGATCGAGCGCTACATCTTTCCGAACAGCCTGGTCCCATCGGCCGCCCAGATCACCCAGGCCCTGGAGGGCCTCTTCGTTCTCGAGGACTGGCACAACTTCGGGGCGGATTACGAAAAAACCCTGCGCGCCTGGCACCAGCGCTTCGAGGCCGCCTGGCCGGATCTGGCCTCTCAGCACGACCCCTGTTTCCACCGCATGTGGCGCCTCTACCTCCTGGCCAGCGCGGCGGAGTTCAAGCTCAGGAAACTCCAGCTGTGGCAGCTCGTCCTCTCACCGCACGGAGTTCCGGGCGGTTACCGGGCACCCCGCTAGTCACAATGGAACGACCGGTTCCCGATTTGCAGCGGCGCGGCACAGGAGGAGGTGATGTCGCCGGCGACACCCGATCCGGTGGCTTGACCGCGAATTGGCGGTTCAGGGTATTGACCACCACCGGCAGATCTTTTCAACATCCTGCGCCGCCCTGACTCTCGCGCGACGGCTTATTCGAGTGCCACTCGGGTATAGGCCCAATCGGACACGCTCAACCGAAAAGCTCACTGTGCGAGCCAAGCCGCGCAAGCCTGAGCGTGTCGGCATCCGACTTGCGATGGATCAGCAGCAAGTCAGGCTTGATGTGACATTCCCGGTAGCCTGCCCAATCGCCGCTCAGGTCATGGTCGCGGTGTTGGGCGTCAAGAGGTTGGTCCATCACCAGCGCCACGAGAACGGGCCCCCGATCACGATCGAGCGTGCCCCGGTGCTGGCCTTTGGCCTCGCGCTTGTAATCGCGTTTGAAGGCTGAGGCGCGGTCAATCGTCCGCATGCAGGTCTGCCATGAGAGCGTCAACGCTGGCGAATCGCTTGCTCTTTCCTGCCTCAAGTTCTGCGATGGCCTTGCGCGTGGTGGCATTGGGCACTTTCACATCGAAAGGCAAACGGCGCTCATCGGCTACGCGCAGCATCAGCAAGCGGATAGCGTCCGAGATGGACAGCCCCATGGCTTCGAGCGCGTCAGCAGCCCGCTCCTTGGTATTGGTGTCAATGCGAGCGCGGACATAGGTATCGGCGGCGGTGCTCATGGTGACTACAAACCAAGATGGGAGCGTTTCGTAACCAAGGGAGCAAGGCAAGTACCCATGGTTACGATGGAAAAGAGCTATCAGTTGTGTGGCCAACTTTTTGAGTGGTCGCCTGTGCATGTCCTGTGGATCATTCCAAGTGCTGCGCACCGCGCACAGTGATGTGAAGTGTCACAACCGGGCTGCACCAGAACAAAGAGCCTCACCCGGATCTTGCCCAGGTGTCGCCTTGCCCAAGCAGCAAAATCAACCGTGCCCGGTGCGCATCATCCGCGCGACCGCGCCTGGCTGCTTCCTCGACGACTCGGTTCCCTGCGTCCTGCATCCGTCCGGGTGATCGTGTGCAGGAGCACGATCACCCGACCATTTGACGTGTAACAGTCCACCAGGCCGGCACTCACGAGGTCGAGAAAACCGCGATGGACCGCGCGCGCCGCTTGCCGAAGCCGGTGAGCGCCAGGTAGATCACGGGCGTGGTGTAGAGCGTGAGGGCCTGGCTCACCAGGAGTCCTCCGATCACGGCAATGCCGAGCGGGCGCCGGGTCTGGTAGCCGGTGCCGACCGAGAACGCGAGAGGCAAGGCCCCGAGGATGGCCGCCAGTGTCGTCATCATGATCGGGCGGAAACGGACCAGGCAGGCCTCGCGGATGGCCTCCAGGGGAGGAACGCCCCTGACCCGCTCTGTCTCCAAAGCGAAGTCGACCAGCATGATACCGTTTTTCTTGACAATGCCCATGAGAAGGAAAATGCCGATGATCCCGATCACCGACATCGGGGTCCCCGTCAGTTCAAAGGCCAAAAGCGCCCCGACACCGGCCGAGGGAAGCGTGGACAGGATCGTGAGGGGTTGGGACAGGCTCTCATAGAGGACTCCGAGGACGATGTAGATCCCGAGGAGCGCAGCCAGGATCAGAAGCGGCTCCTCTTCGAGCGACCGGAGAAAATATTTGGCATTGCCGCCGAAGCGGATGCGCAGTCCGCCGGGCAGTCGCATCCGCCCGATGTCGCGTTCCACGCGCGTAATGGCGGGCCCCAGCCCGACCCCCGGCTTGACGTTGAAACTGATGGTGTTTTCCGGGATTCCATCGAAATGGACCACCTGCAGGGGCACTTTCGAGCGGGTGAGCCTCGCCACTTGGAGCAGCGGGACCGGTCCCTTTGTGCCGGAGACAAAAATCCGGTTCAGATCGACGGGCGAACGGGCCCGCTTCGCCCCCACGGTCAGGATGACCTCATACTGGTTCTGGGCCCGGTAGATCCGCGAAATCGGTCGCTGGCCGAAGGCTTCGCTGAGCGCCGCATCGATCGCCGACACCGAAACGCCGAGGCGGGCGGCGCGGGTCCGGTTGATCCGGACCAGGATCTCGGTCTGGGCCCGGTTCAGGCTCGAGGAGACCGTATTGATGACCGGAAGCTTCCTCAGGCGCCCGACGATCCGTTCGGTCGAATGGTTCAAGACTGAAAGCGAGGGATCCAGAACGGAAAAGCTGTAGGAACCGCCGTTGTTCTGGCCGCCGAAAAAGAAATCGCCGGCGATATGCAGGAAAACCCGGACGCCGGGGATCTGGGAGAGCCGGTGTTCCAGCGCCAGGATCACCTGCTTGCCGGATTGGTGCCGTTCCGAGAGCGGCTTGAGACCGATAAACATCGAGCCCCGGTTGGCTGTTGAAAAGCCGTTGGTGACACCCACCCGTGAACTGATCGTGGCCACCGCCGGATCCTGCCGGATGATCCCGACCACCTCGTTCTGGAGCTTTTTCATCCGGCGGAAGGACACGTCCGGCGCGGCCAGCGTCTGTCCCATCACGATCCCGGTATCCTCCTCGGGCATGAAGGTCTTGGGAATGCGGATGTAGAGGAAGATGGTGAGCACCAGGGTGAGCCCGAAGAGGGCCAGCATCGAACGGCGGTGGGCCAGCGCCCAGTCCAGGCTCCGGACATAGGCCGCAAAAAGCCACCGGGACAACTGCCCGAAGGCCACCGCCAGGCGGTTGGGAGGATGCTTTGGGGGAGGCGGGTCCTTCATGAGGTGCGCGCAGATCATGGGGGTCACCGTGAGCGAGGCCAGTCCGGAAATGCCGATGGCCACGATCAGGGTCACGGAGAACTCGTGAAAGAGTCCGCCCACAATCCCGCCCAAAAGCGCCAGCGGGAGAAAAACCACCATGAGCGATGCCGTGATCGAAAGCACGGTAAAGCCGATCTGCCGGGCCCCGCGCAGGCTGGCCTCGAAGACCGGCATGCCCCGCTCATGGTGGGCCACGATGTTTTCGATCATGACGATGGCATCATCGACCACAAAGGTGATCGCGATGGTGAGGGCCAGCAGGGAAAAGTTGTCGAGCGAAAAACCGAGCGCCCACATGGCTGCCAGGGTTCCGGCGATTGCGAGCGGGATGGTCACGCCGGCGGCCAGGGTCGGTGCCCACCGCCGCATGAAGAGGGCCACCACGATCAGGACCAGGACCAAGGTGATGAGCAGGGTGATTTCGAGATCATCGATCCCGGCACGGATCACCGTCGTCCGGTTGGTCAGGATGGCGAGATGGATGCCGGAGGGCATGAGGCGGCGGATGGCCGGGAGCTGCCGCTCCACGCCCCCGACGGTGTTGATGATGTTGGCGGGAGGCGTCTTGGTGACGGCCACCAGGATCCCCGGTTCCCGGCCGTTGGTCGCCGCCATCTCGGTGTTGGAAACGCTGTTGACGACCGAGGCCACCGCCCCCAGTTCGAGGAGACTGCCGTTCTTGGCTTTGAGCACGATCCTCCGGTACTGAGCCGCATTCCGGAGCTGACTGTTGATCGAGAGGATGTACCCGTGGCGGCGACCCTGGATGGTTCCCAGGGGAGCGAGCACATTGGCCAAACGAACCGCGTTGTAGATGTCGTTGGGCGTGAGACCGGACGCCGCCAGCGCGGAGGGCCGGAAACGGATGCGCACCGCCGGCGATTCCCCTCCGTAAAGTGCCACCTGGGCAACTCCTTTGACCTGTGACAGCTTCTGCAAAAGGACGGTATTGCCGAAATCATAGACATCACGCAGGGAACGCGTCCTGGAAGACAGGAACAGGGTAAGAATCGGCCGGGAAGCGGGGTTGAACTCCCGGTAGTAGGGTAAAGCCGGCATGCCCGAGGGCAGATTGGGCAGGGCGGCATCGATCGCGGCCTGGACCGCATGGGCATCCGAGTTGATGTGGCTATCCGTGCTGAACAAGAGAATGATGGAGACGGCGCCCGTCGAACTGATCGACCGGACCTCATCGAGACCCGGAATGAGCCCGAGGTCATGCTCGAGCGGAGCGGCGACCGTATTGGCCATGGTCACCGGGGAAGCGCCCGGGTCCGAGGCAAAAACCACGATGCCGGGGATGGGGATGCTGGGCACGGGAGCCACGGGCAGAAGCCGGTAGGCCAGCACACCCGCTGCCAGGACACCCAGCGCGAGCAGGGTCGTGCCGACGGGACGGCGGATGAACAG
>DAHVLZ010000033.1:0-8223 GCA_027320085.1 Pseudomonadota bacterium
GGCGCCGCACGCAGGAGACCCGATAGATGTAGAATTCACGATCAAGAGTTGAAGACAGAACCGTTACCGTGTTTAATCAACTCAGCAGGGTCGTCCACTTATCCCACCCGGAAATCTGTCCGAACGACCCGAGCCACCCCACACCTTACTATTAGCTCTCATGCCCTCTCTCTAAGATTGCGTCCCGCTCTCGCAAACCTAATGTTCATTGTGCATTATGTGGGTTGAATAGTCCAAAACTGTGCTAGCCTTCGCTCTGTTTCGGCGGCTGGAACTCGCCTTGCAGTCTACCTTTGCATAGTACAAGAGACGGGCATCAAACGAAGGAAAGTGGCCCCGATCTTGCCCTGGTTCTGCACAAATCACCCGCTTGCCGTTCTACAGCATCGCCGAGTATACGCTAGGGATCTGGGGCGGTTCCAAGATCCGGCAAAACTCGGAAGTCTATATTGCCCTGGTAATCTTCGAGCAATTAATTTCACCAGTACGATGGTTTGGCTTAACCACGCTAAATTGCCCCTTCAAAATCTGTTCCAACTTTGCGACCATCGATTTTCGGTTATGGATCCCGATGCGCGATGAGCAACATCTATGAGCACTTCATATCCAGACAAGTAGTCTGTGCCATATCCTTGCCATAGTGCGAAGGCAAATTGGGAGGATGATGGCAAATCCAGTGCAATCTCAAACGCTTCATTCCATTTGGAAAACGTCAAAAACCCTTACCGGATAAAATATCCGGGCGCCCCTCTTAATCAATTGGTTGTAGGTTCGAGTCCTACACGGCCCACCAACTTGGTAGGTGAAGACCATGACCGTGACCGCTTTAGATCCCCATACCGCCCTGATCATCATTGATCTGCAAAAGGGAATCGTCTCCTACCCGACGGCACACCCGGTGGTCGGTATTGTGCAGAACGCCCGGCAGCTGGCGCAGGTCTTTCGTGACCATGATCTGCCGGTTGTTCTGGTCAATGTGATGGGCGGTGCGCCGGGCCGGGTGGAACAAGCGCGTCCCTCGGCGGAGCGTCCGCCGGACTGGGCCGAACTCGTGCCGGAGCTCGATCCCCAACCCCGCGACCATCGGATCTCGAAGAAGACGTGGGGCGCATTTACCCAGACCGGTCTTGAGCACTACCTTAGGGAGCGGGGTGTGACACAGATCGTTCTCGCGGGAATCGCGACCAGCATTGGCGTCGAATCAACCGCCCGGCAGGCTCACGAGTTGGGCTTCCACGTCACGTTGGCGACTGATGCCATGACCGACCTCCATGCAGAGGCCCATTTCAATAGCATCACCCGGATTTTTCCGAGGTTGGGAGAAACAGGCAGCACCCAGGAAATTATCAACCTGCTTGAAGCCACCCGCTCCCACCGGTGAGGAGGAGCGCTCGACATCGAACGGGATCAGTTGGGAATAGGGGTTCCCGTACCGGGCCTGACCTCTCCTCCTCGAGGGATCACTACAAGTGGGTGGCCCTCTCGAATACCACCCTGGGGATGCTCATGGCGACGATCGATGCCTCGATCGTCCTGATTTCATTGCCCGCCATCTTCAGAGGTATCCATCTCAACCCCCTGACCCCGGGAAATAGCGGCTATTTGCTCTGGCTGCTCATGGGGTACATGGTGGTGACCGCGGTCCTCGTTGTGACCTTCGGACGTATTGGGGACATGTGGGGAAGGGTCCGCATGTATAACCTGGGCTTCCTGATTTTCACCGTGGGGTCGCTGGGTGCTTCGCTGGTCTACTTCCGGGGTGCCGCGGCAGCCGATACCCTGATTGTCATGAGGCTGGTTCAGGGTGTGGGTGGCGCTATGCTCATGGCCAACTCAGCCGCAATCCTGACCGATGCCTTTCCGCCGCATGAGCGAGGTATGGCGCTTGGCATCAACTCCGTTGCCGCCATTGCCGGCTCCTTTATCGGACTCGTTGCCGGTGGAGTGCTCGCCGCGCTTGACTGGCACCTCATCTTCGACGTAACGGTTCCCATCGGCCTTTGGGGAACCGTCTGGGCCTACCGCAAGCTGAGGGAGACCGGAACGGTCGAGGGAGCACGGATCGATTGGGTGGGGAATCTTCTTTTTGCCATCGGTCTGGTCGCCTTGCTTCTCGGCATCACCTATGCCCTGCAGCCCTATGGTACGAACCCCATGGGGTGGAAGAACCCCGCCGTGCTGGTGTCACTCGCCGGAGGACTGGTTCTGCTCGGGATTTTCGTTCTCTACGAACTTTCGACGGAACAACCCATGCTGGATGTGCGACTGTTCCGCAATCGGGCCTTTGCTGCGGGCAACATCGCCGGACTCCTGGCCTCGATCGGCCGGGGCGGGCTCATGTTCATGCTCGTCATCTGGCTCCAGGCCATCTGGCTTCCCCTGCATGGTTATCATTTCTCGGAGACCCCTCTCTGGGCCGGCATTTACATGCTGCCCCTGACACTGGGTTTTCTGGTTGCGGGACCCCTCTCGGGCCACCTCTCGGACCGCTTCGGGGCACGCCCCTTCGCTACCGGAGGCATGATTGCCGCCTCGTGCACGTTTCTCCTCTTTACCCTGCTTCCGGCCGATTTCAACTATCCCGAGTTTGCCCTGCTGCTTTTGGCTAATGGACTGGCGATGGGTCTTTTTGCATCACCCAATGCCGCAGGGATCATGAACGCCGTGGCAGCTAACCGACGGGGACAGGCATCCGGTGTCCGCGCCACTTTCCAGAACTCCGGCATGACCCTCTCGATTGGGCTCTTTTTCTCGATTATGGTGGCGGGGATGGTCCAAAGCCTGCCGCACTCGCTCCTCAAGGGACTCTTGGTCGAGGGCGTGCCTCTGGGGCAAGCCCGTGCCGTGGCCCATCTGCCACCGGTCTCTGTCCTGTTTGCCGCCTTTCTGGGCTACAACCCCATGAAGACCTTGCTTGGACCCACGCTCGGGATGCTGCCGTCTCGTGCAGCGCAGACGCTCGTCTCGCAGGGATTTTTTGCCCGGCTGATTGCACGACCGTTTCTCGGTGGGCTCCAAATCATCTTCGATTTTGCCTCCGTGATGTGCTTGATTGCGGCGGGAGCCTCCTGGTTGCGCGGTGCCTGGGTGCGGCCGCAATCCATCCGTGAGGAGCAGGAGCGATCCGGTGTGGCGGGGGGCCAGAAGGCCGGGATGCAGGAACCGTGAGCATTTCGCTCATCAAAAATAGTCACGGCCGATGCGCCAGCCCAGATAAAGACCGAGTACGGATCCCGCCGAGGAGACAAAGAACGCCAGGACGATACCTCCGGAGGAGGCCATCCACCAGCCGAGCAGGCCGCCCAAGGTCGTTCCTGAAAACATCAACAGCCGGTGCATGCGAGATCCGCCATGGCGGGACTGGGATCCCAAACCCGGGGCCATTGTAGAACGATCCGGGTCCGGGAGCCGGTTTCGGAAGCGTTCTGCAGCCTCTTGACCCTCACGTGACGTCAGGGTCGATAATCCCCCCGTGTTGAGCCGGGGCCCGAACGATGAACGATATCCTGCCGGACGAGATTTATCCCATGCCTTTTTTTGCCCTGCTCGTGGCGGATTCTCCCGCCCAGCTGGCCACCTGGTATGTGGACGCCTTGGGTTTTTTCCGTCTCTTTGAGACAGCCGGGCTTTACCACCTGAGGCGCCACAAGTATCAGGATGTTCTGGTGGCCGGTATTGGATTCGAAAGGGTTCCAACCACAGGAGGGGCCTATCTCTACCTGGATGCAGATGGGGAACTCGAAACCTTGGCCGCACACCTCCGGGATTTTCCGCGATCCGGTAGCATGGAGATCGCCGGACCGATCCAGACTCCGTGGAATACCTGTGAACTCCGGGTCATCGATCCGGTCGGGCATCGGCTGGTCATGACTTCGAGACCCGCGAATCCGGACCCCGAGATTGCAGTGCGGACACGGGCGATGCTGAAAACCACCTTGAAACCATGACCCGATCTGCCAAAAACTCCCAGCTTCACTCCCGGGATCCAGAACGTTTCTACCGGATCCGGGAGGTGGCACGCCTGAGTGGGGTCACCGTGCGCACGCTACATCACTATGATGCATGTGGCCTGCTCGTGCCCCGGGCTCGCTCAGCGAAAGGTTATCGTCTGTATTCAGGAGCTGAAATCCTGAAACTTCAGGAAATCCTGATGCAACGTGCACTGGGTTTTTCGTTGGAAGCCATTCGCCAGTCCTTCGAGAGCCACAGTGCCGACCGGCGGGACGCGCTTCAGAAGCTCAGGCGTGAAATTCTTGAACGTCTCCAGCAAAACAAGCGGATGCTGGCTGCCATCGACCACCGGTTGGCTCTCCTGGAAGATCCATTGGCAGGGACGGCTGACGAGCCGGATTGGAGCCGGCTCTTCGATGGGTTCGAGCCCGAGCGTTACGACGCGGAGGCCCGGACGCGATGGGGTGGAAGCCGGGCCTGGGAGATTGCCCAGGACCGGATCCGTCGGTATGGCGAGACGGACTGGCGTGCTCTCAAGGCCGAGCAGGCTCGGATTCTCTCGGAACTCGCCGCAATCCGGGGAAAGGGATTGCCTCCGGAAAGCCGGGAGGCGATGGCCGTCGCGGAACGCCACCGCCTCTTCATCGACCGGTGGTTTTATCCCTGTGAACCCAGGATGCATGAAGGACTTGCCAACCTCTACGAGGAGGATGCCCGGTTCGCTGCCACCATCAACCGGTGGGGAGACAACCTCACTTCGTATCTCTCGGAATCGATCCGGAACAATGCCCGCCGGCCGCGCTAACCCACCTCCCGTCGATTTTCCTCATTTCCATGCGACTGCCGTGATGGCCTCGGCGACTTGGGGATCCCCGAATGCCGCCCCATCAGCCCGCTGGGCCGCCTTCCGTGCTGCGCGGTCCAGTTGGGGCTTGCGATTTGTCCGGAGATCGATCCCGAGCCGGATCGAAAAACTGTGTCGGAACATGTCACGAGCTTCGAGCGGGGAGGGGAGCAGGTGGATCCTCTGGAATCCGGCTTCACGTAGCAGCTGTTGCAGGGATTCGGGGGTGAAGAGGACGAGATGGCGGGGGGGCTCGAGTCCCCGCCAGTCCCGACCCCAATAGGCATGACCGGTGCCTTTGAGGTTCGGGGTCTGAACCCACAGCCGTCCCCCCGGCCGGAGCAGAGCGAGGCATTCCCGGAGAATCGTTAAAGGATCGTGGAAATGTTCGACGACGTGAGCCAGGGTCAGCTGGTCGTAATGTTCATGGGGCAGGGCAGGATGAGGCAAGGTGCCCGCATGGACCGTCAAGCCGTGCGCGCGCGCCAGGGAGGCCGCGTGAGGGTCCGGTTCGAGACCCGTGGCTTCGTATCCCAGGTTCCTCGCAATGAAGAGAAATGCGCCGTTCCCACTGCCGATATCGAGAACCCGCACCGTCTGGTTTCGAGGGGCTGGCAGGTGACGAACCCGGTTCAGGATCTGTCGCTGCCGCTTGCGGGTGAGGATCCGGCGGGCCACAGGGAACGGGAGCGAGGGGTTCAGTCGATAGCCGAGTTCATGGTTGAGGATCGCATGGGTTGCCTGGAGCTTGATGCCCTGGAGGATGCCCGGTCGTGCCAGGCGGATTGCCGCTTCGGAAACCGAATGGGTGAGGTATCTGGAATAGGCACGGCTGATGCTGGCCGGATCGGGCCGGGGATCGAGCCAGGCCGCCCCGCATCCTGGACACTGCCAGAGGGTCCACCGGCCCGGCGCACCGAAAAGCTGGTCAGTGAGGTCCCCATGCATCCGCGTCCGCCGCCCGGATCCACAGACCGGACATGTGGGGTGGGATTCCAGTTCCGCTTCCGGCCATGCCGGGTGGGAGGTTTCGGGCGGTGGAAGGGCCATGTCGCTCAGACGGGTGTGGTGACGGGGGGGCCGGCCGGGTTCTTCGGGGGTGCGGCCGGGGTGGCCAGTTTCGGCGTGAGGTCCTGGAGGGCCGCGGGTGTGGCACAGACAATGAGTTCGTCGCCGACCTGAAGCACAGTCCCCCCGTTGGGAATGAGCGAATGGTCGCTCCGGATCACGCTCATGATGATGAGATCCCGGAGTCCCAATGCGCGGATCTCCTGCCCGGCCACGGCGGCTCCTGCAGCCACTCTCAATCGGTACAGTCGATCCCCGGTTTGACCGAGTGCGATCCCCTGCTCCCCGGAGAGCTGTTCGATGAGCTGGCTCGAGACCAGATCACCTTCCAGATGGAGTTCATGACGTTGCAGGAGATCGACCACCGTTTCATAGTACAGATGCCGGTGAACCGGGCTTTCGATGGGAGAGGGAACCTGTGCCTCATACAGGGTGGGATAGCGTGTCCGTCGGCTCAGGGCGAACTGGACGAAGAAACTCAAGGCGACCGCCAGCATGATCGGCACGATCAGGCGGTAACCTCCAGTCAGTTCGGTGGCGAGAATCAGGGCGGCGATCGGTACGCGGGCCGCTCCGGCGAACACCGCGGCCATGCCCACCACCGCGAAGGCGGTTTCGCTGATGTTCCGAACGCCCACGAAATGCAGGAATGCGGAGACAGCGGCGCCCAGGAAGATGCCGACGAAGAGGGTCGGTGCAAAAACCCCGCCGGAACCGCCTGAACCGACGGTGAAGGACAGGGTCACGATCTTGCCGATCATGAGCAGGAGGAGGAATCCCAGGGACCATCCCAAAGCACCCTGGAGCCCGAGCTGCATGTAGCCGTACCCCCCGCCCAGAATGCCCGGGAGTACGCTGCCGATCAATCCGACAACGAGGCCGCCGATGGCCGGCTTCACGTGATTGGGGACCCGGAGCCGGTGGAACAGGTCCCGGATCCCATAGAAGACGTTGGGCAGGATGGCACCGACCCCGCCGGCCAGAATGCCCACGACACCAAACCAGGCCAGGTCCAACGGGTTTGAGAACGTGGTCTTGGGGAGGAGAAAGAGCGGGGACCAGCCCTCGATGGCGCCGGTGATGCCGTAGGCGACGGCTGAGGAGATCAGGGCATAGAGCAGGGCGTCCCCTTCGAAGGCCATCCGGGCATAGAGGACCTCGACCGCGAATATCGCCATCCCGAGCGGACTCTTGAAAATGGCCGACAGGCCGGCGGAAACACCCATCAGGACGATATAGCGCCGTTCGGACTCGGACAGCTGGAACAGCCTGGCGACGGTGGACCCCACGCCTGCTGAAATCGCCGATGTCGGGCCTTCTCGACCTGCTGATCCACCAGAGCCAATCGTGATCGCGCTGGCCAGCGTCTTGATGAATGTCACTCGAGGGCGGATGACTCCTGCGTGTTCATGGAAGGACTTGACCACCGCGTCAGTGCCGTCGCCCTCGGCATCCGGCGCAAAGGTGTAGACGAGAAGTCCGGCCAGGAGTCCTCCGGCCGTGGTGGCGAGCGGAATTCCCCAGTAAAAGTGGAAGCCCGGCGGTTTCAGGGAACGGCTGGCGGTGGTCACGGTCAGAAAGTGGTATCCCGACAGGGGGGTCAGGATCAGGACCTCGCCCATGTGGAGGAGCCACAGGAACAGCTGGGCACCAAATCCGCCGATCAGGCCGAGGAAAACGGAAAACAGGATGAGCCGTGGGGTGGGATCAAGCCGATGAAGCCAACGCAAATCCATTTTTGCATTGTATCAATCGGCGTTATATTTGGGGTGGAGGGGGAGGTTCGGATGCCGCGGGTTTTGCGCGGTTGATCAGGGGTCGGTGCCCACAGATCAACTCGAGCCGCCGGCCTCCTGGAGTGCCCCCGAAATTTCGGACTGACGTCGGGTTCAGGATGAGCCCTCTGATGGAGGTTCGACATGAAAAGGCGTTTTTCCGACGAGCAGATCGTCCGGATCCTGGGCGAAGCGACGGTGGACGGCGTCCCGGATCTTCCGGACGGCCCGCTCGGCCTTGAGCTATCGGGTCCGGCGTCCCTCCCGGGACGCGGCCATGCATGTCTGGTGTTACGACTTTGTCCATGACCGGGATGCGGCCGGACGGGTGATCCGCTGCCTCACGGTGAAGGACGAGGCCACGGCCCCATGCCCTTGTGGCGGACCCGGGCCCGCCAGACCGCAAGATTGCCTTCCAAGATGCGTTTCGTAATCGAAGCCATAACACCTCCGTTATCGGGGTGTCATGTACAGTAATCGCGAAGTGTCCCTAATTGGGGGCCCAAAGTTCCGCGTGACACGCGGATATTTTGGTTGCCTAACGGCCTGATCGGAATTGATTATTTGTGGTGGCTACGGGTGGAC
>DAHVLZ010000036.1:0-40000 GCA_027320085.1 Pseudomonadota bacterium
ACCGACCATCCCGTCGCCATCACGCACAGCACGACCCCGAGAACTCCGCCTGGAACCTTCCACCCCGTCCTGATCCCAGATCCGACTGGCCTCCAGTCGTTCATGGCTTCCTCCTGACAGACTGCACCCTAGCCTGTTCAAATCAAACTATACCACCATGACCATCCGCCGCCGGTCAGGACGGAAGTCAGAACCGAAGCGGAGCACGGGCATCGGCCTCCTCCACCAGCCCCGGGTTGCACGTGGTAGGGCGCATGAGAGCGGCTCGACATGGAGATACCCTGTGCCGGACCGTACCCATCCGGCGCCTCAGTCACGACATCCAAACGCTCGCCCGTGGAACTGTTGATCTGAAAAATCCTGTCGCCATCAACCTTCCACTCGTATACCGCAAACCTTGGATCCCGGCTGATGTTCCTGGCGTGCGGGGCTGGCAATCCGAAACCGGATCGCAGTCCGGCAACCGGGATTCCGGCGGGCGGCTGGGCGAAACTCGCGGTTATTGATGACAAGCAAAGCAGCACGAGGACAATCCACCTGCCTGGCTTGTTCATCAAGTAAAAATTGCGAGCAATGTTGCGTCCCTTGCTTTTCATCGAACAATCTCCTCCACGTTTCCCGTGATCAACGATTTCCCAATCACCGCGCCACCCGGTTTGCGTTCAAGAGACTCCCCCGGGATTTGTCAAGCAACGGAGGATCCCGTCACTGGAAGGCGTCTTGGCAATCCAACAGCACGCCGATCCCCATCGATTCGAAAGAGATCCACCCGCTTCCTGCAGCACGATGCTCGCTAGAACGGTTGTGCACACACAAAACGAGTCGACAAACGCCAAGAATCAAAACAACACATTTTATATTAATATTTTTACTAACAAACCAACCGGGTTTTCTACTTCTCCCAACAGACCCATCGATAAAGCTCCGCTTTACCGCGCCCACCGGCCGCTTTCTCGACACTTTTCACCTGATCACCGCCTGAATCACCTCACCACTTCCATCAACTTCCCGAAGCTGTCCACAACGTCGTACTTGACGTTCTGCGGGGCGAAGCGGCGGTTCATCTCATCGAAAAACTTCCGGGCGCATTTGATCTTGGTTTTCTCGATGTCGCGCAGCTCCATCGTTGACATGGAACCCTTGGTCTCGGCGACGAAGTAGATGTGCTTGACCGCACCCTCCTTGAAGCTGATGGCCCAGTCCGGGTTGTAGTCGCCCACCGGCGTCGGGATCAGGAAGCCGCGCGGCAGCTTAGCGTACACCACCACGTCACTGCTGGTGTCCAGCTCTTTCACGAAGGTGCGTTCGATGTTGGAGTCGGTCAGCACATAGTCGTAGATGTGCCGTTGCAGCTTATCTCCGGCCTTGCTGAAGTCCTGCTTGGTCTGCCCGGCAGTAAAGATGTCGAGGTCGAACTTGTCCTCGACCGGGTCGTAGGCCAGATGCTCAATGATGACCGTGGCCTTCTGCTCGTTGATCAGGCGTATCGCCTCGGCAATGAAGCTCTCCGGGTTGGTCTTGAACCGCGCGAATACAGCGGCGTTGAGCCCCTTGAGGATCTCGGTCACCGTACGCCGTGTCAGCTGGGTGCCTTCGGCGAGCTTACCGATCAGGTCGTACTTGACCGCCGAATGGATTGAGGCGCGGTTGGTTTCCGTCTCCGTGGCCTTCAACTCGAACGCATTGCCGCCCTTGATTCCTTCGTAGGTCACGGCGGCTGCCTGTTCGCCGTGCTGGATGGTGTACTGCAACGGGGTCACACGAAGCCCGGCATCTTTGTCGTTGAGAGTCTTAACCGCTTTCTGCACCAGTTCGTTGGAGTCGAAGTCGACGCTGTATGCCGCCTTGCGATTGATCCGATTCCAGAGCTCTTTGAACTCCTGCTTCTCGAAGTTGGCGTTGAGCGGGTTCTTCTTGGGTTTGCGGTCATCGCCAATTTCGGGCAACTGGCTCTCGCTGAAGACACTGTCAATCAGCTTGAACACCTGCTCGGCATGCGGTACCAACTCGGGGGGCAGCGCAGCCAGCGCGCCGTCTTTCTTGGCCTCGTGGTACGCGGTGGTGATGCGATCTGCGTCGTCGGTGTAGTCGTGCTTGAGCAGGTACTTGTAGATCTGCTTCGCAAGCTGCGGCGTCACCTCGACATCGCCAGACTCCGTCTTCAGCACCTTGCCGGTGAAGTAGGACTCGTCCGCCAAGCGCGGGCGCGCCGACAGCGACTCGCTGATGTCCTTCTGCAGCGCCGCGACAAAGTCCTTGTAGCTCTCGCTGGCCACCACAGTCAGCACGTTCACATCGTGCACTGTGACGGGGTGATCCATTCGGTCACCACTTTGGTTGATGGACAGCCGCAAGCCACGTCCCACCTCCTGACGGCGCGATATCGTGTTGTCACTGTGCTTGAGAGCGCAGATCACGAACACGTTCGGGTTGTCCCAGCCCTCACGCAGGGCCGAGTGGGAGAAGATGAAGCGCACCGGCTCGGCAAATGACAGCAGCCGCTCCTTGTCCTTCAGGATCAGGTCGTAGGCCTCCACGTCGTCGGAGAGACCCGCGTTCTCGCCACGCGCCGCGACCGTGGGGTCGGCCAGCCGTTTGCTCTTCTTGTCGATGGAGAAATAGCCGCTGTGAGTCTTGTCGGCAGAAATGCCTTTTAGGTACTTGATGTACGGCGTCTCATCCAGATCCAGCACCTCGTTGAGGTAGAGCTGGTATTCTTCCTCGAAGATGCGGGCGTACTCGCCTTTCTCGTCCGGTGCGCTGTAGTCGCGGTACTTAACCACTTCGTCGATGAAGTAGAGCGTGAGCACCTTCACGCCCTGTTGGAACAGCGCCTGTTCCTTATCGAAGTGCGCCTTGATGGCCTCGCGGATCTGGATACGGCGCAGCGCGGTTTCAGTGACATCACCGGTCGCATCCCCAACGGTCAGCTCAACGCCATTGGTGAAACTCAGGGTGTCGAAGTTAGCGTTGATATCGGCCACGACAAAGCCATCCCGATACGGATCGAGCCCGTTCGACAGATCAAACAAGTTGTCGCCTTTGGAGAGTTTCCTGACCACCCGCTTGATGTTTCCGCCCGCCAGTTTCTGCTCGAACTCCACACGCGCCTCAGGCGGCTTCTTGCTCGATATCTCGATGGACTGCAGGTACAGATAACCCGCCGTTCCCGCCAGCCCCTTGACCGCGATGCCGCGTACCGCGATCTTCTTCACCAGCTTCTGGTTGTAGGCGTCCAGCGCATCGAGGCGGTGAATCTTGTTGTGCGTAGTCTTGTGGGTGGCCGAGTAGCGCAACACCATCAGCGCCTTGAACTCTTCCAGCGACTTCAGCGTCGCCGCGCCTTCCATCTTCTGCGGCTCATCCAGAATCAGGATGGGGCGGTTGGCGCTGATCACGTCGATGGGCTTACGCGACTGGAAATCGTCCATCACGTCATAAATGCGGCGGTTGTCAGCACCTCGCGCGGCAAAAGCCTGCACGTTGATCATCATCACGTTGATGCCCGCGTCCGACGAGAAGCTCTCCAGATGGTGCAACTGCTTGGAGTTGTAGATGAAGGAGCGCACCTTTTTGTGGTAGGTCTCCAGGAAGTGCTCGGCAGTGATTTCCAGCGACTTGGCCACGCCTTCACGGATGGCTATGCTGGGCACCACGATGATGAACTTGCTCCAGCCGTACTGCTTGTTCAGCTCGAAAATGGTCTTGATGTAGCAGTAGGTCTTGCCGGTGCCCGTTTCCATCTCGATGTCGAGATTGATCTTGGCGACCTCGGTCTTGACCAGCGTATCTGATAGGGGCAGGTTCTGTGCTCGTTGTACGTCGCGGATGTTGGTGAGCAGGGTCGCATCAGACAGCGAAAGGTCGGCGTTCTTGAAACCAGCCTCGGAAAACAGGCTTTCCATCCCGCTCTTTGCTTTGCCGGGGTCGACGCGATAACGCATGGCTTCAGCGGATGCCAAGGGCTGTCCCTTGAAGCACTCGATGACCGCCTGTACCGCTGCTGTCTGGTAGCCCTGTGTTTTGAACTTCAGTTTCATGGTCTTTTCCTAGAAACAGCGAATCACAATTTCCAACGCCGAGCCGGTGGCGCCTGTTTACACTCGGCGATCAGGACGTCGTATCGACTCGGATCGATTGCTCGACGAACCAGTTCGAAGTCGAATTTCCTGGATCCCTGCTTTGTAAAGATGAGAACACAAGGACGGCTGCCGTATTCGAGTTCGCGGATCGACAGGCGAGCTGTAGCGTTACGGTTGAGCGTAAAAACGAGCCTGCGCGATTCCTGGGTGTCGACGTTATTCAAGTCGAGGTTGATGCTACTTCTGACCGTCTTGCGCAGCCCAAAGAATTTCCTCGCGGCGTCCAACGGTATCTGGACCTGACGTCCTTCCTCGCTGGTCTCCCTAGGCATGACTTCGAGGATCAATCTGGAGCCCTCCGCCCCTCCAGCCGCAGGGGCCTTGGCATTGGACCTCTTGGCCGAAGCACCGCTTGTACGCTTCGACCAAGTGAAGTCTCCGCCCAGGCCTGATGTCGCCCGTCGCAATCTGTACTTTTCCTTCTCCTTCGCATAACTCTTGATAAGCGCTGCTGTGACGAGCTCGCTGGCCTTGTGGATTTCGTCATGCCATGTTTGAAGATTGACATCGACATGGGCCAACGTCGTGACGGTTGCGAACTCAATATTATTCCTCAGACCGTCTTCGGTCAGGTTGTTGCTCCCTGCCAGAATGGTGCTACCAGCCTTTCCGATGAACCAGATGACCTTGGGATGGAAGATGCCTGTGTAGTGGCGCATCAGGCGAACATCGATTCCTTCGTTGTGCATGGCCTCGATGGCCGCTACGTCAGTCAGTGCATGGTCGGTTCCGATGTAGGCCGTGACGGCTCGGCCGTCCCGCGCCTTGCACCAACTTAGGATGCTCTTTCGAAGCCGCTTCCATCCCGATTCGGTGGCTGCATAGAAGTACAGCCTCAGCTGACGGGACTGTTTGTCGGCCGCGCACACTTGCTCGGCAGCAGCAAGAAAGTCGGTTACGGCCCATGCTGCGGTCCGCATGGTCGGTGCCGTCCGCGACAGGGCTGCCGATGTCTTAGGGACTTGGCTCACAGTACCTTGATCTCCGTACTTGGCGACAGCAGTCTGAAGATCTGCTCAATGTTGATCCTCACAGCACTGCTCCGTAGGCCGGAATCGCGACAGACAGCGCGCAGTGGCTTGTAGGCCGCTAGTTCCTTGATGAAGGACTCGTCGACGCCACCATCGTTGTCGAAGCAGCAGGCCAGCGCATCGCCATCGACGAAGTACACGTCCTTGCCCTGCACGATCTTTTTCTCGACGGGCAGGGAGAGGTCCAGCCCCCAATCCAGCATCACCTGGAAAAGCAGGTCCTCGGATGTGCGGTCGGGTTTGATGTTTTCGACGAGCAGATCAAGATTTGCCTTGTCCAGAGCGTCTGGCTGGTAGTAGACGTCGGCCATATTCGACGTATCGACCTTAAGCACACGGAAGCCGATGTCCCTGTTCCAGTCTTCATGGCACTGACTTCCCAGCGTCCGCTTGCCGGCACGGCGAATGCGTTCCTTGCTGATCTCTGCAATTGTCTGGTAACCGGCAGTAAATGCATCCGAGTTCGCCTCACACGGCTCGGGCAGCTGGACCATGATGAACCCGCGGTTACCTCCGTCTTCGGCATTCAGCTGAATCACGGCGTCGGCGGTTGAGCCTGAGCCACAGAAAAAATCCATGATCAAGGCATCCTGGTCATCGTACGTGACGGCACGGCACAGAACCCGGATCAGGCTTGAAGGCTTCGGGTTGTCGAACAGGGGTGTCCCGAAAAGGCTTTCCAGCTCAGCGGTTGCGTCTTCGTTAGTGCCAGCTTGATACGCTTCTGGCGAGAGAAGGTTGTGCATTTTCTTGACCTCCCCACCTGCTTTGACATGGTTGGGTCTGAACGGCGCCTTCGAAATGGTGATCGTCTCGCCAGCACGAACTATCTCGTCGAGCCGGCTCTGGCTGTACCTGAATTCACCTTCCAGCCGGAAGGCGTCGACGTTGCGGTAATCGCTCACGACGACCTTGTCGAGCAGGCGGGTGACGATGTTTCCCTCGCTCATATCCTGAGGTTCGAAGACCGCATCTTTTGACGCGAATCGGACAGCTCCTGCAGGAAATAGAAGCGTCCCCAAAGAGTTACCGGCGTTGTTGACTGGATACTTTTTGCCGACCGTTGTGACATCGACCGAAAAAGGTGGGGCGAGAGATCGGTTCCGCGCTACGCACACCACGTACTCGAACATCGAGCCTACGTTAGCGTGTAGGAACGACGGTTTCTTCTTGCGCTGGCGCAGGAAGGTCGTGACGAAGTTCTCTTCGCCAAAGACCTCCTTGGTCAGGCGCAGCAGATTATCGACCTCCTGTTCGCCTATGCTGATGAAGAGCAGGCCATCATCCGCGAGAAGGGTCCTAGCGAGTTTCAATCGCGGATAGATCATCGATAGCCAGTCCGAATGGAACCGGCCATTGGTGTCAGGGTTGGCGATCAGCCGATTTCCCTTGTCATCCTTCTGATTGGATCTCCGGAAAAACTCCTCTGTGTTTTCGGCAAAGTCGTCCTCGTAAATGAAGTCTTTCCCGGTGTTATATGGGGGGTCGATGTAGATCATCTTGACCTTACCGAGGTAGGTTTCCTGCAACAGCTTCAACGCGTCCAGGTTATCGCCTTCGATGAACAGGTTCTTGGTGGTATCGAAGTCCACGCTCTCGCCCCGGCAGGGGCGCAGCGTCTTGGCAATCGGCGCGTTGGCCGCGAGCAAGGCTTCGCGCTTTCCTGGCCAGTTCAGGTGATAGCGTTCCTGCGAGCCTTCCACAATCGACTCGGCAAGCTCTTGCCGTAACTGGTCGAAATCCACCGCCAGCTTCACGCTGCCATCCTCACCTTTGGCTTCGGTCACGCACCCCGGAAACAGCTCGGCGATGCGGGCAATGTTGTCCTGCGTGAGATTGGGCGAGTGCATTTTTGGTTTGTCCATGTTCATTCCTCTGGTCGCTGTGCTTCCGAAATCGGGGTTCAGCGGCTCAATTGTTCAAGTTCAGATTTAAGTTGCCGCAAGGTCGTGTTGATCTCGACCTTGCGGTTGAATTGTTTTTCCTTGGCCAGCCTCGCCTGGGTCTTCTCGACTTCGCGGCGCTTGCTGGCCGCCAGCTCGACACGCGCAATCCAGTCGGGCAGGGCCTCCTGCGGGCGAGTTGGCAGCGGCATCAGGCCTTGCAGCAGAACGGAGTACAGGTGGGCCATGTCGAGGGCCAGCGGCATAGCCGTACGGGCGGTTGCCGCAGGCATCCAGTCGCTGGTGAAGTAGCTGGACAGCACCCAGCGACTGGCGTCGGCTTCGCTCGGGCGCTTGTAAGCCGCCGCCACCTGCGTTTTCGCCTGTTCGCCCTGGCCCTGGTTCAGTTCAAACAGAATCGGGAACTGCACCGCGCCATCAATGCAACGGAGCACGTCTTCGTGCAGCTCGGTGGACTTGAGCTGGATGCTGAAAATCTGGATCTCCGGCACGCCGGGCCGTGCGGGCAGGTTGATCGTCTCCGGGGCGAGCTTGTATTGCCAGACGATCTGCTCCACCTGCTCAACAAACAGATCCTTCAGCCGGGTGTTGGCCCCGCTGTGCTCGTAGATCTTGTTCTTGGGCAAAACGCGCCCGAAGGCTACTTTCTTGGGATAGGCAATTAACGCGCTCATCCAGCCTCCTGAATCACGAGGAAGCTGATGAGTTCGAAGTCGTCCAGGCCGGAGATGGTGTCGGTCAGCGCCGTGGTCTTACCGCCGGAGAAAAGGCTGTCCAAATCCTTTTCTTCCTTCACCTCGATCATCGAACGGATGGACTTGCCCAACAGATCGGAGTAGGACTGCATCCGGCGGCCATCCGCCGTTTCCTGATTGAAGCGCTGGCAGGCGTCGACAATGGGTTTGTCCTGGCCCTTGCAGCAAGTTCGCACCAGATCGAGTAGGCGCTTGACCTCGGTGTGGTCGTGGATGACCTCGCCCTCGCGGTTGATGTAGACGAGGTAGTAAGGGTGAAGGCGGTTGTGCTGGTTGAGGTTGACTCCTGAATTGCGGTTTCGCAGCGTGAAAATCACCCCTGGGCGCAGCCCCATCTCAGGTTGGGCGGGCACGACGGCGTGCATCCCGTTGGGCACATTTCTCAGTTCGCCGTGGGACTTGACGTAATTGAGCAAGTCCATGCGGAAGTCATTCAAGCCCAGGTCGGTGATCGAGACCCCGGTCTTCAAGTCCTCTAACTCGATGACTTCTTCCTGCAGGCGACGCAGTTGCTCCTTGCGGTACGACACGTCGTTGGCCTGCGCAGACAGCACGTTGTCGTCACCCGTGGCGGTGACGTCGGCGATCATCATCCGGCTCTCAACCCGCTCCTTGAGGTTGATGTACTCGTCGAGCGAAATGTCGGGCCAATAGTTGACCAGCTGGATGCTGCTATTGGGCGAGCCAATACGGTCTACCCGGCCAAAGCGCTGGATGATGCGCACCGGGTTCCAGTGAATGTCGTAGTTAATTACATAGTCGCAGTCCTGCAGATTCTGGCCCTCGGAAATGCAGTCTGTGCCGATGAGCAAATCGACTTCGAGCGGCTCGTCCGGCAACACCATCGCCTTCTCCTTCGAGCGCGGGGAGAACAGGGTCAGCAGCTCCTGGAAGTCGTAGCTGCGCTTCTGCGCACCACTCTTGATGGTGGACTGGGGCGCACCCTTGCCGGTGACCTTGGCGGTATGAATGGACAGCCTGGACAGCAGCTCCGGTGCAAGGTTGGTGTACAGGTAATCGGCGGTGTCGGCGAAAGCGGTGAAGACCAGCACTTTCCTGTTGCCAGGGTTGATTGGGTTTGCAAACTTGCCGAGCAGCTGCGCCTTGAGGTGCTGCAATTTGGCGTCGTCCTGCGGCGTGATTTTGTTCATTGATGCCAGCAGCGCATCGATGATTTGCAAGTCAAGCTTGAGTTCGTGCTCCCAGGACGGCAAGTCCATGTCGGCGAGGCTGATCTTGATTTTTCCGCCGATCTCGCCGCCCTCGTCACCAGGCATCGGCAGCTCATCTTCCTCCGCATCCAGCGCCTCCAGCACGTCCGTGAGGTCGCCTACCGTGACTGCGCCACCGGACTGGTTGAACGCTGCGATCTTGGCGAAGGTGGCTTCGTTGTTGGCCCGCAGCGATTGCAGCGTGAGCCGGAACGACTGCACCGAGCTTTCAAGCCGTTTGAGCAGGTTAACCGTCATCAGAGCCTGCAGGCTCTTTTCGCGGTCGGCTTGGCGCAACGTGCCTTTGACGCCGACCTTGGTGTCGTAGATCTCCTCGTACTTCTTCAGACGACTGGGCAGGATGTAGCTGATGGGCGCGTACACGGCCAGCTTGAGCAGGGAGAGTTGCTCGAAGATCTCGTTGAAGCCCAACACGTCCGACCGCTCGGTCAACGGGCAGTGATACGACAAGGGCTTGCGGCGCTCGGGAAATTGGCCGATGTCCTTGGTGTCGTAGAAGGTCTGAATGTGCTTTCGTGAGCGTGCGATGGTGACGCTGTCGAGCAGCTCGAAGAAGTCAAAGTCCAGAGAGTCGAGGATCGCACGCGCAGTACGCTCTTCCGGGGGTAGCTTCGACCACGCATTGAACGCTGCTTGTGCGCCTCGGAAAATCTCCTCGACGCTTCTGTCTGTGCGCAATTTCTTTGTGAGGTTCTTAAAGTTGCCCTCGTAGGCCAGGGCCAGCTGGTTGCGCAAGTCGGTAAAGCGGTTGTTGACTGGCGTGGCCGACAACATCAGCACCTTGGTCTTGACTCCCTCCTGGATCACCTTGCGCATCAGCTTCTGGTAACGCGTTTCCTTTTCCTTGTAGGCGTCGTTGTTGCGGAAGTTGTGCGACTCATCGATGACGACGAGGTCGTAATTACCCCAGTTGATCCGGTTTAGCGGTGTACCGAAGGACTCACCGCTGGTGCGGGAAAGATCCGTGTGGCAGAGGACGTCGTAGTTGAACCGGTCGCGGGCAAAGATGTTGGTCTTGAGGTTGCGGTTGTAGTTGAGCCAGTTGTCCGCCAGCTTCTTGGGGCAGAGCACTAGCACTGACCGGTTGCGCAGCTCGTAATACTTGATGACGGCCAGTGCGGTGAAGGTCTTGCCCAAGCCGACGCTGTCGGCAAGGATGCAGCCGCTGTAGGTTTCCAGCTTGTTGATGATCCCGGTGGCAGCATCCCTCTGGTAGTTGAAGAGCTTGTTCCAGATCAGGGTGTCCTGGTAGCCGGTGCGGTCGTTGGGCAGCACGTCTTCGTCGATGTCGTCGAGGAACTCGTTGAAGATGTTGTAGAGCATCAGGAAGTAGATGCTCGCGGGTGAGTTCTCTTGGTAGACCGAGGCGATGTGCTCGCAAATCTGCGCTGTCACGTCCTCCAGCGTTTCGGGGTCGTTCCAGATCTGATCGAACAGGCTCAGGTATGTTGCCGCAAACGGCGCCTCGTCCATCTTGTTGACGAGGTTGGATACCGCATTGCCTTGCTGGTACCCGAGATCGACAACGGTGAACCCGTGCAGAGGCATGTAAGCCGTGTCGGTACCGCCAGCCTGGACGCAGGCAAACTGCTGCATCGGCGCTTTGGTGCGGTTGCTTTTGAATTTGGCCTTGCGCTGTATCCATTCAGCGCACTCCTTGGCCACCGCCCGCTGAGTGAGCTTGTTGCGCAGCTGGATCTCAAACTCGCTGCCGTAGAGGCTGCGCTCCCTGTCGAGCTTGGGGATATGGAATTCCTTTCGCTCTTTGCGAATCTTGTCGGTGACCTCGTTGGCAACAAAGGTGGGTGAGGTAAAGATGAAGTCCAGCTCGTCGATCTTTTCCAGCTCGGCCTTCAGCGCCTCAAAGGCGTACATCGAAAAGCACGAGGCTGCGATCTTCAGGCGTGCGCCTGGCTTGAGGGTCTGCTTGAGATCGTCGCCCAGCAGAGAACTTACGTTGTCGAGGATTTTAGCCATCTATGCCTACAACCCTATCGGCTATTTCTTCGCCCGGATCGGTTAACTTCCGGCAGCGGCTTGTCCCAGGCCAGCAGATCCATCCGCACATTGTTCGCATAGGCGTTGTATTGCCAGCGGCGGAACTGATCCAACAGCAAATTATTGGTCTCTTCCAACCTCTTGACCTGTGCTTCAAGGTCTGCAATCCGGCGATTCGCCGTTTCCACCGTGTAGTCTCTTGGAAGCGCCTCTTTAGCCTCTCGTAAGTCCTTCTGGCGCTGTTCAAAACGCTCTTTGATCGCAGGGTAAAGGTACATCGTATGCCGCGATACGGAAGGCAAATCTAGCGCTTTGGCTACGCGATCACAAAACAGGGGCCAAGTTAGTTTGCCTTCCCATCGATCCAGTTCGCGCAAGATCTTGGGCAGACTTGCTTTGGTGACGATTTTCTTGGGCATGTGTTCAGTCCAGCGCCAAAGGAGTGATTGAAATCCGAGGAAACCCGGTATCAGGCTGATCCTCCATGCCAAGGTCCATCATCGCGCGACGAACCGCTGATGGATCATGTCCCTCGGGGATTTTCAGAATCGTCCCATCTGGGAACTGCGGGTTTTGTAGCGCCATCCTCATGGTTCTGACGTGCGCGAGCTTCCACTTGTGGTTGTCCACCCAGCGGTCAGCACCAAAGTCGCCGTCGCGGTGTGCCTGCTGCGCTTTTTCAAGAAGGATCTCAGTTTGCATTTCAAGAACCAGCAGGCGCTCCAAGGTGACGTGATTCCCTTTGATGCATACATGCTCTTTGCAGGTCATGCACTCACGTTGCTTTTGGCAAGGAGCCATTGCGTAGTCATGGACACATATGCCGTAAAGCGTTGCTTTGGCAGTGCCGAGTCGATCTACGCCAAGTTCCTGATAGGTGACCGGTTGGCGCGCCTTGAAACGATCGAGCAGCGATGGACGCTCGACGGGAACGAGGTCTCTCGCCGCCTCCAGCCGTTCTTCAGGGGTGCGGTGGTCATAGTGCCGATTGTCCGCAACCCGTGCACGGCCAGCCCACTGCGCCAGCGTGAAATCATCCATACCAGCACGTTCAGACATAGTGCTGAGCCAGTGCCTGAGTTGATGTGAGGTCAGCTTGACGCTCGTTCCATCAGGGTTTTTGAACCCCATCCGGTCAAAAAGTGATAGCCCTTTTTCTGGGCTAAGGCGCGAATTAACTTTATCCGCAGTCGGCAACCGCCAGGAAAAATGCTTGACCGAAAACTCTTTGTGAAATTCGCGATCTCTGTGCAAGCAAAGCGCATCCCATGTCTTCACGGTTTGCTCGGGATCGATATAAGGCCAATACGTCCCACCATAGGTCTGCAGCACATAATCTGCGAGATCGCGATAGCTCGTGGCGCCTTGATCAATGAGATGCATGAAGCCCTTCTCCGCCACGACCCGTGTCCAGGCTGCCGACCCATCCGACAGTCGGCCAGAACCCCAGCACTTCACCCCAATTGCCGCGCAGAATTCATCCGGAAAGAGGGTGCGGGTGGGCTCGGCGTCAGGGTCGGCGATGCAATCCTCGTGTTGCATGAACCGCCTAGGATTCTCAAATGCGAAACGTGCCGCATCCCGCGCAGGTGCGCCGATTTCCAGCAGCCGCTGAACGGCTTCCTTGACCACATCCTGCATCACAGGCAGGACCCATTTTTTCATCGGCCCCTTGCCCTTCGCTGCGCGCCAACGTAGATACATTTGCTGCACACCAGCCTCGTCCGTTTCCCATTGAATGCAGTCGATTGGCAGCCGCAGAACCTCGGAGATACGACTCGGTGTCGCCATCAGCAAGATGAGGATTGAAGAAAAATAGCGGCTTTCCGTATCGTTCGCCTGCGCAAACAAATCGGCGACTAACAACATCGTCGCGTTCGTCGGTAGCTTGGATGCACGGTGGTCTTGCCCGGCAGACCCTAGATCCTCAGTGAGGATCACCGGCTTTTTGAAAGGGGAGCGCCATTCCGGCAGCGAGGGCACCAGGTTCTTTTCGCGTAGAAAATCGAAGAGCTTTTGAATCTGCCGTCCCGTATTGCATCGCACATCATCACTCGTATAGAACTCCCGGCACTTTTCGGCGCAAACATCCATTACGGCGCCATTCAGCCTCACGAGTTCGGCAGTGCCAGATGCGGTGAGCAGGCCGGCCTCCACACAGCGGAGCGCCTGAATCAAAGCCGCGACCTCTTTCGTCAGTCGGTGGCTGTAGCGATAACGGACATACGCTTTAGCGAAGTCCTTGAACGGCTCTGCCATCGGCGTGAAGGAATATGTACCCAGTGGGGCTGTTTTGGTCGCGAAGACAACAACCGTCCCGTTCTGCTCCCACCGATCACTATCCCATGCGGCTCCAGCACCGAAGGCCGTCAACTCATCCCTGGCCAAGCGAATGAACTCGTCCAGATTCGCCGTAGCGTCGCGCTCGGCTCGCGGCACGAATTGGACGAGTTCACCCATATTGAGCTCCTTCAAGCGTCAGAGCATTGGGGGTGGCGCTTTTGGCCTGTCGACACAGCAGGACGCAGTGCTCGACTGCGAGAATCTGCTGGTCGTTGGCATTGACCACCACGTCCGCGCACCCAGCAGCTCTGGCGCGTTCCTTCTCACCGTATAAGTCTGCAAGCACCTCTTCATGAGGTCCATCAATCCAGGGCTGAAAGTGATAGCACGTGTAGCACGCTCGATAGCCACTAGCGCAAAACCCATAGTTGCCACACGTCCCCACAGGGTGCTGTCGATCGTTGGGCACACGACTTCTCGGATCGTCCCCACGAATGGCGTCGCGTTCAGACTTGACAAGCCTGCCCAGGCAGGCCTGAGCAAAGGGCGCGAGCTGGGGGCCGATTAGCTCATTGATGCTCACAGCTTCCTGTGCGGTGTTTTCGGTATAAACCTTGACGTTCTGGATATCGGCGTGATCCAGCAGTTCGGCGATGACGAACGGGCCAAACCCCTCGCGGCGGAGTTTGGTGCCCCGTGTGTGCCGGAAGCGCGTTGCCGAGAGGCGGATGAATTCGCCAGTGCGCTCCGACCGTGCCGTCGATGCCCTGGCGCAGCGTTGCAGACATCCAGCGAGCCACGTGGTGGTTGCGTGCAGTTGGTCAGGTGCCGATCCAAACAGGATTTTTTTGAGATCCGCTACATCCATGAGGTGCTTGAGCACCTGTCGGTTGATGAAGATCGGGACTTCCGCAGCAAGGTCAGGATCGAGGTGTGCGCCGATCGCATTTTCTACCGCGATCACTGATTGGCGGTGCTGTTGCTGCAGCACCAGATACAGATCTTCGATGATAGCCAACGCCCGGAAGCTCTCTCGAAAGCGGGTTCCCCGTTGTTTGGCTCGCGGACAGTTGAGGCTGAGTTGCCGCATGCCGTTTGATGTCGTTTGGGCCAGATCCTTTCCACGGAGCGCCGCGACCTGAACTGGGCGTCTGGCGGTCATCGTTAGCGTCAGCAGGTAGACGTAGTCCTCGAATACCAGCGACCGATTCGCTACGGCCATGTTGGCCCAATCCAAGAGTGCCGCGATTTCAAGATCGGTGTACGGTCCAGTCTCAGGGCAGCCGCTCGCGACGGCAACGCCCTTATCGTTGCCCCGAATCCGCCAGCTCTGCAGGAGCTCCACAACCTCCTTGGAAATGCCGTCGAAGCCGTAGTCGTGCCAGGCCAGCAGAAAGCCTTTGAGCCCTCCGAGTTGCCATTGCTCATCTCGGCCCAACATGGCACGCCAATTCATCAAATCCGTCGGCGTGACGTGAGAAGCACATGTGTCGCGCAAATAACGCTTGAAGCGGGTAGCCATGTTCTCACAATGCCGTGCCGACGCTTCTTCCGCATAGCGTTGCAAAGTTGCACGGAATCCCCGCTCGGTGTCGTTTTCGATCCGATCAGGAAGAACGAGCGATACCGTCACATCTTTGTTCAGCTTCCAGTAGTCCTCGGCTGGATCAAACAGGTATCCGTCTTTCGATATCCCCAAGGACGGTAGGGTATTCCTGGCTTTCCGAGGTTCAGTGCTCATCCTTACCCTCCCCACCCTGCTGGTTGCGCACCAGCCCTGCCTGCACTCGTCGGATCGCCTCATCGGCGGTTTCGCGAACATGCCGCCGGTTGTAAGCCGCACCCGAAGCTTTGTTGCGGTGCCCGTTCAAGAACGCACGAACATCGAGCTCACGCGCCTCGCTGATGCGCGCGCTTTTTGTTGCGCCGCTTGCCCCCTCTGTTTTGGCATTCTGCGCATCGATGCTGACGGATAGCTCGTAGTTGAAATGATGACGAAAGGCATGAGGATGAATGTGGATGAAAGCTGGATCCAGCTTACGCATGCGCGCGAAGATTTGGCTGCTCAGCGCGGAGATGGTGACGGGTTTGCCCCAGGTCGCCCCCTTACGATGCGTCACCAGTAGGTAGGGGTGACGGCGGGCTGGAGCAGTCTGGGCGCGCACCTGCATGATGTAGCTCTGGATCTGTTCGGCAAGCGAGAGCGGGATCGGCAGCAAGCGCTCCTTGGTTTTGGATGCGGGTTGATAGCGACGCGAATCGTGGATGTCGTCTTGATTGCGTCGTATCCACACACGAGGTTCATGGCCCAAATCAAGCTGATCGAGGCGCAGGCTCAAAAGTTCGCCGCGACGCATGCCGGTGTGTCGCAGCAATCCAAAAATGATGGCATTGCGTAGCCGAACATCGGGATGCAGGAATGGGTTTACTGGAGAATCCTCCGCCCCAACAGACATAAAGCGGTCGACCAATTCTGACGGTGGCGACAAATTCCAGGTAGTCAGCCAGCGTGCTGATCCGGTTGTAGTGCTGTTGGCCACCGACAGCAGCCTGCGCATGACTGGACGCGACCCTCGACTCCAGGAAATACACCGCGGCGGCGTGGGATGTGCCCACCTCGTTTGAGGCGGGCAACTGGCTACGCATGTCGAGTTTGGCGAAGTCGCGCAGTGACACGACATCCGCAACGGTGAGAAAGCTGCCTTGGGTAAACTCGGCGATCAAGTCTCGCCCATGCTGCTCTTCCCAACGCAGGAGCACGCTGATGTCCGCCAGCTTGTTTCGGATCGTGTTGACAGCAGCCCCGGCATTGCGAAGCTGCGTGGTCGCGAAGAGCGTGGGATAGAAGAGTGGCAACCCCTGCTTATCGTGAAGCATCGGCACCCGTTCACCACCGGACAGCACATGAATGGAAAGCCGAGTCACAACCACCATTCCCTACAAACCCAACATGTATTTAACTATACATGATCTTTTTCGACAATAAAAACAGGCAAAAAAAGAAGGCCCCGTAAAAACAGGGCCTTCGGCGATCTTGCTCAACACTGATAAATATGTGTTGTCTAGAACGGAATATCGTCCTCCAGCGGTTCTTCCCCCTGAGCCTCGGTCGGCGGCGGGGCATCAGCAGGAGCCTTGTTGCTGCCCCCCCGGCTTGGTGGGGGGCCGCCAGTCTCGCCACCGCGCCCGCCCAGCATCTGCATCTCGTTGGCGATGATCTCGGTCGAATAGTGGGTCTGCCCGTCCTTCTCGTAGTTCCGGGTCCGGAGACTGCCCTCGACATAGATCTGGGACCCCTTGTGCACGTAGTCCCGGACGATCTCGGCCAAGCGGTTGAAAAAGACCACCCGGTGCCACTCCGTCCGCTCCTCGCGTTCGCCGCTCTGCTTGTCCTTCCAGGAGGAGCTCGTGGCAAGCCTCAAGTTCGCGACCGGGGCGCCCGAGGGCAGGTAGCGGAGTTCCGGATCCGCGCCCGCATTCCCCACCAGAATCACCTTGTTGACACCACGACTGGCCATGTTGTTCACCGAATTCTTGCGACCCCTGTCATTGTAGGGGTTGGGCGCCTCTTTTGCACCGGGAAAGCGGCCTTTTCCGCGGGCTCAACCGAGACCGCCCGCCCCAAACCCTAACTGATTGATTTAGCGGAAGCGGGCCATCCGTTGGGAAGATGGGGCCCGACCCTGTGCCAAGCTTTCCGTCCTCCCCGTCCCCCTCGGTGATTCCTCAGAACCCGAACTGTGCCCGAAGCGACTGAAGCTCCTCCTCAGCCCTGTACGCGGGATCGATGCGGAGATAAAGCACACCCTCCTCCGCTGCATATCGCCACTCCAGGACGCCCTCGAGGGTGGCCAGACGGCTCTTGAGGAGCGAGAGATCCGGTTGCTGGGGAAGCCTGAAGAGAAGCGTGCGACAACGTCTCACGTTGGCAGTGGGCCAGGCCACCCAGAACCAGGCGACCAGCGCGAGGAGATCGAGGGCCAGGACACCCCGGACACCGGTCTTGGCCCAGACGAGACCGCCCACCGCCCCGCCCAGGAAAATCCCCAGGAACTGGCAGCTGGAGTAGACCCCGAGCCCGCTCCCCGAAAAACCCACGGGTGTGATCCGGGAGACCCAGGAAGGCAAAAGGGCCTCGAGGAGCGTGAAGGCCACAAAGTAAAGGCCCAGTCCGACCACCAATCCCACGGGCGAGGCCGGGGCGGCCAAGAGCAGGCCGAGCCCGATCCCGAGGACCAAGATTCCGGCCCTGAGGAAGCGGCGGAAGCTGGCACGGATCTCGGCCAGGATGACGAAGGGCAACGACAGGACAAAGGCGCCGGCCAGGAGCGGCAGGTAAAGGATCCAACTGTCCGACGCATCCACCCCGAGGGCCCGGCGGGTCAGATGGGGCAGGACCAGGAAGAGGCTGGTCAAAACCGCATGCTGGACCAGGATCCCGAAATCAAGCCGGCGGAGATCCCGGTGGGCGAGGACGCTCCGGAAGGCCGAGCGGCTCCGATCGGGCACGGGGCGATGCGACCAGGCCGGGGGGCGAACGACGAGCACGAGGACGATGGCTGCGAAGGCGAGAAACCCGGTCAACCAGAAGATTCCGGAAAGACCGATCGCCCGGGCCAGAAGCGGACCCACGACGATCGAGAGACCGAAGGAGAGCCCGATGAACCCCCCCGCCGCCGCCATGGCCCGCGTCCGGTGTTCCTCGTGGGTGACATCCGAAATGAAAGCCAGGGTTGTTGATCCAATGGCGCCGAGCCCCTGGATCAGGCGGCCCGCGATGAGTCCGGTGATGGTCGTGGAGATCGCCGCCACGCCACTGCCCAGCGCAAAGAGGAGGAGTCCCATGACGATCACGGGTTTTCGTCCCCAGCGGTCCGAAAGCCATCCGAAGGGCAGCTGGAAAATCCCCTGGGTGAGACCATAACTCCCGAGCGCCAGCCCGATCGTGAAGGCCGTGGCTCCCGCGTAATGGGAGGCCAGTTGCGAGAAGATCGGATAAATCATGAAAAGGCCGAGCATGCGCAAGGAGAGCACCAAACCCAGCGCAAGGACGGCGCCCACCTCGATGCGACTGAGCGACTCCACCGGATTACGGGGATGACGTCTTGAAGGGCGCCCGGCTCTCATCCGAAAAACGGGGGACGGGGACCTGGCCGGCGCCGCACCGGATGGCCCCCTTCGCCTTTCGGCTTCGGCCAGAGCAGCAAGACCGCGCACGGACGGCCCGGGGCGAACGGTTCCGGCAGGCCCTGGAGCCAAGCCGGAAACTCGTCCGTATAAAAAGGGGACGCCGGATTGCCGCTTTCCCCTCCGGGCAACTCGAACAGGCTCCGGTCCGGATGCCCGAGATCGACCACCATCCGTTCGGAGGCTCCCAGGGCATGGGTTTGAACGCGGGGCATGTTGGAATCCCCCGGGATCTCGGTCGGCGGCAGATCGAGCAGCCAGGGACCGATCACGGGGATTCCCCGGGCCAGGGGGTTTGCGATCACGATGCGGTTATGGCGACCCCAGGTGTCCTTCCGGAAACCCGTCCCAGTTTGCCAACGGAGCCGGATCAGCTGGTTGATCGCGTGAAGGAAAAAGGCCCGCCAGTCCGGATACCGGGGCGCGAGCAGCCAGCGCGGACGGGCGGTTGCGATCGCCCACACTGGACCTTCAACCATGGCACCCAGGGGGTTTTTGAAGTGGGGATCGGCCTTCTCGGCCAACTGCAAAAAGGGCGCGAGAATCCCCTGTTTCACGATCTTCCGGAACGTCCAGACGAGATCGTAGCCGACCGAGCCACGACAGGCACAGGCCTGCCAGTTTTGGACCGCTTTCCCAAGCGCGATCCGGCGGGGATGGTCCCGGAGCACCCCCGGAGTCAGGACCTGCATCAAAAGTCTCCGCCAATGCGCGAGAAAAATCGCCCGGTTATCGAGCTCGATCGCGAGCAGGTCCCGGGCCGTGATGGGTGGCTTGAGTGCCAGGAGATCGTTTTTGATCTGGCGGGCACGGGCTCCCAAGTCATAACCGCCATCCCCGATCAGGCGGAGTGCGTGCCCATCCACGATCCTTTGGTTCGCGGTCCAGATGAAACCGTCCTTCGGATCGATGATGCGGGGATAGGCCTGGGGCGGGAGATAGCCCCGCCATTGGCACTGACCCTGCGCCCAAGATTGGGGCAGGGGGTTCCTGCAGTGACCGACCCGCCGGGGAATGGCTCCGGCCACGCTCCAGCCGATGTTTCCCCGCCGACCCGCCACCACAAAGTTTTGCTCCGGAATCCCGAGACGGTTGGCCGCATGGATGGCCTCAATCACCGTCCGCGAGGTCTCGAGCGCCCGCTCGGCATTGATGCGGTATCCCCGTGGATCCTCTCCCACCCAGCGGGAAACCAAAAGCGTTCCCCCGGGGGTCCGGCCGATCACGGGTCCCCAGATCGTGCGCCGTACCCCAATGGCGACCGGTTTCCCACCGCGGACCCGGATCCACCGCTTGACGAGGTGGATCCGGCGGGGACCCTGGGGTGTCTCGTAATCGGAGGGATGCCCCGGGACGGTCACCAGCCGGATGAGATCGACCCAATCCCCCTCGGTATTGGTAAAGCCCCAGGCCACGTGGAAGTTGGTTCCGACCACCAGCGCCGGCACGCCCGGCAGCGTGACCCCCAAAAGCCGCACCTTTTGTCCCTCCGGGGCCCTGAAGCGGATTTCAGCCCGGTACCAGATCGTGGGGAGGGCCAAATGCAGGTGCATGTCGTTCGCGAGAAGGGCCGCATGCGAATGGGTGAAGCGGCCGGAGACGGCAAACCCGTTGCTGCCCGCGAGCTGTCGCCCAAGGCGGCCCCGGGCCTTGGGGCCCACCGCAAAGCGTCCCCGGGCGATCTTCCGCAGGTTGAAAATGGAAGGACCGGGAAGCTTGGGAAGCTTGAAAGGCGGGCCCTCGAGCGGGGCATCCCACCGATTGCCGGGGGAAGCGAGGAAACGGTAGAGCGCCCGCGGGAAAATCTTGCGCAGCACCGCCAGGTTTTCTGCACGCCGGTCATCCGGATCCTGGAGTTCGAGATACATGGCGCCGATCACGAGGTAGCTGTCCCAAGGCCGCCACGGGCGGGGACGGACACCCAGGAGCGCATAAGCCAAGGGCCGGTGGGGCAGATCACGCAATCCCGCGTTGACGCCCCGGGTGAAGGCACGGAGTCGCCGACGCTCCGCACGCGGCGCCGCGGCGTAGGCCGCCCGGGCGACCGCTGCCAGGTCGAAGGGCGCAACCCGTCGGTCGACCGCGAGTGTGGCCGGGCCGAAGAGTGCGGAGAGTCTCCCGGCGGCTGCCCGTCTCATGAGGTCCATCTCGAAAAACCGGTCCTGGGCCTGGATGAAACCCAGGGCCTCGTAGGCGTCATCGGCATCGCGGGCATGGATGGTCGGCGTGTCCATGCGATCCCGGTCAATCCGGACCGGGTGGGTGAGCCCGGGCAGTTCCAGGACACCGGACAGACGGGCCGGGCTTCCGGTCCAGGCCGCCTCGAAGCTCACGGCCAGCCCCAGGATCCCCACCAAGATCCCGCTCCCGATCCCACAGGCAAAACGTAGCCCTGGCCTGGTCATGTGATGCTCCGCCGCTCCCGGGTAGAATGTGAGTGAAGCCTTCCCGGACCTGATGCCCTTGCGATCGGCCCATATCGACCGACGGGGAGGCTGCTGATATTTTAGTCTAGCCGATCACCGATCGGATCACGGAGGCGGCATGATCCATCTCTATACGGCCCCCACCGGAAACGGTATGAAGCCCCTGATCCTCCTCGAGGAGCTCGGCCTGCCCTACACCCTGATACCGGTTGACCTCAAGCGGGGTGAACAGAAGGAAACCGCCCTTTCCAAGCTCAACCCGGCACAGCACATCCCCGTGATCCAGGACGACAGCAACGATCTCGTCCTCGCCGAGTCCGGCGCGATCCTCCTGTACCTCGTGGAGAAAACGCGCCGGCTCCTTCCGGCTGATCCCCGTGACCGGGCGCTCACCTACCACTGGTTTTTCGCCCAGATCACAAACGTTGACCCCCGTGGGATGGCGCTCGCCACGCTCGAACAGTTGGGAGATCCCTGTCCCGAACTTGCCCAACGCCATGTCCAGGAGATCCGCGGCTTCTGGCAGCGCGCCAGCGCAGCCCTCGCGCAATCCGCCTACCTCGCAGGGTCCTACAGCATCGCGGACATCGTCTCCTACGCCTTCGTTCGTCGGCACGGAGGGCGGTTTGGATTTGAGGACTTCCCGGCGCTCGTCCATTGGTCGGAGCGGATCGGTGCCCGACCGGCCGTCCAGGCCGCCTACGGGAAATTTCCCTCCTCGTGAAGCGCACCCCCCACGCCCAGGATCCCATCGGTATTTTCGACTCCGGCGTCGGCGGACTCACCGTCCTGGATGCCCTTCGCCGGCTCCTGCCCGAGGAACGCTACCTCTACCTCGGGGATACCGCCCATCTACCGTATGGCACGAAGAGCCCGCACCGGGTCGGGGAGGAGGCTCTCCAGGCGGCCGGTTTTCTCGTGGAGCACGGGATCAAGCTGCTCGTCGTGGCCTGCAATACCGCAACCGCCCTGGCCCTCGACCGGATCGAAGAAACCTTCGCCCCGCTCCCGACCCTCGGTGTGATTGAGCCCGGCGCCCACGAAGCCGTCCGGAACAGCCGGACCGGGACGATCGGGCTCCTCGCCACCGAGGCCACGATCCGCTCCGGCGCCTATCCGGCCGCCTTGGCCTCCCTCAGGCCCACGGTCCGCTGCAGTGCCCAGGCCGCACCGATCCTCGTGGCGCTGGCGGAGGAAGGCTGGTTCACGGGAACCGAGACGGAAGGCATCCTACGCCGTTATCTCGCTCCGCTCTTCACAGCTCAGTCCGAAACGCCCGACTGCCTACTTCTCGGCTGCACCCACTTTCCGCCCTTCCGTCCACTGCTCGGCCGTCTCGTACCCCGCGGCACTGCGATCGTGGATTCGGCCCAAACGACGGCGGCGGCCGTAGTCCGCACCCTGAGGCAACGGGATCTTCTGGCGACTCGAGTGGAGGGAAGCCCCGAACTGCTGCCGGAACCCCAGTACTACGTGACCGACAACCCCGAGCGTTTCCTGCGCATTGCCCCCCACTTCCTGTCACCGGCGCCGGATGCGGTTTTTCTGATTTCCGAGCTGGGGACCGGGTCAGGGAGTCTCACGCCGACGCGCGTGGTCCATCCAGGCCACCCCGAGTCCCGCAACCACGAAGGCCAAAAGGATTCCCAGGCTCCAAGCGATGGAGCGGCCTGAAAAGCGGTCGAGCCTGAGGTCCATTTCCAAAAGCTGGATGGCGGCCACGGCCAGGATTGAAGAGAAGAGTTTGAGCTTGAGCCCACCCTCGTCCCCACGTCCGAGTCCGCGCGGCCAGCCGGAGGGATCTGGGCCCCGTCGGGAAACCACGAGACTCCCGAAGCTGCTCAGGGCAACGGTGATGACCAGGTTGGCCATGAGCGTGAGTTCAACCAGGTGCAGGACCCAGAGCAGGAGGCTTGTGGGATCCGCCGCTGACAAGGAGACCCCCAGACCCTGCCAGAGTGTCCACAGAAAGAGGATCAGAAGCCAGACGATGGCGAGAAGGAGTCCCCCATAGAAGGGAACCAAAAACCATCGCCCGGCCACAAGGACCGCCTCGATGAGTCTCGACGGCTGACCTGCCGACCCGTCTATGGCCGGCCTGTCCTCGATCAAACGCCCGGCCTCATCCCGGCTTGGGCGGAGCGATGGGCTTCTGCGCCAGGACCCAGCTCGCCATGGCCTTGGCCTGCGCCAAGGTCAGGGTGGGGTGGGGTGGCATGGCAATCCCGCCGGTCCACGGGTTCCACTCCCCCGCACCGCCGGAAATGATCTTGTGGGCGAGTTTGGTCACCGCTCCCTTCTGGTGGGCGAAGCGGTAGGCGACCCAGGCGAAGGCGGGCCCCACGATTTTCATGTCGACCGCATGACAGGCGAAACAGCCCTGGGTGTTCATGAGGGACTTGATCGCGGGATTGGGCGCAGCCGCCGCGTGGGCCATGGCCGGGGCCAAGCCCGCCACGAGAAGCAGGATCCCGATCCACTGTCCAAGCCGCTGGGTGATCGCTTTCATCGCTATCTCTCCTTCCAAATATCAAATACGAATGGGACCCCGTATTTTAGCACTTCTCCTCTCCCGGCAGGGGTCAGCGCGGCACTTCAACCACCTTGAGCAGGTTGGTCGTTCCAGCCACCCCTTCGGAGTCCCCCTTCGTAAACAGGACGAAGTCCCCCGGTCCCACAGCCCCCACGGACCGGAGCGTCGCAACCGCCTCGTCGAGCACATGGTCGGGATTGGCATGCAACACATCAAAGGCGACAGGGTAAACCCCCCGCAACAGGGTAACCCGTCGCCGGGTGCCCTCGTGGCGCGTCAAGGCGTAGATGGGGATCGCGGAACGTGGACGGGATGCCAGGTGGGGGGTGGTTCCCGATTCCGTCAGGGTGGCCACCGCCCGGATCGGGAAGCGGTTGGCCACATGGATCGCGGCCATGGCAATCAGTTCATTGACGGACTCGTAGTGTCCATCGGCGCTCACGGGTTCCAGGCTAACCTGGGTCATGACGTCCTTTTCGGCCCCGAGACAGATCCGGGCCATGGCCTCGACCGCACGGACCGGGTAATGTCCCACCGCGCTCTCGGCCGACAGCATGACCGCATCGGTCCCGTCCAGAACCGCGTTGGCGACGTCCAAAACTTCAGCCCGTGTGGGCACCGGGCTCAACACCATGGATTCCATCATCTGCGTAGCCGTGATGACGACACTGCGCGCCTCCTGGGCGAGCCGGATCAGCCGTTTCTGTACACCCGCGAGCTCCCAGTCCCCGATCTCGATCGCGAGATCCCCCCGGGCAACCATGATGGCATCGGACTCCTCGAGAATGCTTTTGATGTTGGAAACGGCTTCGCTGCGCTCGATCTTGGCGACCACGAGCCCGCGTCCACCGGCCTTCTCAAGCAACCCGCGGGCACGGGCGATATCCTCGGCATCGCGGGGAAACGACACGGCCAGGTAGTCAACGCCCAGTCCCGCAGCCACCGTGATGTCGTGACGATCCTTGTCGGTGAGGGCATCGGCGGACAATCCCCCGCCCTCCCGGTTGATGCCTTTGAGATCGGACAAAACCCCGCCGGTCTCGACCCGACAGTGGATCGCGGTACCCACTACCGATTCGACCCGGAACGCAATCTGGCCGTCGGCCAAAAGCAGACGGTCCCCGGCTGAAACATCCCCCGGCAGCCGCGCGTAGCTCACACCGACCCGTTCGTGGTTCCCGTCCTCTTCCGGACACGTGGGATCGATGATGAAGGGGTCCCCACTCCGGAGTTGCACGGGCCCATCCCGGAAACGTCCGATCCGGATCTTGGGACCCGCGAGGTCGCCGAGCAGCCCCACTTCCATCTGACATTCCTCCGCCACCCGGCGGATGCGGTGCGCCCACTCCGTGAGCGTGGCCGTGCTGCCGTGCGAGAAGTTCAAGCGGAACAGGTCAACGCCCGCCCGGACCAGCGCGGTCAGTGTCTCTTGGTCGGCACTGGCCGGACCGACCGTGGCGATGATCTTCGTGCGGCGTCGGATCATGCCCCCGCTCCCCGTTCCTCAAGAGCCTCCAGTGCCGGCAAGCGCCGCCCTTCGATGAACTCGATGAAGGCCCCCCCCGCCGTCGAACAGTAGGACACCCGGTCCGCCAGATGCCAGCGGTCGAGGGCCGCCAGGCTGTCGCCCCCACCGACCACCGTATAGGCACCCCCCTGGACCATGGCCTGGGCGATCGCCTCGGTGCCTTGTGCAAACTGGTCATATTCGAAAACACCGACCGGGCCGTTCCAGAGCAGGGTCCGCGCCCGGGTGAGGAGTGTCCGGTAGCGGGCAATCGTCAAGGGACCGATGTCGAAAATCCACTCGTCCGCAGCCACCTTCTCGATCGGACGGACATCGGCCTCCGAGGTAGCCATCGGCAGGTGCCCGACGACGACATCGACCGGCATCGGGATCTCCTTGCCCCGCGCACTGGCCACAGCCAGGAAGTTGCGGGCCACATCAGCCGCCTCGCGTTCGCAAAGCGACTGGCCCACGGAAAATCCCTGGGCGTAGAGGAGGGTGTTCAGGATTCCGCCACCCAGAATGAGTCCGTCGACCCGATCCAGGAGCGCGTTCAGGAGCTCGATCTTGGTCGAGACCTTGGCTCCACCGATGACGGCCACGAGTGGCCGTTCGGGGGACTCGATGATGCGCGTCAGGGCGTCGACCTCGCGCAGGAGAAGTGGTCCGGCACACGCTTCGGGAGCCTTGCGGATAACCCCATGGGTTGAAGCCTCGGCCCGATGCGCCGTGGCGAATGCATCCATCACGAAAATCTCGCAGAGTCCTGAGAGGCGGGAGGCGAGTTCCGGGTCGTCCTCACGCTCCCCGGGCAGGAAACGCACGTTTTCATGAAGGACCAGCTCGCCTGGTGCCGGAGGCGGGCTGGACCAGACAGAATCGCTCCAAGGCAGGAGGGGGACCGGTCGGCCGAGGGCCTGTGACAGGTATTCGGCCACGGGTCCAAGGGAGAGGTCCGGATCCGGGCATCCCGGGTCCGGACGGCCCAGGTGGGAGAGCAGCCTCAGACGGGCACCGGCTCGAAGTGCATCACGGATCGTTGTGAGCGCCGCGTCAATCCGCCGGGCATTCGTGATACGCCGCCCGTCCATCGGAACATTGAGGTCTTCCCGCAGGAGGACCACGCGTCCTCCGAGCTCAAAATCCGTCATCCGTTGCATTTCACGTCCCGCTGGAAGCGAGCATGGCGGAGGCGGTATCGAGCATCCGGTTGGAGAATCCCCACTCGTTGTCATACCAGCCGAGGACCTTGACCAGCCGCCCCTTGACCCGGGTCAGGCCGGCATCGTAGGTCGAGGAGACCGGATCGTGATTGAAATCGATCGAGACCAAAGGTTTGTCGTTTACGGCCAGGATACCCTTGAGTTCCCCGTCAGCGGCTTCCCGCATGAGCCGGTCAATTTCCCCGACCGTGGTTTCCCGCGCCATCCAGACTGTGAAGTCGACGATCGACACATTGGCGGTGGGGACCCGGATGGCAAAACCGTCCAGGCGGCCCGAGAGTTCCGGGATCACCTGCCCGATGGCGGCAGCCGCCCCGCTCTTGGTCGGAATCATGGATAGAAAAGCCGATCGCGCCCGTCTCAAATCCGTGTGATAGACATCGAGCAGGACCTGATCGTTCGTCGCGGCATGGACCGTGTTCATGAAGCCCTGCTCAATACCGATGCCGCGGTGCAGGACATGGGCCAGCGGGGCCAAGCAGTTCGTCGTGCAGGACGCGTTGGAGACGATCGGGTCGGAGGCTTTGAGGATGACGTGGTTCACACCGTAGACGATGGTCGGCAGATCCTCCCCGGCCGGGGCAGATATCAACACCTTGCCGGCTCCTGCCTTGAGGTGGCTTTCCGACTTTGCCCTCGACGCGAAGTGCCCGGTACATTCGAGAACGAGATCAATGCCGAGATCCCGCCAAGGGAGTCGGGTCGGATCCCGCTCACACACGACCCGCAAGCGGTCCCGATGGTTGATGACGAGATTTTCCCCGTCGACCTCGATGGTGCCGGGAAAGCGCCCGTGTACGGAGTCATGCTGGGCGAGATGGGCGTTGATCCCGGCGTTCCCGAGATCATTGAGTGCCACGATCGAGAAGCGCTGGGCAAAACGCGGATCCTCGTAAAAGGCGCGCAGAATATTGCGGCCGATCCGTCCGAACCCGTTGATGGCAACCCGTGCTGTCATTTCATATCCCCCTTTTGGAATCCTGGATGCCGATGGCGTTCAAGCGTGCCCGAAGAGTTCCTGCGCTCGGGCCACCACCGCCTCAACCGTGAAACCGAGCGCACCGTAGACCGCGTCACCGGGTCCGGACAGGCCAAAGCGGTCGATGCCGAGCACGCTGCCTCGACTGCCGACGAAGTGGTACCAGGGAGCGGTCGCCCCGGCCTCGATGACCAACCGCCGGTCGAGCGCACGAGGCAGGACAGATTCACGGTAAGCCGGATCCTGGGCCTCGAAGACCTCAACCGAAGGCATTGAAACCACGCGGGCCGCGAGACCAAGCGCAGCAAGCTTTCGGGAGGCGGCAACGGCCAGGGCCACCTCCGAGCCGGTCGCGATGAGCACGAGTTCAGGTGGGGTTTTCGGCTCGGCAAGGATATAGCCACCCCGGGCAATGTCCGCTTCGCGGTCAGGGGTTCGCTCCAAAAGGGGCAACCCCTGCCGAGTCAGGACGATCAGCGTCGGATGCCCGGTTTCTTCGAGCGCTGCTCGCCAGGCGTATACCGTCTCCACGGCATCGGCGGGGCGCCAGAGAGCGAGCCCCGGGATCAACCGCAGGCTCGCGAGATGCTCGATCGGTTGATGGGTTGGCCCGTCTTCACCGAGCGCGATCGAATCATGGCTGAGAAGCAGGATCGTGGGGATCTGCATGAGCGCGGCCAGGCGGATGGCGTTCCGCGCATAGTCGGAGAACACGAGGAAGGTGGCGCCAAAAGGCCTCAAGCCGCCGTGCAGCGTCACTCCGTTGAGCATGGCGGTCATGCCGAACTCACGGACTCCCCAGTGGAGGTAGTTGCCATCCGGATGTGCCCGATCCAGTACCCGTGCACCCGGCCAGAGTGTCCCGTTCGATTCACTGAGGTCGGCCGATCCGCCCAGCAGCTCGGGGAGACGGGGTGCCATGGTTTCGAGCACCTGGAGCGAAGCCTTTCGGGTCGCAAGTTTCGCAGGGCCTCTCCGGGCGGATCGGATCGACTCCCCAAAATCGGTCTCAAGTCCGTCCGGCAGCTGCCGGGCGACCCGGCGTTCGAACTCCCGGGCAAGTGCGGGTGTCTCGTGCTGGCACTTCTCGAAGCGTTCCTGCCACTCGGCCTCCCACTTTGCACCTTGGGCACGGTGGTCATAGGCGGCGTAAATATCCTTCGGAATCACGAAGGGTGGATCTTTCCACCCGAGCGCAAGACGCGCCTTGGCCACCTCCTCCGCTCCGAGCGCTGAACCATGAGCCTCGGCCGTGCCAGCCTTGTTGGGCGCTCCAAAACCGATGACCGTCCGGCAAGGAATCAGACTGGGACGATCCCGCACGCTGCGGGCCTCCTCGGTCGCGGAGCGTATGGCATCCGCGGAATGCCCATCAATGGTCGGGGTGACATGCCAGCCGTAGGCCCGGAAACGGGCCGGAGTGTCGTCACGAAACCAGCCATCGACCCCACCGTCGATGGAAATCCCGTTGTCGTCATAGAAAACAATGAGGCGGCCAAGGCCGAGCGTGCCGGCCAGCGAGGCCGCTTCATGCGAGATCCCTTCCATGAGACAGCCATCGCCGGCGAAAACGTAGGTCCAGTGGTCGACGAGCCGGCAACCGGGCCGGTTGAACTCGAGGGCGAGACGCTTTTCGGCGAGGGCCATGCCGACGCCCATGGCCAACCCCTGGCCCAGGGGCCCGGTCGTGGCTTCCACTCCCGGGGTCAGACCATACTCGGGATGCCCGGGCGTTTTCGAATGCAGCTGACGGAACTGCTTCAGGTCTTCAATACTGAGATCGTAACCACTCAGATGAAGCAGGGCATACTGGAGCATGGCTCCATGGCCGTTCGACAGCAGGAAGCGGTCCCGGTTGGGCCAATGCGGATTTTGGGGGTTATGCCGCAGGAAGTCGTTCCACAAGACCTCCGCGATGTCGGCCATGCCCATGGGCATGCCGGGATGCCCCGACTGGGCCCGTTCGACGGCATCCATGGCCAGTGCACGGATCGCGTTGGCAAGTTCCCGTCTGGTGCGCATCGGCCCTGTAATGGCTGGAGAGGGGATCTGGACCCGGGGAACGGAATTTGCGGCGTTCACCCGTAGGCCTACATTTTGCTACAAAGGGCGTTTTGGGGCAACCCAACTGGAGGGGGCACACGACTGGAGGCCAACCGAAATGACCACCATTTCATGGGCCTCGCTTGGGAAACCTAGCTGAGTGTCTGTTCTCCGGCAAATGGAAAGCTCAGCAAGACTCCCGATCCCGACCGCATACGCTCGGGATCGGGAGTTGCCCAGCAAACGAATGGATTTCCGTTTTTACCTTTGTTTAGTTCCACCATGGCTGCCACCACCTGAAGGCACATTGTCCAAAACGGCGCTCCAGCTGACCAGTCCCCAGCTACCTCCGCCAGAACTTGCTTGATAGTCCCGCGTGGCTGACGTCGTCCATTCCTGGCCATTAATCGTTTGAGTCTGTGTAATTGTCACTGTCTCTCCCGGACTGGGATTGGATGTATCGGGAGGTCCTGACGGCTGCGGTGGTGCTCCCTGTGTCAGTGGCTGCAATCCGAACTGTCCCGTACCCTCAGTGCTGACATTCATGGGAAATCGCACTGTCCATCGCAAATATGTTGTTCGTGGAGAAAATAGCTGAATAGGATGAAAAGGTCCATCCAACTCGTTTTCCGGGAATCGGGTTTGGTCCATGAACTCGAGCAGCTTGTTCACACTGTGGTGCCTTTGAACGAGATAGGCATGTACTTGAGGGTTTGCCACTGCTTGGGCGACTCCTAACTCCGGTTGCGAGGGGGTTGCCGAAGCGGACACAGAGGCCAGCAAAAACCCACTCGCAGATCCTAAAAACACAAGTGTGAATAATCCAACTGTACGATTTTTGTTCATGGAACACATCCTCCTTTGTCTCTACGAGACAATTGTTTGTTGCTTCAAAACTCGCCGGGCTGAACTGCCCGGCTCGGGTTTGACTGTACCACCCCCTCCCGAGATTTGTCGACACGCGCACACGCACGCCCAGTGGGTTTTTACTCCATTTCACGAGTCTCTTGAGAAAGGCAAACCCCGAAGCGATCCCAGAAACCGCCCTGGTCACTTTGGGAAAGTCGAGTTGTGCAATCGATGCGAGTGCAAGGATGGGAAGCTGGGACCTGGGCACCAGGATCCGTGCGACAGGCGAGGCTCCATCGCCGGCTCCCGGATCCCGGGTGGGATCACGGCATTTGATCCCCTCTGACTCTTGCCCAGGAAAACTTCCCAGCCTTTGGTTCGAAGCTGCGTGATGCGCGATCGTCGGGTGATTCGATTCCTGATACCATCAACCAATTGCGGGCGGTGGAGGACGTGTGATGTCACACGATTCGAAAGAATTATTGAAGGCGAGAGGAAGGTGCGGGTCATATCTGGCAAGCCCGGGATACACCCTTTTCTCCGCAACCTTGATTGCCCTTGGAGTTTATGGACTCGCGAGCGGCCAATTCGCCCCGATTTGGCAGCCCGTACCGGGCCTTCTGCCGGGACGCGAGTTCCTGATCTATCTCTGTGCCCTGATTTCCCTGGCATCGGGGATCGGGTTGCTCTGCCGATGCATGGCTGCTTCTGCCGCTCGGCTCTTGTTCGCCTACCTCCTGCTTTGGTTAATGTTTTTTAAGGCTCCCGGGATCTTTCTCTCGCCCACGACCATCGGACCCTACGAAAGCTGTGGAGAAACCGCGGTGATCGTGTCAGGCGCCTGGATCCTTTACGCGGGGTTCTCAACGAAGTGGGACCACCAGTACCTGGGTTTCGCTACGGGAGAGTGGGGCACCCGTCTCGCCAGAGGATTCTACAGCCTGGCCCTGATCGCTTTCGGCATCTCGCACTTTGCCTATCTCCAGTTTACCGCTTCGCTCGTACCGGGCTGGCTTCCCTCGCCTGTGACTTGGGCCTATTTCACGGGCAGCATGTACATTGCCGCTGGCTTGGGAATCCTCACCCGTGTCTATGCACGGCTTGCAGCCACACTCTCGGCACTCCAGATGGGACTGTTCACGTTTTTGGTGTGGGTGCCGATGGTGACGGTGGGCACCGCCCAGGCTTTCCCTCAGGCTTTCCAATGGAGTGAACTCACCATCTCCTGGACGTTGACCGCGAGCGCACTGATCGTGGCGGATTCCTACCGGGGCAGGCCATGGTTGGCCATCGGCAAGAAGAGCGCTTAATCGCGAACGCTAGAGATACGATGGGACCAGGGTGGTACCCATGGCGTCGGAATGGTCCGTCGCCCATGTGCCCGGTACGGACCTCGGTTTCATGGTGCCGGGAGACGGAATCGAACCGCCGACCAACGCATTACAAATGCGCCGCTCTACCTGCTGAGCTATCCCGGCATCTTCTCTGGAACCGGCCTGCTCGGCCGGCTCTCATTCATTTTAATCCCGCGGACGGGAATGCGGATGGCTCCGGCGGGAGCACTTCCGGGCGTGCAGACGCGTCTGCCGCCAATCCAGCTGGCCTGCCGTGGGAGTACGTTCGGTCCTGACGGCGATCCAGACACGCGTTTGCCGGTGAGTCATGATCTCGAGATGCGGTCGAAAACCCAGGCGCAGAAGTTGCGCGCGCCGCTGGAACGCCGCCGACAGGGCATCGTAAACCCCGACCGAATACCCCTTGGGGTCGGTCGGTTTGTTCATGAGGTAAAAAGCGTGAAGGTGCGCGGCCTCGAGGCGCGCGAGAACGCGCTTTTGTGTTGGCGGATGACGCGCAAGCAGGTAGAGACGGTAAAGACGGAGAATCCTGGCGTGCCTCTCAAACCGGAAGTGTTGGAAATGCCAGTGGCGGGCGTACTCCCGGCCCACACGCCTGCTCGGGAACCAGCCGATCAGACGGCAGACCGGCGGGATGGACACCGGAGCGGCCACCGGGTGGGGAGTAGAGCCGGCTTTTGGCGGATGGATTGCGGCCGGGCCGACCTTGGGCGGATTGGCTGGCGGACGAGATTTTGTGGCTGGCTGTGGCAAGGCGGAGGCAGAGGGAGTCGGCAAAGTCCCGGTCTTCGGTAAAACGAGGCCTGGTTCCCACATCCGGAGGGTCGCACCCTGCAGGGGGATTCGTTTGAGGTGCGGGTTGACTTCCGGACTGACATGCCACTGCCAGTAGAAAAACAGGATGAGGGCCACCGAAGCCAACGCAAAAAAGACAGTCTTCATGGTTGGGTCGCGAGGCAAGCCAGCCCATCGAGGACAAGCCCGGGAACAGACTCCCACCGGGCGCGAACCTCGTGGTCCAGACACTCCACATCACCGCCCGTCACCAGACGCCGGGGATTCTCTCCTGCGTCACCGGTCATCAAAATCTCCGCCTCTTTCACAAAACCGTTCAGCATCATGGAGATCCCGTTGGAAATCCCCTCCTGGGTGCTTGGACCCCAATTCCGCCTGCCCGCTCCGATGACCTCGGGCAAGCGTGCGGTCTCCTCCGCCAGAGCACGGGCCATAGTCAGCCTCCCGGGCGCGATGACGCCTCCAAGATGTCGTCCCGCACCATCCAGCGCATCACAGGTCACGGCCGTGCCCAACGAAAGAATCAGCGTGGCGGACCGGGTCCTGTCCCAGGCCCCGATCAGAGCGGCCCATCGGTCCGCGCCGAGCCGCTCAGGGTCTGAATAGGCGGAGTGCACCCCGCACGCTAAGGCCCGTGCCCGGACCCGTTCGATCGTAACATGGTCTGGGGCCCGCTCCCGGATCAGTTCGACCAGATGGTCCTCCGAGGCAGGATCAGCCACGCTCGCCATCCACACCCGGCCCCAATCCTGCCCCACTGCCTCAGCGATCGCCCCGACAATTTCCTCAAGCCGCGCACCCTGTGCATGGACCACCGCACCGGTGGCACAGACCACGCCCTCACGGCGGCACTGCCATTTGAGACGGGTATTGCCGAAATCAATCAGGGTAACTGTCGCGGTAGTCGTAGACTTACCTCTCCCGCAACCAAGGCTTCACGGTGGCCCGTGGTGGATTCGAACCAGAGCGCTCCATCGGCACGCACCCCACGTGCCCAACCGCTCCGTTCTCGGCTCACAGGGTGGCCTTCGAGGACATGGACCGGCCTATTGTAGAGGATGTCATGCTGTGCATACTCCTCCATGAAGGGGCCGAATCCCTCCACCTTGAAGATTTGGATGGCCCGGGCCTCTTCCTCGATGAGATATCGGGCCAGCCGGTTGCGGTCGCACGGCCGGTCCGGGGCCACGGACTCGAGGCTCGTGGCACCCGGTGGCTCGGCCGCGTGCCTGATATTGAACCCATAACCGATCACACACCAGAGCGGCCCTTCTGCCTCTCCTGCAAGTTCGACCAGGATACCGCCGAACTTGCCGGAGCCGTACCATAGATCGTTGGGCCACTTGATGCCCGGAGCCGGGTAACCGGCCCGCCCGATGGCGCGACAGGCCACAACCCCGCTGATCAATCCCAAGGACTGCAGATCAGGCGGGGCAATCGGAAATGGGATCCCGAAGGAGATAAGCAGCGATGCCCCGAACGCCCCATGCCAGTTCCGTCCGCGCCGTCCGCGCCCCTGGGTCTGATACTCGGCGAGTCCGACCCGCGGTCTCGAATCATCCGTTTGGCGGAGTAGCTGTTCATTGGTCGAATCGGTGACAAGCCAGAGTTCCATCTTGAGGTTCTCCCAACCAGGGGGGGGCTCAAGTCCATCCCGGATCTCGGCGAGGGAGAGTCCCCGAAGCGGGGTCCTGAGCCGGTATCCCCGATCATGGTCCCGTTCCACCGCAAGACCCAGTTTTCCGAGTGATGCAATGCGCTTCCAGACTGCCGCTCGGCTGACGCCGAGCCGATGGGCCAGTTCAGGCCCGGTATGCCATTGTCCATCCTCGAGATGGACCAGGAGTTCAGTCAGTCCAGCCGGATCACGCACGGGAGCCCTTGCGCCGCCGCCAGCGGCGGGTTGAGCGGTGTTCCACTCCCCCGATCAGTCTCCCAAAATTGGCGCGGTGCCGCCAAATCAGAATCAGGGCAGAGAGGATCCCGTATGTGCCGATCATGACACGTGGCCAGGTCCCGGGCCAGATCCAGGCCAACACAGCAAACCCGACGGCTGATGCCGCACTGGCCAAGACCACGTAACCCGTGGCGTAGAAAATGATGGCCCAAGCCAAGAGGGTTAAGAGAGCAAGCGGGGGAGCGAGCGCGAGTGTGCCACCGAGAAAGGTCGCAACCCCCTTGCCGCCACGGAAACGGGAGAAAACCGGGTAGACATGTCCCAAAAGAGCCGCCAGGACCGTCAACGGCGGGAGCCATCCCATGGCATGCGGCGCAAACCAGAGGGGGATATAAAGACCGGCCAGCCATCCCTTCCCCGCATCCCACAGAAAAACCGCATAACCGGCCCGCCGTCCCAGCAAACGCACCGCATTGGTGGCACCGGGATTGCCGCTGCCTGCACTTCGCAGATCCTGACCCAAGAACCGGGCGAGGAGGGGTCCGGCCAAGAGGGATCCCAAGAGGTAGGACAGGAGCAATGCCAAAAAGATCAAGATCATGAGTCCAAGCCTTCCGGATGAGACCCAGCTTAGCCCTCTTGTCCGGGTGAGGCCAGTTCCTCATCGAGCTTCAAGGTGAGGCACTTGGCGGAGCCACCTGCCTTGAGGAACTCGTCCAATGGGCTCACATGAACCGAGAACCCTCTTCGTTCGAGTGCTTCCCGGAGCCCTGGTGACGCGGCGTGGAGCACAACCGCCCGGTCAACGTTGACGGCATTGCAGGAAAAGGCCATGGCATCGTTCGTATCAACCACCACCCGCCGCTCGGTGGGAATCCGCTCGGCAATGAGGCGCTGGGAGTCCTCCGAAAGGGCTGCGGGGTAGTAGAGAAGTGAGCCATCGTTCAGTGGGCAGAAGCAGGTATCCAAGTGATAAAAGCGGGGATCGACAAGTTCGAGCCCCAGTACCTCGCAGCCGAGCGTCCGCCCGAGCCAGGCATGTCCGCGGCGATCTGTGCGCCATCCTGAACCTGCCCAAAGCCAAGGCGCACCTCGATCGAAAAGGGCATCGCCTGCCCCCTCGAAAAAAATGGAGTCCGGCAAGGGCTGGATCTCAAAGTGGCGGGATTCAAAAAACCGCTGAAAAAAAGGCGACTCACCCTTGCGTTCCTCATGGTAGAAACGACTCACGATCGCCTTGGGACCGAGGACGAGACCGGCGTTCGCCGTAAAGACCATGTCCGGGAAACCGGGAGCCGGCTCGAGTTCGACGATTTCGGTCCATCGGGCCAGAAGATCCCGGAGTGCTTGCCATTGCGCCAGGGCACGACTCCGATCGACGACCCCGTGATCGGGATTCATCCAGGGATTAATGCGGTAGCTCACCTCGAAATGCCGGGGAGGGCACATGAGGATCGGGCTCGTTCGAATCATGCGGCCTTCCTGAGGCGGCGACTCGGTTATTCTATAGGATTCAAAACCGGTCCTCCCCATCCCTTCCCGAAGGGAGCCGATTCGGAGCCTGCCCCATGACCCAACGCCAAGATTTCGAGGCCATGCGTGACCGGTTGAACCGGCGCCTCACCGAGATCGACAACCGTGTGATCAAGCGCTTCCTTTCGGTCGATACCCAAACCTACACGGCCGGCGCGCTCGACACCCCGACCAAGGAACTGATCGGGCTTACGGCCTCACTCGTTCTGCGTTGCGATGATTGCGTCCGTTACCACCTGAACCGGGTGCATGACCTTGGGCTCCGAGTGGATGCCATCCACGAGGCCCTATCGATCGGTCTCGTCGTCGGCGGCTCGATCGTGATCCCACACTTGCGACGGGCCATTGACTACCTGGATGAACTCGAGCGGGACTCCCCCCCTGCACCCTAGGCAGGTTTGGACCCGGGACTCGGGGGATCGATTTGAGGCCGGCCCGGAAGAAAGAGTTCGGCAATCATGCAACGCGCGCTGCCTCCACCAGCCGACTCGATCACCTCAAGCGAAACGGACACAATTCGAGCATGCGCCTCGAGCCTTTGGACCTGGTCCGAACCGAACGCCGACCAAGCCCGGTTTGACCCCACAATCAGTGGCCCACTTGGGGTTTCAAGTTCGAGGAGATTGGCAGCGAAGTTCCCGATCTGTTCCGGCGTGAGTTCGATCGTATCGTGACCGTCCTTCCGGAGCTGGACCAGGATCCGTTCCCGCGCAGCGGCATCCCGAATGAGCGAGGGTCCCACAACCGCCCAGTGATGACCGATCGCCATGAGGACGTTCGTATGATACGGAGGAGAACCGCGGAGAGGAACGGTCTCAAAGCACAAGGTCTCATAACCGAGGAGCAGGCCCCAGTGTTGGACCAGATCTCGTTCGGTACGGCTCGACAGGGCAGCGTAGGCCTTCCGGTGTAACCGGTCAAGCACAAGACTCCCCGTGCCCTCGAGATGGCTTGACTGAGCCTCAAAGCCGCTCAGGTCGATCACCCGGGAAACCCGGAACCGGTCTCTCAGGTGCGTGACGATCTCGGGTCTCCGTTCCGGGCGCCGCGTCACCGCCTCCAGGGGATAGAGCACAATCGTGCCATCAGCGTGCGTGCTGAGCCAGTTGTTGGGAAAGACGGCATCCGGCTTGGGCGGATCCGGTCCATCGTCCACGACCAGAACCCCAACACCAGCCTCCTCAAGCCTTTCTACCAGCTGGTCAAACTCCGCTCTTGCCCGAGCCGAGAGATCGGACAGATCCGAGGGGGACTGGAACACGTTGCTTATCGCAGTGAGCGGATTGAAAGCAAAAGCCGCTGGGCGAACCATCAGCACACGGTCCGTAGACTGCTTCAGGGGCGTGCTCATGGATTGACGAACCTTTGGTGACTTTGGTGATTTTTCATGAAAAGATAACCCCCCTTTTTTCCTTTACCAGAACGCCCGGGTAGGTGGGTGTAAACTGAAGTCGGGGTATCGGTTGCCATAAAGGCCTCCGATTATGGCAGAAGAGAAAAACCGACGAGCGTGGGAGCACTACTGGCAATCCAGCCGGCTGGCGTCGTGTGGCGGCGAGGGAGGCCAGCAGTATCAAGCTGCCATCGTCGATCACTGGCACCGGGTTTTCGCGAACTTTCGAGGCGTGGATCACCTTTTGGATCTTTGTTGTGGCAACGGCGCACTGGCGGTGATGGCCAATCGCTATTTCCGGGGTCAGGGGCTCGGGCCCGTGGCAATCACGGGCGTCGACCAGGCTCGCATCAACCCCCACCGCTGGCTGACCCGACTGGCTCCTTGGCTCCTGCCGATCCGTTTCGAGGGTGGGGTTTCGGCTGAATCACTTCCGTTTCCGGATGGGAGTTTCTCCGCCGTAATCGGTCAATATGCCATTGAATACACCGACCGTGACCGTAGCCTGGCCGAGTGCCAGCGGGTGCTTGCGGATTTGGGATACCTAGCCTTTGTCTGTCATGCCCGGGAAGGGTGCACCGTCCAGCGGGCGCAAATCCAGCTCGAGGATGTCGAGCGGCTCGGGCGGTTGGATTATTTCCCGGTGGCCCGGGATCTGGCCCGACTCCAGTTTTCACGTAGCGATCCACTACACCCCGATTGCCTACGCGCGAAGACCGTGTTCGAGGAGAAAAGCCGCATCCTGCGGGACTGGGCCAACCATTCGGTCGAGCCCGCAATGTACGAAAATATCGCTAATGTGACGACCGACACGCTCAGGAAAAGCGCCCATCATCCGGCTGAGGTGATCCTGGCAAAACTGGATGAAGTCGCGGCGGGAGTGGAAAATCATGCCCACCGTGTCCAGGCTTTGGTGCAAGCTGCCTTGACGGAGGCGGAGATAAGATCTTGGCTGGATCCCTTGGTCCGGCGGAACTTCCGTGCTGTGGGGCGCCTGCCACAACCGGTCGAGGGGCCCCGCGGCTTGCTCGGCTGGAGCGTGGTCCTCCGTCGCAGCCACTAGGATCCTCCCGGATCTTCGTGGATTCTAGTCTCGCGTCCTTTATGTAATGTAAAGAACAAAGCCCGGGTGGACTAATCCCCCCGGGCTTTTCCCGTTTAGATGCCTGGCAACGACCTACTCTCACATGGAGGATGCCCCACACTACCATCGGCGCTGGACGGTTTCACTTCCGAGTTCGGAATGGGATCGGGTGGTTCCCGTCCGCTCAAGTCACCAGGCAAAACGAATGATCTGTTGTTTCGGCGCACGGGTGTGCGGCCCCAAATGGCTTGGGTGTTATATGGTCAAGCCTCACGGTCAATTAGTACTGGTTAGCTCAACGCATTGCTGCGCTTACACATCCAGCCTATCAACGTCGTCGTCTTCAACGGACCTTGAGGGGTCTTGTGACCCAGGGAGATCTCATCTTGAGGGGGGCTTCCCGCTTAGATGCTTTCAGCAGTTATCCCGTCCGTACATAGCTACCCGGCTCTGCCACTGGCGTGACAACCGGAACACCAGAGGTACGTCCACTCCGGTCCTCTCGTACTAGGAGCAGCTCCTCTCAAATCTCCAACGCCCATGGCAGATAGGGACCGAACTGTCTCACGACGTTCTAAACCCAGCTCGCGTACCACTTTAAATGGCGAACAGCCATACCCTTGGGACCTGCTACAGCCCCAGGATGTGATGAGCCGACATCGAGGTGCCAAACTCCCCCGTCGATGTGAACTCTTGGGAGGAATCAGCCTGTTATCCCCGGAGTACCTTTTATTCGTTGAGCGATGGCCCTTCCATACAGAACCACCGGATCACTAAGACCTGCTTTCGCACCTGCTCGACTTGTTTGTCTCGCAGTTAAGCACCCTTTTGCCTTTGCGCACACTGCGCGATTTCCGACCGCGCTGAGGGTACCTTTGCGCTCCTCCGTTACTCTTTGGGAGGAGACCGCCCCAGTCAAACTACCCACCATACACTGTCCCCGGCCCGGCTAACGGGTCTGGGTTAGAACCTCGAACAGGCCAGGGTGGTATTTCAAGGTTGGCTCCACGCGAACTAGCGTCCGCGCTTCAGTGCCTCCCACCTATCCTACACAAGTCTGTTCAAAATTCAGTGTAAAGTTGCAGTAAAGGTTCACGGGGTCTTTCCGTCTTGCCACGGGAACGCTGCATCTTCACAGCGATTTCAATTTCACTGAGTCTCGGGTGGAGACAGTGCCGTTATCGTTACGCCATTCGTGCAGGTCGGAACTTACCCGACAAGGAATTTCGCTACCTTAGGACCGTTATAGTTACGGCCGCCGTTTACCGGGGCTTCGATCAAGAGCTTTGCCTTTCGGCTGACCCCATCACTTAACCTTCCGGCACCGGGCAGGCGTCACACCCTATACGTCCACTTTCGTGTTTGCAGAGTGCTGTGTTTTTATTAAACAGTCGCAACGGCCTTTTCACTGCGACCCCCCTCCGCTCCAGCCGCAAGGGCCTTCACGTGACGGGGGCGTACCTTCTTCCGAAGTTACGGTACCAGTTTGCCTAGTTCCTTCACCCGAGTTCTCTCAAGCGCCTTAGGATTCTCTCCTCGCCTACCTGTGTCGGTTTACGGTACGGATGGGAATCGACTGAAGCTTAGGGGATTTTCTTGGAAGCGGGGTATCAACCACTTCGCGAATACCGAAGTACCGCTCGTCATCACTTCTCGGGATTGTGCCTCCGGATTTTCCTGAAAGCACTCCCTACCAGCTTAAACCGGGACAACCAACGCCCGGCTGGTCTAACCTTCTCCGTCCCCCCATCGCATCGACCCCCAGTACAGGAATATTAACCTGTTTTCCATCGACTACGCCTTTCGGCCTCGCCTTAGGGTCCGACTCACCCTGCGCCGATGAACGTTGCG
>DAHVLZ010000036.1:45000-108402 GCA_027320085.1 Pseudomonadota bacterium
ATGACCGGACGCTAACAAACACGGGGGCCATCAACCCGGCGCACGAAGACACTCACGGACAGACGTGCCCTGTGGGAGGCGGTCGCAAACCACCCACCGTCCGTTCCACATTCAGCGTCAAGGTCATCGAATCGGTCCACGGATTAGGCACCGGCAGGATATGCTCCGACGCGATCATCTCCTGTTCAGCGGCCGCACTCGCTGATTCCGGCATCATCTTCACATATTGACCATTCACGTATTCCGCCCAGGGAATCCGATAGGCCGTCCAGATGGTGAACTGGGAGCAGTAAGAGACGGAGGCTTCATTGTTCCACGAAGCAAACGCACTTTGATCAGGGGGGATGGGTCGGTAGGAAACGAGGCCACCACCCGGCGTGGATGGGTCAGTGCCCGCACAGTGACCAGAGATCCCCCCTGTGCAATTGATGGCATTGAGCGCGTTCACGGCATTTTCGGCACTCGCCGCATCCGGTTCCTGATAAACCAACGGGGCCGGTGCCAGGCAAGTGGCATCACAAGGCGAGGACATCGGCGGCCACGCTGGCACCTCTGCAAAGGACCCTGTTGCATGCAGCATGAGGACCAAGGTCACAACAAGTGGATGGGGAAAGAAGGGACAGGATTTCATGCATTTGCTCCGGAGTGACGGGTGATAGGAGACCGGTTGAACCCAACCGGGGGGGGTATCTGCTTGCCGAACCTCACCCAAGGTCCCCCCTTTGCGCGGAGTGGGAGTCCGGGCTGGTTTCAATCGCATTGGGTCACCACCTTCACCACCAGATAGGGCGAGGGAGGGGATACCCATCCTGCCTGGGTGAGAACACGGGCTTGGATGACCCATGCGGAGCCTGCCGGTGTGGCCCACGCTTGGTACCCGGCCAAGGGCAAAGCAACCGGTCCGGCCGACATGAAAACCGGCGTGATAAAGATCCGGGGTAGGCTGCCGGGGGGGCAGTAATCCGGTTTGGGGATCACACTCCCGTTTTGGGCTTCTGTTTCGAAAACAACGGCATGGGACAACGAGACCCGTCCGTTCTCGGCTGTGACATCGCCTTCGGCGGCCACCCTCCCTCCGGCGATGGCCACCGTCGGCTGGCCTGAAGCATCGCGGCCGGCATAAAGACCGCCATCCGCAAACAGGTTCCAAGTCCGGATACCACTGGGTGCGACTCCTTGGGGAAATCCGCTCGTCGGTGAGAGGCCAGAGGTCGCGAGGTTGCCGCTCTCCGACAGGTTATCCACCCCGGTCACATCATTCCCTCCCATGTTGAGTGGTGCGAACATCTGATTAAGTTCAGGATGCCCAGGAACGGCAATCCGGTAGAGGTAATCCGGATCCAGGGTTCCTCCAGAAAAAAACTGAAAAAGTACTAGATGCCCAGGCCCGGGGTTGGGAATCGAAGTCCCGGCAATCGAAAACGTCCAGCCTCCGTACGCTCCCACCAAATCCCCACGGATCTCGCCCGGCACGTCCCCCGTCGCCACGTATCCGGCTTCGGGTCCACCAGCCTCGGCTGCTCCGGGAATTACCACGTCGGCATAATGGTTATCCGCTGGTTGGTCCGTCCACACAAAACCCGTAGTCCCGGGTGGGGGCGAAGCTATAGTCACAGCTGCCAAGTCATTCACCCTGGGTTGCAAAACATAGACTGTGTAAATATCACCAAAAGGGTTTTCTCCCGAGTAACCGGGCGGAAGGTAGCCACCCGCTGTCAGATCTGCGATCGGAACCGGAACAGACTGCGTTGCCGTCGAACCGGACAGTAGCGAAGCATAATTGGACATCACATAATGACGGATTGCGTGGCCGATCAGCCGGAGCTGCGCACCTGCGGTCACTTGGCGAATCCGGCGCATTCCTTGGTCTGCAAGCGTGAGGATGCTGACCAAAAGTACTGTGCCCAAGGTCACCGCGAGCAGCATCTCGATGAGGCTGAGGCCGTGCTGGCCCCTTGGGTAGCGAGTCCGGAACCCGAACAGTTCCTGCGGAATCATTGCACGTTCACAACCGAAACCACCGCGCCAGCTGGCACACCGGCCGGTACGGGGAAGCGGGTCCCATCAAGTTCCGAGTAACCCATCTCGGCTCCATCCTGGATTTGCACCACCCCGATTGATTCCGATCCTGCGACCTCTCGCTCTACGGAAGCCTGCGCGGCAGCCGGCAGATACGCCCAGATCACGACCTGGCCTTCACGAGTCTTATTATGGAGCGCAGACAAAGGTTGCCAGCCCGGCGGCAGTGAGAGTTGATCTGATGCCACGCTTCCTCTCACATACGGGTGCTCCTCAACGTAATGGATGACCGCATTCCGGTAAGACGTGAAGTTCTCGGCTAGTACATGGTCTCGGTCAAAACGAACAACCACTGGTGTGGCCAGATCAGCGAACAAAACCATCAGTCCTAACAGCATTGCAACTACGGTTGCCATCCACATCGTGCGTCACCGGTCTCGTTCAACCGACAATCCAGAGCAGGGTATTTGTGCTCCCCGGGGTGCAATCGCCAGAGGCCAGGGGCGTTGGGCTGGAGCCGGCAGCGATGGGGTTACCCGGCGAATACAGAGATGTTCCGTTGATGGAGAAGGCTACCCAAGTACCGTACTGGTAGGTGGCCAGCTTGATGCAGGCACTCTGGGAAACACTCGCCATCTGGATCGCAAAATCCCCGCCAAAGTTCGACGAAAGGGCAGTTCCCGGTTCGAGTGTGACCGCTCCCTGCCAGGAATCCACCGGCGCCCCGGTTCCAACCATATCAGCCGGGAAAACGCCAGCATTGATGGCAACCTGATTCGTGAGCCCGTTATAGTTTCCCTGTCCTGCGTAGAGCTGTTTCACACCTCCTTCGATCGATGCGATGTCGGTCTCGGTGTTCGACAGGCGGTTGTTGCTCAACACCTGGCCAGCAACGATGAATGCACCCACCAAGATGATGATGCCGATCACCACAGCAATCAAAGTCTCGACCAGGGTCAGCCCACCTTGACCTCGGCATATCCAAGCCCCATTTGGTTCGTCTTTTCTCACCACACGCCTCCGCATATTGTCTGCAACCATCTGGCACGAACCTTCCCCCGCTAACGCGGTTACCCCATGTGTGCCATGGACATGAAGTAGTTCGGAATCTGGATCTGAAGGACAACCGTTCCTAACGTGAACCAGAGCACAATGAGTGCAAAAACGATGCGAGCCAATACCTCGATCCGGTTTGCCTGAACCACAACCTGTCGAAAACCGGAGTCCACCCACTCCGAAGCAATCTCACGCAAGATGTCTTCCACGTCGAGTCCTTGACTTTCAAACAGGGAAATGTCAGCCACGATTTCAGGATCCGGGAAACCGAAAGAAGACCGCTGCATGGCTTGTCCCATACCGAAACCCGCTACCATGCCCAGTCGAATAGCTCGCAGTCGTTCCCGCATCCAGGGCTTGGACAGTCGTTCGGTCTCGACAAGCGCGTCATACGCCTTGATCCGGCCACTGTCCGTCAGTGCGGGGATGCTCGCGAGCCAAGCACCCCCTTCCTGCAAACGGTAAAAGCTAAAGGGCGGGATACGATCCAGGGCACGCCGGACCGGACCCGTCCAATACGGAAATAAAAGGGGCAAAAGCAAAAAAGACAGAACTCCGAAACCCACGAAGATGGCAAACCAGACTGACCCGACGATCCGGCTTGCAACCAACAACGAACGGGGTACACCCGTCCAGTCGGAGGGTGGATACAACAGCGCAATTTTGGGGATGACATAATCGGAGAAAGTCATGAGGGTAACCAGGATCATCACAAAGTAGGTAACCAGGCGGACCCACGCGCCGAGCACAGCACCGCGCATCCGGCGTCTTGCCTCAAGGCGTCGACCGAGATAGCTGAAAACCCGCTGGATGCCGGTTCGTTGTCCGTCGGCTCCCACCGTTTTTTCCCCTCCACGGATCAGCATCCGTTCTACGGGATCCGTGATGTCAGCCATTGACTCCGCCACCGGGAGCCCTGATTGCATTCGCTTCTGGATTTCACGGAGAACACAGGCCTCGATGCCCCATCCGCCACGCCGGCTGGCTCTTCGAAACATTTCATCCACCACGGAAACGATATTGATGGATGAACGCCGAAGAATCCGATCGAGGTGACGGAAAAGCCGTTCTTTCCCACCCTGCTTCCAGACCCACAAGGCCAGGCAATAACTCCAATCCCGCCGGGGTCCCCCTTTTTCCAATTGGGTCGTCACGTGTCTCCTCCCACGCGCCCGAATGACCAATCGGTCTCCTCCTCAAGCACCAGGTCAAGCCCCCACCGGCTGGCATATTCAACTTCACCTTGCGCAAACCGCAGAAGCCAGTGTCGTGCCATCGTGAGCGAGTTCGGATGTCGCCGCCATGCCTCTTCTGCCTGTTCGACCCCCTCTGCGCGAGCGTGATGAAGTAGGTCACGCGTCGTGGTCACCACTTCGGCCACGACCGACCTGCCGGCAATGCCCGGCAGTGGACCCTCTCCGGCCTGGCACATCGGACACCCTGGACCCCGCCGTCGCGCCTGTGCCCATCGGTGCCCGAGCAGCGTTCGCAGGACCTCGACATCCTGTGCCGGGATGGATGGGTCATCAGGCTCTAGGGGTAAGGAACAGTGTGGGCAAAGCTTCTGGACGAGACGCTGGGCCACTAACCCGCGCAATACAGAAGGGTCATAAAGCAGGGTCTGATTCTCGGGTTTATCGCAGAGATCGTGCAGACGCGCTAGGATTTTCCAAGCACTGTTGGCATGCACGGTGGTAAGAACCAGGTGGCCGGTATTGGCCACCTGGAGTGTGCCGATGGCACCCTCCCGACTCCTGACTTCCCCCACCATCACGATATCCGGATCGAGCCGCATGACATCCTCGATATGACGTCCCCAATCATCGTGTTGCACGGGGATTTGCCGAACTCCCTCAATCTGGTACTCAGGAGGATCTTCAAGCGTGAGAAGATGCCGGGTGTGCTGCCGAGTCCGGAGCGATTTGAGCGCCGCTACCAGAGTCGTGGATTTCCCCGAGCCTGTCGGCCCTGAAATCACCGTGATCCCCGATGCATGATCCAGAAGCCGGCTCATCTGGATTCCCTGTTCCGGCGTGTAGCCCAGACCACAGAGGGCATCTGACAGAGTGTCTCCCTCCACGCCGATATCCCTCGGCAGGAGTCGGAGCACCATCATCGAGCCCCCGAGAATTGGAGCCGACTGGATCCGTACTCCGTGCAGACCTGGCGGCAGGTGCCCGCCTCGAGTTCCGATCCGGGCCTTTTGCGGCGCCGCCGGATTGTAATGACCTTCTCCCTCTTCGGCCATGACTCCATAGATCACGCCCGCCAGTTCCTCGGCCTCGTGCAGTTTCATCTGTCTTACTTCGCGCAGATCACCGTACAGGCGCATGAGCACCGTTCCCATTCGCCCAGCCCCATCCAGGACCAGGTGAATATCAGAAACCTCCTGTCGCGCGGCTTCAGCCAACATCTGGCGGGCTTGGTTCACCATCGCCCCCACATCCTCCGGTGGACAAGCCGGCCTAGTCTCGGAACCGAGGTCCCGAAGTACCTGATAGGGGACAGGGTGGGTACGCCGGTAGCCTTTCCAGCCGATCCGGATCAAGGCCAGGAGGTTCTGGACACGGACCTCGTCCTGATAGCCTTCACTAACGAGAACCACCCCGTTTGTGCACAAGGCAATCACATCACGCAGATCCTCACGGGTCACAAAGCGATTGGTCAGCGAACGGTCATATAACAAGGGCAGATCCCTCTCCCGGTCACACCCGGAATCGGGTGAGACTTCCATCATTTCTGCCTCCCTCCAGCTGCAGGAAGAGCGTCTGGTCCTGTCACGCCCGCAGGGATGTATGGCACCGCCGGACCAGAGGGCGTCGGAGAGCCATCCACCATAAATCCCAAGGCACGGATCTGGCCGGCCGGCATCCGTACCCAGACTTCCCGGCGCTCTACCCGGATCACTTGAGTCCCGTCCTCGAGAAGGGATCCCGACCGGACCGTCATGCGGGATCCGTCCGGGTACTGGACGATGGCACGGATATGTCCCCCCACTCCATCAACCGATCGGACTTCGGGTAACATGACCAACCCCAAGGGGTCAGGCGGAATCCTGCAGGACACACTTTCATGAGCGATGGCGGACTGCAGTTTTGCAATAGCGAGTTCCGCCCGGAGTAGGGTTTCGCGAGCACGCAGACGTCCGAGACGCGCCACCCGAAAATCGGGCCGGTGACGTGGCGGGGCCGGAACTGGCAACGCTCCTGGATGAACGGCCGCTTGGACAACCCCGATCCAGAGACCAAACATAGCAAGACCTCCCCAGTACTCACCACGGATCCGCATAGATCACCCCCGTTAGATGCCAGACCAACTGTCCGTTCAAGGAAAGCGTCGCTTCCATCCGATGAATCGAAAGGCCCCGGAGTGCGGAAAAATCCGGTGCCAACCGGAACGGGTCACCTCTTTCTAGCTCAATCGACCACTCGGCTTTGAGGCTGGGATGAACCGTCCCAGGAGGACTACTCTGCCAGTTCAATGATGCAGCCTGGATACCAGCGCTGCGGGCCCACTCATAGAAATCGTCTTCCACACGCGGCCGTGGAATCACCCCTTGCATGAGGTTCGTCTCCGGACCCGGCTGCAGTTCTAACGAAGACACCACCTGGTCCGGGCCTGAGGTCGATACCGATCGACCGGGCAGATGAGTGAATGAGGCGCCCGGGCGGTACCGCCAAACGACGACGGCCTGCTGACCCGTACAGACGAAACGCGCAAACATCCATCCCTCGTCCACCAGATCCAGTGATTGCCATTCCCGCCGGCATGCGGCCATTACCCGGAAAGGTGAAAAACCCAAGACTCGATCAACCGAAGCAGCCGCCACTGCCACTGGAGCCACAACTCGATCCTTCACTCCTGCTCCAGACGATCGGGTTTCCGCGAGACCCTTGTAGAGATCCCCGTTCCATATCACGAATCCAAAAGACAGCAGCACGGCCAAGCCTAAGACCAAAAGCCGCTTCCGTCTTCTATATAAAGGCCTCGTGCGGGGCAGGCTTGAGAGTGGGATCATCCCCAATGCGTCTTCCAGAAGGGCCCATCCGGCATCCCCGTGACGACCTTCGATCCGCTCGGACAGGCGCTCGCCATAATGGTCCAGCAAAAGAGCCAGACGTGCCCTCCCCTCTGCTTCGCTACCTGCAAAGTCCCCCTCACCCAGCACCCGTCCCTCCAGTGTAGCGATCACCAACATCTGACCCGGATCGGTCACAAGACACCACAGCACCCCAGTTTCAGGTCGGGCTCTGGCCAGTGCTGGCGCCAACGCATAGACTTTCTCTGCTGTTCCAGAGGCACCCAAACCAATTCTTCCACCCGCCCGGTCGATCACCAGCGTGTCGCAGGCCAGCGCCCTGGAATCCGGATCAGCAGCACTTTCGATTTCACGAATCAGGCGACGGGCAGTACGCTGCGGAACACGCAGTTCCCCCTTTTCAGATGCCTGCCACCAGTAAAGCCCGGCGGCATAACGGATTCCCCGGCACTCTATGATCTGCATGGTCACCGGATCAGGCCCGAACTCGGCGGGCAGTCAGGGTCACAAAAATCATCTTGCGCTGCCGGCTGTTTCCGGAAAACCAGGACAAGAGCCCCTGGTCATCTTGTCGACTCTTCTCAATCTGCTCGAAACCGGCGAGAACCAGGGTTTGTCCACTTCGCATGATGACTCGCTGGACGAAACGCTGAGAACTCACACTCGGTACCTGGATTGATTCGCCACCCGAGGTAATGGTGGTCAGCGAATTGAGTGTGGCAAGGTCGATCGCGTACTGCATGGCCATTTCCCGACCAGCCAAGATCCTGGGCACGACGATCATCGAGAATCCGGTTGTAACCTCTCCGGGTGTCAGTGCTGTCGATTGTCCGACCAGGGTGGAGGCGGTGGTCTGGGCACTGGCCAGGTACCCCACGGTCTTGGTGACCTGGATCGGCAGTGGTTGGCCCTGGAGCGCAATGCCAGAACCCTGGGTCATGAGCGCTACATGGCCGTACTGGCTCAAGGCCTCAACCAGGAAATGACTCCCCGAGTATTGCCCGATTCGTCCCGTAGCGGTATCGAGCATGGTGGCTGAGAGCGTGGCAGCTCCACCGACGGAAGCCACCGGGCTGGCCCCGGTCACTGTAACTCCATATGTCCGGGCCAAGTTGTTAAAAACGACATTCAAATTGAAGCTCCGGAGCGTCGCATTAGTGAGATCCAGAGAATAGACACGGACGCTCACTGAGACTTCCCTTTGCATCACCCGGTTGATGGAGGCGAGATATCGCCCCACCCGACGCAGGATCATGGGTCGATCTGTGACTGTGACCGTTCCGGCCTCCGGGTTGGCAAAAACGGTTCCATGGAGAGTGAGCATCGACTTGAGGTTAGCCACGAGTCGGCTCCAAAAATTATTGCGTTGAGTCTGCGTCACGGTCTGGCTGCTCGTTTCGCTGGCCCCGCCTGTGGCACCACCCTGGCTCCCCAAATCACTTTGGTTAGTGAGCATCAGAGACGTTCCCATCGAACCGGGCAGGACGGCGAGTGCAAACACTCGGGTTTCGTAACGAAAAAATCGGATCGCACCATGCCACCAGCGCCATGAGAGTCCATAATGGGCAGCGATTTTATTGAGAAGCCCAGACAGAGCCCCCCGGTAGCTGATCCGCATGACCCGACCGGTCGCACGCAACAGTGCTCGTTGGGTTTCCTGCTGTCCGATTTCGGTCTGTTGTTGTGCAAGCAGCGCGCCCAACCGCACTGGCAGCCCGGAAACCTGTGAGATCCGATCAATCAGCTGGTAGAGATAAAGATGGCGGGTTACCAGCGTGACCGTCTCGTGAAAAACGGACGGACGAGAATGGGACATGACCAATGGGATGGGCCGGCCACTGCCGAAGTAGTAGCCTTTGTGGATACGCAGCGCTCGGGGCGGAAGCTCCCTTGACTGCCGGGCCGCCAAACCGGATAACTGTCTTCGGGATAGAGCCAGCCCTGAACGACCAGAATGGGTCATCGCACAACCTGAAAGCAAAGTTACAAGAACAATCCCGGGCCAACGGAACGCCTTGCCGGGTTTATGCCTGGAGACAGGCCACCTCCATCCGGTGATCCCTGCAACCCATAACCGAGCAGCCATCGGCATGCTTCTCACCGAAACCTACCGGCTGCTCGATGAATGATGAGAACACGGTTTTTCCGGTAGAGAACCGCCCTGACCGGGGAGCCTGCGCGTTGTAGTGCCCGCACCAGAACTTTGAGCGCTTGGATAAAGGAACCATGGACGACCGCACGCGTCGTCAAAAGATAGTCCTTGGGACTTTTCCAGACAAGCTGGTAATCCGAACGAGCAGTCCACCGCCGGAGTTCATGGTGAAGACTGCCTGGGAACACGAGCCAGGTTCGCGATCCTGTGGCATGGCGCTGGTGGATCCTTCGAGAAACGTGAAAAGGATACCGTGCAGCATGCTCGACTTTGAAAAGCACTGGAGCACCGTTACGATGCATGCCGGCAGCTCGACCGGGTCGCGGAATCAGCATCAGTCCGACTAAGAATCCGACGGACCATCCGGAACGCACGTTCACAAACCCAGCGCCACGGCAACCACACGATTGCCACCGTAAACTCGGATCTTGAGAATCCGTCCTCGCGAGCGGGCCCAAAGCGTGAGCGCGCGCAAGGCATGCCAAAGCCGGAGGTGGCCCCGATGCTCGTGCTGAACTCGCCAAGCAGGTCCCTTCCAGACCAATCGGTACCCGGCAAGCATGCACCAATGCAAAAGTTGACGACGGAGGTTGCCGGGGTGCAGGCGCCACTCCCGGAGCGGACCTCCCCCTCCATGCTTCAGTGGCTTCTTCAAGCGGGCTTCACCCGTTCGTGCGGAATCTGCTAGGAGAAGGAGATGCCCTTTTTGGAGAGTGAGCACTACCTCGGGAGCCAACCCGTCGACAACCCAGTAAGGGTCTTCGCGGAACACGGGCAGGGACTTTGCCCCAAGAGAGCTGCCGGCTGCCGCACGGATCGGCTGACAGTCTGGATGGTGGTTCATCCACAAGAAGATTTCCCGTCCGTTGTCGTAGGCGATCCGTGGCAGGCAGCGGGAACCCATTACTCGGTAATCGAAGTGGTAACGTCCATATGCCACTCCACCAAGGGCCAGCCCAACGATTAAGAGTCCAGCCTGGACGGCTTTGGAGTCATATCTCGCACGACGCACTCTGAGTGGAGGCGGTAGAATCATGGCCCCGGATCTCCCGTGAAATCGGAGGGACAGCTTGCCGGACCGGATGGCATGCGAACAGCTTCAAATCCGCTGTTTCTGCCGGATTAGCCCAAATCACTTCGGCTATGCTCCCCTCTCCAGGCCCCCCCCTACCAGGAGTCACATTGCCCGAGCCGTCCAACCCTACTTCCTCCCTCACCTTCATCGGCCTACTCTCTGGCACGAGCGCCGATGGGGCAGATTGTGCAATCGTTGATTTCGGTCCGCCCCGTCCCCACCTGGAAGCGTTTCAGACGGTGCCTTATCCCTCAGAACTCCGTGCCCAGATTCTGGATCTGGCCTCCTCAAATTACAGGGGGCGAGATCCCCTGGATTTTCTCGGAGCACTGGATGCTGAGCTTGGGGAGTTCTTCGGCCAGACCGTCATCCGGATTTTATCTGAATCCGGAATTTCCTCACGCCGGATCCAAGCCATCGGCAGTCATGGCCAAACCGTTCGTCATCGGCCGAAGGGTACCTATCCGTTTACGATCCAGATCGGCGACCCGAACCGGATCGCTGCCCAAAGCGGGATCCTCACGGTCGCGGATTTCAGGAGGATGGACCTGGCTTATGGTGGAGGAGGTGCTCCTCTCGTGCCCTCGTTCTGGAACGAATGCCTGGAACCGGATTCCCCAGCGTCCCGGGCAAAGACCGTCATCCTGAATCTTGGAGGCATTGCCAACCTCACCTTGCTGCCTCCCTTGGTGCCAGAGGTCATGGGGTTTGATACTGGGCCCGCCAATACCTTACTTGATGGCTGGGTTTCCGAGCAGACGGGTCAACCCTGTGACCAAGATGGCTTTTTCTCCAGCCAAGGACGGGTCATCCCGGAACTCCTCGAGGATCTCGCCCGGGACGACTACTTTAGTCGTCCGCCACCCAAAAGCACCGGACCGGAATATTTCAGTAGGGATTGGCTCCAGTCACGGCTTGCCCAGCAGCATGTCCACGCAACTGCCCCGGACATTGCCCGTACACTCACCGCGTTGACCGCATTTACGGTCACACAGGCAGTCCTCGCTCATGCACCTGCAGGAAATCGCCTTCTGGTCAGCGGAGGAGGGGGGAAAAACCCACTTTTCATGGAGGAAATCCGACACCGCCTCCCCGGCTGGACAGTAACGACCACCCGGGCTGTCGGGTTTGACCCGGATGCGCTTGAGGCCATAGCATTTGCATGGCTGGCTTGGAAAAGGCTCTCTCATGAACCGGCGAGCCTACCCTCGGTAACCGGGGCCCGGAAGCCTGCTGTACTGGGCGCCATTTACAGACCTCCCCCAGCTTGATCGGCACTGATTGACCTTGGAACTTACCGATTGAATAGCACTCCAGGTAGCAGAGTGCTAAAATATCTCCCAAGTCATGGTGCATTAGGCGAGGTTCGCTTTATGAATCAAGAACTTGAAGCTTTCCAAGCCATAACCCAAAGTCCCCAGCAGAGTCTGGAAGCCTATCTCAAGGCGATCCGCCGTATTCCGGTGCTGTCGCCCGACGAAGAACGGGAACTATTCCGCCGGTACCGGCAGGATGGCGATCTTTTTTCGGCCCAGAAACTCGTCTTGTCCAACCTCCGCTTTGTGGTCTACATCGCGAGAAGTTATCGCAACTATGGCCTTCCCATGGGTGATCTCGTCCAAGAAGGCAACATCGGACTCATGAAAGCGGTCAAACATTTCAACCCCGAGCGGGGCGTTCGGCTGATCAGCTTTGCAGTCCATTGGATTCGGGCGGAGATCCATGAATTTATCATCCGGAATTGGCGCCTGGTCAAAATTGCCACGACAAAAGCCCAGCGCCGTCTTTTCTTCAACCTCCGCAAGCACCTCAAGGGTCCGGGGAGCCTAACGGCCGCGGAAGCCGCGAGGATCGCACAAGACTTGAGAGTCAGCCCGGCGGAGGTACACCATATGGAGACTCGGCTTCTGGGACATGAAATCAGCCTGAACGGGCGGACAGATGCCGCGGGCGAAGAGATGGAGTCGCCACGTGCTCCCATCGAATGGCTGGCAGATGAGACCAGCCGGGATCCAGAGTCTCTGCTCGAGCAGGCAGACTCAGAAAGACATGAGCACCGGAGCCTAGAGGCAGCCCTAGAAAAACTGGATGATCGCAGTCGTGAGATCGTGCGTGCCCGCTGGCTCGGAAGTAGTGAAAAGCCCGCACTCAAGGTTCTGGCAGAACGTTTTGGTATCTCGGTCGAAAGAGTCCGCCAGATTGAGGCTAAGGCTTTGGGTCGCCTGCGTCAGGAACTCGGACCACTCGCTGCAACCTGAATTCTCTCTAGTTGATTCGGATCAGGCGCTCCCCCACGGCGGGGTCACGTAGTGTCCCACGAGCAGAAACGCGAAAAGCAGGGACAGATACCAGATGGAGTACCGGAATAGCGCGAGCGCAGAGGGCACCGGTTGGGCAGCCCGGGTGAGCCGCACCAGCCCGGCGAGAAAACCACCGTTCAATGCCGTCACACCAGCCAGGTAAATCCACCCGCCATAACCAAGCAGTCCCGGCAGGTAGCTGATGGCATTCAGCAGGATCGTATAAAGCACGATCTGCAGGATCGTGAACCGCTCACCATGGGTTACGGGGAGCATGGGAATTCCTGCACGCTCGTAATCGCTCCGGCGGCCAATGGCCAGGGACCAGAAATGGGGCGGAGTCCACACAAAGATAATCATGAACAGGCTGAGGCTGACCGCTGAGATGTGATCGGTCATCGCTGTCCAGCCGAGGATCGGGGGTGCCGCTCCCGCTGCCCCTCCGATCACGATGTTCTGCGGGGTGGTTTTCTTGAGGAAACGCGTATAGACGAGGCCATAGCCGATCAGCGAGACCAGGGTGAGAACGGCCGTGAGTCTATTCACGGCAACAACCAGAATGATCAAGGCCGCCGTGGCCAGAAGCCAGGCCCAGCAGAGAACCTGCCATGGCAGGAGATGCCCCTGGGGAAGGGGGCGATAACGTGTCCTCAGCATCTGGGCATCGATACGCCGGTCCAGGAGATGGTTAAACGCGGCTGCGGAGGCTGCGGCACATCCAATTCCAACTGTCGCCGCACACAAAAGACCCAGGGGTGGCCACCCGGGAACCGCAAGCAACATACCAACCAAGGCAGTAAACACGATCAGCGAGACCACCCGGGGCTTCGTCACCCCGATGAGATCGCGCCAATTCACAAGTAGCAGAGTCTTTAGCGGGGAGACGGGGCGGGCGTCCACAACGCATAGACCAGAAGCGAGACCGCACCCAGCAGGAGCGCAGCAAAAAAGGTATGGCTGACAGCAAGCCAGCGCGGCATGCCAATTGTCGCCATGCTGACCCCGATGGTCACTTGAATGACCGTGAGACCCGCGACCACGGCACTCATCAACCTAACGGTCCTTCTCCGGCAGCGGACCCAAAGGGCTGCCGCCCACGCCATCACAGTGACGGAAACCACGAGCGCCCCGAGACGGTGCAGGAAGTAGATCGCCGCCCGTGCACGCAGTGGGAGCGTGCCCCCTTGGTAATTGACACCCAGACGGTTCCAGAGCACGAAAGCCCGTCCGTACGCAAGGTGCTGAGGCCACCAGCGACCGAGACAGGTCGGGAAATCCGGACAACCGACCCAAGCGTAATGCGTACTGGTCCAAGCCCCAAGGAAGATCTGAATCACTAGGAAGGAAAGCGCAACGAGCCCTATCCTGCGTCCCCATGGAGACAGGACCTCCCCCCGCCAGCTGAAGGTGCCGGTGTCTCGAGCCCAGAGGAGAAGCAAGCAGTCCCAGATCAAAAGCGCTCCCAGTAGGTGTCCGACCACAACGAGTGGCTCGAGCTCAAGGGTGACGGTCCACATGCCCAGAGCCGCTTGCAGGACGACGAGTCCCAGGATGACCCAAGGGAGCCTCCGCGGCCGCTGCTCCCGCTGGCGCGCTTTGGAAAGTGACAATAGCGCGATCACCAAGATCACAAGACCGAGACCGCCGGCAAGGTAACGGTGGAACATCTCCTTGAAGGCCTGAGCTGGACGGAGCGGCCGACCGGGGTGCAATCGGTCGGCTTGTCGAATGGCCATTGCCCGGGTCGGTACCACCAGGTGTCCATAGCATGCGGGCCAGCTTGGACAGGACAGACCTGCATTGGACAGCCGGACATAGGCCCCCACGGCTATCAGCGCCAGTGTCCAGACGATTGCCAGTGCCGTAAATACCCGGAACCAGTCCCAGCGCCTGCGCATCAGCTGATCTCGGAAACGGAGAGCAAGCGTTTGAGATCATGGAGCAATCCGGCCGGATTGACAGCGGCCGGATACGACATCATGAGGTTACCCATGGGATCGACTAAATAGATACGCTGCCCGAGGTGAGCATGTGACGCCTTGAAAAACTGTCGGATAAAATCCCGGCCGGTCCGGCCCCTAGCCATGACGATGGTGAGATCTGGGTCCTCGACCCTGAGAAATGCGAGCTTCCGTGGGTGCTGGGTCACCACATAGAGACGTTGCACACGGCGAATCTGCTCCCCCAAGGCGAGGCGGATCTGGCGGGTAGCATAAATCGCCGCCCGGCAATCGGGATCGCAATTAGCTCCGCCGATGTAAACCAAGGTCCAACGACCATGAAAATAGCGGGAGCCGTCGGCTTGGGGACCGGCAATCCACTGGAGCGGGGTGATCCGCAGTTTGACCGGCGGGGTAATCAGGTTCCCATAGTTTGTGGTCTGACCTACCCCCCACTGGTCTACATTGACGTACCAAAGCCCGGCGATCATGAAAGGCAAGGCAAAAACGCCAATCAGGGCGACCCAGATAGCCCATCGCGGGAAGAAAGACTGGCGGGTTGCGTTCATGAAGGAGACTTCCGCTGCAGGTTAAGGCCGATCCACACGCCCAGAACAACTAAGGCCAAGATTGTCCATTGCACAGCATAGCCGAAATGCTGCTCGGGTCCGATTTTCTTGATCGGCCTCCACTGGCGGACGAAGCCACCTGGCTGATGGGGACCCAGTAACAGCACGAGATGCGTAAGTCGGTGCCGATAAAGCGCCTCTAAGTAACGATGGGAAGGGTAGAGGACCGGCTTAGGCCAATGGGGAGGGACTGGTCCGCGTCCGAGGCGGAGCGCGGGGCGCGGGATCCGGCCGGCGTATCCCACAAGTCGAACGGTTCCATGGGGAAGCTGTTTATCCAAGTCCTTCCGCGTCGCACCCAACGGACTAGTGGGTATCCATCCACGGTCGACCGGAATCCAGGCCAGGCTCGCACGGGGCCGGAAAACACTCACGACCTCTGAGCCGATTTCGTTTCGATGGTAAAGGTCGATGAGAAGAAGGTCCCTTTTCCGGAGATACCGTCCTTGAATGGAGATCCGCTCAAAGGGTGCGGTAGAAAATCCTGGGGACCAGGGCGCAGACCGTGCCCGGGCACTTGTTTGAAGCGTCCTTAGCTGGCTTTCGCCATGCCAAGCAGCATGCCACTGCCAATGTGCGAGAAAACTAAATCCCACGATCAGGATCCAGGCCGCAATGGTGGGCCACCACCTCGGTCGAAAGCGCCAGCCGATCATCCACAGTCCACCATGGTCATGGAGCGTAAAACCCATGGCATACTAGGGCTCGGCTCCGCTCACCGAGGTCCCCGGTCGCAGCCATGCTTTTCAAGATCGTCATTGTCGCGCTCTTCATCGTGATCGTCGCCACCTTGTTTCAAGGACTGTGGTTCCTGTTCAAGGATCGAGGAGAAAGCACCCGCACGGTCCGGGCTCTGTCCTGGCGGATCGGACTTTCCCTCGTCCTTTTTCTGCTACTGATGCTGGGTTATTGGCTTGGCTGGATCCATCCGCATGGCATCCAGCCCGGTATGCCGGGATAGCTGTGCCTGACCCGATTCAGAGCCAATACACGAAGATAAAAAGACCCAGCCAGACGATATCGACGAAGTGCCAGTACCAGGAGACGGCCTCAAAGGCGAAGTGACGCTCTGGCGTGAAATGCCCACGTAATACTCGGACCAGAATCACCGTCAACATGATCACGCCAATCGTGACGTGCAGGCCATGGAAACCGGTCAAAATAAAAAAGGTCGCACCATAAATGCCGCTGTGGAGCGTCAGGTTGAAGTGGGTATAAGCCAGATAATACTCATGCGCCTGCATGGCCAGGAAGGTGGCACCGAGGGCGATGGTGGCCACCAGCCCGGCCACGACCTTGCGGCGGTGTCCTGCCTTGAGGGCCCAATGCGCCCAAGTCACAGTAACAGCACTGGAAAGAAGGATCAGGGTATTAAGCGCCGGGATTCCCCAAGTCGGCATCTGGGTGAATTCGCCCCCGGCGTGAGCCGGACCGTTGGTCGGCCACAGGGCCCGGTAGTGCGGATAAAGCAGGGCATGGGTGAAAAACATGTTACCCGCTCCCCCGAGCCAGGGAACCACAAATAACCGTTCATAGAAAAGTGTGCCGAAGAAGGCACCAAAAAACATCACTTCCGAAAAGATGAAAAAGACCATCCCCCAGCGGAACGTACGGTCCACCTGCAGGTTGTAGTGGCCTGCCAAGCTTTCCCGGATGACGGTACCAAACCAGCCAAACTTAGTCGAAACGATGCAGAACACGCCAGCCCCCATCACCAACGGACCGGCCAGATCATAACCATCGAGCCAGATGCCAGCTCCGAGCATGAAGGCAAAAAGCCCGATGGACCCCAGGATCGACCAGCGGCTTTCATGAGGCAGATAGTAGGTATCGGCTGAAACGTTCATGCAGACCTCATTTCCTGGAAAAGCAGAAAAACACAGGGCCAGGGTACTAATGAATCCGGGGCCGTCCCAGGGAACCCTTCACCGGACCCACGCGCCCACCAGATAGAACCCAACATAGAAGATCAAAGACACAATTCCCAAGAGGATCGCCATGCGCACCGCGCGCCGATGGCGGCGTCCCTCTTCGAATTCCGACTCGGGCTCGACGACCATCCGGCCTCACCCGGGGACCTCAGGTGGAGTGGCGAAGGTATGGTAGGGAGCTGGTGAGGGAACCGTCCATTCGAGGCCGTGGGCCCCCTCCCAAGCCCGAGCTTCTGCCCGCCGACCTCCATAAACCGTCGCGAAGATAATGGCTACAAAGATGAGCTGGGAAGCGCCGAATATGAACCCCCCGATGCTGGAAATCATGTTGAGATTGGTGAATTGGACAGCATAGTCCGGCACCCTGCGTGGCATCCCCGCCAAGCCGAGAAAATGCATCGGAAAATAGAGCATGTTGGCGGAGATCACGCTCAGCCAGAAATGGACCTTGCCCCAGAACTCATTGTACATATGCCCGGTCCATTTGGGCAGCCAGTAGTAGACGGCACCCATGATGGCGAACACGGCACCAGTCACAAGAACGTAGTGGAAATGGGCCACCACGAAGTAGCTATTGTGGTACTGGAAATCCGCCGGAACCAAAGCCAGCATAACTCCTGAGAATCCACCGATGGTGAACAGGATGATGAAAGCCACGGCAAACAGCATCGGCGTCTCAAAAGTAATGGCCCCTCGCCACATGGTCGCTACCCAGTTGAAAATCTTGACCCCGGTGGGCACAGCGATGAGCATGGTGCTGAACATGAAGAAGAGGTCGGCGGAAACCGGCATCCCCGAGGTGAACATGTGGTGACCCCAAACAATGAAAGATAGAAAGGCAATCGAAGCCAGGGCATAGATCATTGAGGTCCGGCCAAAAAGCGGTTTCCGGGAAAAGGTCGGCACAATCTCCGAGATGATGCCGAAGGCTGGCAGGATCATGATGTAGACTTCAGGATGTCCGAAGAACCAAAACACATGTTCCCAGAGGAGAGGGGTTCCACCGCCGGCCACTGAGAAAAAGTGGGTTCCGAAATAGTGATCCAAGAGCTGCATCGTGACCCCACCGGCCAAGACTGGCATGACGGCCACGAGCAGGTACGCTGTGATCAGCCACGCCCAGACGAAAAGTGGCATCTTCATGAGGGTCATCCCCGGGGCCCTCATGTTGAGGATGGTGACAATCACGTTAATGCCACCCAAAACCGAGGAAATGCCCATGAGGTGGATGGCGAAGATCATGAAGGGGAAGGAGTAGCCGAGCTCAAGGCTGTAGGGAACATACAGCGTCCACCCGCCCTGCGGCGCTCCACCTGGCAAAAACAGAGTCAAGAGCAAGAGCGTGAAGGCGAACGGCAGGATCCAGAAACTCCAGTTGTTGAGCCGGGGAAGCGCCATGTCCGGCGCCCCAATCATGAGGGGGATCATCCAGTTCGCGAGCCCCACGAACGCCGGCATAACCGCCCCGAAGACCATGACGAGCCCGTGGAGGGTAACCATCTGGTTGTAGAAGGCCGGGGTCACAAACTGAAGGCCCGGCTGGTAGAGTTCTGCACGGATCACCATGGCCATAGCCCCACCAATGAAGAACATGATGAGGCTGAAAATAAGGTAGAGCGTCCCGATGTCCTTGTGGTTGGTGGTCGTGATCCAGCGCATCAGACCGCGCCGGGTGGCGTGGTGTGGTTCCGCGGGTAGGGCGACTGACTCGGTCATCGTTTGGGCTCTCCGTTCTTTAGGTCAGCAAACGGTATTCGGGAAATTCAGGAACCCTGCGGGGAGGGGGAGGAGGCATCGTCGGCATCGACCCGGTGCCGCTCCTGCCATTCCCGGACCCATGCCTGGAACTGGGTCTTGGGCTTAGCCACAACAACAATCGGCATGTAGGCATGGCCCCAGCCGCAGATCTGGTTACACTGTCCCCGATAGGTTCCAGGTTTCTCGATCCGGACCCAGATCGAGTTCACCAGTCCGGGGTTCGCGTCCATTTGAACGCCCAAATCGGGGACCCACCAGGAGTGGATAACGTCCTTGGAGGTGACGAGAAGGCGAACCTTTTCGCCGACGGGGAGCACCAGAGGATGGGTCACTGAATGCAGGTAGTGGGGGACCGAATAGGGGCTCACGCCCGAATTCAGAGGCGCGATCCGGAGGCTGGAATTCGCGAGGCGGCTATAGATATTGATATGCCAACGCGGATAGGTGTACCGCCACAGCCACTGGTATCCGGTCACTTCGACCGTCATCTCCGAGTGATGGACATCTTCTGCCCGGAGGAGGACACGGGCAGCGGGCACTGCCATCACGATGAGGATGATAAAGGGAATCACGGTCCATACCACTTCCAGAACCGAATTCTCATGAAACTTGGCGGGCTTCGGATGCCGCGAGCGGCGATGGAAGATCATTGACCACGTGATGGCCCCGAATACCACGGTGGCAATTCCGCACATGATCCAGAAAGCCAACATGTTGAGCCCGTAGATCTCGTGACTGACCGGGGTAACCCCCCTCGGGAGATTGTAGAGGGAAGCGGCCATCGCCCGGGGTACAGTCACCGCACCCACCAGGGCGATCCCGATCCAGGCCCGGAACCATTGATGCTTCATGAGCGAAAGTCTCCCGCATGAGTCTTGAAACCGGGGCTCGTCGCAAGTGTCGGTGTGGCAACCGTCCAAGCCGGGGCCAGCATTTCGCGGAGCCGCTGGGCCAAAATCCGTCGCTCTTCTTCCCCGAGACAGCCCCCGACCTCGCATTCCTGCCCCCTGGAGCGGATGCTGACGTGATACTTCCGGTCGGATGGGCGGACACCCGCCACGACCTGGGCCCATACCCGCAAAGCCTCGAAATGGTATTCCGGACAGCTTTGGCCTTTCTCGACCACAAGCCGATCGTCGTCGACACGGATCACTTCGCGGTACCGTCCGTGGTGATCCGCCTTCCACACCCCGTATACCAACCCACCCAGTGCGATTGCATTGAAGGCCAGAATGGGCCAGAAACCCCACAACCAGGTCATGAGCCCACCCAAGACCAAGGAGCCGGCCAGACCAGCTGCCATCAGCCTGAGTTCCGCACCTTGCAGGGATCGGTTGGGGCTGACCACTAAGGTCGACATCGACTGGAATCTGCGAAAAATAAATCGGATTTTCCAATTATGCACGAATGCCTGTGCAGGCGCCACAATTGGGGAGGGGGTCATGGCCCCCCGGGTCAGGTCAATCGCACCCATCACTCCCAAACCAACTTTCAAAGCCTTTATCTAGGGCATGAGCAAGGGGATCGCAGGCGGGTTGGGAGAGGTAAGGCAGAACGCCGAGACAGGGAACCGGAAGGCTCCTCCTGAGTGTCGCCATTACTTCCTCTGGCTCTTCAAGGGCGGGATCCACCCGGTTGCCGATCCATCCGACGCAGGGCACACCGTCCCGGTCAATGGCTTCCACCGAAAGCCGCCCCTGGTTGATGCAACCGAGGCGGAGACCGATAACCAAGATCACCGGATACTCCAGGATTCGGGCCAGATCGGCTACGGTCTTTTGTTCCGTTAAAGGCGTACGCCATCCTCCCACACCTTCAACGACCACGAGGTCCGTCCGGAGCTCAAGCTGCCGCACGTACTCCCGCACCGCTTCTAGGTGAATTTCTTGTCCGACTTGGCGGGCGGCAATATCGGGGGAGATGGGAGGGGCAAAACAATAGGGATTGATTTCGACATCGCTCTCTTCAATGTTGATCACTTGGCGTAACCTGAGCACATCCTCGTGCTGCCACTTTCCCTGTTCGTTCCGGACGGCACCAGTCGCGACCGGCTTCATAGCACCGACACGGAGCCCGCGCCTGGCCCCGCAGCGGATCCATGCCGCGCTGGCCCACGTTTTGCCAACTCCGGTATCCGTCCCGGTGACCAAGACTCCCCGGGAGTTCATGCTGGACCCCGGACCGGCGGCAACGGAGTTGGCTTCCACCCAACTCCATAGATGATCTCGTATGTCACCGGCAGCCCCTCCCCGGGAGGGCGGCGGATCTCATAGGCCTCACCCACCCGTTGCCAGCGTGTCCGCCCGGTCAGCCCACGGATACCGCCGATGGGATGTGAATTCGCGCCTATTTGCTTAAGCTCCCGCCCGAGGTCGGTCAGACTGCCCACTTGCTCGATCACCACCTCGGTATCGAGCACAATCTCGACGAATCCGTGCCGGGTCAGACAGGTTCCCAATGCTGGCAAATCAAGGAAATCAATAACGTGAGGTTCGCGATCTACACAAGCCCACGCCTCCCGGAGCTCGTGGAGTGTCCGCGGTCCGAAAGTCGAAAACAGGAAAGGCGAACGACCCTTCAAGACCCGAAACACTTCGCCAAAAACCAAGCCCGGATCCTCGCACCATTGAAGCATGAGGTTACTGAAAACGAGATCTATGGATTCGTCGGACAGGGGCAAGGCCCGGGCATCGGCACAAAGAACCGGGGACCGCCGATCTTTCACCTCCTGCTTCCGACGCAGGAAGTCGAAAGCTGAATCAACCCCCAAGAGTTTTGCATCAGGGAACGCTCGGGACAAGGCCGGTTCGGCATGCCCCGTCCCGCACCCTAGATCAAGGATCCAACTGGGTATGAGATCAAACAAGACCAGACGATTGACCAGCTCGTCCTCGACCCAGTGCTGCAGACAGGCCTTGTCGTCGTAGGTAAGCACGGCTCGGTTGAATCGCTTGCGGATCCGGTGCGGGTCGAGCCTAGGCATAATCACAACCGTTCAAGAATCCGGACAGGAGCCGGCAAAATGTTCCCGGATCACTGAGGAAGGATGCATGGCCGGCCTTTTCGAACCAGATGATCTCGGTCCGGAGTGCCTGGGCCAACCAATCCACCGCTTCCGGTGGAACCAGTCGGTCCCGTCGTCCGGCCACGAGGAGTAAGGGAACCTGAACTCCGTGCTGTACATCCAGACGCAAATCCGTCGTCCTCAAGATTTCGAGCCCAGCCCGCAGTCCTGCGGGCGTTGGTGAACCCCCCGTCCGCAGCGCAGCCCGCAAGCGGGGGATCAGGGTTCGCGCTTCCCGTCGACCTTGGAGCTGCAGAAAAAGGAAATCATCCAGGGTCCCCTCGTAATGGGTCTCGAGATCCCTGGCAAAACGGTCCAGAACAACGGGGGCGCATCCGTAGGCCCAGTCCGGACCGGCCACGAACTTCGGCGTGGTGCTGATGAGAACGAGTGCCCCAATCCGCTGTGGATTCCGGATCGCAATTTGGAGTGCCACTTGCCCGCCAAGCGACCAGCCGAGGAGTGCCACCGGCCCTTCAGGCAGCGCTTCCAGACAATCCTCGGCCCAGTCCGGAAGCGTAGAATCCACCGGGATGTCGCCCCGCTGCCCGTGTCCTGGCAATTCGATACAACACAGGGTGATCCCAGCCTGCCTGAGCGGCTCCAGCAAGGGGTCAAAAATGCGGGCGTTGAACCCCCAACCGTGAACCGTGGCCAAAATCAGGCGCGAGGCGGACACAGGCTAGACAGGGCTTCAAGCAGATGGTCCAGATCGGACCGCGTGTGGGAAGCACTCAGGCTGATCCGCAAGCGCGCTTTCCCGTGTGGCACGGTTGGCGGGAGAATAGCCGGCGCATAAATTCCGCGAGCCTCAAGTGCCTTGCTGAGTGTCTGTGCTTTTTCCGCCAAACCAATCAGAAGAGGTTGGATGGGAGATGAAGAAGGCGCCAGAGGCAGATCCAGCTCTCCTGCGCTTCGGCGAAAGTAATCCACGTGTTCGTGCAGCCGGCGACGTCTTTCGGACTCTCCAATCACCCGCCGGAGTGCCTCGTGCGTAGCCACCGCTAGGGCCGGCGGGAGCGCTGTGGTATAGCGGAAGGGACGCGCCTGCTGCACTAGGGTCTCAATGAGAGCATCCGGTCCGGCAACGAAGGCCCCGTAGGTTCCGAACGCCTTTCCGAAAGTGGCCATAAGCAGTGGAACGTCATCCTGTCCAAGGTGGCAGGCCGCCACGGTACCTTGCCCGTTCTCCCCCCACAGACCGATGCCGTGAGCATCGTCAACCAAGAATCTGGCTCCAGCCGCGCAGGCAATCCGTGCCAGTTGGGCCAGGGGAGCCTGATCCCCGTCCATGCTGAAAACTCCCTCGGTCACGAGCAATGCCCTTCTCGAGGACGCTGACCGTACCAGCTGGCGAGCCGCGTCCGACACGTCTCCATGGGCATAACGACGGAGATGCCCCTGAGCCAGTCGTACAGCATCGTAAAGCGAGGCATGATTCAGACGGTCCTGGACGATCGTTTGTCCACGACGACAATGGGATTGCAAGACCGAAAGATTGGCCATATAACCGTTTGAAAAAAGCAGCGCCCGGTCCCGTCCAAGCCAATCGGCCAGAGCATTCTCGAGTTCGCAGTGGGCTGAAGTATGCCCGGATAGAAGCATTGATCCACCGCTCCCAACGCCCCATTCTCGTGCTCCTGCGCTCCACGCCTCGATTACCGCCGGGTGAGTGGCGAGCCCTAGGTAGTCATTCGAGGCGAAGTTGATCAGCCGATGTCCCTCGACCACGATAGCGGGTCGGCATGAGGATTCGCGGATCCGGCGGATCCGGACCCCCGCAGCCAACCTCCCCGGTCGCGGACGAGACTCAATCCCTGAGAGCATGAGCTTCCCGTCTTTCAGACTGCATCTCGGCGCGGATTCCGAGGGCCCGAAACAGCTCACGATCCGCTTTCATCTCGTTGTTCGGTGTCGTAAGCAATTCCTCGCCATAAAAAACCGAGTTGGCTCCGGCAAAAAAACAGAGGGCCTGGAGTTCATCGCTCATCCGGCTGCGGCCTGCAGACAGCCGAACATGAGCCGCCGGTATGAGAATCCGGGTCACAGCCACCGCCCGCACAAACTCCAGCGGTGGCACCGGATCACGGGTGGCGAGCGGGGTCCCGGGCACGGGAACCAAGGCGTTGAGGGGCACGCTTTCCGGCGGTGGGTCCATCTCGGCAAGCTCAAGGAGAAGTGCGGCACGGTCCTCCATGGACTCGCCCATTCCCAAGATTCCGCCACAACAGACGTGCATACCAGCCTTGCGAACCCGCCGTAAGGTTTCCAGCCGATCGTCGAAGCTTCTGGTTGTCACAATTTCCGCATAGTAATCGCGCGAAGTATCCAGGTTGTGATTGTAGAAATCGAGCCCAGCCTGAGCTAGCCTTTCAGCCTGTTCGTCGGTCAACAAGCCCAGGGTGGCGCAGGTTTCGAGCCCAAGCGCCTTGACCGCCTTGATGTACTCAAGAATCTGGTCAAGATCACGATCCTTTGGTCCGCGAAAGGCAGCCCCCATGCAAAAGCGAGTCGCTCCCGCCGCCTGGGCTTGTCGGGCGGTTAGAACCACCTGCTCGACGGGCAATAAGGGTTCGGCCTCAACCGAGGTCGCGTAACGGCCACTTTGGGGACAATAATGGCAATCCTCGGGGCACCCCCCGGTTTTGACACTGAGGAGCGTGCTCAACTGGATTTCCTGGGGATTGAAGTGTCGTCGATGGACGCCATGCGCCCAGTAAAGCAGGTCATTCAAAGGAGCCCGGAATAGTTCGAGAATCCGTTCGAGGGTCCAAGGCGGGGCAAGATCAGGGGTTTCTGTCATGGGGCCGCGAAGTCCGAATACTTTGCGGACAGTCTAGCCCGTAGCCCCCTCAGCCTGTCAACCGGACGATTTTTTGAAGGTTGACAGGCTCCCTGCCAATCCGGGCTCGGGAAGCCAATCCCCGTTTACCCTTGATCCTTGGAGGAATCACGCATAAACTAGTTGTCCAACTCGGATTCGTGACTTTCATGCCGCGCGAATTTTCAAGATGGCGCCCGCGGGTTTCCATGGTGGTGCTCGTCCTTGCCGTTGCAACCACCACCTGGGGAACAGCACACGCCCTGCCCGATCTTTACGTTGCCCAGGCAAACAACAAGACAGTGGCAGTCCTGAACACGGGCAACGATTTCAATGAGATCGCGACGGTCAACACCCAACAGGATCCTACGGCCTTTGCGGTCGCTCCCATCGGGAGTCCGATCTATATCGCCAACTCCAGCAGTGGCACCGTCACCGTGATGAACGTGGACAACGTGGTAACTGGCACCATTCCGGTCGGTGCTGACCCGGATAGCATCGTCTTTAGCCCTGCCGGGAGCGCCGGCTATGTTGCCAGTGCGGGAGCCAACGATATCTCCGAGATCGATGTTGCAACCTCGACCGTACTCCAGACCATTGCCGTAGGCGACCAACCGGATGGCCTAGCCATGACACCCGATGGTTCCCTGCTGTTCGTTTCCAATCGCGGGGATGGAACGGTTTCGGTGGTCTCTGCCCCTCTGGCAGCCAGTTTACTGACCATTCCGGTGGGAAAGGATCCGGGTGCGGTCCTGGTTTCTCCCCGTGGTTTCACGGTTTATGTGGCCAACGCTGGCAGTAACAGCATTTCCGTAATCAACCGGCACGAAAGAAAGGTAATCACGACCATCCCCGTGGGCAATGACCCGACCGGCCTGGCCCTGTCACCCAACGGAGGCGTGCTTTACGTCTCGAATAGCGGGAGTGGAACCCTTACCTTGATCGACACGGCCACTGACAGTGTCGAGGGCACCATCGATCTGGGCGGTGATCCTGCGGGACTCGCGATTTCCCCATCCGGTGCTCACCTCTACGCCGTCGAACCCGGCCAGAACAGCGTGCTCGTTATTAGCACCGCAACCCGCTCCATCACGGAGACTCTCGGTCCGTTCGCTGGACCCGAATCTATCGGTAGCTTTGTCGGACCGGGCGACCTCATTGCCATTGGCGGGGTCTACAACAGCATTGAAAACACTCCGAGCCAGAATACGCTGGGTTGCAGTGATGTCTTGGGACGTGAGCGCGACTTCCAGCTTCTGGTCCCACCGATCCATGGCTCAGTCACAATCGTACCCAGCAGCGGCCTCTTTACGTATGTCCCGGACGCCGGGTTCTCTGGGGAGGATGCATTCAGCTTCATCTGTGAAACGGTTGCGGGCGGACCTTCTCCGGTTTCGGCACCCGCCACAGTCAGCATTTTCGTGTCCTACCAGAACCCCAACGTTAGCAGTTCGAGCTCCCTGGGTCCCCTGACACTTGCTGGTCTGGCTCTCGGCCTGGCCATCCTCGGAATCCGGAAGCGGAAGACAGCACCCCGCACCTTGAAATCGCAGACCGACGCCCCCATCTAGAAGGCATAGGGGTGTTTCCACACCCTGCCATTTCATCGATTTATGGAGGTGTCACCATGTGGTTTGATCTCATGAGTCCGTTCGAGACTGATTTCCAGTTCTTCAGTGAAATCGGGCCCTTCCGTTCGGCCCTGGAAAGCTGGTTCGCAGATTCGTTCAGCCGAGACCTCAGGGCCAGTCCGGCCAGCCGTTTCCCACTAATCAATATCGGAGAAACGGAACAGGAGTTCCGCATCCATGTGTTTGCCCCGGGGGTTGACCAGAAAGACCTCTCTGTAGAGGTCAAAGACGGTCTGATCACCATTGCCGGCAAACGGGCCACGAAAACCGAGAAAGAAGCCACCGTTTATCGGCAGGAACGCTTCAGCGGCGAGTTTCTACGAACCCTGAGCCTTCCGGACTCCGTTGATCCAGAGGCTATTACGGCCCAAGCCAAAAACGGAGTTGTCACTCTGTTTCTTCCGAAAAAGGCCGCGCTTCAGCCAAGACGGGTTGAAGTTCGCGCCGCCTGACCGGTACTCAAAGAGGAGGTAAGCAACCATGACCAGCCAGCAACTGAGTGCCCACGCCAAACCCCTGCCGACCGCCAAGTATCCAGACCAGGCAGCACGGCGGGAACCGGTGATTCTGCCCCCCGTGGATATCCGCGAGACAGATGATGCAATCCTTATCGAAGCGGACATGCCCGGTGTATCCACGGATTCTCTCAAAGTCGAGGTGGGTGATAACCGGCTCACCCTAGAAGGTACACTCGCGGTCGACCTGCCCGAAGCCGTGAGCTTGGTAGATGCCGATCTGCGGGGGTCACACTATCAGCGGCAATTTACGCTCGGGCAACAGACCATTGATCCGGAAAAGATCCGTGCCGAACTCAAGGACGGAGTGCTCCGGGTTTCCCTGCAGAAACGCGAGAGCCATAGAACCCGACGAATCCCGATCTCAAACTGAGAACTCTGTGCAGTCCAACCCCCCGCTTCCCGGGGGGTTTTTTTATGCCCCAGTCGACGATGACCCGACCTAAACCATCCTCTGGTGGTACCTTAGACTTTCGTATGCGGGTGCCCCACGGACCACAAACCACCACAGGGACCATGCATCTCTGCGACGGAGTACGCGGGCAAGAAGCCTCACCAAGAGGAAAGCCCGAAAGCCCAAGACGTAAAAGGTTCCGTGATGTTTCCGCAGGTAATAAAGGAAAGACACATAAAACTCTTTTCGGAGTGCCAGTTGCATCGGCATACTCCCTCCCCCCACATGGCAAAAATGCGCGTCGGGGACATAACAGATGCGCTGTTTTACATTCCGAACTCGCCTAGCCAGATCCTCTTCCTCGCAATAGAGGAAAAATTGGGTATCCAACCCACCTAAAGACTCAAGCAGCTCTCCACGGGCGAACAGAGCACTCCCGGTGACCATGGGGACATCAAGCGGCTCTGAGTAGCAGGCACGCCGATCAGGGTAGAATGCCGGACGGATCTGTCTCAGAATGCCGGTTCCGACAACCGACCTAAGCAAGCTAGGCAAGTAATCGAATGAGGGTCGCGGTTGTCCATCTGGTCCTTGGCACCGACCGGTTGCCAGACCAACGTCGGGGTGGGCTTCCATGAAATCGAAAAGGCACCGCAGGACGTTATTCACGAAATACCCATCGTTATTGAAAAGGAAGTAGTAGCGGGCACGGACAAACTGCAGGGCAAATTGGTGCCCCGCAGCAAAGCCGAGGTTGATCCTGCTGGTAACCACCTGGACCCGCGCATCGGACCACTCCCCGGGATAAACCCGTTCGGTGGACTGTGAACCGTTTTCCACAACGACGATCCGGAAGTCCAAGAGAGGATCGGTGTTTCCAAGGATCGAGGACACCGCGGTTCGGGTATGCTCGCTGGAGTTGTAGTTGAGGATCGAGACCGCAACCGCATGACGCTCCTTGCGGGATTCCGCGGTAACCATGGGCGGTTGGAGACTCCGGCCGATGTGCTCCCTTACAATAGCAAACATGGACACCACCCGTCTGCTCCAGTCTCTGAACAAGGCCCAACAAGAGGCGGTTCGCCAACCGGAAGTCCCAGTTTTGGTCCTAGCAGGTGCCGGCAGCGGCAAGACTCGCGTCCTTGTGCACCGGGTGGCGTGGCGCCTTGCAATCGACGGATGTAGGCCCGATCAGGTTCTAGCCGTCACCTTCACCAACAAGGCTGCCCGGGAAATGCGAGAACGGATCTTCCAACTGGCCGGTTCTGAGGCCCGCTCCATGTGGCTGGGGACGTTCCACAGTATCGGCTACCGGATCTTGGCTCGTCATGCTGCCCAGGCCAGGCTTCCCACTGAATTTACGATCCTTGATGACGAGGACCAGCGCCGACTGGTCCGACAGCTCATCCGAGATCGGCAATGGGATGAGCGAAATCACGCGCCTTCTCTCGTTCAGTGGTACATCAACCAGCAGAAGGATGCCGGCCGGCGCGCCGGACAGGTAGCCGAAGGTATTTCAGACGGAGATGAGTCCCTTCGGGTGCTGTATGCCGATTACGAAAAAAAACTGAAGACACTCGGTGCCACTGATTTTCCGGAACTCCTGTTCGGTTGCCTCGAGCTCTGGCAAAATCACCCCCAGATCCGCGACCAGTACCGCGGGCGCTTTACCGAAATTCTAATTGACGAATTCCAGGACACGAACCCGCTTCAGTATCTCTGGTTCCGCGAGCTGACGGGATCTGGGGGCCGACCCTTCGTGGTAGGTGACGACGACCAAGCCATTTACGGCTGGCGGGGCGCACGGATCGAGCATATCCTGGCCTTTTCCCGTGATTTTCCCCAGTCCCGCATGATCCGCCTCGAACAAAACTACCGCTCGAGCCGATCCATTCTCCAGGCTGCCAATGCCCTGATCGCGCACAATCCTTCCCGGCTGGGGAAAACCCTCTGGACCGAGGGCGAACAAGGCCGCCAACCGACCCTTTTCAATGCCGACCACGAACAAGAAGAGGCCGACTATATCGTTTCCGAGATTGAGCAGCAGCTGACCGCCGGACAGGCTCCCTCTACAATCGCGGTACTCTACCGATCGAACAGTCAATCCCGAATCATCGAGGAGGGACTCGTCCGGCACCGTATCCCTTATCGCGTCTATGGAGGAGTCCGTTTCCTCGAGCGCGCCGAGATCAAGGATGTCCTTTCCTACCTCCGGCTACTCGTAAACCCCGACCACACCTCGGCATTGGAGCGGGCGCTCCAAGCCCCACCACGAGGCATCGGAGACAAAACCCTGGAGCGCGCCCGTGAGTTGGGCCAGAGTGAGTCCTTGTCACTCAACGCTGCCTTATCCCGGCTGGCTGAGGACAAGACACTCGCTGCACGAACCCGTACAGCCCTCGGGCAGTGGTTCAACCTGCTGTCGCGGATGCGGGAGGCGATCGCTGGACAGGATCTGCCGCAACAAGTTGAACGGGCCATCGAACTGAGCGGTCTACCCGAGTTCTATCGGCAGGAGGATCCCCTGCGGGCAGAAAGTCGGCTCGAAAGTCTGGGCGAACTCATCAATGCTGCTGCGACATTTGAACCCGAGGAACCCCTGAATGGAGAATTCCCTCTTCCCCGTTTGGCCGCCTTCCTCGCGCAGATGACACTGGCCACCGATCTCGAGTCGGGAGAGACACAGCCGAGTGAAGTTCAGCTCATGAGCCTGCATGCCGCGAAGGGGCTTGAATTTCACACGGTATTCATTAGTGGCCTAGAAGAAGGTCTGCTCCCGCATATCCGTTCTCTCGACGCCGCGGGGGGCCTCGAGGAGGAACGCCGGCTCTTCTATGTCGGCATGACACGCGCCAAGCAGCAGCTTTTCCTGACCCTAGCCCGGCAACGGCGGTTACGTGGTCGTCTCTACCAATCCCTGCCATCGCGGTTTCTCCGAGAAATCCCAGAAAGTCAGCTGGACGTTCTCAATCCGGCCGTGCAGACCGTAAGCCCCATCTGGGGCACGAAACCCACCGGCCGCCCCCGTCCCCGGATTCCAGAGGCAGGACAGCCGGTTTCAGTTGGACGGAGGGTCCGTCATCCACGCTTTGGGGAGGGGGTCGTCCTCGACCACGAAGGTACTGGAACCCAATGCCGGGTCCAGGTTCGCTTCGACCATGTCGGCAGCAAATGGCTGGTCTGGTCCATGGCCCATCTCGAAACCCTGGACTCCTGACCGTGCTAGGGAAACGACAACCCGTGATTTTATCTTTCTCCGGAGGCAAGGACTCACTCCTTGCACTCGCCCGACTTTCCATGGATCCCGACTGGCAGGTTGTCCGACTGCTGACGACCCTCAACGAACGCTATCAGCGCATTGCCATGCACGGCGTGCGACGTTCGCTTCTTGAAGAACAAGCCCGCTCGCTCGGGCTGCCACTGGATCTCGTTTTCCTGCCCGCACATGGCGGCAATACCGAATACGAGACTGCCCTCAGCCACCGCCTGGTGGAGTACCGGTCAGTTGGGATCTACCATGTGGCCTTTGGTGACCTCTTTCTGGAGGATGTTCGTCGTTACCGGGAGACCCACCTCGCACAAGTGGGCATGACAGGGCTCTTTCCCTTATGGGGGCAACCGACGAACGGTCTGGCCCGTCGTTTTATTGCCGAAGGCTACCGGGCCACTGTGGTCTGCGTGGATACCACCCAGCTGGATCCGTCGTTCGCAGGCCGCGAGTTTGATAACCACTTCCTAGACACCCTCCCACCCACGGTTGACCCCTGTGGAGAACGCGGCGAGTTTCATAGTTTCGTCTACGACGGTCCTCCCTTCAATCGACCCGTCCCTTTCCAGAGGGGACAGACAGTGCTTCGGGATCGGCGTTTTCAGTATTGCGAACTCCACCACCTGCCACCCGAGCCGCCACCATCCGATATCCCACCCGAAGGAAAACTGCCATGACGCCACCCGAATCCCGGTTTTGTTTCTCTCCACCCCAAAGGCATTCGCTGGCCATCGCCGGGACAGATGATCGCTTTCCAGTCCGGTCAATCTATTGCGTTGGGCGCAATTACCGGGAGCATGCACGAGAGATGGGGGCACCGACGGATGGACTGCCGTGTTTTTTCATGAAGCCGGCGCATGCGCTCCTGGCCGACAGTTCTCGTATTCCTTATCCGCCGGCGACCGACGATTTTCAGCACGAAGTGGAGCTGGTCGTCGCGCTTGGGTCAGGCGGGCGCCGGATTCCCCCCGAGGAGGCTTTGCGGGCGGTATTCGGGTACGGGATCGGACTTGACCTGACCCGCCGCGATCTCCAAGCTCGGCTCAAGAAACAGGGTCAGCCGTGGGAACTGTCCAAAAGCTTCACCGGATCAGCCGCCTGTTCTGCCCTGGTTAGGACCAGCTTCGATGGTTCTGACCAGGCCCCCCATCAAATCCGGCTTGTAGTAAATGGCACTCTGCGACAGGAAGCGCAGACCGACCAAATGATCTGGCCGATTGCAACCCTTCTTTCCGAACTTTCCCGTTATGAGGAGCTCGCGGCCGGTGATCTGCTTTTCACAGGGACACCTGCGGGAGTGGGCCCACTGGCCGTGGGCGACAGGGGATTCGCCGAAATTGTGGACGCCTGCCGCCTCGACTTCGAGGTCATTCCAGGGCCAGCTTAATCCGGCGCGTCGATCCGGCCCAAGATACTGACCAAGCGGGTCATCAATTCCTGAGAGGGCCGGGCTAACTCGCGATCGAAGACCTGCTCTGCGGATGGGTTCCTCCGCTCAGACCAGTCTGAGGCGAAGCGCAGTCCCTGAGCATGGATGGATTCATGCAATTCACCGAGACGAGCGAAAAAAAATGATTCAGTCTGGGAACCTTCATGCATGGTTCGCCTGAGCCATCCATCAAGCCGGCATGACTCCTGGTGGCTAAGCACATCCGTAAGGTTTGTGCACCCGGTCTCTCCGCTGGCTGGCCGGGTCAAGGCATGGCGGAGGGCTTCCAGCCACCGTAGATGCGAAAAGGCGGCCGCCATACCATCAACATGATTGATTGGCCACGGACGCCGGTCCCGCTGATACCAATGCGGAGGGGGGGCCCATCGGCCTAACCAGTTAGGGATGTCCCAGGGCAATAACGGAGGGGCGATGTAGTACCCTTGGGCATATCGGCACCCGAGTTCAAGAAGCAGCGTCCCCACACTTTCATTTTCCACACCCTCCGCGATCACGGTGAGCCCCTGGCTTTGGGCATGTAACAGCTGTGCGGTCACGATACCGAGCGCTTGGTCATGTCGGAGGAGGTCTCCCACGAAACGTTTTTCGATTTTGATGCCATCGACCGGAAGCTCCTGAAGATACTGCATCATGGCATTTCCGGTTCCGAAGTCGTCCAGCAAAAACCGGACTCCCCAGGACTGCAGGGTTTCGATGACCTGCCGCGCGCGAGACAGATCTGTGATGGGGCTGGTCTCTGTCACTTCGATCATGAGCCGATCCCTTTCATGACGGATCCGCTGCAAGGCTTCGGCCACGTCGTCCAGAAAACCATCGCAAAGCAGGTGCCGGGCACTGATATTGATCGTGATCACTCCTTCGAAACCAACCGTAGACCAGTTCTCGATATGCTCGGCCGCGTACCCGAGAACATACTGGCCGAGTTCGCGAGCCAGACCGGTATCGGCTTCGATCCCCTCGATGAATTGGGCAGCTGGAACGAGCTGTCGATCATCAGGTCGCCAACTGATCAATCCCTCGAATCCGAACAGGGTGCCATCCGACATATCCACAATCGGCTGGTAGCGGAGAAACGGCTTGCACGCACGAAGGGCTTCAGTGAAGCGTGATTCCATCTGGTGGCGTTGATCCCAGCGCTGCATCATCTCATCGGAGTAAAGGAGAAAACGGAGCCCCTGACGCCGGGCTTCCCAAAGCGCGAGTTCAGCCTGGCGAAGCCGGATCTCGACCGGAAAATCCGGGTCGTCCGGGTACAGGACGACGCCCACTCGAGCGGGCAATCCCGGGCAGGCAGCGCCCTCAACCGGAAGCGGCCACTGGAGCGCCTTTAGAAGAGATTCGGCGAAAGTCACCAAGGCGTGCTCTCCCGCGACCCCGGGCAGGAAAAACCCGAAGACTCCCTCGCGGATTACCCCCAGAAAATCTCCAGTACCGAGCAGACTCTTCAAACGCTCGGCCACAGCCTGAAGTAACCGATCCAGTGCCGGGTCTCCCTGACGCGGCATACGCTCCTCCAATCCCTCGAGTCCAACAAGAAGAAGTGCGGCCATCGCCTCCGGGTGGATTGCGCGTGCGCCACACTGGCCAACCACCTCGATCCAATGCGATCGTCGCAACAATCCGGTTGCCGGGTCGCTGCCGCGCAACGCTTCCCACCGTGCCGGCCAGTGGTCTTCCACGGTCAAGTCAGCGGGTCCGATCCGCGCCCGACAAATATCTGCCTGTTTCTCGAAATCAGCAGGCCAGTTGGAATCATGGGGCAGACCGTCTCCGGGTGACGCTTGATATACTGCCACGGGTGACGTACCGGAGCCAACCACCCATGAAAGTTCTGTGGGCGGGATTGATCTTCTGCTGCCTTGTGGGGCTAGCCGGCTGCGGGCAAAAGGGGCCCCTCTACCTCCCCCCGAATCGCTCTCACCACCGGCTTCAGGAACCGGCCACCCATCCCCAACCGGCGGCTGCACATGTCCGCCGGTGAAGAACGCAGGATCCTCCTGGTCGACGGCACAGCTTACTTGTACCGGGCTTTTCACGCACTCCCCCCCCTCGCAACCTCCAGCGGCTTTCCCACGGGAGCCATCAAGGGAGTGCTCAACATGGTCCGCAATTTACGCGAACAGCACCCGGCACCTTGGGCCGCGATTGTTTTTGACAGTCCAGGTCGTTCCTTTCGCCATTCCATCTACACTCAGTACAAGGCCCAGCGTCCTCCCATGCCGGAATCATTGGGCATTCAGATTGCACCCCTGCAGGCCGCCCTCAAGGCCATGGGCTTTCCGGTCATCCAGGTTCCGGGCGTTGAGGCCGACGACGTGCTCGGCACCCTGGCCCATATGGCTGGCCAGAAGGGATTCCATGTCTTTTTGTTCAGCACCGACAAGGACCTCGCTCAGCTCGTCACGCCCGTGATTACTCTCGTGAACCCCGTGACACGAGAGGCGCTGGACCGGGAGGGGGTCAAGGCTCGATATGGGGTCTGGCCTGAACAGATGGTTGATTTCCTAGCCTTGGTCGGAGATAGTTCAGACAATATTCCCGGTATCCCAGGTGTCGGTCCCAAAACAGCGACCCGCTGGCTCGAGCAATACGGATCTCTGGACAACCTGTGGGCACACCGGATGGAAATCCCAGGCCAGGCAGGCCAAGCCTTGCAGAACGGACAGACTACGCTGGAGATGGCGCGCCGCCTTGTCACTTTGGACTGCAGTGTCCCGCTTGAGGAGCGTTTGGAGACTCTCCGTCTCTCCCCCCCCGACCCCGCACGCCTCAGCGAGACCTTGTCCTCACTAGAGATCCACGATCCCTCGGTCGCCTCGGACGGACCCGAGAAGGCCCCTGCGCTCGGGGCAGGAAACTCGATCTGCATCACTGACTGGGCCCAGTTCGAGCAATGGAGGGAACGTTTAGCCCGAGCAGACCTGATCGCGATCGATACCGAAACCACCTCACTCAACTACCTGGAAGCCCGTCTCATCGGTCTGTCCTTCAGCCTCGACGGCGAGGAGGCGGTGTATCTGCCGCTCCGGCACCGACCCGAAACCGCTGGCACGCAATTGCCAGCGCAGACGGTTCTTGAGGCGCTGCGTCCCCTGTTGGAAGATCCGACCCACCCCAAAGTCGGGCACCATATCAAGTATGACCGGCACGTTTTCATGAACGAGGGCATTGTGTTGGCCGGAATCCGTTCCGACACCATGCTTGAGAGTTATGTCTTGAACAGTACAGCAGGCCGACACGATCTCGATTCGGTAGCCTCACGCTATCTCGGAATCCACAAGACCCCTTTCGAATCGCTAACCGGTCGGGGGCAGCACCGGAAGACGTTTGACGAGGTCTCCCTTGATCAGGCCACCGCCTATGCCGGGGCGGACGCGTGGATCACTTGGCGACTTCACCAGAACCTCAGTCAGGCACTGGAAGCAACCCCCAGACTGGCCCGGATCGTTGATTCCATCGAAGTCCCGCTATCATCGGTTCTCTTCGGGATGGAGCGGACCGGTGTCCGGATTGACCGCGAACAGCTCGCCGAGCAGTCACATGAACTCGATCTCGCCCTCAGGACTTTGCGTGAGCAGGCTCATGGGCTTGCGGGCCACGAGTTCAATCTGGACTCGCCCAAGCAGCTGCAGATCGTCCTGTTTGACGAACTCGGCATCCCCGCCCAGGGGAAGACGCCCGGTGGACAGCGCTCCACCTCAGAAGCGGTGCTGGAGGAACTTGCTGCACACCATCCCCTTCCACGTCTGATCCTGGAATACCGGAGTCTGGCCAAGCTCCGGTCGACTTATACGGAAAAACTACCCCAGGAAATTAATCCCCGCACTGGCCGGATCCATACGAGTTATCACCAAGCGGTCACTGCCACTGGGCGGCTCTCTTCCTCGGATCCAAACCTGCAGAACATCCCGATCCGTACCGCAGCCGGTCAGCGGATCCGCCAAGCATTTATCGCAGAACCCGGCTCTCACATTGTTTCCCTCGATTACTCGCAGATTGAACTTCGAATCCTGGCCCATTTCTCAAAAGATCCGGGTCTTTTGACTTCTTTTGCGGCGCACCAGGATGTCCATCGCGCCACCGCGGCGGAACTTTTTGGTATCCCGGCGGAAGTCGTCAGCGAGGACCAGCGCAGGCTGGCCAAGACTATCAATTTTGGTCTCATTTACGGCATGTCCGCCTTTGGGCTCGCTCGACAGCTTGGGCTATCCCGTGAACTGGCCAAAAACTATATGGACCGTTACTTTTCCCGCTATTCAGGAGTCCGTGATTTTCTCGATACCACCCGGCGGCAGGCGCACCAGCAGGGTTTCGTTGAAACCCTGCTGGGCCGGCGTCTTTACCTGACAGACCTCAAGAGCCGTTCTCCTGGATTGCGACAGACCGCCGAGCGGGCTGCCATCAATGCCCCCATGCAGGGTACTGCGGCCGATATCATCAAGATTGCCATGATTGGTGCGGAACGTTGGCTCCGTGACCATGGCTGTGCATCCCGCCTCATCCTCCAAGTTCATGATGAACTGGTGCTTGAAGTTCCTGAAGAGGAACTCGATGCCGTCACATCGGGCATCTCCCGGGAAATGACCTCTGCCGTGGAGTTGACGGTCCCCCTAACGGTTCAGGTGGGAGTAGGCCCCAACTGGGGGCTCGCTCACTGATCCTAGGGAACTTCTTGGGAAACCCCCTGTCTTAACGGTATCTGTCTCCTTTCCGCTCTCCTCCCTGAGCGGAAGCGCCGACTGGTTTCCCCAACCACTCGGCGATGCCTAGCCCCGGCAACTTTTGGCGCCGGGGCTTTTTTTATTTTGCAATCAATATCTTGGGAATATACCTGCCGCCGTTCGGCTCGGGCCCAAGATCACATGAGGAAGGTGATGATCTGGTGGCGCCATCCATCGCGGATGCGCTTGAGGGTGTTTGTGGCCCGACACTCCTGTGATTGGGGCTATACCCCCTTAGCTAGCGGGGTTTGGCTGGGCGCTAGATCGGTTGGGGCCTGCCCTGCGATCGATGCACACGGGCACCCGGCGCTTCGGGTCTGGTGCCCAGACGAAACGATACGCCCAACAGTTGAACCCGGAAGGTCGAACAATTCTCTGGCCCTGGCACCAAAATGCGAAGTGGGCCTGACGCCTCCCTTTGCCCAGGTTGGGATAGAAGAGTAGCAAAGGTGAACTTATACAGCGGGAGGCATTCAGCCCAAGGGGGCTCATTTTAGTGGAAGACGATGCTGTTTCGTCCAATGGCCCGGTCGCCTTTCCTTCCCAACCCACCGCAAAACACCCCTTGCCTGCAGCCTCAGCTTGGATCAATCAGGTTTCAGAGTGGATTCGGTAGGTCGCAAGGTAGCGGGCAAACTGCTCACGGATAAGCGCCGGAGGCATGCTTTTGACCAGCGGCTTCTGAAAACGATTGGGTCGATAGCGTCCGGCCTGCGAATTCGTGAGGTATTTTCTGAAATCCATATATTGTTCCTCCGACCAGGGCCAGCCCAAAAACCCGTAGAGCCGTTCCATGATTCCGACCGGATCCCGCGTCAGCTCGTCATAAAAAACATGGGTCACGCGTCCCTCTCGGCTTGCTGAAGCTTCCGAAAAGGCAATGATCCGGTTGGCTCCCTCAACCCAGCGGTCGGTCACCTTGTGCCGTATCTGTTCCAGCCCAATATTGTCGCTAAACAAACCATGCAAGAGGGCGGTCAGTGCCACAACCGAGGGGAGAACCGAGGCCGGATCACGGTGGGTCACAATGATCCGTGCATCGGGATAGGTCCGGAGAAGCCCGTCTAAGGTAAACACGTGGTCCGGAGCCTTGAGCACCCAGCGCCCGGATCTGCCTCGGTGCTGAAGCAGCTGGAGAAAGCGGCGATGCAGTGCATAGGCGGGTTCTGGATCCCGCTGGTCCATCCATCGGAGGTACGAGGGAATCTCGTAGGTGCCATCAAAGCGGTAACTCTCGAAGCTGTGGCTCAGTATCTCGCTGCATTCTTGGGGAGAGTTCCATGTGGTCGGATAGACGCTCTGGAACTCCGGCTCCAGGAAATCGAACCAGGCGAGTTCGCGTCGAACCTTCCGTTTCAATATCCGAAAATCCGGGGGGTATCCCCGACCTGGACGCGGATAGGTCACCTCCCAGACCTGTGGCGACCGATTGGCCGGATCCTGAAGGAATAGCGTTTGAAGGAAGGTGCTGGCCGTTCGTGGTAGACCCGTGATGAAGACGGGAGCAGAGAGCCCCTCCTGCTCGATTGACGGATCACGCTTCAGGGTTTCTGTGATCCAGAGCCGATTCACCAGCAGACGAAACGTATCCCAATGGAAGCTTAAACGACCGAGATGGCTAAGCTGAGCCTCGTCGACAATGGTCTCTGAAAGCGTCCGGAGCGGCACCTCAACCGAAGGTTCGCCAAAGTCTACTAGTCCGGTTCTGCGGACTGCCTCTTCAAGAAGGTCATCGGGGTTGGCCCAATGATCCAGACCCGCAAGGCCAACCCAGAAGGGCCCCGTCCGGTTAACCAGGCCGCGGACGGATTTAGCCAACTGCCATCTCAGGGCATCACGGAGACCGTTTAACTGCGTACTCATCTGAATCTGCCCACAGAGTGCCGGACGATGCCGAGCTGCGATACCTGAGCTTTCATGAAGCGGCTCCAGCACGTTTGTGCCGTATCCAACGCGATTCAACCCGTTGCCAGGAGATCAGCAGTGGCAACCCAAACAGGAGATCCCGGAAACGCGTGGCTAAGGAGATGGCAATACCCATGGCTGGGCTCATTTGTCCGATCGGAGCGAGGAGGGCATAAACCGCTTCCTGGATTCCGATACCACCTGGCATGAAAAAAGTAAAGGAACGCGCCGCCCGACCGAGGCACTGGAGCAGGAGGGCAAACAACAGGCTGCTGGAAAGGTCCATGATACGGAAAATGACCCAGATCTCGATACCACCCGCACCGATACTGAGCATCTGCCAGAGCATACAACGGACAAGCGCCCCGGGCCGTCTGTAGATTTCCCGAACCGCCTTCCTGAGCGACTGGGGGTCAGATGGCGTCGGGGCCGACCGAAAACGGGTAGCCAGGCGGAGTCCCTGCCGGGTCATCCATCCAAAAACTCGGCCATTGACCTGTGCCCAGAAAATCAGCCCCAGAATGATCGCTGACCCTGCCAGAAGAAATCCCGCAACAACGGTGAGAGACGTCGCCCGGTGAAGCCACCCGAGCGCTGCAAGGAGTGTCATAAACACCAGCAGCCATTCACTCACCACAGAGAGTGTTCCTTCGACAACCACGTTGGCCACGGCCTCGGCTAGTGGAACTCCTCGGATCCAGAGCAACCGGACGCCGGTCATTACTCCGCCCGCGCTGATGGGAACAAGAGCATTCATCGCCCCGCGGACGCAAGCGGCCCACCCAAGATAGGTGCGTGATAAGCGCTGACCCTGTTTCCAGAGCAGACCGCGCCAGCCTTCGCTGTCCAGCACAATGGCGAACACATGGAGGGGGACAAGCCAGAGAAGCCCCCATCCCGCGGTGATCAGCGCCCGCACGATGCCCTGCAGGCCAGAGCGAACCGCAAGCAGGACAATGCCCGCGATCCCGAGCGCCATAAGCAACGGGAGTCCGAAGGATCGTTTCATGAGCAGGTCGGCGTGGGAACTGGCTAATTTTATACCGGATAGGCGGATCAGGACCCAGAAACTGTCTAGCAGCTCTCCAACCGAAGGATCCGAATAGACGGTCCGACAGAGGCTCGGTTACAATACGGAGATCGTGGATCCGCCAGTTTCTCAGTCCACCCAGCGTTATTGAGGAGTATCTGGACCATGAAGTCGTCGGTGATTTTTTTGTTGTGCAGCATGAGCCTCGTCGTCATAGGTGGGACTGTACCGGCGTGGGCGGTAGTCGGCAGTGGTGCAACCTTGGCACAGAACGTCTGCTCAGCCTGCCATGGACCGGATGGCAACAGTCTCACCCCCAGTTTCCCGAAGCTTGCAGGCCAAGGGCAGGCCTACATCATTCATTCACTAAAGGATTTCAAGTCGGGACGTCGAAGCAACCCGATCATGTACTCGATGGCTCAAACCCTGACTCCGGCAGAAATGGACTCGGTTGCTCGCTTCTTCTCGAAACAGAAGATGTCACCTGGCACGGCGAATCCCAAACTCGTGGCATTGGGCCTGCGGATTTTCCGCGGAGGCTTACCCAAACAAGGGGTTCCAGCTTGCATGGCCTGTCATGGACCGGCTGGCATGGGCAACGAACCGGCGGTCTACCCTCGCCTTGCTGGCCAGTGGGCACCTTACCTGGTAAAACAGCTCCAAGCTTTTGCTCAGGGGAAACGAAAAAGCACGAATCACGGGATGATGAACTATGTGGCCGCTCCCCTTACTCTGGTCCAGATGAAAGCGGTGGCAAGTTACCTTCAGGGGCTGCATTAAACTGACTCGAGAGCAACCGGACGTCGAGTGTTTTTTCCGCTAGCCGGTCAACCCCCAGAGTTAGCTCCCGGATTCCGCAAAGCATTCCGCGAAAAACGCGAGCGCCGCCTTCCAAGCCCGTTCCGCAGATCGTGGCTCGTAGGCAAATCCCTGGCTAGCGTCACGTCCTGCCTTCGGGTTGGTAAAACTGTGTACTGTCCCACCGTACAAGGTGAGCTGCCAGTCGACCCCACGAGTTCTCATCTCCTCTTGGAACGCCGTTACATCAGGCGGCGGGACAAAAGGATCGTCCGCTCCGTGCAACGCAAGAACGGCGGCATGGATCTTTGGTGTTCGCGATGCCGTGGATGGAGCCAGCCCGCCGTGAAAGCTGACGACGCCCCGGGTTGAAGCCCCGCTGCGTGCCAACTCGAGAACGGCCGTCCCCCCGAAACAGAATCCGATCGCGCCCGTTGCCTCCTTTCGGACTTGCGGATGTTTTTTCATCTCCTCAAGGGCGGCATTCACTCGGCCGCGCAGGAGTTGCCGATCTCCAGATCGGTATTCGGTCGCCATCCGCGCTGCCGCTTCGACCGTTTGCGGCCGGTTCCGAACGCCATAGAGGTCCGCGGCAAAGGCCAAGTAACCTGCCTGGGCTAGCCGCTGGGCAGATTCGCGCTCATGGTCACCGATCCCAAACCATTCATGGGCAATCAGAATTGCTGGGCGCGGCCCTGTCCCTTGGCCGTCGTAAGCGACGTATCCTTCCAAGTCCTCACTTTCGTGAGCGTACCTCACAATCTCGGTTTTCATGGAGCCTCCTCCTCGAAAGAAAATGTTTGTGCGGAACAGGAGCCTCGGGGATGGCTAGGAGGAGCGGGCGCGCTCCCGTCCGAGCTTGAGTTCCCGGGCAATTTGGGCCACATGCCGTCCTTGGGTTTCCGCAATGGCCAGTTCGTTTGCCGAAGGCTGCCGCCGCCCATCCGAGCCGGACAGGGTACCTGCCCCGTACGGGCCTCCACCCGTAATCTCTTCGAGCGTGGAAAGCCGGGTCTCGCTGTAAGGCACTCCCGCGATGATCATGCCTTGATGAAGAAGCACCGGATAGAAAGTCAGGGCGGTCGTTTCCTGGCCCCCATGCTGGGTCGCGGTCCCCATAAAGACGCTCGCGACCTTGCCAATAAGGGCACCCTCCGCCCAGAGCATACCGGTCTGGTCGAGGAAATTCTTCATCTGGGCACACATGGTTCCATACCGGGTCGGGGTTCCGAAGAGAATGGCATCCGCATCACGAAGATCGTCGATTTGGGCCACGGGGACATGCGCAAAATTTTGGCGGGCGGCTTTGGCACCGGATTTTTCGAGCACAGCATCAGGGACCAGTTCCGGTACCTGGCTCACGATGACCTCGGTCTCGGGGACCGAACGGGCTCCCTCCGCCACCTTTTCCGCCATCCGGTAGAGATGGCCATACATGCTGTAGAAAATGATACGAAGCTTGGTTTTCATGGATTAACCTCTATCAATGCTCACAGGGGGAAATGGTGTAAATGGTTCAGCGGAGTTCTTTCCGGACACCCTTCGATGGATGTCTCACGATGACCGCATCGGCATTGAGAATCAGACGGACCCGGTTGGGCAGCATCGGCAGGAAACCATCCACCCCGAACCAGGACCGCTCGAGTGAACCCCGGGCATCAAAACCGCAGGTTCGCTTCTGGTTGAGCGGGCTGATCGCACAGTGGATCCGGGTCACCTGAAGCACGACCTGATGTGACACACCCCTCATCGTGAGGATTCCCGTCAGGGTCGCCTGCTGCCGTCCGTGAAACACCACATGGGTCGAGTGGAAAAATAGGTAGGGGTAACTTTTGGCGTCAAAAAACGGCTTAGCCATGAGATCATGGTCGCGCGGTGCATAACCGGTATCGAGTGAACGTACCCAGATCTTGGCCACAACCGCAGCCTGACCGGTTTTCCGGTTGAGCCGGAGGTACCCACGAGTCTTATTGAACTGCCCATGGATCATGGAGAAGACAAGGTGCCGGATCTCAAACTGGGGGAAAGTATGTGGCGGGTTGAGCCGGTAAATGGCAGCGTGTGCTGAGCCAATACAGAGGGCAAGACTCAGCAGGGCAATCCACGAAGGGGTGCCTTTTGGATGGTCAAGAGACATCACGGATACCTCCTGTGGGGATCACAAAGGGAAGGGTAGCATGCCCTGATCGAGCCGATTCTTCGACCAGGATATGGAGGCCTAGACTCCCTAAGTCAAAAGCTTGATAGAAGGGAGCGAGCCCGTGGGGCTCAATCAGGGCACTGATTGCGAGCAGGGGACCATAATGCTCAAGCGTGGGTAGCGCCCACCTGGCGTGTGGACCTCGGTCAGGATGGATAAGCGCCTTCAAATCAGGGTGGGCTGCAGCCTCAAGCACCCAGTCAGCAAACTGGCGTGCCCAGTCGTTTCCCTGCGGGTCGTGTTGCTCGTGCTCAAGCGCTCGAAGATTATGGACCAGCCCCCCACTTCCGATCCAGAGATAGGGTCGGTCTAACAGCGGGCGCAGCTGCTTGCCCCACTCCCACCATTGGGCTGGATCCTGGGTTTCGGGGAACCCGAGTGAGAAGACCGGGCGAGTGGGGTCAGGCCAGAGAAAGCTCAAGGGAAGCCAGACCCCGTGATCCAGTGGTCCCTCAGGCAGACTGGGCACCTGATGACCCATCACCTCGCTCAACTCCAGAGCGAGTCGGTTCGTGAGTGCCGCATTCCCGGGAGGTTCCCAGGACGCGTCATAGCACTCTTTGGGGAAACCGGAAAAATCGTAGGCAATCCGGCTTGACAGGCCCCCCCCGTAGAGGGTCGGTGCCCCGTGTCCATGGGCCGAAACCACAACAACCGCTTCGAAGTCCTGCCCGAGTCGTTCTCCAAGCTGTCCCCAGAACCAAGTTACCGGATGGTGATTAATAAGATAGATTGGGGATCCGTGACTCAAGAAAAGCGCAGGAGGTCGGTCCTGTGGTTTGCCGTATGGGGCATGTTTTTGGCGCGCCGCGAACCGATTATGGACTTTCATGGGCCTATTGTAGCGATATTTTATAGATAAAATTGCTATAATTGTTTATTTGTTATTCGAAATTATCTAATGATCGATCTCGACCAACTCCGTCTCCTCCTTTTGATCACGGAGAGCGGAAGTCTCTCCGAAGCGGCCCGAAGGCTCGATCGGTCCCCTGCAACCCTGAGCTATCAGCTGGCGCGCATTGAGAAAAGCCTGGGTCACGCACTTTTCAGCCGGGCCCACCGTCGCCTCACTCCAACTGCGTTTGGGACGATCGCCGTCGCCGAAGCTCGCACTCTCCTCGCCATCGCTGAATCCAAGTTTGAACGCCTTAGAACCTTGAGTCAGGGGGGGCAATATCGGATCCGGATGGCTGTGAGCGACCTCATCCTCCCCGAACAGATCATCGAGCTCATCAACCGGCTACCACCTGATCAAAGGCCACCGGAAATTCTCTGGACCACAGAAGTGCTGCGCGGCTTGTGGGATGCCCTCCAGACCGGCCGGGCCGACCTCGCCCTCGGCGTGGCGCTGCAGGGTTATCCTGCCGAGGGGATATTTCGCCTAGAACCCATCGGGGAGGTTCGATTCCAATTCGCCATGCACCCCAACCACCCACTGGCACTGGAACCGGAACCTCTGGATCCAGAGAAAATCCGGCGCGAACGAACGGTTGCAGCCATCGACAGTTCCCGCGTTCTTTCGCCGGGGCATTTTGGAATTCTCCCGGGTCAGGACCTGCTGCGTGTACCGGACCAAGCCGCAAAACGTCTTGCCATACTGGCAGGACTGGGGGTTGGGCACTTGCCCGAACACCTGATCCGTGAGGATCTTGCCACCGGGCGTTTGGTGACCCGCCGTAGCACTCTGAGTCCGACCGGATCTACCCCGCTTTACCTCGCCTGGCGTGAAACTGATCCCATGGACCCACACGGCATCCTTGCCCATCTGCTCGAAGAAATCCGGGCGAAAAGCCGTGAGTCCTTTTGGTTTTCCTGACGGTTCGGCGGTTGGCTTACAATCTTTTAAAGTCCAGGAGTTCTCAATGAATCCTTCCATGCCCACCGTTGATCCGGCCATTGAGCATCTCTTCGAACAGCATCTCGAAACCTGCCACCGCACCCGTACCGCTCTCGTTGAACACCTGAGTCGTGCCGCTCTGCTTCTGACCACCGCGCTTACTGCTGGACGGAAGATCCTCATTTGCGGCAATGGAGGTTCGGCCGCTGATGCGCAACATTTTTCTGCGGAACTCCTAAACAGATTCGAATCCGAACGCCAGCCCTTGCCCGCCATCGCACTCACGACCGATAGCTCCACATTGACCTCGATCGCTAATGACTATGCCTTCAAGGAAGTCTTTGCCAAACCCGTGAGAGCCCTCGGACAGGCTGGAGACATCCTGGTTGCGCTATCGACAAGCGGAAAGTCCGACAACGTCAACGCAGCTGTAAGGGTCGCACAAGAGAAGGGGCTTGGAATCATTGCCCTGACCGGCCGCGACGGCGGGATCTTGGCCTCCCTGCTGCGCCCGAATGATATCGAACTCCGGGTCCCGGACCAGTCCACTGCCCGTATCCAAGAGATGCACATTTTGATCCTGCATACCTTCTGTGCGGTGATTGACCGCCACCTCCCTCCCAAATGAACAGCGGAGTGGACCGATCGGCCCTCCGTCTCCTGCTCGGCCCCGAGCGCTGCCGTGAAGATCCGGCCAGTTGTCTGGCTTACGGTTATGACAATAGCCGGAGGACCAGCCAACCGGAGGCCGTCGTCTTTCCCGAAACTATTGAGGAGATCCGTTGCATTATCGAATGGGCTGCTTGCCACCGGGTGCCAGTCGTGCCACGTGGTCTCGGAAGCAACACCACCGGAGCCAGCATCCCCGTGGCGGGCGGCCTTGTGATGTCAACCGAACGTATGAATCGTATCCTGGAGTTCGAACCCCGCGACCGGTTGATCATCGCACAAGCGGGCGTAACCAATGAAACGATCCAAAAAACTGCGGCTCGAGAGGGATTGTTTTGGCCTCCGGATCCGTCGTCGGCACCCTATTCGACCGTGGGTGGGAACATCGGAACCAATGCGGGCGGACCCCATGCAGTCCGCTACGGCACAACGCGGGACCACGTGCTGGGACTCGTCGCTATCGATGGACGTGGACATGTATTCCGGACCGGGGTCAAGACGACCAAAAGTGCGATTGGCTATGACTTAACGAGATTGATTGTGGGATCTGAAGGTACGCTCGCAATCGTAGCGGAGGCAACCTTGAAACTGGTTCCACGTCCGACGGAACGTCTCACCTACCGTGCTTTCTACGCTTCGCCAGAAGCCGCAACCGAGAGCCTGATTGGCCTTCTGAATCAGCCGATCCCTCCTTCAGCCATCGAGTTCATGGATAAAATCGCGATTGATCTGATCCGCGATAGAGTTCCAGGGCTTCCAAAAGGTGCCCAAGCGCTTCTTTTGGCCGAAATCGAGTCAGATCGCCCCTTCGAAAACGCCGACCGGGTCCGCCTCGAAAGGTGTCTCAGCCAGCACGGGCCTTTAGACCTCGACGTTGCCGAAAGTTTGGAGGCTGCAGCCCCGCTCTGGTTGGCACGGAAGTCACTATCCCCGGCCCTGAGGCGGGTAGGGTCAGGAAAAATCAATGAGGATATCGTGGTTCCCACGAGCCGCTTGCCAGAACTCCTGAGCGGCTTGACCAGACTGGGTGCCGAACATGAAACCACCATCGTGACCTTCGGACACGCAGGCAACGGGAACCTCCATGTCAACCTCATCTTCGACGAGGAAGATATAGCGGCGACTCAGCGGGCCCACCAAGCCCTGGAAGGGGTTTTCCGACTGGTACTTCGACTTGATGGGGCTCTTTCGGGCGAGCATGGAATTGGTGTCAGCAAGCGCCCCTTCATGCTCTGGCAGCTAGATGAAGTCTCGCTCTCTCTTATGCGCGAGATCAAAAAAGTTTTTGATCCCATTGGACTCCTCAACCCCGGCAAGCTTCTACCCGACCTCCCAGACTTTCCAAACTCGAATCCGGTAAAATAAGCGGTTCCCCCTTCGGAACGACCGGATGGACGAGATCCGCATTCGCGGGGCACGTACCCATAATCTCCAGAACATCAATCTAGACCTGCCACGTGATCGGCTGGTTGTCATTACCGGCTTGTCGGGTAGCGGAAAGTCCTCGCTCGCATTTGACACGATCTACGCCGAGGGACAGCGTCGTTACGTCGAGTCGCTCTCAGCCTATGCACGCCAGTTCTTGTCGGTCATGGATAAACCCGACGTTGACCTGATTGAGGGACTGTCACCTGCTATCTCGATTGAACAAAAATCGACTTCTCATAACCCACGCTCGACTGTCGGTACAGTCACCGAGATTTACGACTATTTAAGACTTCTTTTTGCGCGTGCAGGGACACCCCGCTGTCCGGACCACCGACTCCCACTTGATGCCCTCACAGTCTCGCAAATGGTTGACAGCCTTCTGACTTTGCCGCTGGAACGCCGTTACCTCCTCATGACTCCGGTTGTCAGCGAACGCAAGGGCAGTTATGTTGAGCTTTTTAAAATGCTCCAAGCACGGGGGTTCATCCGGATCCGACTGGACGGTGAACTCATGGAACTTGATAGCCCGCCCAAATTGAACCCCCGCAGCAAACACCAGATTGACGTAGTCATTGACCGTTTTCGAGTCCGCCCGGAACTGGGCGGACGACTTGCCGAGTCCATTGACACTGCTCTTGGACTCGGAACTGGCCTGATCGAAATTGCCCTTGAGGAAGATCCAAGAAAAACTCTCCTGACCCTGTCAAACCGCTATGCCTGCCCGGTGTGTGGCTACAGTCTTCCCGAACTTGAACCGCGTCTGTTTTCATTTAACAACCCGGCAGGTGCTTGTCCAGCCTGCGAGGGCCTCGGCATCCACGAGTCTTTCGATCCCCAACGCATCGTTCCGCGCCCGACACTTAGTCTAGCTGCCGGCGCAATCCAAGGCTGGGATCCGGGGAATCCCTATTACTACGAGATCCTTAAGGGACTCGCTGGCCATTACGGCTTCAGTCTCGAGAGTCCGTTTGAGGAGCTTCCATTCGACATCCGAAAAATTATTTTATGGGGAAGTGGCAATGAGCGCATCCGGTTTCATCACCGCTTCGGATCTCGACGGAAAACCCGTGAAAGTCGGTTCGAAGGAGTCATTCCGAGCCTGACCCGGCGCTACCGAGAAACGGACTCTGAACTCTTGAAACTTGAGTGGGCCCAACTACTCAAAACACAACCCTGCAGCGAATGCGGCGGTGGACGTCTCAACAGCGCGGCAAGAAACGTGTTTGTGGCAGGTGAGGACCTGCCGTCGGTCACCCGCTGGCCGATTGAGCAGTCCCTGATGTTTTTCCAGACCATAGTCTTGGAAGGACAAAAGGCCCAGATTGCAAGCCAAATCATCAAGGAAATCCTCGACCGCCTTCGCTTCCTATCTGATGTTGGGCTCGGCTATCTGGCACTTGAAAGGGCCACAGAAACCCTTTCTGGAGGAGAAGCACAGCGCATTCGTCTAGCCAGCCAGATCGGATCAGGGCTCGTGGGTGTCCTTTACGTGCTCGACGAGCCATCGATCGGGCTGCATCCTCGTGACAACCAGAAGCTGCTGGACACACTCTCCCGCCTCCGGGATCTTGGCAACACCCTACTTATTGTCGAGCATGACGAGGAAACCATCCGGGCCGCTGACTATGTGGTTGACATGGGTCCAGGAGCTGGAATCCATGGTGGCCGGGTTATGGCCACCGGCCGTCCAGAGGAAATTGCCCGCAACCCGGACTCCCTGACCGGGCAATACCTCTCACGCCGACGGCAAATTCCGCTTCCAACCGACCGAAAGATACCGGATCCAGTCCGCCAGCTGGTCTTAAGAAAGGTTTCAGGAAACAACCTGCGATCAATCGACGTGAGCTTTCCGCTGGGTCTCCTGGTCTGTGTCACAGGTGTCTCGGGATCGGGGAAGTCTACTCTCGTGAACGATACCCTGTACCGTGCATTGGCCCGACATTTGGGTCTTAACGGGGCTGAACCTTCTCTTCATGCTGGGCTTGAGGGTGCCGATGCCGTTGAGCGGGTGATCGACATTGACCAGAGTCCGATCGGCCGCACCCCACGATCAAACCCCGCAACATACACGGGGCTTTTCACACCGATCCGGGAGCTCTTTGCCTTGACACCGGAGGCCCGTGCGCGTGGATACGCATCGGGGCGTTTCTCCTTTAATGTCCGTGGCGGGCGCTGTGAGGCATGTGAGGGTGACGGACTGATCCGGGTTGAGATGCATTTCATGCCGGATTTTTATATTCCCTGCGAACAATGCCACGGGCTCCGGTATAACCGGGAAACGCTAGAAATCCATTACAAGGGGAAGACAATCGCAGAAGTCCTCGACATGAGTGTCGAAGAGGCCCTGGACTTTTTCTCCGCGATCCCCTCTATTGCCCTGAAACTGGCAACCCTGCGGGATGTTGGTATGGGCTATGTCCGCCTGGGCCAGAACGCCACCACACTGTCCGGGGGCGAGGCCCAGCGCATTAAGTTGTCGCGGGAGCTCAGTAAACGCGAGATGGGGAAAAGTCTCTACCTGCTTGATGAGCCAACCACAGGACTCCACTTTGAGGATATTTCGCAACTGCTTCGGGTCTTGTTTCGGTTACGAGATCGCGGTAATACCGTTATCGTCATTGAACACCACTTGGATGTCATCAAATGCGCTGACTGGATCATTGACTTGGGACCCGAGGGCGGCGCCGGTGGTGGAGCACTGATCGCTCAAGGCACACCCGAGCAGGTCGCCCAATCGCCGGATTCGGTCACCGGGCGCTTTCTCCAGGGAGCACTCCAGCAACTTGCACGCTCAGAGCCAAGGAAACGGCAACCGCAAACCCGGCCCCGGAGAGCCCGTCCCTAAGATTTTTCGGAGCGATTGTCGGTTTTTCGACGGCGCCGGAATAGACCGGTGCGCTTTTTTTCCGCTTCTGCGGCTTCCGTCTCAGAAACCGCTTCAGTTGATTTCTTTCTTCGGCTCGAGGTGGCCGGCCTGGCGACTCGTTTCTTGGCTGCTTCCTCCGGTGCGGGCTGAGCCGTCCCTTCTGCCTTCGGTGTCGAACGATGCCGGATCTTTTCCGGCCGATCTACCAACTGGACCAAGGCGACCGGTGCATGATCACCACTCCGGTACCCGGCATGAACGATGCGGAGGTAACCCCCAGGTCTCAAGCGGTAGTGCGGTCCGAGATCTGTAAATAGTTTGGTCACAGTCGGCCGGTGGCGTAACCGGTCAAAAGCCAAGCGTCGGTGGGCCACCGTATCCCCATCACGGGCCAACGTTATGATCGGTTCCACGACACGCCTGAGTTCTTTCGCCTTGGCGACCGTAGTCCGGATCTGTTCCTCAGTAATCAGCGAGATCGCGAGGTTTCGGAGAAGGCTCGCCCGGTGACTGCTCGTGCGGCCCAGCTGTCGACCAATATTTCGGTGGCGCATATCGTCATCTCCCCGCTTAACTGGCCGAAGCCGGAGCTTCCGGATGACGTGTCAGAAACCGTGGTGGCCAGTTTTCGATCGTCATGCCGAGTGAGAGAGCATGGATCGCAAGGGCATCCTTGATCTCCACGAGGGACTTCTTGCCAAGATTAGGCGTTCGCAAGAGATCGGCTTCGGTCCGCTGGACGAGATCACCGATGAACTCGATCTGCTCAGCCTTGAGGGCGTTCAACGACCGAACCGTAAGGTCCAATGCGTCGACTGGCTTGAGAAATACGGTATCTAGGGGTGCTGTGGTTGCTGGAATGGCCCCCGCCGCCGGGATCCGGGCTTCTTCATCAGTCAGGAAAACACTGAGCTGGTTTCTCAGAATCTGTGCCGCTTCGATCACGGCAGTCTCTGCCGTCATTGTCCCGTTGGTCTCAACCTCCAGAACAAGCCGGTCGAGGTCGGTTCGCTGCTCGACTCGGGCGTTTTCCACTTGGAAAGCCACACGGCGTATCGGGGAAAAGGACGCATCCAACCGGAGATGGCCGAGCGTACGCCCCCCTAGTTCCTGCCGCTGAACGGCCGGGAGGTATCCCCGGCCCCGTTCGATTACGAGTTCAAGATTTAGATGCCCCTGTTTATTGAGATGGGCGATCACATGATCGGGATTGAGGATCTCCACCTGGTGATCCAGCTGAATGTCGGATGCCCGCACAACCCCCGGCCCGGCCTTATTCAGCCGGAGGCTGGCACGCTCTACCGTCTGCGGGGCTCGGATGGCAAGCCCCTTGAGATTAAGCAACAGGTCAATTACATCCTCATTAACTCCCTCGATGGTCGTGTACTCATGCACGACCCCTGAAATCTCAACTTCCGTCACAGCATAGCCCGGAATCGAGGACAGGAGGACCCGGCGCAAGGCATTGCCCAGAGTATGTCCAAAACCGCGCTCGAGCGGTTCAAGGACGATCCTCGAGGCATGCGGCCCGATGGCCTCGCTTTTAACACCATTTGCTTTCATCAGATCGCTGGCTGAATTCACCATAAGCCACCCAAAACAGTCAGTGAAGGTTTACTTCGAATAGAACTCGACGACCAGGTTCTCGTTGATGTCCGGTGAGAGGGCCGCACGTTGAGGGATCGCTTTGAAAATTCCCTTGTATTCGTTATCGTCGACTTCGACCCATTCTGGAAATCCCAAGCCCTTCGCTTGATCGAGTGCCGCACGAATGCGCGGCTGTTTACGGGCCTTGGTCCGGATCATGACTACGTCCTGTGGGCTCAGCTGGTAGGAGGGCAGGTCCACGGTCCGGCCATTCACTTCGACGGCCCTATGGCCGACTAGTTGCCGTGCCTCTGCACGAGTCGCCGCAAATCCCATGCGGTAGACGACATTGTCAAGGCGAGATTCCAAGAGCTGGAGAAGGGTCTCTCCAGTTGCTCCGCGCCGACGCACCGCTTCCTCATAGTAACGATGGAACTGCCGCTCCAAAAGGCCATACATGCGACGGACCTTCTGCTTTTCGCGGAGTTGTAACCCGTAATCGGAGGATTTTGTCGTCCGGTTGTGGCCATGCTGGCCGGGTGGAACTTCGTGATGACACTTACTCGACAAGGGGCGGGCCGAACCTGTCAGAAACAGATCGGTCCCCTCACGTCGGGAGAGTTTAAGTCGTGGTCCGAGATACCGCGCCATGATTTGGTGTCTCCTCGCCCCCGGTCAGACCCGCCGCTTCTTGGGCGGTCGGCAACCGTTGTGGGGAATCGGGGTCACGTCTGAGATGCTATTGACCTTGAACCCCAGGTTATTGAGTGCCCGGACCGCGGATTCACGTCCGGGACCGGGGCCTTGGACCTGGACATCGAGATTGCGGACACCATGGTCGGCCAGTTGTCCAGCCACCTTCTCTGCTGCAACCTGTGCCGCAAAGGGCGTACTTTTCCTCGACCCACGATAGCCAGCCTGACCGGCACTCGACCAAGCCAGTACATTGCCTTGGCGATCAGTCACTGTGATGATGGTGTTGTTGAAAGACGCGTGAATGTGGACCAGAGCATCCACCACCACCTTGCGCGCCTTGCGGGTACGAGAAGAACCGCTTTCGTTTTCGACCATTCGTATTCAAGCCTCGTTGTCGATCTGGAAAAATCCCAACCGTCTACCGCTTGGTCTGACGTGAGCGACCCTTGCGGGTCCGTGCATTCGTTCGGGTCCGTTGGCCTCGGACCGGCAATCCGCGCCGGTGGCGCAAGCCCCGGTAAGTGCCAAGATCCATGAGTCGTTTGATGTTCATCGCCACTTCGCGGCGAAGGTCACCCTCCACGATGAAGCGTGAAACGCCAACACGAAGTGCCTCGATCTGGGGTTCGGTGAGCTCACGAACCGGCACCGATGGGTTGACTCCAGCCGCCTGACAGATCTGTTTCGCCCGTGACTGACCGATCCCGTAGATCGCGGTGAGAGCGATGGCGGCATGTTGGGTCGCCGGTATATTGACACCCGCTATTCGGGCCATGGCGAGAAACTCCCGGTCAAATGGGCAATTGTAATCTATCGATCGTATGTCGGCAAGACCCTAACCCTGCCGCTGCTTATGCCGGGCTTCCTTGCAAACCACCCGGATTACTCGTCCCCTTTTCACGATCTTGCAATTCCGGCAAATACGCTTGACTGACGTTCGTACTTTCATGGCTATCCCCTGAGCGACTTGGGCTAGGTGGTCCGTCGCGCGCCGTGGAAACCGGACCGCTTGAGCAGGCTTTCATACTGATGCGACATGAGATGCGCCTGCAGCTGGGCCATGAAATCCATGACCACGACCACAATGATCAAAAGCGAGGTCCCCCCGAAGTAGAAAGGGACGTGAAAATCGGACATGAGGAACTGGGGCAAGAGACAGACGGCCGTAACGTAGATTGATCCCCAGAAGGTCAGACGGTTGAGAATGCCATCAATGAAGCCGGCAGTCTGTTCGCCTGGACGAATACCCGGAATAAACGCTCCAGATTTCTTGAGATTATCAGCTGTTTCCTTGGAGTTAAAGACCAAAGCCGTATAGAAAAAGCAGAAAAAGATGATGAGGCCCGAGTAAAGAATTACGTAGAGAGGTTGCGGAAAACTCAGGATCGTCTTGAGACGGTCCAGCCAGAGGAACTGTTTGCTGTTTCCGAACCAACCGCCAATCAGCGCGGGGAACAGAATTAGGCTCGAGGCAAAAATGGGAGGGATCACACCCGGCATGTTCAGCTTGAGAGGCAGATGAGAACTTTGTGCGGCATAGAGACGATTGCCCTGTTGGCGCTTGGCGTAATTCACCGTGATGCGCCGCTGGCCGCGCTCGATAAAAACCACAAACATCGTCACTAGTAACACAACGACCGCGATGAAGATCGCCATGATTGGTGACATCTGCCCGGTATTGACGAGCTGGAGGGTGCCCGCCACCGCAGAGGGCAAACCAGCCACAATGCCGGCAAAAATGATCATTGAAATCCCATTCCCAATTCCCCGCTCCGTCATCTGCTCACCAAGCCACATCAAAAAGACTGTCCCAGTCACCAGGCTTACAACCGCCGTCACGATAAAACCGACCCCGGGATCAACCACCACCCCCTGTGATTGCAGGGCCATGGAGGCGAACAGCGCCTGAATGAAGGCCAAGCCGACGGTGCTATAGCGGGTGTACCGGGTCAACTTGCGCTGGCCTGAATAGCCTTCCTTTTTCAAGGCCTCAAAACTGGGCAACACAGAGGTCAAAAGCTGGATAACGATCGAGGCTGAAATGTAGGGCATGATGCCTAGAGCAAAGACACTCATGCGAGCCAGGGCGCCGCCGGAAAACATGTTGAACATCGACAAGATGCCGCCCTGCTGTGCATTAAACAGCCGAGCCAAGGCCACCGGGTTGATGCCCGGGACCGGGATATGTGCTCCAACCCGGAAGACAAACAGGGCACCGATCAGGAACAGGAAGCGACCACGCAGTTCGGCTGATCCTTTGATCCCGCCAAGGGAACCGGTCATCGCACCTGCCGTCCGCGACATGTCAAGCCTCCACTCGGCCGCCCAAGGCCTCGATGCGGGCACGGGCTCCACGGGTCACGCGAAGCCCTCGGATCGTCAGTGCCTTCTCACAGGTCCCGTTCAGGATCACCTTGACCACTTCGGTTCCCTGTGGCACCAACCGGGCGCGCCTCAGCATAGCAAGATCAATCACCGTCTCCTCGAGTCGGGCGAGATCTCCCAGTCGGACTGCAGCGTAGCGACGTGAAAGCGCCGAGCGGAATCCCACTTTGGGGAGGCGACGCTGCAAAGGCATTTGGCCTCCCTCGAAGCCTATCTTACGAAGCCCACCGGTTCGGGCATGCTGGCCTTTGTGGCCACGTCCTGCCGTCTTGCCAAGCCCGGAACCCACACCACGGCCCACCCGTTTGGCACGGACGCGGGCGCCCGATCCCGAATGCAAGTCATTGAGTCGCACGAGATTCACCCTCCACGTCCAACAGGCTTTCGATTTTCCGGATCATCCCAAGGTTTTCCGGCGTGGCGTCAAGCACGACACTATGTCCTGGACGCCTGAGCCCCAAGCCGTAGGCACAGGAACGCTGCCGGCTGGTTTTCTTAGCCAGACTACGCACAAGTGTCACCCGGAGACGACGAACCGTCATCATGGCTTCACCCGGAGTTGGTCTTTGGAGAGGCCGCGTCGTGCAGCAATCGACTTAGGCGACTCAAGACCGGTGAGCGCCGCCATGGTGGCTCGAACCACGTTGATTGGATTCCTGGAACCCATGGCTTTGGCCAAGACATTGCGCACTCCCAAGACTTCAAGCAAGGAACGCATAGCACCACCGGCAATGATCCCGGTTCCTTCAGAAGCCGGCTGAAGATACACCCGCGTGGCCCCATGGCGACCGTGGACCGCATAATGCAGCGTGCCTTGGTTGAGTGGGATCTTCAAGAGATGACCCCGGGCTTCTTCCATGGCTTTTTGGATGGCGAGCGGAACTTCACGGGCCTTGCCGTAGCCGAACCCAACGCGCCCACGGCCATCACCAACCACGGTAAGGGCGGCGAAACCGAAGCGACGCCCACCCTTGACCACTTTGGCCACCCGGTTGACAGCTACCAGTTTCTCTTGGAACTCACTCGTTTCCGCAGTCTCTCGTGCCATGTACGCTCCGACTATCAACTAAAACTGGAGGCCGCCGGACCGGGCCCCTTCTGCCAGAGCCCGAACACGACCGTGATATTTGAACCCAGACCGATCAAATGCCACCCGGTGGATACCCGCGGCAACCGCACGTTCGGCCAAAAGCCGACCGACCCGCTCAGCGCGTGCAGTCTTCGGGGTGCCCGGGGACCAAGAATCTCTAACCTCGGGCTCAAGACTTGAGGCCTGGACCAAGACCCGTGCCCCCTCTGGGGTGAAAATCTGGGCGTAGATATGGTTCGGCGTACGGAACACGGTGAGCCGCATCGCTCCTTGTCGAGCAATCCGGGCACGGGCACGGCGTGCTCGCCGCAGACGAGATGGCTTTTTTCCGGAAGGGGTAATCTTCAGGGTCATTTCTTCTTTGTCTCCTTCAGTTTGAGCAACTCGCCCGCGTATCGGACACCCTTCCCCTTGTAGGGATCGGAGCGCCGCAGCGACCGAATCTCCGCTGCCACTTGGCCAACCCGTTGCCGATCGCATCCCTTGATCATGATTTCGGTCTGAGACGGTGTCTCGATCGTAATCTCTGGCGGTATCGGATAGACGACCGGTTTGGAATACCCCAGCGTCATTTGCAGGTTCCGCCCCTGGACTTGGGCACGGTAACCCACCCCAACCAGTTCGAGTCGACGCTCAAACCCCCGGCTTACCCCTTCAACCATGTTGGCGACAATCGCCCGGATCGTTCCGGAGAGGGCTCTGTTCTGCCGGCTGGAACCTTGCACCGCAATGGAGAGCATGCCTTCGGCCCGTTCAAACCCTAAAGCTGGAGGGCACTCCATAAGCAACCGACCCCGAGGGCCTTGGATGGCCACGGACCGGCCCTTGAGTTCGACCGAAACCCCCTTGGGAATCGGAATAGGACGTTTTCCGACCCGGGACATTTATTGACCCCCCCCGTTCAATCCAGATGGCATCAGGAAACAAGACACAGGATTTCTCCCCCTTCGCCGATAACCCGTGCTTGGCGATCACTCATAACACCCCGAGAAGTCGAAATAACAGCCACGCCGTAGCCATTCTGGACCCGGGGCAGGCGACGCCGATCACGGTAAACCCGCAATCCCGGACGGCTCACACGCCGCAGCAGGCGGATGGCTGGTTGACCCTCGTGATACCGCAAGCGGATCTTGAGGAGCGGAATCGGCCCATCGTTGCGTTCGTTGACCTCATCAAGATAGCCTTCCTCCTTGAGGACACGCGCCACTTCCCGCTTAAGCCGTGAAGAAGGCAACTCGACTTCCGCGTGCCCAGCACGCTGGGCATTCCGGATCCGTGTCAAAAGATCAGCCAAGGGATCGGACATCGTCATCGTCTTCTCCTACCAGCTGGCCTTGCGGAGGCCGGGAATATCTCCGCGCATGGCCAGTTCCCGTAGGGCGGAACGGCCCAATCCGAATTTACGGTACACCCCCCGTGCGCGCCCAGTCATCGAGCAGCGCCGCCGCTGGCGGCACGGACTACTGTCCCGGGGTAAGCGTGCTAACGCATCAACTGCGCTCCGGCGCTCATCAAACGTGAGCTTGAGATCGCGCGCCGCTTTTTTCAGCGCATCTCGCCGGGCCTGCAAACGCAGAGCCTGTTTTTTGCGTTTGAGCTCACGGTTGATCATTGATTTCTTGGCCATCGGTCCCCCCGTTCACCTAATTCCGGAACGGAAATGAAAATGCCTTGAGTAATAGCCGGGCCTCATCATCGGTCCGGGCAGTCGTTGTGAAGTTGATATCAAGTCCGCGCAGAGCATCAATCTTGTCGTAATCGATTTCTGGGAAAATGATCTGTTCGCGGACGCCTAGGGTATAGTTCCCCCGTCCGTCGAAGGCACGCGGGTTGAGCCCCCGGAAATCACGTATCCGTGGGATTGCAACCTGGATCAGGCGATCCAAAAACTCGTACATGCGCTCGCGGCGGAGGGTCACCTTGCAACCAATAGGCCACCCTTCGCGGACCTTGAAACTGGCAATCGACTTGCGGGCGTGTGTCACCACCGGCCGCTGGCCGGTGATGGCCGAGAGATCGGAGACGGCATGGTCGATAATCTTCCGGTCGCCGGTCGCTTCACCCACTCCCATGTTCAGGGTGATCTTGCTGATGCGGGGGACCGCCATGCGGTTCGCATAGCCGTGCTCGCGCATCAAACGGGGCACGATCTCCTGTTCATACTGTTCTTGCAGGCGGTTCATGGGATTCCTCTCAGGCATCCACCGACTCGCCGGTTGAACGGAAGAAACGGACCTTGCGGCCGTCTCCGAGCTTGCGGTAACCGATACGGGACGGCTTCTTTTCGACTGGATTGTAAATCATGACGTTCGAGACGTGCAGCGCAGCCTCACGCTCGACAATCCCCCCTTGGGTATTGGTATTGGGGTTGGGCTTAAGGTGTTTTTTGACCATGTGAATCCCCTCGATCCACACCCGGTCATCCGCCACTCGCAGGACGATGCCCCGTCGCCCCCTGTCCCGACCGGCGATCACCACGACTTCATCCCCCTTTCGGACTCGTTTCATCGAACGCTCCTCACAGGACTTCAGGTGCCAACGACACAATGCGCATGAACCGCTCGGTCCGGAGTTCGCGCGTCACGGGCCCGAAAATGCGTGTGCCAATGGGTTCTTGCTTGTTGTTGAGCAGGACCGCCGCATTGGTGTCGAAGCGGATGAGAGAACCGTCCGGCCGACGGATCCCACGACGGGTCCGCACCACCAGTGCATCGTAGACCTCGCCCTTCTTGACTTTCCCCCGCGGCATAGCCTCACTGATGCTGACCTTGATAATGTCCCCGATACCTGCATAACGGCGCTTTGATCCGCCCAAGACCTTGATGCAACGCAGCTGCTTGGCTCCGCTGTTGTCTGCCGAGGCCAGCACCGTTTCCATCTGGATCATGACGCCCTCCCTCCGACGGTATCCTCATGCCCGATGACCGCCTCGACACTCCAGCTTTTCCGCTTTGAAAATGGCCGACATTCACGGATGCGGACGAGATCTCCTGCCATCACCTTGCCACTTTCATCGTGCGCCATGATCCGGGTCCGGCGCCGGATGTACTTGTGGTACTTGGGATGGCGAACCTGCCGCGCGAGCTCGATCACCACTGACTTTGACCTCGTAGCGCGAATTGCTCGTCCGGTCATGACGCGGCCCCGATCTGCTGAAACTTCATTCATCATGAACCATCCCCCCGGAGACGTTCGTTCAGGACCGTCAGGATCCGTGCTGCCTCACGCCGTGATTTCCGGAACTCATGTGGTTTGCCCATCTGGCCAACACCTCGTTCGATCCGCAGCTTGGTCAAGCCCCGCTTTTCCGCGGCCAATGCCTCTGTCAGTTCCGCCGTTGTCTGGGTACGACGTTCTTTCATGTTCATCCGAGCACCGTCCGCATCACAAATTGGGTTCGAATCGGCAACTTGGCAGCAGCGAGACGCAGAGCCTCACGGGCAACCTCCTCGGTAACCCCCTCCATTTCGTATAAGACAAAGCCTGGACGGATCCTCGCAGCCCAGTATTCCACGTTGCCCTTTCCACTTCCCATCCGGACCTCGAGCGGCTTGCGTGTCACGGGAACATCCGGGAAGACCCGGATCCATATTTTCCCGCCACGCCGGACATGGTGCGTAATTGCTCGACGGGCGGCCTCAATCTGGCGGGCCGTCACCATTCCTGCTTCGGCTGCTTTGAGGCCGAACTCGCCAAAGGCCACGGTATGGCCGCGAGTCGCGACCCCCCGGTTGCGGCCCTTCTGCTGCTTGCGAAATTTGCTTCGCTTCGGCTGTAACATGGTTCGGCTCTCGCTCCTAGGACGTTCCGGTTTCCGCAGCCGCTGGTGCCACTACCGGTTCAATCAGCTCTCCCTTGAAGATCCAGATCTTGATGCCAATCGTGCCGTAGGTGGTCTTGGCTGTAGCCTGCCCGAAATCAATATCGGCTCGCAGAGTGTGCAATGGAACCCGGCCCTCGTGGTACCACTCGCTCCGGGCAATTTCCGCTCCGTTGAGTCTCCCCGAGACCCTGACTTTGACACCCTGTGCCCCAGCGCGCATGGCTGAAGTTACCGCGCGACGCATGGCTCGCCGGAACATGATGCGGCGCTCGAGCTGATCGGCGATGCTTTGGGCAACTAGAGTTGCGTCGAGCTCCGGCTTGCGAACCTCCTGGATATGAAGGTTCACCTCGCTGCCCTGGAGGCGACCGGCCAGATCACGTTCCAGTGCGGCAATTTCTTCGCCACGCTTACCAATCACCACGCCTGGTCTGGCCGTATGCAGCGTGACCTCGCACTGGTTTCCTCGCCGCAGGATTTCAATACGGCTTACGGCAGCCTGGGCCAACCGACGTCTCAAGTGCTCGCGGATCTCGGCGTCCGTCCGGAGCTGGCTGACGAAGGCCTTTCGTTCGGCGTACCAACGGGAATTCCATTCGTTCGAGATGCCGAGCCGAAAACCGATCGGATTGACTTTCTGCCCCACGGCTAACCCCCTACCTGAACGGTAATGTGGCTCGTGCGCTTGATGATGACATTTGACCGACCACGGGCGCGGGCGTGAAAACGCTTGAGTCGCGGACCCTCGTCGACTTGGATCCGGGTAACCTTGAGCACATCCACATCAGCTCCTGTGTTGTTTTCGGCGTTGGCAATCGCCGATTCCAAGACCTTCAGCACCACTCGGCAGGCAGCCGGGTGGCCGAAGCGAAGAATTTCAACCGCTTGAGCTACCGGCTTGCCACGAACCAGATCAGCCACCAAACGTGCCTTCTGCGGAGAAACCCGAGCATAACGGTGGGAAGCAATTGTGTCCGTCATGGCTCAACCCGTCTTCCCGGCTGGCTGCGGTGTCTTCTTGTCTGCTGGATGCCCCTTGAAAGTCCGGGTCGGAGCAAACTCGCCGAGCTTGTGGCCCACCATGTTTTCGGTCACGAGAACGGGTAGATGCTGGCGCCCGTTGTGGACAGCGAGGGTGAGCCCTACCATCTCGGGAGTCACCATGGAACGGCGCGACCAAGTCTTGATGGGCCGCTTGTTATGGCTTGCACCCGCCTCGGCTACCTTGCGGGCGAGGTGGGGATCAACAAAGGGTCCCTTGCGGACGGATCTCGACATGTCAGGAACCTCGGTTTATTTGACCTGGCGCCGGCGGACGATCAGACGGTCGGTCCGCTTGTTATGGCGCGTCTTGTAACCCTTGGCCGGCTGCCCCCAAGGTGACTGTGGGTGATTGCCCTTGCCTCTTCCCTCACCACCGCCGTGGGGGTGATCAACCGGGTTCATCGCGACCCCACGCACTGTCGGCCGAATACCCCGGTGCCGCTTGGCTCCCGCCTTCCCGTACGACTCGAGGTTATGCTCCAAGTTGCCGACTTCCCCGATCGAGGCCCGGCATTCGACAGGAACCTTCCGGAGTTCGCCCGAACGCAATCTCAGAGTGACAAGATGACCCTCGCGGGCAATGAGCTGGGCGCTGGCACCAGCACTACGGGCCAGTTGAGCCCCGCGTCCGGGTTTGAGTTCGATGGCATGGACCTGTGAGCCGACCGGAATGTTGCGCAGGGGTAAACAATTACCCGGCCGAATCGGCGCTTGGTTGCCCGACACAACGGTATCGCCCACACCAAGGCCTGCTGGCGCAAGAATGTAGCGACGCTCACCATCCGGGTAGAGAATGAGAGCTAGGTTGGCGGTCCGGTTGGGATCGTACTCAATCCGCTCCACGCGGCCTGGAATGGTGTCTTTGTTTCGCTTGAAATCAACGATCCGGTAGCGACGCGCATGACCCCCACCGCGGTGCCGGAGGCAGATCCGCCCGAGGTTGTTGCGTCCACCCTGCTTTCGGATAGGCTCAAGCAGGGACTCGCACGGCTCACCGCGATAAAGTTCCGGAGTCACCACTTTCACGGCAAAACGCCGGCCCGGCGAGGTCGGTTTTGGCTTGATCAGCGCCATGACGTTTCTCCTGCGAAACGGGGATTATTCATCATGGGGTTTCGACGCCTCCACCGAGATCGAGATTTTGACCAGGCGCAAGGCACACGTAGGCCTTTTTGTACCCCGCCCGCCAGCCGGCTCGGCCTCCATGACGTTTTGTCTTCCCCGGCTGGTTGAGCAGAGTAACCCGCGCAACCTGGACACCGAAAAGCGTCTCGATAGCCCGGCGGACATCGGTTTTGCTGGCCGCTGAGCGAACCCTAAAAACATACTGCCGGTGGTCACTCGCCAGTCGGGTGGCTTTTTCCGTCAGGTGGGGTCCAGCAATGAGATCCATGGGTTGAGGTGACTTCTTTATGTTCATGTCAGCCGAGCCTCAAGCTGCTTCCAGGCCGGTACCGTCATCAGGACCTTCTCATAGCGCAAAAGATCGATGGGATGCAGCCGCGTCAGGGGACAAAGTTCGGCCCACGGCAGATTACGCGAGGCCAGATCCAACCTTTCGTCAAAGGCTTCGGTGACGATCAGGACATTCGCCAGCTGGTAATCCTTGAGCCGAGCGACCAGTTCCCGTGTTTTCGGTGCTTCCAGCTTGAGCTCTTCAACAAGCAGGAGGCAGTTTTTCCGGATCAGTTCACCCACAATACTGCGGAGGGCTCCGCGGTACATACTGCGATTGACCTTCTGGCTGTAGTCACGCGGAGCCGCCGCAAAAACCCGACCACCACCCCGCCACAATGGACTGCGGATGCTTCCAGCACGAGCCCGACCCGTGCCTTTTTGGCGCCAAGGCTTGCGCCCACCTCCACGTACCTGAGCCTTCGATTTTTGTGCTTTGCTACCTTGCCGCCCAGCCGCAAAATAGGCCGTAACTAGCTGGTGGACCAGCGGCTCGTTGAAAGGAGCTTCAAGCCGTCCCTCGGCAATCTCCATTTCGCCACCGGCGTCGCCCAAAATCTTGAGCTTCACGAGACAACCTCCATCCGTCTCGACTTGACCGCCGGGGCAACCACTACGGTCGTTCCCGGAGCACCCGGAACCGCGCCGCCTACAAAAAGAAGCCCCTTGCTCTCGTCAATGCGCAATACAGGCAGGTTCTGGATTCTTTGAAAATCATGGCCAAGTCGACCAGCCATGCGCTTGCCCTTGAAAACCCGGCCGGGAGTTTGCCGCTGTCCGATGGAACCTGGCGCACGGTGCGAGAGCGAGTTGCCGTGGGTTGCATCCTGGCTCGAAAAATGATGCCGCTTAATCGTGCCCGCAAAACCTTTGCCCCGCGTGAGACCCTGCACGTCAACTTTCTGGCCAGCACTAAAAATCGCAACCGAGAGAACCTGCCCGGGTGCATAACGGGCGGCATCCTCAGCCCCGATCCGCCATTCATGCAAACCGGCCGCTGGCTCAACACCCGCCTTCGCAAAATGACCGGCCATGGCTTTCCCCACCCGTACAGGTCGACGCCGGGGGCCGTGTGCCACCTGAACGGCCGCGTAGCCGTCAGTTGTTGGGCTTTTGACCTGGGTGACGGCGTTGTTCTCGACCTGAATGACCGTCGCCGCAATCACGGCACCGGTTTCGGTGACAAAACGCGTCATGCCGCACTTGCGGCCGATCACGCCAATCGTCATGGCGACTTTTCCTCATCTCACACCGATTGCGATTGACCGGTGCATGAAAAACCTAGTGAACCGGAGATTATACGGTTTTCACTCGATTAAATCAATGGGGCTCTGAACCGCCGCTTCTGTCCCTGCGCCCACCCCAAGCCTTAGTTGAGCTGGATTTTGACATCCACTCCGGCTGCCAAGCTGAGCTTCATGAGGGAGTCGACTGTTTTTTCAGTGGGCTCAACGATATCAATCAGCCGTTTATGGGTCCTGAGCTCGTATTGGTCGCGTGCGTCCTTGTCCGCGTTTGGCGCCACCAGCACGGTATAGCGTTCGTGACGAACCGGCAGGGGAATGGGGCCCATGACTTTGGCTCCACTACGTTTTGCAGTATCTAGAATTTCCCGGGCTGCCTTATCGATCAGGCGGTGATCAAACGACTTGAGCCGGATACGGATGCGTTGTTGCTGTGGCATGTGCGCTTCCTCAGGCGAGGACTTTGCTGACGACGCCGGCACCCACGGTATGGCCGCCTTCGCGGATCGCAAACCGCAGACCCTCTTCCATCGCCACCGGTGAAATCAGTGTCACTACCAGCTTCGTATTGTCCCCGGGCAT
>DAHVLZ010000011.1:0-128154 GCA_027320085.1 Pseudomonadota bacterium
CCTGCCCACCATGCCCGTCTGGGACCTCAAGTTCGTCCACCACCCGGACAGCCTGGTGCTCGCCAGCCACGGCCGCGGACTCTGGGTCCTGGACAACCTGAAACCGCTCGAGGGACTGACCCGGTCAGCCGCCCATCAACCGCTCGTCCTCTTCCCCATGCAGAAGGGAACTCTGTTCTACGCCACGGACATCGGGGATCCGGCGCCTCCGTTCTACTCGGCCCCGAACGCACCGGTCGGTGTCACGGTCGCCTACGACCTCAAGAAGACCTACCCCCGGACCAAGGCCGAAAAGAAAGCCCATGAAACGCCGGTCAAGATCCAGATCAAAACCCGCTCCGGCGCCCTTGTGAACACGATCTACGGCCCGGCCCACTCCGGTGTCGAATCCGCTGTCTGGAACTTCTCCTACAAGGGTCCCCGGAAGATGGATTTCGGCCACTACTGGATGTCCCATGGGCCCCATGGCTTCCAGGGCCCGGATGTGGTACCCGGAACCTATCGTGTCGTGGTCACGGTCGGCCACCATCAGGCGGTCGGTCTGGCCCGCGTGGTCGCGGATCCGCGCTTCTCCATCCCTGAGGCACAGTACGTGGCACAACGTAACGCGGGACTCGAACTGAGCGCCATGATCACCGCCATGGATACCATGCTGGACCGCATTCACGGCATGCAAAACACGCTCCGGACGTTCCGGAAGAGCCTTGCGGGTGAGCCCGCGCTCCAGGGCCGCTATGGCGCCGTACTCCGCGCAGGCCGCAAGCTCGACCAAAAGCTCGAGAAACTCCTGACCTCGGTTTACAACCCCGAGCGCCAGCACAATGTTTCGGAAGCGAGTCTCCGGAACCTCGTCCGGCTGCACCAGAAGATCATCAATACCTACACGCTCGTGATCGGAAACTATGCCCAGCCCATCAATCACCGCATCCAGCGGATGATGGCCCATCGCCGGGGTGAGCTTGAAGCGGTCCTGGCCCGGTTTAACGGGCTTCTCAAATCCTCGATTGCGCGCTACAACCGCCTGGCCTACGCGACGGACGCTCCCACGCTGTTTTCGGGGTCTCCGATCCGGATCCAGCCCATGCCACAGTGACGCGCCAAGACCACTTCCCCGGTTCTGTTGCGGCCTCTTCGGAGGCCGCTTTTTTTGGCTTTTGACAACCTGGGTTAAAGTTTCCCGTTGAGTAGTCTATCCCGGAGCTTGTCATTAGAACGATTCACAACTCAAAAGGTTCGACGAGTTTTCAGTCGCCTGCGATCCGTCAAGTCCGTAGCGGATTCATCGGTTTTGATTGTATGTTCCATTTTGACAAGCGTTGACATGACCAGTTCAAGTGTGAACCCCCCATACCACGGTCGCACTGTGGATTGCCGGGATAACCCGTAGTGTTCTTTGCACCAGTCTGCCCTTCGAATCGAGCACGCTAAGGTGATAAAAACCCTCGGCACGAGGTATCCAGCGGACACTGCGTAAAGCGGGATTCGAGTCAAGTGGTCGGCCGTCCATGAGGAAATGCAACGGTCGACTACCACCCAGGACATGGATGCTGATGGGTTCCCCAACGGATAGTTCTGCACCGGGTGCGGGGCTGGCGATCTCCAGGTTGGTACCCATCAACTGCAGGTGCAACGTCAAAGGTTCGATCGGTGGCTCCACAGTCAGCACTCGACCGGGCAAGATGCTGAAAATTTTGGCGAGAATTGGAATCGCGGCAAGTGCGGTATCTCCGGGCAGTGCGCCGCCGCCGGGTTGACCGATCCAGACTGCGGCCACGTAGCGGTGATTGAACCCGATCGCCCAATCATCCCGGTTTCCGGCGCTCGTACCGGTCTTCCAGGCGATCCCCGCAGGTCCACCGAAGGGAAAGGGTCGATTCAGGATCGCGGTCACGGTTCTCGCCGCGTGGGGAGGGAGAAGGCGTCGTCGTGTCCTTCGCTGACCGGCAACAAGATGCAATCGCTCAACCACTCCACCGTTGGCAAGGCCCGCATAAAGCGCTACCAGACGGCGCATGGTGATGCCGGCACCCCCCAACGCCAAGGGAAGGGCAGGATCTGCGCCGTAGGGTAACGTGACGGGGGTTCCCGCTGCTGCGAGCTGGGCAGCAAAACGCAAAGGTCCATAAGCCTGGATGAGATCAACCGCAGGGACATTCAGGGAGCGTCGCAGTGCGGTCGTCGCGGTGACTGTGCCCATGTAGGTGTTGTTGTAATCGTTCGGCTCGTAGCTGCCAAAGTTGCTGGGGAAGTCAGCAACATCCGTGGTTGGCCGGATCAGTCCTGCCCCAAAGCTCAGACCGTACAAGAAAGGCTTTAACGCAGAACCAGGCGAACGGAGGGCTTGAGTCATATCGAGAAAACCATCCCGTCGTACATGCCCCCACTCACCACTGTAGATGGCACGTATCCCCAATGTTTTCAAACTGGCCACCAGGATCGCGACACTCTCGGTGGGTTCCATCTGGTGCAGAGACTGATGCGCAATGGCAGCAATGGCCTGATCCATAGGCCGTTCGATGGTCGTGCGTGTTCCCGTGGGTAGCTGCTCGAGCGCTTGGGGCGAGAGTCGGGGCATTGGGTAAAGACGATCAGGCAGGGGTGTCGCCAGCGCGTGTTTCAACGCCGAGTGGGATATGACGCCTTGTCGCCAGGATTCCTGCAGGATTTGGTTGCGGGTGGCTAAGGCAGCACGAGGGTGGCGAAGCGGATTCAGCCAGTTGGGGTTGCGCACCATCATCACGCAAAAAGCGGCCTGCGCTGCTCCCAAGGTGCTTGGTGATTGGTGGAACCAAGCGTGCGCTGCAGCCTCGACGCCCTCGATGTTTCCACCTTCCGGGGCCAAGGACATCCACATGCCAAGGACGCGGGACTTGGAGTCATGCTCGAACAAGGATACGGCCTGGAAGGCTTCAAGAATTTTTACCGGCAGTGTTCTTGGGAGCGGATGCAGCATTCTGGTCACTTGCATCGTGATCGTCGAAGCACCGGATACGACGTGGCCGGCGAGAATCATCTGCCATGTAGCACGCAGGATGGCGAAAGGATCGATACCCGGATCCCACCAGAAATGCCGATCCTCGATCGCGATCAGCATCCGTCTCATGACCGGGCTCATCTGTCGAGGCCGGATGGCATAAGCCCATTGCTGCTCGCGGTCGAGGAACATGGCCAGCACACGGCCGCGCCGGTCAAAAATGATGCGCCCCTCGTCCTCCAGTCTGCGGGTGCCGGGCATCATGAACCATGCCGTAACCATGATACCTGCGATGCCCGCGAGCGTCGTGACACCGAGCCACCACCACCATGGATGCCTCCTTCGCGGCCAGAGCCGCGATCGGAAGCGCCCACGGAGGTCATGACGCCCGGCCACAGCCCCCTCAGTGCGCACCGGGCGTAACGATCACTCTCCGGCCAGAGGTCCGCGCGAATACAGAGGGGTGGTACATGTCACTCAGACTGACTCCCGGCAGGGTGTAGGATCCGGGTGTCACGGCTCGCAGCAAGACCGCAATCTTGAATTTTTTCATCCCTGGGGTTTGGAAAGCATAACTACCCTGAGGAGCCATCCCGAACGCGGCTTCATAGCGATCATCGGTGGCAAAAACCGTTTCCGGAGTTGTCGTGTGTGAAAGCCAGGGAAGCTTCTGCACATGGCCCGGGGCAAGACTGCCTGCTGGCTCCCAACCCGGTGGCAATCCCACATTGAGAAGGGCCAGGTGTGGCAGGTCATCAGTGACTGCTCCTTTGAGGACCATCACAAAAACTGTGTTTTGGGGGAGCGAGTCCGGCTGCAAGGGCCTGCCGCCCAACGTATAGAAGAGGCGATGCACCACCATGCCATGTACCGCAGCCGGCAGAGGGGTTTGCGTAATGCCGGTCGTTGTAACTGACACGGGGAGCGCACTTCTGCCCAAGTTGTGCAGGACCGTCGCTCCGGTCAATGTGAGAATGACAGGTCCGGTCCTGTCAATGACGCGGTGGTTCCATTGCACATACACCATCCGCCGTGAACCGCCGAGGACGCCATCAGCATAGAGAGCCCAAGCCAGCTCTTGCGACGTGAGCTCGCTCGGGCGGAGGCCGGCACCCGGGAGATTGCTGCGCAGCCGAACGTGGGGCATGAGACCCGACTGGGCGATGATCGCTGAAACGGCCCATTCGTCGCGAAGGGGCGAACCGAACGCAGCATCCCAATCGATTTGCTTCCACCACCACTTGCCTTTCGGCTCATGCATTGCCATGGCCATCCGTAGCACCCGCAAGGCCTGGTGCCGCTCACCAATAATGTTGAGGGACACGCCCAGCTGGGCCAGCGTCAACGGCATGGAGATGCGCGACAGATGCATTGCCAGGAGGCGGATGGCTCCCGCTGGTGGTTCTCCGGCGAGGCTCAGGTCATAAGCCGCATAGACACGGTCAAAGACTGTGTGATCCGTGCTGACCAGCTCGTGGCGCAGCCAGGTGAGAGATTGCTGGAGGGTGGCCCGGGGTACCGTGGCGCCGTTCTTCTCAGCCCGCAACAGGAATTCCGTGGCAAAGGCTGTGAGCCAAGGCTGAGCCCGGCCCATATCTGACCACAGACCGAAAGCACCATCGTAACGCTGGTCGTTCAGCACCTGTCCAACGTAATGCTGGAGCCTTTCCAGACGTCGGCGAGAAACCAGGGGCGGACGCAGGACGGTCAAGGGCAGCCCCTTGCTGGCTGCGGTAAGCAGGGAACCGCTATAGTGCCAGCTATGATAAAGCGCCTGCACATAGGCTCCAGGATCGAAGGGCAGGATATTTCCGAGGGTGACCGCGCTACGGGTTGAACCCGCAATAAATCCCGCGTTATCGGGTCGCAAGGTCAGCTCCCCTTCCCCACCAAGTCGTACAAGGTGATCGCGGGTCACGGGTATTTGAGTCGAGTGCACCACCATCTGCCAGTGCCGAACGAGGTGGTACCCATCGGGACCGGTTACCGCCAGCGTCAAACGTGCCGTGCCATCGCCGGTTCCTGTCATCGTGACGGGTAGCAAATGCATGGCCGGGGACGACAGGCGGACCGCGTGGGTGGCGCCCCGGACGACACGGACGGAGCCGGTCGCATTTACGGTGCTGCGATACATCCCGGCCGGAAGTTTGAGGTTCTGCAACATCACTGAAGCCTGAGCCGTATCCCCCGGGGCCAGGATACGTGGCAACAGCAGGTTGGCAATCAATCGATTGCGGACAATGATACTGGCGTGGGAGGCACCCATCGCGTTAGCTTTCCAGGTGACAGCCATGAGATGCAACTCACCATCAAACTCGGGGATGGTGATGGGCAAATTCGCAAGGCCTTCACTGTTCGCCTGAACGGGGCCCGCGAAGATGGCCACGACTTTCTGGGGAATGGGCCGTACAGCCGGGCCAAAACTTGCTCCAGCTCCGTTCTCGAGGAGCGTTTCGAAGCCCTGCGGACGCGCCAAAAGATCCCCATATTCATCAAACACCCGGATATCCAAGCGCCGCTTTCCAAAGAAGTAGTGCAGGGGGTTGGGGTTCGGGAACTGGGTGAGATTGAGGATTCCCTGATCGACAGCCGCCAGGGTGACATAGGCGCCAGGACGGGTCTTCACCGGAACCCGAATGGTTTCCAGAGGGCGGTAGACATGTCGGACAGAAAGATGCAGAGGAATGGCACGATGACCCGGTCGCAAACCCAGCCACGTCAACCCGATGGCGCGTTCCGGCGCTTGACTGGCTGTTGCTGGCCGGAAGACATCGATTAAGGCATAGGCCCCAGCACCCCACCGGCCGTGTATGCGTACACGAAGCGTCCGGCCCCGTTTGGGAAGACTAAAGTCGCGGATCTTGAGGATCCTGTCGTTGGCGAGAACCAGTACTGCCGGACCTGCGAAAGGAGCGGAGACATGGATTTTCGCGTCGCTCCCGGCGGCATAATCCGGAGCGCTGCTGCGTACTGAGACCCGCTGCGGTACTGCAGGGTTGCCACTGGTTTGCCAGCCAGAGTAAAAAATCACCGAGCTTGCAGCGAGGCCCCCATGGGCTTCGGCAACCCTCAAGCGATAACGACCGTAGTCCAGTGCGGGTAACCGAAGATCATAGGGATGGTCTTCGGGCAGCATGATGCCTCGGGTAAGTACCGGGTGATTGATGTAACTGTAGGTCCAGCTGGCAACGCCGTAGTTCATCGTGATGTCCCATTCTGGGGACTGGCGCACGACGCGAATCAGTACGGGTATTGCCGTAATCGTTCCACCGGATCGAATTGCGGCGATATGAAAGACCGGCGTTTTTCCTGAGGCGACCGTGTGGTTGCGAAATTCCTCTCTGATGCCGATAAGTGGATGGTCCGGGATGATCGGAAGCTGGATACGACGATTCACCCACCGGCCGGAAGGCTCGTTGATCGAGACCGACAGCCTCGCCTTTTGAAAGCGCGTGCTGTCGGGCAACCGTGTGAGATTGATGGGAACCCGGGTCAAACCAGCAGCATTCGTCGCAGGCAGGGTCACCGTCTGGACCATCCCCGGCTCCACTTCGCTGGACAAACCGAAGTGATAGTGCTTCCATCGCGGATAGAGGGGAGATGCCGACTGGATGTTGATTTGCGCCACCCCCGACAGATGTGCACCTGGGGCGCCATACAGGTAGCGCACACGCACAGGCCAGGATACCCGGCCTCCCGCGGGAACCGGTTTGGCGTGACCGAGATGAACGGCGAGCATGGGGGGGACAAATGCAGCCACCGTGAAGTTGGCTCGTGCCAAGACCGGTTCGTGGAGTCCTGTGGCCAGGCTCACGCTCCAGATGCCACCCTGCGCCGCCCGCGGTAGCCGGACAGGGGTGATGATGGCATCGTCATCCCTGAGTTTGGGGACGACATCCAGAAAAACCTGACCACCCGGCCGGCGAACGATGAGATGGAGGGGAAGATCCAGAGGTCGGCCGGCAGCACTCCGATAAATGGCCGTCACATGCACTGTTTCACCGGGCCGGTAGATACCCCGATCCAGCCAGAGGTAGGGACTCACCGGGTGTAACGCAGCGCGACCCGATATCCCGCGGCCCGACAGATTCAAGGGGGAGTTGTGGAGGTCAACGAGCGTGAACTCTTTTCCGGGTCCGTAAATATGCAGGGAGTCCGGACTTTGACCGGCGCGCCCCCGCAGGATAGACTGGGGAAAGTGTGCGACACCCAAACTGTGGGTCCACTTCGTTTCGAGAATATCGTTATCCTTCGCGATGAGCTCGATCTTGACTCCTGGCCAGACCCGCGCGGTCGTGTAATGGCGGACTTGGACATAGAGGCCGTTGTGTCCGCGCCAGATCGTCGGTGCCAAATTGGTGCGCAACACAAGTTGAACGGCCCCGAGATCGCCGAAAGGGTTGGGCGTGCCATCTCCCGGATCGATCTGAATCGCGTACAGACCGGGTTTTCCCAAAATCCTGGGCAAGGGCAGAATCGTGTGCACCAGACGATTCTGGGTGAAATGCGGGATGTTAGTCGTCCCCCGCCATACAGTTTTGCTGTTTTGCCCCGTCAGCACGGATGTATATGCATCCTGCTGAAGCAAGGGATGATTGCTAAGGAAGCCGATCAGCGCCCGCTGAGGCACCCGGTTGATCCGGATCTTGACCTTGGAAACATTGATGGTGGAAAAGCCTACTGCCGGTGGCAGGTTGGCGGGTATGATGAATCGTCCCGTGTCCGATATGATCTTCGAACTCCGGTCCGGGAGACTCAGTTTGATACGCGTCATCTTGGGCAACACGGCACCGTCGATGGCAGGGAGTCCCGCACGAATCTGCAACTCCGTCGTCGAGCCTGCGGGAAGGCCTCGGATGCAAACACCCCCATTCTGCAGGACTGCAACAGCCCGGGGGCGTGCGGGTTGAAAACTCACCCAAGTGCTGGCATGGAAATTCGGCGCATCAGAAAGACGTGCGGAAAAGTGCACACAGACCCGGGGCGGAAACACATTGACGTCCGGAGTCACTCGCTGCACCTGGAAGCCATGGTTCGTGATAGCCTTTTTTAATCGCCCAGCAAGCTGCACATTCCCGGGATAGCTCCGGTACATCGCCTCCAGAAGACGGATTTCTCCAAGGTAGTCATGCTGAGCCGCGAGATTGCGAACCAGGAGTTCGAGGGCGGGAAGCAGGATAGCGATGTCGCGGGGTTTCTGCTTGAGGTAGTTTTGATATGCCAGGTAAGCTGCGGATTTGGAATTATCAATGATGAGCAGGGCAGGTCCGTGAAAGTGTTTGCGTGCGAGGCTGGCCCAGTCGGGGAGGTATGTGATCGCCAGGCCCTGGAGCTCGATATCGCGTTCATATGCGAGGTAAGCCGAGTACCCAATGGCTAGGGCAGTAGCAGGCTTGCGATGCGACAGCCCTTGTGCCAAATACCACCAGACTTGGGGGTTCCCGCCTTCACCCAAGGCAACGCACCGTTCGTAGGCATTGATGGCCGCAACCCAGTCACCATTCGCGAAAGCCCTGTTCGCCTGTGACAACGCGTCTGCCTGCTGTCGATGCTCCCAGGTCTCCAGGGCATGCCGCAGCTGCGCTGCCTCGGTGGTGTTGCCGCTTTCGAACGCGGCCCGGATGGCCTGATCCTGTTCGTGAATTCTCGCATGGAAGCTGTGACCGGATTGGGAAGATTCCAGCTCGTCGGCAAACTGCTCGGCATCAGCCGCAAAGCCTGGGAGGGCTTTTGAAAGATCCACTGCCAGTTCGCTAGCGTTTTCCCTGGGTCCTGTGTCTGAGACCGGAGAAACGGACGCAGGACGCAATGCCGTGTAAGACTGGGGAGAGGAAATCAGCACACCGTTCGGCTTCGGTGATACCGCACCGGGCGTCAGCTTGGAGCGAGTCTGAGAAGCTTGCTCGGATTTGACCCAGACCGTCACCCCCACAGCCATCAAACCGACAATGACCAAAGATCGGAGAAGCCATGGACGAAGTTTGTGGAACAAAACGATGTATCTTTTAGGATTGTTCATGCGAGCTTGATACCTAAGCCTCCCTTATCCCTTGCCAAGTATACTTGGCCTGAGTCGGCTCACACAATCCCAACGATGTGGAAATTTATGGTGTGCCTCACGTCCACCTCGCGAATCGCAAGTGGACCAGCATGACGCGACCCTCGCAGGCTTAACCGTTTCCAGACCATTCATTACTGACAGCGTGCCTGCCAAGCTGCTGCAGACGACTTTGCCAACGTGCAGCTCGAGTCGTCATCGTGCTGGAGAGTCTACGCGAAGCGGGGGGGGGATCCGCTGCCTGCGTTGGTCTATCTATACACGCCGGGAGGGAAAAAATCCTCTTCGTCGCCATTCCCGCCAGGGCCGGACAGGACTCCCATCGACATGTCCGATGGGCTCTATCCCAAAAGGGTGGTACTGGCATTCCGCAGCGAATCGCTGCGGCCTCTTAACCCTGACCGGATAAAGTATCCGGGCGCCCCTTTTAAACCGTTTCGTATTTTTACGGGGGATCACGCCGCAGTGCTGGCAACTGCTCACGCCCGATGCGCTCGGTCGGGTCGAACACACCCTTGTGGTGAAAATAAACGATGCTCGCGGCTGAACGCATGAGACGCGTCCCAAGCAGCCAATTGAAGGCGAGATCGCTCTGGAAATGGTCGAATGAAAACCGCAGCATGCGCTTCATGCGGAACTTCGGATACGAGCGCACAAACCAGCCGCTGGGATCCTCAGCCCGGCCATATAGGAAATCCGCCACCGCATTGCCTGCTGAAAGCCCATGCTTCAGCGCGGTGTGAATTCCGCCCGCGGTGAGGGGCGACACGATGCCAGCGGCATCGCCCACGAGTAATGCCCGCGATACGGCGGCCGGGGTGACCACTCCACTACATGGAATGAGGCCCGCGCGTACGCCCGTTGGTTTGATCCCGCATAAATCGATGACAGGCACGATTTTCGCAAGAAACGCATCCATTGCCACATCCGGTTTGAAGGCTTCAGATCCATGCACCCTTCGTGCAATCCCGGCCTGCACACAATCAACCCCAGCCAGCACCCACCCGATATAGCCGGGTGCGAGTCGGCGATCGATGAAGCAATGCAGCTTGTCTGGTACCGCAAGCGCTTCGCCAGCGTATTCATATTCGATGCCGGCCAGGAATTTCTCGCTCGCCCCGAGATGCAGCACACTCGCGACCCGCGAGCGCGGGCCATCCGCGCCGATCAGGAACCGGGTGATACCAAAGCCGTCCACTTCAAAGCCGCTTTGCAGGCGCTTGGCGCCAGTAAATGTCTTGCCATAGGTGATCGTGGCGCCCGAACGTTCGGCCTCGCCCGCGAGCCAGCGCATAACAGACGGCGTGTCGGTCGCCAAGAAATAATAACCCGGCGCTTCGAGATCCACGTAACGCAGGTTCGGAGCATACAGGCGCACACCGGGAATACGGCGCACGAATGACGTTGGCAGGGTATCGAGCAGAGCGATCTGGTCGATCGCATCCTTAACGATGATGCCAGTGGTGTGGAGCTTTGCGCCGGGATCGGACTTTTTTTCAAGCACAGTCACGCGCAACCCGGCGCGTGACAGAGCTATGGCGCTTGCAAGGCCGGCGAAACTCGCACCGACCACCATGCAATCGGTGTCGCCCTGCCAATTATTAGCCATGCAGCACTCCCTTTAATTCGGCCTGCAGTTGGGATCATTGTTGGCGCGGTGGGTATTTTAGCCCCGATTGCAGTTCGGACAAATCAGAACCAGGACTTTCCCATGACAGAATATTCAAATTTCCGGGGCAGGCCAACACCCTGGGAAACATCCGTATTTTCAGGGTGTATAGGTTGACCTTCATGGTTTATAAAGGCTCTAAGATTTCCTGGTGGGTCATTGCCCGCGTTCGTCAGCCACCCGGGTCTCATGTGCCATCGGGAGATGGCGCACCTTCATTCCCATATCGCCTTTATCCTGGCCTGCACGCAGAGCCCGGCGGGAATGGGGGTCGGTCGCGCATGCCCACTTCGACAATGGCACCCATCCGATAAGCTGACCCCCGTCTCCCGGGGCAGGTGCGCCCTCCGGGCCCAACCGTCCGGGCCCGGAGGATCTGGACGGCGATCAGGGGGTCTCCTCGGAAGCCTTCACTGCCTTCTCGACCGGGGTCCTCTCTGGCACATCGACGGGCTGGGCGGGAGGCGGCATCCGATTGGACTCAAAGAGCTCGCGCAGCGGCACAGGCTCGCGAGGCTTGAGATCAACCGGACGCGACTCGGACGATGCAGGTGAACGGGTCTCGACCTGCATCAGTTCCGGAGACTCGCGCCGCGGATGAGGTGCCCGCACGGGCGTCTGGGGTGGTTGGATCGGTGCTGCCTGAGCCGGACCCGACTCGCGCTGAACTTCCTCCCTCCGGACGGTCTGGACTTCGGGTGGACGGGTTTCAGACTGTCGAGGGGTCTCCTCGGGGCTCACGCCATGGGTACTGTTTTCCGGCCCTGACCGTAGATCAGAGGGGGAAGGCGCGGTCGGGCGGTTCTCGTTTCCGAAGCGCGAATCACGCCTCCGGTAACGCCCACCGCGATGACCCCGCCGACTGTGATGCGTTCCTTCGGACCGACCCGCCCCCTCAACTGGGGCCCCCTCTCCCTCCACTGGCCGGGTGGGCACCGGGGCACCCCCACCTGATCGTCTTTCATTCCGGCCCGGGTTACGCGCATCGGGACGGTTGGGCAGGCGGGCGGGACGAGATCCGGATGAGGGCATCCGGCGGGGCCGGTTGTTTACACCCCGGCCTGCCGTGACGGACGGTGGCATCGGCGCGCGGCGTGGCGGCGGCTGGGACGCTGCGACCGTCGGGGCCGGCGCAAAGATCTTGGACCACAAGCGTTTGAGGAATCCCGGCCGGGCCTTTTGTGAGGACCGGCTTCCTCCGGGGGTCATGGCGACCCGCTTGAGCGGCTTGACCGCCGGTTCGTTGATCCTGGTTTGAACCGTCTGGGTCACCTGTTGGACCAGGTTCTCTTCCGGATCGGGAGCGAGGCCCGCATCCAGCGATTCAGCATCGGCCAGACTGCCCGACCCCTGGTTTTCTCCCGCCCGTCGCCGTTCGATCCGGAAATCCGGGGTCTCGAGCCGGCTGGTGGGAATCAGCACGACGCTGCTTCGCGAGCGCTGTTCGATGGACGTGAGTGCAGCCCGTTTTTCATTGAGGAGATAGGTGGCCACGCTGACCGGGACCTGGGCCAGAACCCGCTGGGTCCCGTCCTTCATGGCGTCCTCCTCGACAAGACGCAGGACCAGAAGCGAAAGCGATTCGACGGTCCGGATCTTCCCACTGCCCTTGCAGCGGGGACAACTGATCTGGGTCGTCTCCTCGAGGGAGGCCCGAAGCCTCTGGCGCGACATCTCGAGGAGCCCGAAGCGGGAAATTTTACCGATCTGGACCCGTGCCCGGTCGATCGCCAAGGCGTCCCGCAGCCGATTCTCCACATCCCGGCGATGCCGTTCCTGTTCCATGTCGATGAAATCGATCACGATCAAGCCACCCAGGTCACGGATCCGCAACTGGCGGGCGATCTCGTCTCCGGCCTCGAGATTGGTCGTGAGTGCCGTCTCCTCGATATCCCCGCCACGGGTGGCACGGGCCGAGTTGACATCAATCGAGATCAAGGCTTCGGTCCGGTCGAAGACCAGGCGTCCCCCTGAAGGCAGTTGGACCTCCCGCTCGAAGGCCTGGGCAATCTGGCTCTCAATCTGGAAACGGGTAAAGAGCGGGGTGGGATCCTGATAGAGGTGCAGGCGCTCCAGGTACTGGGGCATCACCTGTTCGGCAAAGGCCCGGGCCCCCTCGAACATGCGGGAATCATCAATCAAGATCTCGCCGATATCGGTCTTCAGGTGATCCCGGAGCCCGCGGACCACGATATTGTCTTCCTGATAGATCAGGAAGGGCGCCTTCCGGACTTCGGCCGCCTTCTGGATGGCTCCCCAGAGCTGGACCAGATAATCGAGATCCCACTGGACCTCCTCTGCACTCCGGCCCAGGGCCGCGGTCCTGAGGATCACGCCCATCTGGTCCGGGACCCGGATCTCCGACAGGATCTGCCGGGCTTCCTGGCGTTCCTCCCCGTCGATTTTGCGGGAGACACCGGCCGCTTTCGGGTTGTCCGGCATGAGGACCATGAAGCGTCCGGCGAGGCTCAGGTAGGTCGTGAGCGCAGCCCCCTTGTTGCCGCGTTCCTCCTTTTCCACCTGGACAATGAGTTCGAGTCCTTCCGGAAGCCGTTCGCGGAGACTGTCACCGGGCTGGAAATAGTGGGGATGGATCTCCTTGGTGGGCAGGAAGCCGTTCCGCTCACCACCGTAATCCACAAAGACGGCATCGAGGCTGGGCTCGACGCGGTTGATCTTGGCTTTGTAGATGTTGGCTTTCTTTTGTTCGCGGGACGGGATTTCGATATCGAGATCGACGAGCTTCTGGCCGTCGACGATCGCCACCCGAAGCTCTTCCGGCTGGGTGGCATTGATTAACATGCGTTTCATCGATGGATACTCTCAATGCTGCTCCGAAGCGCCGCACTGGAGATCATGCTGTTCTGACAGGCAAGGTCCGGCCTCATATCGCCGGAGAGAGTGCCACAGACGTGGCCAGACCAAAATCTGCCTAGTCAGCGCTACATCACCATGCAGAACATGGGAGCGCCATGGGTTTGTGGCCCCGCATCCCCCTTCGGGGTTCCGGAACCGGAAAACGTACGCCACCTTCAGGGTTGCGTGTCACAGCGGACCTGACAAGAGGTGCCCGCTTGGGCGGGGGTCGACCTTTTGTCACGCGTCTATTATCGTCAAAAGGCCATCAAAACTCAATATCATTTTTAACACTATAATATTCCGATGAATTCCCCCCCCCTGAAGGATCCCGAATCCCGGTCCCCAAAACATCTCACGGTTTCGGAGGGGCAGGCCGGCCAGCGTCTCGACAACTGGCTCTTCCGTGAACTCAAGTCAATCCCCAAAAGCCACATTTACCGGCTGATCCGGACGGGACAGGTCCGGGTCCGCGGCGGGCGTTGCCGGCCGAGCTACCGGGTGCAGAAGGGGGACGAGATCCGGATCCCGCCCCAGACGGCCCCCAACCTCCGCATGCCGCGAAAAAGCGCACATGCGCCTCCCGATTTCCTGCTCCAGCCGCTCTACGAGGATGCCGATCTCCTCATCGTGAACAAACCGGCCGGTCTGGCCGTTCATGGCGGCAGCCGAATTTCAAGCGGACTGATCGAGCGGCTGCGCGACAGCCATCCGGAAGGGCAGTTCCTCGAACTGGCCCATCGCCTGGACCGGGGTACGAGCGGCTGCCTCATCCTGGCCCGGAGCCGGACCATGCTCCTCGCGCTCCACCGGGCGCTGCGTAACCGGGAAATCACGAAAAGCTACCTGGGCCTGCTCGCCGGCTCCCCCGCCTGGAAAACCCGAAGCCTGGATCAGGCAGTCGCGAAAGACCGCTCCACTCCGGGGACGGAAGCGGGCAAGGAGGCCCGCAGCCACTTCCGGATCGTCCGGCTGTGGCCCACCTGCGCCCTCGCCGAGATTGCGATCGAAACCGGCCGCACCCACCAGATCCGCATCCATGCCGCATCACTCGGACATCCCGTCGCCGGTGATCCGCGCTACGGTGATTCGGCATTCAACCGCCGCCTGAAGTCGCTCTATGGCTTAAACGGTCTTTTCCTCCATGCCCGCTCGGTGCGCCTGCTCCATCCGAAGACGCACGAGACCCTCTTCATCCAGGCCCCCCTGCCCGAGGAACATGAGACAGTCCTGGCCAGGCTCGATGCCCAGCCGGATTCTCAGGGCACGGGGTAGCCGGCCTGCCTCAGGAAGTGGGCCAGGCGGATCAGGGGGAGCCCGACCAGGGCCGAGGGATCCCGGGTGGCGAGCCTGTCCCACAAGGCGGGACCCAGGGATTCCGCCCGGAAGCTCGCGGCACAACTCCAGGGCTGATCGGCTTCGAGATAACGGTCGATTTCCTCCGCCGAAAGTCTGCGCATCCAGACCCGGGTATGGTCGACCGTCGTGTATTCCGATCCGCTTCGGGTATCCAGGAGCGCGAGCCCGGTCCAGAAATGGATGCTACGCCCGGACGCCCACTCGAGATCGGCCCTCGCCCGCTCCGGTGTCCCGGGTTTGTGGAGGAGCCGGCCCCCGCACTCCGCCACCTGGTCGGATCCGATGATGAGATGCGAGGGGTAGGCGGTCCTGACCGATCCGGCCTTGATGCGGGACAGACGGAGAGCCCGTTCCCGGCCGCTCTCGCCCGCGATCAGGGACTCCCCGCCGACCGGATCACACACCCGGAATCCGTCGATCAGGCGACCCAGCAATTCGCGGCGGTTTGCGGAACTCGACGCGAGCACCACCTCGGGTCTGCCCACCACAGGCCGGAGACGGGACGGGTCTCGACTCATGAAGCGCCCTCCGGGGCCGTATCCTAGACGTTCGGGGCGCCCGCCGCAAATCCGGGCACGAGGGCTCCCACCGGGGGAGGCCGAAACGTTTAGAATAAAGGGGTCCCCGCAATCCGCATCCGATCGGGCCCGGGGCCCACCCGTCAGGAGTTTTCCATGGCCGTGCAGAAAGACCGCAAAACCCGTTCCCGGCGAGACATGCGCCGCTCCCACGATGCCCTGACGCCCACGACGCTCGCAACGGATTCAACGACCGGTGACCGTCACCGCCGACATCACGTGAGCGCCGAGGGCTTCTACCGGGGACGCCGCCTGTTCACCCCCAAGGCACCCAAAACATCCGAACCGGAAAGTTGAGCCCCCAAGCGAAGACCCGGAGCTGACCGGCTTGGATCACTCCACGGTTCTGGCACTGGATGCCATGGGCGGGGATGGAGGACCCGCGGTCGTGGTCGATGCCGCCTTGGCCGAGCTCGAACGGGAACCCAGACTCGAGCTCATCCTGGTGGGTACCCCAGGGCCGCTTCAAAAGCTCGTGAGCGAGCGGACAGGCGGAGCCCCCCCGCCCCGTCTCCATCTCCAGGAAGCCACCGAAGTCATTGCCATGGATGACAATCCCATCCTGGCCCTCCGTCAAAAGAAACACGCCTCGATGCGGGTCGCGATCGACCTGGTTCACACGCAGGCAGCCCAGGCCTGTGTCAGTGCCGGCAATACCGGGGCGCTCATGGTGATTGCCAAGATGGTGCTCAAGATGCTGCCCGGCCTGGACCGTCCGGCGATCTGTGCACCGATCCCCACCCGCAATGGACACACCCTCATGCTGGATCTCGGTGCCAACGCCCTCTGCACCGCGAACCAGCTCGTGGATTTCGCCGTGATGGGTTCGGCCCTGGCCCAGGCTGTCTACGGGATTTCGCAGCCCACCCTCGGCCTTCTCAACATCGGCACCGAGGAGATCAAGGGACACGGAACCATCCGCGAGGCCCACGAACGGCTGAGCAGGAGCGGCCTCAATTACCGGGGCTTCATCGAGGGCAACGACATCAACCGGGGACGGGTGGATGTCATCGTCTCCGACGGCTTTGCCGGCAACGTGGCGCTCAAGACCATGGAAGGGACGGCCCATCTCATCAATGATTTCGTCCGCGAGGAGTTTTCACGGACTCTCCTGTCCCGGCTTTCGGGACTGGTCGCCTGGCCCATCATCCGATCTCTCAGGCAGCGACTCGATCCCCGCCTCTACAACGGGGCAAGCTTCCTCGGGGTCAACGGCATCGTGGTCAAAAGTCACGGCAATGCCGATGCCGTGGCCTTCCGCCACGCCATCCGAAGGGCCACTTCCGAGGTCCAGAACGAACTCCTCACAAAAATTCTCCGTCTCCAGCGCATCGTCCTGCCCGCAGTCGAGGAAGCCTCCCGGTGACGCCCACCCACGCCCGCATCCTCTCCACCGGCCATTACGTTCCCGAACGGGTGCTCACCAACCAGGACTTCGAACGCATGGTGACCACCTCCGACGAATGGATCCGGGACCGGACCGGGATCGAGCGCCGCCACATCGTCTCGCCCGGGGAGACCAACCTGGATTTGTGCGAACAGGCGGCCCGTTCGGCGCTTGCCGCGGCCGGTCTCGGGGCCTCCGACCTCGACCTCATTCTGGTCGCCACGACCACACCGAACCAGGTCTTTCCCAACATGGGCGTCCTGCTCCAGGAACGACTCGGGGGCCATGGCTATCCCTGTACCAGTCTCGAAGCCGCCTGCGCCGGTTTCATCTATGGTCTGGCCCTGGCCAACAGCCTGATCCAGACGGGCCAGGCCCACCGGGCCCTCGTCGTCGGAGGTGAGACCCTCTCCCGGATCACGGATTACACGGACCGATCAACCTGCATCCTGTTCGGGGACGGTGCCGGCGCCGTCATCCTCGAAGCCGCGCCCGAACCGGGCATCCTGGCGACCCACATCCATGCCGACGGGATTTACAAGGATCTCCTCTATTACCCCTCGGGGATTTCGCAGGGATTCGACCGGCTGCGCGAATCCACGGATTTCATCCGGATGAAAGGCAACGAAGTTTTCCGGGTGGCCGTGAACACCCTGTCCCAGCTCGCCCTGGAGACCCTGGAGAAGGCCGGTGTCGGATGCGCGGATCTCTCCTGGTTTGTGCCCCACCAGGCCAACCTGCGCATCATCCAGGCCATCGCCCGCAAGCTCGAACTCCCCCTGGAGCGGGTTGTGCTCACGATTGCCGAACACGGCAATACCTCGACGGCCTCGATTCCGATGGCACTCGACGTAGCCGTCCGGGACGGACGCATCCAGCGGGGCCAGCTTCTCCTCTTCGAAGCCTTCGGCGGCGGTTTCACCTGGGGTTCGGCACTCGTCCGCTACTGAAGGAGCCGAGGGTCGAGTTCGCGGAGCCCGTCCGGACCCAGTTCACGGATCCCTCCGGCCCGGAGGTTGCGCGGCAGGGCAAAGGGGCCGTATCGAACCCGGATCAGCCGGTTGACCCTGTGGCCCTGGCTTTCAAACAGTCGGCGGACCAGCCGGTTTCGTCCCTCATGGACGGTCACCCGGTACCAGTGGTTCACGCCCTCGCCGCCCAGCGCCTCGAGTTCATCAAAAGACGCCCGTCCATCCTCGAGCTCCACGCCCCGGCGGAGGGCCGATTCGGAGACCGTGGCCAGCCGACCCCGGATCCGGGCCCGGTATTCGCGGATCCAGCCCCCTGAGGGATGCATGAGGCGCCGTGCCAGATCGCCATGGGTGGTGAAGAGCAGCAGGCCTTCGCTCTGGTAATCGAGGCGGCCTACGGCAATCCATCGTCCCTGCCGCAACCGCGGCAGATGCTCGAATACGGTGGGTCGCCCCTCCGGATCCTTGCGCGTCGTGAGTTCCCCCACCGGCTTGTGATAGAGGAGGATCCGGAGCGGGATGCCGACGGCGGGCGGGGTCGCGAGCGGTCGACCGTCGAGAAAGAGGGGGTCTCCCGGGTTGATCCGTGCCCCGAGCGTGAGCGCCACGCCCCCGAGCGTCAGCCGACCCGCCCGAATCCACCCCTCGATTTCCCGGCGCGAACCCACACCCAGGTGGGCCAGGTATTTCTGGATGCGGATCGGGCCGGAGGGTGATCCGGCGTCAGTCGCGAGACGGCTTCTCCGTTCCGGCATCAAGCTCTCCTTCCGGATCCGGCAGCCCTAAAAGAGGGGCCTCTGCCAACTGATCGGGCGGAGTGGCGAGGTCAAACTCGGGGGTCGGCTCGATCAGGTCGGCAAGCTTTTCGAGCGGCGGCAGATCCGAGAGGCTCGACAGTCCGAAGTAGTCGAGGAATTCGCGGGTGGTCGCGTAGAGCGCCGGACGGCCGGGCACCTCGCGATGTCCCACCACCTGGATCCAATTGCGCTCCTCGAGGATCCGCAAGGTCGAACCGGCCACGGAGATCCCCCGCAACTCCTCGATTTCGCCGCGTGTCACCGGCTGCCGGTAGGCGATGATGGCCAGCGTTTCGAGGAGCGCCCGCGAATAGCGCGGCGGTTTGGGTTCCCACAAGGCCGAGAGGGCCTGGACGAAAGCCGACCGGATCTCGAGGCGCAGCCCGCCGGCCACCCGCTTGAGCCCGAGCCCCCGGTTTTCGTAGAGTCCTTCCAAAGCCTCGATCCACCGGCCGAGTTCGGCCGCGCTGACCGGCCGGCCCAAGGCTCCACCGAGCAGCATCTGCAAATGCGCCTCATCGAGCGGGTGAGCCGCCGCGAGGAGAGCGGCCTCGAGCAAGGCCGTCGGTTCCAAGGCACACTCATTCATGATCGGTCTCCTGGACGGGGGCCGCCTCCTCCACCGACGAGGCGGGTGCCTGGACATAGAGGGGGCCGTAGGGCGTCGCCTGGACCAGGTTCACGAGCGACTGGCGGACCAGCTCGAGCAATGCGAGAAAACTCACGACCGCCCGGGCCCGGTTCGAACCCCGGGGCAGCAGTTTCTCAAAGCGTTGGTAGCCGCGGCTCCGGGACAGCCGCTCGAGCAGGCCGGCCATGCACTCGCGCACCGAGAGCGCATCCTTGACCACGCGATGCCGGATCCGCCAGCGCGTGCGGTCGAGCAGGCGCGCCATCTGCCGCAACCAGTCCTCGAGCGCCACCTGGGGCGGTTCCGGCAGGAAATGCCGGTCCGCCTCCGGGACCACCACGAGGGCCTGCCACACGTCCCGTTCGAGCCGGGGCAAGGCATCCAGCCGTTCGGCCGCCCGGCGGATGACCTCGTACTCCTGGAGACGCTGGACCAGGGCGGCCCGTGCATCCTCCGGTTCTTCCCCGGTTTCGTCGACCGGTCGCGGAATCAGCATGCGAGCCTTGAGATTGGCCAGGTAGGCCACCATGTACAGATACTCGCCGGCGAGTTCCAGCTGCATCTGCTGCATCATGCCGATGTAGTGGAGATACTGTTCGGTGACCTGGGTCACCGGAATGTTGAGCACATCCAGGTTCTGACGACGGATCAGGTGCCAGAGGAGATCGAGCGGCCCCTCGAAGGATTCCAGAAGGAGGCGAAGCGCATCTGGTGGAATGTAGAGACCCTCGGGGTAGGTCAACCAGGGTTCGCCGTTGACCGTGGCGAGCGGCAACTCGGGCTGGCGGACCGCCACCCCCTCCCGCGGGGTTCCGGCCGGCGATCCGGTCATCGGCGATCGGCCAGACCGACCGCAGCCCGGACCTCGGCGAGGGTCTTGTGGGCTTCGTGCTCGGCCTTCTCACAACCGGCCTGCAGGATGTCTTCCACGTCCCGGGGATGACTGTGCCAGTGTTCGATCTGTTCCCGGACCGGCCCCAGGCGCTCTTCCAGGTGACCGAGCAGACGCATCTTGCAGTCGAGACATCCGATTCCGGCACTGCGGCAGCCAACCTGGGCCCATTCGCGGGTTGCCGCCGGCGAAAAGGTCTCGTGGTACTTCCAGACCGGGCAACGGGCGGGATCCCCCGGGTCACTGCGGCGGACCCGTGCCGGATCGGTCACCATGGTCCGGATTTTTTCACGCACGACCGGTTCGGGATCCCTGAGTCCGATGGCGTTGCCGTAGGACTTGGACATTTTCCGCCCGTCGGTCCCGGGCAGTTTGGCTCCCGGGGTGAGGAGCGGTCGGGGTTCCGGCAGGATCTCGCGTCCGGTGCCGCGGGCCTCGGCCGCGAGGGCCTTTTGCTCATCGGGCTTGAGATCGGGCACACCCCCGAGCAGCGATTCGATGGCATTCCACGAGGAGGCCGCCCCGGACTCCCGGTATTCCTTGACGAGCGTATCCCACCGGAGCTTCGCGGTGGGTGTCAGGCGGCCTTGCGCCCGGGCCAGCAACTGTTCGAAGGCAGGACCGCGACCATAGAGGAAATTGAAACGGCGGGCGATTTCCCGCGTGACCTCGAGATGGGCCACCTGGTCCTGTCCGACCGGAACCAGGCGGGCCGCGTAGGCCAGGACGTCGGCGGTCATGAGGACCGGGTAGCCCAGAAAGCCGTAGGTCGAAAGGTCGCGGTCCGCGAGTGCTTCCTGTTGCTCCTTGTACGTCGGAACCCGTTCCAGCCAGCCGAGCGGGGTGATCATGGACAAAAGCAGGTGCAACTCGGCGTGCTCGGGAACGCCGGACTGGACGAACAGCGTCGCCCGTTCGGGATCGACGCCCACCGCGAGCCACTCGCAGGCCATCCCGCGTGCGAGGTCCGCGAGCGCCCCCGGACTCTCGTAGTGGGTCGTGAGCGCGTGCCAGTCAGCGGCAAAGAAATAGCAGTCATGCTGCTTTTGGAGCGCAACCCAGTTTTGAAGCACCCCGACCCAGTGTCCGAGATGAAGCGGTCCCGTGGGCCGCATGCCCGAGACGACGCGCGTGGATTCTTCCGGCACCGGCGGCGGCATCAAAGCCGGAGGAGGCTCAGGGTCTCGAGGAGTGCCCGACCGGACAGCCCGGTACCCCCCAGGAACAGGGCCAGGATTCGACCCAAAAGGGGCCCCACGATGAGAAAAAAGACCCCCGTGAGGAGGAGCAGAAGAAGGATCCAGATGCCGTAGGGTTCGATCATGGAAAACCGCCGGGCCCAGGGCAGGGGCAGGATCCCGGTCAGAACCCGGCCCCCGTCCAGGGGGGGGAGCGGGAACAGGTTGAACACCATGAGCAGGATGTTGATGTAGATGCCGGCCACCGCCATCAGGATCAGAAACTGACCGAAGGGCGTGCCGGGAATGAAGATGCGGGCACCCTGGGCCACGAGGAGCCAGGTGAGGCCCATGAGAAGGTTGGCGCCCGGCCCGGCCAGTGCCACGTAGGCCATGTCCCGGTTCGGATGATGGAAGTTGCGCGGGTTGATCGGGACCGGCTTGGCCCAACCGAAAATGAAGTGGACCGGCAAAAGCAGACAGGCCAGGGGCACGAGGACGGTTCCGATCGGATCGATGTGGCGGACCGGGTTGAGGTTGAGTCGACCCAGCATTTCCGCCGTGCGATCACCGAACTGACGGGCCGCATACCCGTGCGCCACTTCGTGAAGGGTGATCGCGAAAAGTCCGGGCACCACCCAGATGGCGATGAGTTGCAGAAGACTGAGATGCGGCATCGGTGCATTATAGGCGCTCACACGCCGCTTCGCCGCGGGCCCGATCCGGCAGCGGAAACCCGGGTATCCGGAAACGGGACGGACGGGCGGCTTTTATCGACCGGATGGGTTATCATGGGACAAATGGATTCGGGTCAACCCACCTTCAGGTAATCAACGTGTGGTTCGCACTCTGGGCCGAGGATCATCCCGACCGGAGCCGGGAACGCCCGCAGTGGCGTGATCGGCACCTCGAGCGGTTGAACCGGCTTTTGGACGAGGGCCGGCTGCTGGTTGCCGGACCCCTCCTCCGCCATCCGGTTCCCGAAGTGCTGCCGGCCGCTTGCGGCGGCAGCCTGATCGTCGCCGACTTCGCCTCCCGTGAGGAAGCCGAGCACTGGATCGAAGAGGATCCCTACCAAAAAGCCGGCCTTTTCCGTTCGGTTGAGGTCCACCCCTTCCTCCCGACCATTCCTCCAGGCTGAACCATGAGCCCGACCGCTTGCGACCGCTCCCCGGAAACCGCCTCGCCGCTCGAGTCCCATCTCGCCCAGGCCTTTCCCGGAAGCCGGATCACCCTCCGGGACGATGCGGCCCTGCACCAGGGCCACCCCGGGCGCCCCGCGGGTTTTGGTCACTTCTCCCTCGAGATCGTGGCCCCGCAGTTCACCGGGCGACCCCTCCTCGAGCGCCACCGCATGATCCACCACGCCCTGGGATCGCTCGCGGACTGGCGGGTGCATGCACTCGCGATCACCGCCCGCGCCCCGGGCGAGGGGCGCCTTCCTTCTTCCCTCCCCACTTCCACTCCATCCCCGAAAGAGGTTACCCCATGAGTCACAAGAAATCCCTCCTCCGAGCCGTGGTGCTCGCCGTCGGCGTCGTTGCCCTGGCTGCCTGCAGCCACCCGTCGAAAACGAGTTCAGCCCAATCGGAAAACCGCCCGGTCGCGATCGTGAACGGGCACCCCATCCGCCAGGGCGTGCTGGACACTTTCCTCGGCGTCACGAAAAGCGCGCCGTCGCAACTGTCCCCCATGATCCAGAACCTGGCCCTGCAACGCCTCGTGGACATCCGGGTCCTGGCCGAGAAAGGCAGACAGGACGGGCTCCTGAGAAGTCCCCGTGCGCGGAACAGCCTGTTTTTGCAACGCCAGGTCCTGCTCGCCAACCTGGAAATCCGCCACTATCTCAAAACACACCCGATCACCCCGGCGCAACTCAAGTCGGCCTACACCAAAACCGTGGGACGCATGGGCCACCATGAGTACAAGGCCCGCCACATCCTGGTCAAGACCCAGGCCCAGGCCCAGGCCATCATCGTCGACCTGGAACATGGTCAGCATTTCTCCACTCTCGCGAAGAAGTTCTCCGAGGACACGACGGCCGCCGCCGGTGGCGAACTCGGCTGGGTCAGCGCGAGCCAGGAGACCCCGCCCTTTGCCGCGGCCCTGCGGAAACTCAAGGTTGGCCAGTACACGCGCGTTCCCGTGAAGACCCAGTTCGGCTGGCATGTGATCGAGCTCCAGGGCAAGCGACCGATCACCCCGCCCAGTTTCAAGCAAATGCACAGCCGGCTGCTCAACGTGTTGCGTAACAAGGAAGTGACCGACTTCATCACCCGGCTGCGCAGCCAGGCCAAGGTCAAGATCCTGCTCAAGCCCAGCGCACCGGCCCCGACGGGACCGGCGGCTCCCCCCGCCCCTCCCGCTCCGGCCAAGCCCTGAGACTCGCGGTGGGGTACGGGCTCGCCCCGTACCCCACACCGCTCAAGTCGGGCCCGGACCCGAAGAATCGCCGGGGGGCTTGATCCAGTCCCGGAATTCTTCTTCCGTCACGATCCGGGTTCCCAGACGCCGTGCCTCGTCGAGCTTGCTGCCGGGGTTTTCCCCCACCACGAGGTAGTTTGTCTTTGGGGACACCTGGGAGGAGACGGTCCCGCCCAGGGCGCGGATGGCGGATGCGGCCTCATCCCGGGTCAGGGTCGTCAAGCGACCGGTCAGCACAAAGACCTCGCCGGCGAAGCGGGACCCGGAAGCGGGCAGCGCGGGGGAGGGCCAGCGGATCCCGGCCGCCCGCAGACGCCGGATCACCTCGCGGTTCCCCGGATCGTCGAAGAACAGCCGGATGTGAAGACCGATGATCGGGCCGATTCCGGAAATCGAACAGAGATCATCCCGCTCCGCCTCCTGGATGGCCTCGAGGCTGCCCCGGGAGCGGGCCAGAAGCTCGGCCGTGGTCTCGCCCACCTCCCGGATCCCCAACGCGTAGAGGAAACGGGCGAGGGTGGTATTCCGCGAGGCCTCGATCGCCAGGACCAGCTTTTCCGCCGAGCGGCGGCCCATGCGTTCGAGTCCGGCCAGCTGATCGACCTCGAGGGCATAGAGGTCGGCCGGGGTCCGGACCCATTCCGCCCGCACCAGCTGATCGATCAGTTTTTCACCCAAGCCCTGGATGTTCAGGGCTTCGCGGGAGGCAAAATGACGGATGGCCTCCTTTTTCTGGGCCGGACAGTGAAGCCCGCCGGTACAGCGAATGAGGATCCCGCCCGGATCCCGTTCCACGGGGGATCCGCAGGCCGGGCAGCGGGTCGGTTCCGAGATGGGAGGCGGCCGGGATCCTGACCCGGCCACGACGAACCGGACGATTTCCGGGATGACGTCACCGGCCCGGCGCAGGACGACCCGATCCCCCACCCGGATGTCCTTGCGGTGCATTTCGGAGACGTTGTGGAGGCTCGCATGGACGACACGCGCCCCGCCCACGAAGACCGGGGTCACCCGGGCCACGGGCGTGAGGATCCCGGTCCGCCCGACCTGAAACTCGATCTCTTCGACCCCAGTCTCGGCCTCCTCGGACTCAAACTTGAGGGCCACGGCCCACCGTGGGGCACGGGCCACGGTTCCGGCCTGCTCCTGCCCCCGGCGGTCATTCAGTTTGAAAACCACGCCATCGGCCGCGAAGGGCAAAGATTCGCGGCGCTCGTTCAGTTGTCCGAAATAACGCCAGCAGGCCTCGATCCCCTCGAGCCGGCGGACCTCCGGACTCACCGGGAAACCCGCTTCGCGCAGCCAGGCCAGAAGCGCATCCTGAAGCGCCGGCACGCCGCCCCCGGGCCCCTGCCCGACTCCGTACGCGGAAAATGCCAGGGGTCGGCTGGCCGTGATACGGGAATCCAGTTGTCGAAGGCTTCCGGCCGCCGCATTGCGTGCGTTGACGAAGCTGCGGCCACCTCCCGCCTCGAGCTCGCGGTTGAGGGCCGCAAAAGCCTCCCGTGGGAGGTAGATCTCGCCCCGCACGTCCAGACGGCGCGGCCAGTTCCCCGGTCTCAGCCTGAGCGGAATCGACCGGATGGTCCGCACATTGGCCGTGACCTCCTCTCCCGTCATCCCATCGCCCCGGGTGGCCGCACGGACCAGCACCTGATCCTCGTACAAGAGACTCACGGCGAGACCATCAATCTTGGGTTCACCGACATAGTCGAGCGGCCGGTCGGCGGACAGTCCCAGCCGTTCGTGGAGACGCCGGTCGAAATGACGGAGCGCGGCTTGATCCAAAACCTTCTCCAAGGACAGCATCGGCTGCTCGTGGCGGATCGGGGCGAGATCCGGGCGGGGGGCGCCCCCGACGCGCCGGGTCGGGGAATCCGGCCGGTCCCACTGGGGAAACGCCTGCTCGAGTGCTTCGAGCTCCTGCCAGTGGCGGTCATACTCGGCGTCCGTCCAGAGGGGTGCATCAAGGACGTAATAGCGGTAATCGTGTTCCGCGATCTCGGCCCGGAGCGTCTCGATCCGCCGCCGTGCCGTCTCCGGATTCATCTTGCCCGCCGGATCCGGTCAGGCCTGCTCGGCCATCCGGACCGCTTCATCGAGGTCGACTGCAACAATGCGTGAGACCCCCGGTTCCTGCATGGTGACCCCGACGAGTCCGTCTGCCGTCTCCAAAGACAGCTTGTTGTGACTGATCAGGATGATCTGGAGGTGCTCGGAAAGCTCGCGCACGAGAGCCGCGAAGCGGAGAATGCTCGATTCGTCCATGGGGGCATCCACCTCGTCCAGCATGCAGAACGGGGCGGGATTGAGCCGGAAGATCGCGAAAATGACGGCAATGGCGGTGAGCGCCTTCTCTCCGCCGGACAGCTGGCTGATCGAGACCGGCCGTTTGCCGGGCGGCCAGGCGAACAGTTCGACACCGGCCGTCTCCTCGCTGTCTCCCACGCGCCGGAGCTCCGCCTGCCCCCCCCCGAAAAGACGGGGGAACAGCTGTCTCAATCCCTGGTTGACTTCCCGGAACGTGGCATCGAAGCGGGTCCGGCTTTCCAGGTCGATTTTCTGGATCGCCTCCTGGAGCAGGTTCAGTCCCTGGGTGATGTCATGGATCTGTGCATCCAGGGCCTCCTTTTGGACCCGCTCGCTTTCGTAATCCTCGGGTGCCCGGAGGTTGACCTCCCCCAGCCGTTCGATTTTCCGTTCCAAAGCCTCGATCTCCCCTTCGATCGCATCCGCGGTGTCGGTATCGGTCACGGTGAGGCTCCAGTCACACTGGCTGCGCTCGGCCCGGATTTCGAGCTCCGCCAGACGGCTTTTCCAGTCCTGGGCCTCGAGCCGGCACTGTTCGAGCACGCCACGGACCGCTTCGTACTGCCGGGTCGTCTCCGTGCGCTTCTCTTCGAGTTGGGCTTTCGACCGTTCACCCGCCTCCCGGTCCGAGCGCACCGCTTCGAGCCGCTCCTGGGCCGTCCGGAGGGCCGCCACCCAGCGTTCCGGTCCATCCTCCGCCTTTGTGTCCGACTGCTCTGCCTGCCCCCGTTCATCGAGCAGATGGAGCTCCGCCTCCAGTTCGGAAAGCCGCCCGGCCGTCTCCGTCACCCGCCCCCGGATCGCGTCGACTTCGACTGCAAGCCGCTCGCCGGCCACTTCGAGTTCATGCTCGCGCGCACCCACCGTCCGGGCCCTCAGGGCCCGCTCCTCGCACTCGGCCCGAATCGCATCCCGCTCGGCCGCCAGCCGCTCGGCCGTGGCGGTGAGGGCCGCCATCCGGTCTTCGGCCTCGGCGGATCCCGTCTCGGCCTCCGCCAAGCGGAGGTCGAGTTCAGCCAGGCGTTCCGTGAGCTCCGCGCGCGACTTCAAGGCGGCCTCCCGTTGCCGTTCTTCTTCGGCCAGCTCGAGATCGAGTTGAATCAGCCGGGTGCGGATCTCCATCAGCCGTCCCGCCTGGTCGGCGTTCAAGGCCTCGAGATCGGAGACGCGCCGGGCGAGATCCGTGACATAGGCCTCGCTCTCCTCGAGGCGATGGTTCTCTGCCGTGCGTCTGGCTTCAAGCTCAACCCGCCGCCCTTCGAGCGCGCGAATCTCCCGGTCATAGGCGAAAACCGAACCCAGTCCCCGGTCTCCCCGGTGGATCGCCATCCAGTGGCGCCCCACCACGACCCCCTGGGGGGTGACCCAGTATTCCGACCGGCCGAGCTCATGCCGCCGGGAGAGTGCTTCCTCGACCGAAGACGCCTGCCGCAGGCCGGCCATGAAAGCGGCCACATCCACGGTCGGACTCCGGAGGGGACCGGGGGCCGCCCCGGGAAGCGAGGGTGGGGGGGGGGAGGCCTCGGGTTCGATCAGCATGGCGGAACTCGCGGCCAGCTCCGCAAAGGAGCCGGCGAAGGGTTCGAGCGCATCGACACAAACGGCCTTGAGCCGTTCCCCGAGGACTGCCTGGACCACGGCTTCGAATCCGGCTTCGACCTCGATCCGTTCGACGAGACGTGGACGATCCGCAAGCCCCTTCTGTTCGAGCCAATCCCGGACCTCGTCTCCCTCGAAGGCGAGCGCCGCCTCGCGCAGCTGTTCCTGGGCCTGGATGCGACCTCTGGCCTGCTCGAGGGTCCGCTCGGTCTCGCGGAGTTCCGCTTCGCATTCGTGGACCCGGATCCGGGCCGCCTCGAGACTCTGTTTGAGTTCGGCGAGTCCCGCCTCCCGATCCGCCTTCTCCCGGAGCCCGGTCTCATGCTCAGTCCCCACCTGGTCCCGCTTCCGACGCAGCGCATCGGTCTCGACACCGGCCAAGCGCCCCTCCCACTCCCGACGCTGGTTCCCGAGCTCGCTTCCCTGTTCCCGAAGATGTTCGGCATTGACCCGGCCCACTTCCGCATCCCGCCGGGCCTGCGCCAGATCCTCGCGGAGGAGGTTGAGACGCTCCTCCAGTCGACGGCGTTCATCCTCACGGGACTGGAACTCGGCCTGGGCCCGGGTCGACTCCTGCCGGGCCGACGCCTGATCTTCCCGGCTCTCGCCGAGCCTCGCCTCGAGCTCATCCAGGTTCGACTGCTCAGCGGCCAAACGTTCCCGGAGCCGGCCCTGCTCGGCTTCGAGCCGTTCGTGCTCCTGGACCCGATGCTGGCGTTCCAGCTCACGGGTTTTCTCGCGGGTTTCAATCTCGTGGATCTTCTGTTCCAGTCGGCGGCACTGGGTCTGGGCCTCCTCGTAGGCGGCCATCACCTGGCGTTCGCGCTCTCCCAGGGTGATGCGCTCGACGTCGATCCCGGCCTGGGCGGCCTTCACCCCCTGGAGGTTCCGTTCCGCCTCGCGGACCCGCCCGTCAGCACCTTCAAGGCTGCGCGAAAATTCCCGCTTCTGCAGGATGAACAGGCGACTCGTCTGGGTGCGACGGGTTTCGCGTAGGGCCCGGAAACGTTCGGCCTGGCGGGCCTGCTGGGCCAGTTGACCGAGCCGCTTCGTGTGCTGATCCCGGATCTCGCGGACCGACTCCAGGGTCTCGGTCGTCTGCTCGATCTTGGCCAGGGTCTCCCGGCGGCGTTCCTTGTACTTGGAAACTCCGGCGGCTTCCTCGAGAAAGCTCCGCCACTCTTGGGGATGGAGATCGATGAGCCGCGAGATCGTGCCCTGTTCGATGATGGCATAACTCCGTGGTCCGAGACCGGTACCGAGAAAAAGGTCGGTGATGTTGCGGCGCAGGCACAGGGAACCGTTCAGGTAGTACTGGGAGACCCCGTCCCGGCCGACCTCGCGGCGGACCGAGATTTCGCTGAAGGCGGCATACTCGCCTCCCAGGCGCCCATCCCCGTTGTCGAAGACGAGTTCGACCGAGGCCCCTCCGGCCCGGTCCCGGGCATGGGAACCGTTGAAGATGACGTCCGGCATGGCGTCGCCCCGCAGGTTCTTGGCCGAGCTTTCGCCCAAGACCCAGCGGACCGCATCGATGAGATTGGACTTTCCGGCCCCATTGGGTCCGGTGATGGCCACGACGGGTTTCGGAAACTCCAGGCTGGCGGGATCGGCAAAGGACTTGAATCCGCTCAGTCTGATTTTTTGTAGCCGCATGCCGCCTCGGACCCGTAACGGGCAACGCCGTGAAAGTGTAAATTATTCATTCCGCGCTTTTCCCACCCGGTCGGATCCATGACCCGAAGCCCCAGCCGCTCACTGTCCACCTTCCCCAACCCGGAGCCTGGCCGGGACTACCTCATCCGGATGGAAATCCCGGAGTTCACCTGCCTCTGCCCGCTCACCGGTCAACCGGACTTCGCCGTGCTGCACCTGGCCTATATCCCGGACGGGCTCTGTCTCGAACTCAAGGCGCTCAAGCTCTACGTCTGGTCCTACCGGGATGAAGGGGCGTTTCATGAGGCGGTGACCAACCGCATTTTAAACGACCTCGTCGCAGCCTGCCAGCCGCGCTATCTCCGAGTGGAGGCCTGTTTCCACGTCCGCGGGGGAATTCGAACGACGGTTCTGGCCGAACACCGCAAGACGGGCTGGAGCGGCCATCCGCCACTCCGGGACCCCGACTCCGCGCGGGATTCCTTGACCTGAGCCCGGGAAACCCCGTTCCCGGGGATTCATCCGGCTGGCCGAGACTGCTATAATTGCTCTTTAGCCGACCGGAATCCAATTCCAAGGCCCATCCAGGCATACCGATGTCCCCCAGCAAAAAAACCCCGCGTCCCGCGCCCGCCGGAAACGGATCGGGACCCCGGAGCACACGCGCTCCAAAGATCCTGAAAAAGGGCAAAACCCGCGCTCCGGAACCCACCTCCCGGCCCGTGAAGGATTTGGCCGATTCCTCCTTTTTGAGCACGCTCGGAGAAGGCATCGCGCCCTACCCGCTCCGTGAGGGCGAAAGTTACATGAATGCCGCCCAGAAGGAGCACTTCCAGCGGATTCTCACGACCTGGAAGCAGGATCTCATGGAAGAAGTCGACCGGACCGTCCATCACATGCAGGATGAGGCCATGAATTTCCCGGATCCCAACGACCGGGCCACGCAGGAGTCCGAGTTCAGCCTCGAACTCCGGACCCGCGACCGGGAACGCAAGCTCATCCGGAAGATCGACGAAGCGCTTCTCAAGCTTGAAACCGACGAATACGGCTACTGCGACCGCTGCGGGATCGAGATCGGGATCCGACGTCTCGAGGCCCGCCCGATCGCCACCCAGTGCATCGACTGCAAAACCATCGAGGAGATCCGGGAAAAACAGCTGAGCGGCTAGGCCGGCCCAAGCGGTTCCGGCATGATCCGGAAAAGTACGTTCCGTCCGGCCTGGTGGTTACCCAACGGTCACGCCCAGACCCTGTATGCCGCCCTCGGCCGCCGCGTTCCCGCCGCGCCGGTCCGGATGGAGACCTTCGATTGGCCGGATGGAGACCGGACGCGGGGATTCTGGTCGTCGATTCCCCGCCCGAACGATGGCGGCACAACCGTGGTGCTGCTCCCCGGACTGGAGGGTGGGATCCGTTCGCCCTACATCCGGGGATTGCTCCGTCGGCTGGCAAAAGACGGCCATCGGGTCCTGGTCCTCCCCTTCCGGGGCAGTGTCTCCAACCCGTCAGCGGGGCCCCTCACCTACCACGCCGGCTGGACCCACGATCTCGAGCGGGTCGTGGGACACCTGCTCGCCCTCGAACCCGAACGGGTCCTGGCCCTGGTCGGGTTTTCCCTGGGCGGCAACATGATGCTGCGCTGGCTCGCCACCGATCCGCGGGCGGGCGACATCCGCCAGGCGATCGGTGTGAGCATCCCGTTTGATCTGTCCTGCACGGCGCACCGGCTTCGACGGGGAAGCGGCCGGCTCTATGAACGGTATCTGGTCGCGGAACTCAGGCGGAGTGCCCGCCGTCATCTCCGGGCCCATGGCCATCCGACCCTGGATGTCCGGAGACTGGGCCGGCTCAAGACCTTTCTCGAGTTCGATGAACATTTCGTGGCGCCGCTGCACGGCTTCCGGGATGCCCACGATTACTACCGGCAGACGAGCGCCCGTCCGCTCTTATCCCGGATCCGGACCCCCACCCTGCTCCTCCAGGCCCTGGACGATCCCCTGATCCCGCCCGACTGCCTGCCGGACGAATCGGAATGGGGATCCGAGTCGGTTTTTGAATGGAGCGAACGCGGCGGTCACGTCGGCTTCATCAGCGGACGCTGTCCCCTGTGGGGAGACGCCTGGCTGGAGGAACGGATCGCCCAGGCGCTCGCCGGCCTGGCCCGGGGGGCCGCCTAGCGTTCAGTGGTTCTGGTCGAGACCCTTCATGCTGAGCCGGACACGGCCCTGACGGTCGACCTCGAGCACACGGACCTTGATCAGATCCCCTTCCCGGAGTCGATCGCCCACCTTCTCCACCCGCTCTTCCGAAATCTGGGAGATATGGACGAGACCATCGCGGCCGGGCAGGATGGTGACGAACGCGCCGAAGTCCATGAGCTTCACGACCTTGCCCTCGTAGATCTTGCCGACCTCGACATCCGCCGTGATTTCCTCGATCCGGTGCTTGGCCGCCTCCGCCGAGGCCAGATTGACCGAGGCGATCCGGATGAAGCCGTCATCCTCGATATCGATGGTCGTTCCCGTTTCCTCGGTGATGGCCCGGACCACGGCGCCGCCGCGGCCGATGACCTCACGGATTTTTTCCGGGTTGATCTTCATGGTGAGGTAGCGCGGGGCCCATTCCGACATCTCCGCCCGGGGTGCGGACAAAACAGCGTTCATGGTCTCGAGAATGTGGAGGCGTCCTTCCCGGGCCTGTTCCAGGGCCGCCTGCATGATGGTCCGGTTGATCCCCTCGATCTTGATGTCCATCTGGAGTGCCGTCACCCCCTGCCCGGTTCCGGCCACCTTGAAATCCATGTCCCCGAGATGGTCCTCGTCCCCGAGAATGTCGGTCAGGACGGCAAACCGGTCCTCGCTCTTGATGAGACCCATCGCCACACCCGCCACCGGGGCCCGGATGGGAACTCCCGCATCCATGAAGGCGAGGCTGGTTCCGCAGACCGTGGCCATGGAACTCGAGCCGTTGGATTCGGTGATTTCAGAAACCACCCGGAGCACATAGGGATACTGGGTCATGTCCGGCATGACCGCGAGCAGGGCCCGTTTGGCCAGCCGGCCATGCCCGATCTCACGGCGTTTGGGTGAACTCAAAAAGCCGGTCTCGCCGACCGCGTAGGGCGGAAAGTTGTAGTGCAGCATGAAAGGTTCGCGCCGTTCGCCTTCGAGCCCGTCGATGATCTGGGCATCCTTGGTCGTGCCGAGGGTGACCACGACCAAGGCCTGGGTCTCGCCCCGGGTAAACAGGGCCGAGCCATGGGTCCGGGGCAGAAACCCGGTGTTGATCTGGATGGGACGAACCTGGCGGGTCGTCCGGCCATCGATGCGGGGCTGTCCCGCAAGGATGCGGCCGCGGACGATTTCGCGCTCGATGTCCTTGAAAATTTTCTTCGCGGCATCCGGCCCCACAGGGATCCCGTCAGCGGATTCCCCCGGGACGGCCGCGAGGCTCGCAAGCAGCTGGGTCTCGATCTCGGCGAGACGTTTCTGCCGGGCACTCTTCTCGGCCAATGAATAGGCGGCCTCGAGCGTATCCCGGCACTGGGTCCGGATCCGCCCGACCACGGCGGGATCGGATGCGACCGGTGCCCACGCCCAGGGCGTGCGGCCGGCCTCCCGTTTGAGTTCCCGGATGCACTCGATGGCCACCTGCATCTGTTCGTGACCGAACAGGACGGAGTCCAACATGACCGACTCGGGCAGTTCCGAGGCCTCGGACTCCACCATGAGAACGCCCCGCTCCGTGCCGGCAACCACGAGGTTCAACTGGGACTGGGCCAGATCCGCGGCCGTGGGATTGAGCAGGAACTGGCCTTCCCGGTAACCGACCCGCGCGGCACCCAGAATGCCGTGAAAGGGGATACCGGACAGTTCGATGGCGGCGGAGGCCCCGATCAAGGCCGGAATGTCGGCATCGATCTCCGGATTCATGGAAATCACCGTGGCGATCACCTGGACCTCATGGGTAAAACCCTTGGGGAACAGGGGACGGATCGGACGGTCAATGAGGCGCGAGGTCAGGGTCTCCTTCTCGGTCGGGCGCCCTTCCCGCTTGAAAAAGCCTCCGGGAATCCGGCCCGCAGCGTAGGTTCGTTCCAGATAATTGACGGTCAGCGGGAAAAAATCCTGGCCCACCGCGGCCTCTCTCCGGGCCACAACCGTGGTGAGTACACAGGTCTCGCCCATGGTCACGAGAACGGCGCCGTCGGCCTGCCGGGCAATGGCCCCGGTCTCGATCGTGACTGTATGGGATCCATAGGCAAAGGACTTTTTCACCGTCATGGGCGGTTCAACCTCAAGGGATGGGTCGGATGGGTTGGAATTCGGGTGACGACAAGGCCGATCAGCGCCGGAGTCCGAGCTGACTGACCAACGTATCGTAACGCGGGGGATCTATGCGGGCGAGATAGTCGAGCAGGCTGCGCCGGCGGTTGACCATCATGAGCAGCCCGCGGCGGGAGTGATGATCTTTCCTGTGTTTTTCGAAATGATTCGCGAGCCCGTTGATCCGTTGCGTGAGAAGCGCCACCTGGACCTCGGGAGAACCGGTATCCTGATGCGCCCTCTGGAACTGTTTCACGACGTCGGCGCGGGACGCGTTCGGGCGATCTTCTGGGGACATGGGCATTGACAATCGGCCTTGTAATAACGGTCCATTTTACTCCGGCCCACCCTTTTCGCACAAGGGCCCGGGGCGTGTGCCGGGATCGTCCCCCCGCTCGTGGGAGCCGGTCCCGGCGGTCGACCGGAAAAGCCGTGCGTCCGTGGGACAAAGCCGAAGCACCCGGAGCCCGTCCGGTCCGGAATCCGATCCGAGTCCCAAAAAGACTCCCGCCCGGTCGTAGAGCCGGAGTGGACCCGGCCCCAGCGGACCCGGGATCCTGACCGGCTGTCCCCGGATGAGACCGTCGACCTCGCGGGGATCCAGCTCAAGGCGCGAGAGATGCGCAAGCGGCCAGTCGACGGACCGGAGCCGGTCGCGGACCGTCTCGAGATCCTCCCAGGCCACCAGATCTTCTTCCCTGAAGCATCCCACCCGAAGCCGTCTGAGCCCGCTCACATGGGCAACGGTGCCGAGGCTCCGGGCCCAGTCCTCGACCCAGCTCCGCACATAAACCCCAGGTCCGCACTCGAGCTCGAAGCAGGCCGTGGGCGGCACCCAACTCAGAAGGCTCACCCGGAACACCTCGATGGGACGGGGCGGACGGTCGACCTCAATCTTCTGGCGCGCGAGACGGTAGAGGGGAATCCCCTTCTGTTTGAGGGCCGAGAACATGGGAGGCACCTGGAGGCTCGTCCCGATCCGGCCGGCGAGATCCGAGGCCATCTCGGCGAAACCGAGATCCGGGACGGGACCTTGGGCCAAAACCTCGCCCTCGCCATCTCCCGTTCGGGTTTGCTGTCCCAGTCTCGCCTCGACCCGGTACAGCTTGGGCGAGACCGCGAAGTAGGACAAAAAGCCCCGGGCCGTGCCGAACGCGATGGGCAGGAGGCCCGTGGCCAAGGGATCGAGCGTTCCCTGGTAGCCACCCCGGACCCCGGGGCCGAGCCGCCTCCGGATCCTTTGGAGCGCCTGATTCGACGTCCACCCGAGCGGCTTGTCGAAAGGGAGGATGCCGTCGACCCCGCCCGCTGCTCCCTGGGGCATGGCGACCTCAACTCTCCGGGGGCGGATCGAGCGAGGCCAAAAGCTGTTCCACCCGCCGGACGGATTCGAGTTCGGTGTCGTATTCGAAGCGGATCTCCGGTACCACCCGGAGCTTTGCCTGCCGGCCGATCTCATGGCGGATCCGCCCCCGGACGGCTTCGAGCGCATCTTCCACCGCCTCCAGGTTCGCGGGATCACTTTCAGCCACAACGAAGTAAAAGCGGGCGAAACCGAGATCCGGACTCACGCGGACGCGGGTGATGGCGAGTGAACGGAAACGGTCGTCACCGCAGTCACAGGCCAGCCATAGTCCAACCTGTTTCTGCAGTTCCCGGGCCACCCGCTGGCTGCGGTGGGGGGAGGATTTCATAGCGCGCGGTTCACCTCCACCCGCTCGAAGACTTCGATCTGGTCCCCCGGCTTGATGTCGTTATAGCCCTGGATGGCCATTCCGCATTCGGTTCCCGACTGGACTTCACTCACGTCATCCTTGAAGCGCCGGAGGGAGGCGATCTCCCCCTCGAAAATCACCACCTGGTTTCGCAGCACCCGGGCCGGACGGTTTTTCAAGATGTGTCCTTCGATGACGAGACAGCCGGCCACCTGGCCGAAACGGGCCGCACGGAAGACCTCGCGCACCTGGGCCGTCCCCACGATCTGTTCGCGGACCTCGGGCTTGAGCAGACCGCCCATGCGCTGACGCATGTCCTCGAGCACCTGGTAGATCACTCCGTAATAATCGACCTCGACCGACTGTTCGGCCAGGGCCCGTTTTGCCGCGGCATCGGCCCTGACGTTGAACGCCAGGATGCGGGCATGGGAGGCGGCGGCGAGATAGACATCACCCTCGGTAATCCCCCCAACGCCGCTGCTCACGATCGCGACCGCGATTTCCGCGGTCGAAAGCTCGTTCAGGGCGGACCGCAAGGCCTCAAGCGATCCCTGGACGTCGGCCTTGAGCAGAACCGGGACGGTCTGGGCCACGGACTGGCCCATCTGGGCAAAGGCCTCCTCGACGCCGATCGGTCCCTTCTGGCCCTGGAGACGGACGTTGCGCATCTTGCCCTGCCGGTATTCCGCGAGTTCGCGGGCCGTCTTCTCGTCGGCGACCACGGTCGCCCGGTCACCGGCGACCGGCGGGTTCGGGAAACCCAGAACCACGGCCGGGAGCGACGGGGTGACCTCGGTGATCCGATCGCCCCGTTCATTGAAGAGGGCCCGGACCCGTCCGTACTCCTTGCCGGCCAGGAGGATCTGTCCGACCGAAAGCGTCCCCTGCTGGATCAGGATGGTGGCCGTGGTCCCGCGACCCGTCTCGAGGCTCGCTTCGAGGACCACGCCCACGGCCCGCCCCGCCCGCGGCGCGCCAAGCTCGAGCAGTTCGGCCTGGACCAGGACCGCATCCAGAAGCGCATCGATGCCCTCCCCGCTTTTCGCGGAAACCGGAACAAAGAGAGTCTCCCCCCCCCACTCCTCGGGCAAAACCTCCTGCTGGGCCAGTTCACTCTTGACCCGTTCCAAATCCGCCTCGGGTTTGTCGATCTTGTTGATGGCGACGACGATCGGCACCTTGGCGGCGCGGGCATGTTGGATGGCCTCCAAGGTCTGCGGCTTGACGCCGTCATCCGCCGCGACCACCAGGATCACGAGATCGGTGACCTGGGCCCCGCGGGCCCGCATGGCCGTGAAGGCGGCATGACCGGGGGTATCCAGGAAGGTGATCGATCCCTTGGGCGTATCCACATGATAGGCCCCGATATGCTGGGTGATCCCGCCCGCCTCGCCGGCCGCCACCCGGGTGCGCCGGATGTAGTCGAGAAGCGAGGTCTTGCCGTGATCGACATGCCCCATGATGGTCACGACGGGAGGCCTGGGCTCCATCCGGTCGCTCTCGCTCTGGATGGCCTGGGAGAGGGCTTCCTCCAAGGCATCCTCGCGCAGGACCTTCGCCCGGTGTCCCAACTCCTCGATCACGAGAACGGCCGTGTCCTGGTCGAGCAGTTGATTGATGGTCACAACGACCCCCATGCCGAAGAGGGTCTTGATCAGTTCGGCCGCCTTGACCCCGAGCCTTTGGGCCAGCTCGCCCACACTGATGGTCTCGGGAACGGCAATCTCCCGGACCTGGGGTTGCGGCGGCGGGGCCCGCTCCCCTTCGACCCGGCCGCGGGCCCGTGACCGGGCACCCTCAGCTCCGGACTTGAGGCTGAGCCGCCCGCCCGTCGGGGCCGGCTGCGGAACCGCAGCCTTGACGTGTCCCTTGGCGCGCTGGCGCTTGTCCTCCTCTTCGAGTTCCCGCTTGAGCTGGGCTTCCAGTCGCCGCCGCTCCTCCTCCTGCCGGAGGCGCAACTCCTGTTCCTGCCGCTCGCGGACTTCCCGCTCACGCTGCTCCCGTTCCTGTTCGCGCTGCCGGTGTTCCTCGTCGAGGCGGGTCTTTTCCTGCATCTGCCGGCGCAACTCCTCTTCGTGCAGAAGTGCCGCCTGGCGTTCCTGTTCGATGGCCTCGAGTGCCCGTCGGCGGGATTCCTGCTCGAGCAGAACCTCCCGCTTGACATAGGTATGACGCTGCTTGACCTCGACGTTCACGGTCTTGCTGCGTCCCTGGGCTCCCGCGATCTTCAAGGCGCTGACCGAACGCCGTTTGAGGGTAATGCGGGAGGGCGCGGCATCATCCCCCGCCTCGTGATGGCGGAGAAAATTGAGCAGGGTCATTTTCTGCTCATCGCTCACCGGGGCATCCGGGCCGGCAAAATCGATGCCGGCCTCGCGGAACTGCACGATGAGCCGGTCGACCGGCGTTCTCACGGACTCGGCAAATTCACGGACCGTCTGGTCGGTCATGGCTCATGCCTCCTTGGATTCTGGGGCGTCCGTTCCGAACCAGTGGGATCGGGCCGCCATGATGATGCGTCCAGCCCCGTCACGATCCAGCCCTTCGAGACCCTCGAGGTCGTCGACGGCCAGCTCGGCCAAAGCATCCCGGCTCGCGATGCCCCGCTGGATCAGCCGTCCCGCGAGCACCGCATCGATCCCGGGAATCGAGAGGAGATCCGAGGCCTCGACCGCATTTTCCCGCGTCTCCTCACTGGCGATGGCCTGGGTCAGAAGCAGGTCGCGGGCCCGGCCCCGGAGCTGTTCAACCAGTTCGTCGTCGAACTCCGGGATCGAACGCAACTCCCCGATCGGCACGTAGGCCACTTCTTCGACCGAGGAGAAGCCGGCTTGGGCCAGGAGGCTCGCCACCTCGTCGTCGATGTTGAGCTGCTCGACGAACAGGCGCCGGGCGGTATCCAGTTCCGACTGCTTTTTCTCGAGCGCCTGCGTCTCGGTCAGGATGTTGAGCGACCAGCCGGTGAGCTGGCTGGCCAGCCGGACATTCTGTCCACCCCGGCCGATGGCCTGGGACAGGCGGTTCTCATCCACGGCAATGTCCATGCTGTGAGAATCCTCGTCCAGCGTGATCGAGCGCACCTCGGCCGGTGACATGGCATTGATGACAAACTGGGCCGGGGAATCGTCCCACTGGACGATATCGATCCGCTCCCCTGAAAGTTCGTTGGACACCGCCTGGACCCGGGCTCCGCGCATGCCGACACAGGCCCCCACGGCATCGACCCGGCTGTCCCGGCTCAAAACCGCGATCTTGGCCCGCTGTCCCGGATCGCGGGCCGCCCCCTTGATCTCGATCAGTCCCTGGCCGATTTCCGGCACCTCGAGCTTGAACAGCTCGATCAAAAGCTCGGGCGCGACACGGCTCACCAGGAGAAGCGGACCCCGCGTATCGGTATTGAGTGCCCGCAGATAACCGCGCAGGCGGTCCCCCGGCCGCGGGACCTCGCGTGGGATCGTTTCGTCGCGGAGGATCACGGCCTCCGCCCCGGAAGAGAGTTCGATGTAGATGTTGCCCCGCTCGACCCGCTTGACGGTGCCCGAGACCAGCTGTCCGATCCGGTCCCGGTAGGCTTCGATCACCTGGATCCGTTCCGCCTCGCGCACCTTCTGCACGATCACCTGTTTGGCCACCTGGGCGGCAATGCGGCCGAAGGGGATGGAGGGCAACGGCTCCTCGATGAACCCGCCGATCTCGACTCCTGAATCGCGTTCAAGGGCCTGGGCGAGGCGGATCTGGCGCTCCGGATCGAAGGGCTCGCCCTCCTCGTCCGTCTCCGCCACGGCCGACTCGTCGCCCTCGACCGACTCGTCGCCCACGACCGACTCGTCGCCCACGACCTGCCAGCGCCGGAAGGTTTCATAGTCACCGCTCGTCCGGTTGATGGCCACCCGGGCGTCGATGCGATCCCCATGGCGCTTGCGCGTCGCCGACGCCAAAGCCGCCTCGAGTGCCTCAAAGATGGTTCCCGGGTCAACCCCCCGCTCACTCGCGACGGAATCGACGACCACCAAAATTTCTTTCCCCATAACGAACCTCACTTCCCCGTTAAGTCGGTACCAAACGCGCCTTGCCGATGCACTTCCAAGGCACCCGGAAAGAGACGCCTTCCGCCTCGATCGCGAGGCCCTCTTCACTCACGGCCACGAGGCGCCCCATCAGGCGGGCGCGCCCTTCCCACAAGCCATCAAACCGCAACCGCACCTTCTGTCCCACAACCCGCTCAAAGTCTCCCTGTCTCCGGAGCGGCCGGTCCGGACCGGGAGATGAGACCTCGAGGCGGTAGGGATGCCGGATGGGATCCTCGACATCCAAAAGCCCGGTCACCGCGCGGCTTACCGCCTCGCAGTCATCGAGCCCGATCCCCTCCTCCCCGGGGCGATCGATATAGAGTCTCACGACCCCCCCCGTGCGGGTCAGACCGAGCTCGACTTCGAGGAGGTCATACCCCAAGGCCCGGACTTCCGGCTCAAGCAGCCGGAGCAAGCTCTCGTATTGGGCCTGAGCCATGCCACCCCCCCCTGTCCACAAAAACAAAAGGGGCCAAAGCCCCTTGTCTCCAGATCGCGATGGGTTCCTTCCGGCTTTGGGACGTACTCCCCTTCGGGGTACGGTTATCCGGCCTCCTGCTCAATGGTTCATTTTAAACCCAAAACGGTCTCCGTTCAATTATATGGAGAGGCTCCGGGCATCCGGCCCATCTCGCCTCGCACCTCAGGGCTCCACCGGGGGCCGCTCGGGGGGCAGGAAGCCGTGGGAACGATCCTGTCTCAGGTGGCCCAATTCAGGCTCCCGGGGTTCCGGCCAATCGCTCCGGTAGTGGGCACCCCGGCTTTCCTCACGCCACAGGGCAGCCCGGATCCAGAGCCAGGCAAGACGGGCCTCGGTCTCACCCGAGCTCCGCTCCTCCACGACGGCCAAGACCTCCTCGAGTCCGCGCTCCAATGACTCGCGCTTCCGGACCACGCCCAAGCACCGGGTCAGGATGGTCGGTAGCCGTCCCCAGGCGGGACGCCCCCAAGCGGGAGCGGACCGCACCGGGGTCCCGGTCTCGTGCCGGAACGGCGGGCATGCAGCCGCTGTGATGGAGGCCGCAACCGCCCGCGCGCAGACCACCGCCTCGAGCAGCGAGTTGCTGGCCAGGCGGTTGGCCCCATGGAGTCCGGTCGAGGCCGTCTCGCCCACCGCCCAGAGGCCGGATCGGCTACTCCGGCCCTCGCAATCGACCGCGATCCCGCCCATGTGGTAGTGGACCGCCGGCGTGATGGGCAAAAGATCACGGGCCGGGTCCAGTCCCTGGGCCCGACAGATCGCATCGATCTTGGGGAAGCGGGTGGCGAAGGCCTCTCCCGGGTGTTTCCGGGCGTCGAGGAAAACCCGATGACCGGCTTTCTGGTGCTGCCAGATCGCCCGGGCCACCCGGTCTCGTGGGGCCAGTTCCGCACCTGGCAGATCGGCCATGAAACGCTCGCCCCCTTCATCGACGAGGCATGCGCCCTCCCCTCGCACGGCCTCACTGATGAGCGGGAGGGGGTGCTGGCGGGTCGCGAGCGCCGTCGGATGGTACTGGATGAATTCGAGATCCACGAGCTCGGCGCCGGCTTCGAGTGCCAACAGCAAGCCCCCCCCGCGGGCACTCAGCGGATTGGTCGTCTGTTCGAACAGTCCCCCGACCCCCCCCGTGGCCAGCACGATGGCCCGGGCCGGGAAGCACTCGCTCTCCCCCGCGCGCTGGCAGATCACCCCGGAAAGTCCGGCCTCATCCTCGATGAGACCCACCGCCTCGGCACCCTCGATCCGCTCGATCGCGGGTTCCGCGAGAACCCGGCGGACGAGCGTCTCCATGAGGCTCTGACCGGTTGCATCACCGCGGGCATGGACGATCCGGCGGCGTCCATGCCCTCCTTCGAGACCGAGGTCCAGCCGTCCCTGGGCATCCCGGTCGAAAGGCACCCCCCAGGATGCAAGCTGCCCGATTGCCCAGGGGCCCTCTTGGGTGATCTTCTGGACCACGGCCGGATCGCACAGGCCGGCTCCCACCTCGATCGTGTCCTCGGCATGAAAGCGCGGCTCGTCGTCCGCTCCCACGGCGGCCGCGATCCCGCCCTGTGCCCACAGGCTGGATCCGTCGGTTCCGAGCGGTGTCCGGACCACGAGGCGCACCGGATGCGGGGCGAGACAGAGGGCGGTTGCAAGCCCCGCGATCCCTCCCCCGATGATGGTCGGCTTGGTTTTCCGGCTCAAAGCGCGAGCATCCGCTCGACCGCACGCCGGGCCCGTCCCGCCACGGCACGATCGATCGTGACCTCGTGCTCGAGCGATTCGAGTGACCGGCGCAGCTTGGTCAGGGTGATGCGCTTCATGTAGGGACAGAGGTTACACGGCCGGATGAAACGCACCTCTGGGTGGTCGACCGTGATGTTGTCGCTCATCGAGCATTCGGTGAGCAGGGCGACGGCGTCCGGGTGATGGCGATCGATATACTCGGACATGGCCGTCGTCGATCCGGAGAAATCCGCGTCGGCAACCACTTCGGGCCGACATTCGGGATGGGCCAGAACCTGGAGCCCGGGGTGTTCCCGCCGCAGCGCCTGGACGGCCTCCAGGCCGAAACGCTCGTGCACGATGCAGCGTCCCTCCCAGGCCACGACCTCGACCCGGGTTTGCCGTGCCACATTGGCCGCGAGATAGCGGTCCGGGATCAGAAGGACCCGTGGGACACCCAGCGATTCGACGACCCGGACGGCATTGCTCGAGGTACAACAGACATCGGATTCCGCTTTGACCGCCGCCGAGGTATTGACGTAGGTCACGACCGGAACCCCGGGATGGGCCGCGCGCAGCGCCCGCACATCCTCCGGCGTGATCGATTCCGCAAGCGAGCAACCGGCATCCCGATCCGGAATGAGCACCCGCCGGTCCGGATTGAGCAGCTTGGCCGTTTCCGCCATGAAATAGACCCCGGCCATCACGATGACGTCGGCCTCAAGGCGTTTGGCCTCCCGGGCCAGGTGAAGGCTGTCCCCCACCACATCCGCCACACAGTGATAGATCTCGGGGGTCTGGTAGTTATGGGCCAAGATCACGGCATGACGCGAACGCTTGAGTTCGGTGACCGCGGCCACCTCGTCGGCAAAAACCGGCCACTCGACCGCCGGGATGAACGGTCTCACCCGTTCGTAGAGAACATCCATCCGCCTGGCAGAAACTTGGGGCATGCGCACGACCCTCACTTATGCTCACAATGAGCATTAAAGGACCGAAACCACCGCATGGATTCGGACGCGGTCATGCTAGCGCAGGCTACCCCGGACCGTCAAATCCGCCCTTTGGCCTGGGGTAGCCTGGCCCCACCCGGGGCCTGTTCCAGGAGAACCTCGCGTCGAAAACGGTAACGACGTGCCGGCCGGCCACCGGTTTGGACCTCGATCGCCCCGGTCGGTTCGACCAATTTTTGCTGGACCATCAGGCGGCGGAAGTTCTGTTTGTGCAGGCGGAGACCGGCGATCGCCTCGACCGCCTGTTGCAGTTCAAGATAGGTGAAGGTGGGAGGCAAAAGTTCAAAAACCACCGGCCGGTACTTGATCTTGGCCCGCAGGCGGGTGATCGCCGTGGCGAGGATGCGCCTGTGGTCCTGGACCATGGCCTCCCCGGTGGGGGGGGAATCCCGCCCCGGCTCCGTCCCCGGGTGCCGTCGCCGGGCCTCGGCAATCAGGCCCGCCTCGTAAAGGAGTTCATAGCGTTGCAGCACCCATTCTTCGTTCCAGGCCAGGCCCCCGACCCCGAAGGCATGACGGTAGCGCCGCCGCCGCTCACGTCGCTCCGCTGTCCCCGACGCCCGCGTGGCCCAGCGTTCGAGTGCGCCCAGGATCGGGGCGAGAACAGGGGGTGGGCCCTGCCGGTGATCCTCCCAGGGAAAATAGCGGTACCAGCTCCACCATCCCACCCCGGGGGCGGGATCCCGCCGGAATTCGAGCGTGAGGGCAAGGTAACCGACCGAAATCACCCGCCGCGGTCCCGAATTTTCGAGACGATCCCGATCCGCAAAGGTATAGAGTTGCTCGATATGTCCGAGCGGATGATGCGTCTGGCGCTCGACCCAGGACCGCACGCCCGACTGGAGCGAGCGATGCACCGACTCGAAGGGTCCCGAAGGCAGGCTGATTCCCGTCTCCAGGGTGAGAACCCGGGGCATGCGGGCCGTGACGGCCGCCACAACGGCGATCAACTCGGCGTCGAGGGGCGCGGTCGTGGACACCATCTCCCGCCTCATCCCGTCCCCCGTGCGGTGCCCCCCCCTGGCCGTGGTCTGACCAGTCGGCCCCGATTCCTCAGGTTTCATGGTTCCATGTTAGCACCCGGCCGGGGTCCAGAACGGCCGATTGACAGTCCATCCCGGGCATGCTAACTCTATGGAAAATGCCCCGGGTCAGGCTGGATTTTATTAATGAGACGTGACATTTTCTCTCCTGCTCTCTGGTACCGTCGGGGAAATGCGGAACTGGACTTTACGGACCTCACGGAACAGCAGATTCTCGCGCTCGCGATCTCGCTCGAGGAGGATGACGGACGGATTTACGAACAGTATGCCGATGCCCTGCGTGAGCACTATCCGGAAAGCGCCCGGATGTTCACGGTCATGGCACAGGAGGAACACCAGCACCGGAACCGCCTGATCGCGGTCTACCAGGCCAAGTTCGGCGACCGCATTCCCCTGGTCCGACGCCAGGACGTGCGTGGCTTCATCGAGCGCAAGCCCGTCTGGCTCATCCAGCCCCTGGACATCGAAAAGATCCGGCGCCAGGCGGAAATGATGGAAAACGAATCCGCGAGCTTCTACGCCGAGGCCGCCCACCGCAGCAGTGACGCCACGATCCGGAAGCTGTTGGGTGATCTGGCCGCCGAGGAGAACATCCACGAAAGCAAGGCGGAATCGCTTGAAAGCGAATTGATCACCGACTCGGTCCAGAACCGCGAGCGGGAAACCCACCGGCGCCAGATGCTGCTCCAGGTGATCCAGCCCGGCCTCGCCGGACTCATGGACGGCTCGGTCTCGACCCTGGCACCGATCTTTGCGGCAGCCTTTGCGACGCACAACACGACCAGCACCTTCCTCGTGGGCGTGGCGGCGGCCATCGGCGCCGGCATCAGCATGGCTTTCGCCGAAGCCCTGTCGGACACGGGGCTCATCACCGGACGCGGCAATCCCTGGTGGCGGGGCACGGTCACGGGCGGAATGACCACGGTGGGCGGACTGTTCCACAGTCTGCCCTTTCTGATCCCCTCCTTCCATGTGGCACTCACCGTGGCCGTGATCGTGGTCGCGATCGAACTGGCGACCATCGCCTGGATCCGCAAACGCTACATGGACACACCCTTCCTGTCGGCCGTCTTCCAGGTGGTGGTGGGCGGGGTCCTGGTCTTTTTGGCCGGCATCCTGATCGGCAGCGCCTGAACGGGCGCTCCCGGAGCAGCCGGATTCAGGCCGCCTGCGACCGGAGAAGACGGTCCTTGAGCTCGACCACCTGGACCCAGTAGAGAATCCAGAGCACAAGCGCAGCCACCCAGCTGAGACCGCCCAGGAACGGGATGAAGACAAAAATCCAGAGGATGGACATGGCAAGCCCCAGGCCATAACCACAGTCCCCGAAGTCCTTGAGCCCCCGTTCCTCAGCCTCCCGCTTCAGTGACTGGGACACCTGGATGACCACGACAAAGTTCCAGGCCAGGTTGAAAACCGGGATCAGATCCAGCCAGACAAGTCCCGGACTCAGACTACGGTTCTTCGGCGCGATGTTCCGCAACACCCCCTGCAGGCTGATCAGGAAAAAGATCAGCGGAATGTACCAGGCCGCCAACAGGACAAACAGGAAGGCCAGGGCGAAAAACAAAAGATCCCCGATCACGGCACCCGCGGTCAGACCGGCCAGGAGGGCATGCATCGGCCCGTGGAAATGAGCCATCCACGGACCCTGCGACCAACTGCCCCGAAAGCCCGCTTCCGTCAGGATCTGCATCTCAGGACCCCATCAGGCGGGAGAGGCTCCACCCGCCCGGCCTGCCGTCCGCCGATGCCGCCGAATCAGGAAACCCATGCCCAAAAGTCCCCAGAGGCTCAGCCAGTCCATACCCCCGCCCCCGCCACTGTTGCCCGAGCTGGCACCGGCCACGCTGATGGAACCCGTGACGGGAGACTGGCTGCTGCCCACCACCTGGGCACTATAGCTGAGCGTTCCCGCGTTGGGGGCGAGATAGCTCACCATGAGTGCGGGCGAATACTCCCCGGGCGCAATCCAGCCCTCATAGGTGCAGCTCAGGCTCGTGCCGCCGGTGGAGACACAGCTCCAGTCCGGGCCGCTCACCGGGAACGAGGCCGCCTGGGTCGGCAGGTTGACCGTGATCGTGGGATCGCCCACGGCACCCACAAAGGGGTTGAGCTCGGCCACCGGGGTGCGGAAGGAAGGCACGTTCTGGTTCTCCACCTGGAAACTCAGACTGAAGGCCGACCCCAGGGGCCCTGGTGGATCCGAACTCGTGATCGAGACCGTGGTATCGGCAAGATTCTCCTCACTCGCATACTGCTGGGCGGAGATCATGGTCCCGTAGTTATGGCCACTCAAGTCGGCATACTTGCTGCTCTCCCCAATGATGAAATCGCCCGCACCGTCCATCGCCACAGACATGCCTCCTGCTTGACCTGCAATCACATTGTTTGCAGGGTCACTCGCAGCCGGAATGGGTCTTTGGGTGGCGACCAGTGGGTTCCCTACAGGGGTCCCATTCGCCCCATAACGCTGGGCCACGATCACGGTCACGTAGGGCGCCTCTTCATGTCCATATTTGGCAAAGTTGCCCCACGCCACGACGAAATCACCCTCCGCATCCATCGCAACCGTGGGGACCACATTGTTTCCGGTTATAGAACTGACGAGGAGGCCACTGCCCTCGGCCGTACCCGCAGCCGAATAGCGCTGCGCATAGGCCTCGGAGTAGCCCGAAGAGGGCCTGTTTTCCCACGCCACCACGAAATCGCCTGCCGCATCCATTGCAACCGAGGGTGACTCATTGTTGCCGGTTACAGAACTCACGAGGAGGTCACTGCCCGTGGCCGCACCCGCGGCCGAATAGCGCTGCGCATGGATCTCATCGCTGCCCGAGGACGGGACGTTCTCCCAGGCCACCCCGAAATCACCCACGGCATCCATCGCAACCGAGGGTGACATATTGTTTCCGGCGGTCGAACTCACGAGGAGGGCGCTGCCCTCGGCTGCACCCGCGGCCGTATAGGGCTGCGCATGGATCTCATCGCTGCCCGAGGACGGGACGTTCTCCCAGCCCACCACGAAATCACCTGCCGCATCCATCGCAACCGCGGGCGACTCATTGTTTCCGGCGGTCGAACTCACGAGTATGGTACTGCCCTCAGGCGCACCCGCCGCTGAATAGAGCTGTGCATAGATCTCTTCGCTGCCCGAAGTCGGCCTGTTCTCCCACGCCACCACGAAATCACCTGCCGCATCCATCGCAACCGAGGGTAAAAAATTGCTTCCTGATGTGGGACTCACAAGGAAGACACTGCCCTCGCTTGTGTTCGGGGCCAAATAGCGCTGTGCATGGATCTCTCCGCCGCCCGAGGACGGGTAGCTCACCCACGCCACCACAAAATCGCCTTGGGCATCCACTGCCACTTTTCCACCTGTCACCATGCCGCCGCCAGGCTCAATCACGATCGGAGTCACATTGATCAGGCCCCCGACCGCTCCACCGGATCCGGATCCCGCATGGGCCCAAGGCGAAGCGGCGAGTGCCATGGCCACGGCCACGGCCACAGGAGAAGCGTGGGCCGCCGAAAATCGGGGTTTCATGGTTTTCATCAGAGATTTCCTCATTTCTAGGTTTCGTTCGCGCATTCTCGTCAGCACTCCCTAGCTGGTGTTTGAGCCTAAACCAAATCATGGGAGCACGCAAGTGGCTTCCGCGGCCAGGGTCTCCAGCCAGCGCCCCCCCGGTTGCCCATCAACCCCTTGCTTTCCCTGCTAAAATCGGAAGATATCCCGCAGACGACCCCAGGCTCACGACCGTGCCCGACAACTCCTCTCCCGATCCTGAATTTGGAATTGCCTTTCGCGACTATCGCCTGATTCCCGTGTTCCGGTCGACCACCCCCGAATTGCGTGAGGCCGTGGTCGATTTCTGGCTGGGCGAAGGCGCCCTCCGGAACCGCCCGAGCGCCGAGGAGCGGGCCTTCGAACTGGTGTATGTGATCCGGAACCGGCAACAGGAGCTGATCGGGGTCTCGACCGCGCAACTGGCACCGGGACTCGGGGGACAGCCCGCCTACTTCCTGCGGACCTTTATCCGGCCGGCCGACCGTACACCCGGGCTCCCGCAGCGGGTGATCCGGGAGACCTGGCAGTTACTCAAACGGCGCACCCCCCCCGACGGGCCCCAAGGCGCCTTCCTCGTGGGCGAGAACCCGAAGCTCCAGCGTCCCGGCATGAAACAGCAACTCGCCCGGCGCGGCTGGGATTATCTCGGACAAAACGCAAAAGGCCTTCCCCTCTGGGGGAAACCCTTCTCCCGGACCTGACCCCTCCAGGTCCCACCCGCTCCCGGCTGGTGCGCTCAGGTCGCGGATTCGAGTCGATGGCGGAAGCCCGTGATCTGGATCCAGTAGAGGATCCAGCAGACGAACCCGGCCACGGAGGTCAGCAGGGACAATAACGGAACCAGGGAGACCACGGCCAGGATACACATGGCGAGACCGATGCCACCGCCAAAACCGGACCCCTCGAGCCCGCGGGCCTCGAACTCGGCCTTGAGGGAATCGCGGATGTAAATCACGACAAAGAAATTCCAGACCAGGTTGAAGAAAGGGATCAACAGCAGAAAAACCAGGCCGGGTGACATTTTCCGGTTGGCGGGCGAAACCGCGTTCAGGGTTTTCATCAGGGAGACGAGATAGAGGATGGCGACCGTGAGCGCGGCCAGCCCAATGATCAGGCCAAAGAGCAGGCCCATGCCGGTCAGAAACATCCAGGGCGAAAATCCGTGGGCAGTCATCATGTGGGTTCTCCGTTCAAGGGATGGGGGATCAATCGGGCCGGCGCCCGGCGGAACATCGGGGCATCTCCTCGTTCCCTTCCCCCCGGTTCCGGATCCTGAGCGGCCGCCGTTTTTTTTCACTTCTTTTTTACACCACCTGCCACAGGACATGCAAGCCACAGGATCCGCGCTTACAATGAACCCGTTCCTTCCGGTTCCCCAACCCACCGGATCGGCTTTTCTCGTCCCGATCCCCGAATCGCGGGAGATCCCTCGGAGGGGGAAAGACGACACCCCTGGAATCCGACCCATGCCCGCCCCGCCCGAGCGCATCGTCTGCCTGACCGAGGAGACCACCGAAACCCTCTACCTCCTGGGTGAGGAGGGAAGAATCGTCGGCATCTCGGGATACACGGTCCGTCCAGAGCGCGCACGGCGCGAAAAACCCCGGGTTTCAGCATTCACGCACGCCAAAACCGAGCGCATCTTGGCCCTTGAACCGGATCTGGTCCTCGGCTTCTCCGATCTCCAGGCCGGCATTGCCGAATCACTCATCCGCCAGGGCCTCGAGGTCCACCTCTTCAACCAGCGCAGCGTGGCGGGCATCCTGGCCATGATCGCGAACTTGGGTGCCCTGGTCGGCTGTCCGGAACGGGCCCGCGCGCTCGTCCGCACGCTCGAGGACGGACTCGACGAGATCAGTCAAGCAGCCCGGCTCTGGCCCCGGCATCCCACCGTTTATTTCGAGGAATGGGACGATCCCTTGATCTCGGGTATCGGGTGGGTCTCCGAACTGATCGAAATCGCGGGCGGCTGCGACTCATTCGGCGATCAGGCCCGGCACGGCCTGGCCAAGAACCGCATCATCGCGGATCCAGCCCGGGTCGTTGCGGCGGATCCCGAAATCATCCTGGCGTCCTGGTGCGGCAAGAAGTTCCGTCCCGAGCGTCTCGCCGCCCGTCCGGGCTTCGCGGCCATCCGGGCCGTCGCCTCCGGATGGGTCCACGAAATCCCCTCGAGCGAGATCCTGCAACCCGGCCCCGCCGCACTGACCGACGGGATCCGAAGGATCCATGGGCTTTTCGGTCGCTGGGTGGCCCGTTACGCCTGATCGGGCACGATCCCGGCGGGAGTCCCGACCGCAAGACGGGCTGCGTGCCGGATCTCGTCGGGGCTCGTCAGCCGGCGACCGAACACGATGCGTGCCGGATCCTCGCGCCGTTCGAGAAAACCCGCCTGCCAGAGCCGGTGGAGATGGGCGAGCGTCTCGCCGAAGGCGAAAGCCCGCTCATGGTCACTGAGTTCGCGTTCGAACAGCACGGGAACCATGTCGGAAGCGGTCGCAAAGCTGCCGGAGAGGGCCGTCAGGAGTCGGGCCAGACGGTCCTCATGGTGGGCCAAGAGTTCCCCGACGCGTGCCCGGGCCCCACGGAAGGGCCGGCCGTGGGAAGGCAGGATGAGGGCGTCGTCTCCAAACGCCCGGAAGCGGGCGAGCGCCGCCAGAAAATCGCCGAGCGGATCACCTTCGGGCTCGAGGGTGAAAACCGAGATGTTGCTCGAGATGGTGGGCAGCAGGAGATCGCCCGAAATCAAAACCGACTTTTCCGGGCAGTGGAAAAACGCGTGTTCCGGACTGTGCCCGGCTCCCGTTCCCACCTGCCAGCCCGGGCCGAGCGGAAGGACCTGCCCGGCCTCGATCCGTCTCAGCGAAGCCGGGAGGCGGGGCACCGCCCGGATGTAGAATCGGGCCCGCCCTTCGAACGAGTCCTGTTCCTGCGCCGTTGCCCCGTGCCGGGCGTAGAAACGGCCGAGCGTGGCCGCATCGGCCGGCGGACTCCGGCCCTGGATGAGACAGGCGCCCAGATACTCGGCCAGGGTCATCCGGAGCGGAACCCCGAGCCGGTCGCAGAGCCAATGGGCCAGACCGACGTGATCCGGGTGGAGGTGGCTTACGATCACCGCCACGGCCCGTTCGCCGGCGAGCGGACCTTCGATGAGTGCTGACCAGGCGTCCCGGGTCGGCCGGGTATCCATCCCGGTATCCAGGAGGGCGTAGCGTTTCTTCTCCTCGTCGCGGAGGATCCAGAGATTCACATGGTCGAGGGCCAGGGGCAAGGGCATCCGGACCCACAAGACCCCGGGGGCGATTTCAAGCGTTGATCCGGGGGCCGGAGGCTCCCGGTCCAGGATTTCAAGGCTCATCGGGCAAAGGGGGAGGCGCGGGACGGGCCGGTAGCCGGCATCACGGCTTCCCGGCGAGGCCGAGGAGATGGGACAGATCCTGCTCGGGCGGGACTCCGCTCGTGAGGTGGAGCCCCTCTCCCGGTGAGCGGACGATGATGCCGGGCGTCCCCTGGAACCCGAGCCAGCCGAACAGCAAGGTGGCATCGCGGATGGCCGCAAGCGTCCGGGGCTGGATCCGGTTCCGCGGCAGCGGCAGCAATCCGCCCTCGGCGTAGCGCGCCTCGAGGGTGTCGAGGGCGGCCTCCGGCCGGCGGCTCTGCAGGACCCTCGCGGCCTTGCCGAGACTGCTCCGGGCCAGTACCGCGACAAACAGGTAGCGCATCTGCAGACCATCCTTGAAAAGAGGTTTCACCCACTGCCAGAGGTGATGGCAGTAGACGCAGTTGGGGTCGACCATGGCATAGACGATGGTGCGAGGATGGGCGGCACCCTCGGCCACCCACGGCAGGTGGTCGAGCCGGTTCCAGACCCCCCCCCGGACCAGATAACGGTCGAGGAACCGGGCGGTCAGATTCGTACCCTGGGCATCGATCAGGTTGCCCATGAGGATGCCGCGGCCATCCCCCACCGAGTAGACGAGGGCCCGATGCATGCCGGACTCGATCACATAACCCTCGATGCCGAGCCCGGTCGGGAAACGCCGGACGACCCGGACCCCCATCCGCTTGAACAGCTGGAAGGTGGGGGCGGGGGATCGGGCCCACGCCCAGGAACCGGTCAGCACAAGGCCCAGGAACAGCGCCGAGAGCACCCGGGACCGGCCGGCTGGACGGGCACAAGGGGGGCTCGGGTTCGTTGGCATGGGGATCACCGGACCAGGGAGGCGGCCAGTATACGACAGCCCGTCCTCCTCGTCCCCCCGTTACCAGCCGGCCGCGCATCCATCGGCGCGGGAATCGGATCCGGCCACAAAACCACCCTCCGCCGTCCGCAGGATCACCTGGGCGCGTCCAAAGCCATCGGTCGATTCCGAACGAACGACTGCGTGTCCGTGCCGGGCCAATTCGTCCACAGCCGCCTCCGGGAAGTCGGGTTCGACTGCGACCCGCACGCCGCCGTCCCACCGCCATCGCGGCCGGTCGACGGCCGCCTGGGGCAGGTCACCGTGGTCGACCAGCCGCTGGACCAGCTGGAGATGCCCCTGGGGCTGCATGAAGCCGCCCATGACCCCGAAGGGCCCCCAGGGTTGCCCCTCCCGCATGAGAAACCCGGGCATGAGGGTGTGGTAGCTCCTCCGGCCGCCTCCGGCCCGGTTGGGATGCCCCTCCTTCCGGCTGAAGCAAAGTGCCCGGTTGGATAACGCGATCCCGGTTCCCGGAACCACGATTCCGGATCCGAAACCCATGTAGTTGGACTGGATGAAACTCACCATGAAACCCGACCGGTCCGCCGTCGCGAGAAAGACCGTTCCGCCCAGGTAGGGTGCCTCCGGCACGAAGGGATGCGCGCTGTCCCGGATTGCGGCCGCCTGCTCCCGGAGGTGTTCAGGGTCAAGGAGCGCCGTGATGGCCGGGCTGTCCCCGGGATCGCCGATCCGGGCCAAGGCTTCGGCAAAGGAGCGCTTGATGGCCTCGATACTCTCGTGCATCACCTCACCGGGATCCGCGGGCACCCTCATGGACAGGATCCCCAAAGCCTCGAGAGCCACGATGCCCTGGCTGTTCGGAGGCAGTTCATAGACCTCACAACCGTGGTAAGGGACCGACAGGGGATCCACCCAGAGACTGCGATGGGCGGCCAGATCCGAGGCCCGGAGCGCACCGCCCGCCCCCTGTGCGGCCCGGTCGATGGCCGCGGCGATCGTTCCCGTGTAGAAATCCTCCCCCCGGCTCTCCGCAATCCGCTCGAGGGTTGAAGCCAGCTCGGGAGAACGCCAGAGGGCACCCGCGCGCGGCACGAAGCCGGCCGGGAGGAAGGTGCGCTGCCAGTCCGCGAAGGCCGGATCCCGGAAACGTTCGGCCGCCTTGCGCCAGAATCGGGCCACCACGGGAGAAAGTGGAAAACCGTCCCGGGCGTACGCGATGGCCGGTGCGAACAGTTGCCGGAAAGGCAGGCGTCCCATGCGTTCGTGGAGATCGGCCCAGGCCCGCGGGGCACCCGGCACCATGACGGGTGCCCAGCCGCTTTCCGGCCACGGCGAGCCCAGTCCCGGCAGCAACGACGCTTCGGGCAGTGCGCCCGATCCGTTCAATCCCCAAAGCCGCCCCCCCTGGGAGACCAGGGCGAAGGCATCGGAGCCCAGGCCGTTACTGGTGGGTTCGACCACCGTGAGGGTGATCGCGGCAGCCAGGGCGGCATCCACGGCATTGCCGCCCTCGCGGAGCATGAAAAGACCCGCTTGTGCGGCCAAGGGCTGGGACGTGGCGACAAGGCCGCGATCCGCATGGACGCTCGAGCGCATGGGATCCCTCAGCCGTCCGCCGGCGGGGCGGATGCAGGCCGTGGCCGTCCGAGGGTCACTCCCCGCATCCAGACGGCGCCGGTCACGAGCAGAAGGACCCCGACGTTCAGGGCGAATGCCAGAAGACCGACGTTGACATCGGCGACGGGCTCGGGGAGGATGCCGCGCTCCCAGCGAACCGGGGCACCGCCGAAAGAAAACAGGGTGAGGGCAACGACGCCCACCGTCCCGCCCGCCCAGACTGCGCTCCGGGGAACCGGGTTATGGGGCAGGAGGCTGGCCCACAGGGCGGGGGCGAGCTGGGTCACATAGCCGTAGCCGAGGAGCAAAAGCAGCACGATGCCCTGCCCGCTCAAGCGTTCAAACAGAATGGCGGCGGCCGCGATGAGGGGAACGAGTGCACGGGCCAGAAGGTTGAGCCGCTCCTCGTTCCACCGGGGCAGACAGGGACCGGCCACATTGCGTGCGAACTGGGTGGCAATCGCGAGCAAGAGCATGGAGCCCGGGACCAGTGCCGAAAGCAACCCGGCCCCGCCAATCAGGCCAAGCATCCAGCCGGGCAGCGTGTGGGCCGCGGCGGCCAAGAGGGCGAGATCATGGTTGGGAAGCCCCGGCAGAATCACGAGCGCCGCAAAACCGGCCAACAGGGCAAACAACAGGACGAGCTGGTAGAGCGGCAGGAAGATCGCGTTCTTGCGGAACAGGTCCTCATCCCGGGCGGCATAGATCGAGCCGAAGGTATGGGGCCAGAGGTAAAAGCCCAGAACCGAAAGCAGAACCGTCGAACTGAACCAGACCGGGTTTTTGCCGGTGGCGGGCAGTTTGAGGAAACCGGGGTGCTGGCGGGCAATCGTGCGGAACAGGGGTCCGATGCCACCGCTCGCGTGAATGGGGAGGAAGAGCCCGAGGAAGATCACGGCAGCGAGCAGGACCAGATCCTTGATGGCCGCCGTCCAGGCTGCGGCCCGGATACCCGAGGCCATCACATAGACGGTGAGCGCGAGCGTGCCGAGCAGGACGGCCACGAAGGATCCGACCTTCCCGGCCGTTGTCACTTGCACGATGAGACCGAGACCCTCGAGCTGGAGGGCCAGGTAGGGGAACATGGCGAGAATGCCCACGAGGGCCACCCCGAAGCCGAGCGTCCGGCTGTCGTACTTGGCCACGAAGAAATCGGTCTGGGAATAGAGCTTGCGGGTTCTCGCAAAACGCCAGATGGGCGGCAGCAGCCAATAGCCGAGTCCGTAGGCCAAAGCCCCGTAGGCGACAATGTAATAGGACGGGCCGCCCAAGCCGTAGGCCCAACCGCTTGCGCCGAGAAAGGTGAAGGTGGTGTAGATCTCTCCCGCGAGGAGAAAGAAGATCAGAAACCCGCCGAAACCGCGACGGCCGACCGTCCATTGCTCGAGGTTCATGACGCGGCCGCGGCGGGCCGCAAGACCGAGGCCCAGAACCCCGAGCCAAACGGCTGCCAGGATGACGACGGCCGCGTTCACCGGGGCGCGTGTCCGCCCCGTTCAATCCAGTAGACGAGCCCCATGAATCCGGAGGCGAGAGTCGTCCAGAGCAGAACCCAGAAAAGCAGGAAAGGCAGATCCAGGACCCAGGGGTGGACCCGGTTCAGGAAGAAAGGACCGCCGAGCAGGGCTGCCGGAGCGGGTAACGAGAGGACGAGGGCGATGATCCGCCGCCAGCGAAGCCGGTGGTGGATTTTCAGAAACCCTCCTCGAGCAGGTGTCTTCCCGCGGTCAGGAACATCTCGACACCGTTGACGAGTGCGCTTTCGTCGATCGTGAAACGGGCGTGATGGTGGGGATAGACGGTTTCCGCGCCCGGCTGACCGGCCCCAACATAAAAGAAGGCACCCGGGGCCTTTTCCTGGAAGGCGGAAAAGTCCTCCCCGCCCATGTTCCGTTGGTCGAAATCGACCGCCCCTTCACCGAAGAGGGCTGTGGCCGACGCCTCGACCACCCGGTTCACGCCCTCATGATTGACGACGGGCCGGTAGCCCCGGTCGTAGCGAAACTCGTAGCTCGCCCGGTGGGCGGCCGCAAGTCCCGCCAGGATGGCTTCCATCCGTTCCGGGATGCGCTTGCGCAGCTCGGCATTGAAGGTCCGGACCGTCCCGTTCAGTTCGACGGTGCCCGGCAGGACATTGTGTGCGGTCCCGGCATGGAACTGCGTCACGGAGACCACGAGACTGTCCAGAGGATCCGTCTCGCGCGAGACCAGCATCTGGAAGTTCTGAACCACCTGGCTCGCCAGCACGATCACGTCGACCGAGGACTGCGGGCGGGCCGCGTGCCCGCCCCGGCCGGTGAGCCGGATATGGAAAACGTCGGGTGCCGCCATCATGGGACCGTAGGTCACGGCGATCCGGCCGGCCGGAACGTGTGCCCAGAGGTGGGTGCCGATCACGGCATCGACGCCATCCATGACCCCCGCCCCGACCATCTCCTCCCCGCCACCCGGGAACAGTTCCTCGGCATGCTGGAACAGGAAACGGATCTCGCCCGGCCATTCCTTGCGGAGTTCTCCGAACGACCGGGCCGCGGCGAGCAGCATCGCCGTATGGCCATCGTGTCCGCAGGCATGCATCGCCCCCGGCCGCGCCGACCGGAAGGGAACCTCGTTTTCCTCGGTGATCGGCAGGGCATCCATGTCGGCCCGGATCGCGAGGATGCGACCCGAGCGCGCACCCTTGAGCACACCCACCACGCTCGTGCCCGCCGGATGACTGATGTCCATACCGGGAATCTCGGACAGGCGTTCGGTCACGAAACGGGAGGTTTCATGCTCCTCAAAAGAAAGCTCGGGATGCTGGTGGAGATGGCGACGCCAGCGGATGAGATCGGGCTCCAGGGCCCGGGCCTGCTTGCGGGCGGATTCATGGATTCGAACGGACGGCAGTTCGGCGGGATGTCGCATTGCATCTCTCTCCCTGTTTGTAGAAGAAAACGGACGGCCCGGCCCAAGCTGGCACACTTTGCCGGGGCTGTCAAGCCGGGCGGATCGGGTTCGGCGCGATCCAAACTGATGGGGTGTGCGCCCGTTGCATCCCCCATTAACCCAAAGAGCCAACTCGTGGCACCAGGGCATCTAAGCGATGATGAATTGATCCTGCATCATGCGGTCAAATGCCCACTCCCCGGTACGGGATCGGATGGTATCCGTGCCCTTGTGGCGAGTGCAGGAGGTAGTCCATCTCTCCAGGCTGTCCGCCGACGTGCCGCTCGATCAGGCGGCGACCCCAAAAGTCGGGGCCGGCGTCGCGCAGCGCTCCGAACACGCCTTTGAGGTTTGTGGTTTCAAAGGTCCCACGGCCGAGCCTGAGCTCGACCAGATCGATATCGACGGCGTCCGCGCGTTTCAGATAGCTCTGACCGAAGGTGAAACGGCCAAGAGGCGTGCCCCGGTGATCGACAGTCAGGACGAACCGACCGGCCGTAACCGGGGATGTCTCCCCCGGCAGGGTGATAATGGACGAAGCATTCATTATTCGATGCCTTAGAAATCATCGCTCAACTTGGCTGGCTTGCGCGCCCGCTTCCGCTCTTTGAGCCGTGCAAGCACCAAGCCTCTCTCGTCCCGAATGGGATCGGCAACCTCGTCAAGCTGTCCGATCAGGTCGTAGGCCCATAGAAGCGCGGTGTAGATGGCGATACCGGTGGAGGGCTGCCCCCTTTCGGCATCCCGGACCGCGCGGACCCCGGTGCCGATCTTCTCGGCGACCTCCGCCAAGGTCAGATTCCGCCGTATCCGGGCCGTGCGCAGATCGGCGCCCAGTCGCTTCAACGCGACTTCGACGGCATGGGGGGGGCGGCGAGAAGAGGGTTGCGTTTAACCATAGTCTATTTAGGGCATTTTATCTAAGTTAACCTGCCATGAAAAGCATATATACACAACCAGGCATTTTCAACTTAAATGCTTTAAAAAGAATATAAATGCCTTATAGATGCCTTAAAAGCACTCTCAATTTCGTCCAGGACCGATCTTCGCTCTGGTCTCGGAGCCTGGTGGCCTCCCCCGCTCCCCGATCTCAGCCGGCGGATCCACCCTCCGTCGAATCCGTGGGCAGAGAGGGAACCTGGGGCGCGCTATCAACCGGTTCGGGTGTATCGAGGTTCGTCTCCGGCGAGGCCGCGCCGAGATCCTCGAAACGTCGAAGCGTCACCAGGAAACGGCGTTCGAGCGAGGCGACCGAATCATTATAAATTCGGACAAGCCGGCCGAGCCCCTCCCCCACTCCCCGCCAGTGCTTGACCAAAAGCGAGGCACGGGCATGAAGCGTCCGGGCGAGGTCGGCCACCTCCTCGGCATGCCGGCTCAGGGCCTCCTGGCGCCAGCCGTAGGCCATGACCTTGAGCAGCGCAAGCAGGGTCGTCGGATTGGCGAGGACCACTTTGCGCTCGAAGGCATATTCGATGAGCCCGGGTTCGGCCCGCAGGGCCGCGCTGAACAGCATTTCTCCCGGCAGAAACAGCACCACAAACTCGGGCGCCGGCTGGAAATGCTGCCAATAGGATTTGGCGGCCAGATCATCAATATGGGCGCGGATCTGGCGTGCATGGTCACGCAGGGCGCGCTCGGCCGCCTCCCCCGTGCTGTTCTGGAACTCGAAATAAGCCTCGATCGGGGCCTTGGCATCGACCACCACCCGTTGACCGCCGGGCAGGCGGACGATGAGGTCCGGCCGGAGACGTCCCTCCTCGGTGGTCGTGCTCGGCTGTTCGACGAAATCGCAGTACTCGACCATGCCGGCCATCTCGATGATGTTGCGCAGCTGCATCTCCCCCCAATGACCACGGGCCATCGGCTGGTGGAGCACCCGGGACAACTCGCGGGTTTCGTTCGCGAGCTGGGGCAGCTGGATCTCGGACAACGAGCGTAACTGCTCGAGGAGCGTCGCCTGGCTCTCGATCCGTGCCTGCTCGAAACGGTCGACCTTGGTCTCGAAACGGCCCAGGGATTCGGTGAGCGGCTTGACCCACGACTGGATGGCCTCGGCTCGCTGGGTGAAACCGGTCTCCTGTGCCTTCTGGTACTGGTCGAAGACCCCCCGGGCCAGTTCAAGAAACTTCCGGTTGCTCTGCTCCAGGGCTTCGGCCGAATGCGTCCGGAAGACCTCGGTCAGGTGACGCTCCGCCTCGCGGAGCAGGGACTCCTTTTCGGCCGCCTGTCGTTGCAACTGCTGGGCCCGTTCCTCGAGTGTGGCGACTTCACGGTTGAGGTGGACCTCGCTCTCCCGGGCACGGATCCGGGCCACAAGCCATCCCCCGGCCAGCCCCAGGGCGAGGCCGAGGATTCCCGTCACCAGTGCCCCTGTCATGATCCGCCTCCCCGTCGACCCGGACGGAACTCGCCGGGGTTCAACCGTGTATACTAGCGCCCCGCGCGTTCCCCCGGTGCCCCCGTGTCCCTGTCCCTGCGCAATGTCGCCATTGTCGCCCATGTGGACCATGGCAAAACCACGCTCGTCGACCAGCTCCTCCGGCAATCCGAAACCCTGGCCGCGCGGGCGGTTCTGCCGGACCGCGCCATGGATTCAAACGAACTCGAACGGGAGCGAGGAATCACGATTCTCGCCAAAAACACCGCCATCCGCTGGCATGGCCACCGCATCAATATCGTGGATACCCCAGGCCATGCCGATTTCGGGGGCGAGGTCGAGCGGGCGCTCGCCATGGTGGACTCGGTCCTGCTCTTGGTCGATGCGCTGGACGGGCCCATGCCCCAAACCCGCTTCGTCACCCAGAAAGCCCTGGCCCGCGGTCTGCACCCGATCGTCGTCGTGAACAAGATGGACCGTCCCGGGGCCCGTGCGGAATGGGTGGTCAACCAGGTCTTCGACCTGTTCGATCGCCTGGGGGCCAGTGAAAGCCAGCTGGATTTCAAGGTGCTCTACACCTCGGCCTTGACCGGCTGGGCGGCCCGCACGCCGGATCGGCCCGGCACCGACCTCACGCCCCTATTTGAGACCCTGGTCGCGGATTGCCCTCCCCCGCCGGTCACCCTGGAAGGACCCTTCCAGCTCCAGATTGCGGCCCTCGATTATTCGAGCTACGTCGGGGCCATCGGGATCGGCCGGATCAACCGCGGGATCGTGCGCCGTGGCATGAATGTCATCCAGATCGGTCGGGACGGCAACCGGAAACCGGGACGGATCATCCAGATCCTGGGTTTTCTCGGACTCGAGCGGATCGAGATCGAGAGCGCCGAGGCGGGCGACATCATCGCCTTTGCCGGACTCGAGGAACCGCAAATCTCGGACACCATCACGGCCCCCGACCAGCCTGAGGCCCTGCCCGCGCTCACCATTGACGAACCGACGATCAGCATGTCCTTCGAGGTCAATACCTCACCCTTCGCCGGCCAGGAGGGACGTTTCGTCACGAGCCGTGAACTCAGGGCCCGGCTTTTCCGGGAGATCCGCCACAACGTGGCGCTCCGCGTCCAGGAAACTCCGGATCCCGATCGCTTCGAGGTCTCGGGACGGGGCGAGCTCCACCTCGGCATCCTGATCGAGACCATGCGGCGGGAAGGTTACGAACTCGCGGTTTCCCGACCCCGTCCGCTCTTCCGCGAGGGACCCGCTGGCCGTGAGGAGCCCTACGAGACCCTGATCGTCGACATTCCCGAAACGCATCAGGGCGTCGTCCTCGAGTCGCTGGGTCTCCGCGGGGGCGAAATCGCGGATCTCCTGCCGGACGGCCGCGGTCGCCTGCGATTGAGCTACCGGATCCCCTCACGGGGGCTGATCGGCTTCCAGACGGAGTTCCGCATGGCGACCGGAGGAACCGGCATTCTCCACCGGGTGTTCGAGGGTTACGGGCCGGAAAAGCCGCTCCGGGTCCAGCAACGGGCCAATGGGGCACTGATCTCGAACGGCACCGGCGAGGCGGTTCCCTTCGCCCTGTTCAACCTGCAGGAGCGGGGACGGCTCTTCGTGGGTCCCGGTGACCGGGTCTACACGGGCGAGATCGTGGGCCTGCACGCCCGTGAGAATGATCTCACCGTGAATCCTCTCAAGGCCAAGGCCCTGACCAACGTCCGGGCCGCCGGCCGCGACGAGAACGTGCTCCTCACCCCCCCCCTGCGGGTCACCCTGGAACGGGCGCTCGAGCTCATCAAGGACGACGAACTTGTGGAAGTCACGCCCGCGAGCATCCGCCTGCGCAAGCGCCTGCTCGAAGAGGGGGAACGGCGACGGGCCCAACGCACGGGGGAAGCTCAGGCCTGATCTCCGAGCCGGGCCCGTCCGCCCTGGGGCCAGAGATAGAAAGCCGAAACGGCCAAGCCCACCCCGCTGGCCATCCAGACCGGGGGAAGGAGGATCCAGGCGCAAAGGACCGAACCGAGCTGCCAGGCGGCCTTGATCCCGAGCCGCCGTGACTCCCCGCCGCGGATCCGCTGCCAGGCCCAAAGTCCCGCCGTCACTCCGGAAAGGACGAGGGTGATCCCGATGAACAGGCTGGTATCTCCCGGGAGGGGGATCCCGTGGGAAACCGGTGGAGCCAGGAGAATGGCGGCAGAAAACCAGATCGCCCCCACCCCAAGCTCGGGCCATCTCGGCCGGTTCTTGCGCGCCGGACATCCTGCCGGAACGATTGTCGTCTGTGTCATGGCAGTCACCCGCGAGAGGAACTGTGCCATTAAACCAAACGCGCATGACACGACCATGGCGGGGGAATGCGCAGTCGGAGACCCGCCGGATCCTGGTCCGGTTTCATCCGGCCACCCCCGGCCCTGACCTCTCACCCGTCCCCCGCAGAAAAAAAAGCCGGAGGAATCCTCCGGCCAGGTGGGCCGATTTCTCGGCCCCAGCGAAACACCCTCTTGAGGAGGGCTGCGGACTCAGCGAAAGGTGTAGGCGACCTTCACGAAGAAGGCTCGCGGCTCACCCACCAGCGCCTGGGTAAAAGGCACGTTGTTGAACGTGGTATTGACGAAGGCGTAGTCGTAGTAGTTCTTGTTGAGGAGGTTGTAGAGGCTCACCTGGATCTCCCAGGCCGCATCCGGCCGGTATTGCCCGGTCAGGTTGAAGACGGTATATCCGGCCATCTTGAAGTTGGAGGTGAGACCGTTTACGGCATAGCTCGTGTATTGAGGACCCGTGTATTTTCCATAGAGATCCACATCGAAGGGTCCCTCGGCATACCCCACGCCCAGGTTGGCCATGTGATGGGGGATATAGGAGATCGGCGCACCCGGCACCAGCGTTTGGGTGAGCGGGGACTCGAAGGCCCCGTAGTAGGCGTGGTTGACCGAGTAGTTGGCAAACCCGTACCAGTGGGCCCAACGCTTGCGCACGGCCAGTTCCACACCCTGGTAACGGGCAGTGCCCCCGTTGTATTCGATCGAGAGCCCGGCATCCTGGCCGACCAGGGGGGTGTAGAAATTAAACTTGTTCTGGAAGTCCTCACGGTAGACATTGAGGGAGGCCGAAAACCCGTGCGTGAAGTACCGGGTGCCGAGCTCATAGTCCTTGACGTACTCGGGCTGGACCGTCACCCGGGGAATCACACTCTGCCCGCTGGAATTCGCAATTCCGATGCTGCCGTAGTAGGCACTGATCTCGGGCACCTTGAAGGTGCGGCCGGTGGCGGCGTAGACAACCCAGGACTTGAGGATCCGGTAGCTGATGCCGAGGGTGGGCGAAGTGTAATGCTCCTTGTTGCTGACCGTGCCGCCGAAGCTGTAGTAATAGCCGGCGTTGTCGGCATCCGTCGTGTCGATCTGGGTGTACTTGATCCCGGGCTCGATGTGCAACCGGTTGTGGAACAGACGGATCTTGTCCTGGACGAAAAGCTCCTCGAAATCCCGCTGGTCACGTTCGTTCCAGGCATCGTTGTAGAGCACATTTTGGGGAACCTGGGGGCTCCCGTACCAGTACTCGGCCGAATGGAGCGTGCCATAAACAATGTTGCCGCCGATCGTGAGCGTGTTGTCCGGAAGGTCGATCCGGGCGGTGGACATGAATCCCAGGCTCGAGGTGTTGTTGATATAGAGGTGGTATTTCGTTCCGTTGAGGGAGGACCCGAACAATCCGATCGGGTTGTAGTAGTTCGTGGGCGGGCTGTAGGTCGCCCAGGATTCGGGCTGGTTGGGCAGGATGTAGGGCTGGTTCGGGCCCTGAATCTCGAGCGGGTTGGCGTAGGAGAGCCGGCTATAGGTATTCCCCATGTAGTAGGCCTTGGTCGTGAGCTCGATGGCACTCGTCAGCGCGGTGGAAAGCCCGGTGATCACGATCGTGTGGTGATCCTGCTGGTTCGAATAGGCCCAGCTGGTCGGCCACTGGTAGCTGGATCCGTACTTGTCAATGAGCGGGACCGGGGCCGTGTGCGGGGTATGGCCCGAGTTCTCGTTCGAGATGATGTACGTGAAGAATTTGGATGCCCCGTCATTGAAGCGCTTGACGGTGGCCAGGTAGAAGTTGTAGTTCTGGTTGGTGACATGCTGGAGCCAGCCATTCGACTGCTGGCGCGTGAAGTCGACCAGGGTCCGGAACCCGTCGAGCGAACCGGTGTTGACCTTGCCCTCGATCAGGCTGGTCGCAAAGTTGCCGAGCCCGAGGGCGACCGTCGCGCCGAACAGGTCGGAAGGCTGCCGGGGTTGATAGGCAATGGTGCCACCCAGCGAATACAGGGAGTTCACGGACGGGTTGTTGATGCCCCGGTAGATCTGGATACTGCCCAGATCCGAGAGCGTGAGCGGAATGCCGTTCCGGACCGAGGCGAAGTTGGTCGCCGACGCATTGAACAAGTCGTTGAGCGGGATTCCGTCGAAGGTCTCGGAAATCTGATACGAATCGAAGCCGCGCAAGGTCACATGGCTGCGGATCCCGTTCGGACCATAACTATTGGCATAGATGCTCGGGGCCTGGGCCAGGATGGTCTGGGTGTTTACAGCCGGTGGAGCCGTCCGGATCGACTGGAGACCAATCGATGAAACCGTATAGGCGGCCTTGCGGTTCCTGGCCCGGAGATTCTTCTTTTTGATGACCTTGGCTTTTTTGCTGACGCTCCCGGCATAGACCGGTGGAGGGCTCGTCCGGGTGGCGGCTCGGGCAATCTGGGGTCCCAGGGCCAGCCCGACGAACAACAGGAAAGAAGCCGGATGGACACTGCGGACAGTGGGGATTCGGAACTTCGGCATGGCGATCTCCGGGTGGATCGGGTGGGGGATTTCCGTTGTGTCGGAACCACCAAGCCACTGGCACTCCCGACGCTGGCATCTTGCCGCGCAAACGTGTCAGGACCGTGAGACCTCCATGATCCGAACGTGATCAGGGAGTGACAGGCGTCGGGCCGGAAACCGCAGGATCGCCGTGGAGAGTGTGATGTTCTCAAAAAAAAGCCGGGGCAAAGCCCCGGCTTGTAACTGTCCGGTTATACCGCGGTCAAAAAGAGGCCGTCAGCGTCACATAAGCGGTCCGCGGAGCGCCGGGGTAGGCGAGAAGCGCCCCCTGGCTCTGGGGGACCACAAAGTAACCACCGCTCGAGAAGTACTCGGTCGTGTTGTATTCACGGTTGAACAGGTTGAGCACGGTGAAATCCAGCCGCAGGCTGTGGAGCGGATGGATCCGGGGCAGGCCGATGCGCACCGCCGCGTTCCAGATGGTGTAGGCCGGCTGGGTCGAGCGGGTGGGAGCCCCCTTGAGGTTGCTGAACAGGTACTCGGCCCCGTTCTCGGTCACCCAGAGCCGGGGGGTGAGAGTCAGCCAGGAATTCACATCCACATGCCAGCTGCCACCCAGGTTGAAGGTCCGGTTGGGCGTGTTCGAGACGGGCAGGCCACTATAGTTGACGCCGCCCACCGTGTAGTTATTGAAAACCGCGTGCTCGAACGACAGGTTGGCAAACAAGTGGACATCCGGAATGGGATCGTCGTCCACGAACAGGTTGACCCCGTCGTAGTGGGAACTCCCGAAGGCGGAGACCAGATACTGGCCATTCGCGCTCGAGATCGAGATGATCTGGTTGCTGTAGGTCAGGTAGTAATAGTTGAGGCCGGCAAAGAACGCGCCCAGGGGTCCGCCCGTCGAACGATACTTGACACCCACCTGCTTCTCGACACCTTCCTCGAGCTGGAGGGAAGAGGCCAGGATCTGCTGGTAGGGTCCGCCCCCACCGCCCGATTGCGGCTGACGATAGGACGTGCTGTAGTTGGCGTAAACCGACCAGCCGGGGAGAAAACGCCAGTTGGCAAAGAGAGACGGCTCGAGTCCCGTGAGGCTGGTTGACGAGCTGGGCAGCGCCGCCTGGTCGTGTCCCGTGGCATTCGGGAAATCCGCGGATCCGTACACGTAGTAGTCGGTTCCATAATGCACGAAGCGCAGGCCCGGGGTCAGGGTGAACCGGTCGGGCAGATGGATCTCGTCCTGGGCGAAGAGGGCCACCACATTCTGCTGCCAGATATCGCTCCGGTAGGAACCATTCGGCGCCACGTTGCTGCCGCCGAACAGCGGATTGTAGAAGGCATTCTTGGAGTTGTACTTGCTCGTGATCCAGAAGGCCCCGAACTTGATGTCATTGGCCGGGAGCAACAGGCTGAAATAGGCCCGATCCCCGTAGGCATAGCCATGCGGGTTGTTGTACTCGTAGCGGTTGGGCTGGTCCTGCTGGAAGTTGTAATCGTGAAAATGGAAACGGGAACCATAGCGGTACCAAAGCTCGGTATGGAAGCCGAGATCCGAGGACAACGCCAGGTTGCTGCGGATGTAAAAGAGGTAGGTCCGATTGGCGTCATTCTTGTTCCAGACCGAATAGGGCAAGGCGCCGTAAAAACCCGTGGTCGCCTGGCTGTAGAGCGGTCCGGGGATGGGCGCGCCCGCAGCGGTGAGCCCGTTAACGGTGACGCCCGCGATCGGCTGGACCGGCACCACATTGGGCCGGAACGCCTGGCCATAGGCGGTATAGGCACCGAAACTCACACTGCCCGTGGCAAAGCGGTGCCGCGTCTTGAAGAACCAGGCATAGTCATGCCCCGGGCTGGAGAACCCGTCGGGGGTCGAGCGGAAGCTGTCCTGATGGCCCACGCCGCCGGCCAGGACCGTCTCCCAGCCGTCGATCCGGCCGCTTTGTCCCTGGATGTAAAACCCCCGGGTGGCATCCGAGCCGGCCAAAAGGCTCACCTTGAACCCCGCGTTCGGACCAGGCTGGACGGGCACAAAATCAATGGCTCCGCCGATGTTGTCGTACCAGCGGTCGGCCGGCTCGCCGGGTCCGTAGGTCACGGCAATGTTCTGGATCATCTCAAGCTGGTTGACCTCCGGTGACTGCCAGAGTCCGGAAGCGACATTGTTCATGGGAATGCCGTCGAAGTTGACGGCGAGCGACCCATCGTCGATGGTGCCCCCCGAAGGCCCTCCCCAGCCCTGCTTGATCCCGTTGATGCTGAAGGAAAACTTGGTGGGACCGCCGTTACCGTAGCTGCTCACGGCCACCCCGGGAGCGATGGCCAAGGCCTGGGCGGCACCAGCGGCCGGTCCCGCAGCCCGGATCTCCTGGCGACCGAGCACCTTTTGGGCAACCGGAATCCGGAGCTGGGCCCGTTTCGATGCGGCTTCGAGCGCAAGCCGCCGCGAGTTTTTCCGGACCGAGCCGGCCTGGACCACGGTTCCGGCCGGTGGAGTCTTGGCGTGGGAGACCGGAACAGAGACGAGGCCCGCAAGGACGATGAGGCCCACTGTCCACTCCCGTGTCTTCCTCCCGTTGCCCGTTCTTTTCCCCAATGGATTTTGGCTTTTATCGTTACCGACATGCAGCATGATGATGATTCCCCAGGTTAGGTTTTATGAATAGACGCCAGTCACGGGGGATCCCCCTTGGGAGGATCCCCGGACCGATGCATTTAGGCCGATACGTTGAGATGGACCCACAGCGCGAAGGTCGTGTTGACACGGGTCATCCGCGGCTCGAACGGCGGAAAGTCGGCACCCCGGACCGCCTTCAGGGCGGCATGGTCCAAGATGCCCGAGCCGCTCGACCGCACCACCCGTGCCCACAGCATCTGGCCATCTGGCCGCAGGCGGAACTCAACCAGAGTCCGACCCCGGAGTCCCATCTCCCGCGCGATGGACGGCACGACGAGGGCCGCACGAACCTGCTGGCGCAGGATAGCGGTGTAGAGGGCCAAGGGATTGATGGCACCCTGAGCGGCCGGCGGATGACTGGCGGACGGGTGGGGCAGGAAGAGGGCACGCGGGACCGGCAGGCCACCCGCCACCGGGGTGAGCGGCACGAGATGGGGCAGAACCGGGGTCAGATCCGAGGTCGGATGGACAGGAGGCGGGGGCTGCACCACCGGCTTCGGGGGTGTCCGCGGCGGGGCGACCAGCTTGACCGAGGTCACGGGGGGCGGAGCCGTGGTCTGGGACAGCTGCCCCGTCATCACCCACAGTCCGAGTCCGGCCATGAGCAGGAGCTCGACGGCGATCGCCATGCCGGCCGAGCGCCAGAAGGGCGGCCGGAGCCCATCCATCGCAAAAGCGGTTTCCGCGGGGGCCAGGCGTGGCCGGGCCGGAACCGAGGACTCCGGATGCCCGGGTCTTTTCAGGGACTCCGGGCCTAGGTCAAGAACTTCTACAACGGCATTCATGGCAATACTCCGGTTCACGCATCAGGAAGGGATTGGGATGGTTTCGGCGGCTGCGCCCGTTCGGGCCGGAACCGGTAACCAAACCGGAAAACGGTTTCAATCACCTGGCCCTGCCCGCGGGCCAGTAGCGCCTTGCGCAGGCGCGCGACATGGGCATCGACCGTGCGGAGATCGACCTGCGAACGACCGCCCCAGAGCACTTCGACGAGTTCCTCGCGGTGATGAAGACGGTTCGGATATTCGAGGAAGTGGGCCATGAGAAGGTATTCCATGGGTCTCAGGTGGATCTCTTCGCCACCGATGCTCACGGTATGGTTCCCCACGTCCAAGGCAAAGGGACCGGCCTGGAGACGGGCTGGGGATGGCTCGTCCACGCCCCTATCCGACTCCCGACCCGCAACCCGCGGTCGCCCGGCCAGATGGGCCGGGTGCCCATCCATGCCCCGCACCGGTGACCGTTCCGGGATGATGAGACCGCTCCAGGCATGACGGCCCAGCCAACGCGCCAGTTCTTCCTGTTCGGCTTCGGTCAGGGCTGCACCGGCCACCACCAGCCAGTCGACCTCCTCCATCTCCGCCTCGGTCAGCCCACCGGGCACGACTTGCATGGCCTGTGACAGGAAATCGCGCTCGAGCAGACGCTTGAGACCGGGATCGAGCTGGTGCACGGGCCCGATCACGAGACTCTTGGCGCCGGCTGGAATCACCCGTCTCCACTCCACGGTCCTGCCTCCGGGTCACGCCCGCTACTTCGACGCGCCTATCCTAGAAAACGAACATGTCGCCTTCGTGAATGACTCGTGACAGAAAAATGAATCAAAAATGACAAAAACATGACGGATATGCCGGCCCCGATCACCTCCACCGGCTGCAGGTCACACCCATGACGGAATGACCGGCTTTTCGGCCCGTGCCCGGAAGGTCTTGACTGACCGGGCCGACATGCTATATTTGATTAAAGTTCATAAATCAAAAGGAGATCTCATCGATGTCTCCCCGTGGTGGCCGGAGAAGCGGTGCCGGCCGCAAGCCGGGCAGCGGACGCTATGGCGAACCCACCCGTCCGTGGCGCATTCCGCAGAGTCTCGAACCGCTCCTCGCAGCCTGGCTTGCGGCCCATACCGACCGGACAGGCCGGCGACCCCAGGCCGTAGCTTCCCTGAAACCCGCTGGCGTACGGCGCACCCTCCTCCGTCCGACAGTCCGGGTACCGGCGGGTTTCCCCTCCCCGGCCGATGATTTCTTCGAAGCAGGCATCGATCTCAACGAACACCTCATCGTGGCCGGACATGAGGCCCAGACTTTCCTTGTCCGGGTCACCGGCTGGTCGATGATCGGGGCAGGCATCCATGACGGGGACGAGGTACTGGTCGACCGGGCGATCGAACCGCGCGATGGGGCGGTCGTGGTCGTCGCCCGTAACGGAGAATTGTCGATCAAGCGCCTCCGGCTTTCCGACGACCAGATCACCCTGGTTTCCGAAAATCCGGACTATCCGCCGGTCGTCTGGCGTGAAGGTGAAGACTGGCACTTCTGGGGAGTGGCCATCCGTGTCCTTCACCGTCTCTAGCCTTCCCCTGACCGCCTTGATCGACGTCAACAATTTTTACGTTTCCTGTGAGCGTCTGTTTGATCCGTCACTCGCCGAACGGTCGGTCGTGGTTCTTTCCAACAACGACGGATGCATCGTGGCGCGTTCGGATGAGGCCAAGGCACTGGGTTTCCCCATGGGCGCCCCATGGTTCCGCTGGCGCACATTGGCCCGCCGCTCGGGAACCATCGCGCTGAGCAGCAACTACGAGCTCTACGGTGACATGAGCCGGCGCATCATGCGCCTGGCTTCAGGCTTTGCCGACGAGCAGGAGATCTACTCGATCGACGAATGCTTCCTCAGCTGGCACCCGTTCCCGGCCGGCCGCTCCGCGGCCCGCACCGGAGAGGCCATGCGCGCCGACCTCGAGCGGTGGACCGGTCTACCCGTCAAGATCGGTTTGGCCACAACCCGGACCCTGGCCAAACTGGCCACCCACTGGGCCAAGACCCGACCCGGAGCGGTACTGGCATGGCCCGAGCTGTCGCCGGATGAACAGGCGGAGATCCTCCGTCGGACACCCCTCTCCGCACTCTGGGGAATCGGCCCGAACCGTGCCCACCAGCTGGGCCAGGACGGCATCCTGAATGCGGCCGATCTCGTCCGCTGCAACCCCGGCCGGATCGCCGACCGCTTTGACCGACCCCTCGCACAAACCGTCCATGAACTGCGTGGCACGCCCATTTTCGGCAGCTCCCATCCCTCACCCACGGCACGCCAAAGCATTCTTTCGAGCCGCTCCTTCGGTGGCCCGGTGACGGATCCCGCCCTTTTGGCCGACAGCCTGTGCGTCTACATGAGCCGGGCCGCAGACAAGCTCCGTGGCGAGGGGGCCTCCGCTCTCACGGCCGGCATCTGGCTGGAAAGCCGGCAACGGGGCCGGCCCCGCCCCATCACGCGATGGCGTCTCCAGGGACTCCCCCGTCCGACTTCCGACTCCCGATCCCTGATCGCCGCAGCGCTGGCCCTGCTGGCATCCCTCCACGAACCCGGACTCCCCTACACCAAATCCGGTGTCTACCTGGGCGATCTCGTACCGGAGGGTGCCGGCAGCGGCAACCTGTTCGATCGCCCAAACGCTACCGGCCGCGAGGATCGTCTCTCCCGTCTCATTGACGAGATCCACCGGCGCTTCGGTCCACACGGCCTGGGCTACGGGGCGAGCGGCCTCGCCCATTCCCCGGCCTGGAATCCCAAACGGGACTTCCGCTCACCCGCCTATACCACCGACTGGCATCACCTACCCCTCGTCCGCGCCTGATCCAAAAGCCGGTGACCGGATGCGCGTCACCCGGAGATCATGGATATCCGCGCCCTGCTGCCGGGCACGTCGTTCGAAGCGGGTGGGCACCCGAAGGGCGGCCGGATCGTTCCGGCATGCCGCGGGTTGGCAGAACCGGGAATCAGCGGCAAAACAGGCTGTCATGGCCGCCGCATAGTCCGCATCGTCAGTGGCGAGCCAGATCTGCCCTCCATCCCATAGCACCCGGGCCAGGTGGTCCAGAAGGGGCGGAGCCACGAGGCGCCTTTTGTGATGGCGCCGCTTGGGCCAGGGATCCGGGAAAAAGATCAGCACCCGGTCCAAGCAGGTCTCCGACAGGGACTTCTCCAAGACCTCCAGGACATCGGCCGCATACAGGCGGAGATTCGTGAGCGGGGCCGACATGAGCCGCATGAGTAGGGCACCCAGGCCGGGGCGGTAGACATCTACTCCAATAAAATCCTCGCCGGGGAAACGGCGGGCCAGGGTTTCGAGATTGACCCCATCCCCAAAACCGACTTCGAGCGTCAGGGGAGCCCGACGGCCGAAAATGGCCTGGGCGTCAAATGGGGTGTGTGCATCGAGACCGTAACGGGGCCAGCATGAGGCCAAAGCCTGGCGCTGGGCAGGGGTGAGACGTCCCTCGCGCCGAACATAGCTCCGGACCGGCCTGAGTCCGGATCCGGGCTCAGGCCGCCGTGTCGCGCCGGGGAGAGGAGGCCGAGGCATGGCTCTTCGGTGCCATCCGACCGGCACGGTAGGCCCGCCGGCCGGCGATCACCGCATCGCGCATGGCTTGGGCCATGAGCACCGGATCACGTGCAGAGGCGATCGCCGTGTTCATGAGCACGGCTTCACATCCGAGTTCCATCGCGATGGCGGCGTCGGAAGCCGTTCCCACCCCCGCATCGACCAGGACTGGCACCCGGCAACGTTCCACGATCAACCGGATGTTATGGGGGTTCAGGATACCCAGTCCGGATCCGATCGGGGCCGCAAGCGGCATGACCGCGTGGGCACCAGCCTCGGCCAGCCGTTGGGCCAGAACCGGATCGTCCGTGGTATAGACCAAAACCCAGAATCCTTCCGCGACCAGCCGTTCGGTCGCCCGCAGGGTCTCGAGTCCATCCGGATAGAGGGACAGGTCATCACCCACCACTTCAAGCTTGACGAGCGGGGCGCCATCAAGCAGGGCGCGGGCCTGGCGGGCAACCCGGATGGCTTCCTCGGCCGTCCGGCAACCGGCCGTATTCGGCAGGATCGTGTAACGATCGGGTGACAGAAAATCCAGGAGGTTGGGGCGCTCCCGGTCCTGGCCGATATTGGTGCGGCGGATGGCCACCGTCACGATCTCGGCCCCGCTCGCCTCGACCGCGTCCCGCGTCTGTTCCAGATCCCGGTACTTGCCGGTCCCGACCAAAAGACGCGAGTGGAAGCGGCGGCCGGCCAGCAGCCAGTCGTCGTCCCCGTCCCGGGTGGCCAGCGTCCCCATGCGCCTAGCCGCCACCCACGGCCTGGATGACCTCGACGACATCCCCCTCGCCCAGCTGGTGTTCCGGATACTCGCTCTTCGGGATGACCCGACCGTTGCATTCGATGGCCCGCTTGCCCGGACCGAGGGCCAAAACGTCGATGAGGCCTGCAACCGTGAGAGCTGCATTCACCTCGCGAGGCTCGCCATTCACGATAATGCGCATCCTTGCAATTCTACCCCTCGCGGTTGCGGCAATCCATCCCAGAAACCGCCTCCCCGGACCCGGGGGGCCGCCATCCCCGGGCCGGCGCGGGGGTTCTGGTAAAATTCCAAGGTCATGCATGACCCTCCGGCCGCACCCCCCGCCACCCCCCCCCTTCCATGACCCTCGCGCTCATCGGCATCAGTCATGCGAGCGCTCCCCTGCAGCTCCGCGAACCATTGGCTGTCTCCCCGGAACGGCTGGTGCCGGAACTTCAACGGGCACGCTCGGATCCCAGCCTGTCTGAAGTCGTGATCCTCTCCACCTGCAACCGGACCGAACTCTACTATCACTCGGATCAGGAGGCCACCCCGGCGCTCGAGTCCGGCCGTCGCTGGCTCGTCGGCCTCAATCCGGAGGCGACCCCCGATGCGCTCGCCCCCCATATCTACGGACATGAATCCCTGGACGTGATCCGCCACCTGCTCCGGGTTGCCTCCGGCCTCGACTCCCAGGTGGTGGGGGAGCCGCAGATTCTGGGACAGGTCAAGGAGGCCTATGAACAGGCCCATCAAAACGGCTTCGTCGGACCGGAACTCAACCGGATGTTCCAGTTCGTCTTTCTCACGGCCAAGCAGGTCCGCCAGGATTCCGGGATCGGCCTCAAACCCGTCTCCGTGGCCTCGCTCGGCGTCCGTCTCGCCGAAGAAATCTTCGACGACTTTCCCTCACGAACAGCCTTGCTCATCGGCGCCGGGGAGACCATCGAACTCTCGTTGCAGCACCTTTCCCGCCTGCCGATTTCCCGCTTCATCATCGCCAACCGTTCACTGGAACGGGCCCGGCGGCTCGCCCACCCGCGCGGCGGATACGCCATCACGCTCGATGAAATCCCGGATCACTTGGCGGAGGCGGACCTCATCTTCACGGCCGTACAGTCATCTGAGCCATTGCTCACGGCCCGGGAGTTCAAGACGGCGCTCGCCAAGCGCCGCCACGCACCCGTGTTCGTCATGGACCTCGGCCTGCCGCGCAATGTGGATCCGGAGGTCGGCCAGCTGCCCGGCCTCTTCCTCTACACCCTCGAGCACCTCGAGTCCCTGGCCCGGCAGAACCGTCATGAACGCCGCCGGGCGGCCGAAACCGCCGAAGGGGTGATCGACGAGGCGCTCCGCGAATATGCCACGAACCTGCGGGGACGCCAGGCCATCCCCACCATCTGCGCGCTCCGTGAAAAGGCCCAACGGACGCGTCTCGAGACTCTGGCCCAGGCCCGCGGGCTCCTCGAGCGGGGTGAGGCACCCGAGGCCGTCCTGGAACATCTGGCGCACAGCCTGACCAACCGTCTTCTGCATACCCCAACTGTCCAGCTGCGCGAGGCCGCCCAAGAAGGCCGCGACACGCTCATCCTGGCCGCCCGCGACCTGTTCGGCCTGGGCGAGACTCCGTCTCCCGAGGCTCCGCCCCCGGGAAAACCAGCTCCGTCGTGACATGGACCCGACGGATCCCCTCCTCGAACGTCTGCGTCCGCTCGTGGAGCGCCACGCGGAACTCACCCGCCACCTGGCCCATAGCGAAACCATCGCCGACCGCGGGCAGTTCCAGACCCTGAGCCAGGAATGGGCACGGCTCGATCCGGTGGTCCGGGCAGGGACCGAACTCAGAGGCCTCCTTCACGAACGCGAGGAAACCGAACGCCTGGCCCGCTCGGAACCGGACCGGGATCTCGGCCTCCTCGCGCGTGAGGAGCAGGCCCGGCTGGACGGACTGATCGCGGCCTGCAGGCTCCGCCTGACCGAACTCACGACGCCCCGCGATCCGCTCGAGGAGCTGAACTGCTTTCTTGAAATCCGGGCGGCAACAGGCGGACTCGAGGCGGCGCTTTTTGCCGGCAGCCTGTTCCGCATGTACAGCCGCTACGCGGAACGGCGGGGCTGGACGATCGACCTTCTCGGGCAGCATCCCGGAGAACAGGGAGGGTTCAAGGAGATCATCAGCCGCATCGCCGGCCCCGGTGCCTATGCCGCGCTGCGCCACGAAGGCGGAACGCACCGGGTTCAACGGGTCCCCAAGACCGAATCCCAGGGCCGGATCCACACCTCGACCGCCACGGTGGCCGTCCTGCCCGAAACCCCGGAGGGTCCGGGACGGATCGAGATCCCGAGCCAGGAGCTCCGCATCGACACCTTCCGCGCCTCGGGGGCCGGGGGACAACACGTCAACAAGACCGAATCCGCCGTCCGTCTCACCCATCTGCCGACCGGGCTCGTGGTGGAGTGCCAGGACGAGCGGTCCCAGCACAAAAACCGCGCTCGCGCCCTGTCGCTGCTCACGGCCCGCCTCACGGCGCTCCGGCAGGCCGAGGAAACCGAACGGGTCCATGCGCAGAGGCGGGACATGATCGGCGGCGGGCTACGCGCCGAAAAGATCCGCACCTACAACTTTCCCCAGAACCGGGTCACCGACCACCGTATCGGCCTCAGTCTCTACTCACTCGAATCCCTGCTTGAGGGCGATCTCGACCCCCTCGTCACCGCGCTGCGCGCAGCCCAGGCTGCCTCAACCGGGGGTGGAGGGGGTTCCGGCTGAGGAAACCGTCTGGGCCCGCCGGGTTTTGAGATCCCGGTAAAGCACCCACAGGTTCGTGATCACATAAAGGACGGCCAGCCCTTCGAGCAGGGGCCCCACGCCCCACTGGTACCAGCCCGGCAGGCGGGCCAGGTGCTGCACCCCCTTCATCCAGTGCGCGAACTCCTCTCCCCAGCGTTGTAACCCACCCATCGAGGCCCCCCCCACCGACCCGAGCGTGGGCATCTCATGCCGGCGGAGAAGAACAGCCTCCCAGAGGGAGGTGAAGCCCGGCACCCAGTCGATCAGGAACAGGAGGGTATAAGGTACGGTGACGAGCGCCCCGGTCAATTTCCAGTCGACGCGGGCCAGGTTGAAGCTCTCGGCAATCGATGCCACGACGCCCTGACCATCCAGGACAGCGGCCAGCCCGAAGAGGACACCCCCCACACTGATGATGACGAGGGGGGCCAAAAGGAGGCCCATGCCGAGCACCCAGGAAAGGACTCCGGGCCAGCCGGGGATCAGGCCGAGGAGCGCGCCCACCACGAGAGCAACCAAGAGGGCCACGAGGGAGGCCGCAAGGAGAATGCCATCGAGCAGGAGGGCCGCCAGAAAATAACGGCCGCTCCGACCGAGCCCTCTCGACCACCCGAGCGGCTCTGCCCCCGGTTCATGCCGGCTGAGGTAGACCAGAACACCCGCATGGTAGGCACAGGAAAACCCCAGGGCAGCCAGCCACCACAGGAGTCCGGACGGCCAGTGATCCTCGAGCAGGCGGTAGACCCAGGTCGTGAGGAACAGGATCGGGGCTACCCGGAGCCAGAGCCGGCCAGCCTCGGCCAGCAGACGATGGAGTGGTGCACTTGCAGTTTTTGTGGAAGAGGAATAATGTATAGACATGCTCGATACGAGTTTTGGCAGCGTTGCTGAACCGTATGGACGAAGCTCAGTCGGTATGATCCGTCACCATCAATATATCAGACCCCACAGGAGGAATGATTCGATGAAAAAAGCCTTACTGCTCAGCGCAGGGGTGTTGATTCTTGCCTTGGCTGCTTGCAGCAAGACCCCCGCCCCAGCTCCGAAAACCTCTTCTGCCGCTTCCAGCACCAGCATGATGGCGCCGGCGGCTCCTGCAATGGCCACTGCGACCAAGACCCCGAGCGCGGCCACCAAGGCCAAGGCAACGAAAGCCCCCTCGTCCGCAACCCACACGGGTTCGTAAGACGGGTTGGTGATCGGTCGATCTCAAGACTCTTGAGGTCATGGGAAAGGCGGACTCCGGTCCGCCTTTCTTTTTTGGGCGGCCTGCGGAAGCGGGGACAGACGGCTCCGCAGTCCCGGTGTCAGGGAAAGGCCGGTTCATGCGATCCGGATGGAACAGGAGGATCCCCCTCACCCGGACCTGCAATCCCGGTGACCCGCGGGGCCGTAACACGCAGCGCCGGGGACGGCACCCCGGCACACCCGCAAACGGCCCGGGAATCGAGGGGACTCCTCGCGAGGGGTTAGGCGCGGGCGTGGACGGAATTGCCCGCGAGGTTTCAGTGCCGGAACGTGGCCACGCCGGCAGCCCTCACTCCACTACCCGGCTTTCACCTGACTTCTTGAAGTGGATGACCTTGACCAGTGTGCCCTGGTTCATGAACCACTCCGAGACGATCCTGCCCTGTTGCCGAACCTCAATCACATACTTGCTGTCCACCGGAGGCAGCTTCGCCAGGAGCCGCCTCAGTGCCGCTGGATCAAAGTGGTGGACTCGCGGCAGGAATTCCTGCACGACACCCCGGAAGCTGGCCGGATAGTTGTAAAAGGTTTCGTTTTGATACAGGAAGTGTTGGCCATTGGTCTCGCAAAACAGGAGGGCCCGGTTCCTCAAATGGGAGCCGAGCGGGTAATGAAACTTGCAAACCACAAGATTGCGATCCTGGGGAGCGCTCGACCACGTGCGAGCCAGCCCCGCCTTGATGAGACCGAGAACCACCATATGGGGGATCTCATGGCCATTGACCCTGATCTTGCCGAGCCAGGTGGTCTCTCGCTCGGGCAAGTTGCGATACCCGACCCCGTGGTCGCTGCGGGGGCTTCCGCGCAGGTCTCTCGCCCACGCGAGCTGCAGGGCAAGGCCGTTGGTGGCCAGAAACACGCCCAAAACCAGCCAGACAACCCGTCTCATGTTCATTGGACTCCTCCTTCGCGTTTCCCGCGATTGCTGATTCCCGGGCCCCGGGGCAAAACCGCCCGAGCCGGTTTCGACTGTATGTCCATCCTCCGAGATTTGTCAAGGCGGGCAAGCAGCCCCGGGAGATTCTTTTCAATCTGGGGATGCCGATGGGAAGGCGAGCGGCACACACCGGCCCGGCCGGTCCCGCGATCCGCCAAGGAGACCCCCGGACGGGTTTCCCCGGGCCTTATTACTGGAGGCGTGTCCCCGGCGGGAGGTAACCCGCCTCCGGACCGGGTGCCGGTTCGTTCTGCGGTGGCGGCAACGCGATGCCGAAATCGCGACGCAGCTTCTCGAGTCCCGCGCCAGTCAGCCGGAACCCCCCAGCAGGGCTGCTCGGATTGACGATGATTCCCACCCCGGGCGGCAGGCCGGCCATCACCAGCCCACCCAGAACTTTCTCGGCGGTATGCTGGCCTTCCAGCATTGCGGCGTGCCGCATCGCTTCGTCCTCACTCAGGAAAAACGCGAGGTGGCGGCCGGTCTCCGGCAGATCCACAACCAGGGCCTCGAGACGGCGAGCCTCGGCCGATCCCGGCGTTCCGGACTCATGGAGCCGGTGGAGCGTATAGAGCGTGGCCCGGCACAAGGCTTCATAGCAGGTCACCGGCGAGACCTGGCCGTTTTTGAGACCTTCGATCAGGTAGCGGATTTCCTGTTCAGAATCGAAATCGACCGGGCTCATGGGGGGTTCTCCTCAGCGTGTTCGAAAGCCTGCTCGAGATCGGCCACAAGGTCCTCGAGATCCTCGATGCCGACCGACAGCCGGATCAGCCCGTCCTCGATGCCCAAGGCGGCCCGCTCGTAGGGCGGCACACTGGCATGGGTCATGAGGGCCGGATGCTCGATCAGGCTCTCAACCCCGCCCAGGCTTTCGGCCAGCGTGAAGCACCGGACGCGTTCGAGAATCCGGCGCGCGGCCGGCAGGCCGCCCCGGACCACGATCGAAAGCATGCCTCCCCCACTCGTCATCTGGCGGCGCGCCAGGGCAAAGTCCGGATGGCTCGGCAGCCCGGGATAAATCACCCGCTCGACCGCGGGGTGGGAAGCGAGCCAGCGGGCGAGTTCGAGTGCCTGGGCGCAGTGACGCTCCATGCGCAGCGCCAGGGAATGGATGCCACGCACGGTCAGGAAGCAGTCGAAGGGGCTCGGGATGGCCCCGGTGCTGTTCTGCAGATAGGCCAGACGTTCCTCGAGATCGGTCCGGTCCGGATGCACCACCACGCACCCGCCGACCACGTCCGAGTGTCCGTTCAGGTACTTGGTCGTGGAGTGGACGACCAGATCAAAACCCTGCTCCAGGGGACGCTGGATCCACGGCGTGGCAAACGTATTGTCCGCCACGGTGATGGCGCCCTGGGCGCGGGCGTCGCGTGCAACCGCCTCCAAGTCCACGATCCTGAGGAGTGGGTTGGTGGGGCTCTCGATCCAGACGAGATCCGGTTTTTCGGCCAGTGCCGCCGCCCGCAGGTCCGCCTGACGGAGATCGACGTAACGGACGCGCAAGCCAGCACCCGGCGTGCGCACCTGGCTCAGGAGCCTCCGGGTTCCTCCATAGAGATCATCCATCGCGAGCACGCGGCCGCCGGCCGGCAAGAGTTCGAGGACAGCCGCCGATGCCGCGAGCCCGGACGCGAAGGCAAATGCCCGCCGCCCGCTCTCGAGATCGGCGAGCACCTGTTCGAGCACCTCGCGGGTGGGATTGCGGGTCCGCGAATACTCGTAGCCCAGATGGATTCCGGGGCTCTTCTGGCGGTACGTGGAGGTGGCATAGATCGGGACATTGACCGCACCGGTCAAGGGGTCCGCCTCCTGGCCGGCGTGGAGCGCCCGCGTGGCAAATCCCGGACGACGGGACCCGGTCATGGGTGACGTGCCATGGCTTCGGCCATGCGCCGGAACTGGATGATGACGTCGCTGCGGGTGACCAGGCCGTAGAACTGGCCGTCCCTCAGGATGCCGACCGAGGGCTCGGCCTCGAGTTTCATGACGAGCTCGTTGAGCGAAGCACTGGAATCCAGGGTGACGAGACCCCGCTTGGGTACACTTTTCACCGGGCTCGAAAACAGCCGGCAGTCCTTGGCCAGGGCGCTCATGACGTCGGTTTCGGTGAGTAGTCCGACCAATCGCCCGTCTGACGACATGACCGGGAGCTGTGAAAACTCACCTTGCCGCATGCGACGGTAGGCCACCTCCAGGCTATCTTCGGGAGCCACCGTGACGACCTGGCCGTCCGACTGCCGGCGCGAGACGAAATCCCGGAGATCGCCCTGCCGCCGCTGCGGGGTCAGGCCGTGCTCATACAGCCAGCCTGCGTTGAAGACCTTGGACAGATAGCGGGTTCCGGTATCACAGGCCAGGGTCAGGATCCGCTTCGGAACCGTCTGCTCACGGGCATAGCGCACGGCAGCGGACATCAGGGCACCGGTCGAAGTTCCAGCCAGGATACCGGTCGTGCGCAACAGATCCCGGACCATCGCAAAAGACTCGGCATCCGGAATCGTGAAAGCCCGATCGACCAGACTGAGGTCACCGATCGGCGGAATGTAGTCCTCACCGATTCCCTCGACCAACCAGCTTCCTTTCTTCGCGAGTTGGCCCGTCTTCAGGTAGCCCGCGACCACCGAACCGGCCGGGTCGGCCAGGACGATTTCGATTTTCGGATTTTTCCGCTTGAGATAGCGGCCGACCCCGGTCAGGGTCCCCGTGGTCCCGGCACCCAAAACGACCGCATCGAGATTCCCTTCCATCTGTTCCCAGATTTCAGGACCGGTGCTTTGTTCATGGATCCGGGGATTGTCGGGGTTCCCGAACTGGTTGATGTAGTAGCCCCCCCGCTCGCGGGCCAGACGCTCTGCGAGATCCTGGTAATACTCGGGGTGTCCACGGCTCACATCCGATCGCGTGACCAGGATTTCAACCCCCATGGCCCGCAACTGTGAGACTTTCTCGCCACTCATCTTGTCCGGAACGACGAGGAGCAGGGGGTAGCCTTTCCGGAGGGCCACCAGGGCCAGCCCGATGCCGGTGTTTCCGGCCGTGGCCTCGACGAGCAGCCGCGGCGGGCTGATGTCGCCACGGGTTTCGGCCGCCTCGATAAGGCCCACCGCCACCCGGTCCTTGATCGACCCCCCCGGGTTCATGAGTTCGAGCTTGAGAAAGAGGCGGCACGGCCCGAGGTCGAACCCCGAAACTTCCATGACCGGGGTCCTGCCGACCAGGTCCAAAAGGCTTTGATAGACTGCCACGATTCCCCAACACCCGTCTGGACGGGCATGAAAACGGGTTATTTTAACAAAACCGGCCCTCCCTCTCCGCCGGCCACCATTGCCCTGGCCTGCCGGGCCGCCGCAGACGCGCTCCCTCCCGAACCCGAGGCTTGGCGGGAAAGCGTGTCCCTCATGGCCATCGCCCTTCAAACCACCCGGGAACGGGTCTTGGCCGAACCGGACCGGCCGCTCACCCCCCGGGTCCGCCGACGTTTCAGTGCCCTGGTGTCGCGGCGGATCCAAGGCTGGCCACTCGCCTACCTCAGTGGACACCGCGAGTTCTGGTCCCTGGACTTTCGGGTGACGCAAGCCACCTTGGTGCCACGACCCGAGACCGAAGCCCTGGTGGCCACCGTCTGCGCGTTGATCCCGACCCGGCCATCCGGCCGACTCCTGGATCTCGGGACCGGTAGCGGGATCCTGGCCGTGGCCCTGGCTCACGAACGACCGGAACTCGAGATCTGGGCGACCGATCTCGACCCACGCGCGCTCCGGATTGCGCGTGCCAATGCCCGGCGGCTCGGCGGGCGGCCGATCCGGTTCCGTGTCGGGGACTGGTTCGACGCCCTTCCGCGATCACTCCGTTTCGATGCGATCGTGAGCAATCCGCCCTATCTTGCAGACTCCGATCCCCACCTAGCGGATGACGGCCTCCGTTTCGAGCCGCGCCGGAGCCTGGCCGCGGGACCGACAGGCCTCGAAGCCCTGCTTGTCCTCATCCGGGACTCGGCCGCCCGACTGAATGCCGGGGGCTTTCTGGCACTGGAACATGCACCGGCACAGCAGGTGGCCGTACATGCGGCCTTCCGAGGCGGCGGTTGGGTCCGCATACAAAGCTACACGGACATCGCGGGACATCCCCAAGGTAGTTTTGCTTTCCGGCCCTGGATTGTTTCGTGATTTCAGGGAGATTCGCCTTCGATAACTCCGCATGCGCCAGAATCGCCGCGCGCAATTTCCCGTCGCCATAGGGAAAGCATAATGGCCCCAGGGTAACACGCTCCCCCTGGTCTCCCGGCAATCGCAGATCCAGCAGAAAAGAACCATCGTCCAGTGCGCGAGCGACGCAGCCTTGGCAACCGGCGGTTTCATCACTGGAACCAAGTACCAGGAACTGGGTGGAGCGCGCAGCTCTCCAGTCGGACAACCATTCCTCGTGGTCCTGGTAGCCGTTCTCGGCCAGATGATGCTGCTTGCCGAAAAGCTTTCGTCCGCCAAAGCAGATGCCCGTGCCCATGGGGCGGTGCAGATCTTCGATGACGTGCGACTGGCGCTCCAGGAGATTGCGCAGCTTGCGCTTCTTCTGGTGCAGCCGGTTTTCCAGCCGATTCAAGCGCTTTCGATCCACGATCGCCTTGCCGCGCTCCCTGACGATTTGCCGCTCGATCCTTGGCAACAGTTTTTGGATGGCTGTTACCTTTTCACTCAGGATATTCTCCTGGTGTTTCAGGTTCTCTGCGCGGTTTTCCGCCAATCCTTCAACATGGGACCGCACGGCGTTGAACTGACGCGCGGTAACAGCGAAGCGCCGCAGGTAGCCGTTTTTGAAGGACGCTCCATTTCTCTTCTCTCGCGCCATGTCGACCGCCAGATGGCGGGCGACCAGATTGAACCGGTTCGCATAGCCTGCCAAAGCTGCATCCTGTTCCGCAGTCAGATTGCGCAATCGGGTGTGCAGCGTGATCATGTGGGATTTTCCGCTGCACAGGCCGCAGACAGTGCCTTTTCCGCGCGATGTTTCGCGGAGCGCCGACCGTAGAGCCGTGCGCAAAAGGAGGTCAACACCGGAATCATGTCCTGCACCAGATCGTCTTTCAACTCGGATTCATCCACGACCAGAAGTTTTCCGCCACGTCCCGCCCAGGCGGCCTCGACCTATTCCGCGCCAAACCGCATGAGTCGATCACGATGCCCGACAACCATGTTTTCGATGGTGTGATCACCCAGCAGCCGTAACAACTTTTTCCGATGCCCGTTCAGGCCGGATCCAATTTCCGATACGGTTTCGCTCACCGGCAGCCCGCACCCATTGGCGAAGACGACACACCGCGCCACTTGTCCGTCCAGATGCGGTTTCCGGTCGTGGCTGGAGACGCAAGCCTATACCACGGTCTTCCCTATGGCGGATTTCGGAGCATCCACCAAAATGGTTCCGGTTGGAAGTTGTCGTGCGGGAACCGGCAACGTGCCCGCCTTGAACCATTCCCAGGCGGTACGGTACGTGATGCCTTGTGTCTTTGCCCATTCACTGAGTTTCATACCTGATATGACAGCATCAAACACTATAAAGTCCCATGTTTGCGTCAATAGTTGCTAACCCCGGCTCATGAGGAGCGGGAAGAGCGCCTGGATCCCCTTCGCAATGAATTCGACGCCGATTGCCGCCATGATGAGGCCCATGATCCGGGTAAACACGTTGATCCCGGTCTTGCCGAGCCAGCGGGCCAGATAGGGAGCCCCGCGCAGGCACAACCAGGTCACGAGCACGGCGAGCGCGATCACCGCGGCCTCGATCAGGTCGTAGACGAACGACGAATGCTTCTGCGCATAAAGAATGACCGTGCTGATGGCGCCGGGGCCGGCCAAGAGGGGAATACCCAGGGGCACCACCGCCACGTTCTCACGCAGGGACGAATCCTCGATCTCCTCGTCGGTCTGTTTGACGGCACTGGGCTTGGCCTGCAGCATGGCCAGGGCGATCAGGAGGATGAGCAGTCCCCCGGCGATCCGGAATGAGGCGATACTGATGCCAAAGAAGGACAAAAGCGCGCTGCCGCTGAAGAAACTGACCCAGAGGACCAGAAGAACGGTGAACGCCGCATTGCGTGCGGTTCTCCGCCTCTGGTTCTCGATCTGGCTCTGGGTCAGGTTGATGAAGATCGGGATGGCGCCTACGGGATTGAGGAGCGCGATCAGTGCCGTAAAGGACTTGAGATAGACCTCGAGCATGATCAGCCATCCGCCTGCGTGAACCTGCCATAATAACAGGCATGGACCCCTCCGCGATGCGATACGTTCGTCAGACGGTCCTGCCGGGCTGGGGAACCCAAGGCCAGATGCAGCTCGCCCGTGCCCGCATCCTCGTGGTCGGGCTCGGCGGACCGGGCTCGATCGCCGCCTTGTATCTCGCAGCGGCCGGGATCGGCACGCTCGTGCTCAACGACTTCGATGCCGTGGACGAAACGAATCTCCACCGGCAGTTGCTCTACGGCGAAAAAGACCGGGGCCAACCCAAGGCCCGGGCCGCACAAGCCCGTCTCCTCGCACAAAACTCAGGCGTCCGGATCGAGGCACTCTCCCACAGTCTCCCCCCCGCCGAACTCGAGGACCAGATCCGCCAGGCGGACCTCGTTCTCGACACGACCGATCGCTACACCACCCGTTACGACATCAACCGACTCTGCGTGCGGCACGGCCGGAGGCTCGTCGGCGCTTCCTGCCTGGGCCAGGGCGGGCAACTTCTCGTTTTCGATTTCGAGCAGGTCGGAACCGCCTGCTATGCCTGTCTTTATCCGGAAGATGGGATCGAGGATCCGCTCCGGTGTGCCACAAACGGAGTCTCGGGTCCCGTGGCCGGGCTGGTCGGCAGTCTCGCGGCCCAAGCCATCCTCGATTTGATTCTCGGCCGGAGCAGTCCCTGGCCCGGCATGCTCTGGCGGTGGGACGCCGGCTCGGGACGCCTCCAATCCACCCGCATGACCCGGGATCCGGCTTGTCCGGTCTGCCGGATGCCGCCTGACGGGAATCGACCCTAGCCGGAACGCTCCCGGCGCTTTTGGATCAGGACATTCAAGGTCTGGGGGTTGGCGCGGCCGCGGGTCGCCTGCATGACCTGGCCCACGAAAAAACCGAGAAGCTTGTCACGACCCGCGCAATACTCCTTCCACTGCGCGGGATGGGCGGCAATCGTCTCCTCGATCACCCCCTCGAGGGCGGCGGTATCGCTCACCTGGCGCAGTCCCCGCGCGTCGATGATCTCGTCCACGGATCCCTCCCCAGCCCAGAGTGCCTCGAAAACGGTCTTGGCCAGTGGACCGGACAGGGTTCCGTCCGAGATGCGGGCAAGCAGGAGCGCGAGCGGCGCAGCCGGAACCGGAATCTGGTCGACCTCGAGATGGTCGCGGTTGAGCTTGGCCAATACTTCGCCCAGGATCCAGTTGGCCAGAAGCTTGGGATCAGGGGCTCCGGCCCGATGGGCGGACTCGTAGTAGTCGGCGAGTTCACGGGACTGGGTCAGCACGGCGGCATCATAGGAGCCCAGGCCGTATTCGGACTGAAAGCGCTCGCGCTTGGCCGCCGGGAGCTCCGGCAACGCCGCCCGGATCCCTTCGATGAACGACTCCTCAAGCACCAGCGGCAGGAGGTCGGGGTCGGGGAAATAGCGGTAATCATGCGCCTCCTCCTTGCTCCGCAACGGACGGGTTTCGCGCCGGTCGGGATCATACAAGCGGGTCTCCTGGACAACCTCGCCGCCGGCTTCGCGCAGCCGGATCTGCCGGTCGGCCTCATAACGGAGGGCCTGCTCGACAAAGCGGAAGGAGTTCAGGTTCTTGATCTCGGTGCGGGTGCCGAGGCGGGTCTCGCCCACCGGCCGGACCGAGAGGTTGGCATCACAGCGGAAGGAGCCTTCCTGCAGGTTGCCGTCGGAAATGCCGAGGTAACGGACCAAGGTATGGAGACCCTTGAGATAGGCGACCGCTTGGGCGGGCGAACGGAGATCCGGTTCGGAGACGATCTCGAGGAGCGGTGTTCCCGCGCGGTTGAGGTCGATGCCGCTCGCATCCGCAAAGCGGTCATGAACCGATTTGCCGGCATCCTCCTCGAGATGGGCCCGGGTGATACCCACCCGCTTCACAATGCCTTCCGGCAGCGGAACCTCGAGCGATCCGCCCTGGACGATCGGCTGGTCATACTGGCTGATCTGATAGCCCTTGGGCAGATCCGGATAAAAGTAATTCTTTCGGGCAAAGACCGAACGTCGCGAGACCGTGGCGCCAATGGCCAGCCCGAAACGAACGGCCAGTTCGACCGCACGCCGATTGAGTACCGGCAGAACGCCGGGATAACCGAGGTCGATGAGTCCTGCCTGCGTATTCGGCGGAGCCCCGTAACGGGTTGCCGTCGTCGAAAAAATCTTGCTTTCGGTCAAAAGCTGGACATGCACCTCCAGGCCGATCACGGTCTCCCAGCTCATCCCGTCCCCCCTTCGAAACCAGGCGGCTCGGCCCGGTGCCAGTCGGTCCGTCCCTGGTAATCGGCGGCGGTGGCAAACAGGGTCTCCTCGTCGAAATCGCGCCCGATCAACTGCAAGCCGACCGGCAAACCGTCGACCAGACCCGCCGGCACGGAGACAGCCGGCAGTCCCGCCAGGTTGACGCCGATCGTGTAGATGTCATTGAGATACATCGTGAGCGGATCGGCGGTCTTCTCGCCGAGCCGGAACGCCGGGGTCGGGGTCGTCGGTCCGGCCAGGAGATCGACCGACTCGAACGCCTTGAGGAAGTCGTCGCGGATCAGGCGTCGGACCCGCTGTGCCTTGAGGAAATAGGCATCGTAGTAGCCATGCGACAGCACATAGGTTCCGATCAAAATACGGCGCTGCACCTCCGCCCCGAAGCCTTCACTGCGCGAGCGGCAATAGAGATCGGCCAAATCCCTGGGTTCTCGGGCCCGGTGACCGTATCGGACGCCGTCATAGCGGGCCAGATTCGAGGAGCATTCGGCGGGTGCGAGCACATAGTAGACCGGCACGGAGAGTGACAGGTGCGGGAGGGTGACATCGATGAGCCGCGCACCCGCTGCCTCGAGGACGGACAGAGCCTCCCGGACCCTGGCGGCCACAGCCGGCCACAGTCCGTCGTCGAAAAAGTTCTGGACAACGCCGATCCGGAGCCCGCGGACACCGCGGGTCAGCGCGGCGACATAGTCCGGCACCGGCCGATCGACACTGGTCGAGTCCCGGGGATCGTGGCCGGCCATCTCCCGGAGCACCCAGGCGGCGTCCTCGGCCGAACGGGCCAAAACCCCGGCCTGGTCCAGGCTCGAGGCAAAGGCGATCATGCCGAACCGGGAGACCCGCCCATAGCTGGGCTTGAAACCGGTAATTCCACACAGGGCGGCCGGCTGGCGGATGGATCCTCCGGTATCGGTTCCCGTCGCCACCGGCACCAATCCGGCGGCCACTGCGGCAGCGGATCCGCCCGAGGAACCGCCCGGCACCCGTTCGGGATCCCAGGGATTCCGCACCGGGCCGAAGGCGCTCGTCTCGTTCGACGAGCCCATGGCAAACTCATCCATGTTGGTCTTCCCGATCACGGTGCAACCCGCCTGATCCAGCCGCTCCACGACGCCGGCATCGTAGGGGGGGATGAACTCGGCGAGCATGCGCGAGCCGCACGTGGTCGGGATACCACGGGTCACGAAGAGGTCCTTGTGGGCGATGGGCAGTCCGGCAAGGCGGCGGACATCCGCCGCCGCGGGAGGCGCTTTTCGGTCCACCGGGGTGATGAAGGCATTGAGCCGGGGATTGAAGATGCGGATGCGTTCCCGGTAGTATTCGACCGCCAAGCGGGCCTCGCGGCCAGATGCCGCGACGAGTTCGGGAACTCGGGAACGGGGCTTCATGGGCGTGAGAGACTCACTCGATCACCCGCGGCACCCGGTAGTAGCCATCCTCCACATCGGGTGCGGATTTCTGGATCACCTCGCGGTCCACCGGCTCACGAACCTCATCATCGCGGAGGGGCTGGACGAGATCCAGGGGATGCACGAGCGGCTCGATCGCCCCGGTCGAGGTGGCCTCGAGTTGACGGACGAAGCCGAGAATCCGGTCCAGTTCCCGGACCAGCCGGTCCTCGTCCTCGGAACGCGCCTCGAGACGCGCCAGGACTGACAGTCGTTTGACTTCCTCGGCAGAGAGCATGGAAACCCGGGGAGAAAACCCGGACGGCATTTTAGCAACTCTTGCGTCCCTGCGGTACGGTTGCTAGAGTATCGCATACTCTCCGGCGAACAAAATCCCATGTTTTCCCGCCTGACGCGCTACTTTTCCACCGATCTCTCCATCGATCTCGGCACGGCCAACACGCTGATCTACGTGCGCGGTCAGGGCATCATCCTGAATGAGCCGTCCGTGGTCGCCGTCCGCGAGGAATCCGATCACGGCAACCGCAAGATCGAGGCCTACGGAGCCGAGGCCAAGATGATGCTCGGCCGCACGCCCGGTCACATCTCGGCCATCCGGCCGCTCAAGAATGGCGTGATCTCCGACTTCACCCTGACCGAACAGATGCTCAAGCACTTCATCCGCAAGGCACAAAGCCAGCAATGGCTGCCCCTGAGCCCCCGGGTCGTGGTCTGCGTGCCGTTCGGATCGAACCCGGTGGAACGGCGGGCGATCCTGGACTCCGCCCATGGGGCCGGCGCCCGCCAGGTCTACCTGCTCGAGGAACCGGTGGCCGCCGCGCTCGGCGCCGGCCTGGCCATCCATGAGGCCAAGGGTGCCATGGTGCTCGATATCGGCGGCGGGACCTCCGAGGCCGCGGTCATTTCGCTCAACGGGATCGTCTACGCCCAATCGGTGAGGCTCGGCGGCGATCGTTTCGACGAAGCCATCCAGCAGTACATCCGCCGCAACTACAACCTCCTGATCGGGGAATCCACTGCCGAACGGATCAAGATCGAGATCGGCTGCGCGTTTCCGACCCAACAGGTTCGCGACTTCGAGGTGCGCGGCCGGAGCCTGTCCGAGGGAGTGCCGCGCAGCCTCACCATCAACAGCAACGAGGTCCTGGAAGCGCTCCAGGAGCCCCTGAGCGGCATCATCGACGCCATCCGCCAGACTCTGGAGCAGACCCCGCCCGAACTCGCCGCCGACATCTCCGAACGCGGGATCGTCCTGAGCGGAGGCGGCGCCCTGCTCCGCGACATGGACAAACTCATCACCGAGGAAACGGGGATTCCCGTGATCGTGGCCGAGGATCCCATGACCTGCGTCGCCCGGGGCGGCGGCCGCGTCCTCGAGATGCTGGAGACGTCCGGACGGATTCCGATTCCGCTGTCCCAAGTCCGCTGAGCCATGCGGTTCTGGCCGTCACGCAACCGGTCTCCCGTCAGCCTCTTTCACCGCCAATCCTTTCTGGCTCTGCGTCTCGCCTGCGCCCTGACCGCCTCGGTCACCCTCCTCGTTTGGTCCCATGGGCAACCGGCGGGCAGCCCGCTTTCCGTTTTCGCCACCCGACTCGGGATCCTGATCGAGCAACCCGTCGCCACGACGGTCTCGGCGATTGCCTCGATCGGGCCGACCTTTACCCGCCAAGGGGTTTTGGAGCAGCGGATCCAGACCCTGGAACACCGACTGCTCAAGCTGCGAGCCCGCCTGACCCGTGACCATTCCCTGGCCTTCGAGAACGCGCGCCTGAAGGCCCTTTTGGGCCGGGCGCGTACCCTGAAACAGGCCTATCGGGTCGTGCATGTGCTCCGTGTCGACCTCAACCCCTACCGTCAGGAACTCCTCGTCGGAGCCGGACCGGGCCTGCGCTTGAGGCCGGGCGAGGCTGTGGTCGATGCCCACGGACTGGTCGGCCAGATCGTGGCCACAACGGCCCACACGGCACGGGTCCTGCTCATCACCGACCCCGGACAGATGGTCCCGGTCGAGGTCGCAGCGACCGGCCTTTTGACCTTCACTGTCGGCACCGGCTCACCCGCGCGACTGAGGCTGCCCTTCATTTCGAACCAGCCGACCGGCATTCGTCCCGGTCAACTGCTCATCTCCTCCGGGCTGGGTGGACATTACCCGCACGGATTCCCGGTGGCGGTGGTCACCCGCGTCAACCCCCGACCGGATCGTTCCTTTGCCTACGTCACGGCACGTCCACTGGCGGCCCTGTCCGAGGACCGCGAACTTCTGGTCCTGACCGCCCCCGTCGGGCACCCGCCCCCCGGCCGCAGACCCATCCGGTGACGGGCCTGCGCTCCTATGCCCTCATTGCAGCCACGCTGCTTGGGGCCCTCCTCGTCTCCGTCCTGCCCTACCCTCACGCCTATCTTCTGGGCCGGCCACTCTGGCTGCCCCTCGTCACCGGCTACTGGTGCCTGGCCGCTCCTCGCCGGATGGGCATTTTCACCGCCTGGACGGCCGGCCTTCTGGCCGATGCCGCGCTGGCCAGTCCCTTTGGGGAACATGCGCTCGCTTTGTCGGTCTTTGCCTACATGATGTCCCGCTATCACCTGAGGATCCGCAACCTCCCGATGGGGCTCCAGATGCTGTTCGTCGGCCTCAATCTCCTCCTCTACGAGTTTTTGATCTTCTGGATCAACGGGCTTACTTCCAAAACGGGACCGATCCTGCCCTACGGGCTGCCGGTTCTCGTGAGCACAGCCCTCTGGCCCCTGGTCTTCTTCCCCCTGCGCAGGCTGCGCCGCCGGTACCGGATACACTGAGCAGATGAACGCGGACGCACCCGTCCCGAATCCCTCGCGGGAATATCACCTGTTCCGCCGCCGGCTGATCCTGGCTCTCGTCATCGGCAGCCTCCTGGTGATCACGGTCGTGGCCCGGCTGGTTACGCTCCAACTGATCGACCACCGGCATTTCGACGCCCTGGCCCGCGGCAACCGCATCCGCACACTGCCCATCGATCCCCCGCGTGGACTCATCATGGACCGCCACGGCATCACCCTCGCGGAAAACATCCCGAGTTACGAACTCGTGATCAACCGGGACGAGGTCCTGAACCTCAACCAGACGATCCGGCGGATCCGCGCCATCGTGCCACTCCGACCGGAGGATCTCCGACTGTTCTGGCAGCTGGTCCGGGTGGAACCCCCCTATGAACCGGTTCCGATCCGCCGCGACATGAGTGCCCGTCTCGCCGCCCGTCTCGCCGTGAACCTGTCGCGCCTGCCCGGAGTCAGCATCGAGGCCCATCTCAAGCGCTTCTATCCGCTGGGACCGATCGGCGCACACCTTTTGGGCTACGTCGGCCCCATCCATTCGCGTGAACTGCGAAGGAATCCGGGCAAGCTCTACAATGCGGATTCAGACGTGGGCCAGGAGGGGCTCGAACTCAGCTTCGAGAATCTGCTCTACGGCATCCCCGGGGAGAGGACCGTCGAGATCAACGTGGCCGGCGGCCTGGTCCGCAAGCTGCGGACGGTTCCGCCGGTTCCCGGCGACTCCCTGATCTTGACGATCGACGCCCGCCTCCAGGCCATCGCCCATGCGGCGCTCGGCCGGAACGCCGGTGCGGTCGTGGCCCTCGACCCCCGGACCGGCGGTATTCTCGCCATGGCCAGCACCCCGAGCTATAACCCCAATCTCTTCGTGAACGGGATCAGCAATGCCGCCTACCGGCGTCTCGCCGACAACCCCCTCCGCCCCCTGTTCAATCGCGTACTCCAGGGAGAATACGCCCCGGCCTCCACCATCAAGCCATTCATCAGCCTGGCCGTCCTGAACGACCGGGTGATCACCCCGGACACCACCATTTACTGCCCGGGCACCTTCGTCCTGCCGGGCACCACCCATGTCTACCACGACTGGCAGCCCTGGGGGCATGGGGTCACCAACTTGCGCAAGGCCATCACCCAGTCGGTCGATGTCTTTTTCTATCACATGGCGGTCGACCTGGGCATTCACCGGCTCGATACCTTCGTCCGCCAGTTCGGTTTCGGCCAGCGGCCGCCGATCGACCTCATCGGGGCACGGGCCGGTGTCTTGCCCTCGCCGGCCTGGAAGCTCGCCCATACGGACAAGCCCTGGTACGAGGGGAATACCGTCATCTCGGGGATCGGCGAAGGTTTCTGGCTCGTGACCCCCCTGCAGATGGCCGTGGCGCTGGGGACGCTTGCCGCTCACGGCCAGCGCTTCCGTCCCCGGGTCGTCCACGCCATCCTCGATCCCATGAACCACCGCATCGCCCAGATGGTCCCGGAAGCCGAGCGGCCGATCCGCCTCAATCGTCCCGGACTCTGGCACATCGTGATCCGAGACATGGAAAGCGTGATCAAGAATCCCACGGGCACCGCGCACGGCATCGACGCCGGTCTCCGCTATCCGCTCGCGGCAAAGACCGGCACGGCCCAGGTCAGCAACCTGGACCGCAACGATTTCGGGGACTACCACCTTTTGCCCAAGAACGAGCGGGACAACGCGGTCTTCGTCGCCTTCGGCCCGGTTCCCCATCCCCAAATCGCAGTGGCTGTCTTTGTTGAACATGGCGTGGCCGGAGCGCTGACCGGTGCACCGATCGCCCGCCGCCTCATCGACGCCTTCCTCGAATCCCGTGGCCTGCCACCCGAGCGTCACCCCTACGCCTCGCTCACGAATCACGATCCTCCCGCCCCCCGGCACTGATCTTCCTCAATCGTTCCGGCTGTGGCACACTGATAGCCTATCCAGCGTGCATCCAGAGTGGCCAGCCGTATCGCCCTTCCGCTCCCCGACTCGAGCACCCGCGCCCGGGACTCCGAGAATCTCGGTCCCGGCTGGACCGCCTACCTGCACCTCGATGGCACCCTCCTCGTCGAACTGGCCCTCCTGGCCCTCTTCGGACTGGTCTCCCTCTATGGCGCCGGGCACGGCCACTTCACACTGGCCGAAAAGCAGCTGATCCGGGTGCTTTTGGGCTTCGCGATCCTCCTCGCCGTGGCCCAGGTCCCACCGGTCTACTACCGGCTGGCCGCCCCCTGGTTCTACACGGGCGCGCTCCTGCTTCTCGGCGCCGTCCTGATCTTCGGACACACGCGTCTCGGGGCCCAACGCTGGCTCAACCTCGGCTTCGTGAGGATCGAGCCCACCGAACTCATGATCCTCGCGCTTCCCCTCATGCTGACCCGCTACCTCGCCTCCACCCCTCCCCCTCCGGACTGGAAACATATCGGGGTGAGCCTGGTTCTGATCGGTCTCCCCCTGGCGCTCATCCTGAAGCAGCCCGACCTGGGTTCCGCCCTTCTCATCGGGCTGATCGGTGTGTTCTGCCTCTTCCTGTCCGGAATCCGCTGGCGCTACCTCGTCGTCGGCCTGCTCCTGATCGCCGCCCTGGCTCCGGTCGCCTGGCACTTCATGCACCAGTACCAGCAGGAGAGAATCCTCATCTTCCTGAATCCGGAACGCGATCCTTTGGGCGCCGGCTATCACATCATCCAGTCCCAGATCGCCCTGGGTTCGGGTGGCCTCTTCGGACGGGGATTGCTCCACGGCAGCCAGACCCGGCTCGACTTCCTGCCGGAAAGCACGACCGACTTCATCTTCGCCGTCATCGGGGAGCAGTTCGGACTGCTCGGCGCCCTGGCGCTCATCCTCCTGTTTCTCCTCCTGGTCCAGAGGACCCTGTGGCTGGCCTTTCGGATGGATGCCCGCTTCGGGCGGCTTTGGACCACGACTTTGGCCTTCATCATCTTTCTCTATCTCATCGTGAACGTGGGCATGGTCTCCGGACTTTTGCCGGTGGTGGGCGAACCCCTGCCCTTCGTGAGTTTCGGGGGCTCCGCCATCGTGACGCTCATGGCCGGGTTCGGCAGCATCATGAACCTCGCGCGCGAACCCCGCCTCTCATCCACCCGCTGACATGCGTCGCACGCTTTTGGCTTTGGCCTGTCTCTCCTGCCTCGGGCGCCCGGTCCCGGCCGCCCCCACCCGCCTCCCGTCCGATGCAGTCCGCACCTTCATCGCCCACATGGTGCGCGTCCACCATTTCGACGCCCAGGCGCTCACGGCACTCTTCCGCAAGGCCCGACTCCTGCCGGGCGTGCTGGCCCTGATCCACCACCCCTACGAGGCACTGCCCTGGCGCCGCTACCGCGCACTCTTTGTCAACCCGGAAAAGATCCGGCTCGGGCAGGCCTGGCTCCGGGCCCATGCCCGCTCCATCCGACAGGAAGAGCGCCACTTCGGCGTCCCCGGCACCCTCATTGCCGCCATCCTGGGGGTCGAGACCAACTACGGCCGGATCACCGGGGAGATCCCGGCGCTGGACAGCCTGAGCACACTGGCGTTCGGGGATCCGAGGCGGGGGGGGTTTTTCCGTCATCAACTGAGCGGTTTTCTCCGGCTCTGCCGGCGGGAGCACTTCAACCCCCTGGCCATCCGCGGATCCTACGCCGGCGCGCTCGGCATCCCGCAGTTCATGCCAAACACCTACCTCAACTATGCGATCGGCCCCCCGCCGGGCCGGCGGGTCAACCTCTTCACCAGCATGAGGAATGCGATCGACAGCGTGGCCCGGTACATCAGGGCCAAGGGTTGGCAACCGGGCCAGCCTGTCGCCATCGAGGTCGCCCTCGCACCCGACCGGCCCCCTCCGGCCTCCGACCTCCTCGAAACCCCCACGCATGCCCGCGCCCTGCGCCGGGCCGGACTTCTCATTCCCCATCGCCTGTCCAACCACCTGACCGTGGAGCTCGTGGCCCGGCCGGGACTCACGGATACCCACTACTGGCTCACACTCCCCAACTTCCAGTGCCTCATGGCCTACAACCCGAGCATCAACTACACGATGGCGGTCTTCGAACTTGCCCTCCACCTCGCAGGACCATCCTGAAGGGTCGTGGGTTCCCCGACTCGGCCTCGGACTGGGGCTCCTTGTGCTCGCCGCCTGCGCGCCCTTTCCGAAACGGTCGGGAGAGCGGATGGGCCGGGCCACCTCCAGCAGCTCCTATGTGGTCGATGGCCGCCGCTATTACGTGCTCCAGAATGCCCTGGGCTACAACCAGCGGGGCATCGCCTCGTGGTACGGCCTCCATTCGATCGGCAAGCCCACGGCCAGCGGCATTCCCTACAATCCTGCCGCGCTCACGGCAGCCAGCAAGGTCCTGCCCCTCGGCACCTGGGTCCGGGTCACCAACCTGGTGAACGGCCGCCGGGTCAACGTCCGCATCGACGATCGGGGTCCTTTCGTGACGCACCGGATCATCGACCTGTCCTACGCGGCAGCCCGACGGCTGAGCATGATCGCGCGCGGCACCGCCCTGGTCGACGTCCGGGCCATTCCCCGTCCCACCCTGCCCGGTGCCGAGCGCTTTCGCCTCGCCCCGCCGCCCCTGCCCCGCAATCCGCTCGGGCACCCGCCCCGCATGTACCTCCAGGTGGGGGCCTATGCGCGGCGCGGGCGGGCGCTGGGTCTCGAACTCCATCTCATGCGGGAGGGGATCCACCCGCTCCGGCTGTTCCCGCTCCGGCGCCACCACCGGTTCCTCTACGTTCTCCAGGTGGGTCCGCTCGGGCACGTTCGGGAACTTGACCGCCTCGCCCGGCGTCTTAAGGCTCTGGGCTACCCGAACACGGAGGTCATCATCCGCTGATCGGACCCGGACCCGGACTGCAGCCGGGTTAGAATTGCCACTTCACTGCCTGCCCGACGGAGCCCGCCTTGAAATCCCAAACCCGACGCCTTGGAGCCCTGGTTCTGGGCTCGCTGCTCTGTGCCCTCCCTCCCCTGGCCCACGCCGGCTTCCCCATTCCGCCGGCCCCGAGCTTCCACGCCAAAAGCTGGGTGCTCCTGGATGGACGCACCGGACAGATCCTGGCCCAGCATGATGCCGGCCAACACCTGGCCCCCGCCAGTCTCACCAAGCTCATGGTGGCCTACATCACCTTCTCCGCCCTTAAGGCCGGCGCGATCCACCCCAACGAACGCTTCACCATCTCGACCGCGGCCTGGCACACCGGGGGTTCGCGCATGTTCCTCCTGCCGGGAAGCCACGTCACCGTGAACGACCTGCTCAAGGGACTCATCGTCGACTCCGGCAACGATGCCGCCGTGGCCCTGAGCCAGGCGGTGGCCGGCACCCGCGCGGCGATGGTGGGGCTCATGAACCGCTATGCCCGAAAGCTCGGCCTCCGCAATACCCACTACGAGGACGTCGACGGTCTGCCGGCCCCGGATCATTACAGCAGCGCCCGCGACATCGCCCGTCTGTCCCGCGACATCATCCGCACTTTTCCCGCCGAGTATCACCGCTACTTCGGGATCAAGTCCTTCACGTGGGATCACATCACCCAGCAGAACCGGGTGAGCCTGCTCTGGATGGATTCCTGGGTCGACGGGCTCAAGACCGGCTACACCGCCCAGGCCGGCTACTGCATGGATGCCTCCGGCATCCAGAACGGCATGCGTCTCATCGCCGTGGTCATGGGGGCACCCTCCTGGAACGCACGGGTTGATGATGCCCAGGCGCTTCTCGACTGGGGCTTCAATTTCTTCCACGACCACGAGCTTTACCGGAAGGCGGCCCCGCTCGGCCGCGTCCGGGTCGCGCAGGGAACCCGGGGGTCCGTTCCGCTCGGTCTCACCCGGTCGCTCTGGGTGACTGTCCCGAGACTGGACTATCGCTCGCTCAAGGCCGTCCTGGTCATCCCCAAACACGTCGAGGCCCCGGTCGCGACCACCCAGGCCGTGGGGACGCTCCGGGTGATGCTCGGACGCCACCTGCTCATCACCCGGCCGCTCTACCCGCTCATGGCCGTCCAGCGCGGCAACTGGTTCGAGCAGCTCCTGGACATGCTCGGACAGCTCTTCTAGCGGTGGATACGGTCTTCCTGAACGGAGCGTTCCTGCCGGCGGCGGCGGCCCGCATTTCACCCTTCGATCGCGGTTTTCTCTTTGCCGATGCCGTCTACGAGGTGATTCCGGCCTATCGCTCGAGGCTGTTCCTCTGGCCGCCTCACCATGCCCGCCTGGTGCGCAGCCTGGACGCCCTGGGACTCGAGAACCCGTATGGGGAGGAAGACTGGCGGCGGCTGCTCGGCCATCTGATCGAGGTCAACGGGGGGGGTGATCTTTCGGTCTACCTTGAAGTCACCCGGGGGACCGAGCCGGTGCGCGACCATCGGATTCCCGTGGGCCTCCCCCCCACGGTCTTTGCCCTGACCCAGCCGGCCCTGCCCCCCGATCCCATGCTCGAACAGCAGGGCCAGACCGTGGTCCTGCGCCCGGATTTCCGCTGGCAGCGCTGCGACATCAAGTCCACGGCCCTCCTCGCCAATGTTTTATTGCGCGAGTCGGCCCGTCAAGCGGACGCTGGAGAGGCGCTGCTCGTGCGCGACGGATTCGTCCTCGAGGGCACTTCGAGCAATGTCCTGGCCCTTCACGGCAACACGGTTTCAAGCCCGCCGGACGGACCCCTGCTCTTGGCCGGCGTCACGCGGGATCTCATGCTCGAGCTGGCGGATCAAAGCGGCTTCCGGGCCATCCGCAAAAACCTGACGCCCGATGAGTTGGGGACCGCCGACGAAGTCTGGCTGACCAGTACCCGCCGCATCCTGGCGCCCGTGACCCGGATCGAAGGACGGCCGGTCGGAGGCGGCAAACCAGGTCCCGGCTACCGACGCCTGCGGGCGGCTTTCCAAGAAAGGCTTCAGCACTTTCTCGACGAGGTCCCGTCCTCCGCCTGAATCGACGCGGTCTCTGCCGGAAGCGATCGCAGCCGGGATCGGAGGTGAGCTTCGAGATGGCGGCCCACCTCCCGGAGGTCGGCCGGTCCCCCGCAATCGACGACCCGGGTCATCTCGAGCCCTCGAAAGCCGCAAGGGTCGATGCCGCGGAACGGTCCCAGGTCGTTCGACACGTTGAGGGCGAGACCGTGATAGCTGGCTCCGCGACGGATGCGCAGTCCAATCGAGGCGATCTTGCGCGATTCCACGTAGACGCCGGGCGCCTCGATCCGGCCATGGGCCAGGATGCCGAAATCGCCGAGACAGTCGATGGTCGACTGTTCGAGCAGGCGAACCAGCCGGCGCGGGCCCATGCCCCGGCGTGCGAGCGCGATCAGCGGGTAGACGATGAGCTGACCCGGTCCATGGTAGGTGACCTGTCCGCCCCGGTCGGTCGAAATCACGGGGATCGAGCCCGGCGCGAGGAGATGCTCGAGTCGCCCGTTCAGGCCCAGGGTATAGACCGGGGGGTGCTCGAGGATCCAGATCTCATCCTCACTCTCGGGGCCGCGCCGATCCGTAAAATCCATCATCTCCTGCCAGGTGGTCCGGTAGTCCACGAGTCCCAGCCAGCGGCAGACCGGCTCCGCCGGACGAGTGGGTGAGCGCCGATCGCCGACGGGCCCGCCGGCTCGCCTCACCTGGATCCGCCCCCCGCCAGACGGCACATCGCCTCGTGCCAGCGCACGGCATCCTGGAAGCCATTGTAAAGCGGGGCAAAGGCGATCCGGTGGATGCCGGGCTCCCGCCAGTCGCCGATGACTCCCAGTGACTTGAGCGCCCGGATGAAATCCGCCCCCGCAGGCAGGGGCGGGCCCACCCGGAAGGACAGCTGGGCGCCGCGTTCGAGGGGATCTTCCGGGCTCATGCACTCGAGTCCGGCCACGGGCCGCCGGGCCAGCCGCTCCCCGAGGAAGGCGATCACGGCTTCACGACGGGCAATCAACGCGTCCAGGGTGTATTGCGCAAAAAGCGGCAGCGTGGCCCAGAGCGGGGCCGTGGCGAGGACCGGGACATTGCTCACGGCAAACCCGAGGGCCCCGGCTTCCGGCTGGAAGTCCGGACCCATGAGAAAGCGCGTCTTTTCCTCATGACCCCACCAGCCCGCCAGCATGGGGGGCGGGACGCCTTCCACGGGATTGGCACGCACGTAGAGTCCGCCCACCGCGCCCGGCCCGCCGTTCAGGTACTTGTAGGAACACCAGACCGCAAAATCAACGCCGTCCCGATCGAGGGCGAGCGGCACGTTGCCGATGGCATGCGCCAGATCGACCCCGAACGATGCACCCACCGCATGGGTGGCGCGTGCCAGGGGAGCCAGCGGGAGACTCTGGCCCGTGAGATAGTTCACCCCGCCCACCCAGACCAGGGCCAGACGTTCGCCGGACGCCGTGATCGCCGCCGCGAGCGCATCCGGATCCAGCCGGCTGCAGCCGGGTTCCGGGCCGATCTCGATGAGGTCGGTCACCGGATCGCCCCCGTGCCAGCGGATCTGCGAGACCAGGGCATGACGGTCGGTGGGAAAGACCGGCAAGTCGATCAGGATTTGCCGCCGGGCCCCTGTGGGACGGTAAAAGCGTGCGAGGAGGAAGTGAAGATTGACCGTGAGGGAGTTGAGAACCGCGATCTCTTCGGGGCGGGCCCCGAGGAGGCCGGCCAGGAGGGGACGGAGGTCGTGGGCATAACGCAGCCACGAGGGCTGGGCGTCCTCGTAGCCCAGGATGCCCCAACGTTCCCAGGCCCCGATCTCGTGCTCGATACACGATCGGACTCCGCGATGGCACAGTCCCAGGGAGTGGCCCGCCAAGTAAGCCAACGGACGGCCTGGGGTATCCCGAGGGCGGATGAATGACCCGGCGAGTGAGCGCCAGGGCTCCTCCTGGTCCCGCTCCATCGCGTCCGGTAAATCCACGTTCGGCCCCTAGACGGCCACCGGCGCCGTGAGGGCCGGATGGTGACGGTAATCCTCGAGCCGGAAATCGCCCCAGGCATAGTCGGCCAGGCAATCCCGGCGACGGTCGATCACAAGACGCGGGAGCGGATAGGGTTCCCGGCCGAGCTGGATCCGGACCACCTCGAGATGACTCCGGTAGAGATGGCAGTCCCCTCCCGTCCAGACGAGTTCACCCAGCCCGAGACCGACCGCCTCCGCCACGAGGTGGGTGAGGAGCGCGTAGGACGCGAGGTTGAAGGGAACACCGAGAAACAGGTCGGCACTGCGCTGGTAGACCTGACAGGACAGGCGGCCTTCCGCGACATAGAACTGGAAAAGCAAATGACAGGGCGCAAGCGCCATCCGGGGCAGGTCGGCGACATTCCAGGCGGATACCACGTGGCGCCTGGAATCGGGATCTTTCCGGAGTCCCTGGAGCACGTTCTCGATCTGGTCGATCGCCCCTCCCGGGCCCGGCCAGCGCCGCCATTGGGCGCCGTAGATGGGACCGAGTTCCCCCTCCTGGTCCGCCCATTCGTCCCAGATCGTGACGCCGCGTTCCCGAAGCGGACGCACATTGGTCTCCCCGCGCAGGAACCAGAGCAGTTCTTCGGCGACGGACCGGAAATGCAGCCGTTTGGTCGTCACGGCCGGGAACCCCCGGGCGAGATCGAATCGGAGCTGACGGCCGAACACGGACAGCGTCCCCACTCCCGTCCGGTCGGTTTTGGACACGCCCTGCTCAAGGGTCTCCCGGAGCAGCTCGAGATAGGCACGCATCCTGTCCCGTCAGGCCGAGGGCCGGGACGGGACGGGTTCCCGATAGGCCAGGTAGAGCATGAGGGCCCCCACGAAGATCATGGGAATCGACAGGACCTGCCCCATGGTCATCCAGCCGAAGGCGAGATAGCCGAGCTGGGGATCGGGCAGGCGGACGAACTCGGCCAGCGTGCGGAAGAGGCCGTAAAGAAGGGCAAACAGACCGGAGACCGCCATGCGCGGGCGGGGGCGCGAGGAAAACACGAACAGCACGACGAACAGCACGACCCCCTCGAGCAGGAGTTCCAGGAGCTGGGAGGGGATGTGGGGCGGGCTCCAGCCGGGACCCACATGGCCGCAATAGGCATAGAAACGCGGGTTCGCGCAGGGCAGCTGCATCGCCCACGGCGCCTGGCTCACGCGTCCCCACAGTTCCCCGTTGATGAAGTTCCCGGCCCGTCCGGCCATGAGCCCGAGCGGCACGACCGGCGCGATGAAGTCGGTCAGATCGAAGACATTGCGGCCGACTTTCCGCCCGTAGAGGGCAAGTGCCGCGATCACCCCGAGAAATCCGCCATGGAAGGACATGCCGCCGTCCCAGACCTGGAATACCCGGAGCGGGTCGGCCCAGTAGTAGGGCAGGTTGTAAAGCAGGACGTAGCCGATGCGTCCCCCCACGATCACGCCGAGGGCGGCGTAGAAGGTGAGGTCGATGAGCTGGTCATCGGTCCACCCGCCGATGCGGCGGTGGATCCGGCGGTGCAGGAGCCACCAACCGGTCACGATGCCGAACAGGTACATGAGCCCGTACCAGTGGATGGCCAGCGGACCGAGCTGGAGCGCCACGGGATTGAAGGTCGGGTAGTGGAGCATCATTCCTCCTCGATCACGCCATAGAGAACCTGGAGATAGCCCGTCTCGGGAATCCAGGGATGGATCGGATGATCCGGACTCTGGCCACCCACGGCCACTATTCTGGCCTCTCTTCCCGCCCGGCGCACGCCTCGGGCGAAAACCACCCGGAAATCGCGTGGCTCGAGATGGCTCGAACAGCTCGCAAAAACCAGCCAGCCCCCATCGGTCACGAGACGCGCCGCCCGGGTCACCAGGCGCTCGTAGGCCAAAAGTCCCTCGCGCTGGTCCTTGCGGCGCCGGATGAACGCCGGGGGATCCACGACCACGAGTTCAAAGCGCTCCCCCGCCTCGCCGAGATTCCGCAGGAGCTCGAAGGCATCTCCGGGAAGCGTGAGAGGCACCGGCAGTCCGTTCGCGGCGGCATTCGCGCGCGCCCGCTCGAGGGCCTCCTCCGATTGGTCGATGAGCACCGCCTCCCGGCTCCCGCCGGCCAGGGCGCTGATCCCGAACCCCCCGACGTAGCAAAAGACATCGAGGACGCGACCCCGGGGCGCCTCCCGGGCGATCCGGAGACGATGCTCGCGCTGGTCGTAATACCAGCCGGTCTTCTGTCCCCGCCAGGGGGAAACCGAAAAGACCCGCCCCCCCTCTTCGACCGTGACGGACTCGGGGACCTGGCCCCAGGCCACTTCCACACCTCCCGGGAGTCCTTCGAGCTTGCGTGCCTCGGAATCGTTGCGGAAGAGGATCCCCTGCGGCGCACAGCAGTCGATCAAGGCATCACGGATCTCGTTCCGCCACCGCTCCATGCCGGCGGTCGTGATCTGGACGACCAGGCAATCGCCGTAGCGATCCACGACGAGACCCGGCAGACGGTCGGACTCGCCGAAGATGAGCCGTCCGAAGCGCTCGATGCCGAATGCCCGGCGGGTCGCCAGAGCGCGTCCGAACCGGTCACGGAAGAAACGGGCATCGATCACCCCGGCCGGATCGCGCGAGAGCAGGCGTACCGTGATCAGGGAGTGGGGATTCAGGTAACCCACCCCGAGGCGGTGGCCCCGGGCATCCGCCAGGATGACGGGATCGCCCGGCGTGAAGTGGCCAAGCGGACTCTTGTGGGTGTCGATCTCGTTGCTGAACACCCAGAGGTGACCGGCCAAAAGCCGTCGCTCCTCGTGGGGGAGGAGATGGACGACCGGCGGGTTCATCGGGCGGGGGGTGGGGACGAAGGACGGTGCTCCGGCCCGAAACCGAACGGTGCCGGACCAAACACCTCGGTATAACGTGCCCAGAACTGAGATCCCGTGAAGTGGTGATTCTGGGTTCCCGGATGGGCGATCTTGAAACTGCCGAGCAGACTCGCGATGCGGCCGGAGATCGCCCAGTCACAGCCCCTGATCCAACCCCAGGCCAGCCCGGCCCGGTAGGCGTCCCCGCAACCGGTCGGATCGACCTCCGCCTCGGGCGGGACGGGCGGAATGTCCAGGGTGCGGTCACCAGCCGTGATGTGGGAGCCCTCCCGGCCATGCGTCACCACCACCGCCTGGACCCGCCGGGCCAGCCGGTCCGTGTCGTATCCGAACCGCTCGCGGACGAGGGCGGATTCATAGGCATTGAAGGCAACGACCCCCGCGCCCTCGAGCAGGGCCTCGAAATCCCCTGCCTCCAGGATACCGAGCGCCTGCCCGGGATCGAAAAGATAGGGGATGCCCCGTTCGCAAAATGCCCGCGCATGGGCCCGCATGCCGTCCCGGCTGTCGGGAGCCACGATGCCGAGCCGGATCTGCCCCTCGAGACCGGACGGGAACGGGGCCTCGGCCGAACGCGTCATGGCACCGGGATGAAACGCGGTAATCTGGTTGTTGTCGCAATCCGTCATGATGTAGGCCTGTGCCGTGAGGGGCTCGACCGGGTGCAGGCCATCGTCGGGGATGCCCTGTTTTCCGAGCCACGCGCGGTACGGCTCGAAATCCCGTCCGACCGTCCCCCACGGACAGGCCCGCTCGCCCAGAAGTGCCAGCGAATAGCAGATGTTCCCGGCGCAGCCACCGAAATCGCGGCGCAACTCGCCGACCTCGAACGCCACGCTGAGCGTGGCCAGCCGGTCGGCCAGCAGATGGTCGGCAAAGCGGCCATCAAACCGCATGACGGTATCGAAGGCAAGCGAGCCCGAAACGAGGATCATGTCCCCGCCGCCGACTCCCGTCCTGGCGGCTGCCAGGCAAGGTCCGGTTCGCGGGCGGCCTTGACGTCGTCGAGACGCCGGACCGGCGTGGTCCACGGGGCACCCTGGACCCGTTCCGGCGCGGTGGCCGCCTCTTCCCGGATCCGGGTCATGGCATCGACGAAGGCATCGAGGGTTTCCGGGGATTCCGTCTCGGTGGGCTCGATGAGCAGGCACTCGGGAATGAGCATCGGGAAATAGGTCGTGGGGGCATGCATGCCGTAGTCGAGGAGCCGCTTGGCAAAATCCATCGCCGTGACCCCGTATTCGCGGGCCTCCCGGCGCAGGGTCACGATGCATTCATGGCTGGCCCGGCGGCGCGGGAAGGCCAGTTCGAAGCCGGCGGCTTCGAGCCGGCGCGCCAGGTAGTTGGCGTTGAGCGCAGCGAAGGTACTCACCCGGCGCAAACCCTCGCGGCCGAGAAGTCGGGTGTAGGCATAGGCCCTGAGCAAAACACCGGCATTGCCCATGAAGGCCGAGAGCCGGCCGATGCCCTCCGGCCGCTCCTCCGCGCCGACCCAGCGGAACCCACCCGCCGGATCCCGTCCCACGAAGGGCGTCGGCAGGAAGGGCTCGAGTCGCGCACTCACCCCGAGGGCGGCAGCACCGGGTCCTCCCCCGCCGTGCGGGGTGGAGAAGGTCTTGTGGAGGTTGAGGTGCAGGATATCGAATCGCATGTCGCCCGGACGGGCCCGGCCCAGGATGGCATTGAGATTGGCCCCATCGTAATAAAGCAGCCCGCCTGCGTCATGGACCAGGGTCGCGATTTCGGTGATGCGCCGCTCGAATACCCCGAGGGTTGAGGGATTCGTGAGCATGATGCCCGCCGTGGCCGGTCCCACTGCCTGCCGGAGCGCTCCGAGGTCGACATCCCCGTCGCGATCGGTGGGAATTTCGCGCACACGGAAGCCGCCCATGATGGCGCTGGCCGGATTGGTGCCGTGAGCCGCATCCGGTACCAGGATTTCGGTCCGGCCCGTATCCCCCCGCGATTGGTGGTAACGGCGGATCATGGCAATCCCGGCAAACTCCCCCTGGGCACCGGCCATGGGACTCAGGACCACGGCGCTCATGCCGGTCACGGCGCGCAGGATCTCCTGGAGTTCGAAGACGCATTCGAGAAAGCCCTGCTGGAAGCGGGTCGGAGCCAGGGGATGGGCCGAGCGGAAACCCTCGAGCAAGGCGAGGTGGTTGGCCGCCCGGGGGTTGTATTTCATGGTGCAGGAGCCGAGCGGGTAGAAGTGGGTATCGATCGAGAAGTTCTTCTGCGACAGGCGCGTGTAGTGTCTCACCACATCGAGTTCGGAGACCTCGGGGAGCGCCGGCGGTCTTTTCCGGAGGCAGGTCGCAGGCAGGTCATCCGCCGTCTCCTCGACCCGAGGCGCGAGCCCGCCGGCCCGCCGGCCCGGACGAGAGCGGTCGAAGATGAGCCCGCTCATCTGCCGAGCGCCCCGATCGCCTGCGCGTAATCCGGCTCCTGCCCGATCTCGGGAACGAGCTCCCGGTAGCGCACGCGTCCCTGGGGATCGAGCACGACCACCGCCCGCGCGGCCAGTCCAGCCAGGGGACCATCCACGATGAGCACGCCGTAATCGCGGGCAAAATCCCGGTCCCGCATCATGGACAGGGGAATCACGTTGGCCAGTCCGGCCTGGCCGCAGAAGCGCTGGTGGGCAAAAGGCAGGTCGGCCGAAACCATGAGAAAGACCGGATCGGGATGGGATTCGGCATGTTCGTTGAACTTGCGGGTGGACAGCGCACAGACGGGCGTGTCGATGCTGGGAAAGATGTTGAGCAGAACCGGCCGGCCGGCATAGTCACCGAGCGTCCGGACGGCGAGGTCGGTCGCGACCAGCCGGAAGTCGGGCGCCTGCGCCTTGAGGGCGGGCAGTTCACCGTTGGTCCGGATGGGCGAGCCTTTCAGGGTAATCGTGGCCATGGCAGTCCTCCTCAGGAAATCACGGGGGCGGCGCGACGGGGTTCGGCCCGTCCCGCAGCCAGTACACGTTCGAGTGTGTCGCGATAGCGGGCGATCTCCTCCGCGGTGCGCATCTCGGTGGCACAGACAAGCCAGGCGGAGTGCGGCTTCAGGTCGAACTCGCCGAGATCGTAGCCACCCAAGAGGCCCTGATCCGCCAAGGCCTCGAGCAGTTCCCCGGCGGGTTTCTCGGCGGTGAGCGCGCATTCATGGAAGAAGGGGGTCCCCTCGAACCGGGGACGCACGCCCGGGAGTCCGGTCAGGGCCCGGACGAGCTCGCGCGTGCGGGCATGTGCGGCGAGTGCGACCTGACGCAGGCCGGCGGGGCCCAAAAGCGACAGGTACAAGGTCGCCGCCGTCACCAGGAGTCCCTGGTTGGTGCAGATATTGGAAGTGGCCCGGGCCCTGCGGATATGCTGCTCGCGCGCCTGCAGGGTGAGGGTATAGCCGGGTCGTCCCTCGAGATCGACCGTGCGGCCGACGATCCGCCCGGGCATCTGGCGCACGCAGTCCATGCGGGTCGTCATGAATCCGAAATAGGGCCCTCCCAGGGAAAGGGGAACCCCCAGGGGCTGGCCTTCACCACAGGCGATATCGGCCCCCCGGCTCCCCCACCGACCGGGCGGTTCGAGGAGCGCGAGAGCGGTCGGATTGACCAGGCCCACCACCCGCAGTCCCTGCTCCTGGGCTGCATCCGTCCACACTCCGACCTCTTCGATCAGCCCGAAGAAGTTGGGCTGGGGCAAAACCAGGACACCCGAGCGGAGGCTCGCCAGGCGGGCCTTGAGCCAGCGGGCATCGAGAAGCCCGGTCTTCCGGTCGAAGGGGACCCGCTCGATCGGGATCGACTGGGGCTCGAGAACCGTCCGGACCACGGCCTGGTAGGCCGGATGCACGGCCTCGGGCAGGAGGACGTGCGGATGATCCGCCTCCCGGCCAGCCAGACGACAGGCCATGAGACAGGCCTCGGCCAGGGCCGTGGCCCCGTCGTAGAGGGACGCGTTCGAAACCGCGAGCCCGGTGAGCTCCGCCATCATCGACTGGTATTCGTAGATGAGCTGGAGGGTGCCCTGGCTCGCCTCGGCCTGATAGGGCGTGTAGGCGCTGTAGAACTCACCCCGGGTCACGATGTCCCAGATGGCGGCCGGGATAAAGTGCTCATAGGCTCCGGCACCCATGAAGCACAGGAGCGTCTCGTGGCGTTGGGCACGCTCCCGCATGATCCGGCTGAGCGCAAGCTCCCCCACACCTTCCGGTACCGTCTCGGGCAGGGCCCCGATCCTGAGGGCGGGGGGGATCTCGTCAAACAAGGCCTCGAGGTCGGGCAACCCCAGGGTTTTGAGCATGGCCTCGGTTTCAGCGGGGGTATGCGGGATGAACGGCATGGAGGCTCAGTGTCCTTCCGCAAGCAGGCGTTCGTAGGCTGCAGCATCCAGGAGTCCGTCCAAGGCGGAGCCGGATTCCGTACGAATGCGGACCAGCCAGCCCTCCCCATAGGGGTCCCGGTTGATGATTTCCGGCGTTTGGGCCAAAGTCGGGTTGCCGGCCAGGAGGGTTCCTCCGACTGGCGTGTAGACGTCGGATGCCGCCTTGACCGATTCGATCACGGCACAGGTGTCGCCGACTTCAAGCCGCTTGCCCACGGGATAGGTCTCGGCATAGACGAGGTCCCCCAGGGCCTCTTGGGCATGGTGGGTCACCCCGAGTGTGATGACGCCGTTGGCTTCGCGGCGGACCCATTCGTGGCTTGCGGTATAGAGGAGATCGTTCGGATTATCGTGACTCATGAGATTCGAAACCTCCCAGGGAAAAAATCAGCGCCCGGCAGCCGCCGGGACGAGGACGTGTCCCCTCCTGACGAAGGGGGGATGATGCCAGCGAACCGGGTGACGGCGATCGCGGATCACGGCCCAGGCCGTCTCCGGCTGCGGCCCCGTGATACGGGCCAGACCGATGGAGAAACCGAGGCTCGGCGCGTAGCTCCCGCTCGTCACGGTTCCCACCACCCGACCGTCCGCATCGACGAGATCCTGGTGGGCCCGGAGCACACCCGCTCCGGTGAGGTACACCCCCACGAGCGCGCGTCCCACGCCCTCCCGACGCTCGGCCTCGAGGGCCGCCCGGCCGGCAAAATCGCGGTCGGCCGGTTCGAAGGCCACGGTCCAACCCAGGTTGGATTCGAGCGGGGAGGTGCTTTCATCCATGTCCTGGCCATAGAGGTTGAGCCCGGCCTCGAGTCTCAGGGTATCGCGGGAGCCGAGTCCGGCGGGGCGCACCCCGGACTCGATCCAGGTGCTGAAGGCCCGCCGCAACAGATCGACCGGAAGCGCAATCTCGAAACCATCCTCTCCCGTATAGCCGGTCCGGCCGACAAAACCGAGCTCGGTCTCGAGCGCAGCAAACGTACGGAGCGCGGCCAGCCGTCCGGCCAGGGCGTCGCCGAAAAACGCGGGCAGCGCCCGCACCGCTTCCGGTCCCTGCAAGGCCAAAAGCCCGAGATCCGGCCGGGAGGTCAGGGTCACCTGGTAGGGCTGGGCCAGCGTGGCCAGCCGCTCGTGGTCGACCGCCTTGCGCGCGGCATTGAGCACCACCCGGTACCCTCCCCCCGCCAGCGCATAGACCACGAGGTCATCCACCACACCGCCCCGATCATTGAGAAGGCAACTGTAAAGGGCCCGTCCGGGAGCGATACGTCCCACATCATTGGCGAGCGCCTGTCGCAGAAACGGCGTGGCCTCGGGACCGGCCACATCCAGGATGCCCATGTGGGAGACGTCGAACAGTCCGGCCCCCCGGCGCACCGCCAGGTGCTCTTCGATCTGGGAACCGTAGTGAACCGGCATGAGATAGCCCGCAAAATCAACGAAACGGGCTCCGGCCTTCTGATGGAGATCGTAAAGCGGGGTAGTCTCGGCCACGGTCAAAGGCACTCTGCGGGCTGGAGGGACACCGGGAAACGCGGTCATGATAACCGATAAAGCAGGCCCCGCGGGAGGGAGGGAGCCCACACGCGGGCGTGTTAAACTGGGTCTTGGAGGTGTCGAAATGGGACATGGGCATCGTTATGTGGCCAAGATCCCGGAAGCGGATGGGCGGATCCGTTACACCCCGGAGGAAGACGCCACCTGGAAGCTCCTCTTCGAACGCCAGTTGAAGATTCTCCCGGGCCGGGCCTGCCAGGAGTACCTCGATGCACTGACCGCCGTCGGTCTCCCGGCCGACCATATTCCGCAGTGCCGGGACCTCACCGAACGCCTCGGGGACTTCACCGGGATCACGATCACCGCCGTCCCGGCCCTCATTTCCAATGAACGCTTCTTTGAACTCCTCGCCCAGGGCTCCTTTCCCTGCGCGACCTTCATCCGCACCCGAGACGAACTCGAGTACCTCGAGGAACCGGATGTGTTCCATGAGGTCTTCGGTCACGTGCCCCTGCTCTCCGATCCGCGTTTTGCCGATTTCACGCGCGCCTACGGGCAGGCCGGACTGTCCTGCCGGACACCGGATGAACAGGACGTCCTGGCCCGACTGTACTGGTTTACGATCGAGTTCGGCCTGATCCGGACGTCCTCCGGGATCCGGACCTATGGCGCGGGGGTGATCTCCTCGATCGGGGAGACGGTCTACGCGACGGAAAGCCCGGTCCCGATCCGCTGTCCCTTTGATGCACTCACGGCCCTGAGGACTCCCTACCGGATCGACGTTTTCCAGTCCCAGTACTTCATGCTCGAGAGTTTCGACGAACTGTTCCGCGTGGCACAAAGTGACCTCATCGGACTCGTGCGTCAGGCCCAATCACTCGGGGATCTGCCTCCCCCCGCCCCGGTTGCTGCCGGCCCTTCCATCCGCCCGGAGAGACGCCATGAACGAACTCAGTGAAAAACGCTGCCTGCCTTGCGAGGGCGGAGTGGCACCCCTGACCCGTCCCGAAATCGAGCGCTACCTCAAAAAACTCCATCACAACTGGAAGGTCAACCCGGACGCCACGGAAATCGAGCGCATCTACACCTTCTCCAACTTCCACAACACGATGGCGTTCGTGAACGCTGTCGCCTGGATTGCGCACCAGGAAAACCACCATCCGGACCTCGAGGTGGGTTACAGCCGATGCCGGATCCGCTATTCAACCCACGCGATCGGCGGGCTGTCCGAAAACGACTTCATCTGCGCCGCCAAGGTGGACCGGCTGGGCAGCTGAGGGAGCCCCCTCAGGGCGGCGCTGAACGGCCGATCCCGTAGTACTGGAAACCAGCCCGTGCCATACGCGCGGGATCGTAGAGATTGCGTCCGTCGAAGACGACCGGTCGGGCAAGCAGGCGATGAAGCTGGTCGAGATCCGGGCTGCGGTAGATGGACCACTCGGTCACGAGAACCAGGGCATCGGCACCGGTGGCCGCCTCGAGGGGGGTCGTCGCCCAACAAATCGCCGGCATCTGGCCGAACCGAGGCCGGGCCCGGTCCATGGCCACAGGGTCGTGCACGCGCAGCTTTGCCCCGGCCTCGAGCAGGCGGTCGATCAAGACCAGGCTCGGCGCCTCCCGGAGATCGTCCGTCTGGGGCTTGTAGGACAGCCCCCAGAGCGCCAGGGTTCGGCCCGCCAGGCCGGACGCTGCAAAATGCGCACGGATCTTGCGGAACAGGATTTCCTTTTGATCCTGGTTGCGTCGTTCCACGGCATCGACGATCCAGGGATCGAGCCCCTGTTTCCGCATGAGATGGCCGAGCGCACGGACATCCTTCGGAAAACAGGAGCCGCCGTAGCCGGCTCCGGCGTAGAGGAAGTGGTGGCCGATGCGGGGATCGAGCCCCATGCCCTGACGCACGAGTTCAATGTCGGCACCGACGGCGTCAGCCAGTCCTGCCATCTCGTTCATGAAGCTGATCTTGGTGGCCAAAAAGGCGTTGGCCGCATACTTGGTGAGTTCCGAGGAGGTGATGTCCATGCACAACAACCGGTCATGGTTGCGGTTGAACGGGCCGTAAGCCTCCCGGAGCAGTTCGCGGGCCCGCACCCCACGGGTGCCAATCAGGATCCGGTCCGGCCGCATGAAGTCGGACACCGCCGCGCCTTCCTTCAGGAACTCGGGATTCGACGCCACATCGAATTCCACGGAACAGGCCCGCCGGCCGAGGGCGGCACGGATCACCGCCTCCACCTGGGCGGTGGTTCCGACCGGTACGGTGGATTTCGTGATGACCACCCGGTAGTCCGTGAGGTGGGTCCCGATGGTTTCCGCAACCTCCAGCACATGGCGCACATCGGCCGCCCCATCGGCACCCGGCGGTGTCCCGACCGCGATGAAGAGCAGGAGGCCATGGGCCACACCCGCCGCCCCGTCCGTCCCGAAACGGAGCTGGCCGCGTGCCAGATTGTCGCGGACGAGCACGTCGAGCCCCGGTTCGTAGATCGGAATCTCGCCCCGCCGGAGCTTCTCGATCTTCCCGGGGTCCACATCGAGGCAGAGCACCTCGTGCCCGTTCTCGGCAAAACAGGCACCGGTGACCAGACCCACATATCCGGTTCCGAAAATCGTAATCCGCATCAGTGCCCCCCCCTCATGGAATAACGGCCCCGGATCAGAAGAAGCAGCGCAACCGGAACACGAGCGCGTTCACGTCCGAGTTGTGATCGTAGTCGGTTGCCAGCTGGAACGGGCCGAGATTCAGACCAAAACCCAGAAAGGTCCCGATCCGCCGCGGCCCGAAATGCTGGTTGATCTCGCCGTAGACCCCGAAGTCGAGCTCGAGGACCTGTTTGATGTTCTGCCGGATGCCATAAGTCATCTTCCAGTAATCATCGACCCGGGCGACACCCGGGGGGTGCAGGGTCGAACGGACGAACTCCGCCGACAGGAAGGCGGAAGCCTGGCCCGTGGGGTTGGTGGCATAGCCCACGCCGAGTGCCGCCCGGTGTTCCAGCGTGTCCGTCCCCAGGACCTCGAGCCGGCGGTAGGACGCCATCAGGAAGCCGTTCTGGGTGAAGGCCCAGTCCAGCTTGACCCCGGGACCCCTGAGCTCATGGCCGAAATATTTCGAGTAACCGCCCATGTAGTCGCTCAGGCTGAGATAGGTCTGTCCCAGGTTGGGAGCCACTCCCAGGATCCCCGAGGAGGCGGCTCGTGCCTGCGGGAGTGCACTCAGCACAAGGCCGAAGAGGGGCAGGAGGAAAAATCGTGGGATACGGTTCATGAGCGAATCTCCGCGGGGTCGGGAGGAGGCGGGGTTTCGAGATGGAGCCTGCGGGCCCAGGGAGCCGATGTGGGCACCTGGACGACCACAGTGAGAATGATGACGGCGAAAACGGTGGCCGCCATCCGGGAGGCGTGGGGCAGGCCCGAGGCCAGCCACAGCCCGGCCAATGCAGCCGGCACCACCCCGGTCTCGCGGACCCAGCTCATAAACCAGAGTTGGGGGGCGCGCCAGCGGGCGCGGGGATCCCACGAGACCGTCAGCCAGACAACCAGTGGACGGATCACGAACATGAGGAGAAGTCCCAAGAGGAGGAACGAGGCCGCATGGATCCAGAATTCGGGCAGGAGCGTGCTGGCCAGTGCGCCCAGCAGAATGAACAGGGTGAGGCGCACCACCGTGAGGGTGGTGGTGCCGAAATGTTCCATTTCTTCCTGGTGCAGGCTGCCCCGGCTGCTCTCCCCCCGCCCGGACAGCACGCCAGCCACGAACACGGCGAGGAACCCGCTGCCCGAAAACTCGTGGGCACTCTCGAAAGCCGCGAGGGCAACCACAAATCCGAGCAGCACCGCGTAACGTGACAGGAACCCGAAGCGTTCATGGGTGACCAGGAAACGGAACAGGAGCCCTGCCCCGATCCCGGCACCCAAGCCGACCCCGAACTGGGTGGTGAGAAAGAGGAGACCGCCGCCCCAGGTCGGTGACGGAGAAGCGAGCAGGTGCATGCCCTCGAAAACCAGGAGGGCCGAAAAGACGTCATTCAGGGCAGCCTCGGCCACGAGGGTCTCGCGGAGGAGATCGGGTAGTCGCAGTCGGTCCGCCAGGGGAATCAAGACCGCGGGATCCGTTGAAGCCAGGGCACCGCCCAGAATGAGACTCAAGGGCCAGCCGAGATGCCACCACCTCTCGCTCCAGGCGGCGATGAGCAGCGCGGTCACCACCACCCCCACCGTGGCGAGCATCGTCACGCTCACACCAACCCGCCGGAGAACCGGCATCCGCAGCGTCCGTCCCCCTTCGTAAAGGACCAGGCAGACCCCGAGAATGAAAAAATCCCGAACCCAGGACAGGTGAGCCGCCGGATTCACGAAACCGAGAAGGCGGGGACCCACGAGCACTCCCCCCACGAGACTCACCACGACTTCGGGCAGGCCAAGCCATTCGGAGAGGGCCAACGCGCCGATGGCAACACACAGCACGGCCGCCGTCGCGGCCAGAAGACCGGTCGACGTGGTCATGCTCCCGCCCGCTCCGGATCGAGGTCCGCACGCCAGACCAGCCGTCCCCCGCTTTGTTCGTCAATGCGGGCCAGCACGGCCCGGTGCCGGCTCCTATCGCCGGGATCCACCTGGACACGGGCGATGGACCGACGGGCGCCGCTGGCCGGAGCTCCCGGACGGGGATCTGTGGGAAGACCCGAAAGCTCGGTCCCGAAACCGAGTGCCGCCTGACCTCTCGTCATGGCCCGGTAGACCTCGGCCAGAAGGTACGCATCCAGGCGGGCGCCATGATGGTGCCGGTTCGACGTGTCGATGCCGAAACGCTGGCAGAGAGCCTCGAGGCTGTTGTTCTGTCCCGGGTACTGGCGCCGGGCCAGGGGCAGGGTGTCGAGCACGGAGCAGAGGCTCTCGATCGAGGTCACACGGGCCCCGACCCGTGCGAGCTCATGGTTCAGGAAGGCCAGGTCGAAGGGCGCGTTGTGGATGATGAGCTGGCTCCCGTCCACGAAATCCAGGAAGGCCTCGGTGATCTCGGCAAAGCCGGGCTTGCCGGCCAGATCTTCGTTGCGTAAGCCATGGACGGCCGTGGCGCCCGGATCAATGGGTCGGCCAGGATCCAGGTAGTGCCAGAAATCCTGCCCCGTGGGACGGCGGTTGGCCAGCTCGATCGCCGCGATCTCGATGATGCGGTGATCCTGGTCCGGCAGGAGCCCGGTCGTTTCCGTATCGAGGACGATCTGCCGCATCGCGTCAACTCCGGGCGGGTGGACGGCCCGGTCCACCGATGGCGGAACGGGCCAGCCGGTCCACACGTTCATTGTAGCCGATGCCTTGATGTCCCCGGACCCATTGCCAGTCGATCGGCCGGGCTCCCAGCAATCCTTCAAGACGTTCCCAGAGGTCACGGTTGCGTACCGCTCCTCCCGCCGCCGTTCGCCAGCCGCGACGCTTCCAGTCCTCGAGCCAGCGGGTCACCCCATCCCGGACATAGCGGGAGTCGGTGTAGAGCACGACCGGCACCGGACCCTTGAGGGCCTGCAGGGCGGCAATCACCGCCGAGAGCTCCATGCGGTTGTTCGTGGTCAGCATCTCGTGACCGGTGAGGATCCGCTCGCGATCCCGCCACCTCAAAAGCGCGGCCCATCCGCCCGGTCCCGGGTTGCCGCTGCAGGCGCCATCGGTCCAGATCTCGACCCGCCCGTCCCCGACCATCAGGCCACCCGGCGCGTGGGCCATGTGAGGGTGTTCGGCGAAAGACGGGGCCAGTCTCTTCCGGCCGGATGGAGGATGACGCCCGGCCGGACCCGGCTCCGGAGCTCGACGGACAGAAGGGGGAGTTCCAAGCCCGGCCCTCGTGCTGTCCGGACGGTGGGTTTGTGCCTTTCAAAACCGAACCGGGCCAGTCCAGCACCGAAACCGCGTGGGGTCCGGGGCGGGAGCCGGAGACCGGGATCCACGAGATGACACAACCAGTGACCCAGCGGGTGAAATCCCAGGATCAAGAGCAATCCATCCGGCCCGAGCACCCGATCGGTTTCCACGAGCAGGCTCTCGGGGAGCGGCCAGTATTCGTGGGCATGCCGCCAGATGACGAGATCGGTCCCGCCCGTGGCGTAGGGCCAGCTCCGGCTCGTCCCCCGATGTCCGTCCGGCCAATAGGCGGGTGGCAGAACCCGAAGCTCCGCAAAGGGCAGGACCGGGAGCGTCCGGGCGGGCCATGCGTCGACCACGACGGACCGGCAGCCGCGCAGAGACGGGCCCACGCCTTCGATGAGCCTGCGCTCCTGCGCCGCGAAGCGCCGTTCAAGATCCAACCATCCTCCTCCGCCAGCCGGTATCGCCCGGGGAACCCGATCTGATAGGATCATGACCATGATTGAAATCACGGCTCTCCCGGCACGCCGGGACAACTATATCTGGTTCATGGCCAATGGCCCAGAAGCTGTCGTGATCGATCCGGGGGAGGCGGAGCCGGTCCGTCGTCATCTCGAGCACGGGCATTACCACCTCAAGGCTATCCTGCTCACCCACCACCATGGGGATCATACCGGGGGCGTCGAGGAACTGCTAGCCTCCCCCACCGGTCCGAGCCCCACGGTCTATGGTCCGGACGGGGTTCTCCCCCACCCCGACCTCCGGCGGGTCGGGGAAGCGGATTCGATCAGGCTCTGGCCCGAACTCGAACTCACGGCACTCGCCGTTCCCGGCCATACCCTCGACCACCTGGCCTACTGCGGGCCCGACCTCCTCTTTCCGGGTGATACGCTCTTCAGTGCGGGATGCGGTCGGCTCTTCGAGGGCACGGCCGGCCAACTCTTCGATTCGGTCGAGCGCCTGGGGCGCCTGCCGGGAACCACCCGGGTCTACCCGGCCCATGAATACACCCTCGACAACCTTGCCTTTGCCTCGGGGCTTGAACCGGATAACGCCTTGATTGCACAATATGCGAGCCTGGCCACAAGCGTGCGAATGAACCAGCAACCGACCCTGCCGACCTCAATCCAACGGGAACACGACGTCAATCCTTTCCTGAGGACGCGCGAGGCGGCGGTCCACGCAGCGGCCGAGCGACACGCCGGACGGGCCCTCGACGGACCGCTCGCGGTTTTCACGGTCCTCCGAAAATGGAAAGATACCTTCACCATGAACCAGCTCCCCGCATGAAGCGCCATCTTCTCCTGATCCTCGCCGTCCTCGGCCTCACCCTCGATGGATGTGCGCTCATCCCCGGCCTCTCCCCATCCCCCAACCACCCGCCGGTGGTCCACCGGCTCACCGCCCCGGTCTCCCGCAGTCTCACCGGACTGCCGCCCGGACAACCGCCCCCGCCCGATTACCTGTCAGGCCAGCCTCCCCCCGTTCACTGGAAGGATCTGGTCTTCAAGCCACACCCGGGAATCCGGAACCTCTGGCAAGTCATCCGCAGCGGTTTCCGCCTGCCCGACCTCATGAATGAGCGGGTCCGGGTCGAACTCAACTGGTATGCCCATCATCCCGGCTACATGGAACGGACCGCAACCCGGGCCAAGCCCTACCTCTACTACATCCTGAAAGCCGTCGAGAAACGGCACCTGCCGACCGAGATCGCCCTTCTGCCATTCATCGAGAGCGCCTTCGACCCGTATGCGGATTCCGGGGCCAATGCCGCGGGACTCTGGCAGTTCATCCCGAGCACGGCCCTTCACTTCGGCATCCGCATCAATTGGTGGTTCGACGGCCGCCGGGATCTCGTCGAGTCGACCCGATCAGCCCTGGATTTCCTCTCCGAGCTGCATGCCCAGTTCGGCAGCTGGTTGCTGGCACTCGCCGCCTACAACTCAGGGGCGGTCACGGTCGAATACGCCATCCAGGAAAACCAGCGTCTGGGACGACCCACCGACTTCTGGGACCTCAACCTGCCCCGGGCAACCGAGGCCTATGTTCCCCAGTTGCTCGCGGTCCGGGACATCATCGCCCATCCTCACCGTTACGGCGTGAAGCTGCCCAAGATTCCCGATGTACCCTACCTCAGCGTGGTCAAGCTCAAGGGACAGATCGACCTGGGCCTGGCGGCCCGCCTGCTCGGCATGAACCTGCACAAGCTCTACCTGCTCAACCCGGGTTTCAATCGCTGGGCCACGGATCCCCTGGGACCCAACCGCCTGCTTGTACCGCAGAACCGCCTGGCCCGGTTCCTGGCCGGACTGCACAAGCTCGGCACCCGACAGCTCGTGGCCTGGGTGCCGTACCGGGTGGAACCCGGAAACACCCTGTCCGGGCTTGCCTTGCAGTTTGGAACGACCATCCACCAGTTGGAGGTCAAGAATCAACTCGGCTCCGACGTGATCGTGGCCGGGCGGCGTATCCTCGTGCCGTCCTCGATGAACCACCTCTCCCAGTACGTTCCCTTCGGTGCACCGACCGAGCAGGCAACCTCCGTGGCCATGGTTCCCTGGGGTGGAAACGAATATACGGTCCAGCCGGGTGATTCGCTGTGGACGATCGCCCAGCGCTATAACGTCCCGGTCGACTCGCTCGCCCGATGGAACCATCTGGCTCCAGGAGGCTTCCTGCATCCCGGTGAGCGCCTTGTCCTCGGGCAGGGGGCGGCATCCGATCCGGTCGCAATCCCCGCCGACGGGTACTACACGGTCGAGCCCGGGGACTCGCTCTGGACGATTGCCAACCATTTCGGTGTCCCGATGGCTTCCATTGCGCGCTGGAACCACCTGGGTTCAGGCTCGATCCTGCAGCCCGGGGAACGCCTCCGACTCAACGGGACCACCCCGGCACCGGAAACCGGCATCGTGAGCCGTGCCGTGACCTACACGGTCCGGCCGGGCGATTCGCTGTGGACGATCGCCCAGCGCTACAATGTTCCGGTCAACTCGCTCGCCCAATGGAACCATCTGGCTCCGGGAGGCTTCCTGCATCCCGGTGAGCGTCTCGTCCTCGAATCGGACGCGAGCCCGACTCCGGTGACCCCGCAGGACGACGCGGTGGTGCGGCGCGTCACCTACATCGTGCGGCCCGGCGATTCCCTGTCCCAGATCTCCGCACGCTTCAATGTCACGACCGCAGAGCTCAGCAACTGGAACCACGTCTCACCCGGCCAGTTCATCTATCCGGGCGAACAGCTCACGGTCTACGTCCAACAGCAGTCGGCCGGAAGCGGCGGCTAGACGGCCGGCGGAGCACCCATGGGATTCCTCGACGGCAAGCGGGCCCTCATCGTGGGAGTCGCGAGCGAGCGCTCCCTGGCGTGGGGCATTGCCCGGGCCATGCACCGAGAGGGTGCCGAGCTGGCCTTTTCCTACCAAGGGGAGCGGCTCGGGGAGCGGGTCCGGGAGCTGGGGGAGCGGGTCGGCTCGAAGCACATCTACCCTTGCGATGTCGCCGATGACGGGGCGATTGATGCCCTGTTCTCCAAGCTCGCAGAGGCTTGGGACGGGCTCGACATCCTGGTCCACGCCGTGGCCTATGCCCCGCGCCAGGCGCTGGAAGGCGGTTACCTGGACAGCGTCGACCGCGACAGCTTCCGGATCGCCCACGACATCAGCGCCTACAGTTTTGCCGCCTTGGGCAAACGGGCACGACCCTTGCTCCAAGGGCGTGCCGGGGCACTCCTCACGCTGAGCTACCTGGGGGCGGTACAGGCCATTCCGAACTACAACGTCATGGGTCCTGCCAAGGCGAGTCTCGAGGCCAACGTGCGCTTCATGGCCCTGGATCTCGGACGGGAAGGACACCGCGTGAATGCGCTCTCACCCGGGCCGGTCAAGACGCTTGCGGCCAGCGGGGTCTCCGGGTTCCGCAAGATGCTGGCCGAGGTCCAGGGCCGGGCACCCCTCAAGCGCAATGTCAGCCTGGATGAAGTCGGTAATGCCGGTGCCTTCCTGTGCTCGGATCTGGCGAGCGGCATCACCGGAACCGTGCTCTACGTCGATTGCGGCTACCACATCGTCGGCATGCCGCCCTTGGCCGACGTGGAGTCCTGACCCCAAGTTTCTGTGTTCAACCACCCGCACCATCGGGTAATCCTCCGATTTCATCTGCCCGGATGTCGCCGTGCGAGGTCTCAGCACCGAGGCGACGCTTCGTGGACTGCTGGCTCATCTTTGCGGTCTTGCTCCCCCGGGCGGGAGCTTCGGCCTCTTCGCTTCGAGATCATCCGTCCTACTCCCGGCCTCGTCGTCCAGCCCTTCAGCCCTGCGGTCCACTATGGCCTCTGCTGACTTCTGAGCCCGCCTCCGAAAGGCTCGCGCCTCCCGTAGCCCTCACGGGCACGGACTCGGCTTTCCCCGGCATGGCGCACCCTCTTTGTGTCGGGCGTGCAAGGACCCCCCACCTCCACGCGAGTGCACCCTGCCGGGCGCACCAAAAACGGGAGTTGATATACGGCCCCCTCCCAAGAGCGGGACGGTGTCCCTCAACGAGGGGTTCCATGAGTTTTCTCCGGGGGCGTCCCCTCTTCCAGCTGCCGGAGCACATAAGCTGTGGCCTGGGCAATCCCCGGTACCGGCCGGTCCCCGTAGGCCAGGAGCACGGCCAGGGGCCGATGGCCCTTCAGGGGATAGAGCACCCAGCGCGGCATCCGGCCGGTGAATACCATATCCGATGCGAAATGCATTGGCACACACGGCATGTACCGCCGGCTGCGCCCCTGATAGATGCGCGTGACCGGAAGATCACGCCAGTAGATGACATGCGCTACCAGGATAATACGGAAACCGGTGGGATGCCCGCCGAGTACGAGCGGCGCAAAACGCCAGCGGCGCAGCGAGCGCAGGTAGTGACGCTTTGTCCGGAGCCACCACCGGTGAACATCCATCATTCCCCCGGGTAACGGGGGATGCAGCAAGAACCTGGCCGAAACCACCCGTCCCGCCCGGTTGACCCGGCCTTCCAACCATATCATGCCGATCATGCCGCCAGTCGTGCAATCATAGTGGGTCTGGACAATGGTGAGCCCGGTGGCAGGCAACCCCCCTGCTCCGGGAATCGGGACCCCCACCCAAAGACCCCGCGACACCGCACCCCCTCCCGCCCCCCTCACTATGGACGGGAGTCTCTGGGACAAGGCCCGCGGACGGAGACGCACAACAGATCCGACCCGCGCCAGGAGTCCGGGCGCGGGCCGGATCACCGGCGGCAGCGGCGGGGCCTGCGGCGGATGAAAGACCGGCTCGGGCAGATGCCGCACGACGGCTGGAAGCGGCAGAGGGGGATGGGCCAGCCACTGGACCGGACTCGTCCGGTGGTGATGGGAAGATATCCGTGCCCGGAAGGAGGGCAATCCTCCCAGCCAGAGACCCGCCAGGGCCAGGAGGATCCCTTCCGCCAGAAGGGCCCCCAGCATGCACACCACACGGGCCCGGAAACGGGATCTTCCCCCGCAGCTCAGTCAGACTGCGGAGCATCCCCATCCCGACACGACCTCCTACACTCCCGGGACCATCTCCGGCAGCTCCATCGAATGCCCTCCGACCCTATCAATCGGGACCACAGGAAAGTGCGGCCTCCGGGTCTGTGTCGCACAAAAAGTTGTTGAAAATAATATTTTCGATAATCCCATTGATTGTGTTCTGCAAGGCATCTGCCGCCCCTTGTTCACAGGTGTTCGAACAGGGCACGACCCCGATGGGATGCGGCTCATCCAGGATGAGCAGGGGCTTGATGCACGAGGGAGAGACCAGGGGAGGTGAGAAATCATAGGAGGAAGCCCCCAGGGAGTCGAAGGTCGGAACCGCGACCGTGTCACCGCTGTCATCGATCGGCACTCCGTCCGAGGCATGCCCGCTTCCCGACACGAAACCATAACTTAGTGGACTCGACCCCGCCACGATGTACTCCGCATCGGACCCGTCCGGGAAAACCCCCAAGACCATGGTTCCCACCGGGGGAGGATCGGATTGGGTTTCGCTGGCCAGCCAGGACTCGATCGTCGGCGCCTGGGTTGACCCCGTGAAGGTGCTGGCCACGCTCGAGGGGATCTCGACCCCCAGCGGTGGGAATACTTCCGCATAGTCCTGCTGCAACTCGGAGATTGAACTGGGATCAGTCCATTCATAGTTCCAACTGCAGGGTGCGCCATCGGCCGTCGAGAGGCATGCACCGCTCAGCCCGATGAAGGCAGCCATGTCGCTTTGGGGATTGTAGACGTTGAACAGCGCTTCCACATGGGGCGTGCCGGTACTGTTCACGTAGTAGGCGCCGGACGGGATGTCGCCCTGCGCGTAATCCTGAAAAGCAGCCACCGTGGTGCAGCTGGTGCACTCGGCCATGACCAGATTACGCGGCGCGGCCCGGACCGGTGTGGCCGCGAGGGTCAGACCAAGGATGGGGACCAGAGAGAATCACGTGCTTTTTCATGTCTTTCCTCCTGTTGGATCCGCTGACAGGCCTATGCTCATAGCCTGGGGCACCCGTCTCGAGGCCTTGCCGAACCCTAATCCCCCCTTGCGAGATTTGTCAAGCGACGGAGGATCCGGTTGGAGGAAGGAGCCCGTCCACGACCGGTCCACTCCTGCCCGCCCAGCCGCTACCGCTCATCACCGTCACGGAAAACTCGAAGTGCCAGCGATCCCCCCGTAGTCCCAATGGGGCGAGATCTTCTGGGTTGCAGCACCAGAAAATCAATCACTCACGCCATTCAATACCGCCCGGTAGCGAAAGACACCAGCCAACCCGACAGGCCCCCCCGACGGTGAGCCCATCCTTGCCGGGCTCAGAGCGTGCTCTGGCCTTTCTGGAGTTCCTTGGGATTGACGCGGACGTGTCCGACCCGTTCGAGCTCGTTCAGGAAGAGCTGCATCTCGAAACCGGACTCCGCGCCTTCTTCGCTTTTCGTCCACGGCGCGAGACCCGGGCCGTCCAGAACCTTCCGGCCGGGGATTCGCACGGGGCCGGCCCCGACCACCGCCACGTCCCCTCCTCCCATGGAAAGGACATGGACCGTCCACAGCCCGGATGAGGGATTGGGCAGGCGGAACACAGAGGGGGCCAGTGCCGACGGGAAACCGGCGGGTGGGGGTGAGTTCCGGACCAGTCTCACGGGACCCCGGACCTGTTCCCCGGCCACGTGGGTCAGGGTCGGTTCGTGCGCAAGGAGGCGGGCGGCCGCCTGCGCAGCCTGATGAGCAATCCGGTGGGCCGCTTGGGCCACAAGCTCCCGTTCAATGATTGGACGGACTTGGGAGAAGGGTTTCGGTCGGGCTGGAATCCGCCGGATGACGCGCAATACGAGGGCCCGGTTCCCTGGCAGGCGGACCGGGGCACTGTTCAGGCCCCCCCGGAGCACGCTCGGAGTGAAGATGGCACGGGTCACCGCGGGTTCGGCAGCCAGTCCCTTGCCTCCGGTCGGCGTGATATCGGCCATCTTCCGGATCGGAAGACCGAGGGTCCGGCTCACGATCGCGAGCGAGCTATCGTTCTCGAAAGCCAGGTTGCCCATCTCATGGACGAGATGGTGGTAGAGCTGGATCTCTGCCCGCTTCCGGTAATGCTGGACGAGCTGGGTCCGGGCCGCCTTGAAGGACAGGCGCCGGCCGGCGCGGATCCCGCGCAGCTTGACGATCTCGTAACCGAAGGGGGTGGTGAGCGGACCATGCACGGCACCCATCTTCATGTGGTGGAGCGCGCGTGCCATCGAGGAGGGGACTTCCTTGGCGGTGATCCAGCCGAGAGCCCCGCCCTGCGCGGCGGTCCCCGGATCCTCGGAGTCTTTGCGGGCCAATGCGGAAAACCGGGCACCATGCGCAAGTGCCGCAAGGAGCCCCAAGGTTCGCTGGCGGGCCGCTTTCCGGGACGCCGGGGTCGAACCGGAACGGATCAGGATCATGGACACCTTCCACTGGGGGGGTGTCGTGTACCGGGACTCCCGTTCCGCATACAGGGTGAGCAGGTCGTTCAGGGTCGGGTGGATGCGGCCGGCCAGATCGCGGGCCGCAAGGAGGACATAGGCGACCGTCACTTCTTCGGGGTTTTCGAAGCGGGACTTTTCGCGACGCCAGGCCGCCTGAAGCATGGCCGGGGTGACCGCGGTCCGGGCCTGTGCCATAAAGCGGCTCGTGGGAATCTCGATCCAGCGCACCGGGCGCGACTCGTGGGCATAGCGGTAGCGGTTCCGAACGGAACTCGGTGGCAGGAAGGCGGTGCCGGCGATGCCTGCTTCGAGTCGGGTCAGGAGGAGTGACTCCCGGACCTGACTCTCGAAGGCAGCCGGGGTGAGGTTCTGCTCGTGCAGGTAGTCCTCGTAGAGACCCATCGAAAAATGGTGGTTCTCGCGGAATGCCGGAATCGTCCGGATGGCACGGGCAATATCCCGGCGGTTGACCCGGATACCGTCGTGCCGGGCCTGGGCGAGGAGCAGGGTTTTCTGGACCAGGGCTTCGAGGGCCTGCTGCCGGATCAGGTTGATCTCGCCTGCACTGGGCGTGAAACGGGATCCCATGATTTCGGTCAGGCGGGCGTACTGGGACTGGAAGGCCTCCTCTAGCTGGCCGGAACCGATCGTGATGCCATCGACCTTGGCCACGTAGTTCCCGCCAATGAGGCTCGGATAATCCTGGACACCCCAGAAAATGAAGGGGATGCCCACGACCACGAGAATGACCCAGAGAACCCACTTGCTCGCACGTTCACGCAATGAATCCAGCATGACTCAGATCCCGGATGAATTTTTAGAACGAACCCAGAACGACGACCGTCTGCCGCAGGACGGCCAATGGCGGAGTGGACGGGACTCGAACCCGCGACCCCCGGCGTGACAAGCCGGTATTCTAACCAGCTGAACTACCACTCCGCCCCGACTGGTGGGTGCTGAGGGAATCGAACCCCCGACTTTCGCCGTGTAAAGGCGACGCTCTACCGGTCTGAGCTAAGCACCCTCAGGTCAGCCTATCAGTTTAATGCATCCTTCATGGGTTTGCTCGGCTTGAAGCCGAGCGAACGGCTGGCCGGAATACTGATCGTGGCTCCCGTCTTGGGATTGCGCCCGGTACGCGCCTTTCGGTTCTTCACGTGGAAGGAGCCGAAACCGACCAGGGTGACCGTATCACCCTGGCACAGGGCATCGGTCAGACTCTCGATGACCGCATCCAGCACGCGGGTGCATTCGGCCTTCGAGACTCCAGTACGACTGGCTACCGCATCTATGAGTTCTGATTTATTCATGGGGATGACTTCCTCTCGTCGTGGGGGGACAACCTGGACCGGTCTTGAATCCAGCTCGTCCGTCGGTGACCCGGTTCGGTTCCCAGGCCGTTTCTAGTTTTATACTTGCCCCGCTGGATGCTGTCAAATCGACCGCACTAATGCGCTCTCGGCGACTCCACCGTTTCGGTCGAGGGCGGTGCAGGTTCCGCCAGGAGCCCGGAGGAAGGCTCCCCCGGTTCGTGGAGCGGAGCCGGCATCTCGGTCAGGGCCATGGCCCAGACCTGATCGATCCAGTTGACCGGACGGATCTCAAGCCCTCCCTTGATCGTCTCCGGGATCTCGGCGAGATCCTTGACGTTCTCCTCGGGGATGAGCACCGTGGTGATCCCCCCGCGGTGGGCCGCCAGGAGTTTTTCCTTGAGCCCCCCGATGGGCAAGACCTCTCCCCGCAGGGTGATTTCGCCGGTCATGGCCACCCCGGAGCGGACCGGAATCCGGCTCAGGGCCGAAACCAGTGCGGTGCACATGGCCACCCCGGCACTGGGTCCATCTTTCGGCGTTGCCCCTTCCGGGACATGGATATGGAAATCCTGTTTCTGGTAGAAGCTGGGCTCAATGCCCAGGCGTTCCGCCCGGCTGCGGACCACCGTGAGCGCCGCCTGGATCGATTCCTGCATGACCTCGCCCAGGTGCCCGGTCTGGATGAGTTTGCCCCGTCCCGGTACGATCGCCGCCTCGACCGTGAGCAGGTCCCCACCCATCTCGGTCCAGGCCAATCCCGTCACCTGCCCGACCTGGTCGCGCGTTTCGGCCCGGCCATAGCGGAAGCGGGGAACGCCCAGGTAATCGGCCAGGGTCTCCGGGGTGGGCACGACCGGATGCGGGGTCGTGGAATCGACCTGAAGTCTTTTCGCAACCTTGCGGGTAATCTTGGCAATCTCCCGCTCCAGGTTGCGGACGCCGGCCTCCTGGGTGTAACGGCGGATCATCGTCAACAGGATCCCTTCGTCGATCCCGCAATCGTCCGTCGAAAGTCCGGCATTGGCAAACTCCTTGGGCACGAGGTAGCGGCGGGCGATATTGAGCTTCTCTTCTTCGGTATAGCCCGGCAGGCGGATCACCTCGAGGCGGTCGAGGAGGGCTGGCGGAATGTTGAGCGTGTTGGCCGTAGCGACAAAGAGCACGTGAGAAAGGTCGAAATCGACCTCGAGGTAGTGATCGTTGAAGGTGTGGTTCTGCTCGGGATCCAGGACTTCGAGCAGGGCGGCAGATGGATCACCGCGAAAGTCGACCGACATCTTGTCGATCTCGTCGAGCAGAAACAACGGGTTCCGCACACCCACCTTGCTCAGGTTTTGCATGATCTTGCCGGGCATGGAACCGATGTAGGTCCGGCGGTGGCCCCGGATCTCCGCCTCATCCCGGACCCCCCCCAGGGACATGCGCACAAAACGCCGGCCGGTGGCCCGGGCGATGCTTCGTCCCAACGAGGTTTTGCCGACGCCCGGAGGTCCCACGAGGCAGATGATCGGTCCCCGGAGACGGCCGTGGGAAACCCGCTGCTGGACGGCCAGGTACTCGAGAATCCGCTCCTTGACCTTCTCCAGGCCGTAGTGGTCCTCCTCGAGGATCCGTTCGGCCGCCTGCAGGTCGCGCGAAATCCGCGTCGTCCGTTTCCACGGCAGGCCGAGCAAGGTGTCGATGTAGTTGCGCACCACGGTGGCTTCGGCCGACATCGGGGCCATCTGCCGGAGTTTCTTGAGTTCGGATTGGGCTTTCGACAGCGCCTCCTTCGACAGGCCGGTCTTCTCGATCCGCCGGTCCAGCTCGTCCAAATCGCTCATTCCCTCTTCCATCTCGCCCAGCTCGCGCTGGATCGCCTTCATCTGCTCATTGAGATAGTATTCGCGCTGTCCACGCTCCATCTGCTGCTTGACCCGGCCCCGGATCCGGCGATCGATCTGGAGCACCTCGATTTCGCCTTGCATGCACTCGAGCACCTTCTCCAGCCGTTCCTTGAAATCCAGGCATTCGAGAATCTGCTGTTTCTGTGTCGGCGGCAGCGACACATGGGCCATCACGGCATCGGCCAGGGGACCGGGTTCCTCGATGGCGGAAAGCGAGGTCACAACCTCCGGGGGTGTCCTGCGGCTGATCTTGACGTAATCCTCGAACAGTCCGATCAGGGTGCGTTTGTAGACCGAAAACTCGCGTTCCTGGAACGCCTCGACCGACTTCCAGCTCGTATCCAGGGTCTCATCGATCAGCGTGGCCCGGGCGGCGAGGAAGGGCTCGGTGGTCCAGGAACGCACGTGGGCCCGCTGGCGGCCCTCGACCAGAACCTTGACCGTGTTGTCCGGCAGCTTGAGGAGCTGGAGAAGGACCGCGACCGTTCCGACCTCGTAAAGTCCCTCCGGGTCCGGGTTTTCCTCTTCCGCGGCCCGCTGGGCCACGAGGAGGATCCGCTTGTCCCCCTGGAGCGCGTGATCCAGGGCCAGGATCGACTTTTCCCGGCCGACGAAGAGCGAGGTGACCATATGCGGAAACACCACCACGTCCCGCAACGGCAAAACCGGGAAATCTTCGGTGGACGCGGTCAGGATCGTTTCATTCATTCATTCACCCGGCGCCTCCCCGCGGGAAGGCATCATCATGGCACAAGGCCCCTTTCTGGATCATGGGGATCGCGGTTGGGGATTTCAAGCCGTCGGTCAGCCTTCGTCTGATGCGGCCTTGCGTTCCCGTCCGTAAATCACGTAGGGACGGGACTGGCCGGCCACCACGGATTCATCCACCACCACCTTGTTCGCCCCCTTGAGGCTGGGCAGATCGTACATCACGTCCAGGAGGAGTTGCTCCAGGATCGTCCGGAGTCCGCGGGCACCCGTCTTGCGCTGGATGGCCTTGTGCACGACCGCCCGCAGTCCCGAATCACGGAACTCGAGTTCGGCGCCCTCCATCTCGAACAGCTTTTGAAACTGCTTGACAATGGCATTCTTGGGCTCGGTGGTGATGCGGATCAGCGCCTGCTCGTCCAGTTCGTCAAGAACCGCCACCACGGGCAGCCGGCCCACAAACTCCGGGATCAGTCCGTAGCGGATCAGGTCTTCGGGTTCGGTATTGGATAAAAGCTGGCTGAGCCCGGTCTGCGCGGAGGGGAGATGGGGGAGTTCGGCCGTAAAGCCGATCCCGCCGCGCTGGACCCGTTTCTCCACGATTTTCTCAAGCCCGGAAAAAGCGCCCCCGCAGATGAAGAGGATGTTCCGGGTATCCACCTGCAGGAATTCCTGCTGCGGGTGCTTGCGCCCCCCCTGGGGAGGAACCGAGGCCACGGTGCCTTCGATCAACTTGAGCAGCGCCTGCTGCACCCCTTCCCCGGAAACATCGCGGGTGATGGAGGGATTCTCCGATTTTCTCGAAATCTTGTCGATCTCATCGATGTAGACGATCCCCGTCTGTGCCCGCTCGATGTCATAGTCGCACTTCTGGAGCAGCTTCTGGATGATGTTCTCGACATCTTCCCCGACGTAACCGGCCTCGGTCAGCGTGGTCGCATCGGCAATGGTGAAGGGGACGTGCAGCAGGCGGGCCAGGGTCTCCGCGAGGAGGGTCTTGCCCGACCCGGTCGGGCCCACCAAGAGGATGTTGCTTTTGGCGAGTTCCACCTCATCCCGTTGCGAACCGTGTTCCAGGCGCTTGTAGTGGTTGTAGACCGCAACCGACAGGATTTTTTTGGCGTATTCCTGTCCGATGACATACTGGTCGAGCACCGCCTTGATCTCCTGCGGTTTGGGCAGCTTCTCGCTCACCCGCTCGGACTGTTCCTGGATCTCTTCCCGGATGATGTCCTTGCACAGCTCGACGCACTCATCACAGATGTAGACGCCGGGTCCGGCAATGAGTTTCATGACCTCATGCTGGCTCTTGCCGCAAAACGAGCAGTACAGCGGATGCCCGTCGTTTTCTTTCCGGCCGTCGGAATCGGTCATGGGGTCGGCGCCTCCTCTTGAATGGCAGGGATCCCTTGATGGGACCCGTCAGGCGGGCTTGGAGTTCCGGTGCTCCAAAACCGCATCCAGTAAACCATAATCAATGGCTTCCTGCCCACCCATAAAGTTATCACGCTCCGTGTCCCGTGCAACCTGCTCGATCGACTTGCCGGTGTGGAAGGCCAGGATTTCATTCAATTTCTGGCGTAAAAACAAAAACTCACGGGCATGGATGTCGATATCCGACACCTGGCCCTGGAAGCCTCCCCAGGGCTGGTGAATCATGACGCGCGAGTGGGGCAGGCAGAAGCGCTTGCCCCGGGCCCCTCCCGCCAAAAGGACGGCACCCATGCTCGCGGCCTGCCCGATGCAGATGGTGCTCACATCCGGCTTGATGAACTGCATGGTGTCGTAAATGGCGAGTCCGGCCGTGACGGATCCCCCGGGCGAGTTGATATAGAGGCTGATGTCCTTGTCAGCATTCTCGGACTCGAGAAAGAGCAGTTGGGCCACCACCAGGTTGGCCACCTGGTCCTCGACGGGTCCCACGATGAACACCACCCGTTCCTTGAGCAGGCGGGAATAGATGTCATAGGCCCGTTCACCCCGAGCCGTCTGTTCGATCACCATCGGGACCAGGTTGAGGTCGAGGGCCGCACCGGGCCCGTAGGTGGCGGAGGCAGGAGTGGGTCGTGTCATGCCAGGGACTCCGGGGAGGCGGGTTGAGGCGGGGGTTCGAGGCCCATCATCTGGGCGAAGGTGTCCGGCACCTCCTCAAACTTCGCCCGGGCAATCAGCCAGTCCACGAGTTGTTCATCGAGGGCCAGTCGCTCGACGTCGCCCCGGATTTCCGGACGGCTACGGAAATCGCTGGGCAGCTGGCCGGTCTGTCCGTTCTCCTGGGCCAGCGTGTCCAGAAGGGCTTCCACCCGGGCGGACTCGGGGGTCAGCTGGAGTTCGCGGACGAGTTCCCGGTAGACCAATGCGAGAGTCACGCGCCGGCGGGCCGCGGTTTCGTAACGGGACCGGAGCGAGTCGGGGATCTCTTGGGTCACCTCGAGCCCGAGCTGGCGGAGCGTGCTCCGGTGCATGTCCAAAACCTCCTGCTCGACGAGCGCGCGCGGCAGCTCGATCGGATTCTCCGTGACGAGATGGTCGTCGATCGCCTGATGCAGCCTTTGGCGGATGGCCTGATCGAGCTCGTTCCGCATGCTCTCGCGGACTTCCCGCCCCCACTCCCCGACATCTGCGGTTCCAAAACTCTGGCAGAAGGCCTCGTCCACTTCCGGCAGGTGGAGTTCCCCGACCTCGGATGCCCGAACCGTGAAGCGGACCTCCTGCCCGGCCAGCTTCCCTTGTCCATAATCATGGGGAAAACTGAGGCTGAAACGTCGCTCCTCGTCCTTGCGGATGCCCTGGAGCGCCTCTTCAAAGCCCGGGATCTCCCGTCCGGCGCCGAGTTCGACGAAGACTCCGCGTCCGGTGCCGCCGGGAAATGTCGACCCGTCACCCAACTCGGCGTCGTAGTCGATCCGGACCCGGTCGCCGATCCGGGCCTCTCGTTCGACCGGATGCCAGTGCGCCCGCTGCCGCCGCAACCGGGCAATCACGGCCTCCTCGTCCTGCGGGGTGATTTCCACCCGGGGGCGCTTGAGCGGGATCCCCTCATATCCCTTGACCTGAAACTCGGGCATGACCTCGAAGACGGCAGTGACGGTGAGGGGCTGGCCGGGTACGGCCGGAGGGACCTCGAAGGCGGGCGCGGATGCCGGACGGAGCGACTGGGCCGCCACCGAATCCCAGTACCGGCGCTCGATGAGGTCACGCAGGACTTCCTGACGAACCTCGGAACCATAATGCTGCCGGACCACGGCCAGGGGGGCCTTGCCGGGGCGGAATCCCCGGATCCGGCTCTTCGCCGAAAGTTTCTGGAGCCGCTCATCGACCCGCGAGTCCAGTTCCTGGGCTTCCAGGACAAAGGTCAGCCGGCGGATGAGCCCGTCTCCCGATTGAACTGCCAATGACATCTGCTGACCCCCGCCCGGGCCGTTCCTGCCGGAACGCCGGGTCATCATGGTGCGAAAGGAGAGACTCGAACTCTCACGGGATTTCCCCACTGGTACCTAAAACCAGCGCGTCTACCGGTTCCGCCACTTTCGCACGAGTGACCGACCGTCTTCGGCGACCCACCGACACGAAATGATCGCGCTATTGTAGCAAAGCGAGCGCCGACGCCCACCGAAACGGGGGGACGGCAAGCCCCGCGACCAACCCCCTCACCGCCGTCGTCTGTCGTCATGAAACTCCTCATGTTCCTCCTTGCCACGATCCTCGGAACGCTGGGCTGGTACGCGGGCGAGGCTCTCGGGGGGATCGGGAGCGCCCTCGTTCTCTCGACACTCGGCTCGATCCTCGGCGTGTATCTGGCTTGGCGTCTCGAGCGACACTTCGACTGAGCGCTCTGGAAACGGGACATCGGTTGCATGTCTTCCCCCGCCGACTCGGGCAATCGCCCCGGCCGCGCGGACTTCGGGCTAGGGCGCTCCGAGCGGCAGCGGCACGCTCCAGATCTGCGAAGCGGGGTTGTGCCCGCAGGGTTCAACCGCCAAGGGACCCTTCACCCCCCCGGTGAGGCAGCGGCGGGTGGCGCGGTTGACGAGGCGGCCGAGAATCGTGTA
>DAHVLZ010000012.1:0-15800 GCA_027320085.1 Pseudomonadota bacterium
TCGATGAAAAGCAAGAGACGCAACGGTGCTCGCAATTTTTACTTGATGAACAAGCCAGGCAGGTGGATTGTCCTCGTGCTGCTTTGCTTGTCATCAATAACCGCGAGTTTCGCCCAGCCGCCCGCCGGCATCCCGGTTGCCGGACTGCGATCCGGTTTCGGATCGCCAGCCCCGCACGCCAGGAACATCAGCCGGGATCCAAGGTTTGCGGTATACGAGTGGAAGGTTGATGGCGACAGGATTTTTCAGATCAACAGTTCCACGGGCGAGCGTTTGGATGTCGTGACTGTGGCGCCGGATGGGTACGGTCCGGCACAGGGTATCTCCATGTCGAGCCGCTCTCATGCGCCCCACCACGTGCAACCCGGGGCTGGTGGAGGAGGCCGATGCCCGTGCTCCGCTTCGGTTCTGACTTCAGGACCTTGGGGTGCGGTCATCGGTGTTTATGGTGCAGGGAAAGCCTTACTGAACGTCGTTGCCATCTGTGATAAAGGGGATTCCTGCACGACCCATGGACAATAACGAACCCGCTGGCGAATACCGTGCTGCCGGATTTGAGGATCCGTTCTCCAAAAACGGCATGGGGATTCCCAACTCCGGTTCCTGATGCCGTTGCTGTTTGGCGCAGCGATCGCAGGGGTTGGACCCAACCCCAAGGGGGTACTCCGGGGTCGCAATAGGGTGACGGTCTGTGCCAGCAAGGTCATTGGATCTGCTCCAGGGCGTGGTGTGGGAGCAACCCCCGGTCGATCTGCATGTCCTTTCCCGAGGTTTTCCTGTGGAAGGAGGCATGCGGATCCTCCGTCCTGACCGGCGGCGGATGGTCATGGTGGTATAGTTTGATTTGAACAGGCTGGGGTGCAGTCTGTCAGGAGGAAGCCATGAACGACTGGAGGCCAGTCGGATCTGGGATCAGGACGGGGTGGAAGGTTCCAGGCGGAGTTCTCGGGGTCGTGCTGTGCGTGATGGCGACGGGATGGTCGGTGGGGGTATGGGGTCGAGCGATGGCCTCTCCGCCGCCGGGATCGGTATCGCGGAAGGCGGGTCGGGGGACCGGGGTTGTGGAACTCCCGCGGTGGCGGACGACCAAGCTCGGTCGGATTCTGGTGGTGGGGCACCGGATCCGGATTCCCAAACTCGTGGTTTTCGAGATCATCAAGGCGGCCTTGAAACGCACGTGGTCGACCTCGCCCCGGGACGGGAACCAGATCGTCTGCCAGTTTCACTACCCCATGGGTTCCCATATCCAGGACCAGGCGGTGCTGTTCTGCCAGACCAACAATGAGCATTTCCAGTTCCAGGAAAGGCATTGGTTCATGAATATCAGTGGACGCGATGGTGGGGCTATCCCGGGCACGATTCGGGGCCCTTTGGAGTTTCAGGAGTTTCAGACGGACCAGATGCATTTGGTGGATCCGGGCCGTTTGCGTCGTCTCCTGGCGAAGTTGCCGGCGGCGGGCGGGCGTTACGAGTTCGAGGTGACGAAGCACGGGCATCCAGAGTCGGAGTGGTTCATGAACCGGGGGAAAGTGGTCAAGGTGATCTACTTCCGGAAGAAGGCGAAGGCGAGCCTCCGGTCGAAACCGGGCCGGTAAGAGCGGATGGGTCGAATGCGGGAGTTCGGATCATGGGAACCGGCCCGCCGAGTTTCCGTTTGGCCGTACCCGTCTCCAAGTCGCGCCGCGTAATCGGTCGTGGCCGAAGGATCCCTGTGCCCGTTGTGATGATTGGCCGGCAGGACGAGTGCTCTGCTCTCACGAAATGAGGATCGGTTCATGTTCAAAGAGCCTGTCCCGCCTTCCGTAGGCCAGATTAATCTGGTTGTCGACGATGTCGCAGCATCCGTCGCCTTTTATCGCGAACTGGGGCTCAATATCGAGACCGCAACGGCTCCAGGATGGGCGCATCATCATGCAAGCGTGCTTTGCGGGAATGGGTTTCGGTTGGAAATCGACAGCAGGGACTTTTCCCTGCAATGGAATCCAGGGTTCACGCAAAACCCGGGAAGGGGTGGGTTCGTCATCTTTATCATGGTTGCAGAGCGGAACCTGGTCGATACCCTTTTCAAAAGGATGGAGTCAAGGGGTAGCCCGGTACAGAAAACACCCGAAGATGCCTTCTGGGGGGCGCGTTATGCAATCGTCGAGGATCCGGATGGCAATTCGGTGGGGATCATGAGCCCTGTAGACCCGACGCGGCGTTTTGCTCCGCCCTTATTTACCGAATGGAGGAGTCCCAAGATATGAGGCGCGGAGGCATCTAGGATGAACTGGGCACGTAGAGCGGTGGTTACGGGTGTTCTACTGATGGCAGGTTTTGCCGGCAGTCAGCCGGTGTTTGCGAATTTGACCGGCACCTATGTGGCCGCCGATATCTATCAGGCATTCGAAATTCAAATGATCGAAACAGCCCGTAAGCGGCTCATTGGCCATTATGAAGAGGTCGACTTCAATAAGGCGGCGCAGGCGACGACCACTGACGCCTCGGTGACTGGGCGCGTGGCCGGTCGGCTCGTGATCATGACACTGAAGACACATGAATTTCTGTCCTCGCCCATAACGCTCTCCGGGTCATTTCATGGGCGGCATCTGGTGCTCCAGGGTGGTGGAGGGAACGACACGATGCGGCTCCTTATGGTAAAGGCCAGTCAAGCTGTCTTTACCCGCGCGGTGGCGATTTTGCGCCAGCATGCGCTTGTTCTGGCCGCGGTGGCGCAAAAAAACAAACAACGAGAAGAGCGGATAGTAGCGGATCATCGGTTGGTATACCGATTGCGCAAATTGATCGCTAATATCAAAACGCTTCCCGCCAGGGGACGAGTGGAGATTGCCTACCTTCGCCGGGCGGATACTGCGTACCGGACTATTACAGCTCAAATGCGTGCCGGCTATTCTCATGAACTCTCTATCGCGCCCTCTGGTCCCTATGGACAATCCCAATACGCTCGCGGTCAAGTGTCAATGAAGCAGTTTGGCACTCTTGTGAAAGGGTATGCGCAGGTATGTCGAGTGCGACAGGAAAATCCGAAGACCGTGTCCTCGGTTGCTGACGCATGCGCCAGCTTTCTGGTATTAGTCCCCGTGTTTGACAAGGAAAACGCGAAGATCGTCAAGGCGTTTCTCAGGGCAAGGGCAACATGGCGGCAGCAAAGACCAGAGCAGGAGGCGATCGACAGACAAGCTCAGAAGGGGGGCATGTGAGGCAGCTGGAATCTCATCAATCACTGTCAGGTTGTGCAAGGAGATAGGCATGACAAGCCACGGTTCATTTGGCTTTGGTCGTCACCACAACGAGTTGGACCGCTGCTGGTTGTATCCATCATGCCGGTCGGGACGTGCAACTTGGGTTCAGGGGGTGCTGGCTGGATAACGTCTTCGTCAAGCGCCTCTGGCGCAGTGTCAAGTATGAATGAGGTGTATCTCAAGGCCTACGATCAAATCCGGAAGCACGGCACTCTCCTGCCACAGACTTCCATTTCTATAATTTATGAACGGCATCATCGGGCCTTGAACCGGCAGACACCATGGCAGGGCTCCATCGTGGTGACGCTGGAGCAGGTAGGCCTGACCAACCCGGCGGACGTTCTCCCCAAGAACCCGGAGAAACTGCCCAAGGGATGGGGTCCACCTAGGAACTATTAGGTCATGAATCACGAGATGACAGAAGAAGAAAAACGCATTGAGGCGGAAGCTCTGGAGTTTGCGCGCAAGAACAAGAAGGTTATTGCCAGACGCCTGACTGATACGGCGAAATACCAGCCGGAAGATCACCCGGTGTCTGTATTCATGGCCGGTTCACCTGGGGCGGGCAAGACCGAGGCTTCCATCGAATTGATCGAGGCCTTCAAAAGACAGGCCGTGATGCGAATTGATCCTGACGATCTCCGCCGTGAATTCCCTGGATACAATGGTGCAAACGCCTGGTTGTTCCAGAAGGCTGTCTCGGTGTTGGTTGATAAAATCCATGACTTGGTGCTGGGCCAAGGCCAGAGCTTTTTGCTGGATGGAACGCTGTCCCACTACGAAAAAGCGCTGGAAAATATCCGGCGATCCTTGAGAAAGGATCGGACGATCCAAATATTGTATGTGTATCAGGCGCCCATGCAGGCATGGCATTTCGTGCAGGTACGAGAAGAGTCTGAGGGCCGACGCATACGGCCCGAGGATTTCGTGGACCAATACTTTGCGGCCCGCATGGTGGCCAATCGGTTAAAAAGGGAATTGGGCGACTCCATCAGCCTGGACCTGTTGATGAAAAATAACGACAATTCCAGCCGGTTTTACCGTGCTGGCGTGGACCAGATTGACTACCACATCCCGGAGCAGGTCAGCCGTGAGGACCTTGAACGGCTACTAGCTCTCAAGTAAAATACTGTCATGGCACTGTTCTCCAAATCTAAACGGGCGGCTTCTACGCCGTTCTCTGATTTCATCCGCGAGGCATCTTCTGCCGAGAAGAAGCGCGTGTATGAGAGCGTCCTGAAGAAGGCTTCCAAGCGCCAGAATCAGTTGCTGCGTACCGTTTCGGTCTCCAAGTAATTTGCTGACTAACGTTTAGCCGTTTTATTGGCTACGATCTCCTTTGGCTATAGGGAATGGTAGCCGTGAGCGAAGCTGAACCCGAGCTGAATACATTGATCCCGCCCTTGTGGTGGTCGGTTGGGGTGAGGTCGGAGGCAGTCGCATACGCCGCGTTTGCCCTTGCGCCGTTCTCAAAAGTAGGCCCCGTCGAGTTCAATCTCGCCTTTCAATCGTCCGGTTTCAAGCTCAATGAGATGGAATAACGCCTCGCGCAGCCGCTGGGGGCGACCTGCACGTCAACTCCCAAGTCCTGCGCCAGCCGTCAGGGGGCACCAGCCGATAGAAGCCGCCCAAGATAGCGATCTCCCAGCGCAACCGGCTGAGGCCCTCCATTCTGGTGCAGCGGGGGTCGCCGCATTTCACATAACTGCGCGCGCTGCGCAGTAACTTGAGCGAGCCACAAGAATACCCACTTGCAACCCCTCAAAAGTTCGTCGCACAACTGAAATGGTTCTTTTCCCCTCGTAATCATGGGCAGTGACCTTACTCCTTAGGGTTACGAAACGCCCTGATTGCCTAGCAAAGATTGCAAGGCCTGCGCTGGGAGACGACGGTTTCGTCGAGCGGCTTTGGCACTCTGTTGTGAGGTGCTGTTGACAGTGCTTTTCCGGGCTGGGTATGATCAGCTTGGCGGTCAGGAAAGACGGCCGAGCTAAGGAGTCCTCATGAGAAAAGGCGCCCTCTGGATAGTCTGTGTTGCTTGGTTCCCATTATCCGCTTCAGCCATGGCGAGTCATGAAGCGAAAAATTTGGAAAGCGCTGCTCTTAAAGGTGATGCGACCAGTCTGAAACTGCTGGAGCGGGCGGCAAAGGTGGGCGATGCCCATGCGCAAGACTGGTTGGGTGTTTATTTTAGGTCTAAACATCAGTACACCCAAAGCGTCTATTGGCTCCACAAGTCTGCGCTGCAGGGAGATGCGGGTGGAGAAACCCATCTGGGAAATAACTACGATTTCGGCCGGGGTGTCCCACGGAATTACACGAAGGCGATGTACTGGTACCGTAAGGCCGTGCTCCAGGGGAATGCGGATGCGGAATTCAACCTGGGAGTCAGCTACGATTTCGGCTGGGGTGTCCCGCAGGATTTCGCGAAGGCGGTGTACTGGTACCGCAGGGCTGCACACCGGGGGATTGCGATTGCGGAAAACAACCTGGGAGGCAAGTACGAGTTCGGCCAGGGTGTCCCACGGGATTACGCGAAGGCGAAGGACTGGTACCTCAAGGCTGCAGTGCAAGGGTTTGCAGCTGCAAAATACAACTTGGGAGTCATCTATGATCTCGGCCAGGGTGTCCCGCGGAACTATGTGAAGGCTGATTACTGGTACCGCAAGGCTGCAGTGCAAGGGTTTGCAGCTGCGGAAATGAACCTGGGAGTTGGCTATTATTTCGGCCGTGGTATCCCGCAGGATTACGCGAAGGCGAAGGACTGGTACCGCAAGGCCGCAGTGCAGGGAAATGCAGCTGCGGAAAGCTACTTGGGAGCTATCTACTATTTCGGCCAGGGTGTCCCACGGAACTATGCGAAAGCAGATTCCTGGTACCGCAAGGCTGCAGTGCATGGGTATGTTTATGCAGAAAACAACCTGGGAGTCAGCTATTACAGGGGCCAGGGTGTTCCGCAGAACTATGCGAAAGCAGATTCCTGGTACCGCAAGGCCGCAGTGCAAGGGTATGCGGATGCGGAAAACAACCTGGGATACAGCTACTACAGGGGCCAGGGTGTCCCGCGGAGTTATGTGAAGGCGGTGTACTGGTACCGCAAGGCCGTAGTGCAAGGGTATGCGGATGCGGAAAACAACCTGGGAGTCAGCTATCACAGGGGCGAGGGTATCCCCCAGGATTATGCGAAGGCGGTGTACTGGTACCGCAAGGCCGCAGTGCAAGGGTATGCGGCAGCGGAAATCCACCTGGGAGCCATCTACTCTCTCGGCCAGGGTGTCCTGCGGAACTATGCAAAGGCTGATTACTGGTTTCACAAGGCCGCGCTCCAAGGGAGTGCGGCTGCGGAAAGCTCCTTGGGAGATGACTACTCTCTGGGCCAGGGTGTCCCGCGGAGTTATGTGAAGGCGGTGTACTGGTACCGCAAGGCCGCGCTCAAGGGGAATGCGTACGCGGAAAACAACCTGGGAGCCAGCTATTACAGGGGCCAGGGTGTCCCGCGGAGTTATGCGAAGGCGGCCTACTGGTACCACAAGGCCACAGTGCACAGGTTGCTTTGGTATGAGGTTGCGCTAATCCACCTGGGATCCAGTGACAATCACGCCCAGGGTATCCCCCAGGATTATGCGAAGGCGGTGTACTGGTACCGCAAGGCTGCACAACAGGGGAATATGGCTGCGGAATACAAACTGGGACTCAGCTATCACAGGGGCCAGGGTGTTCCGCGGAGTTATGCGAAGGCGGTGTACTGGTTCCACAAGGCCGCACTCCAAAGGGATGCGCATGCGGAAAACCACTTGGGACTCAGCTATTACAGGGGCCAAGGTGTTCCGCGGAATGACGCGAAAGCGGCCTACTGGTACCACAAGGCCACAGTGCCCGTAGTCTTGCTAATCCACCTGGGAGCCAGCGACGGTCACGGTCAGGCTGTTCCGCGGAGTGACGTGAAGGCGGTGTACGGGTACCGCAAGGCCGCGCTCCATGGGCTTGCGGCTGCAGAATACAAACTGGGAGATCTCTACTATCTCGGCTTGGGTGTCCCGCGGAACTACGAGGAGGCGGTGTACTGGTACCGCAAGGCCGCAGTACAGGGGTATGCGGATGCGGAATACAAACTGGGATACAGCTATGAGCACCGCCAGGGTGTGCCACAAACCCAAGCCGGATTGGGCATTTACTTTTTGCATTTGGAAAAGCGGGCGGCAGTAGCGGGGAATGCCAGTGCGCAAGCCATGTTGGGCATTTATTTTTCGACTAAACGACACTACACCCGAAGTGTCTATTGGCTCCGCAAGTCAGCACTGCAGGGGGATGCGGGTGGAGAATCGGGCCTGGGAAACCGCTACAAATACGGGCAGGGTGTCCCCCAGGACTACGCGACGGCCGACTACTGGTACCGCAAGGCCGCAGTGCGGGGGGATGCGGAGGCTGAATTCAACCTGGGAGTCAGCTATGATGACGGCCAGGGTATTCCGCAGAATCACGCGAGGGCTGACTACTGGTACCGTAAGGCTGCACATCAAGGGTATGCGGCTGCGGAGTACAACCTAGGAAACAACTACTACAAGGGGAAAGGGATCCCCCAGGACTCTGGGAGGGCGCTGTACTGGCTGAAAAAGGCCGAAGCGGAAGGCGTTTCCATAGCCGCCCGTCTTGTCAACAAGATACAACACGGAGGATAAACACGTGCCCGCGTTGCGGGGTTGCGACGCGCTATTCGCTGGGGGGCTGGTTTCCGCTGCTGACGAACTCAGCGGTGAGGCTCCTTATTCAACCCCCAAACCGTAAGCCCTGCCTGCTGTCCCATGACGAAAGCAAGTCCGGGCGTTCGTGTCTCTGCCTGAGATCCGCTGTGCCCAAAGCAGGCGGTAGCAACCGGCTGGCCGGTGAGCTTGATCACTCGAATGTCGCAACGTCAATCCCAGTCAGGGATCCCACGATCCCGCGATCGCCACCGGGAGCGAGACCGTCCGGACCCGGTAGACTCTCCGACCCGATCGCCGCCAGATCCGGAGCAGGGTCCCGCCGGCTCCATCGCTGACGTAGATCGAGCGGCCCCGGGCACCCAGCACGACATCGAAGGGGCCCACTCCGGCCGGTATCGGTCGCAGCGCGCGTCCGGGGTGGGTCACGATCGGGGTGATACTGTTTGTGGCGTAGTCCGGAACGTAGAGCATCCGGCCGGATCTGGAAAGGGCTGGGGTGCCCGGCATGAGTCCGGCGGGGATGGCCGGGAGAATCCGGCGGTGGGCCAGATCAAGAGGAACCACGAGATCCCGGGTGGATTCGACCACGTAGAGGCGGTGGCCCTTCGGGGAGAGCGCGAGAGCTGCGGGTGATCCCCCGACCGGAATGGGCGCCTCCGCCTTCCGGGTGGTGGTCAGGATCGGCAGGATGTCTTCTGTCCCCCCATCGGCGACGTAGAGGTGGGCGCCATGCGGACCGAGCGCGAGAGCATCGGGGCCGGCGCCGGTTGGGATCGGTGTTTCGGGTCTCAGGGTGTTGAGATTGAACGGCTCGACCGTATTCCCCCCACTGTTGGCCACCCAGAGGATCGACTGGCGGGGATCGACCAGGAGTGCCGAGGGACTCGCCCCGGTCGAGAGCGTCGCCGTGACTTTCTGGCTCCGGGTATCAATGACCGAAAGGGTGTTCGACCCCGAGTTTGCGACGAAGAGCCGGCGTCCCTGCGGGCCGAAGACCGCGGCATCCGGATTGTTGCCGACCGCGATCTCGGGTCCTGATGCCCCGTCTTCCGGATCGATTGCGACCACGCGATTGTCGGCATTGCCCATGCTGTAGAGGAGGGGCAGGGGCGAGGTGGGATGGGTGGCGATGCGGAGCGGGATCACGAGCGTGGGCAGGATCGCTCCACCGGATGTTTGTGCCCGGACCTTGAGGTCGTAGTAGCCCGCGCGGAGCCGTTTCGGGATCCTGACGGTGAGCCGGACGGTCCGATGGCCTCCCGCTGGGAGCAGGATCCGGCCGTGGACGGTTTTGGCACTCAAACCGTGCGGGAGGACGAGGTGCCAACGGAGCATCGTGCGCCGTCTGGCCTCATGTCCCAGGAAGCGGAACGCGACGGTCGCGGTTGTCCCCGGGCGCAGCGGGTATTGGTGTCGGAGGGAAGTCAGACGAACCGTGGTTGAGGGCGGGAAATGAAGAGGGCCTGCCGGAAAGGAGGGTGGGGCATCCGCTGGCGCGCTGCCCCATTGCCGGTCCGGGCGGGAGCGCAGCGCGAAGCGCAGGGTGAGCCGTCCGGTCGCCGGAAGAGCGAGCCAGGTGCGCGAGTCGGGCTGTCCGTTGATCGTGAGCGCATGGACATAGGGCCGGTTGGGGGCAGCCGCCGGAGCGTCCACCGTGATCCAGAGTCCCCCAGGCGAGTCCAGCCGGACCTCGCGGAACAGGGGACTGCCGATGTCGAGATCACGCACGGAGGGATTTTGCGGGTAGAGGCCGATTGCACTCCACACATACCAGGCACTCATGGTGCCCAAGTCGTCGTTGCCAGGCAGCCCGGCCGGAGTCGGCAGGTACAGGGTGGTGAGCGCCCGGCGCAGGACAGCCTGGGTCCGCCAGGGGGCTCCGTCCGAAAGATAGACCCAGGGACTGCCGATGGTCGGCTCATTGCCGAGCCAGGCGAAAGGTTCGCTCTGGCCGGCATTGAGGTGCGTGAAGAAGCGGTTGAGGAGACGGCGGGTGGCCAGCCGGCCGCCCAGTCCCCGGATCAGGCCGGCCAGATCCTGGGGCACCATCCAGGTGTACTGGATCGCGTTGCCCTCCTGGAAGCCGCTCTGGCCGTTCGCTGTCAGCGGCGTGTCGAGGAAAGCCCCTCGGCGATTTCGGGGCAGGATTTCATGTGCCGAAGTATCGAGGAGATGGGTCCAGTTCATCGAACGCTGAAGGAAGCGCTTCGCGAGTGCCTGCTCACCGAGAGCGTGTGCCAGCTGGGCGATCGAGAAGTCATCCAGCGAGTATTCCAGGGTTTCCGAGGCGCCGTTCGGCACCGGGGCCACCGAGGTGGTGAGGTTGTGGGCGACGTAGCCATGCTCGAGGTAGAAGGAAAGTCCCGGCCGTTCCACGTACCAGCCCTGACCGGGTCTGCCGTGGGTCCAGGTGGCTCCGCGAACCATGAAGTGCAAGGCCTCTCGCGCGTTGAACTGGTGCGCCCCGAAGGCATAGGCACCCGCCAGGATCGCATCCGCCGAGTCTCCGCCCATGACTCCCGTATAGCCGTTCGCGAGCGGCCATTTGGGCAGCCAGCCGCCCTGGGCGGCATCGCGGACGAGTGACTGCATCATCTCGCTCGTCCGACGGGGAACCAGGAGGGCGAGCAGGGGGATTTCCGTGCGGTAAATGTCCCAGCCGGAGAAGTTGGCGTACTGTGCCCCGCCCCGGGGGAGCTTGTGGATCCGGCCATCAAAGCCGATATAGCGGCCCGTGACGTCGCTGAAAAGGGTGGGTTGAAGAAGCACGTGATAAAGCGCCGAGTAGAAGGTCACCCGCTCCCGCTTCGTGCCGCCCTGGATCCGGATTCGGCCGAGCAGCCGGGCCCAGGCCTGTTCGGCCGCATGCCGAACCCGGGCGAGGCTCCAGGTCCGCGCCCCGGCCCTGAGGTTGGCCAAGGCCCCCTGGATGCTGACATAGGAGATCGCGACCTGGACCTTGACTGACTGAGAGCTTTTGCCGGGGAAGCTGACCCAGCCACCCGAACCCACCCCGTGGACACTTCGTGCGCCGGGATGGATCCGGTTCTTGGACCAGGTGCCGCTGTGCCGGATGGGTCGGTTGAAACGGGCCACGAAATAGACCGTGAACCGGTCCGGCAGGCCACAGAAGTCGCCGCTCGTTGCGGATCCGGCCACTTCCCGCCGGTTCAAAACCCGGAAACGCGCAGCGCTGACCCCTGCCTGGTCCGAGGAGACTTTGAAAAGAAGGTGCGGGGAGCTGCCCGCGGGATAGGTGAAGCGGCCGAGCCCGGTGCGGCGGGTGACCGTGACTTGGGCCCGGATCGCCGGCTGCCCCAGGCTCACCGCGTACCAGCCGGGATGGGCCTCTTCGGTCGCATGGGAGAAGACCTCCGACTGCGACCAGGGCTTGGTAACGGGTCCGGTGGTCGGAAGGATGTCGAAGTCAGCCATCACCGAGCAGCCCGGCCCGCTCAGGTGCGTCAATCCGAAACCGAGGATCTGGTGGTCGGGGTAGTTGTATCCCCCACCCGCCGGTTCCGAGGGTGTGTCCGGACTCCACTGGATCATGCCGAAGGGCCGGCTTGCGCCGGGATAGGTGTCGATCGCTCCACCTTGAGGGGTTCCCGATGTGCCGACGAAGGGATCGACGAGCCTGTAGGCGGTCGGTCCCGTGGAGAGGCGGGCAGCGCGGGGCTGTGCCCCGGCGGTCGCCGTCGGGCCATGGGCCACGACGAGGAAGAGCGCTCCAAGGAGTGCCACGGAGAACTCACGGCGGTGGGAATGCGGCGGGCGAATGCGGTCTTTCATGGTGAACCCTCAACGGAGCGGATCAAACACGGCGACGGCCCGACTCCCCGCGGCTCCCGTCAGGGCAAAACACCCGCATCCCACCGGGATCCTGGAGAGTGTAACGCCAAACGTGAGGACTTGGGGATGGTCCCGATGGGCGGGCTGCCGTGCCTGAAAAAATCACCGGACCGGGGTATCTTGTCGGTGTTCCACCCGACGGATCTCCTGTGGCGAATGTCTCACGCCAGCCCAGCCGTGCCGCCGTGATCAGCGCCCGTCAGGCCATGGTCTTCCTCACCGTGATTTTTTTCATGTGGGGTTTCATCACGAGTCTCAACGACATCCTGATTCCCCACCTCAAATCCCTTTTCAACCTCGACTACGTCGGCATCATGCTGATCCAGTTCACCTTCTTCGGGGCCTATTTCGTGATGTCGCTCCCCTCGAGCTGGATCGTGGGCCGATTGGGTTACCCCGCGAGCATGGGCTTGGGGCTGGCGCTCTCGGCGCTCGGGGCCGTGCTCTTCGAGCCGGCCGCCCTCTGGGTCTCCTATCCCTGCTTCCTCGCGGCGCTCTTCATCCTGGCGAGCGGGATCACGCTGCTCCAGGTCGCGGCCAATCCCTATGTGACCCTCCTCGGGCCACCCGCCGGCGGGGCGAGCCGTCTCAATCTGGCCCAGGCCCTGAATTCGCTCGGCACCACGCTGGGTCCGGTCATCGGCGGGGCCCTCATCCTCGCGGTTCCGACCGTGGCCCCGGCGCTCCGTGCCCATTGGCCCGCAGTCCTCGAGCAAGCCTACCGTCTCAAGCAGTCCGCCCTGGTCGAGGGACCCTACCTGGGATTGGGCTTGCTGCTCGCCCTCCTCGCGGGATGCGTGTTCCTGCTCCGGCTGCCGGCCCTCTCCGAGGCCCTGAGCCCCCGTCTGCCCGTGGGTCTTCTCCATGAGGCGTTCCAGGACCTGCCCCGTTACCGTCATCTCCTCTGGGGGATGGTCGGGATCTTCCTCTATGTCGGCGCGGAGGTCACGATCGGGAGTTTCATGATCAGCTACATCACGCACCGGCGCTACGGCGACATTCCAGTGAACCGGGCGGCAATCTTCGTCTCGCTCTACTGGATGGGTGCCATGGTCGGACGCTTTATCGGTTCGGGGATCCTGCGCCGCCTGGATGCCGGGCGGCTGCTCGGGCTCTGCGCCATCGTCAATGCGCTTCTGGTTTCAGTCACCCTCATGGCCCACGGGGATCTCGCGGTCGTGAGCATCGTCGCGACCGGGCTTTTCAACTCGATCATGTTCCCGAACATTTTCGCCCTGGCGATCGCCGATCTCGGGCCCCGGACCGCCGAGGCGTCCGGGCTGCTCGTCATGGCCATCGTGGGAGGCGCCGTGATTCCCCTGGCACAGGGCTTCCTGGCGGACCGGATCGGTATCCATCACGCCTACCTTCTGCCTTTGGCCTGCTATCTCTATCTCGTCTTTTATGGTTTCCGGGGATCCCGCGTGACCGTCCCGGAATCGGCCCTGCCGCTTCCCCGAGGCTTCCCCGGTGGCTAGGGTCGTCTCCTTTGGCGAGGCCCTGATCGATTTCGTCTCCGAACCCCAGGCGAATGGCGCCCCCCCCGCCTTCCGCCAGCACGCCGGGGGCGCGCCCGCCAATGTGGCGGTTGCCGTCTCCCGCCTGGGCGGTCAGGCGAGTTTCGTGGGAGGCCTGGCCACCGACCCCTTCGGGGACTTTCTCCTGGAATCCCTGAACCGGGCCGGGGTCGGGACGGGGGGCGTGGTCCGCATGCCCCGCGCGAGAACGGCTTTGGCTTTCGTGTTCCTGGATGCCTCCGGAGAGCGGAGTTTCCGTTTCTATCCGGACGCGGCCGCCCATCTGGCTTTCCGCCCCGGTGATTTCAGGGAGGCGGATTTTGGTCCCGGGATTGTCTTCCACGCGGGATCCAACACCCTCACGGATCCCGACAGTGCCGAGACCACCCTCCTCGCCCTCGATCGGGCCGGGCGGGCTGGATCGGTGCTCAGCTTCGATCTCAACTTGCGGCTCCCCCTCTGGCCACCGGGTCGTGATCCCCGGGATCCCGTCTGGCAGGCACTCGAGCGGGTGCATCTCGTCAAGTTGTCGCGGGAGGAACTCGACTGGCTGGCGCGGACGGAAGGCGGCGGGGCTCGCGTGATCAGGCGGCTCAAGGACGGGGAGGCTCGTCTCATCGTGGTGACGGACGGTCCCCGGCCGCTCTCTTATTTCACGCCGGAATCCGCGGGCGAGATCCCGGCCTGGACCGTGCCGGCGCGGGATACGACCGCGGCCGGAGATGCTTTCTGGGGCGGCTTCCTCTGTGCGCTCGTCCGGCAGGAAAAGCCCGGGAGCCCACTTGCGGCGTGGTTGTCCGAGCGCCGGATGCTCGAGGGGGCGCTTCGTTTTGCCGCAGCCGCAGGTGCGTTCGCGGTGACCCGGGCGGGCGCGTTCGAGGCCATGCCGCATCGGGGGGAGGTCGAGGACTTCCTCGCCAGCCGCGCGTGAACACTCATCCGGATTTCCGCTCTCCCGTTTTCCTGCGCGACCACATCGCCCGGACACTCGCCTTCTACCGGCCGGTGGCCCCCGACCCCGCGGGCGGATTTTTCCACTACTTCCGGGACGATGGGTCGGTTTACGACCGGGGGCACCGTCATCTCGTGAGCAGTACCCGTTTCGTGTTCAACTTTGCGCGGGCTTTTCGGGAATGGAAGGATCCCGAGGACCGGAGGCTCGCGGAGCACGGGCTCGATTTTCTCCACACGGCCCACCGGGAGCCCGATGGGGCGTACCTCTGGACGCTCCGGGATGGCTTGCCGGAGGACCGGACGCGCCATGCCTATGGCCACGCTTTTGTCCTCCTGGCCCATGCCACGGCGCTCGAGGCCGGGCTCGGGGAGGCCCTGTCCGGTCTCCGGGAAGTCTGGGAGCTGCTCGAAACCCGCTTCTACGATCCTGAGGCCGGGCTCTACCGGGACGAGGCCACCCCCGACTGGCATTTTTCGCCCTACCGGGGACAGAATGCCAACATGCATCTTTGCGAGGCGATGATCGCCGCCTACACGGCAACCGGCGAGCGGCACTTCCTGGACCGGGCGGCCCAGCTGGCCCATCGCATGACGCGGGATGAGGCCGCACTCGGCGGCGGTCTCATCTGGGAGCACTATGGTCCCGACTGGCAGATCGACTGGGAATACAACCGGGACCATCCCCGGGACCTGTTCCGGCCCTGGGGCTTCCAGGTCGGGCACCAGATCGAGTGGGCCAAGCTGCTTCTGATCCTGGATCGCCTGGATCCATCCCCCTGGCGGAGGGAGCGGGCGCAAGAGCTTTTTGACCGGGCGTGGGCGCTTGGGTGGGATGAGGCCCAAGGCGGTCTCTACTACGGCATCCGCCCGGACGGAGCCGTGGCCGATCCGGAGAAGTATTTCTGGGTACAGGCCGAGGCCATCGCCGCCTCGGCGCACCTGGCCTGTGCGACCGGCGAGGAGCGGTACTGGCAGTCCTACGAATCACTCTGGAACTACGCCTGGACGTTTTTCATCGATCACCGCCACGGGGCCTGGTACCGCATCCTCACGGCGGACAACCGGAAAATCAGTGACGAAAAGAGCCCGGCCGGGAAATGCGACTATCACACGATGGGGGCCTGCTACGAGGTTTTGGGACTGATCGATCCCGAACCCGGGCGTGTTGTCAAACCAGTTCTGAAATGTCCCCTCTGATGGGGTGGATCAGGAAGTAAGGAAGGAGCGCGGTCCTGACTTTGTGGATCTACGCTGCCAAGAGAGGTCGGGACAAGGCTGCCGGATGGGATGATCAACCGGGCCGCCTTCAACCGAAGGCTTGTCGAATGGCGGGTCGCCGACAACACCCTCGTTCTCCATCACCATCTCGGCAACCTTCCCCACTATCCTTGCTTCCTTCAACACCAACCTGAGTGCCAAAAGGGGTGGGCTGATAGGGAGTGATCCAAACTGAAGTGGTCGCGAGCATCAGGCAGGCTCCTTGATGGATCCACCCAGTCAAGGTTCCCAACGGCGGCGGTTGGCCCGGATGG
>DAHVLZ010000022.1:0-10219 GCA_027320085.1 Pseudomonadota bacterium
TGCCAGCTCTGGCCGTAGTTGTCGGTCCGGTAGACGTAGGGCCGGTTGTTGCCGAGCTCATGGGCATCGAAGCTGAGGTAGGCGGAGCCGGCGTGGAAGGGGGAGACGCCGATCTGGTAGACGCGGGCCCAGGCGGGCGCGTCCGGTGGGGTCACCTTCTGCCAGCTTGCTCCCCCATTGCGGGTGACCCAGACGAGGCCGTCGTCGGTGCCGACCCAGAGGACCTGGGGGTTCGTCCGGGCGATGCTGATCGATTCGATCGTGTCGTAGTTTTCGGCACCGGAGAGATCGTAGTTCACGGGACCGCCCGTGAGTCCCTCCTTGGCCTTGGCGTTCCGGGTGAGGTCGGGACTGATCACCTTCCAGTGGTGTCCGCCATCGAGACTCCGGAAAAGCACGTTGGCCCCGAGGTAGACCTCGTTCGGATTCGTGTAGGAGACCGCGATCGGCGCCGTCCAGTTGAAACGGTATTTCTCCTGGGCGAGGGGTCGGCTGCTCGAAAAGCCGCTGAAGGTCGGGATGATGAAGTGGCTTTGTCCGGTCGCCCGGTTGTAACGGACAATGAAACCGGTCTGGGAGTCGGCGTAGATCCTTTGGGAATCGCTCCACGCCGGGATGGCGTATTGGCCATCCCCGCCGGCCACGATGAACCAGTCGCTGCCCGTGACCGAACCGCGGTTGTATTCGCTCGAGGGGCCGCACCAGGCGTTGTTGTCCTGGATGCCGCCGCAGATCCAGAACGGGTGGCCGGGGGATACGGCCACCGAGTAAAACTCCTCGATGGGGAGATTGTTGAGAAAACGCCAGTTCCGGCCGCCGTTCAGGCTGAGCGCGACGCCCCCGTCATTGCCCTGGATGATGCGGTTGGCATTGGCCGGGTCGATCCAGATGGCGTGGTGGTCGACATGGATCATCGGGTCCGCGTAAAAGACGGTCTTGCCGCCATTCTTGGACTCCATCATCTCCATGGAGAGGAAAAAGATCCGGTTGGGATCGGCGGGCGAGACGGCCAGCTGGGTGAAATAGAAGGGACGGACGTCCATGTTGGCGTTGTCACTCACGAAGTGCCATCGGGACCCGAGATCGTCCGAGCGCCACAAAAGCCCCTTCTTGGCCTCGATCAGGGCGTAGATTCGCTGTGGGCGGGAGGGGGCAAAGGCGAAGGCGATGCGCCCGTAAGGTTTGGGGGGCAGGCCGTGGGTCAAAGGCTTCCAGGTGCGGCCACCGTCGACCGACCGCCAGAGACCGCTGCCGGGGCCGCCGTCGACGAGCTTCCAGGGAAAGCGCCGCACCTGCCAGGTCGAAGCCAGAAGCACCTCGGGGTTGCCGGGTTCGAACGCCACGTCGCCGCACCCGGTCTCGGCATTGCCGGAAAGGACGCGTTGCCAGCTCTCCCCGCCGTTTGTGCTCCGGTAAAGCCCGCGCGGTCCGCCCGGCTTCCAGACGTTGCCGAGCGCACAGACGAAAACGAGGTCCGGGTTTTCGGGATCCACCGCGATGCGGGAGATCTGTCCGGCATGACGGAATCCCATGAAACGCCAGCTCGCCCCGGCATCGGAGGAAAAATAGACCCCGCCGCCTGTGATCATGTCGTTCCGGGGGTTGGCCTCGCCGGTCCCGACCCAGACGAGGTTGGGGTTGCTTGGGGCGAGGGCAATGCTACCGATCGAGGAGGTGTCGCCGTGACGGAGGATCTCCTTCCAGCTATTCCCGCCGTCGGTGGTTTTCCAGACGCCGCCGCCGGCTGCGCCCACGTAGTAGACCAGGGGATCATGGGGGATGCCGACCACGGTGGTGATCCGTCCGCCGGCGATGGCCGGTCCGATGTTGCGGAGCTTGACCCCGGCCCAGGGGTTCGGGGCCGCCCACGACGGAGCCGTCGCGAGGAGGAGGGTGAGGAGGATTGTCGGAACGGTCCGGCGGGGGGAGTGGATGTGATGGGTTTTCATGAGGAAGTCTCGCGGAAGATGGTTTTCTGTTTTTCCGTGGGGCACGGACCGGGGGCCTTCCTATCGATCCCGTAACCCGGTCAACGGATTCTATAACCCGCGGACCGAAAACCGCAAGCGGATGTATTCGTCCGGTTTTTTGGGCACTTCGGCGGGTATTCAACGAGCCCGGACAAGGGGATTGAGACCGAGGTGGGGGCAATGCCCGACCCGCCACCCAATTAAATAAATGTGGAGAGTGCCACCCCTCTCCCCTGAGGGGTGGGGTCGGGATGGGGAACGGCCTCTTCTCGACGACAGTACAGGCTCCCGAGCGGGTTCGTGTGTCCGCAGTCAGCCTCGCTTTCACCGGACCGGCCGGGGCTTTGGCTTACAATAGAAGGCTCGAACGACGCCTCGAGTCCCATGTCCGATCTCATCCTGCTGCGCCATGGAGAAAGCCTGTGGAACGCCCAAGGCCGCTTTACCGGCTGGCAGGATGCCGACCTGAGCGATCGCGGGATTGCCGAGGCCCATCGTGCGGCAACCCTTCTGGCCGAGGCCGGACTGATCCCGGACCGGGCCTGGACCTCTCTTCTGACCCGGGCCATCCGGACCCTGGACATCGTCCTGGATGACCTGGGCCGACTCTGGATCCCGGTCGAGAAGACCTGGCGGCTGAATGAGCGGCACTACGGGGCCCTCGAGGGGAAGAGCAAGAAAGAGGTGGCCCGCATGGCGGGAGAGGCGCAGGTGGCCTTGTGGCGCCGCAGTTACGACGTCCCTCCGCCCGCGCTCGATTTCGACGATCCCCGTCATCCCCGTTTCGATGCCCGCTACCGGGAGTGGGATCCGCGGGCGCTCCCCGCAGGCGAGTCCCTGAAGCAGGCCCAGGAACGGGTCCTGCCCTCCTGGAAGGCGGGGATCCTTCCCGCCCTCAAGTCAGGTGCCTGTATCCTCGTGGCCGCCCACGGCAACAGTCTCCGCGCCCTGATCAAGATGCTGGATGGCGTCGATGATCAGGCGATCAGCCAGCTCAACGTGCCGACCGGGATTCCCCTCTGGTACCGGATTGATCCCCAGGGACAGGCAGCCGAACACCGCTTCCTCGGGGATCCCGAGACCACCCGGGATGCCATCGAGCGGGTCTCGCAGGGAACCTGAGGATCCGGGAACCTCAGTCTTTGGGCTGCGCGAGCCCTGAGGGAAGCCCGGGAGAGGCTCGTTCGGTGATCGCTCCATAGGCATCGATCCGCCGATCCCGCAAGAACGGCCAGCTTGCACGGACCGCCCCGGTCCGTTCCCCGTCCAGTTCGACGACCTGGACCGAGGCCTGGTCGGAGGTGGGCGGGGAGAGGTACTCGCCTTGCGGGCCGGCTGCGAACCCATGTCCCCAGAAATGGATCCCGGCAGATTGCCCGGACGGATCCGCTTCGTGTCCGGTCCGGTTGGCGACCAGGACCGGACAGCCGTTGGCAATGGCATGCGCGCGCTGGATGGTGATCCAGGCGTCGAGTTCCCGGGTGCGGACTTCAGGCGGATCGCCGGGATTCCAGCCGATGGCCGTGGGATAGAGGAGACAGTCGGCGCCGGCCAGGCACAGGAGCCGGGCCGCTTCGGGGAACCACTGGTCCCAGCAGACGAGCACCCCGAGACGACCCGCCGAACAGTCGATGGGACAAAACCCGGTGTCCCCGGGGGTGAAGTAGTACTTCTCGAAATAACCGGGATCGTCGGGAATGTGCATCTTCCGGTAAATCCCGGCCACGGAACCATCCCGTTCCACGACCAGGGCCGTGTTGTGGCAGATCCCCGGCAGGCGTGCTTCGAAGAGGGAGGTCACGATGACCAGATCGTATCTCCGGGCCCATTGTCCGAGCATGCGCGCATGTTCTCCGTCCAGGCGCTCGGCCCTCGCAAAATGGGCCGCCGATTCGGTCTGGCAAAAATAGGGATCGAAAACGAGTTCGGGAAGGAGTGCGAGTTGAGCCCCCCGGGAACGGGCTTTTTCGAGTGCCGCCTCGATCTGACCGCGGTGCCGGTCCGGTTCCGGATCGTGGCAGAGGTCGATCAAGGCGAAGCGGCGTTTCATGTTGGGTCCTCGAAAAACTCGGATCCGGTGGGCGCGGGGGAGGGCGACTTCCCTTCCATGATAGTCGCAGGGCCGTCCGGAGATTCGGGGATCACCCCGGCGGGGATTTGCAGGCTCGCGCAATGCAGGCTCCCGTACTGGGCGATCAAGGGACCGGCATCGATCAGGTAGGGATACCGGCCCGGAAAGGCCTGGGCGAGGAGGGCGCGAGCCGGAGAGTCGGCCTCGACCCCGTACTGCGGGATCAGGAGCGCGTCATTCAGGATCAGGAAGTTGGCGTAGGTGGCGGGCAAGGGTCGGTCTTCGGAGTCGGTGATCCGGCCGGGTGAAGGCAGCTCGATCCGCCTATAGGGTGCTCCGTGCTCATCCCTGAGTCCGGCGAGCTCACGCGACAGGGATTCCAAGGCCCGACGCACCGAAGGGTCCGGGTGTCCCGTCCCGCCCTGGTGAATCAGGACCCGTGGCGAGGCGAGGCGGACGAGGGTGTCGATGTGGGCGTCCGTGTCATCGCCGGGGAGGGCTTCGGCATCGAGCCAAAGGACCCGGTGGACCCCGAGCCTCTCGCCGATGATCGCCTCGATCCCGTTTTCATCGCGCGCCCCGCGATTGGGGTTGAGGAGGCAGCGGCGGGTGGTGATCACAGTCCCCCCTCCATCCGTCTCGAGGCTTCCCCCCTCGAGAACCTCCGGGCAGGATTCGACCACCGTCGGGCCCCAGATCCCCTTTTCCGAAAGCCGCCGCGTGACTTGGTCATCGTCTGCGTGGGGATACTTGCCGCCCCAGCCGGTGAAGCGGAAGTCGACGAGTCTCGTCTGCCCATCCTCGAGGACGGCGAGCGGGCCGTAGTCACGGACCCAGAGGTCGTTTGCGGGAAGCGGAATCCAGTCGATCAGGCGGGGATCGCCACCGAGCCGGGTCACCTCCATCGCCCGGGGTGCAAAACCCGCGGGAGGCGTGAGGAAGAGAACCCTTTCATGGCGGCTGATCGCGGCCGCCATGGCCAAAAGCCGGAGCTCCACCCCCTCCCGTTCGGTCTCTTTAAACCCGCTCGTGGCCCGTGGCCAGCACAGGAGCACCGCACTCTGGGGTTCCCACTCGGCCGGCCAGCGGCGGCGGGCGGAGACCGCCTCCGCCCTTCGTTGGGGCGTTCCCACCGTTCAGCGGGGAGGGCGCGAAGGCAGGGGATCGGGCTGGGGGAGCCTCAAGGGGTGGGTCTCGATGCTCGCGATGACCCGTCGCTCCTCGAAGACCACCACGAAGTCCGGATAGACCCATTGCCGGTAATGGTGGATGCCGATCGGTCCCGTCTTGGAGAGGGGATGGCCCCAGATGCCCTGCACATTGGCCAGGGTCATCCAGCGGACCGGGAGCCGCCGGCTGGCCGCCCGGGCAGGGGGGGGAGTGGTGGTCAGGAGGAGCCCCGACATGACGCCGGCGGTGAGAATCGTTATGATACGCATGCCCCAGCCCTCCCCGTGAACCGTTGTGAGCGGAAATCACTTTTCCATCATAAATCTTTTCCGGGGAAAGACAAGCCGCCGCTAGGGACGGACCGCCTTCCATGTACCGCCCGTTTTCACTGTTCGTGGCACTGCGTTACCTCAAGGTCCAACGCCGCAACCGTTTCGTTTCGGTCATTTCGCTGATCTCGGTTCTGGGCATCACCATCGGGGTCGCGGCCTTGATCACGGTGCTTTCGGTCATGAACGGTTTTGACCATGAACTCCGGAAGCGCATCGTCGGCATGACGCCGGAGGTCACGGTCTCCGCCTTCAGCGGCGCCCTCAAGAACTGGTCGCAGGTGGCCCGGTTCGGGCGGGGGATTCCCGGCGTGACCGGGGCGGCCCCGGTGGTCTCGGGGGAGGCCATGCTGGCCGCCGACGGCAACCTCGGGGGAGCCCGCATCGAGGGCATCCGTCCGCGCCAAGAAGCCTCCGTGCTCAACTTGGCGCCCAAGCTGGTCGCGGGACATCTCGCAGGCCTGCAAGGCGCGCACTGGAACATCATTCTCGGGCGCAACCTGGCCTACGATCTCGGCGTCACCGTGGGCAACCATGTGATTCTCATGGTCCCCGAGGGTCTGGTGACGCCGGCGGGACTCATCCCGCGGGTCCGGCGTTTCCGGGTGGTCGGCATCTTCGATGCCGGCGACTACGCCTTCGATCATGGGCTGGCCTTCATCGGCCTGGACCAGGCCCAGAGGCTCTTCGGTCTTGGTCATCGCGTGAGTGCTGTCCAGTTCCGCCTCCATCATTCGCTCGACGCCCCCCGGGTGGCGCGAAAGCTCGTGAACCGGCTGGGCGGCAATGACTACGTGAGCAACTGGATGAGTCAGAACCGGAGCCTGTTCGATGCCATCGCCACCGAAAAACGGGTCATGTTCCTGATCCTGCTCCTGATCGTCGCCGTCGCGGCCTTCAATATCATCTCCACGCTTGTGATGGTGGTGAATGACAAGACTGCGGAAATCGCCATCCTGAGGACGCTCGGGGCACGACAGGGGACGATCATGTCGGTGTTCATCCTGCAGGGTGTCTTGATCGGGCTCATCGGCACGGGGGTCGGGCTCGGGCTCGGTCTCCTGCTCGCCCACAACGTGGATCCCGTCATGCATTTCATCCGGACGGTCTTCCATGTCAACCTGTTTCCGACCCGCGTCTATTTCATCAACGAGCTGCCCTCCCGTCCCGAGAGCGGCCAGATCCTCAAGATCACCCTCGTGGCCTTTGGCCTGACGGTTCTCTCCACGCTTTATCCGGCCTGGCGGGCCACCCGCATCCTGCCGGCCCAGACCCTGCGCCATGAGTGAACCCGTTCTCGAAGCCCGCGGACTCGGCAAGGATTTCCGGGAGGGTTCCTCGATCCTGACCGTTCTCTCCACGGTCGACCTGAGCGTGGGATGCGGCGAGCGCGTGGCGATCGTCGGAACCTCGGGTTCGGGGAAAAGCACGCTCCTGCATCTGCTCGGCGGTCTTGATCAGCCGACCCGGGGAACCGTTGCGATCCAGGGCCGGCCCCTGTCCAGCCTGCGGGAGCGCGAACGGGCGCTCTTGCGCAACCAGACCCTGGGGTTCGTCTACCAGTTTCATCACCTGTTGCCGGAATTTACGCTCCTCGAAAACGTCGCCATGCCGCTTTTGCTGCGCCGGGGGATTTCCCTGGCCGCGGTGCGGCGGGATGCCCGGGGGCTTTTGGGCGAGGTGGGACTTGCCGATCGCGCCTCGCACCGTCCGGCGGAGCTCTCCGGCGGCGAACGTCAGCGGGCGGCGGTGGCACGGGCCCTCATCACCCGGCCCGCACTGCTTCTGGCCGACGAGCCCACCGGCAACCTCGACCCGCATACGGCGGAGGGGGTCTACGATCTGCTGCTCGCGCTCAATGCCCGCCACGGCACGGCCCTCGTGATCGTGACCCACGAAATGAGACTGGCCGAGCGCATGGACAGGCGGTTCCGTCTCGATGAAACCGCACTGGCCCCCTTGTGAAAACTCGCCGGGAGCGGTCTCTGGCCACTGTTTCCGTCGGCAAGGAGACCGCTTTTTCATGGTATCTTGGGTCATGGAAAATCGGATCGATGAAGTGCATGTCCGGGACTGAGTCACCGGACACCGCCGGGTCGCATTCCCCATGCTAGCCATCGTCGAGTCCGGGGGCTGGATCATGCTCCCCTTGCTCTTCTGCTCCATCCTCGCGGCGGCGATCACGCTCGAGCGTCTCTGGAGCCTCAAGCGCAGCCGCATCCTGCCGGCTCACCTCCTGGCCCGCGTCTGGGTCTGGATCCGCGACCGGGAATTGACCGAAGAACGCCTGGACGGCCTGCGCGAGGGATCCCCCCTGGGACGCATCCTGGCCGCGGCGCTCACGCACTGGGACGACGACCTTGCGGAAATCAAGGAACGGATGGAGGACACCGGACGCGAGGTCACCCATGAACTTTACCGCTATCTCAATACGCTGGGCACGATCGCCGGGATCTCTCCCCTGCTCGGTCTGCTCGGGACCGTGATCGGCATCATGCGGGCCTTTGCGTCCATCGAGGCGCACGGCGCGGGGGATCCCCGGCTGCTTGCGGGAGGAGTCGCCCAGGCCCTGATCACGACAGCGGCCGGACTCACGGTCGCCATTCCCTCGCTCGTGGCTTACCGCCTATTGCGGGGGCGCGCCGACAACCTGGTTTTGGCCATGGAACAGGCAGCACTTCGCTTCGTCGATTCGCTCCGTCATCACGACCGCGGGACGGGGAGACCATGAAATTCCGGCGGGCCGAGCCGGAGATGCCTGAACTCAACGTGGTCTCCTTCATCGACGTGCTGCTCATGCTGCTCGTCTTCTTCATGCTGTCGACCACCTTCATCCAGAGTGCCCACCTGAGGATCCAGCTGCCCAAGGCGGCGATGGACGCGACCCCGATGAAGTCCGGACTCGTGATTACGATCGATCGCCACGGCCGTTACTACGTCGACCAGGAAGCCCTTTCCCGTTCGGGTGCCACGGCACTGGACCAGGCCATCCGTCGTTTCATCGGTCATCGCCGGCAGATCCCCGTCACGATTCGCGCCGATGCCCGGGTGCCCTACCAGTTCGTGGTGACGGCCCTGAACGCGGTCGGGCGGCTCGGGCTGCACCAGGTCAACCTGGTGACCGTGCGGACTGTGACGCCTCCCCGGGCACAATGAAGCTTTCTTTTTTCCATCTCGATCCGGAGGCACGGAGGGCCTATTTCCGCCTGTTGGCTTATATCCGTCCGTACTGGAAGGCCTTTGCCGCCTCCGTCTTCGGGATGCTGCTTTATGCCTTGAGCCAGCCGGCCTTCACGGCGCTGATCCGGCCCCTCCTGAACGGCAGTTTCGCCCACGAGAAGGTCCCGTACCTGGACTGGATTCCGCTCGTCATCGTGGGTGTTTTCCTGATTCGCGGCATCGCGGGATTCGGGGCCACCTACGGCATGGCATGGGTGGGGCGACGGGTCATCGAGCGTCTGCGCAGCGAAATGTTCGCCCGGCTCGTCCATTGGCCGGCCGCCCAGTACGACCGCCTGCAAGGCGGTTTTCTGGTCTCAACCATGACCTACAACATCGAGCAAATCGCAGAGGGGATCACCTATGCGCTCACCATCCTCATCCGGGACAGTCTCACGGTTGCCGGACTCGTGGGCTGGATGATCTACCTCGCGCCCGGACTCTGTCTGTTTCTCTTGGTCGTGGCGCCCCTGGTCCTGGTTCTGGTGCGGGCGCTCAGCCGGCGTTTCCGGCGGGTCAATACCCATATCCAGCAGTCGATGAGCGAGGTCACGGGATTGTCCGAGGAGGCGGTCGCAGGCCAGGCCGTGATCAAGACCTACAACGGGGCCGACTGGATCCGCCGGCGATTCGAGGCGGCGAACCGGCGGAACCGGGACTGGAATCTCAAACTGGCCGCGAACCTCGCGGCATCCGGCCCGCTCATCCAGTTCGTGGCGGGAGTCGGGATCGCGCTCGTGGTCTATGCGGCGCTCCTGTCACCCTGGTTCCATGTCGCCTCGGTCGGCACCTTCATCTCTTTCTTGAGTGCCCTGCTCCTGCTGCTCGCTCCACTCAAACACCTGACCAACGTCAATGCGCCGATCCAGCGCGGGGTGGCGGCGGTGATTCCGGTCTTCGAGATCCTCGATTCGGCCCCGGAGTGCCTGGATCGGGGATTGCCGCTGTCCGGAAGCCGTGGCGATATCGAGTTCGACCGGGTCTCCTTCCGCTATGACGCGAACCTGCCCCCCGTCCTCGTGGACGTCACTTTCCGGATCCGTCCGGGTGAATCGGTGGCCCTGGTCGGCCGTTCGGGGAGCGGCAAGACCACGATCAGTGAACTTTTGGTCCGCCTCTACGATGCGAGTTCCGGAACGATCCGCCTGGATGGGCACGATCTCCGGGACTGGCGGCTTTCGGATCTCCGGCACCAGATGACGCTCGTGAGCCAGGATGGACTCCTCTTCAATGCCACGATTGCGGAAAACATCGCCTACGGGTCCGAAGGGCCGGTGGAGCGGGCGGCGCTCGAATTGGTGGCAACGGAGGCTTTCCTGATCGAGGAGATCCGGAAGATGCCTCTGGGTTTCGAGACGCCGGTGGGTGAGCGTGGGATGCTTCTCTCCGGTGGTCAGCGCCAGCGCATCATGATTGCCCGGGCCCTGCTCCGGAAATCGCCGATCCTGATCCTCGACGAG
>DAHVLZ010000035.1:0-3433 GCA_027320085.1 Pseudomonadota bacterium
AACACACCGGGCCGAGGTCCGCAAGATATACGGGGCATCAGTTCTGGAGCGGCTTTTGGCGATAGGGGAGGGTAGCCCTCGTCCCCACGTTTGAATGCAGAATCGAGGCGTCCGAAGAACGCACCCGGACACGCACCCTGAGATCCGGGTCAGTCCCCACCCCCGCCTCAAACTCCAATCACCCGTACATTGGCCCCTCCAACACCACCCCGAGTGCCAAAGGGACCGGACCAGTACATTTGCTGTCAAGTACATTTGCCTGACAATTTTCGGGGGGGCACAAAGCAGCGCGAGCGCGAGTAGATGCTCGTTTCTCGTCAACATTAAATCGTACCTATCTGCAAGGAGAACTTCACTTGAAGATTAACAATCGCTTGATCAGCCTTGTGGCGGTCGCATTTTTGGCCTGACGGGATGCGCAACAATCGTTTGCTATAAAACCATGGCTAAATGTGGCGGCAACCCTGTTAGTCATCCGGTGGCTGATAACTTCTCCGTCACGACCCCATCCAGTTTGACCGGCGTCAGCAATACGATCATCCAGAATCCCGATGGAGTGGTCGCCAACGTGCGGGCCTATGCGCAAGCCGGCGGCATCATCGCATCGATTTCCGGTTTTGACGCGGCGGACCTGACGACACAAATCGACGTGAGCGGAGGATCCCTATTCCCATCCGGTGGGGTGGCCGTCATCCAGTTGATTGGCAGCAGTGGAGTTCTGGCGGAAGATCAGGTACCCGACGGCATCGCAGGCAATACGCTTTATCTGGCCGATCCTGCTAGCGTGAACGCCTGGGTGAATCAGCACATCAACGGAGCGGATGCCGTGAGTGTTTCGGCCAATGTGTCGATCCTGCAGGCAGCCGGATCTTCCGGGGTGAACGTGACCAGCAAGGTTTACTACGATGGTTTGTACCTCGGTGGTTCATCCGGTTCGGTCTCTGCGCCTGTCAAAATCGGCACCGGACCGAAATGCCGGCCGGGTCTCAAGTGCCAGCCGGTCTGAAACTCATCGCAGACAGCAAAGGGCGCCAGGGAAGGCGCCCTTTGCTCATGTAGGCGTGGCTCGTGACGGGATGGGTCCTGCTCGGGGGTCTGGCCTTTATACGGAACACCTCGGCCACAACACCTCCGGTCGCCTCCAAACGACCGCTCTCACGACATCGCCATTATCCATCATTCACAACTTATTCAGGCAGGATTGATTTTTGGCTTTTTTCAATTCATTCCAGTGGAGCGGAGATTCAGCCCAAAAAGAAGGATGAATCCCGCACACCGCTTCACTTCCGCATACTGACCCGAGGACGGATCCGCAATTGGTCATGGAAGGTTCTGGCGGATCGCTCCCTGATCCCGGCCTACGAACACTATGCCCGCAGCCGGTGGGCCATCACGTGGTCGGAGCTTTTCACTCTCCTGCGCAAGGAGGAACGCCGGTTCATGGGTCACCGCCTGCCGGCCATCCGGTTCACCCTCCGCATGGTGCCCGCCGATCATCATGACTCGCTGTCCTGCCTCCGATTCTCCATGCACCTTTGTTACGCCTTCCCGTTTTTCCGTACCTTAAAAGGGGGTGATAAATGGTGGATTCAGGTCATGGGGGGAGAAGTGGCTGGGTTTTTGTCTCATGAAACCACTCTTTCGCTTGGTCTGTATGGCGGCTTGATCCCCTCACCCGGGAACGCCTATGTCCGGGAAGCACAGGCGGCATTGTTCAACATCTACTTTAGCGCGTATCTGGATAACCGATTACTGGCCTCTGCTCTTCGTGCAGTGATCCTTCCGCCAATGGATTATGGGAAGAGTCTGCGAGGGGATTCCTGGGCCGATCGCCATATGGATGTCGGTTTCCAAATGGCGGCCTTGGCGCTCCGCAAGGGCCTGGGGGGCGAACGCCTGATCTGCCCGGGGGATGCCCATGGCTTGCGCACCTATCGGAAAATCCTCTACCGGGCCCTGCATGATCCCCGCTGGCTGGACAGTTTGCGCAAAGCAGCGGAACAGTCTCTTTCAGTCCCCTATCCGGATCATTCCCGTCTGCCCTTGCTGTTGCCTCACGGTCGCCACATTGCGGTGCCCCTGAAAGATTTTGCCTACGTACATGGAAATCAAGTCGACTTGTATGGCTGGGCTTTGTTATGGTCTCGAAAGTCCAAATATTTCCTCAAGCACGTAAAGCACATACCGCTCAGCCTTCGTGAGCTCGGGCGGCATTGTGGCCCGAGAGACGGTTCCTGACCTTGCGGGCTCAAGCCGGAAGTGCAGCCGTGAGCGCGATTCGGATAGGGAAGCATACGGTACGGTTGGAGTGCGGTATCCCCATCGCTGACGGGCGTCGCGATGGGGCCGGTGGCGGATCTGAGCCCGTGCCCTCCCGGATGGAGGGGGTTTCGATCCCGGCACTTGAGGAAATGCCGGGAGGTCCCTTGCAACGGTCTGCGCCACCACCTCCCCGGAATTAAACAGGGGCCCGCAAAACGAGCCTTCAGGAGATGGCTTCGGACGGTGGAATCTGCCCGGGATGTTGGGCAGCCGGTTGCACGAGTGCCAGCTTCGGGGACAAATCTTGCCTTGAAACCACATACAGGAACTCCTTGTTGCGAACGTGGCTGACTTTCCCGACCTTCTGGCCTTTCGGGTTGTAGATGCCGATCCGGGCGCCCACGTAGCGCCTGAAGTCATTCTCGATCACCGAAACATTCGCGTTCCCCTCATGGAGGGTCGCGAGAATCCCCTCCATGCCGTCTCGCGTCAGGTATCCCTCGTTGCTGAACGAGACGACCAGAACAGGGGCCCGCACGCCTGCCAGCAAGCGCTGCATGGCAAAACCGAATTGCGGCCGCGAGTTGAAGACGCTGCGCCGCTGCCGGACATCCGTTCTCTTGCAGGCGACCCCATAGACTTCGGGTTTGTCCCATCGCACGAGGGACTCCCAGATATGGTAGTTGCTGAGGTAGGAGTGTTGATTGTACGGCGGGTCAATGTAGGCCACATCGCCCTCCAGGATGGGGAGGGCATCAAATACATCCAGGCCAAAGGCTGCACTCTTGCCCCATGGAGCGCGCGGCAGGATTTTGGGGACACGGAGCTCAAGCGCGTGATGCGCCCGGGGTGCCCAGGTCTTCAAGTAGGCCATCTGCAGTCCCGTGGTGGAATCCACCCGATCCGCGGCCTCCATCAGAGAGGTCAGCATGACCGCCTCAAGTTCCGGTTCCAGACCCTTGGATGCGATGGCCTCCCGTATGGCATCAATCCGTTCACCATTCCTGGGCTGGAAAAATCTCGACTTCACACAGAACGTCTCCGTGAAGTAGCCGGGTACCCCCTTGAGCTGGTTGAACTCCCGGACCAATCGTCCGGCGTCCTCCTGCACATCTTCGGCGTCGGCCTGGACATGGCAGCGGGCCAGGGTCGCCGCATAGGCATTGTGGTC
>DAHVLZ010000003.1:0-3991 GCA_027320085.1 Pseudomonadota bacterium
CGCTGACTTTGGCCAGCAGCAATCTGGCGGTGCTTCCGGCCTCGGGGGTGACGGTCTCTTCCGGCTGCGGGACGACGGAGGCCAACTTGGGCTGCACGCTCAAGCTGGTCACGGGGAGCACGGCGGGGACATCCCATGTGATGGTCACGGCGGAGGATGCCTTTGGGGATACGGTGACGGAAACGGTGGCGGTGACGGCGACTGCGCCGCCGCCCCCATCGAGTGGAGGCGGGGGGGGCGGGTTTTCGCCCCTGGGGCTGGGGATCCTTGCCGGGCTGATGGGTCTTTTGGGCTGGACCCGGCGGAGGCGGATGGGGAATCCTCAAGGCTAGGCCGGGAGTCGGGGGGACAGGCGCCCCCGGCGCCCGGAACCGTCATGGAGATATTGGGGGCCGGGGCCCTCGACCTTGCCCGCTTGCCCACCGGGCGCCATTTGACACCCTGGTCCAGAAGGTGTAGTTAAGGTGCTCCGGCGGAAACCTGTCTTTTGCCGCAGGCCGGTCGATCAAGGAGGGCAAACATAATGAAACGTCCCCTATTTTTCCTGTATCGGGGGCTTTTGCCCGTGGCGGTATTGCTGTTGCTGTCGGGCGTGATGGCCAGCGCTGCCGGGGCCGCCCCATATGCCTATGTCGCAAACAATGGCAGCGGCACCGTTTCGGTGATTGACACCGCGAATGACACGGTGGTCTCGACGGTGACCGTTGGCTCAGGCCCCCTTGGTGTCGCGGTGAGTCCGGACGGCAGCCGGGCCTATGTCACAAACTTTAACAATGGCAGTGGCAGCACCGTTTCGGTGATCGACACCGCGAATGACACGGTAGTCTCGACGGTGACCGTCGGCACAGGCCCCAGTGGCGTTGCGGTGAGTCCGGACGGCAGCCGGGTCTATGTCGCAAACAATGGCAGCGGCACCGTTTCGGTGATCGATGCCGCGAATGACACGGTGGTGGCAACGGTGAATGTTGGCTCAGGCCCCAGAGGCGTCGCGGTGAGTCCGGACGGCAGCCGCGTCTATGTCGCAAACGAAAGCAGCGGCACCGTTTCGGTGATCGACACCGCGAATGACACGGTGGTCTCGACGGTGACCGTTGGCAGCTACCCCTATGGCATTGCGGTGAGTCCGGATGGCAGCCGGGTCTATGTTGCAAACTTTGACGGTGGCAATTTCAGCACCGTTTCAGTGATCGATACCGTGAATGACACGGTGGTGGCGACGGTGCCCGTTGGCTCAGGCCCCTTTGGCGTCGCGGTGAGTCCGGACGGCAGCCGCGTCTATGTCGCAAACGCTAGCAGCAGCACTGTTTCGGTGATCGACACCGCGAATGACACCGTGGTGGTGAATGTGGGCAATGGGCATAACCCTTATGGCGTTGCGGTGAGTCCGGATGGCAGCCGGGTCTACGTCGCAAACGAAAGCAGCGGCACCGTTTCGGTGATCGACACCACGAGTAACACGGTGGTCTCGACGGTTACGGTGGGGAGCATTCCTGTTTCCCTGGGTGCTTTCGTGGGTCCGGGGGCGTTGATTGCGGATAACAGCCGTGCTTCGGGCAGTGTGGGTTCCCAGATCACCTCATCGGTTCCGGCGCTCGGCAACGGGACGAACTGTGCGACCACCGATGCGCTCGTCCAGTCACCGGTCCGGGGCAGCATGGTCTTCACCGCCGCGACCGGAGCCTATACCTACACGCCCTCCTCGGTCACCTACAGCGGACCGGATGCCTTCACCTGGCAAGGGCAGGTCTCTCCCTCGTGTACGGCCGCCGATAGTCCAACCTATCCGGTGAGCAACACAGCGGCGGTTCTCTTCACCATCAATCCGGTGCTGGCCGGGCTGGCGGACGTGACCCTGGACGAGAAGGCGAGCACGACGGAGTCATTCGCGCTGACCGGGACGGCGCCCTTCACGCTGACTTTGGCCAGCAGCAATCTGGCGGTGCTTCCGGCCTCGGATGCGACGGTTTCCTCCGGTTGTGGGACGACGGAAGCCGATCTGGGCTGCACGCTCAAGCTGGTCTCGGGGAGCACGGCGGGGGTCTCCCATGTGACGGTCACGGCGGAGGATGCCTTTGGGGATACGGTGACGGAAACGGTGGCGGTGACGGTGGCTGCACCTCCTCCGTCTCCGCCCCCGCCCTCGCCCCCGGCGAGTGGAGGCGGTGGCGGGTTATCCCCCTTGGCGCTGGGGATCCTGCTTGGGTTTTGGGGTCTTCTGGGCTGGACCCGGCGGAGGCGGATCGGGGCCCCCCAAGGCTAGATCGAGGCCCGGGGGCGCTCCCCCGGACCTTCATGTCTTCTGGAGGCAGGGTGCACGGAGGCTTGGGTCCGCATCCGATCGGGTACTCTGCTCGGGGTGAACTTCCCCCAATTTCAACTGAAAGCTCATCTGCGCACCGGAGTTTCCGGTGATCTCCGTTATCTAGAGAGAGGCCGCCCCGTGACGGAAGATGAAAGGCGCTACCCAACGCGCGGGTATGAGCTTGATCCATCATCGACCAAAGGCCCGCAGTCGCCGCGGGACTCATGCGCCAGAGCGGATAAACCCGAACGGGCCCGAAGAGGGCCCGGGAGGCCGAACCTGCCCGTTGGACAAAAGGAAGACCATACGAGAAATGTCCGGTTCAGGGATGAGATGGTGGGCAGTTTTCTGCCTTTTGGGGGGGCGGGAAAGCGACGCCAAGGATGGTGGGGTGCAGGGCGGGACTTTTCTGACCCGTGGTGTGTTTTGACGAGTGCATCGACCCCGGGATTGAGCGTCTTGCCATCCACGGCAGGGTGAAGGGAGGGGGCGGGGTCGAAGACCTGGGTGGGCAGGCATTCTTTCCCGTACCAGAGTTCAATATGGCCCCCGGGATCGCCTGTGAGTTGCTTTGACTTGAGTCAATTCGACCCTGATCTGGAAGGGGTAAGATCATAAAATAGAAAAAAGCCGGCTCTTGCAAGCCAGTAGATCAAGGGAGGGGAAGCGTATGAAATCCCGTCTATTTTCTCCGTATCGGGGGCTTCTGCCCCTCGTGGTATTGCTGTTTCTGTCCGGCGTGATGGTGAGGGCTGCCGGGGCCGCCCCATCCGCCTATGTCGCAAACGAAACCAGCAACAGCGTCTCGGTGATCGACACCGCGAATGACACGGTGGTCTCGACGGTGACCGTTGGCAGCTACCCCTATGGCGTTGCGGTGAGTCCGGACGGCAGCCGGGTCTATGTCGCAAACTATGGCGGCAGCAGTGGCAACAGCGTTTCGGTGATCGACACGGCCACCGACACGGTGGTCTCGACGGTGACCGTCGGCACGGGCCCCGCTGGCATTGCGGTGAGTCCGGACGGCAGCCGGGTCTACGTCGCAAACTATCTCAGCGACACCGTTTCGGTGATCGATACCGCGAATGACACGGTGGTTTCGACGGTGCCCGTTGGTTCATATCCCGGAGGTGTCGCGGTGAGTCCGGACGGCAGCCGGGTCTATGTCACAAACCTTGACAGCTACACTGTTTCAGTGATCGATGCCGCCACCGATACGGTGGTGGCGACGGTGAATGTGGGCTCCTCCCCCGTTGGCGTCGCGGTGAGTCCGGACGGCAGCCGCGTCTATGTCGCAAACGCTAGCAGCAGCACTGTTTCGGTGATTGACGCCGCGAATGACACGGTAGTGGCGACGGTGAAAGTGGGCACTATCCCCGAGGGCGTCGCGGTGAGTCCGGATGGCAGCCAGGTCTATGTCGCAAACGAAAGCAGCGGCAGCGTTTCGGTGATCGACACGGCCACCGACACGGTGGTCTCGACGGTCACGGTGGGGAGTAGTCCCGCTTCCCTGGGTGCATTCGTGGGTCCGGGGGCGCTGATTGCGGATAACAGCCGTGCTTCGGGCAGTGTGGGTTCCCAGATCACGGCATCGGTTCCGGCGCTCGGTAACGGGACGAACTGTGCGACCACCGATGCCCTCGTCCAGTCACCGGTCCGGGGCAGCGTGGTCTTCACCGCCTCGACCGG
>DAHVLZ010000002.1:0-1548 GCA_027320085.1 Pseudomonadota bacterium
GAGGGTCATTCCTCCGAGTCGGTGGCCTGACCATTCAGGCTCCCGATCCATCCCCGTGAAGAGCCGGGGAGATGGCAGGAAGGAATCCCCTCCCTTTCCGCTTTCGCGGCGAGCGAAGCGAGAGGAAGGGGAGGATGTCAATACGAGATCAGCATGCTGATCTTCGTTAAAAAAACTGAGGGCCGAGACACGAAAGAACTTGTCAGGACGATGTCCGGACATTTACAATGAGAGAAACTAAAGTCTGGAGGTTTACCATGAGCACCCTGAATATTTCCAAGACCGAACGCATTGACGTCCGTGCAAGCTCTCCGGTCAAGCAACTGCTGCAGGAAGCCGCACGCACCTGCCACAAGAATGTCAGCGAGTTCCTGCTCGACGCGGGGGTGACGGCTGCCGTGCAGACACTGGCGGATCGTCGCCAGTTCGTACTGGACGATTCAAAGTGGCAGGCATTTCAGGAGGTACTTGACCGTCCGGTGCAAAGCAAGCCGCGCCTGAAGAACCTGCTGCGTGAACCTGGCGTGTTGGATTGAGCAGTGGCTACGCCTCTATTCGCAAGCTTGCAGCAACGGATCTGGTCGACGGTTTCGATTGCGGCCAGGCCGCGCTGAACCAGTTCCTGCAGCGCTATGCCCTCGTTAGCCAGAAGGCCAACAGTGCGCAGACCTATGTTTGCTGCCAAGGTGATGTGGTCGTCGGTTTTTACAGTCTCGCGGTCGGCAGTATCGATCCTGAAGCCGCGCCCCCGAGAGTGATGAAGGGACTGGCTCGTCACCCGGTGCCGATCATGATCCTCGCGCGGCTCGCAGTGGACAAGGAACATCAGCGCAAAGGGTTGGGGCAGGCCTTGCTCAAGGACGCTCTCCTGCGAACAGCACAGGCCGCTGACATCGCGGGCATTCGCTGCCTGCTTGTGCACGCCAAGGATGATTCGGCGCGGCGATGGTATGAGTTGTGGGAATTCGAACCAAGCCCGACCGATCCTTACCACCTGTTCCTGATGCTCAAGGATCTCAAAAGCTTGCTGAACTGAGGTGATGAGGGATCTGTGCGGGGAGAAACCTCTGTCACGAATGGGGGTGTCGACCAATGCTGGATCTGGATCCTCGTCCCCCTGGATCCGGTCCCTCACGATGATCATGAACCAGCTCTCCCCGGAACCGGAATATTTTTTACCGATGACCCGCCGGGGACACTCACCCAGGACCGGATCATTCGTCTCCCCTTCCTTAGTCTTCGAGGATTTCCATTTCCTGGAGATCTCATTTCCGGAAAATTATCGAACCCATCGTTCCTTTGCTCACCAATCCTTTCCCCATCGGTATGGTGCGGAATGTCGGGTACAATCAGCGATATCCAGGAGCTGAACCGACTTTTCACCACCCTGGCCTACAATACCGGCATGGAACTCTCCATCGAAAATCTGGCCGCAGACTCGGGGGTTGCCAAGAACACCATCCGGCGGTATCTGGAATATCTGGAAGCGGCCTTCCTGATCCGGCGCATCAACAGAATCGACCTCAATGCCAGGCATTTCAAACGGGT
>DAHVLZ010000013.1:0-13342 GCA_027320085.1 Pseudomonadota bacterium
CTGATTGACCAATCGTCTCCTCACGCGAGGCGGTCGTCCCAGCGCCCTTGATCCGATCCTGCTGGGAGAGTTGATCGTGAAGGGCGTCCTCGACCGGTCCAAGGCCATGTCCGCCTGACGGGTAAGGCAAGCGCAGATCCCTTCAGAACTGGCTGCTGAAACCGAGATAGAGGCCGTTCTCGGTCATCCGGATGTAGTTTCCATCCTGCTGGCTGACTTCATGCTGCATGTAGTAGCGGTCATACCAGCCGAATCCGATCCGGCCGAACCGGCCGAGCCGGTAGACCACACCCAGATCGGCCTCGCGATCAGTCTGGGTGACATAGACCTTTCCACCCTCGTTTCTCAGGCTGTAGAGGTTGGGCAGGTGCCCGCCCAGGATGCTGGCAACGAGGCTCCAGTGGTGGCTCAGGACGCCGACGAGCCGGAGCCCGATCTGCGGAACCGGCAGCTCCTGGGTGATGAAATCCTCCATGGTATGCGGACCGCTCATCTGGTTGGGCTGGTTCACCAGGCTGCCGTTCAGTTTGAAGGTCAACCCGACATAGGTGAAACCGGCTTCGACCGCAGCCCGCAATCGGCGGTGGAACCAGGATCCGAGGCCGATCCGGTCGAACGCCGTGAGCTGCCAGTCCTCGACAACCGGCGTATCACTATAGACGGGGCGGCCGGGCGCCAGTCCCACACCGTTGAAATAGATCGTTCGTGGAAATTGTGTCTGTCCAGAAAACCTTGACAAATCAAGACGAATCACGAGCCACTGATCCGGCCCCACAGGATCCCGCCACCCGAGCCGGAGCCTGAGGAGCGGACTTAACCCCAGTCCGCTGCCGAGCGGAAGCGGGGTTCCCCGCACCGCATTTTCGCGGACCTGGATGAAACCGCCCGGATTGCCGCGCATCAGGCGGATTTCCCAGTGGGCCTGCCGATGAGGCCGCCTTCGGCCAGGCCGGGCCTTTGGGGTTTGGACCGGGGGCCGGACAGGCGGAGCCGCATGGGCAGCCACGGCCAGAAGGAGGCAGCTCGCGGCGATGCCGAGGCCCCTCGCGCCAGGCCGGCTCCCCGCTGATGGGACCTGTGATTTCATCCGGACACTCTCCTGCGCTCGGGAATTTTCCGGCCACTGGAGATTTTGAGGTGACCGCAGCGGGTAAAGTTCCACCGGAGCCGGTTCGGGTCGCACTCATGGGTGCGGCCGCGCCCGCAATCAGGATCCGCTCTCCGAGACCGTTCCTGCAAAAGCCCGGGTGTCGTAAACCAGTTCGACCGTCCCGTCGGTGGCCGTGTCGGCGAACAGTCGCCGTAGCGCGTCCAAGAGGGCTGCGTGTCCGGCCTGGCCGGGTGCCGGAACGTACGAAGAAGACTGCAGGCGCCCGCACAGCCCGGCCCAGTCCAGCCGCTGGCGATGCTCCAGACGGATCCCCGCACGGTAGCCCGATCCGTACCAGTCTTTCATGGCTAAATCGTCCGGGTAGCTGCGGGCGACCTCGTGGTAGTCGGTTCCGTACTCCCCCAACAGTCTTTCATAGCCTTCGAGAAAAGCCGAACCGGACAGCCGGCGGTGGTTCCAGAACACGAGGCAGAGTCCCCCACGACCGAGCAGGCGGGCAAACTCCCGTCGAGCCGCACCCGGATCGAACCAATGAAACGCCTGGGCCACGCTGACGAGGTCGACCTCACCGTCCGCAAGGCCGGTGGCCTCGGCACGCCCATTCACGCTGCGGAAACCTGCCCGCCCCCCGAGCCGGCGTTCGGCCGCAGCCCGCATGGCCGCATTCGGTTCCACTGCGACAACCCGAAAGCCCGCATCCAGGAACATCCCGGCGGAAATACCGGTACCGGATCCGATATCCGCGACCAGGCCCGGCGGCCCGATCCCCAGGATTTCCCGCAACCAGGCCAACAGCGTCGGCGGATAGCCCGGGCGGTAGCGGGCGTAGTCCCTGACGCGGCCGTCGAAGCGGGTGGTGGAATCCGTCCGGACCTCTCGGGACACCGGGTTTCTCCGGGGGGCGATCCGGCCATTGTCCACCCAAACCGCCCGGGTGGGTCCAGGGCCGACCCAACCCCGAAGGGGCGCCATCCGGCCCGGCATGAAGCTGTCGTACAATACAGGCCGCCCAAATGGAGCGGGCAGGAGAACGGATCCCCATGAACCCGGATCGAGAACTCGAGACCTTGGTGCAGCTCATCGGCGAGCTCCGCGGGGCCCCCTATGCCCCGGCGGTCTTCGCCACGAGCTTCAGCGCGGAAGACATGGTGCTCACTGATCTCATTGCGAAACACGCACCCTGGATCGGGGTGTTCACGATCGACACCGGACGCCTGCCGGAGGAGACCTACCGGCTCATGCAGGAAACCCGCGAACGCTACCCGATCCCCATCCGGACCTTTCTCCCCGGAACCCGCCAGCTCGAAAGCTTTGTCCAGCGCTTCGGGCCCAATGGCTTCTATGCCAGCCCTGCGCTCCGCGCGACCTGTTGCGAGGTGCGCAAGATCGAACCCTTGAGGAGAGCCCTCGCGGGCCAGGGCAGCTGGATCACGGGATTGCGCCGTGAGCAGTCACCCACGCGCCGGGATCTTCCCGTCCGGGAATGGGACAACCGGCACGGGCTTCACAAGATGAACCCCCTGGCCGGGTGGAGCCAAGAGCAGGTCTGGGACTACATTCACCGCTTCCGGGTTCCCTACAACGCCCTGCATGACCAGGGCTATCCCAGCATCGGCTGCGCCCCCTGCACCCGCGCCGTGCAACCCGGCGAGGACATGCGCAAGGGTCGCTGGTGGTGGGAACCGGAAGAGGTCGCCAAGGAATGCGGGCTGCATCGGGGACCCGGGCAAGACTCACACTGAGCATTCCCCGGGTGCCGGATGAGCCGAAACCGCATCGCTCAGCCGCCGGCCCGCGCCGTTTCCGAAACATCCTTCTCGACCGGAAATCCGAGGAGGCGCCATTCCGGCACGCCCTCCTCCAAGCGGCGTGCCCGGTAGCCCTCCCGACGCAGGATTTCCAGGGCCTCGAGGGCCAGGAAACAATAGGGGCCCCGGCAATAGACCACGATCATCGACTCGGGGGATAGTGCCGGCAGCTCGCTCCGGAGCCGCTCCCGGGGAATATGGATGGCTCCCGGCAGATGCCCGGCCCGGTACTCCTCGACAGGCCGCACATCGACCAGAACCAGGGGTTCCTGCCCCAGCCGTGCCCAAAGTTCGGCGGCCCGGATCGGCGGCTCCTCATCGCGGCTCCGGATCTGCTCGTGAACCAGTTTCTCGACACTGGCGAGCGAGGCCTCGGCCACTTTTTCCAGGGACAGGACGAGGGAGGAAACCGGGTCCCCGGAGAGCCGGTAGAGACGATGCCGCCCGACCGGACGGTCGACCACGAGGCCTGCACGCTTGAGTTTCTGGAGGTGCTGGGAGGCACTCGCGATGCTGATGCCGAGGAATCCCGCCAGCGCTTCGACCCCGCGTTCCCCCTGGGCCAGAAGCTCAAGCAGGGAAAGGCGGGAACCATGGGCCAAGGCATCGGCAACCAGGGCGAACTGGCTGAAAAGGGCCTGTCTGTCGGAGGGGGTTTTAGGGGTCATTGACATAACTATATTCAACCATTATATTTAATGGTAGATCATATGAGGCCTAAGCACAAGTATCCCCTGCCATGTTCAATCGATCAGACCGTAAAAAGAACCGTGCCGCATACCTCCTGACCGGCATTCTCGCCTTTTCCGTGACACTCTTCCAGCAGGGAAACGCCCAGCCCATCGGATTCAAGGCAGCGGTCTCCCTGGCCCTCCGGACCAGCCCGGAATCTGAGATCCGTCGGGCCGAGGTTACCTCCGCCCGAGGTCGCCTGACCGAAGCAGAGGGCCGGCGACTGCCCCACCTCGGACTGGAATGGGCGGCCGGACGCAGCAATGACCCGCTCACCGTCCTGGGCTACCGGCTGAGCGAGGGGCAGGCCAGCTTCGGTGATCTCGGTCTCGGCAGCTACACCGGCCCCTCCTCCCTGGACAGCCAGCCCGCCACCCTGGACAACCCGGACTATGCCGACAACTTCGATACCGGCATCGTGCTCGATGTCCCCTTATTTGCCAGCGGAACCCATGCGGCTGAGGAACGCGGGGCGCGGGCCCTGCTCGATGCCCGCAGGGTCCACGCTGGAGCCTCGACCGGAGTGGTCACCTTTGAAGTGTTAAGGCGCTATGACGGGGTCCACACCACTCACGCACTCTTCCAGGCGGCACGGCAAACCGTGCGCGCCGCCCGGGGCGATCTCCGGACCGCCGAGTCCTTGTTCCGGAAAGGACTCGTCATCCGAAGCGATGTCCTGGCCGCCCGGGCCCATCTCGCGGAAGCCCGGGCCCGTGAAGAAGCCGCACGCGCCCGCTGGCAGGATGCCTTGGACAGCTTCCGGATCACGCTCGGCTTGCCGACATCGAGCCGGGTCATCCCCGGGCCCGCCGTCGTCGTTCGCCTCCCCCGGGGATCTGTGGCAGAGCTCCACTCCACCCTGCTTCACGACAACCCGGACCTGCGCTCGCTGCGCGCTCGGCTCAGGGCCCAGAGTTCCTTCCTCAGTGCCACAGAAGACGGACGCGGCCCCCGGCTCGACCTGGTCCTTCGGCACGACTGGAACGGTCGAACGCCGGGCTTTCACGCACCCTCCAATACCTTCCTCCTCGAACTGCGCTGGAATCTCTACACGGCGGGTGTTGAATCTGGATCTGAATCCGCAGCCCGGGCCCGTCGTCGGAAGGCCCGAGCTGAACTCCTCGAAGCTCAACGGAGGCTCGAACGGGCCCTGATCCAAAGCGAGAGGAATGTTCAGGTGACCGCGCACGAGGTCCGGGCGAGCGGCATCGCAGCACACGAGGCCCGCCTGGCCGCCCATCTCGTGGACTTGCGCTACCGCCAGGGCTTGGGCACGCTGACCCATCTCCTCTCCGCCCAAGCGCGTCTCGAGCGTGCCCGGGCCCGACTTGTTCTCAGCCGCTACCGCCTGGTACTCGAGCGAGCGGCGCTCCGGCTCACCCTGAACCGCCTCGGTCCAGACACGGTCATTGCTGCCCCTGACAACTCCGGATACCCGGGGGAGTGAACATGAGAAGACTCCTCTTGCCTGCCCTGGTCACCCTCCTGCTCCTGACCTCTGCCTGCACCCGGCATCCGTCCGCGACCTCAACCGGAGCGCTTCCCCGGGTCGCGGTGGTTCCCGTCCTCCCATTCCACGTCAGGCGGATCCTCAGCATTCCCGGACAGGTAACCCGAGAACACACCGCACTCCTGGCCTCCCGCGAGGGCGGGTTCATCACCCTCTCGCCCGTGACGGCCGGCTCCCACGTGCGCCAGGGGACACTCCTGGCCGTGGTCGGCCAGGCGGGGGCCCGCGCCCGGCTTGCCCAAGCCCGCGACCAGAGCGTGGCCGCACAGTTGAACCTCAGGGAGGCCGAAAAACAGGAGCAGCGTTACCGGGTTCTTGACCAGGAAGGGGCGGTCTCCACCCACGAATACGAAGACATCCACCGCCGTTACCAGATCGCCCAAGCCCAGGCCATGGCCGCCCGGGCCGGATGGGCGGCCGCGCAAGCCAACCTGTCCTATGCAAGAATCCGGGCCCCGTTTTCGGGACTCGTGGCCCGGCGTTTCCTGCAGGAGGGATCATTCGCCGCACCGGGGGCTCCCCTCCTCAAGCTCGTGGGGGGGGCCTCCGAAATCCGTACTGCCGTGGCCAACTCACTGTACCGAAGCCTCCGGATCGGGGAATCCGTCCCGGTCTCGGTCGACGGACGGATCTACCGGGCCCGGGTCATCCGGATGGTCGGAGCCCAGGATCCTTCCACCGAAACCCACGAGGTAAGGCTCCTGCTCCCGGTCACCGGACCGCAACCAGCCTACGGTGCCTTGGCCGCGGTCGATTTTCCGGTGGGACGTCAGCGGGCACTCGGCATTCCACGGTCGGCACTCGTCCGGCGGGCCGGCCTCATCGGCGTCTTCGGCGTGACCCCGAAAGGGCGGGTCTTCTTCCAGCCGGTCCGGCTCACCCCAGAGACCCGGAGCTCCGAAATCGCGATCGCGGCCGGACTCAAGGCGGGAGACCGGGTCGTCGTCCATCCACGGGCCCGCCTCGAAAACGGCACCCGGATCGTTCCGGTCCCACTCCATGCGTGAAAACGCCCGTCCGCTCAATCCCGCAGGCCGGCTCGCCCGCACCTTCCTCCATTCCAAGCTGACCCCGCTTCTCATCCTGGCCGCCACCCTCTTTGGGCTGCTCGCCATCCTCGAAACCCCAAGGACCTACAACCCGAGCATCGAGGTTCCGGTGGTCAACCTCACGGTCATCCGACCCTCGAGCACGCCCCGCGCCATGCTGGAACAGGTGGTCCGTCCGCTCGAGGCCCTGATGGCCTCCCTCCCCGGGGTGGCCCATACCTATGGCATGGCCCGGGCCGGAGTCGCCACGGTGACCGTCCGCTTCCGGGTCGGAGCCAATCAGGAGAAGAGCCTGGTCAAGGTCTACAACCAGATCCAGAGCAACCTGAACCGGCTCCCGCCCGGCACCCGGCCTCCCCTGATCCAGTCCCTGAGCCTCTACGACGTGCCCATCCTGACCCTCACGTTGAGTGCACGCCATCTGGACGCGGAGGCGCTCCGGGTCGTGGCCGAGCATGTCCTCGCGCCCCTGAGGAGCATCCCCGGGGTCGGCAAGACCTGGATTGCGGGAGCCCCGGCACCCGCCATGCGCGTCTGGCTCAATCCCCTCCGCCTCGCCGCCGACCGCCTCACACCCACCGCCGTGGCCGAGGCGCTGGCCGCAGCCAACGTCACCCGGCCCGCCGGATCCCTGCTCGTGGGCGGCCGGCGGATGCCGTTGCGCGTGAGCGCGGGAGTCGGCAACGCAAAAGCCGTGGGCGCCATCGTCCTCGCCCTCCGGCACCACCGGCCGGTCTTCCTGCGCGACGTGGCCCGGATCGCCCCCGGACCGGCCAACGAGGCCGTCCGCTCGACGATCGGATTCGGACCGGCCTCCGCCCACCGGGGACGACCGCCCGAGACAGCTGTCACCCTGGCCATCGCCCGTCAGCGGGGCACCGACGGGGTCCGGGTTGCGGACGCCGTCCTGTCCCGGCTCCACCGGGTGGAACAGTGGGCGCTGCCGGCTGGCGTCCACGTCACCATCACCCGCAATGACGGGCAGACCGCGAACAATGCGGTCGATACCCTGATCGAGCATCTCGGTCTCTCGATCCTCGCGGTGGTCGCGATCCTGATTGTTTTCCTGGGCTGGCGCGAGGCCTCCATCGTGGCCCTCTCGATCCCCCTCATCCTGTTCGTGGTCCTGGGTGTGGGGTGGATTGCCGGCCAGAGCATCAACCGCATCACCCTCTTCGCCCTCATCCTCTCCCTGGGCCTGCTCGTCGATGACAGCATCGTCGTCATCGAAAACATCCACCGCCATCTGCACGATCGGCGAGAGGGAAATTTCGGGCGGCTCATCGTGACGGCAGCGGACGAGATCGGCCGTCCCACCATCATGGCCACCTTCACGGTCATCGTGGCACTCGTCCCCATGGCCTTCGTGGGCGGCATGATGGGTCCCTTCATGGCCCCCATCCCGTTCAACGCGCCGATCGCCATGCTGACCTCCCTCCTCATGGCCTATACCGTGGTGCCCTTCGTGGCCTACCGCTGGCTCAAGACCCGAAAGCCCAAGATCCTGGCCGAAGCCGCCATGCCCACGCTCGAGGAACGGGGCAAGGCTTCGCGTGACCGGCTCCACCGTCTCTACCTTCGCCTGTTCCGCCCCCTCCTGGAATCCCCCGGACGACGCCGGTGGTTGGGGGCCGGGGTCACGGCACTCCTCCTCCTCGCACTGCTCCAGCCCCTCTGGCAGTTTATCCGTCCGCAGGGCATGAACGGTCCGCTCTCCCCGTTCGGCGTGGCGCTCAAAATGCTGCCCAATGACAACGTGAACACCCTCCTCCTCGCCGTGGACCTGCCCGCGGGCACCCCGCTCGTCGAGACCGAGCGGGTGACGGATGAGGTAGCCCGGATCCTCCGGCACAACCGCAACGTCAGAAACGAGCAGAGTTTCGTGGGTGAGGCCGCCCCGGAGGACTTTGCCTCCCTGGTCCGCGGGGATGCGTTCCGGCGCGGACGGAACTTCGCCGAGATCCGGGTCAACCTCCTCGCCAAGAGCCGGCGCAGCATCGGATCCAACGGGATCGCCCGCGAGATCGAACGCGCCCTGGCCCCCCTCCGTCAGGGCGACCCCGAGGCCCGGATCAAGATCCTGGAGACCCCCCCGGGTCCCCCGGTCCGCTCCCAGATGATGGCGGCCCTCTACGGTCCCTCCTACCGCGAGCTCCGCACGCTCGCCACCCGTCTCCTCGCCCAGGACTACCCCCGCATCTACGGCATGATCAATGAGGATGATTCGGTCGGGCATGAACACGATCAGTACCGTCTCCGGATCCGCCGGCTGGCCGCCGCCCAGGATGGACTTTCGGCGCGGGACCTGGCTCGCCAGGTCACCGCCTATTTCAAAGGCGTCGTGGCGGGTAGTCTGGACGATCCCCGGGCCCGGCGGCCGATCCCCCTCGTGCTCCGGCTCCCGCGGTCGGACCGGATCGGGACCGGGCCGCTTCAGGGACTCCTGCTCGTCAATCCCGAGGGCCGGCGGATCGCGCTCACGAGCGTGGCGCGGATCGAGCGCGGGCCTGCGCCGCGGCCTTTTTATACCCGGGACCAGCACCCGGTCGTCTATCTCACCGGCCACATGCTTCGCTCGAGTCCGGTCGATGGCGTCCTCTCGCTCACCCGCTGGCTCGAGGGGCTCAAACTGCCGGACGGCCAGCACCTCCACGTCGGCAACCTGGGGTTCTCTCCCTCGCATCCCCGGGTCGGCCGTTATGATCTCTTCTGGCAGGGCGAGATGCGCTTGACACTCAACGTCTTCCGGGACCTGGGTTCGGCCTTCCTGGTCGCCATCGTGCTGATCTATATTCTGCTGGTCGGCTACTACCGGTCGTTCTTCCTGCCGCTGATCGTCATGGGCGCGATCCCCCTCACGCTGATCGGCGTCTTCCCCGGTCATTGGCTTTTGGGTGAACCGTTCACGGCGACCTCGATGATCGGCGTGATCGCCCTGGCAGGCGTCGTGGTCCGGAACTCCCTCCTGCTGATCGACTTCATTCTCGAGCACCGGGCCCGGGGACTGCCGCTCGAGACCGCCGTGCTCGAAGCGGGGGCCGTCCGGCTCCGGCCCATCCTGCTCACGGCACTCGCCATCATGCTGGGTTCGGCCATCATGCTCGAGGATCCCGTCTTCGGCGGGCTGGCCCTCTCCCTCATCTTCGGTGCCCTGGCCTCGACCGTCCTCACCCTGTTCGTCATTCCGCTCACCTATTACCTCTGGCAGTCCCGCCGGGAAAGCCGTCACCCCCACCACTCCACGATTGTCCGCCGGACAGGAGTCCCGTCATGACCACTGAACGTCTCGTCCGCATTTTTGCCGGTCTTTTCGTGCTCGCGAGCCTCGCCCTGGGCGTCCGGGCCAGCCCGATCTTCGTGAGCCGGGATTTCCTCTGGCTCACGGCCTTCGTCGGGTTCAACCTCTTCCAGAGCGGATTCACCCGCTTCTGCCCGCTCGAGATCGTTCTCAAGAAGGCGGGCGTGCCAACCGCTGAACCCCCTCCCTGACCGGAGAACTGCCATGTCCAAGCCTCATCGTTCCCGGGGCACGGGGGAACCATCGCCTCGTCAAGGGACCATGCGCTTTTGGGATCAGCGTTACGCCGAGCCGGGCTACGCCTACGGAACCCGTCCCAATGATTTCCTGGCGGCGGTGGTCGACCGCCTGCCCCGGGGACGGGTTCTGTCACTGGCCGAAGGCGAGGGACGCAACGGTCTCTTTCTGGCCTCGCGGGGATTCGACGTGACCGGCATCGACCAGTCGGCCGTGGGTCTCGAAAAGGCCCGGGCACAGGCCCTTGACCGGGGACTGATGCTGAGGACCCTCACGGCGGATCTCGCCGATTACCGGATCGAGCCCGACCGCTGGGAGGTCATCGTGTCGATCTTCTGCCATCTGCCTTCCACGATCCGCCGGCGTCTCAACCGTGAGGCCGCAACCGGTCTCGTGACGGGAGGGGCCCTGGTCCTCGAAGCCTATACTCCCGAGCAGATCGGACGGGGTACGGGCGGCCCGGCGGATCCCGATCTCACCCCGACCCTCGAGGAACTCCGATCCGATCTCGCCGGGCTCTCCTTCGAGATCGCGCAGGAGACAGAACGCGAGGTCCGGGAAGGTCGCTTCCACACCGGCCGGGGTGCGGTCGTCCAGATCTTGGCCTTCCGCACCCCCTGAATCAGGGTGATCCCGGCCCCGATCCGGGTGGTTTATCATGGGACCTGCTCCAGCCTGGGAGGCCCGAGATGAAACGCAAGCTGCTCAAGAACGTCCGGGGAGAGACGCTCGGTTATCTGGACACGGAGGAGGATGGCCGCCGGTCCGCGAAGGATGTCCGCGGCAAGCTCGTCGGCCGCTACGACCCCCGGACCGACCTCACCTACAACGAAAAGGGCGAGACCGAGACCCACGGCGATTCCCTGAGTTCCCTGCTCTCCAGGGACTGAAAGCCCGGGGGAATCGCCCCCGGCGACCCCCGCCTTTCGCCCTCTGGCCGTCCAAGGCGGCGCCCGCCCGTGCACTCCACGAGCGCGCGCCTGCCACGACCAGCCTCACGCGAGGCCGACCCTGGGTACTTCCGCTCGCCCTGCCAGCTCGACTCGGGGAATTCGTTCTCGCCCGGCCAAAGTGTCCTCCGCTGTCCGGCGATGTCCCGCCGGACCGAAGATGCCGGATCTTCACGACATCATGGCTCACCTCGCCGATGCCATCGCTTTCGTACGCGTCAGCCAGCCATCGCCCCGTCACCGCATGCCAAGCACGGACCGCGCCGAATGGCATTGTTTCGGGTTGGATCTGTTCCCTGTGACGCCCGCCTCGTCACCCTCGACTGGGTCGAGGTGGTCAGCGAGCGATTCTTTTGCGACCCGGTCGGTACGGCCGAACGCTCTTCACGGCCGCGAGACCGCCGTGCTTATTGCAGGCGATGAACGTAGCCGTGTTGACCGCAGCATCGTCTGCGGTGTGTGGAGAGCGATTCCCGTTTGGGCAGCGGCGCGTCTTCGCAGTGCTGTCGTGAAACCCTTTCTGGCGTACAAAACGAACTGTCGTTGGTCGACCCCGCGACCGTACTGGGTCTGAGAGGCGCGTTGGATGAGCTCATCAAGGACGTTCTCGCCAACAGGGGTGTTCCACCACTTGCATTCACCATAGAGGACCGATCCGTCGAGAAGCGTGCCCGCGATGTCGATATCGTAATCGGGCCGCTCAACCCCACCCTGTGCTCTCCTGTCAATGGACAGCTCAGGACGCGGCGGGCCTGGATTTGCGCGGTTCCCGGGGGTTTCGACGTCGTTGACCTTGTTGGGTCGTCGCAGAACAGCGTTCTGGAGGCTAGGGAAGGGGACAGATCGGGGCCGGCCGGACGGTGGACGGGGGCGGCGGATCGCCGTCGAGATCGGCTTGGGTGGGCAAGACCGGGATGAGGGGTGTCCGCGTGAGAAAATGCGGGCGGATCCGCTCGCGGGTGGCTTCCTCGAAATCGTAGGCGATTCCGATCAGGGTGGGCTCGGACCACTTCCCGGAAAAAAATGTGACCCCGACCGGGAGACCATGCACATTCCCGGCGGGCACCGTGAGGGACGGATACCCGGCCACGGCGGCCGGACTGTCTCCTCCAGCGGTACCATGATCCCCGTCAACCCGATCCGTGGTCCAGGCCGGTCCCTCCGCCGGGGCCATGAGCGCTTGGAGATGATGGGCCCGGAGTGCGGCATCGATGCCCAAGGGTCCGGTCAGTGATTTGGCCTGTTTGAGGGCGCGACGGTAGGCCGGGCTCGAAAGCGGACCCATGCGCTCGGCGCGGAGGAACCGGCCCTGCCCGAACCAGGGCATTTCCTGGCGGGCATGCGAGCGGTCGAAGGCGATCAGCTGGGCCAGGTTGTGAACGGGAAGCCCGTGCCGGCGGGCCAGATAGTCATTCAAATCATGCTTGAACTCGTAGAGCAGGGTCGTCAATTCATACTTGCCGTAGCGGTGGAGGTTGGGGAGCCGGACCGGGATGACCGTGGCCCCCCGGCTCCGCAGTGCGGCCACGCTGTCATCGAGGATCCGGCGCACCGCGGGACTGGATCCCAGAAGACCGCAGACCACGCCGATCCGCTTGCCCCGGAGCTGTCCCCGTTGGAGATAGCGGGTGTAGTCGGTCGCATGGCGGTCGGCATCGGCCGTCCAGGGGTCCCGCGGATCGGAACCGGCGATCACGGTGAGGACAGCGGCCGCGTCCGCCACGCTGCGGGCCATGGGACCGGGGTCATCCTGGCTGTGCGCGATCGGGACGATGCCGGCACGGCTTACGAGCCCCAGGGTCGGCTTGATGTCGACGATGCCGTTGACCGAGGCCGGGCAGGTCAGCGAGCCGTCGGTCTCGGTACCGATGGCTACCGGCACCAGCCCGGCCGCAACGGCCACGGCCGAGCCTGAACTCGATCCGCAGGCGTTGCGCGAGAGGACATAGGGATTTCGTGTGAGCCCACCCACCGCACTCCATCCGCTCGTCGAGTGGTTGGAACGGAAGTTGGCCCACTCGCTGAGGTTGGTTTTCCCGAGAATGATGGCGCCGGCCCGTTCCAGCCGGTCCACGATCGTGGCATTGCGGGCGGGCGGTGGCCCTTCGAGCGCCAGCGATCCGGCCGTGGTCGCCATTGAGCGGGTGTCGATGTTGTCCTTGAGGAGCACGGGGATCCCGAAGAGGAGGCCATGGCCCCGTCCGGCCCGGAGCGCCGCCTCCCGTTCGCGGGCGATCGCGAGCGCCCTGGGGTTGAGCACGATGACCGCGTTCAGCCGGGGCCCCTCATGGTTCAGAAGCCGGATCCGTTCGATGAAATCCCGGACGAGCGCGACATCGGTGATCGCCCCTGACCGGAGTTCCCGGTGGAGCGTCGCGATCGACTGGAAATAGGGGGTGACCGGTCCCCTGAGCGGTACCGCGCCGGCACCCGCCCCCGCAGACAGGAGGAAGGAAAACGCGAACAGGATGCCAGTTCTCTTCATAGCCACTCCTGGATCAGGTCAGGAGGAAGGGTAGCCTCCCCCATGGGCACAAGGGGTCGCGGACGACCCCGCTCCGGCCCATCAAAGCACGACATCACCGGCCCGTCAATCCTGCGATTCCGGGGGAGGGTCTCCGCTTGAGGCGAGAACGGAGATTTACGG
>DAHVLZ010000032.1:0-44223 GCA_027320085.1 Pseudomonadota bacterium
CTGGGGATCCTGCTTGGGTTTTGGGGTCTCCTGGGCTGGACCCGGCGGAGGCGGGCGAGGAATTAGATCGAGGGTCGGGGAGGGAAGCTGCGTCCCCCCGGCTCGTGATTCTCCTGGAGGTACTGGGGCCCGGGGTACTGCTTGGCTTTTTGACCCTTTTGTTTTTGAATGGAGAAGCCCCCTGTCGCCTTGGTCCTCCTGTTGTTTCGGGAGGCAAAGGGCAACGAGGCCCAGGCGATCGATCCGGATTTTCCGGTCAGTTCCGCCAGCCGTGTTCACCCAGTAGGCCGTCTGATATGCTTGACCTCCACATCCGACCGGGTGCTACGCTCGGGGACCGGTCAATCCACCCTATCCAAGGGAGCGTTTCGGATTTGGTTTGACAGATGCTGACCGCATGAAGAAGATCGTGGTGCTCAATCCGAAGGGTGGATCCGGCAAGACCACCGTGGCCACCAACCTGGCTGTCTGCCTCGCCAGGGACGGAAGGCGGGTCTGCCTGCTCGACCTCGATCCCCAGGGTTCCTCGCTGGCCTGGCTCCGCAAGCGGCCGGAAGCGCAGGTCCCGATCTACGGGATCAATGGAGCCCATCTCAACCAGCACGTCACCCGCAGCTGGCAGTTTCACCAGTATCCGGACGCGGAGATCCTCCTCGTGGACAGCCCCGCGGGGGTTCCCCGGGAGCGGATCGTCGACATCCTCCGCGACGCCCAGGGTTTGCTCATGCCCATTCTCCCCTCGGCGATCGATATCGAGGTTGCCCCGCGGATCATTGGCGATCTCCTCTTGATGAACTATCCGCGCGAGCGGATCGGCATCATCGGCAACCGGGTCCGCAGTGGCACCCGCTCCCTGGACCAGCTCCGCAAATTCCTGGATCAACTGGGCATCCCGTTCATCACCTTCGTCAAGGATACCCAGCTCTACATCCAGGCCGGCTCACAGGGGCTCGGTCTCGTTGAATTCCCGCCGTGGATGATCGCTGGGGAAGGAGAGGTCTGGCACCGGATCCGCGAATGGGCAGAAGGCCTGCCGGTCCTGCCCTGATCCCGGCTCAGGCAATCCAGACGGTCCTTGTATTGACGAACTCGTGCAGTCCCGCCTCCCCGAGTTCGCGTCCCACCCCGGAATCCCGGATGCCGCCGAAGGGCAGTCGGGGATCGCTTTTCACCATGCTGTTCACGAAGGACATGCCGGAGGGGAGCCTGCGGGCCAGCCTTTCGGCGCGGTCGAGATCGCCCGTCCAGAGACTCGCGCCGAGCCCGTAGGGAGTGGCCCCGGCCAACTCCAGGGCTTCCTCTTCGTCCCGCACGCGGAACAGGAGGGCGGCCGGACCGAAAACCTCCTCTTGCCAGACCCGCATGGTGCAATCCAGTCCCTCGATCACGGTCGGGGCATAAAAGTAGCCGGGCCGGGACGGCGTGGTCCCGCCGGCGAGCAGGCGGGCTCCCCGGTGACGCGCGTCCTCCACCTGGGCTGCCAGTTGTGATCGCAGATCGTCCCGCGCCATGGGGGCGAGGGTCGTCCGGGGATCCATGGGGTCACCCAGGACGAGCGCGCCGACCCGGGCCAGGAAGCCGTCCAGAAAGCGGTCATAGACCTCCGCCTGGACCAGGAAGCGCTTCGCGGCGATGCAGCTCTGGCCTGCGTTCTGGAAGCGGGCGGTGACCCCGGCTCCCGCTGCCGCCTCGACGTCGGCATCCGCGAGGACGATCCAGGGATCGGAACCCCCGAGTTCGAGAACGCACTTCTTGAGATGGGCTCCCGCCTGCGCGGCCACGGCACGCCCGGCACGGGTACTGCCCGTCAGGCTGACGCCCCGGATGCGAGGATCCGCGATGAGGCCTTCGACCCACTCCACCTCGATGGGGAGTGACTGAAAGACGCCTGCCGGGAAACCGGCCTCGCGGAACAGGCGGTCGATTTCCAGCGAGACGGATGTGACATTGGGGGCATGCTTGAGGAGGACCGTATTGCCGGCCGCGATCGCCGGCAGGGCAAAACGCAGCACCTGCCAGAACGGGAAATTCCACGGCATGATACCGACGAGCGGGCCCAGGGGGTCGTAGCAGACATAACTCCGTCGGGCTTCGGTGGCCACCGGATCGTCGGCCCAGAGGGCCGGGGCTTTTTCGGTGAGGTACCGGCAGAGCAGGGCGCACTTGTCAACCTCGGCGAGTGCCTCGACGAGCCGTTTGCCCATCTCCCGGCTCGCGAGCGCGGCCAGGGATTCCCGTTCTGATCCCAGACGGAGTGCAAGCTCCCCGACCGGACGGAGACGGGTGTCCAGGGTGGCAGACGACCACATCGCAAAGGCCCGCGCGGATTGCGCAACCGCCCGTTCGAGGGCCTCCCCCGTCCAGGCCTCATGCCGGGCCCACTCCCGGCCATCGAAGGGATTGATGGAAACCAGCATGCTGCCTCCCGCGGCCAGGCGGCCGCGTGCTCTCCAAACCTCTACTATAAAACCCATCCAGTCTGCCCCAGACGATCTGGAACGGCAAAAGCCGGTGCTGGAGCCTTGCGGTGCCCGAACAGGGTCCTTTTCCCTTTGTTTCCAGTAATATTTCCCCCGGGGTTCCGGTTTTCTGCCGGCACATCAAGAGCAGGTCATGGAAAAATCCGAGGTCGAGCAGGGTCTCGCAAGATTGGGCGAGATGGCCAATGAGGATGGAGTGACCATTGATTTGGCGATCTATGGCGGCTCGGCACTGGTGTTGCGGTGGGAATTCAGGCTGGCCATCCGTGGTGTGGATATCATGGTTATGGGTGATGCCAACTACGTTCACCAGGCAGCGGCAAGAATTGCGGAGGAAAAAGGATGGCCGGTGGACTGGGTGAACGATGCGGTAAAAGGTTTTGCTTCTCCGCAGGGTCATCACGATCTGTACCGGGAATATCTTCATGACAAGGGCGGAATGCGGGTATTTGTGCCTCGGGCATCTTATCTGCTTGCCATGAAATGCATGGCCATGCGTATGGACGAACCAGACGGCCACAACGATGTGGACGATATCAAATCACTGATCACCGAGGTGGGCATCGGCAAGAAGAGTGAACTGTATGATCTGGTGGAGTCTTATTACCCCAAGCACCGGATTCCGCCCCGGGTTTACTATGGCATGGAGCAGATCATGAGCGAGATGGCACATGGAAAAAGTGGAGAACGCCAAAAGAAGCCGCCCGAACTTCCTCTTTGAGGTGGCGAACAGAATTCGGGCGGGCGAAACCAGCGCTGTCGCCATGGGCGGGTTTCTGGATGCCTATCCGGCATCGGCCATGGGGGATCGTCCGTCCTTTCTGCAGGAGCGCCCGGGGTCTTTAGATCTTTCCGATCCCTGGAGGACGCGCGTGATGGATGCCTCCCTCTCGGCCGTGGCAGAGTTTCTGGCCTGCCGGGATCGCCTGCCGGCACCGGACTGGGTTTTTGATCGGGAATATTTTCTGGACCGGCCCTTGTTTGCCTGCTCCAGTGATGGGATGCGGCCGTTGCTGATCATGGAAAGTCCGGTTTCTTTCCGCCGCAGGAACCTGTTTGTCTCGAAGAACGCGCTGAGTCGGGCCTGATCGCGCACAGCGTGAGCCCCGCCCCACCAGCGAGGGGCTGTTTGTTGAACCGGGACAGGCAGAATGGCTTCCCGGTGAGGAGGAAAAATGGCTCCCGACCCAACGATCTGGTATTTAGACGACGAGGTCACGCCGGCGCCAGAGGTCATCCGGCCGCGCTCACCTTTGCGCGTGGAATCAGCTACTACGAATCTGTTGACCGGAAAACTACATTGAACCTGGCACAAAGAACGCGGGCTGGTCAGAGACGAGAACCGGGAAAAACTTCCGTAAGCCCTTAGTTTGCAAGTCGGCCCCTTGAAGACCCATCTGGATTTTTCTAGCCGTTCTTTTATACTAGTCTAGTTAGTTGTCTAGTCGGTTGGAGTCGACCATGAAGAAAGTTGGAGCGTTTGAAGCGAAGAGCCGGTTGGGCCAGCTCCTCGATTGGGTCGAGGCCGGTGAGGAGGTCGTCATCACCCGCCGTGGCGAAGTGGTTGCGCGCCTGGTGCCTCCCCACCTGGCCTTCGACCGTGAGCGCAGCCGCCGTGCCGTGGCACGGATCCGCGAAATGCGCAAAGGCATGACGCTCGGTGGGCTCGCAATCAAGGACCTGATCAGCGAGGGTCGCTTGTGAGCGTGGTGATCGACGCCTCGCTCACAATGACCTGGTATTTCGACGACGAGGTCACACGGGCGACGGAGGCCGTCCTGGATCAGGTGTCCAAGGCTGGAGCCATCGTGCCGGGGCTATGGCGGATTGAGGTTGCCAACGCCTTCCAGGCCGCACTCCGGCGCAAGCGGATCTCGCCGGAATATCGCGACCAGTCCCTGGCCGAGCTCGCAGAACTTCCGATCACGATGGATGCCGATACTGGCACCTATGCCTGGACGACGACCCTGCGCTTGGCCGAACGTTTTGGCCTGACCCTGTATGACGCGACCTATCTGGAGCTTGCACAGCGTCACAGCCTCCCGCTCGCGACGCTCGACCAAGAGCTTCGGGAAGCGGCCTTGGCCCTTGAGGTCCCCCTTCTCGGATTGGAGGCGTGATAGCCGAGCAATTTTTTCCGTTCCTGCCCAACTGGGGAGTCTGATAATCCCGATCGAGGCCCTCTTGGTGCCGGAGCGGATCGCCGATGCACACGCGGCGGGCTCAACGAACCCGCACTACGCCAGGTCCTCCCCCCTCTTGATCCCTTTCGTGCCCATCTCGATCCGGTTCCAACCCCCTTCACCCCGATTCCCATCAAAGCGGACATCACGAACTTCCTCTTACAGACCTCCGGGGGGATCGAGTGGCCAGTCCCGTTGATTCGGGGCACATAGGGCGCCATTCCTCGCGGTATCTTGGGCAGCGGGGACACCCCCAGGGCACGAGGTCGATCAAGGCCTGGTTTTATGCTGAGCGAATCCGGACAGGCCCAGCTGTCCTCGATCGCGCGATCGCGATCAAGGTCGGTCGCACTCACCCAGCGGGCGCAGCGTGTGCCCGGTTGTGCAGCGGGGGAGTCGAACCACGCGCTGGCACGGCGCCTGGCGATCATGGGGGCCTCGGTGGGCAGATGGCGGTGCCGCTTTGTGCAGCATCGGATCCGGGGACGGGACGACGTTCGTCAGCAGCCTAACCAATCACGTCTAGACGTAGCCTTTATCCCTCAGGATTTCGATGTATCCATCCCGAGTAAGCGGACAATTTATTAAATCGGCAAATTGCCGTTCATCAAGCTTCATTTGCTGGCGTATGAACCCCGGAATCTTGCCATCAAGCTTTCCAGATCCCATCGATCTCTTTGTCCGAAGAACCAATTTCCCATCGACATAAAACAACGCATGCCTGTCACGGTTTTCCTTAATCCGCATCTCCAGCTTTTTCCATGCTCGGTCTACGTCAGATGCCTTAATGGACACTTAAACTTCACTCACGATCCGTTGGAGAAACTGCCAGTGGGCCTGCTGCAATGGCCCCAATCTATGCTGGTCTTCTTTCAAGATGTAGTACGTATCAACAATCGATGCCTTCAGCTCACTAATGGAGCTCTGCTCGTCGTCTGAAGTAACAAACTCATCCAAGTCAACCGAATAGGCTATATAGCCGCTTCCAGACGATTCAACATAGATTTGAATCGGCTCTTTTAAACACAAACCCGCCCTGTCCAAGCTTGCGATCCGTATAGCTTGCCTGGGAGCAATACTGTGTCCGCCGGAGCAGATATACCGGCTCTCGACGGCGTTTAATTCAGACACCACCATTTTGTAATACGCGCTCGACCACTGCATTGACTGTGCTTGTTCCCGATCTCCAGAAGCCAGGCTATCCCCATCGCCACTGTAAATCTTGAAATTCAGTGCACTTGCAGAGGCAGACATGAGCAGGACTCCCTGTAAAACTTAGTTGATGGGTCGCTTATCCGGACCGGGAACTACATGAACAAAGCCCACGGCTTTGACGATATACAGAGGGTTGTTTTCGTTGTCATATTCGCCCTCCACTCGCCAAATCTCCTGAACAACATGACGAAGCGTAAGCAGAGACCCATCATCAAGGTTGTACTTGGACGGAAGCTCCTTAGCATCCACGATCTCAACAAGAATACAGTCCTTGAGCCTTGGACCCTGTGGCGTAAGTACATTCATTTTTTGCCGACGAGGTGAGTCAGGCATGGGGTATCCCAATATTCAAAGTCGATTGCTCGTGCACAGTTATCTTAGCAAATAAACACTAGGCGTAACCAGTACTATCAATTTCCAAGCGACCCTAACAGAATTCCTCTGCTGTCGAAAAGGCCCTTCAACTGGAACCGTGAGCGTCGGACTGCACGGCTGGTACGCCCCATGAGCTCCCAGAAGGCACTTGGCCTTTTGTATACCTGAAATTACATCGCCCCCGGGTGGTCAGTCCCGTTGATTCGGGGCACATAGGGTGCCATTCCTCGCGGTGTCTTGGGCAGCGGGGGTACCCCCAGGGCACGAGGTCGATCAAGGCCTGGTTTTATGCTGAGCGAAACCGGACAGGCCCAGCTGTCCTCGATCGCGCGGTCGAGATCGATGTCGGCCTCACCACCCAGCGGGCGCAGCGTGTGCCCGGTTGTGCAGCGGGGGAGTCGAACCACGCGCTGGAGTGTGCGCACCGCGGCCCGCGAGAGCGGCATTTCCAAGGGCAGCGTCCATCGCGACTTCGAGATATTTGGCCTGAAGCCGCATCGCAGAAATTGGTCCCCTGCATCTTCAGGTTGGACCGGCTCTTCCGCAAGGGAGCCCATGGTATACCAGTATGTTTGATGTCCAGCAACTTTTTCTCTGCGTTTGGTCTGTCAGTCGTGCTGGGCTCTCTCTAGCAGCAAGGCCGGTGCTCGAGCTTTGGTGAAGGCTGTCCGGGGTGATGGATCCGGTCCGGATCTGCTTCAGGGTGGGTTGGGCTTATGGGGCGGAGGGAGCCTCGGGGAAGTCAGTTGCCGCAGGGCTAGGGCGGCGCCCATGTATTCGGCATACCCGACGACAGCCGTCTGGAGCGACGCGCGGAAGTAGCGCAGGGCCAGACGCCTGTGCCCCCGCAGCTTCGCCTGAAATCCGAGATAGTAGGTGGCCTCGCACAGTCGTTCCGGCGCGTTCCCCTTGAGCACGCTTTCGAGGAGAGCCTTCTGGCGGATCCGGCCCATGAGATCGAGGAGGACCGGCATCGGCCAGAGGGGGTCCGCGTGGTGGAGGAGATGGGGTTTCACGGTCGAGCCGGGATCGAGCCCCGCCCCCTCCGAGGCGAGATAGAGATAGGTGAGTTCATAGGCCCTTGCAAATCCGTTGGGGTGGCTCGCCAAAAGCCGGAAAAGGATCCGGCGGGCCTTCCGGTAGTGGCCATGCATGATCATCTCGAGGGCACTCATGCGCAGGGCATGCCAGTAATCGGTGTGGCCGGCTCCCGTGGGAGCCGGTTCGCGCAAGGCCTTCCGGAAGATCCGTGAGGCCCTGTGCCACTGGCCGACTGGATGCCCAAGTCGAGTTGGAATTCTCCGGGCACTGTCGCGAGGCGGGTCGCCTTGACATATTGCACGAGGGACAGGATCTGGAGCCCGAGCGCGCTGTCGTCGCTCCCGATCTCGCCGTGCAGGCGGGCCAGCCTCTCCAAAAACACCCGTCGCCTGAGGGGCCGGGCGTGGAGCCGGTCCGCGGGCAGGAGGGCCCCCGCCGTGAGAGTGGCGATCTTGGTTTCCCTGCGCAGGATGTCGGTCTGGCATTCCCGGCTGTGGGGCATGTACGTGAAGGTCCGGGTACGCGCATAGGCCAGGAGGGGAAGCGTGGAAGGCACGCGACGGGCGGGGGTCAGCGCACAGGCACCCAGGAGGAGGAGAACCAGGGCCAGGAGCGGTCTCGGGTCCATCCTCCGGTGAGGGGGCTCCCGGGTTTCATCGCCGTTCGTTCCGATCCGGGGGCCCGGCCACTTCGTGCCGCTCGCCGCTCACGGGATCGTAGTAGACCTCGATCGTGCCCGGACGGCCAGGTGACTCGTAGCGCTCGCCGGTCTTCTGCCAGGAGGGATCCGGGCGACTCACGGGTGGACGATAGCGCCAGCGCTCGAAGAGGAGGGCGGCCAGAATGGCGAGTCCGGAGACGAGAACCGGGAAAAACCTCATCCCCAGGGCGAGGAGCGCGAGTCCCAGCGCGACGAGGAGCAGAGCGGCTGCAAGCAGCACCTTGCGCAACATGTTTCAGGGCTCCTTTTCGAGGACGACCGCCGTACCGTAGGCCACGATCTCGCACATGCTCTGGCCGATTTCCGAGGAATCGAAGCGCATCATGACGACGCCGCTTGCGCCCATCAGGGTCGCGTTCTTGACCATCCGGTCGATGGCGTGGCGCCGGGCTTCCTCCAGCATCGCCGTGTATTCGGTGATCTCGCCGCCGACCAGGGAACGCAGGCCGGCCATGATGTTGCCGCCCAGTCCCCGACTGCGGACGACCACGCCGAAGACCTGACCTTTCACCTCACGTACGCGATAGCCAATGACCTGTTCGGTCGTCGTGATCATCATGGGACACTCCTCCCCGGGGGGGATCGGGGCTTGCGGGCCAGTTGATGGATCATATACCGGACCGGCACGCGCAGTCGCCCGCCGGATCGGCACCTCCCCGGGGGACACGGAAGCGGAGCCGTGTTGCCGGGCCTGCGGATCGGTGGGGGCCTGCTCCGGACGGGCTCTTCTGCCGGCCGGGAAGCCAACCGGATCGCATCCTTATAGTGCGAGTAAAACATGCAAGGCGATGTCCGCAGAAAAATGCGAGAGCATCGCTGATTCAAGTCCATATTTTGTGTACAAGTAACCGGTGCAGACACCGACCAGTCCATTCAGCACGATGGCACGCGTGATGACCAGTGGAGTGAGCGGCAACAAGAGGGAAGTGGCTGGCAAGTGTCCCAGCCCGAACAAAACCGCAGCCAGCAGATTCGCCATCCAGAATATCGTTGCCGTGGGTTTGCCTTCGGCGGTCTTGCTGACGAATCGGCCCAGCCAGACCAGGACCGACATGACACACAGCCGCAGCAAAACCTCCTCATTGATGCCCCCATAAAACGCGGCCAGCAATCCCTTCCAGGCGGCTGGCTGGGAAGTGGGCGAAAAAACCCGGGCCTTGCTTCCCAGCTCGGCCCTGAGCGCGGGGAGAAATCCATAGACGTCGATGGCAACGACGAGAGCGGATGCCACCACACCGGTCACGATGCTGGGAAGCAGCATCGCCTTGATCTTCCCGCCGACCGCCGCTCCATTCAATTTTGCCTCAAGGATCGGAAGTCCCAATCCCACCCGCCTGGCGGCAGCCAACCCGATAAAAATGGCGATGGCAAACAAGAGCGCATTTTGTAATATCTGGATGGAAATCAAGAGCGGCAGTGGCAGTGGCAACTTTCCTTGTGCAGGCATGGAGGATTGGAGTGCGAGCGAGTAGGGTACGATCGCGATGACACCAAAAACACAGGCGGCGAGCAGAATCCGGAAGATTTTCCATTGGAAGGGCTTGTTCATGGATGTCTCCATTCGTGCGCGTGTTGGGCGAGGGCTATATTTAGATATTTATCTAAATATATAAATATGTCAACCCCCCCCACCCCCGGCATCCCAGTGGCTGGTCTGCCGGGTCTCGTGAAGCGCCGCATCGCGGAAGCGGCCCGATCGATGCCCCGTCTAGGCTCGCTGTCCCCTCGTTTTGATCATGGACCGGCCCCCGGGCCGCCCGACCCCGGATCCCGCGCGCGGGGTGCGTCCATCAAGCGTCCCCCACCACGGACGCAACCGGGTTGCTCGAGCCGGGAAAACAGGTGAAAAAACCCCCCGCCACCCGGTGGCGGGGGGAAAGACCAGGACCCGTTCCCTTCAGTGGGTTCCGGGGCGGGTTTCCGGAATGGCTTCGAAGGCGACCGTGGCACCGGTTGTGGCATCGATGGCCTGGCCGGTGATGACCCCGCGGTCATTGATGTCCTGGGCATCGGTCAGGACGAGGTCCGTGCCGGGTGCGGCCAACGCGTTGAGATTGGTCAGAACCCCCTTCTGCCAGAGAAAGGCATCTGCCGGAGCCGTGCCGCCGAAGGAGGCTCCCACCACTTGGCCACGGTCGTTGATCCCGAGTGCCTCACTGTACTGGTTGCCGGGGAGAACCCCGAGGTTGCAGGTCCCGCGGGTCACCTGTCCGTTGCACCGGTAGGGCCGATTGGACCAGTAGAAGGCCTGGAAGTTGGCACCGGCGAAGGTGGGCCCGTCGCCGGGCAGGTCGGAAAAGCCCACCACGTCCCCCGCGTTGTTGACGTCCATCGGGGTGTTCCAGTAGGACCCGCCCAGCGTGGGCAGGATCCGGAACACGCGGCCATGGAACCAGACCACCATGTGCTCGGCTGTTTCGCCGCCGATGGCTCCGCCGCACAAGCCGGAGATGCCCACGACCTCCCCCCTCTGGTTGATGGCGGTTGCAGCCCCGTCCAGGTCGCCCGGGACCGGCGGCAGTTCATGGGCCTGGTAGACACCGTCCCTGAGGGACCAGAGGACGGCTTCGAACTGGAGCACCTGGTTGTTGGCATTGCAGGTCGGGTCCTGAACCCGGTCCTCGGCCCAGCCCACGATCTGCCCCCGGTTGTTGACTCCGGTGGCGAATCCATCGTAGCCGCCCAGGGTCGGGAGCGCCGTCATCCGTCCCTCCCGCCAGACGAAACCCCGGCAGATGTCCTGGGTGACCGTGAAGAAGACGGCGAGGCCGCAGCTCCAGTCTTCATGCAGGGGATCGGGCCGCCCCTCCTCGGCGATGCCGACCACGAGGCCGTGGTCATTGTGATTGGGCCAGGCGACCGCACTGTTCGGGCCCCCGAGCGTGCCGAGCGGCGTGGGTCCTCCTCTCCGCCAGAGCATGGCCTCCATGACGGTATCTCCCGGCAAGGCCGAAAAACCCGCGATCCAGTCACGGGCGTTGATGCTCGATCCCTGGCTTACGGTTCCGCCCAGGGGATTGCCGAGATTGATGATGTGATAGGCGACCGGTGCCGGGGTTTGGGCCAGAATCGTTGCGGGCAGGACCAGCAAGAGGGCTGCAAGACCCAGGGACACCAGACGAGACAGGCGTTTGGGGTTCATGATCGATCCTCCGGATGTCGGGTGATGGATCGAGTCTAGGAGGCTTGACCTGCTTTGCTCGCCACAATCGGACCCCGATGACGGCAAGCCCGGAGGCTAAGGGGCCTTCCGGCCCCTTCCTTTCCGGCCCTGGGCGAAGGGGGTTGGTGTTCGGGCGTTCGGGGGCCCGGCCGGAAAGACCCGTGGCAGGCCGGAATCCTAGTGGTGGCAGGATCCGACAAAGCGGTCCGATAATGGCGAGCACGGGAGGAGCGAGCCTTTTAGGATCAGGATCCCGGATCGGGAGGTGCGTTCTTGGTACTCGAAGCCACGATCTGCGAGCAGGCCCGTCTGACGCGGGACCCGCGCTACGACGGACGCTTCTTCATTGGCGTGACCTCGACGGGAATCTATTGCCGGCCCATCTGCCCGTCCCCTCACGCGAGACGGGAGCATGTGTGTTTTTTCCCTTCCGCCGCCGCCGCCCAGGAGGCCGGTTTCCGTCCCTGTCTCCGGTGCCGGCCGGAGGTGGCCCCGGGGACTTCCGCCTGGCGCGGGAGTTCGGAGATCGTGCGCCGGGCGCTTCGACTCATTTCGGATGGTGCCCTCGATACCGGGGAGGTGGGGGGATTGGCTGCCCGGGTCGGTGTGAGCGCTCGCCACCTGTCCCGACTGTTCATGCAGCACCTGGGCGCCCGGCCCATCGCGGTGGCGCAGGCTCGCCGGCTCCATTTCGCGAAACAGCTCATCACCGATACCGGCCTGCCGATGAGCCAGGTGGCCCTGGCCGCCGGGTTCGGGAGTCTCCGGCGCTTCAACGCGACCGTGCAGAAGGCCTACCGCAGGACGCCCACGGAGCTCCGCCATCTCGGCCGGGGCGAGGCGCCAAAGCGCGATGCGGACGAATACGTCTTTCATCTGGCCTACCGTCCACCCTATGACTGGGATGCCTTGCTCGTCTATCTCGCCGCCCGGGCCACGCCGGGCGTCGAATCGGTCCGGGACGGATGGTATCGCCGGAGTCTCCGGCTCGAAGGTCAGGCGGGTTTTCTGGCCGTGGGGCCGAGCGGGGGGCTCCATACCCTCGAGATCCGCATCCGGATCCCGGATCCGTCCCTCCTCATGGAAATCGTCTCGCGCGTCCGGACCATGTTCGATCTTGCGGCGGATCCCGAGATCATCGCCCGCCACCTGTCCCGTGATCCCCTGCTGGCTCCCCTCGTCCGGCGTTATCCGGGGCTCCGCGTGCCGGGGAGCTGGGATGGCTTCGAGATGACGGTGCGAGCCATTCTGGGTCAGCAGGTGAGCGTCCGCGGGGCCACGACCCTGGCCGGACGCCTGGCCGAACAGTTCGGCGCCCCCCTTGCACCCTCCATGATCGAGGGGGTCTGCCGATGTTTTCCGGACGCGGCCAGTCTGGCCGGTGCGGAAATCCGGGGGCTTCCGGATTCGCGGCGGCGCGCGATCCAGGCCCTGGCGCGTGCCGTGGCCGGACGCCGCATCGTGTTCGATGCGGCGCTCACGGGTGGCGAGTTGCCCGAATGTTTCCGGAACATCAACGGGATCGGGGATTGGACCGCGCAATATGTGGCGATGCGGGCTCTCAACGATCCGAACGCCTTCCCGGCCGGTGACCGGGTGCTGCGGCGGGTCGCGGGAGGGGGGAGGTTGCTGACGGAGCGGGCCCTGGTCAAGCGGGCCGAGGCGTGGAAGCCCTGGCGGGCCTATGCGGCGATGTATCTCTGGCGGAGTGCGGCCGGGGACGGGCCGGGGCAACGGGTGCCGGTTGAGGCTACCAGATCGACGGTGCCCAGTTCTCCTCCTTCCCGCCCTTGAGTGCTCCCACCCGGATCACGGTGGGGCTCACATAATAATAGGGTGGCACGGGAAGGTTGAGGGGGGCCGGCGAGCCCACGAGCACGCGACCCGCAAAGTCGTACATGGAGCCATGGCACGGGCAGTGGAAACCGCCCTTCCAGGAGGGGCCCAGGGAGCCACCGGGTTGGGGGACGTAGTCCGGGATGCAGCCCAGGTGGGTACAGATGCCGATCAGGACGAGATACTCCTTCCGGATTGATCGCCAGTATTGGTAGACCCCGGAGGGCATTCCCGGCGGTTGCTGGGGCTGCCGGTTGTGGGGGTCTTTGAGGACCGAATCCATGCCCGGGAGGATTGACAGCTGCTCGGGAGTCCGGCGCAGGACCCAGGCCGGCTTGTGACGCCAGAGCACCGTGATGAGCTCAGCCGGCTTGATCTTGCTGATGTCGATATCCACCGGGCTGCCGGCTGCGACTGCTTTGCGGCTCGGGTTCATCGATCCGATGAAGGGGATCGACGCCGAGGCGACGCCGATGGCGCCGAGCACCGTGCTTGCGGAGATGAGGAAGCGGCGACGGCTCTGGTCGACGGCGTCACCGGTCTCTTCCGGGGTGGAACGGGCTGCGGGCTCGGGCGGGTTTTTCACGGGCGGGCTCCTCTGGGCTCGGTGAACCGGGGGAGATCCGGTCGACCTCAATTATACCCGTCCGGGCCCGGAGATGATCCGCCGGGCCCTCACGAGGCGGTGCTGGAAGACCCAGTACCCAAAGGTCGAAGGGCGTGTGTCCCATTCCTGCTGGCACACGCGCCAGGATCGCGAGGCTCCCCGGCCAATCCCGTCGGGTTGTGGGTATCGGTTGTGCGGGGAGCCCCATGATTCCAGGGTCCACACCCGGGTTGGCCGTCTTGCGTGGACCGGCTGATGCGAACCGAGAAGTGCGAGGTCTACCTGACGGGCTCGTCGGCGCGCATGCTCTCCAAAGAGATCGCCACGCAGATGCAGGGGCGGGCCTTGTCCTGGGAGATGTTCCCGTTTTCGTTCAAGCGGCGGTTACTGGTTCAAAAGGCGTTCGGCGAATATTGGGAAACTGGAGGATTCCCGGAAGTGCTGGGCCTGCCGCGCCAATTGCGTGTCAAGACGCACCAGGAATACTTCCACGCCGTGCTTTTCCGTGACCTGATTGAACGCCATGACGTGGCCCACCCCAAAGCCGTGGCCGATCTGGCCCACTGGCTGGTGGACAACATCGGCGCGCCCCATTCCGTCAACCGGTTGACCCGGTATCTGCAATCACTGGGGCACAACGCCCCCAAGTCGGCGGTGTCGAATTTCCTGGCGTGGTTCGAGGATGCCTATTTCTTGTTTAGCGTGCGGATTTTCGACGCCTCCCTGGCCCGCCGCCACACCAACCCCAAGAAGGCCTACTGCGTCGATCATGCCATGATCACGTCGGTGTCGTCGGGGATTCTGCTCAACTCGGGGCATCTCCTGGAAAACCTGGTTTACACGGCGTTGCGGCGAGTATTCCCGGAGATTTTTTACTATAAAACGGCTGACGGTCGGGAGGTCGATTTCATCGTGCGATCAGGTTCGCGGTCCCCAATCCTGACCCAGGTCTGCGCGTCGCTCGCTGATCCGCTGACTCGCAAGCGCGAAGTGGCGGCGCTCAGCGAGTCCATGACGGAGTTGTGCGTCAAGACGGCAATCATTGTGACGCGGGCCGAAGATGAGCGGATCGCAACCAACGCGGGGATCATCCATGTCGTTCCAATCTGGAGGTTCTTGCTGGAATTGCCGGAGTCGAAGGAATAGTCGCATGCGTTTTCTTCTGATCAGTGATACCCACGGGAATCCCGGCCTCATCAACGTCGTGGCCTGATTTGCTAGGTTAGTTAGCGGATCCAAGCGTATTATTCTTGCAATTCTGGCTCAGTACGCCATAATTGCTAGGATGTTACCGCGCCGAAAGACCGAGCTCATTCTTGCCCGACTGGACCAGTTCCCGGCCGTGATTCTGCTCGGGCCGCGGCAGTCCGGCAAGACCACGCTGGCCAAACAGATCAGCGATGGATGGCCGAGCGTTTATCTCGATCTCGAAGACCCGGCGGATCGGGAGAAACTGGCTGACGCTGCGCTCTACCTGTCCAGGCACGAAGACAAGCTCGTCATCCTGGATGAAGTTCAGAGGGTGCCGGAACTCTTTAAGACGCTGCGCGGCCTCATTGACGAAAGACGATGGCGAAACAGCAAGACAGGCCGCTTCCTGCTACTGGGCTCGGCGTCGATTGATTTGCTGAGGCAATCGGGCGAATCGCTGGCGGGCCGCATTGCCTATGTCGAACTGGGACCATTCAACGTACTTGAAGCCGATGACGATGCGCGCGAGAAACTGTGGATCAGAGGTGGATTCCCGAACAGCTTCTTGGCCGAAACCGACCAGGCAAGCGCGATCTGGCGCGAAAACTTTATCCGCACCTACCTGGAACGGGACATCCCGCAGCTCGGGCCGCGCGTGCCGGCGGAAACGCTGCGCCGGTTCTGGACCATGCTGGCCCACGTGCAGGGTGGAACGTTGAATGCGGCGCAACTCGCGCGCGGCCTCGGCGTCGATGGCAAGACCGTCGCCCGTTATCTCGATCTTCTGGTCGATCTGCTCCTCGTGCGCCGCCTGCAGCCCTTCCAGGCCAATGTCGGAAAGCGCCTCGTGAAATCACCGAAGGTCTATGTGCGCGACAGTGGCATCGTCCATGCCCTGCTCGGCCTGGATGACCGCGACGCCGTGCTGGGCCATCCGGTGGCGGGTGGAAGCTGGGAAGGTTTCGTCGTGGAGAGCCTGATGAGCGCGGCGCCCGCGCGCGTGAACGCGAGCTTCTATCGCACTTCCGCCGGCGCCGAAATTGATCTCGTGCTCGAACTGCCTGGCGGGAAGCTGTGGGCGGTGGAAATCAAGCGGGGGCATCGACCGGCGCTCGACAAGGGATTCCACCACGCGCGGGAAGACCTGAAGCCGGCGCGGAGCTTTGTCGTGTATTCCGGTGAAGAGCGCTATCCGAAGGGTGAAGGAGTCGAGGTGATGGGCGTGCGCGAACTGGCCTCGCTCGTGGCCCGGGCATGACAGGTGGAAAGGTGTGGGGCTGCCGGAGGAGTGGCATCAGAGGATGGCGTGATGGACGGGGCCAGGCCGTGTCGTTGATGGTCAGGACCCACTGGCACAGGCGAGACCGACTGGCTTGCCCGACTCGATGTCCGGGACCCGTGGCAACAGTTTCAAGGTTTTATCGGGATTTTCCGGTGGGATCGCCAGTTGGGAAGGCCGACTGAGGTGCGCCTGCCCTCTGCCGACTGTGTGGAACCCTCCCTATCACTGGATGAGCCTGTGCCTACCCGGCCCCTGCCGGTTCGGGGGCTTCCGTCAGGCCAGAAGCGAGCGGACCCGCTCCACGGCCTCGTCCGTCGTGCGGTTCGGGGAGGGGGGCACCTGCATGCCGGCCTGGACAGCCGGGCGGGAGCCGACCCGTTCGAGCCAGGCCGAAAGGGCATCCAGCCCCTCCATCCGGATGCCGGCCCACTCGTGTGAGGCCACCCAGGGGTAGGTCGCGATGTCCGCGATGGAATAGTCGCCGGCCAGGTAGGGGGAGTCCGTGAGCCGGTGGTCGAGGACCTCGTAGAGCCTCCGGGTCTCGCGCTGGTAGCGGTCGATGGCGTAGGGGATCCGTTCCGGCGCATAGCGGTAGAACACGTTGGCCTGCCCCTGCATGGGGCCGATTCCGGCCATCTGGAAAAAAAGCCACTGGAAGACCCGTGAGCGCCCGCGGGGATCGGGTGGCAGGAGACGGCCGGTTTTTTCGGCGAGGTAGGCCAGGATGGCACCCGATTCGAAGATGGCGAAGTCCCCCTCCTCCCGGTCGACCAGGGTCGGGATCCGGCCGTTCGGATTGAGCGCGAGATAGTCCGGCCTCTTCTGTTCCAGGCGGGAGAGGTCGAGCACGTGGACGGTGTAGGGGAGACCCAGCTCCTCGAGGGCGATCGAGACCTTCCGGCCATTCGGGGTGGGGGCGGTGTGGAGATCGTACATCGAGAGGGGCTCCTTGAGGGCTGGCTTCAGGCTTGGGTCAGAGGCCTATTTTACCGATCTCGTTCACGATCAACTGCATCCAGAAAGGTGGACCGGCTCGGATTATTTGGACACGGTTTTGCACCCCAGTCCACCTTTTGCATGACATCGGCCTGACGGGCTTCGGGGGGGTGACTTGAAACCCGGTTTCTCGAGGCGCCCATGATAACGATCCGCGAACGCCATGACGGCGGGTGCGCACGGCCCCCTTTCAGACACGATTCAACTCCCAACTCGTGTCCCGGAAAACCGGATCCGTCTCACTTGGCGATCCCGAGAAAGACGGCCAGGCGCCGCTCGATCTCGATCAGGGACTCGGGATCGATTTGCCCGAAAGGCCGTCCGATCTTCTCGCGCCGTACCGTCATCGCCTTGTCGATCATGACCTGCGAAGGCTTCCGCAGCCCGCTCAGCGGGCCCGGTTGCACGGTCACCCGCAACAACGGCGCCTCGACAAGCGTGCCGGACACCGGCAAAACTGTCACGGTGGCCGTATCCTCAAACGGATCAGCCTGGACGATCAGCGCCGGTCGGGGCTTGCTGAAATCTCCGGACCAGGCAATGGTGACGAAATCCCCCCGCCGCACGCGCTTCAGTGCTCGGGATCGATCAGGGCCTCATCGAGGAAGCCGAGCAATGCGGAGTCGGCTTGGTCGGCCTTGGCGACCCGTCGCGACTGGCGGCGGCACTGCTGGGCAAAACCCTCGCGCCGGGTATCCGGCACCCGGAGTTGCACCGGACGCAGTCCCGCCCGCCACAGGGCATCACGGTGCTTTTGAACACGGGCATTGACGGACGTGTCGGTCACTTGGAATTCCTGGCGAGTGGCGTTACATGCAACGGTCCGGCGCTCAAATAAGAGCCTGGGGCCTCCGCTGGTTGCCGTCCGCGTCCTGTGTGGACGCTCGCTCTGCGACCCGTTCGACCGGCGCGGTGGCCAGCACAGCCCGGTTTTGATTTCCAATCCCCCTGGAACCCAAGAACAAGGCCCAGGGGCTCCGATCGGAGTCCGAAGCGAGGGGAAAAAAGGGAGGGGAGGAGAGAGGGGGTGTGTACTTCGGGGACCTCAAAACGGCAGGCGGCCATCAGGGACGTTTGGATTCGGGCAGGGCCGGCAGTTTGAACAGGGCCCGATCGTCGGCGCGTGAGTGTCTGGTCGAGCCCGGTGCGGACGGGTTCGGGGTCGAGCGCGCCGGCCTTGAGCCGGGCGAGCATGATGGCGCCGATGGAAGGGGCACTTGCGCAAGAGCCTGTGATCAAGGGCTAAAGTCCACCCGCTCATTGAATGTGCGCTGCTTCCGGAGGGGGTGACCCCCGGGTGTTTTCTGGATTCGTATACAAAGATGCGAGGAGAGGGAAAATGGGGATCCGCAAAGGCGCCGACCGGAATCGCCACGATGCTGCCCTGGCCGTCCACCACATACGTAGACCGTCGCCGCGCAGGTGGGACCGACATGAAATTTGATTTTGGACCCTTGATCTCCCACTCGAATGATTGAATTATCTTGGAATTATTTGTGATCGTGTGGAATATTTCGGAGAGGGATGCGTGGATAAACCCCTGATTCGCCTGGATCGGAGCCATTGATATTCCACGGATTGGCACCGTCGCCAGCCTGCACCGTCAGTATGCGATGTGTGATCATTTATGATATATTACGCATATTGATTTTTCGTGCCACCGTGAAATCACGCCTCTCCACTATCCTCGATGATGCCGAGCGGTCGGGCAAACTCATGCTCACCGATGCGCAGATCGCCGCGTCCCTCCCTGATACATCCCCGGAAGCACTGCGCCAGGCTTTGCATCGACAGCAACGACGCGGTCGCATCATCCGTCTTGCGCGCGGCTCTGGGCAATGGGTGATCGTGCCCTTGATGTACGCGCAAAGCGGCGCGCCCCCTCCTGAGACGTGGCTGCACCGATTCCTCGCCTCCACGCTCAGGATCCCCTACTACGTCGGGTTGCTCTCTGCGGCGGAAGCGTATGGCGTTGCCCCCTATGCGCCGTCGGTCATCCAGGTCATGGTACCGATGCAGCGCCGGCCGATGGTGGTCGGCCGCCAACGCCTGACCTTCCACACCCGCGCCCGCATATCAGGGATGCCGAGTCAGTGGCACGAAACCCCGGACGGCCGGTATCTCGTCTCTACGCCCGAGCTCACGATGCTTGATCTTCTGCGGCGCCAGGAGCTTGCCGGCGGACCAATCCGCATTGCCGGGGTGGTCGAAGGACTCAGCGCGTACTCACATCCAGAGGGGCTCAGGGCGGCATTGGTTGCCGCTCACGACATCCCCAATGCACAGCGGCTCGGCGCGCTTCTTGCGCGACAAGGCTCCAATCTCGCGGATACGGTGGCTGCGTTCCTCAAAGACCGGAAACTGCGACCCGTGGCCCTGGCGCCCGGGCGGCCAGGCCAGAGTCGCCAGAATGTCCAGTTTAGAGTGCTCCTGCCCGTGCGGCTTGGGGAATCGAATACGTGATCCAGCAATCGCACCTCACCACCTGGCAGGCGCACGCGCCCTGGGATAAGCGCAGCAAGATCGAGCAGGACTTGCGACTCTCGCGCGCCGTGGCAAGCCGTATGCAGTGATCTTGTCCTACGAAGAGGATCAAAAGCTCCAGGATCTGGAAGACGCCTGGTGGGGGAGCGCGCCAAGGCGGCACTCGGCAGTGGTCTGGTGGGGCCGGAGGAGGTCTGGCCGTATCTGCAGGGAAAGCTGGATGCGGCGTCTTGATCTCACACGGGATGCACTCAAGTTTCTCGATGAATTGCCGCCCAGGCAATTCAAGCAGGTCACCACGACGATACTGGGCCTGCTCCGCGAACCCGAACCCCATGATGCCCGGCTGTTGAAGGGGTATGACTATCGTCGCGTGGACGTTGGGGAATACCGGGTGATCTACGATTTCGCGGAAGAGGAGATCCGTGTCCTCCTGATCGGGCAGCGCAACGATGATGCTGTTTATCAGGCGCTGCGTCGGAAGTAGGGGGACGGGGAGTTTCCCGGATTCTCGGGATTGTCGAGCTTTCAGGACGACAATCGGCCCCGGACAGGTGGCACTTCGGATCGAGGGGGTGGGCTTCCATGCGGTTATGAGTGACCTGGAGCAAATGCAAAGCTCATGTGGGGGAGACCGAGACTCTCCAGGAGCGCGAGGAGAGGGTGACCGTGTCCTTGTCGAGTGGGTGGGCAAAAACGGTGCCCCCCATCCGGGCGAGCCCTGAGGACGCACCCGTCTACTGACGGGATTCGCGGCCCGTGCTGACACGGGTTCCTGGCATCCAGGTTCCGGGACCCGCTCCTGCAACGACCCGGGCTATGGCTTCAATCCCTCCGTCTTCAAAGGAGTGCCAAAGGTTTCTGAACTGAGGGATCCAAGGACGCACCCAAGCATGGCCTGTCCAAGAAGAACGATCTTGCATTATTTATTTTGCAAGAATACAATGCTTGTGACTTGGATGACGTCGGGAGCTTCGCATGAACTGGACCGACGAGCAGCAGGCTGCCATCTGGGCGAAGGCGAGCCCCGTCCCGAACTACGATCCGGACGCGTGGCGCAAGGACGCCTGCGGCGCTTGGATGGGCTGGTGGTTTTACGGAAACCGCAACTCACCATACGGATGGGAGGTGGACCACATCACACCTGTCGAGCATGGCGGTTCGGACGCGATTTCGAACCTTCGTCCCCTGCACTGGAAGAACAACGCCAGCAAGCAGGACGGGCGGTTGACTTGCCCCGTCCGTGCGAATAGCACCAGCAACAGCGGTATCTGATTTCGAGGAGCAACTGACATGGCAAGAAGGACTGTTTCCTTCAACAAGACCGGCATCGGCAAGTTGCCGAACGACAAGCCGGTCAAATACACCATCGAGACCGGCGGCGGTAAGCCGAACTACGTCGGTGTTGCCCAGCGCGGGCGTGTACAGGAGCGGCTCGTCGAGCATTTGCCGGGGAGCAAGGATTACGTTCCAGGCATGAAGGTGCGGATCGAGCAGATGAAAAGCATCGAAGATGCCAAGCAGGGCGAGGTGCGCTCAATCGCGCGCACCCAACCCAAGTACAACAAGCGGGGGAAGTGAGGAACCTGTGAGCGACATCATCGTCCGCCGTCTGAAATACGCCCGCGAAGACAAGGGCTGGACCCAGGCCCAACTCGCGAAAAAGCTCGGCTTCAAGGATCGCCAGACACTCTCCGCCATCGAAGCGGGTCAGCGCAAGCTGACGGCCGCCGAACTGGTGCGTGCGCTCGATATCTTCAGGGTGGATCTGGATTTTTTTACCGATTCTCTGCGGTTGGTCGGCGAGGGCAGCTTCAACTGGCGCGCGAGTCGGGAGGCCAGCGCCAGCGTACTGGACCAGTTCGAGGATCGCGCCGGGCGCTGGATCGCGCTCTATCGCAAGCTGGGTGAAAAAACCGGCAAGCCTGCCAGCCCCCTGCAGAAACGGCTGGTGCTGTCGGAACAAAGCAGTTTCGAAGACGCTTGGGTTGCCGCCGAAATGCTCGCGAAGGAATGGGACCTCGGGACAATCCCGGCGTTGAAACTTGAATCCGCGATTCACTCGCATCTCGGCGCACTGGTGCTTTACGTGGATGCACCCGTCGGCATTTCCGGCGCGGCCTGCCAATTGCCAGGGCTCAACACCATCCTGATCAATCGCAACGAAGGGGAAGGCCGTCGAAACTTCGACCTGGCGCATGAGTGCTTCCATGTGCTCACGTGGGAACAGATGAGGCCGGAGCACCGGGAGAGCGTGAACGGGGATTACTCCGGCAAGGGCCGGCACAAGCGCATCGAACAACTCGCCGACAACTTCGCCGGGGCTTTGCTGATGCCGAAACGAACGCTCACGGCGCGCTTTCAAAGCCGCGAAGGAGAGGACCTGCATCGCTGGCTCAACAAAACCGCCACGGAATTGTGCGTGTCGGCGCAAGCCCTGAAGTGGCGACTGTTCTATCTCGGCCTGCTGTCCAAGGCCGATCTTGTAGATACCGACGACCAGAAGCTCACGGCCAACGGCCGTCCCATGCAGAAGCAGCTGAAACCGCGCCTGTTCAGCGCCGAGTTTGCGCAACGGCTGCACGCTGCACTGCTGGCGGGTGACTTGTCGGTACGCCGCGCGGGCTCGCTGTTTGGAATGACGTTTGAGGATCTGGCAGAATTTTTCGGGAGTTACGAACTGCCCGCCCCCTTTGACTTGTGAGCAAGGGCCAGCAGCCATGGAACGCGGACAGGTTGTACTCGTGGACACCAACATCATGATTGAGGCTGTCCGTACGCACTGCTGGAACGCGATCGCCAACCACTTCGCCGTGGAAACAGTCGAGAAGTGCAGGGAGGAAGCACGCACGGGCGGCCCGATGCGCCGAAATTACGTACCGATGGAATTGTCGGACCTGGAGTGCGTGAGAGTGGTTCACGTCGTTACCGAATCCGAGCGCGCGAACCTGGCACTGAACCTGCAGACGGCGGATGCGCTCGACGCCGGCGAACGGGATCTTTTCGCGCATGCGCTGGTCCGCAACGATGCGTGGATCGCCAGTTGTGCCGACCGCGCTGCACTCAAGGGAGCTTTCGCGCTTGGTTGGAAGGACAGGATGGTTTCGCTCGAATCGCTCGCGCGAACTGCGGGGATCAAGCCCCATCTCAAGGATCATTTTCTGGAACGCTGGCTGTCGAAAGAGCGGACAGCGTTCCTGCTAGAGCAGGGATTGTGATGGATTGTTTCACCGTCATCGAAGCATGCAGCACCTGATCGCGCAGTAGCGCAGCTTCATCAAGAGCCCCTACCGGTTCGCCGATCCAAAGTTGCGCCAGCCGTTCGAACGACACGTCGACCTGCCGGCCTGAACGTGGAGCTTCAGGCTCTCACGCGGGTGGTGATTCACTTCATTCCTGAACCGCCCGACCGTGACGCCCATCCGGCGGTCGTCGGGTCGCGAGCGCGAGGGACTGGAGATGGGACTCAAGTTGCGCCGGGTCCCGGGACTTCTCGATCAGGCTGGATCCCACGATCACGCCAGAGGCCCCCTGGGCCAGGGCCGCACGCACGTCCTCGGGTGAGGAGATGCCGAACCCGACGAGTCCGGGCGGTGCACCGAGGGCCCGCAGCTTTTCAAAAAGGCGGGCCTGGGGCCGGCCGGCCTGCTGTTCCGTTCCGGTGACCCCGCTCCGGCTCACGACGTAGATATAGCCGGAGGCGAGTTTTGCGATCCGTGCCAGGGCCGCCTCCGGCGCGTTGGGAGGGGCGATCAGGATCGGTGCAATGCCCTGGCGCCGGGCCGCGTCCACAAAGGGTTGGGCTTCCTCCGACGGGACATCCGGGATGAGGACCGAATCCGCCCCGGCAGCGTGGACCCGTTCGTAGAAGGGATCCAGTCCCGGCTGGTAGACCAGGTTGGCGTAGACCAAAAGTCCGATCGGGAGCTCCGGATGGCGGGTGCGGAGCTGGCACACGAGGGCAAGTCCCGAATCGAGCCGGGCCCCGGCGGTGAGTGCCTGGTGGCTGGCCGTCTGGATCACCGGACCGTCGGCGATGGGATCGGAAAAAGGCAGGCCCAGCTCCAGGGCATCGGCATGGGGAAGGAGCGCCTCGATCCATTCGAGCGAGCGTTCCGGAGTCGGATAGCCCAGGATGGCAAAGGGCACGAGTGCCCCGCGGTGCTCGCGGCCCAGGCGCTCGAAGAGGGCGGAATAGCGGTCCATCACGAAATCTCCTCGATCAAGGACTGCACATGGGCGAGATCCTTGTCTCCCCGACCCGAGAGGTTGACCAGGAGGCGGGCAGGCTTGGGCCCCAGACGGGCGAGCCTTTCGCAGTAGGCCAAGGCGTGGGCCGACTCGAGGGCGGGAATGATCCCCTCGTCGCGCGCGAGCCGGCGGAACGCGGCCACGGCCTCCCCGTCGGTCGCCGATTCATAGCGGACACGCCCGGTCTCGTGGAGATGAACGTGCTCGGGCCCCACGCCCGGATAATCGAGACCGGCCGAGACGCTGTGCGACTCCAGGATCTGGCCTTCCCGATCGGTCAGGATCCGGGTTTCGGCTCCATGGAGGATGCCCGCCTGTCCACGACTGAGGGTGGCGCCATGCCGGCCGCTCTCGAGCCCCTCTCCGCCGGCCTCGACGCCGACAAGGGCGACCTCGCGATCGGCGAGAAAGGCCCGGAAGATCCCGAGGGCGTTCGAACCGCCGCCGATGCAGGCCACGACCTCATCCGGAAGGGCGCCCCCGGTCTGTTCGAGAAACTGGGCACGGGCCTCATCCCCGATGATGCGCTGGAACTCGCCCACGAGCGTCGGGAACGGGTGCGGACCGGCGACCGTTCCCACGAGATAGTGGGTCGTCTCGTAGCTCGCGGCCCAGTCCCTGAGGGCCTCGTTCATGGCGTCCTTGAGGGTGGCGCTGCCCGCGGTGACGGCGATCACCTCGGCACCGAAAAGTTTCATGCGGAAGACATTGGGGGCCTGGCGGGCGCAGTCGGTCGCCCCCATGTAGATGCGGACCGGAATCCGGAACAGGGCGCCGGCCAGGGCGACCGCGACGCCATGCTGACCGGCACCGGTCTCGGCGATGACCCGGGTCTTGCCCATGCGGCGGGCCAGGAGCATCTGGGCCAGGACCTGGTTGGTCTTGTGGGCGCCCCCGTGCAGGAGATCCTCGCGCTTGAGATAGATTTCGAGTCCCGAGCCGGCCAGGAAGTTGCGGCAGCGGGTGAGCGGAGTCGGCCGGCCGGCAAAATTCGAGAGAAGGTCCCTGAGTTCGGCCTGGAAGGCGGGATCGGTACGGGCCCCCTCGAAGGCCCCTTCAAGCTCGTCGAGGGCCGGAACCAGGATTTCCGGGACATAACGCCCGCCCCAGCGGCCGAAACGGCCGGGACGGGGAGCGGGTGGCGGGGTCGCCCGGGTCATGAGAGATTCCGGTTGCGGTGGGGGAGGAGCCTTAACTGATCGAAGAGCCGGGTCAGGCGCTCCCGATCCTTCCGTCCGGGCGATTCCTCGACTGCGGAGTTGACGTCGATGAGCCAGGGATCCAGTCGACGCGCGGTCTCGATGACATCCGGTCCGATGCCGCCTGCGATCACGGCCTGGGAGAGATCCGGCCAGAGGCGGGCACGCGCCGGATCAAAGGGGATCCCGGTGCCACCCATGCGGCTGCCGCATGCGCTGTCCAGGACCAGCCGGTCCGCGCCGACGGTCTCCGCCCGGACGGGGGGGGCATCCCACGGCACGGCCTTCCAGACGGCCACGTGGGCCGGGAGCTTTTCCCTGAGGCGATCGAGTACGGCCCGGGGCTCGTTCCCGTGCAACTGGAGGGCGGAAAGTCCCAGCGTGTGGGCCCGATCGGCCATGGCCTGGGGTTCGGCGTCCTGGAAGACGCCAACCCAGGCGAGCGGGACGGCCTGGACGAGCGCCTGGGCCTGTCCGGGTGTGACGGCACGGGGGGAGCCGGCCACGAAGTTGAGTCCGCCATGGGTCGCACCGAGTTCCCAGGCGAGACGGGCATCTTCGATGCGGGTGAGCCCGCACACCTTGATCTGCCCGAGCCGGAGCCCGCGGGCTGCGAGATCGATCCGTGGCGAGCGCATGAGGGCACTTCCCACGAGGAAGCCGTCGACCGAGGGCCCAAGGTCGCGGATGTGCGCGTGGGTCTCGATCCCGGATTCGGCGATGACCGGAAGTCCTTCGGGAACGAGGGGCGCGAGACGCCGGGTGGTGTCGCGGTCGATCTCGAGCGTCCGGAGGTTGCGGTTGTTGATGCCGAGGAGATCGCATCCGAGATTGAGCGCCCGCTCGAGTTCCCGTTCATCGTGCACTTCCGTGAGCGCGTCGAGCCCGAGCTCGCGGGCGAGGGCGAGACAGTCGGTGTAGGCCGGATCGTCGAGGACCGACAGCATGAGCAGCACGGCATCGGCCCCGAGATGGCGGGCCTCGAGCACTTCGTAGGGATCGACCAGGATGTCCTTGCGCAGGAGCGGGAGGGTCGTCCGGGTCCGCCAGAAGGCGAGATCCCCGAGGCTGCCCTTGAAGAAACGCGCTTCCGTGAGGACGGAAACCGCATCGGCCCATTCATTGTAGATTCCGGCAATGGCTTCGAGGTCGGCCTCGGGACGGAGCAGGCCGGCCGAGGGCGAGGCGCGTTTGCACTCGAAGATGAAGAGGGGTCTCGTCCCCCCCAGACGCTCGCGGAGGGCGTGGCGGCCGGGGACCAGCGACCGCCGGAGCGCGGCTTCGGGAACGAGCCTTTTGCGGCCGGCGACGACCTCGCGCTTGTGGGCGATGATCGCATCAAGCACGAGCTGCGACCTCCTGGAGCCGGGACAGGACTTTCCGGGCCCCTCCCGCCTCGAGTGTCGCGTGGGCTTGGTCGATCCCCTCGGCGAGGGTCTCCGAGCGTCCGGCGATCCAGAGGAGCGCGCCCGTATTGAGGGCGACCGACCAGGCATAGGCGGGTTTTGCACGGCCGTCCAGGAGATCGGCGAGCGCACGGGTGTTGGCCGCCGCATCCCCTCCCTCGAGGGCTTCGAGCGGGTAGGTGGGAATGCCGAGCGAGGCCGGTTCGAGGATCCGGTTCTCGATCACGCCATCGCGCAGGATGGAAAGACGGGTCGGCCCGTGGAGTGCCATCTCATCGATGCCCGAGCCATGAAGCACGATGGCCCGGCTCCGGCCGAGCTCGCCCAGGGCCTGGGCCACGGATTCCGTGCAGTCCGGATCGTAGACGCCGACCAGCTGGATGGGCGGCCGGGCCGGGTTGAGCAGCGGGCCCAGGAGGTTGAAAACGGTCCGGATGCCGAGTGCCTGGCGGACGGGCATGGCGTGGCGCAGCCCCGGGTGGTAGTCGGGGGCAAAGAGAAAACAGAGCCCGGCCTCGTCCAGGCAGGCACGGGCCCGGTCCGGCGTGAGGGAGAGCGGGATGCCCAACTGCTCGAACACGTCGGCGGAACCGGAGCGTGAGGAAACCGAGCGGTTGCCGTGCTTCGCGATCGGGAGCCCGCAGGCTGCCGCAAGAAAGGCGACCCCGGTCGAAATGTTGAGGGTTCCCCGCCGGTCGCCTCCGGTCCCGCAACTGTCGGCAAAGGGATAGTGCGGGGTGGGGAAGGCTTGCGCGACCCCGATCAGGCTCCGGGCAAAGGCGGCCATCTCGCGCCCGGTCTCCCGTTTGGCCCGGAGGGCCACGACGAGACCGGCCAGTTCCGTGGCCTCCAGCCGGCCCGCGACCAGGGATTGGCAGAGGGCGGAAATCTCCTCCTCCGGAAGTTCGCCTCCGGAAAGGAGCCATTCGAGCCGGGCACCGGGTTCCATCGGGGCTCAGGCGGGGTGGCCCAGCGCCCAGTCGATGATGCGGACCACGAGGGTATGGCCGAGCGGGGTCAGGATGGACTCGGGGTGGAACTGCAGTCCCAGGACCGGATCCTTTTCGTGTTCCATGGCCATCGTCACCTCGTCCGATCCGTCGAGTGCCCAGGCGCTCCTCCGGAAATGGGGCGGCAGGCGGTCGACCACGAGCGAGTGGTAGCGGCCCACCGTGAACGGAAGGGGGAGGTTCTGCCAGAGGCCCCTCCCGTCGTGGAAGACAGAAGCCGGTTTGCCGTGGACGAGGAGGGGGGCGGGACCGACCCCACCGCCCAGGGCCTGGGCGATGGCCTGGTGACCGAGGCAGATGCCCACGAGCGGGATCCTGCCGGCTTGTGACCGGGTGAGGTCGACGAGACAGCCGGCCTCCTCCGGTCGGCCGGGTCCCGGCGACAGGGCCACGAGCGTGGGCGGGTGTTGGGCCAGCCGGGCGGTCAGCGCCTCCAGGGGGGTGTCGTTTCTCCAGGTCTCGACCGTGGCACCCGCCGACTGGAATTCGTCGACCAGGTTATAGGTGAAGGAATCGAAGTTGTCGATGAAGAGGACATGGGGACGGGTCGTCATGGCGCAGGATCTCCGAGGGTGCGCTCGATGGCCTCGAGAACCGCCTCCGCCTTGCGCCGGGTCTCGTCACTTTCCTGGACCGGATCCGAGTCCGCGACCACGCCGCATCCGGCCTGGACCCAGGCCTCTCCGTTGGCCACCCAGGCGGAACGGATCACGATCGCGGTATCGAGATTGCCGCGAAGGTCGAGGTAGCCCACGGCACCGCCATAGGGTCCCCGGCGGTGAGGTTCCCGGCCGCGCAACAACTGCATGGCGCGGATCTTGGGCGCACCGGTCAAGGTACCCATGTTGAGGCAGGCCTGGTAGGCGTGGAGGGCATCGAGATCCCGGGCCAGGGTGCCCTGGACCCGGGAGACCAGATGCATGACGTGGGAATAGCGTTCCACCGTCATGAGCTCGGTCACGCTCCGGCTCCCCGGTTCCGCAACCCGGGCCACATCGTTGCGGGCCAGGTCGATCAGCATGGCATGCTCGGCCAGTTCCTTGGCACTCAGACGGAGTTCGAGTTCAACCCGCGCGTCCCGCTCGACGTCCACGGTGCCGTCCGGATTGAGGGCCCGGGGACGGGTGCCGGCGATCGGGCGGATCTCGATCCGGGACTCGGCGGCACGGACCTTGAGCGCGCTCTCCGGGGAGGCGCCGAACAGGATCCCTTCCCCGTCTTCCAGGAAAAACATGTACGGACTCGGGTTGAGCTCTCTGAGCGCGGCGTAGGCACCGAGCGGATCCGGGCAGTCGGTCTCGAAGCGCCGCGAGGGGACGATCTGGAAGACCTCGCCTTGGGCGATCTCGCCCTTGAGGTCCTGGACAACCGAGGCGAAGGCCTCGTCGGGGATGGGGCTCCGGTACCGGCGGGCACCCTTGCGGGCCGCGGGGGTCCGCGGGGCCGGGTTCGGGGTGGAGCGGATCAGGCGTTCCAATTCGCTCAAGCGGCGGCGGGCGGCGAGTTCGAGATCCTGGGGCGGGTTGTCGCCCAGGATCACCGCCGTGATCGTGGTCGAGCTCTGGGCATGATTGATGAGAATCCGGGTTTCACACAGGTGGAACTCGTAATCGGCGAGCGGTCGTTCCGCCGGCTGGCGCTCCGGCAGGGGTTCGAAACGGTCCGCGAGGTCGTAGGCGAAGAGTCCATAGGCATGGATGCTTTCCAGGGTGCGCGGATCCGCCTGCCAGCTCCCGAGGAGCGCGCGCAAGGGGTCGAAGGGACCGGCGGCGCGCAGACGCGATGCCTCATCGAGCGAGGGGGGTTGGGGGGGCAGGGGAAAGCGGTACCCCCCCCCGGGCAGCGCATGGGCGTCCCGGGTCCACCCGGCCTCGTGCAGGGAGATCAGCCCAAAGGCGCCATTCGCGCTCAGGGGATGCCATTCGACCGCATCCTCGAGCAGTCGGCACCGGATGGCAGGGTCGACATAGAGGAGACTCTGGGCCTCCTGGGTCGAGGCGTGATCGGCCGTTTCGAAAAGCGCGCGGGGTTTGACGTCCGCGGTCGCCCGGAGACGGGCGAAGAGGGCCAGGGGATCGGGCAGGTGGTCGAGGCGGCGGGTCAGGGTGCGCAGGGAAGCTTTCACCGGTGGCGGCCGGGACGTCATGGCAGGGTCCGTCCGAACAGCTGGGCGAGCGGCCGGAGTTCCCGCATGAGGCGGGCGAAGCTTGGGGGATCCAGGGATTGGCGGCCATCCGACCAGGCCCGGGTCGGATCCGGGTGGACTTCCACGAGCAGTCCATCGGCCCCCGCGGCCAGGGCCGCCTTGCTGAGCGGGGGAACCAGTTCGGACAGCCCGGTGCCATGCGAGGGATCGACCAGGACCGGCAGGTGTGTTTTCATCTTGAGCCAGGCCACAGCGTTGAGGTCGAGGGTATTGCGGGTGGCGGTCTCGAAGGTCCGGATCCCGCGTTCGCAGAGGATGACCGCCTCGTTGCCGGCATCGACGATGTACTCGGCTGCGAGCAGGAGTTCCTCGAGGGTGGCGGCGAGCCCGCGTTTCAGGATGACCGGCAGCTTCTGGGAACCCACGGCCTTGAGGAGCGAGAAGTTCTGCATGTTGCGGGCCCCCACCTGGAGCACCTGGACCGATTCCGCCATGGCCGGGAGATCCTCGGCATCCATGATCTCGGTCACGATCGGCAGGTGGTGGGGGGAGGCCGCCTCGCGCAGGAGCTGCAGTCCGCTCCTCCCATGTCCCTGGAAGCTGTACGGGCTCGTTCTGGGCTTGAAGGCGCCCCCCCGGAGTCCATGGGCCCCGGCCGCGCGGACGGAGGCGGCGATGGACTGCATCTGCTCCGGCGTCTCGACGGCGCAGGGTCCCGCGATGACGATGAACGAGTCCCCGCCGACCGAGACGTCCCCGAGCGGGACGAGGGTGTCGTGGGGGTGCAGCGCGCGGGCCACCCGCTTGTAGGGCGCGGCATCCCGGATGCATTCTTCGACGTAGGGATGGGTGGCAAAGCGTTCGGTGATCTCCGGGGGGCCGATGAGGGCGAAGGCGCGCCGGTTGAGCCCCGGCAACGGAACCACCTCGAGTCGGGCGGCCCGGAGTTCCTCCACGAATCGATTCTGGACATCGGGTTCGAGGCCGGGTTTGAGGATGAGATACATGCCATGCTCCTGAAAACGAACGGCCCGCATTGCGGGCCGTCCAGGGAGAAAGAAGAAGGGATGCCCGCTAGAAGGGATGACCGAGCCACCACGCCCAAGCCGCCGTGCGGCAAGCCGACATGCGGAATGTCACCGGCGACGCCACAACCCGGCCGCGAGCCCGGGCGGTTTGGGGAGTGTGGCCCTGACGGGTTCCTGCGGGAGTCAATCTACCCTCGAGGCCGGCTCTGGCCGACGACTGCGGATGTGGACAGATCCATGATAGCCTGAACCGGATGGGCTGACAAGAAGCAGCCCCCATCCAATCTCCGGGGAAACCCCGGCCTCGGGAGCACGGTGCTGGGTCAAGGTTCATCTGCCATGCAGTCAGGGTCCGGTGCCCTCGCGGGGGAGGGGAGGAAGCCCCTTCTTTCTGCCATCGTCATCAACTACCGTCTCCCCGACTTGACCCGCCGCTGTGTGGCGGCGCTTTCTCTGCCCATCGCCCAGGTCTACGTCGTCGACAACTCCGCCCAGCCGGAATCCGCCCGTCGCCTGGCCGAGTCCCTGGCCCACCTGCCGCCGGAAGCGCCGCCGGTCCGGGTGCTGGAGGCGGATGCGAACCTGGGCTTTGCGCGCGGGATCCAGTTCGGGATCGACCACGCGCTGGCCGAGCGGTCGTGGGACGGTTTTTTCATCATCAATAATGATGCACTCGTCCAGCCGGCCCTGCTCGAACGGATGGCCCGGGTCTGGGACAGCCAACCGGGTCCGGTTCTCGTGGCCCCCGCGCACGACGACCGGGGACAGCCCCTTCGTCTCTGGTACCACCGGGTTTTGGGTATCGTGCTTGAGCATCCCTGGTGGGGGACCGTGCCTTATCTCAGCGGGACCTGTCTTCTGGTTCCGACCGGCTGGGTCAGCCCCTTCCTGTTTGATCCACACTTCTTCATTTATGGCGAGGATATCGAGCTCGGCTGGCGTCTCGGTCGGGCCGGGGTTCCCCTGGTCACCGTGACCCCCCTCTCGGGCGAGTTCCGGCATGAGGCCAATCGCTCGACCGGCAACGGGAGCCTTTTTTACGAATATCACATCAACCGGTCACATCTGATCCTGGCCCGCAAACTGTCCCGTCCGGGCGGGGACCGGCTGGGACTCGTCCTCGGTCGAAGCCTCATGCTGCCGGCCCGGGCCCTGGTCCGGAGCCTCAGGGGGGGGGGGTGGACCCCCTGGGCGGGACTCCTCCGGGCCCTTGGGGAAGATGCACCTCCCCCTCCCGGGGAGAGGGAAGCGCAGGGATGAGTCGAGCCGGCGTGGGGGCGGGCGCGCGGGTGGCGATCCTCTGGGGCAGCGGTCTCGGGGATGTCCTGGTCATGCGTCCCCTCATCGAGTCGTTCTGTCGGCGGGGCGACCAGGTCGTGTATTTCACGCGGGGCGACCGGTGCCGGCCATTGTTCGAGGCACTCGCCCTGCCCGTCCGGTTATGGGTTCTGCCGCCACATCCGGCTCAAGCGCTGAAATCCCTTCGTGCGGCCGGCACCTTTGATTGGGTCTATACGGGGCCCGGTTCCGGTTGGCCCACGCGGCTCCTCTGCCACGGGGTCCGGCGCTCGGGGCCGGAAGCCCGGGTCGTGGTCTCGCGCCGGAAGGCTTTTGTGGCGGATGGAATTGTCCAGGATCTCGTGGCGCTCGGATTGGCCCATGAACCCCCTCCGCCTTATGGGTCCCTGCCGCTCTTCCCGGGAGGGCCGCGGGCGCAATCGCCCGGGTCCGCCTCTCCTTATCTGCTTCTCCATCCCGGCGCCCGTTCCGACTGGCGGACCAAGTCCTGGCCCGCAACCCGCTGGCAGAGGCTCGTTCAAAGCCTGTGTGCGGCGGGCTGGTCGCTCGATCTTGTCGGCACCGCCGAGGAACGGGAGGGGCTTGAGTCCCTGGTGCCCCGACCTGTCGCGAAAGGCGCCGTCGATCTGCGGATCGGCGACTCGCTCGCCGGACTCGAGCGCGCCGTCGCGCACGCGGCGGGGGTGATCTGCCACAACTCCGGCGTCATGCACCTGGCACTCGCCCACCGCCGTCCCACCGTCGTTCTGACGGGATCTTCGGCCCATCAGTGGCGGGCTCCCTACCCCCGGGTTTTCAACCTGGGTTCCGGCCGGTGCCATCTGGCCTGCAACCGGCGGCATTGTCCGGTGCCGGGTTTCCGGGCCCGCTGCATCCGCTTGCTCACTCTCGATGCCGTGGTCGAGACTTGCCTTTCACTGTGGGGTGAATCCCGCGAGCCCACGGATGCGCTTGCCCCTGCGGAAGGCCCCTCTCCCCCTGAGCCTTCCATTCCCACGCCCGAGGACGGTTCCCGACCGGCCAGGGATTTCCTTCGCGAACCGGGAAGGAGGTGACCCCGTGAATCGCGGGTTCGGACGCCCTTGCAGTACCGGGGCTCGAGGCAGGACCGGCCTGTCCATTGCATCGCGTGTTGCCGACGGGCGGTCCGATCCCGCTTGCGCCGGCCGGCGGTCTTGCGGCGCCCGACCCCCCCCCGCACGCTTGACAGTGTCCTCCTGTCGGTGCAAGACTCAAGTCATCCGATAATAAGCCACCCCTTTCCCCACTTCCGGATCAATCCCGATGACGCGCGCCTTCGGTATTCGCCTTGCGCTGACCCTCTTGGTCCTGGGCTGTGCGGTGAGTGCCGCGCTCCGTTTCACCCCGGCGATTCCCCAGGCGCACTTCTGGGTGCGCCTGGTTCATGTGCGGGGTGATCTTTATCGCGTCCAGCAGCGCACCGGGTTTGTTCTGCCCAAGGGGCTTGAAGTCGGGGATCGGATTCCGATCGGACAACTGACGGCATCCTCCCGGGCGGTCCTTCTGAAACGTGCGGCGGTACTGCCGGGCACGACCCTCCGCATTCCGATCGAGCGCGCCGGCCACAGGCTCGAAGTGACACTGCGGGCACAGGCAGCAACCCGACCGCCGGCCATGTCTTCGGGGTACGCGATCCTCCTGTCTCTTGAGCTTGTCATCTTCCTGGCCGTCATGCTCGCCATCGTCCTCTTGACGCTCTGGCGCGGGCGGAACTGGTCGGCCTGGGCATTCTCGGCAGTGTTTATCCTCCAGCTGCTGGACAAGGGGCTGTTTGAGTTGCCCGCATCGCCCGGATGGTTCATTTGGATGCAGCAAGGGCATGCTCTCAGCACCATTCTGCAGTTGGCGGCCCTCTGCATCATCGCTGACGCCTTGGGCGGAGGGGGCCTGCCGGGCCGGCAACGGCGGGTGGCCCGGATCGGCTTTGCCACCCTGATTGGCTTGATGGTCATTTGCTACGAGATCGCGAACAGCGCATTGATCCTCGATGGCCTGAGGGTTTTCCCGACCGCGCTGGTGGGCGTGATGGATGTCGCCCTCGGTGCACTTTCCCTCGCTGCTTTTGGCCTGATCCTCCTCGTTTTGATCGGCGGGTATCGTCTCGCACCCCATCAGGAGCGGCTGCGCATCCGCTGGGTGTTCTGGATCACCGCACTACTCGGGATAACCGTCAGCGCGAGCGTCTTCTTGCTCAACAGCGCAAGCTTCGAACAGAACCCCTACCTGTTTCAGCTGGTTGACCTCACCTTGATGCTGTGTCTCGTCGGTTATCTCTACGCCATCCTGCGAACCCGGTTGATCGACGTGGGATTCGTGGTGGACCGGGCATTGGTGTTCGGTTTTCTCACCGCACTCGTGTTTGGCTCATTCTCCCTTCTTGAAGAGGGGCTGCACCAGTTTGCCGTGAGTGACAAGGTGGGCTGGATCCTCCAGGCGCTCGTTGCGCTCGTGTTGGCGATGGTGCTGAGTCCGCTGCACCGGCGGCTCGAGCGCTGGATCGAACGGCTGTTTTTCCGCAGCCAACAGCTTGTCCTCCTCGCCATCGAGCGCCTTGCGCGCGAGTGCCCGTTCGTGGAGCGCGAGAGCGATCTGCTCGAGCGGGTGATCGAGCGCCTCAAGCCTGAGTGTGCGGGGGTTGCGGTCTACGAACGCGCCGGGAACCGTTACCGCCGGCTCGCGGCGAGCGCGGACGGGTGGCCCGAGGCGGTTGATGTCGACGATGCCGCATTCATTGCGCTGCGTGAGTCCCATGAACCGGTGGCACTTGCAGCACAGGCCAACCAGGTCGGTTCCGAAGGGCTGGCGCTGCCGATGACGGTTGCTGAGTCGCTCCACGGTGCGCTCGTCTGCCGGCCTCGTGATGGCGAGCAGTTTTCGCACGAGATGCGCGGGGTGCTCGCCAACCTGGCGCACCAGCTTGGCATGGCGCTCACCGGATTGCGCCATCAGGAGCATGCGCGGCTCGTGGCCGACGTGGCGGCAGGACGAATCGATCCGGAAACGGCGCGTCGGCGCGCCCTCACCCTGGTTGCAGGTGGGCGGCTCCAGGCGGACCCCGGCCCGGCCTGAGGGGCGGGCCGGATGAGGAGCCGGGACGGCTGCCCCACGCAACCGTGACGGGATCCTGGGGACGGGTATGGAATATCCGTGGACCGGGGAGCCGTCCTCCGGAGCGGGCTCGAAGTGATGGGTGACCTGGCCCGGGTTTCCCACCCGCCCGATGTGTCCCTTGCCGGGTCAGGGTCGTGATGGCCGTGTCATCCCACTCGGCCCTCCGGGCGGGTGGTGTTCCAGTCCGGGGGCCCAGGCCGTTGGGGATACCCCATGCCGGCGAGCCAGCCTCCCACGGTCAAACCAGCCCTGGACCGCCCGGTATAGTGGATGGGAAAATTTAGACAAAAAACCAGGGGGGTTTAAGAACATTATGGGCTCTCTTCGAAAGCGCTATCCCCTCGAACTGAAGGTCAGGGTTGTCCTCGAAATCCTGAAGGAAGAGAAATCGGTGACCCAACTGGCATCCGAGCACCAGATCCATTATTCGCAACTCCTGAAATGGAAGAAGCCGGTTCTGGAAGGCCTTCCGAATGTCTTTGGAGATCCGAAGACCGAGGCCCTGAAAACCACCCACGAGAAGGAGGTCATGGCGTTGTATCAGGAGATCGGCCAGTTGACCACCCCACTGGCTTGGTTGAAAAAAAGTCCGGGATCAGCTGAGCCATGAACAGCGCAAGGGCTTGGTCGACCCCGATTGTCCGGAATTTTCTCTCTCCACACAGGCGCTTCTTCTGGGAGTGTCCCGGTCCGGGCTCTATTACAAGGCGATCTCTCCCTCAAAAGAAGAGGGGGCTCTTTGGCACAGGATCGACGAGATCTATACCCGCTGGCCTTTCCATGGAAGCCGCCGCATTGCGGCTGTTCCCAAACGAGAAGGACTCCTTGTGGGAAGAGCCCGCATTCAGACCGCCAGGCGGGAAATGGGAATCGAAGGGATCCATCCTGGGCCCAACCTCGGCAAGCGGGCTCTGGAGCACAAGATCTATCCCTATCTTCTTCGCAATGTCACAGCCCAGTACCCGCACCATGTCTGGGGAATCGACATTACCTATATCAGACTTCTCCACGGCTGGATGTACCTCGTGGCCATCATCGACTGGCATTCCCGGTTTGTTGTCTCTGGGGAGCTGGATCAGACCTTGGCGATGCCGTTTGTCCTGGACGCCGTGGATCGGGCTTTTCCGACCGCTTCTCCGGCCATTTTCAACAGTGACCCGGGATCTCATTTCACCAGTGACAGCTATCTCGATCGCCTCCTTTCCCGGAACATCCAGGTCAGTATGGACGGGAAAGGACGAGCCACGGACAACATCTTCACGGAACGGCTCTGGAGAAGCCTCACGTATGAAGAGGTGTACCTCAACGAATACGATACGCCTCGCCAGGCCAGAGAAAGAATTCGGGACTGGTTCATCTTCTACAACACGAAACGACCTCACCCGCCTCTGGACGACCCAACCCCTTGGGAGGTTCTTTCAGAAGGAGAAAAAACAAACCCTCCCAGGAACAGGACCAAAGATTGAATCCGTTTCCAAGACATTCCTCTTTCCTGAGATTTATGTGCTTAGAAAAGGCCTAAAAACTGTCTTGACAAACCGATCCACTTCCCTCGTTCGTATGCAAGAAACTCGGCCCCCTCTAACAGCGCAGCCTGCGGATGGCGATCCGCAAGGCTGATCAGCCGCCACAGCATGGGAAATGCGAGAACGAATATGGCGATCACCATGATCGCAAAAATCCACACATTCTTTACCAACCATGCATCCAGCATGATTAATAGCGACATAAAGCATACAGTGAAGGTAACCTTTCCAATCACCCCCCCGCCCTTCAGAGTTGCCTTTGAAAGCCCCTGCAGCGCCTGATCTAGATTGAATGGCAAGAAGTTCAAGGAACCCTCACACCGCTTCTGATCCTTTGGTGACGCGCTGCAACGTCGCTCCGATGGGGCAGCATCTTTTCACAGCGACGAGCTTTCATGAAACCGCCTTACCGCCGCTGCGCGGCGACGTACCGCTTCAGCGCGTTGTCCATGCGGGTTTGCCACCCTGGACCTGTCCCGCGGAAGAATTCCAATACGTCCTTCGAGATCCGAAGCGTCGTCTGCGTCTTTTGGCCCGATCCCGCCGGCCGGCCGCGGCGGACGAGCTTCTTCCCGTGGTAAAGATCGGCCCCGGCGATCCACTGGCCGGTGACCTCTGGGGCGTCATCGGGATCACGCCAGGTGCGGTGCGAGCCTTTTGATTTCACGCTCATTGGCTTTCCTCATGGAGATGATCCGCCGCGCCTTGCCACGCGGCGTCCAAACGATGATGACAACCCTGCCGCTCAGCCTGCCAGCGCTGATGAAACGGGGCTCACCGTAGTCCCTTCCTTCGGTCATCGAGCCGCGTCAGATGCGGCCCGTCGAAAACCTCTCTGGCCTGCCGAAAATCGAGTCCCCGCTCCTCGAGAGACCGCCTCCGCTTGGCACGGTCGAAGGTAATCCTCATGGTATTTATCGTAGCGACATTTATTTAATCGCGCAACCCGTCCCGCCGCGCGCAGAAGCCGGCAGACGGAACCACGGGGTGAACCGTTGGGATTAGTGCACTGCACAGTCCTGTTCAACGGGGCATGAGCCCGGAACCGGGTCACAAAGCGCCTACCCAGTACATGGACTCCCGGACGGCTTCCCGGCAAGGTTTACCCGAGCCCGGGGCCATCGCGCCCTTTCCCACGCTCACGCGAACGCTCCGGCTCCGGCGGCCCCACTACCCGCGCAAGCATCCGGTCCCGCTCGCGTCTGGCCGCCACCCGGTCACCCGAGACATCGAGGATCGAAACCCGGATCTCCCGCGCCTCCCGCTCGATCCGGCCCAGCTCAGAAGGAGGTGTCATTCTTTACCTCACTGCAAAACACAGCCCCTGATCTACCCCACCCAATGAAGACATTTCAGACAGGGATGGGCAGACAATGCATTTGCATTGAAAAGACAATGCGATTGCATTACTATTCAAGTGTTTCCCCCTTTGCCTGGAGAGCGCCATGCCTGCCACCCTCGAAGTCGAATCCACGCTGACTGACCGCTTCCAGACGACGGTGCCGGAAACCGTGCGCCGCGCCCTGCATCTGGACAAGCGCGACAAAATCCATTACTCGATCCGTTCCGGCGGCGAAGTCGTGCTGACGCGCGTCGAAGCCCCCGAGGGCGACGACCCGGTACTCGGTCAGTTCCTGGGCTTCCTGGCTCGCGACATCGCCAGCCATCCCGAACGCTTGCAGGCCATCAACACCAGCCTCGTCCAGCGCATCCAGTCGCTGGTCGGCGGCATTGAAGTGGATCTCAATGCCGCCCTGTCGGCAGATGATGAATGAGGACGGACAGGCCGACGGATCTGGTCACTCACGGCTGGACGGTTTTCGCTCACCCACTGTTCGGGGCTCAGCTTGAAGCTCTGGTCCTGGAGGTCGAGTCCCTCAAGAAAAGGGATCCGGGCGGATATGGGAGGAAAAACGCCAGCAAACGATTGGCGGGGATCACCCGGTTGGCGTTCGAAATCATCCCGCAAGACCCGACCCGACCGGAATACCGGCCAGGTGGCAGCCTGGGTGAGGGGCACAAACACTGGTTCCGGGCCGAGTTCTTCCAGCAGTACCGGCTGTTTTTCCGCTACCACACACCCAGCAGGGTGATCGTGTTCGCGTGGGTCAACGATGGGGATAGCAAGTGCGCCTACGAGAGCCGCGACGATGCCTACCGGGTGTTCCGCAAGATGCTGGAGGGGGGGCATCCTCCGGACGACTGGGATCAGTTGCTGGCCGAAGTGCGTGCCTGGGGTGAGCGGCTACAGCGATTCGCTGCAGGTCTTGCACCGTAAGGCTTGGGCTCGCCGACGGACAGCGGGGTCCGGGGGGCATTTGCGAGGGTGGGGAAGATCACTCTCCCGTGACGACCGATGGGTTGCGGCATCCGGCATCTTCCTCGGCACCCTTCAAGAAAGAACCACGCTGTCTCAGGCAGGCAACGGCCGCCATTTCCGGCTTGCACCAGACACCGCTTTCTCCAACAGCGGGTCTGCTGCGCCCGAGCGCTCATCTGGGGGTGCTCAACCCGGATTCCGGCCGCTGACCTTGGCCTCCGTCGTCAAGGCCCGCTCCGGCCTCTCGGGAGCCCCAGCCTGCCGGTGCCGGGCGCGCCATCCACAGCCTGACCTGGCGCGTCGGTCGAGGGAGCCCCCCGCCGGCTAGTGGAACAGGTCCCGCACCTTGCTCAGGAAGGAGCCTTTCCGCATCCGTTTCAGGGTCACCGCCCACTGGTCCTCCGCGATCACCTTTCTCTTGGTCTCGGCCTCTTCCTTTTTCATGAGCTCCAGAACCCTCGTATCCTCATCCGCATCCAGCCAGTACCCATGCTGGTTCTCGCAAAAATCCATTTCGAGATCGTAGAGCCGATATCGGAATCTCTTGAGCGGAGCATTGCATTCGGGACACGGGGCCGTTGTGGGCGAGGAACTGAAGACCAGCGTTCCCTTGGCGTCCTCGCCGAAATCGAAAGCCTCATCTTCCAGTTCGTCGAGCTCCTGACGCTCGAACCACATCCCCTGGCAGGAGGGACAGATCTTGACCTCGATCTTGTGCCGGACGGTTGGCACGAGATCCGATTTGCAGGTGGGACATTTCAAGTTGGCCTCCGGCTCATCAGCGTTCGGGTGTCGGTCGGATCCCATCGCGGGATCTTCTCATTCTACGCCACCGAACCCGGTCCGAATGCGCGAGCGGGCGGATTGAAGACCACGACACGTGGGAGGGCCCATTTCCGGATTTCCGGGGTCTGCGATTCAAACCGGTGCCGATTTCCGCCCGATCAACCAGGCGTCCTCCCAATCTTGCTGTGTCAAGAATGATGTATCCCATTCGCTTCTTCATTGCGCGGTGGGGTTCGAGGGGAGTGCGGGTACGATTGGAGCGATATCTGGGGCATTTGGCGACGGTGCCTGGGGCACGCCGACAGGGTCGCCGGGCTCAAGGGCTACTGCACCGGGCTGGCGACGACGCTCGCCGAGGCGGGTCCGTTCAAGCGCCTCGGGAGACCGGGGTGCGTACATACGCCACGAGTGGTTGAGTTCCTTCCTGTCAGCACTCCCACCGACAACGGCATCCATTACCGACTGAAGAGTCGGACCAGGACAGCGCCATCCGAAGACCGAAAGTAATAATGATCCTTGGGGTTCCAACTATTTGCATCACGTTTGCTGCCTTTTCTCAAGTGTTTTTTGGGTACTTTGGCGGCTGCCAAAGTGGACTTCCAAGGGAGCCAAGGGAACTCGGTAAAATGAGCTGCACCAACGGCAAAACCGCTCCCGAGCGCTGCAGAACAGCCAGCAATTCCATGGCGTTGCCAAAATGCGGTTGCATGACCTTCAAAACCATGAATGGCAGCGATTCCCACGGTAACTCCATTAAGCGCTTGCCTGAACTTATTCAAGTTCTTTGTTAGCTTGTTACCGAAACCGTTGCTGCCTCGTTCGATTTTGTCACGATACGTACCAATCCATTGAATTTTCCTCTCGCGTGTTCTGTTACCACTGCCGCAGTCTGCAATCCCAAACATGTCATAGCATGCCGACAGAACCGCTTTCCTGCCGCTTGCAAGCGGCACTATACGGTGGCCATCGACAAAGTCCGTGTCGTAGCAAAGCATGGTGTCAGCCTCACCATCTGTGGGAAAGACTTTCCTTCCGATGCCAACGATTCCATCCTTGTCAATCGCGACGCAAAGTTGATCGCCACTGTCCCCATTGCGAAGGTCTCGCCCATCAACACCAACGATAATTAGAGCACCGGGCGAGCGAGAAAGCGCCTTGACCGCCTCTTTTATCGGGTCAACGAAGCCAGCGTCGCTCAGTTTTTGGATTCTATCTTTGTAGCAGAGATGGCCGATGGACTCACCGAGAAAAAGAAAACCACCCGGAAAAACAACCGCATCCAGCTTATCCCACCATTGATTGATCAGGTTGGCGTTCTGCGTGAGCAGTTTCAAGGATTGCTTGTTGCTGCGTTTTTCCTTTATGGGCCGGCCCCTGACGCAGACCGTTACTAGGCACAGGGACGGCTGGTTGCGTTTATGAAACCCCTTTCGGGCAGTAACTACCATTATGAGGTGAATATATCAACAAATAACAAAAACTGCAATCACAATGTCTGGGTCCAGTACCTTTGGCACTCGGGTTGCTGTCCGGGAAGGAAGGATAGCGGAGATTGTTGTCCTCGGCGCTGGTGGGGGGCTGAGTGGGTATGGGCTCGCCTGTCAGTTTCTGTTTGATCCGCTCCGGGTCCATGAAGAGCAAGTCGGCGAGATCGTCTACGACGAAGAACTCCTCTGCATTGATAGGGCAGTACTCATCGCTATGAGGAGTACCAAGGACTTTTGAACTTGTGCATCACATCAAATGTCCAGATCGATAAAATGCGGACCGTGGGTCGTCGTTGAAGAATCGAAACTCCTTTGCTGCTACAAGTTGAAAGGAAGCGGATTGAGGAGTGTTGCCCGCATGGGGCAAAGCCACGAACAAAGCCAAAACGGGCGGTCAGCAGTCCTGATGTTGTCGGCGATTACCTTATATAAACATCGCACCATTCTTGGTATTCTGATTCTCGGCACTCCATCATGGAGAACCATACGGTACTATTATATGAACATGAGAAAACTCAACAAGAAAGCTGTCCTTAGCGCTATAGCTGAATATGACCGGATTGGTCAGGACGCCTTTTTGAATAAATATGGGTTCGGTAAAGCACGAACCTATGTTCTAACCTACAAGAGAAAGTTCTATGACTCGAAAGCTATAGTTGGAGCGGCGTACAGACACCAGTATGGAACAGCGCTAAAACCCTCTGATTTTTCAGGGGGTAAAGCAACAGTGGTGCGGATATTACACGATCTGGACTTTAAGGTAGTCGACAGGACCCTGGATAAACAATCCGTGGCATTTCCAGAGGAGAGTTCGGGACAAGTTTGGGAAGGAGCAAGTCAATTAATTACGGCTACTGCGTATGAGCGAAACCGAAAGGCGCGCGAGGCTTGTATAAAGGAATATGGCAGCGTCTGCAAAATTTGTGGATTCGACTTTGGTATAGAGTTCGGCCCTGATTTTGAGGGTTTTATTCATGTTCACCATTTGGTGCCGCTTTCTAAAATCACAAAGCAATACAAGGTGAATCCGAAGAAAGATCTTATCCCTGTGTGTCCAAATTGTCACGCTGCTCTGCACTATGGAGGCAAAGACAGGACGCCTGACCAGGTTCGAAACTTGCGCAACAAGCTACGCGTAAACAAGAAGGCCATGAACACCCCCAGAGAATAGGTACGAGGGAGCGGCCCTCGCGGTTTGAGTTCCGCTTCTGGATCCCCGATCTCCAGCCTGCCGAAGCGGTCTTGATGGCAGGATCCCAATCTTTCGGTGCAACACCGGGCCCGAACAAGACGGAGGGGGTTGCCAGGGGTCAGTGCTAGAGTCAGCGGTAGACGTCCTTGCGGTGTCCGGTCTGGACCACCAGGACGATGAGTGCTGCATCCCGGATTTCGCGCATCAACCAGTCGTGCCGACCCGGTAGCGCCACAGACTCACGAAGGCCGGCCCCTTGAGGGCCTTGCCCTGGCTGCGCGGATCGGTGAGCGGCGCGATCCGCTCGTCCATGGAATCGATGAGGCGCCGGCTGGCTTGGCGATCGAGCTTGCGCAACTGCTTGAGCGCAGTCCCGGTGTAGCTAATCGTCCAGGCCAAGCTCGGCCCTCACCTGCTCGGCTGTGTAGAGCTTCTCCCGCCCGGAGTGCACCCGCTCGAGGGTCGCGGCGGCAAGATAGGCTTCCTCAAGCTCATCAAGACCGCCCATAATGAGCTCGCGCAGGTAATAGGCCTTGGTCCGCCCGGTGCGGGCGGCCAGTTGATCGAGCCGCCGCTCGGTCTTCTCGTCCAAGCGAATCGAGGTGGCCATGGATCACTCCAAGGAATACGTGCATTCACGTGTATCACAAGAGCGCTTGGGTCGATCACCGGCTCGTGGTCCCAGCCAGGGCGCTCAAGCATCCGGCGGAGACGATTCCCACCGGTTGGCTCCGTGGGGAAAGTCCGGCAACTGGGGCGGGACAACGCAGAAGCGCTGCCCGGTCGGCGACTCCATCACCACCCAGTGCCGGATGCGCTGGACCACCTGCGCGCCAAGGCGGACGAGGCGGGCCACCTCGGCTTCCCGGTCATCGGTTTCGATGTCGATGTGCACCCGGCTCGGATGCTCGACCCGCTGGACTTCACACCGGATCGAGCCGGGAGGGGTCTTGAGGGCCCGGTAGCGGGCCGTGTTCCCGCTGTTTTCGAGGTCGATGGGCCGGCCGAGCGCAGCGCTCCAGAAGTTTGCGGCCTCATCCAGGCTCGGGCCTTCCCCGCAATCGATGATGATCGAACAAAGACGACTGTGGTGCATCGGGTCTCCGGTCGGGGTGGGGGTCCAGCTTCAACCGGGAAGAGGTCGCTGTCAAGGGCGGTTTCCCACCGATTCCCCCTTGGGCAGTTTGGGGTGGAGCGGGTGAGTCAGTCTCCGGGAGAGGACCGGCTGAGGGGAGAGGATGTTGCAGGTGAAGAAGCGCGGGATCTTGCGTCGCTGTTGCATACCTTGGAGCGTCATCGCCCCAAGATGCCTCCGGCCCGGGATCTAGCCTCGGGGAGCCCCGATGCGCCTCCGCCGGGTCCAGCCCAGGAGACCCCAAAACCCAAGCAGGATCCCCAGCGCCAGGGGGGATAACCCGCCCCCACCACCGCTCGCTGGGGGCGGTGCAGTCACGGTCACCGCCACCGTTTCCGTCACCGTATCCCCAAAGGCATCCCTCGCCGTGACCGTCAGATTGGAGGTCCCCGCCTGGCTCCCCGTGACCAGCTTGAGCGTGCAGCTCAAGTTGGCCTCCGTTGTCCCGCAGGGAGCAGACAGTACCACCCCCGAGGCCGGAAGCACCGCCAGATTGCTGCTGGCCAAAGTCAGCGTGAAGGGCGCCGTCCCGGTCAGCGCGAAAGACTCCGTCGTGCTCGCCTTCTCGTCCAGGGTCGCGTCCGCCAGCCCGAAAAGCAGCGGGTGGAGGGTGAAGAGAACCGTTGCCGTGTTGCTCACCGGATCCGTCGGACTGTCGGCGGCTGCACACTCGACAGGCGCCTGGCCCTGCCAGGTGAAGACATCCGGTCCGCTGTAGGTGGCCGAGGAAGG
>DAHVLZ010000023.1:0-32688 GCA_027320085.1 Pseudomonadota bacterium
GCGGTGGACGGTCGTGCCTTGAACGCGATCAACCGCAAGACCGGCTGAAGAGATCCGGAACCCCCCATCCCTCCCGCGCGGTCCGGGCGCGGGCCTCTTTGCGTGTTTGCCCCAGGGATCGCGCTTGGTCGCTTGCGCTCACGATCGCAGGATTTGCAGAAGGGAGGCCCGTCGCAGCCGCAACGCCGGAATCGCGCAGGCCGAAAGGACGGCCAATCCGACCGCGAGAGTCGGGAGGACGTAACCCGCAGGCTGGGAGGTCTTGAGGCCGTAGACACGCGCTGTGAGGAGTTGGAGTGCCCACCAGGCGGTGGCGATGCCCAAGGCGGAAGCGGCTGCCCAGAGCCAGATCCCGAGGCGAAGGACCCTCAAGGTGATGTTATCGGGGGTGGCGCCTAGCGCTTCGCGGAGGGCCAGCTCCCGTTCCTTGAGGCCCACGAGATAGGCAATCACGCCAAAAGTGCCGATGGTTGCCAGGGTGAGGGCCAGAAGGCCGAAGGCGCCAATCAGGGTGGCCAGGGCTGATGTGCCCTCGAGGGAGTGGTGGATCAGGCTACGGTAGGTCGAGAAACGGGCGAGCACCAGGTTGGGGAGTTCATGGTGAAACGCCGTTTCGAGTTCCCGATGGAGGAGAGAGGGAGGAGGGTTGGAGTGGAGGAGCACATCCAGGGGATCCGTGCCAACGGGAAACACCCCTTTTTCGTCGGGGAAAAAAACAGTTCCGCCCTGAGTCCGATAAGCCCGGACGAAGCGGTCGTGGATGCTTCCCACGACACCCACGATACGCAAACCGGTGTTCAGCCCGGAGATGATTTTTCCGAGAACATGGGTGGTGCCAAAAAGTCCCTTGGCGAAACGCCGATCCACCACGACCACCGGCGCATTTTCCATGATATCGGGTTCGCCAATCAGGCGTCCGGAAAGGAGATGAACCCCCAGGAGCCGGAGCGTCCCGGGACCGACGACGACATTGGACGCGAAAACCTTGCGTACCGCTGAGCGGAAATCAGTGCCACGCACGAAAACCGATACATTGTCTCCCAGAAAGGGCAAACTGCCCGCGATCCCGTACCCTGGATGGTCGGGAAGACGTTTCAGCACCCCGGCCAGTTCGCTCTCGACCACCTGGAAATGGCTCCAGTGCGTGTGGTCCGAATGGGACAGGAGGATCTGGGCCACCACAAGGTGATGGGTTTTGAAGCCGGGGTTTTTGTCGAGCATGCCTGTGAGTGTTCTCCCCACCAGAAAAGTCGTGATGAGGAGCAAGACGGCAAGCCCGATCTGGACGATGCTCAAGCCCACCCGGAGTCGGTCGATGCCCACCGATTCCAGAACCCGGCTGCCGCCGGCCCATAGAGAACGGAGGTTTTTCCGGAGGAAGAGAAGCCGGGGCAATCCGAGAATCAAAAAAGAGGTCAGGAACGCGAGGAGCCAGAGAACCCACCAGCTCCAGGCGGGTGATCCAGCCTTGAAGGCCGTGTGGCCGGAGCCAATGCCGAATGAGACGAATGCCTGCTCACCCAGATGCGCGAGCGGCCAGGCGATGAGGGTGGACAGGCTGGCCAGAAGCACGGCCTCCCCGAGAAGGGTCGGGAACGCATCACGGAACCGTGCGCCCAAGGCACTCCGGAGAGCCTGCTCGTGAAAATGGCCGAGTTGGCGGACGAGCGCCAGGTTGGTCAGGCTGGAGAAGGCAAGCAAAAGAAGCAGACCCGCTCCAAGCTGGATGATGAGCAGCCGCTTGCCGGTCGATCCGACGAGCCAACGCCGGAGTGTGGAAAAACCGGCATACGCGTGGGCATGCTGGACGAATGCTTGTAGAGCGGGGGGAGCCTTCTGCACGAGACGCCGAAAACCGGAGTTGAGTGCATCGTGGAGGACACCCGGTGTGACCCCGGGCGCTAGGCGTGCGATCATCATGGAATCCACGTCACTGAAAGGGTTCTTCTGGTTTTCATTCCGGAGGAGGGTGGAAATCCAGAGCTGGGTCCGCCTTGTGGGGAAGGAGAAGGTCTGGGGCATGACGCCCACGATCACGAAGGACTGGTCGTGGATGATCAGGGTCTTCCCCAGTACATCCGGGTTCCCTCGAAAAGCGTTTTGCCAGAGGGTCTTGCTCAAGACCGCTTCGCGGGGACCGTCCGCCTTACCGGATGCCAGAGCCGGCCAGCGACCGATGAGGGGAGGAATCCCGAGTGTCGGGAAGAGGGAAGCCGTCACGTAGCCAGCGGGGAAAAGACGCGGAGGACTGCCCGGACGAAGACGGACCCGTGCGGTCCTGCCGCTCCGGATCAAGCCAGAGGCCGAGAAGACCTTGAGCTGGCTCAGTTCGTGATAGGCACGCGAAGAAATGGCTCGCATGTGGAATGCCCGGGCACTGGTAAAGATGTCGACCAGCCTCGGGCTTGCGGGATAGGGCAGTGGGCGGAGGAGATAGGCGTCGAGCACCGAGAAAACCGCCATGTTGGCGGCGAGACCGAGGGCCAGGGTGGCCACGAAGGCGATCAGGAAACGCCGTTCCCGGGCGAGGCGCCGAGTGGCTTGCAGGGATTGTGCAACGGCATCGGCGAAGGGAGTCATGGGATCGGTCACCGGATCAGGAGAAGTCCAGGTTGGGAGAAGTGGGTTGAGGCATGCTTTCCAAGCGTTACTCCGCATGGAGAAGGAGGCTCGGCTCCACCCGGCCGACCCGGCGGGTCGGTACCCAGGTGGCCAAGAGCAGGACCAGGGCGAAAACCACGAGCAGGATCGCCATGCTGGCGCCGTCATCCGGCGCGACCCCGTAGAGGAGAGCGGAGAAGAGATGGCCCACGAGGAGCATGCCAACCAATCCGGGCACCAGGCCCATGAGGAAGAGCCGGATGGATTCTCCAAGCACGAGACGGATCAAGGCGGGACGGTCCGCACCGAGTGCGGCCCGGATGCCGAACTCGCGGAGCCTCCGGCTCACCAGGTAGCTTTGAACCCCGTAGAGACCGACCGCTGTCAATAGAAGTGATCCGAAGGCGAACAGGCTCACAAGTCCGAGGAGGGTTTGCCGGGTCCGGAGCCGGCGGTCGAGGCGGCTTTTGAGGGTGCGAAAATGGTAGAAGGGTAGGCTGGGGAGGATCCGGTGAAGGGTTTGGCCGAGATCCCGCCTCACGGTGGCGGGTGGGAGAGAAGACCGGATCGCGAAGACCCAGCGGGAAAATTGGTACCAGCCGGAATGGCCGGCGAGCCGAAAAGCTTGCGGGGCATCGAGGTAGACGTTTCCGGTTTCCGGTTGCCGGCCCAGATGCTTGTTGCGGACGGTGGGGACCAGGCCCACGACCCGGAAACGCAGGGCGGGGTTGTGATTGTTCGGGGTGTTCAGCGTGAAGATCCGTCCGATCGGATCCCGGGCCCCGTAGAGTTGGCGAGCGGCGAGCCGGTCGATCACGGCCACCCCCGATTTCGAATCGGTGTCCAGGGGACTGAAGAGACGTCCCCGGAGTGGATCCAGCCCCAGGATTTTGAGGAAACGGGTGTCGGTCACCCGGATGTAGGCTCCGAGCATCGGGTCATGCGAGTTCCAGGGTTCCGGGAAGAGGGCGTTGACATCGGATCCGCCCAGTCCGAAAGGCAGTCCGCTCGAGACCCCGGCATCCGCGACTCCCGGGATCTCCTGGACGGCTCTCCTCAGGCGCTCGAGGGTGATCCAGGGATTGGACGGAGTCGAACCCTTCGCGGCGAGATCAATGTCGAAGGCCATGATGTGCTGGATCCTGAATCCCGGCTTGACGGAGGCCAGGTTGAAGAGGGTGTGGGCCAGAAGCAGGGATACCCCGGCCAGGGTGGTGGCGAGTGCGATCTGGACCGCGACCAGGCCCCGGCGGGCCCGTGCCGCACCCGGGGATCCCCCGCTCCGGGATCCGGCGTCACGGAGGCTGAGGCCGGGATCTCTCCTGATTGCGAGAGCCAGGGGTACCAAGGTCATCACCAGGATCGAGCCACAGCAGACGGCCAGGAGCAGGATGAACAAAACCGGGGCACCCCGGTTGAGGCTCGTCACTTGGGGGAGCACCCGGAGCGACTGGATCCAGCCGAGGAGCCCCTGGGCCAGAAGCCAGCCGGTCAGGGTGGCCAAGAGGGAGATGGCGGCAGCCTCGAGCGCGTGACGGAGCAGGAAATCCCGGGGGCCAGCCCCGAGGACACTGCGCAGCAGAAGCTCTCCGCGCTGGGTGATCCCCCGGGCGATGAAGAGATTTCCGAGATTGAACCAGACGAGCAGGAGGAGCAGGAGGGAGGAGATCTCGACGAGTGTGAGCATGACCTCCAGATGGCCGGTGCGGGAGGCGCGCCAGCCTTCCGCCCGGGCCGAGAAATGACGGAAAAACTGCCGGGCCGGGGGCGGAAAGCGGTGGATGAGACCGGTGGTGAGCGTACGGATTTCGGTGTCGAGCGTGTCCAGGGATTGGTCCGGGGCCAGCCGCCCGATCATGTGACCCCGGAATGCCGTCAACTGGAAATAATGGTAGTTGTAGGCAATGAGGGGATAGGGTTTCCAGAAATCGACCCCGCGGACCGGAAACCGGAAACCCCGCGGCATGATCCCGATCACCGTGTAGACGTTCTGGTTGAGTTCGAGGCTTTGTCCGATCACGTCCGGCCGACCCCCGAAATCATCCCGCCAGAAGCGGTTGCCCAGAACGACGACTTTGGGCTCGCCGCTCTCATCGGCCCGGTCCCCGAAAACCCGTCCGAGGAGCGGTTTCACCCCGAGTGTCGGAAACAGGGATCCTGTGGTTTCGACTCCGGTGACCCGGATCGCCCGTCCCCCGAGATCGAGGTTGTAGCCCTTCCGGAGGTAGAAGGCGGATGTGGCCAGGGCCGGTGCCCCGCGCCGGAAGCGGCGGTAGGCCACCTGCGACATGGGATGGGACAATCCGGTGTTGCCGGGCATCGTGAGCGAGAGGTTGACCAGCCGGCTGCCCTGGAGGTAAGGAAGGGGTTCTAGGAAGCTGGCATAAAAGATCCACGAGGCAGCCAGGATCACGCCCATGCCGAGGGCGAGTGTCAGGGTCGCGGTCAGGGTGAAGGGCCACTCCCGGACGAGGCGGGTCAGGGTCTCTCGGCTTTCGTGGGCGACAGGCTTCATGACAGGACCCTCATGCCAGGGGAGCGGATTTCAAGCTGTCCCGGGACGGAGTTCACCCACGAGCCCGGCCCGGAAGCTGTGCCGGACCGGGATCCAGGAGGCCGCGAGGGTTGTCGAGAGGATGATGAGTATGCCGACCAGGTCGGCCGGGCCGTTGACCTCTCCCACCGCGTAGAGAGCCCCTGCCAGGAGATGGGCCAGGAGAAGGGACAGGGTGAGACCGATTGCGAGACCCGCGCCCAGCATCCAGGCCGCCTCGCTCATGACCAGGCGGCTGATCGAGGCGGGAGTGGCGCCCAGGGCCGAACGGATCGCGTACTCCTGGCGGCGATTGAGGCTGTTCTGGGCCGTGAGTGCGTAGATACCGAAGACCGTGAGGAAGAGTGCCACGAGCCCGAAGGCTCCGGTGATCTCGGCCAGACTCTCGAAAAGCCGGTCGGAAGCGTGAACCATGGCGGTGAGGGAGACGAGATGGCTGATCGCGGTACCGGGGATCGCTCGTTCGAGTGCGCCTCGGATCCGTTGTTCGAGCTCTGGTGTCACCGCGCGGACATGCAGGATCACATTGCTCGCGTTGCTGGAGTAGTTTTTCGTCCCCAGGGGGAAATAGATGGTGCCGGCGATGTGCTTCTCCGGCATGGCCTGCCAGGCCACGGAAGAGACCACTCCCACGATCGGGACCGGGTGTTTCTGACCGATGGTCCGTCCCACGACCCGGGTGTGGTGGAAAAAGCGCCGGGCGAGCTTGGCGCTCAGGATGAAAGCCGGGGCCCCCTGCCGTTCTTCCGCGATCGAGAAACTCCGGCCGGCCAGAAGCGGGATGCCGAGCGTCTGGAAATACTTCCCTGAGACCGGAACCCAGTGCACATAGAGGGATTCGTGGGGGGCGCTGGGTGTCCGGATCACGCTGTGTGAGCTCATCAGGACGTTGAAGGGAACCATCATGCCGATGGCAGCCGACCGGACGCCGGGCACGGTCTCAAGTGCCGTGGCGGCCTCCTTCCAGAAGCGGACGAGACTGAGCTTCTGGGGCCAGATGACCAGGGCTTCCAGCCGGTTTCCCGGGTGGAAGTGGAGGGGGCGACTGAGAATCCCCAAAAGGCTTTGGGTGAGGAGCAGGCCGATCATGAGAAGAAAGGTCGCCATGACGATCTGGAGGCTCCCGAATCCCCGCCGCAGCAGGCGGGCGCCACCGGCGGTTCCATGTGCCCCCGCCTCGTGGATGAGCGGAGCGAGGAGCGATTCGCGCCCGGCATAGACCAGGGCCGCCATGAAAATGCCGCTCACGAGGAGGAGGGTCCCTGCGGCCGTGGCGAGTGCCGCGCTTCCTCCGAACCGGATCTCAAAGGGGAGGTGGACGACGACCGGACCGGTCAGGGCCGAGCGGATAAGTCCCTGGAACAGGTCGGTGAGCAGGACTCCGGTGATCATCGCGCCCATGGCAACCAGGAACAGGGTGAGAAGGTATTCTCCGAGCAGCAGACGGAAGAGGTCTGGCGTCGATGCGCCCAGTGCGCGGCGGATCGCGAGATCGGTGGCGCGGTGGCGAGCCCGGACCAGTTCCAGGTTGACCGAGTTTGCGGTTGCGATCACGATCAGGACGAGCGCGATGAGCGCCAGGATCAGGAGGAACTCCGGGTGTCCGCCCAGATAGAGCCTGACCAGGTGGCGATGCAGGCCGATCGCGTCGATCGTGAATCCATCCCCGATTGCGTGTTGACGGGCTTGGGGCGACATGTGGGCAAGCAGGCGGTTGCGATAGGCGGTGAGCGTCGCATCCAGTTGGGTGAGCGTCTCGTCTTTGACGAGACGGACAATCATCGTGTGATTGATGTTCTGGTCGTGTAGCTGGGTGGGAGTCAGTTTCCGCGAGAGCCAGAAGTCCGCCCCGGTATAGAGCGTGTAGAAGGTCTTGGGCATGACGCCCACGATCCGATACCGGGTGCCGGTAAACCTGAAGGTCTGGCCGAGCACGTGGGGTGAGCCGCCGAACGCGCTTTTCCAGAATCCATAGCCGAGCACGGCCTCGTTGGGTCCACCGGGCCGGCCGGAGGCGGGGGAGAGCCAGTGCCCGAGCTTCGGAGGCACGCTGAGTGCCCGGAAGAGGGAGGGGGTCATGAGTCCGCCGTAGACCATATGCTTGATGCCGCGGACTGTCGCGAGTCCGCCCGTGATGTCGATCAATCCCGCTGCACGAATGTCCGGGTTGCCCGCCACGATTTCATGGTAGGCCTGATAAGACACATCGTTGCCCAAAAGCCCGGTCTTGAGCAGGCGTTCACGGATCATGACGAGCCCTTGGGGATGCGGGTAGGGCAGGGGACGCCAGAGGAAGCCGTCCAGCACGGTGAATGCCGCGCCGGCCGATCCCAGGGCGAGTGCCAGCATCAGGATGGTCGCTGGTGAAAGACGGTGGAAAAAGCCGCCCAGCCGATGGGCGGAGGGGCGGGGCGGGGCGTTCGGCGTGAGGGTGGTTTTTTGCATCAGGCGCTCCTCGAGGAAGGGGTTAGCGCGTGGTGGCGAGTCCGCCTTCAAAGGCTGCTTCATCCGCGTCGGCGTCATCGACGATCTGTCCATCGATCAGGCGGATCAGGCGGCGGGCGAAACGGGCATAGTGCGGATCGTGGGTCACCATGAAAATGGTGGCCCCCCGTTCGTGTAGCGCGGCCAGAAGTTCCATGACCGCCTCTCCGCTCTTGGAGTCGAGATTACCCGTCGGTTCGTCGGCGAGAAGGATCGAGGGTTCACCGACGAGTGCCCGGGCAATGGCCACCCGTTGCTGCTGACCGCCCGAGAGCTGACCGGGGTAATGGCGGAGCCGGTGACTCATGCCCATCTCGTCGAGGACTGCCCGGACCCGCTCCCGCCGGGTGCCCCGCGGGATACTGCCCCGGTAGATCAGGGGTAGCTCGACGTTTTCCTCGACCGTGAGATCGCCGATCAGGTTGAAGGCCTGGAAGACAAAGCCGATGTGGCGGTTCCGCATCCGGGCCCGTTCGCTGGCGTTCAGGGTCCCGACGGGGGTTCCCGAGATCCGGTATTCGCCTCCGCTCGGGGTTTCGAGAAGTCCCAGGATCGAGAGCAGTGTGGTTTTGCCGCATCCCGAGGGTCCCATGGCGGCAATGTACTCGCCGGACTGGATGCTGAGCTCGATGCCCGTGAGTGCATGGGTCTCGACCTCCTCCGTCCGGTAGACTTTGGTGAGGCCACGGACGTCGATGACGGGAGTGGTTTCGTTCATGACTGATCTCCTGGGGAGTGGAACCTGGGCTGGGTGAAGGGATGCAGGGGGGTGAGGAGCGCTTTGCTCTCGGGCAGCCGGTCGAAGAGACGGCTCAACCGGCGTAGGGCCTTGGGAGTGAGGAGTCCTGCTGCGGCCTCCAGGCTGAGCGCATCATCAATCAGCCGGGCACGAACGGCGGGAAGGTTCGTTTCCGCGCTGAGCAGGGAGAGGCGGGCGTTCACGAGATCGAACTCCGAGCGCAATCCCGCCTGGACACCAGCCTCGGTGGCCACGACCGCGCGCCGGGCAGCCCGGGCGCTTTCCTCGTAGGCCCGCACGCGCGCCAGATCCGCGTGGAATGCGCTCAGGGCGTCCACGATCGTGGTCTCGGTCTTGAGGAATGCCCGCACGGCCTGGGCACCCGCCAGACGGGCCTCATCATGGGCCCGATCGATACGGGCCTGGGTTCCTCCGCCCGCGTAGAAATTCCAGTGCAGGTTGAGCAGGAGGAAATTCTGCTGCGCCGTGTTGGCGGCCGGCGAGGGGAAATCCACCTGGCCCGGTACGGCATAGCCATAGGTGCCGCCGGTCAGTTGTCGGGTGTGACTCAGTTCCAGCCGGAGGGTGGGGAGATATCCGCCCCGTGCGGCGGATACCGAAGCACGCGCGGAGCGGGCCTTGAGGCGGGCGGCAAGCACCGTGGGGTTCGCCTCCCGGGCTTCGCGGATCCATGCACGGGTGCTGCGGGGAGGAAGCGGGATCGCGGGTAGTCTCCCGGTTCTGGACGGGATCTCCGGGGGAAATGACGGACCGGTGAGTTCCGCGAGCGCCGCATCGGCCTTGCGAAGTTCGTGACGGGCCGTGATCACCCGGGCTTCGGCACTCGCTTTGGCGGATCGGGCCTCTTCGTAACCGATGATCCCACGGAGTCCCGACTGGTGCCGGTCCCGGGCCTGGCGGGCCTCGAGTGCGAAGGCGGCCTCGGTCGCCCGGGTTGCCGCGAGCTGTGCCTGGGCGACGCCCACGGCCAGATAGCGGCTGACCAGCGTCTGCATGAGCTTCATGCGTGTTGCGTCATAGGTCGCGGCGGCAGCCGCCACCCGGGCATTGGCCGCGGCGAGTTTCTGGATGGCTTCCCAGTTGAAGATCGGTTGACTGAGCGTGACCGTCCAGTAGCTCTGGCTGATGTTTTCCGATTGTTCGACGGTCAGGAGATTGTTGCCGTAGAACTGGGGTCCCGCACTCTGGCCGTTCGTATAGGCCTGGTTCGCATCCAGGCTGAGCCGGGGCAGGAGCCCCGCGAGTGCGGAGGGATGCCGGGTCCGGGTGGCCGCGAGGCGTGAGCGGGCTTCTCTGAACTGGGGGTTGTAGATCCGGGCGATCTGCCAGGCGGCCCACAAGGAGCCCGGAGGAGTTTGCAGCTTCTCGGTTTGGGCGTGGGCCCCGGGGTTCAGGGCGAGGGCCAGGAAAAGTGCGGCGCCGAAGGTTGGGGCGGGAGTCCGGCGCCTTTGGGAATGATGGGAGGAGAGACGGGGCTGCTGCATGGATCAGCCATGGATGCGGATGTGGCGTGCACCCGCGAAACCTGAGGTGTCCGAGACAATGACCCGTTCGCCGGGTGCCAGTCCTTTCAGGATCTGGATCGCATTGCTGGAGGCGCGTCCGAACCGGACCATGACCGGGATGGCTTCGCGGCCATTGTGTCTCAGCCGGTAGAGCACCATCGTTTTATGGCCGGCGCTGTAGGCCGGCCGCTCGACATAGACCGCATCGCTGAGGGTCGTGATCGTGATGATGCCGTTGATGGCGAGGTTCGGACGGGCATCTGCCGGAAGGGGGGGCTTGGGTTCGGCGTCAACCGTGACGGTTCCACCCTGAACGGAAGGTGAAACGCGGGTCACGACCGCAAGGAGATGCCGTTCCGATCCCGTATCCAGCGCGAGATTGACGCTCTGGCCGAGGGCCACTTCCGCGGCCTCGCTGGCCGGAACCTCGAGCCGGGCCTTGAGCGCGTGCATGCCGGCGATCTTGGCAATGCCACTGCCGAGAATCACGCGCTGGCCTTCCTGGACCGCGACACTCTGGACGACTCCGGCCAGTCCGGCCCGGACCTTGAGCGAGGCGAGTTCGTGCTCCTCGCTCCGCCAGGCCGCTTCCAGTGAATCGATCCGGGCCTTTTGGGCATGGATCTGGGCAGCCTCATTTTTCCGGAAATCGGCAATGCGCTTTTGGGTGAGTTCGACCTCTCGAGCGAGCGAGGCCGCTGTGAGACGGCTCCTCGTGTACTGGAGGGAACCCACCACCTGTTCGGCCAGGAGTCCCTTTTCCGCCCGGGCCTTGAGCCGGGCCGCTTGCGCTTCGGATTTGACTTGGGACAAGGTCTCTTCGAGGTTGAGCAGGTGATCGTCCAGGCCCGCCTCTTGGGAGACCAGGGAAGCCTGGGCATTGGCCAGCCGCGCCCGGGCCTCGATCACCTGGTCGCCGAGATCGGGGTTGGAAAGGACGGCCAGGATGCTTCCGGTTGTGACCCGGTCACCCGGTTCGACCCGGATCTCCTGGATCGTGCCGGGTGCCCCCGCGGTCACGACACGGATCTTCCGGGGAACGAGAGTGCCCGGTGCACTGACGGTGACGGAAAAGCGGCCTTTATGGACGGTTGCAATCCAGAGGTTGGCTTTCGAGACGCTGGGGCCGGCCGGAGCGAGTCTCAGGACGAAGATCGCACCCAGAAGCAGCACGAGAGCTACGGCCCCCGCCAACCCCCAGCGCTTGAGTTTCCGCCGCCGTCGTTCGGCCGGGGAGATCGCGATATCGATCACGAAAGGATTCCTCCGGGTTCACCTGATGTCCACCCGTTATCCAGCAGGTCTTGTGCCAGAGGGCCAGTTTATAAAAAATCATTTTTAATCATATTGTTATATTCATACCGAGGGGATTTGGAAAAAAAGCCTATCCCATCTATGGGACGAATCTGGTAGGCTCGTCCCAATGATGGGATCTAAACTCTGATGAACGGAACCGAACGGGAGCCCGGCCCGCGCCCGGTGCCCACGATCCTGGTTTCCGACGATCAGGCGGACGTCCGGGAATCTCTCAAACTGCTGCTCGAGGCGGAAGGCTACCGGGTGCAGGCTGCGGCCAACCCGGATGAGGCCCTGGATCGTGTCCGCTCGAGCCTTCCCGATGCCGTGATCCTGGACCTCAACTACCGAACGGATACCACCTCGGGCGAGGAAGGTCTCGAACTTTTGGGCCAGCTCCATGCCCTGGATCCCGCTTGTCCGATCATCGTGCTGACGGGCTGGGGGACGGCCTCCCTCGCGATCGAGGCCATGCGCCGGGGCGCACAGGATTTTCTCGAAAAGCCCTGGGACAATACGCGTGTCGTCTCGGTGATCCGGAATCAGCTGACACTCGCGCGGACCCGTCGGGATAACCGGCGTCTGGCTGCTGCAACGCGCGTGCTGACCGAAACCCCCCCGCCGCTGATCGGCCGTTCCGGGGTCATGCAGCGGGTTCTCGAAGAGGCGGGACGGGTTGCAGCCTCGAATGCCGCGATCCTGATCACGGGGGAAAGCGGAACCGGAAAGGGGCTCTTGGCGCGCTGGATCCACGAGCGCTCGCCTCGCGCCGATCGGCCCTTTGTCCGGGTCAATCTGGGCGGACTCGTCGACAGCCTGATCGAAAGCGAGCTCTACGGGCACGTCCGAGGCGCTTTCACGGATGCCCGTAGTGAACGGCTGGGGCGCTTCGAACTGGCCAACCAGGGCACGCTTTTTCTCGACGAAATCGCAAATCTGTCTCCCGTCTCGCAGGCGTCTCTCCTGCACGCACTCGAGGAAGGCCGGATCGAACGCGTGGGAAGTTCCACACCCATCCGGGTCGACGTCCGGATTCTCGCGGCGACCAATGTGGATATCCGGAGGGCTGTGGCACAAGGACAGTTTCGCGGAGATCTGCTCTACCGGCTCAATACGATTGAAGTCACCCTTCCCCCCCTCCGTGAACGGGGCGAGGACATTGAGCTCCTCGCATCGCATTTCTTCGCCGAAGCGGTCCGGCAGCATGGCAAGTCGCTCCGGGGCATAAGTCCCCGGGCGCTCGCGACGCTTGCCGGATACGACTGGCCGGGCAACGTCCGTGAACTCGGCCATGTCCTCGAACGGGCCGTCCTCCTGGCTGCCGGCGAATGGATCGAGCCGGCCGACCTTCGCCTCGTGCCGGCGGCCGGGCACGAGATCCCCTCCCTGGAAAACATGACCCTGGAGCAGGCGGAGCGCTATCTGGTTTCGCAGGCTCTGGAGCGGAGTCGGGGGGATGCCGAAGCGGCAGCCCGCCAGCTGGGTGTGAGCCGGAGTGCCCTCTATCGCCGACTTGCGAAGTACCGGCAATGAAAGGCCCGAAACTCGCCTGGGAAGTCACCCTCGGCGGCCTCGTGCTGGCTGCGGCCTTTCCTTTTGCTCTCCTGGCATTGCTCGACCTGGCCGGCTGGCATCCTCCATGGATCTTGGGTTTTGTGAGTTTCGCGGTGGCCTGGGGGATCACGTTCTGGGTCAGCCGGACCCTCGTCCGCTCCGTGGTCCGGCCGCTTCGGCTGGGCGCTGCCCAGCTCCAGGCCATCCGGGAGGGCGATTACTCGGTCCGGTCATCGGTCGCCGGGAAGGGTGTCCTGCGGGAACTTTTTGTCGAGATCAACCAGCTGAGCCACGAGCTCAGCGGGGTACGCCAGTCCGGCATCGAGTCCGATGCCCTCCTGGGACGTCTGCTCGGAAACATCGAACTCTCGGTTCTGGTCTTTGATCCCGATAACCGGCTCTCGGGTCTCAATCGGGCTGCGGTCAACCTCCTGGGCGAGCCGATATCGGTCTTGCGCGGCCGGGCGGCGGAGGATCTGGGACTGGCCGACTGGTTGCGGGAGGGTGGCCAGGTCTTCGTCGCGAACCGTCGGTTTTCGAGCGGGGTGGGCCCTTGGGAGGTGCGAACGCTCAAATTCCGTCGGGGCGGCCGGCCCCATACCCTCCTCGTAATGACGGATGCCAGCCGGACCCTGCGCGAGGAGGAACGGCGTGCCTGGCGCCGGCTGATCCGGGTACTGGGACATGAAATCAACAATTCACTGGGACCGATCGCGTCGGTGGCGGATACCTTGCAGGGACAGATTTCAGGGATTGGGGAGGAGGGCCGGCTCCGGGAAGGACTGGTGCTGATCGAGCGCCGTGCACGAAGTCTCACCCACTTCATTGGGCGTTACAGTGATTACGCCCGCATGCCCCCACCCCGTTTTGCACCGGTGGGGATCGGGCCACTGATCCGTGAAATTGCGGCGATGGAAGTTCCACAGCGGCTTCGTCTGGAGGAAGGCCCGGATGTCGTCATCCAGGCGGACCGGACCCAGGTCGAGCAGGCGCTGATCAATCTCCTGAGAAATGCGGTCGAAGCAGCCACTCCAAGCGAAGGATGGGTGACGGTCAGTTGGCAGGAAGTGGAGGACTTCGTGGTGATCGGGATCACAGACGAGGGACCGGGGCTGCCGTCGACCCAGAATCTTTTCGTGCCTTTCTTCACAACCAAACCCGGGGGGAGCGGAATCGGGCTCCTCATTGCCCGTGAGGTAGCCGAAAACCACGGTGGCCACCTCGAACTCAAAAACCGTAGTGGACAGCCGGGGGTTGTGGCCCGGCTTCATTTGGCCCAGACGCCCCGCCGTCCCGTGCCGGCCTCAGTCAGGCTTCAGTCTTGACCACCCGCAGAAGCCCTGTGGCCCCCGCATGAGGGAGGTTGAGCCTCCGTTCATCCGGCGCAACAGGAAAGCTCGGTGACATCCTGGCTGAAGGTCTGGGCACAAAGCTTGAGTCCCTCGGCCATGACGAGATAGGGGAAGAGGCTGTCCCCCCCGTTCTTGCACAGTCATGTGCTGGCGGATGGCCAACGCAGCGACCTGGATGATTTCTCCGGCTTCGGGTGCGAGGATCTGGGCGTCCAGTAGCTGACCTTCCAGGGACTCAGCGACCAGCTTGATGAAACCTCGGGTGTCAAAGTTGGCGAGCGCACGCGGGACGTGGTCCAGGGTCAGGATCCGGCTGTCCATGGTGAACCCCCGGGTCCGGGCAGACTCCTCGCTGAGCCCTGTGGTCGCCACCTGGGGGTGGGTGAAGACGACGGCGGGCACAGCCGTCAGATCGAGTGCGGCATCACCACCCAGCATGTTGATGGCCGCCCGGGTTCCGCTGGCGGCTTCGACATAGACGAACTGCGGCAGGCTGGTGCAGTCGCCGGCCGCATAGACTCCCTCCACCGAGGTCCGGAGGTGGTCATCGACGCGGATGGTGCCGCCAGGTCCGGTCTCGACGCCAGGGTTGTGGTGGTCGGCGTGGAAGGCATGGGAATCTCTCCTCGGTGGCTGCGACGGATTCGATGCGTCCCGCACGGAACGCGAGGGGTAGAATAAACCCGGTTCCTGGGTAGAGAGTCAAGCGGGATTCGCCAATTTCCCCCTTGTGCTGCGAAGGGTTTAGGAATCCGGTCAAGCCGGACCGGGTCGGTGCCGGCAAACGGATCCTTACATCTCCCCACTGACAGGAGGGAAACATGGCCAAAACGCCATTCATCGGGCAACTGGCGCAGGTTTGCGGGGTCCGGGTCACCACCATCCGTTTTTACGAACGCCGGGGGCTTTTGCCCAAGCCTCCGCGGGGAGCATCGGGGTATCGTCTGTACGGGGAGGCGGATCTCCGGCGTCTCCGGTTCATCCAGGAAGCCAAAACTCTGGGATTTTCACTGGGCGAGATTGCCGAGCTCTTGGCATTGCGTGCGGCTTCCGATACGAGCTGTTCCCGCGTCCGGGATCGGGCGATCGGGAAGATCGGCGAGGTTGAAAAAAAGATCCGGCAGCTCCAGCATTTCCGAGCAGCGCTTCGACACCTGGTTGCCCAGTGCGAGAGGGGAGGGACCAACGGAGATTGTCCGATCCTTGAGGCCATGGAGCATGCCGCGGTCACACCTCGCTCCAAAGCGGCCAAGTGCGCCCCCTCCCACTGACCGTCTGCTTCTCGGATAGGGATGCGATCTGCGGGAGGCGCCGACCCGGAGAGGAGGCAGCACTTGACCCGGTACCATGGTGAAAGGTTTAGAGTGGGTTCGAAAGTGGCCTGTTCTTGGAGAACGCGCATGAGCCCTCAAGGGACGAGATCATCGAGATGAGCCCGGAAAACGGGACCGGTCGCAGGAATCACTGGGAAGACGTGTACCGGAAGAAGCCGGAGAAGTCCCGGAGCTGGTTCCAGGCCTGTCCCGAGGTTTCACTTGATTTACTGGAAAATCAGCAGATTGGGAAAAACGAGGCCGTGATCGATATCGGCGGGGGTGACTCGCGACTGGTGGACCATCTTCTGGAGAGGGGGTACACCAACGTCTCGGTCCTCGACATTGCGGAAAGTGCCCTTGAGGCGGCAGGGGCGCGTTTGGGCCCCCGCCTCTCGGATCAGGTGCGGTGGATCGTGGCGGACGTGACCGAGTGGAGACCGGAGGGCCGCTACCGGGTATGGCATGATCGGGCCGTTTTCCATTTTTTGACTGATCCGGCTGACCAGACGATCTATCTCCGCAAGCTGGAGGAGGCCCTCGTCCCCAAGGCCATCGTCCTCATCGCGACCTTTAGCCTGGAAGGTCCCGAGCGTTGTAGCGGTCTTCAGGTGCAACGCTACTCACCGGAATCATTGGCTCGCCGGATGGGTCCCCGGTTCCGGATCCGGGATTTCCGCAAGGAGGATCACCAGACCCCTTCTGGTGTCCTCCAGCATTTCCAGTATTCGCTTTTTGAGTATGACCCGGGTTCCCCTTCCACTGGAGATCAAACATGATGCCTGCGCGCCATTTGTGGTTTCGAGTTCTATTGGCAGGAGTGCTCCTGTCCCCGATTGATCCCTTCGCTTTTGCCCACGGCCACCCCCAGGCGGGAACGCGCGTGCCGGATGCGGTATTCTTGACCGGAGGACGGCGGGTCTCCCTGGCTGCCTATCATGGCAAGAAAGTGATGCTCTGGCTGTTTTCGACCTGGTGCCCGAGTTGCCGGGCCGGACTTGAAACGCTCCCTCGAGACCAAAAACGCTTTCTCGCCGGGCATCTCCACCTGATCATCCTTGAAAACTACAAAAATGGGGGCTACCCGGGTCCCTCACTGAAAAAGATGAGGGATCGGTACGCGAAAGGAATCCGGGGGGTCTCAAACTGGACCTTCGGCCATGCCACTCGGGGTCTGGCCGCGCTCTACAATCCCCAGTCCTACCCGGATATTTTCTACCTGATCCGCCGGGATGGAATCATCCAGACCGTGGAGAGTGCTCCGACGGCACATCTCGCCACTGTCCTGCATTTTGCCAAGGGCAGGAGTCCATGAGAAACCCGGTGAGAAACCTGCTCCCGGCACTCCGCGAGGTTTTTTTCAATCGGGCGGCATGGGTGACCGCAGGTGTGAGTTTCGTGTTTTTTCTCTCGGTCTACCTCCTCACCCTGCCTGCGACCTTCACCGGCGGGATGATCGGATTCCGGGCGCTCGGGTTCCTGACTCCGGCACTCATCGGCTGGTCGCTTTTTCTGGCTTTCCTCTTGGGTCTCCTGGTTCCCATGACCGTCTATCTCTTGAGGCGTGGATACAGGGCCCGTGGCGCGACCGGAACGGCGGCCGGTGGAATCGTCATCAGCCTGCTTGCTCCCTTGCTCTGCTGCTCCCCGATTCTCCCGATCACCGTCAGTTTCCTGACGGGATGGATTCCGCTTCTGGCCGGAGGCGCCGGTGGATTCGTGCAGGGCTTTCTTGCGACTCATGAGAGTCTCATTTTTTCGATCACGGCCCTGATCCTTCTGGGCGCCATCTTGTGGGATGCCCGTGAAATCACCCGGGGTGTCTGCTGTGCGGTCCCGGCCGGATCGGGGGGGGGTTGATCACCCGGTTCGGCTTTGGGCCCGATTTTTCATGCTTTGTTTGAGGAGGTGCTTGTTATGAATAGATTGCTTCTTCCTTCTGCACGCGCTGCAACAGCCCGCCTTTTCGCGGTTCTGTTTCTGGCTGGGGCGTTGATTGTGCCCTCTGTGGCAGGGGCCCAGGTCCCGGGTGGTCTTCCAAAGGCCACCGTTCGCGCACACCGAAAAATGAAGATGCCGGCAGACATGATGCAGATGATGAAAAACGTGACATGGGTCAAAAGTGTGCAGGAAGCGCTTAATGACCACGGCGCGCATTTGCGGGTTGATGGCCTGTGTGGAATGCGGACGGTGAAAGCAATTCGTCGCTTCCAGAAGAGCCACGGTCTCAAGGTCACCGGCATGCCCGATCCCGCCACCCTGAAGGCGCTGGGGTTGGGCCACTGAGAAGATGAGCCGGGGGCCGCGTTCAGTACCCGGTCCCCGGCCTGAGGGACGAGAAGGGTTTCCGGAAAACGGGATGCGCGACGGTGGATTCCCATCGCCGTTTACAATGTGTGACGACCTTCAACGATGCACAGCATCTCGAGATGTGTCGCTTGTGGCCTCGCCTTCATTCAAATTCCCCGAGCCTGGTTCAGATGCCGAGGATGGGAAGATCACGCAGCGCTGAAAAGTCACGGTCATGAGTGACCAGCGCATCCGCGCCGATAGCCAGCGCGCTGGCGGCCAGGACTGCATCCGCCAGTTTCATTTTCGACGTGGCGCGGAGCCTGGCGGCGCTCTCGGCAAGGTCGGCATCGAGGTCTACGACGAACCAGGTTCGAAGTGTGCTTCGATAGCGCTCCGTTAGCTCCTCGTTCCGGGCGCATAAGGGTCCGGCGAGCACCTCCGCGATCGTCATGGTCGTGACTGCAAAGCGCGCAAGGCCCTTGTCGTGAGCTGCAAACACCGGTTTGAAAGCGGGGGCGAGTTCCGGATGGTCCTCGAGGACGTAGATGATCGGCGCCGAGTCGATCAGCAGGAGCGGGTTCTCCGGCAGTCCCTCCAGGCTCACCTGTTCCATTCGTTTCTCAGGCGACGCAGGGTTGTCCGGCTGTCACGGCCATAGAGCCCATGTCCGCTGCCGGCCAGGGGCAGCAGCGAGCGCTGTGCACTCGCCTCGGTCTGTGCTGAGATCGGCGCAAGTATGGCGATCGGCCGGCCGTGCCGGGTGATGATCGTTTGCCGACCGTGCTGCGCAGCGGTGAGCAGATCGGGTAGTTGACTGCGCGCTTCCTCGGCGCCTTTCCGTATCGGTTTCGTCATAGTGATCTCCAGAACCCATAAAGCGTACAGACTGTACGGTTCTGTGTCAAATGGGAACGGTCAGCGAAGGCCGCCGACTTTTGCTGTCGGCATCCTTGGGGGGTCGGAGGGAGCTTCAGGTCGCGAAGGCTCAATGATCCAAGCGTTCACGAGATCGTGCCACGCTCGACTGAGCGCCCTCTGCAACCCTTGTCCTTCCCGCTTCACCGTCGCGAGCAGCAAGGCAATGTCAGGCTCAGCGAGTGTGGCTGCAGTTGTTGCGTCGACGGCGATGTGGCCTACTACCTGACCCGAGCCTTGACTGTGGAACATGTAGAGCACTGGCACCGGACCATTGACGTGGCGGCGTTCATGCACAGCGCAGCGCGCCCGATACCAGCCGCTGTCAATCCAAGACGCATCTCCGCCGCATATCGCGTCATCGTCAGGGTGGCAAGTTGTCGGGGTTAAGGCTCACCTTCCGTCGGCATGGTTTTTCCCGTCCTGGTTCAATCGTAGGCTCGTCTTTCTCACCTGTATAATGGCCGCGGGGCTCGGGCACGAGCATGCGCGGTCACGGTGCGTGCTTGTGCAGGCGGGGTCCTTGTGGAAAAAGGCCAAGGAGTCATTGCTCCCGGCCTTGCATGAGGCATGATCAGGAAAGAGTTGGACTCGAGGAGAGTTTCAATGAGTACGGAATCAAAGATCCAGGACAACTGGCGTCTCCGGTTCATCGATGAAACCGACGATGCACTTTTGTTGACCGATGGAGACATCGTTTTGGATTGCAATCAGCGGGCTGTCGCGCTTTTCCGGTGCGGGGAAAGCAACCCGCTGGTTGGATTGTCATTGTTGGATCTGACGCCAGACCACCACTCCATACTGGTGGCCTGCGATGAGGATACCGGGGGTGCGGTTACGGGAACCCATACGGATGGCTTGGTGCGTCGGGATGGGGAGCACTTCACGGCCCTTGTGTCGGTGAGTGTTCTGGTGGATCCGAGTTCACGTGCATTTGTCATCAGCCTGCGTGATATCACCAGCCGGCTCGTAGTTCAGCAACAGGACGGACGACTGGAGCAGGCTTATCTGATGACGCTGTTCGAGCGATCACCCGAAGCCATTGCGATTGTGGACCCGAGGGGCACCGTACTCCGGGTCAACCACTTTTTTTGCCGCGTGTTTGGATACCCGACGGAGGAGGCGATCGGCCAGGATATCGACCAGCTGATTGTGCCGGAATCAAGGCGTGACGAAGGCCGGGATCTGACCCGGACCGGCTTGTCGGGCATGGAGGTTGAATACCAGACCTGGCGGAGACGGAAGAGTGGTGAACTCTTCCCGGTTTCCGTTCTCGCGACCCCGATTCTCCATAATGGCAGTCTGGTTGCCTTGTATGTGATTTACCGGGATATCAGCCGCCTGCGAGAGGCCGAGCAGCGGTTGAAGCAGACCCAGCGTGAGCTCGATGCGGTGATCAGCCAGGCTCCGATCACGATTTTCCTGCTTGATTCGGAGATGCGCTTTACCATGGGCTTGGGCCAGGCCATGGAACGTGTAGGATGGAAGGAGTCCGATCTCCTGGGCAAGTCCGCCTATGAATTTTTTTCCGAGATGCCGGATGTGCTGTCCGCAATCCGTCTCTCCTTGTCCGGGCAAACCCCGCGGGTGGTGTCCGAGTTCCGTGGGACGAGTCTGGAACTGCAGTTCACCCTGATCCAGGATGCGGACAGTGGAGCCCAAAGCATCATGGGCGTCATGCGCGATGTGACTGATTCAGTTCTTGCGCAGAAGCAGTTGGAGTTCATGGCGCACCATGACATTCTCACCGGGCTGCCGAACCGGAAGATGTTTCAGGAACAGGTTCGCGATGCCATCCGGCGGGCCAAACGGCACAAGAGCGGTTTTGCCGTACTATTTCTGGACCTTGACCGGTTCAAGGCCATCAACGATACGCTTGGCCATCAGACCGGTGACCAGGTTATCCAGCATGCGGCCGTGCAGTGTGCCTCGATTTTGCGGGAAGTCGACATGGTTGCCCGGTTGGGGGGTGATGAATTTGCCATTCTCCTCGAGGAGGTTGACACGAATGAGCCTGTCGAGACGGCCATACGGCGGCTCCAATCGGCCATTGCTGCCCCTTATTTCGATGATGATCGGGATCTGACTGTCGGGTGCAGTATCGGCATCAGCCTGTATCCACGTGATGGTCTCGATGAGGATAGCCTGATCAAGCATGCCGATACCGCAATGTACAAGGCCAAGAACTTGGGCCGCGGACAATACATGTTCTACGCTCCGGATCTCCCGGACAGTCCGTCCGGAGAGTATGCAAAGACCACGTTGTTGCGACGTGCCTTGGAGCAAGGACGCTTTGTCCTGCATTACCAGCCCATTGTCCGGACTTTGGATCAGACCGTCACCGGGGTGGAGGCGCTGATCCGGCTTCGCCAATCCGACGGACATCTCATGCCTCCTCTGGAATTTATCGCCTTGGCGGAAGAAACAGGCCTGATCATCCCCATCGGCTGCTGGGTTTTGGAGGAGGCCTGCCGTCAGCAAAGGGCCTGGTTGGAGAAAAATGCGTGGCAGCTCCGCATGGCGATCAACCTCTCTGCGCGACAGTTTCGGGATCCAAAGTTTCTCACCACGATTGGGGATATGCTGGAGAAGATGAATGTCCCCCCGGAACTCTTCATGGTGGAAATAACGGAAAGTATGATGTTTCCAGATCCACGCACGGCACTCGCGATTTTGGGCGAGTTGCGGGCCATGCGTGTTGCGGTGTCGATTGACGATTTCGGTACTGGATTCTCGTCCCTGAGCTACCTCAAGGATTTTTCAGTCGACTTCATCAAAACCGATCGTTCCTTTATTGCCGGGACACCGAATGACAAGAAGTCCTGCGGAATCACCCGAACGATTCTGAGCTTGTCACGCAATCTGGGCATGGGCATGATCGCTGAGGGTGTGGAAACTGCCGGACAATACCATTTTCTTCAAACCATCGGCTGCGATGAGATGCAGGGCTTTTTCTTTGGTCGTCCGGTTGAAGCCGAGACGCTGAGTGTGCGTTTTGAGCAATCTCCGATCAAGAACCATCAGCCGATTCTGCAGGTGCCTGAAAACTGAGCGTCCGGATTCGGTACGGCGGAGTCGCGATTGAATCCCTGTGCAACCCTCCCCTTGGGCATACGCCATTTGCTTTACCCAACTGGGCACCCTTGCCGAGATAATATGGGGGAAGACCGGGGTTTGCGGGCGGTGTGCGAGGCCGCCTCTCACCCGGCCGTTCTCCCGAGTCCTGGTCGGGAGTGTACTTCGGGCGTTTTGTTGGCAAACAGGAGTGTCCTGAGATCCAGTGAGCCCGGGTGTGGGGGCTAGGGTTGTGAAACCACCTCCACGGAACCTGAAGTGTTCCGGGAGGTTTTCATGCGGATCCCTTCCAGCTCCAGAAGAGTTCGTTTAAGCGTCAATCCTCCGCCAAAGCCTACGAGGTCTCCATGGGCACCGATCACGCGATGGCAGGGGATGATGATGGGGATCGGATTGTTGCCGTTGGCGGCTCCGACTGCCCGCATGGCCCGGGGTCGCCTGATGGCCCGTGCCACATCGCGATAGGAGCGGGTTTCACCGTACGGGATTTTTTCGAGTGCGGACCAGACGGCCATCTGGAATGGAGTGCCGGTGAGCGTGAGGGGAAGGGCGAACCGACGGCGCTGACGGGCGAAATATTCGGTCAACTGGCGGATGACCTCGGAAAAGCCGGACCGATCGCGGATCCATCCCGATGCGGGTTCACGTGCCTGCCCGTCCACTGGAAAACCAAGACCCCAGAGTGACTGGTCGGTTCCATAAAGTAGGAGAAGTCCCAGGGGGCTGGCCCAATGGCGGTAGTGGAGGGGTGGATCCTGGACTTTGGGGGTGGCCACGGTCATGGTTGATCTCCGGTGTGGTCGCCTGGTGAACGACCTCGGACGCTTTTCAGTCTACCCCGGGATCTGCTTCCGGGCACGCCGTTTCCGGACATCAGTTTTCGGCAATTGCGACGGCGGAAAGACCGGGTGCCCGATCAGGATCCCTCCGGTCGACGTTCGGGACATGGAATTTCGAGCAGGTGGCTTTCTCCATCGAGGCGCATGGCGCGGAGCGTTCCGCCCCAGAGGCAGCCCCCATCCAGGGGGTAGACATGGGGGGTGCGGGTATCTCCCAGGGTCGACCAGTGTCCGAAGACGATATGGAGATCCTGGTTGCGCCGATTCGGGATCTCGAACCACGGATAGAGGCCCTCCGGCTGGGTACCCGGCGGGCCCTTGTGCCGCAAGTCCAGTTTTCCGGTGGAGGTCACATAGCGCATGCGGGTCAGGGCGTTCACCGTGAAACGGTTTGCCTGGGCGGTCGGCAGTCCCTCCTGCCAGACATCCGGTTCGTTTCCGAAAAGGGTGGGGAGAGACTCTTTCCAGAAAGGAGCCTCAAGCAATGCTTCGACACTCCGGGCCCTTGCCATTGACTGTTCGAGATCCCAAAACGGTGGCAGCCCGGCGTGAACCAGGGTGAAGCCGAGGGCCGGGTCGTGGTGGAGGAGGGGACGATGACGCAACCAGTCCAAAAGCTCGTCGCGGTCCGGGGCCTCGAGGATCGGCCGGAGGGAGGGATCCACGGTGGGTGGAGAGTCCGGATTGGCTGCCACCCGCAGCAGATAGAGATCGTGGTTACCGAGAACGACAATGGCTCGCGGACCCAGTCGGTAGACGAAGCGCAGCACCTCGAGGGAGTCGGGTCCCCGGTTGACGAGATCACCACAAAACCAGAGGCGATCTCCTTCCGGGTCAAATCCAATGCGATCCAGCAGGCGCATGAGCATGCTGTGCAGGCCTTGCAGATCACCAATCGCGAAAGTTCTCATCGACTGCAGGCGTCCGGACCGATGGACACGCAGGCGCCGTGGTTCGTATGGCGGTGTTGGGCAGGTGACACCCAGGCACTCAGGATCGGAACAGGGCTCGGCATGACCTATTTTAGCCTGTGGGCCCGGTGAGTCGGGTCCGTATCCTGTCCTTCGTTTGTGCTAGGATGGGCCGCACCTATGGATCTACTGGCCTCAATGCTGAATCCTGAGGCCTGAAATCGGAGCTCGTCCATGGCCGAATGGTATGTTCCCCTGAGCCTGGCCTTCGTCCTTTTCATCTTCGAGATCCCCACCCGCACGTTTTACCTGGCGGCCCTCGGGCTGTCCCTGCTCCTCGTGAGCCTGATCGACCTGCTCGCCGCCCCGAGCGGACTCGGGGCCATCGGATGGTTTGCCCTTTTTGCCGTGCTCCTCCTGCCGGCGGCCGAGTATGTCCGGCGGGCGCTGCGCAACCGGGCCTCCACAGATGCCACGAACATTGACAGCGGACAGCGTGTGGTTGTGGTCCAGGTATCCCCGAATACACTGGAGGTCCGCTACCGGGACACCCTCTGGCAGGCCGAGTTGACCGAGCCGGTCTCCGTTGAGCCCGGCCGTGAACTCCAGATCGTTTCCCGGGTCGGCAACCGCCTGCGGGTCGCCCCCTTTTCTCCCACACTCCACTGAGGATCCGCCATGTCGATTGTCGTTATCGTCATCATTGTCCTGGCCATTGTGGTGGTGACCAGCGGGGTCCGGGTGGTCCCGCAGCAGCATGCCTGGGTCGTCGAGCGCATCGGCCGCTATCTCCGCACCCTGGAGCCCGGACTCAACGTCATTGTCCCTTTCCTGGACCAGGCCCGGTACCGTTTCGACCTTCGGGAAACCCCGATGGAAGTGCCGGCCCAGGTCTGTATCACCAAGGACAATACACAGGTTTCCGTGGATGGAATCATGTATATCCAGGTCACGGATGCGAAGCTCGCAGCCTACGGCTCGTCCAATCCCATCATGGCTGTCGTCCAGTTGGCGCAGACCAGCATGCGTGCCGAAATCGGCAAGCTTCATTTGGACGAGTGCCTGAGTTCCCGTCAGCAACTCAATGCGGCGGTGGTTTCCGTCCTGGATGAGGCGGGTGCGACGTGGGGGATCAAGGTTCTGCGTTACGAGATCAAGGACATCACCCCGCCCAACGAGATCCTGAGGGCGATGGAGCTCCAGATCACGGCCGATCGTGAGCGGCGTGCGGTGGTGGCCCGTTCGGAAGGCGAGCGTCAACAGCAGATCAACGTTTCCGAAGGACAGAGACAGCAGGCCATCAACGTGGCCGAGGGGCAAAGACAGTCGGACATCCTACGGGCCGAAGGTCAGGCGCAGGCCATCCAACTCGTGGCCGAGGCCACGGCCCGAGCTATTGCCACGATCGGCCAGGCGACCGTCCAGCCGGGTGGGATTGAGGCCATGCAACTGCAGGTGGCCCGTGATTTCATCACCCAATGGGGCAATCTGGCCAAGCAGTCAACCACGGTTCTCATTCCCGCGGAAATGGGGAATATCGGCTCCTTCATTGCGACTGCGCTGGAGATCATCCGGTCCCGTGAGCCGGCCGGGAGTGGGCCGGCCGCGTCGTTACCGCCCAAAAATCCGTCTGCTCGCTGAGGGCCCGAGTGAGCCGGGCATAGGCTTCCGGCGCAAGGGTTTCCGGGCGGGCCGAGGGATCGATGCGCGTGGCCTCCCAGAGGCTTGAGGGAATGGTTCCGCCCAAGGCGTTGCGGATCATCTTGCGGCGTCGGTGAAAGGCCCGGGAGACGAGTTCGAAGTACTGTTGTGTGTTGAGCCCGGGGAAAGGGGTCTGAGCACGGGGTTCAAGCTTCAGTACGACGGATTCAACCTGGGGGGGCGGCGAGAAAGCTCCCCGTCCCACCGGGAACAGGCGTTTGGCCGTGAAGTGATAGTCCGTGAAAATCGCCAAGCGGCCGTAGGCGGATTCGCCTGGCCGGGCCATCATCCGTTCTCCCACCTCTCGTTGCACCATGAGGTGGAGATCACGGATACGGTCTTTGGCCTCGGCCAGCCGTCCGATGAGTGGGGTCGCGATGTTGTAGGGTAGATTACCGACGACCCGGAAGGGGGAACGATCGGGCCAGGAGCCGAAGTCAAGCTTCAAGGCGTCTCCCTCATGGAGGGTCAGGCACGATCCATGGCGAAGCCGCAGTTCGGAAGCAAGATCCCGGTCGATCTCGACCGCCCAGAGGTGCCCTGCAAGCGCGAGGAGTCCGTCGGTCAGGGCCCCATGTCCAGGACCGATTTCCACGATCACTTCCTCCGGGCGGGGGGCCACGGCCTCGATGATGCGCGATCGGGTCTTCGGATCATGCAGAAAATGCTGTCCGAAGCGCTTCCGAGGCCTAGTGTATGGGGGCATGGCGGATCGCGTGATCCAGTGCGCACCGGAGTGAGTGGACTTGTGCCTTTCCGCTGCCAGCCAGCGCCAGGGCGGTTCCATGATCGACCGAAGTACGGAGGAAGGGCAGGCCCAGAGTGACATTCACGGCGGTATCGAAGAAAGCATACTTGATGACGGGAAGCGTCTGGTCGTGGTAGAGCGAAATCCAGGCATCCTGAGTGCCGGCCGTGTGGGGGGCGAGAGCCGTATCCGCCGGCCAGGGCCCACTGATCTTAAGACCACGGAGACGGTGAGCCTCAAGGACCGGCCGGATGACCCGTTCTTCCTCGTCTCCGAAAAGACCCTCTTCACCGGCATGCGGGTTGAGACCGAGGACACCGATCTGGGGATCCGGGATCCCGTACTGCTCGCGCAGGGCCCGGTAGACGGTCATCAGAGTGGAATCGAGGCGTTCGGTATCCACGAGGCGAGGAACGTCCCTCAGGGGCACGTGGGTCGTGACGAGCGCGACCCGGAGGCTCGGGGTCACGAACATCATGACCGGCTTTGGACTTCCGGTTTTCCGTCCGAGATATTCGGTATGCCCCTCGAAAGGGAGTCCGGCATTTTTGAGGTGGGCCTTGTGGACCGGTCCGGTGACGAGGGCTCGAAACTCGCCTGACAGGCAGCCGGCGATTCCCCGATCGATGGTCTCGAGGACATAGGAGGCATTGGCGGGTTCGAGATGACCGATCCGGACGGGCGCGGCTAGGGGAAGATCCAGCAGAGAGAGCCCGTCCACACGGACTGAGCCGGGGACATAGGCAGGGACATCAAAGGTGTGGCCGAGCAGGTGAGCCCGTTCTTCGAGGAGTTTGCGGTTCCCGATGAGCACCACAGGGGTTCCCTCCAAAGATACCGCGTCCATCTGAACTGCCAGATCCGGACCAATCCCCGCGGGTTCTCCGGTCGTGAGCGCAATGGGGGATCTTAGTGGGCCCACGGGACGAGATAGTGGACGAACGCCTCGGCGATCAGGTTATGCAGGAAATGGGCGGCCTCATGACGGAGCCGGCGTTCGAAGAGAATGGCATAGGCCCGCTGGCTCAGGATCCGTCGGGTGACATTGTGCCGGCGGATCCCCAGCACCTGCGCAATGACCCAACCGTTGTCAGTGAGGAACGGTTGACTGATCTGCCGGACTTTGAGATGGGACAGAATCCGGGGATACGGGGCGGGCAGTGATTGGGGGAGTACCCACCCGAGCAGCCCGCCCGTGAGCTGCACCGTGGGGTCATCCGAGTTGGCTTTGGCCATGGTGTCCCAGTGGGCACCGTGCATCAGGTGCAGACGGATCTGGAGCAGACGCTGGCGAACCGCGGCGGCGGTCAGTGCTGGTGTGGGACGGATGACAATCTGGCGGACGTGATACTCCCGAGCGAAGATCGGGTGCGTTTCGGTGACCTTCCGGCCGAGCAGCTTCAGGATGACAAATCCCCGGCGGGTTTCGATGGGTGCCGTGATTTCACCTTGGGGCAGGTGCTTTAAGGCCGCACGCCAGGAGGCCGGCAGGACCGCCGCCGCTTTCCAGCCCATTTCCCCTCCCTTGAGGGCGTTGCGTCCAGCCGAGTCCGCCACCGCGATGTTCGAGAAGGAGTGGCCCAGTTTGAGCTCGGTGACCAGGGCTTCGGCCTGGTTTTTGGCGGCTTGGACCGTGAGCGGATTGCGTGCGGTCGGAATGTTGATCCGGATATCCTTGAGATGGTAGCTCACCTGGCTACCCGAGGGATGGTTTCGGATCCAGGCCTCGACCTCGCCTTTGGTGACGTTGACGTTGGGGACCACGGCCGTCGAAATCATGCGGTGGATGATGAGCTCATTCCGGATGAAATTCCGGAAGGCCATGTAGTTGATGTGTTCTTTGAGCAGTTTTTCCGGAAACTGGTCAAAGGGAACCTTGTCCCGCTCGGCAATCTCGGCGAGCACTCCACTCACGTGCTGGTCGGAGACCGTGATCCCATGCAGGTGGGCCGCTTCGAGTTCGATCTTCTGCTGGACCATGCGGGCCAGAACCTGTCGACGGAAGATCTTGTGTGGCGGGACCGCAAAGTGGCGAGCCATGAGCTCGTGGCCGAGTAGATTCATCTCACGATTGAGACTGCTCTGGAGAATGGGCGAGCCGTTCACCACGGCGATGACCCGGTCCAGAAGAACTCCCTTGAGAGGGGGTGGGGTCGGACGGGATCGGGGCGACGGGCGGGGTGCCGGATGGAGTCGGATTGGAGGAGGGGGGATGGCCGGGGGGGTCGAGGCGCATCCGCCAAGGAGTGTGGCGAGCCCCACGGCTGCGGGAATCACGATTTTCTGCCAGGACGGGGTTTTTTCAGTCGGTTTCATTGCTCACCATAGCCCAGGATGTCGTTTTCGAGGAAGGTGTCGAGCGGCCGGCCCAGGCTGCCCAACCCCTTGAACGACAGTTGGAAGTAAATACCCGAATTGGGTTGTCCCACACTGCCGATTGTGGTTCCCGGCGTCACAAAACGCCGGGCGATCAGCCGGAAGATCCAGCAACAGGTATCGTACTGGATTCCGGCGAAGGTTTCGAGTGTGGCGTGGTCCAGCGCCGAGTAGTCCCAGCTGCCGACCACGCTCAGTTGGCGGGTAATGGGCCAAACCATCGAGATTTCCGTCTGGTTCAGGAAATTCCGGTCATAGCGGTAACCGAGGTCGACGACCTGTCCCCCCGAGGCCCGGTACTCGAGTTCGACGGTGGCCTGGTTCCACTGCTTGAGATAGGGGTCCCACTCGAGGCCGGCTTCACTAAACCAGTGATGATCAAAAGTGATGGACCCTGCGCCCACATAATTGGACCGGGCCTGGGTGATCGGAGACTGGCCGGGCAGGGTCACCTGCTCATTTGCGAAATAGAAGATCTCGCCTAGGGTGAAGGACGCGAGCTGGGTGCCGGTTTGACTGTTCAGGATATCCGAGGTGACCGCGGCCGTGAGCTGATTGGCATCTCCCAGCCGGTCGATGCCGAGATACCGGTTCGTTGCAAAAAGTTCCTCGGTGCTGAAGGGTGGCAGGGTCGTGTCAAAAACCGGGAAATCACTCTGGTTCCGGTAGGGGATATAGAGGTAAAAGAGTTCCGGCTCAATAATCTGGAGCAGTCTCCCACCTGCCCATGTCCGCGAGAAATGCAGCCGGCCGCGCAGGCTGGCGATGGGCGCAAAGCGGTTGAGGCTCGTGGAACCGCCGGTTACGACGGGTGCGCTCAAAAGGTAATGGGTTTCACTGAGACCGATGCGTGGGGTCAGAGATGCCGTGGAATTGCCCAGGGTATAGCTCAGGCGCGGTTCAAGGTCGAGCCGGTCCCCGGTCAGTTCGGTGGTGCTGGTGCTCATGTAGCGGACGAACTGGGCGCGCCAGTGGAAGTCCAGGCGGGTCTGGTCAGCGAGCCAGCGTCCATCGAACAGCAGGTCCGGCAGGCTGGCATAGGGGCGGTCGGCTTCCGGGATGGTGGGATCGACCGTCTGGATGTCCTGAACGAGGCTTTCGATGTGCCAGTTCGGCTCAGCGTAGGTCAAGGCGAGGGTCCGGTATTCGTAGGGTTGTGCGGCTTCGACCAGGCTGGTCCCGAAATCCTGGAAGTAGCTTGGATCACTCACGTAGTTGATGTTGGTGGACAGGTTCCAGTGGGAATTGAACTGGGTCGTGTCGAGGTAGCTGAACTGGGCGCGACGGCTGTTCGTGACCCGGTCGTGAGGCAGATAATGGCCCACGACCTCGCCGTGGCTCGTCGCCGTCAGGTAGCGGAAGTCGAGGCCGGTCATGAGGCCACGGTGGCTCAAAAACCTCGGGGTCAGGGTGAGGTCCATATTGGGGGCAATATTCCAGTAGTAGGGGACTGAGAGATCGAGTCCGTTCAGGCTGTTGTCGCCGATCGTGGGAGCCAGCAGGCCGGATTTCCGCTGGCTGGTCAGGGGAAAACTGAGATAGGGGGTCCAGAAGATCGGAATCCCGTAAAAGTTGAGCCAGACATCGTGGGCGACCCCGACGTCTTCGGGGGGATACAGCGTGGCCGATCCGGCATGCAGTGCCCACTCGGCCTGACCGATCGGGCAGGTGGTGTAACGGACACTCTGCAGACGGGCTTTCCGGTTCCCGTCAACGACGATCCGGCTCGCCGATCCATGTCCGTGACGTTCGGGGATTTCGTAGCGCGTGTCATAGAAAAGACCCTGTTCGGTCGTGAAATTATAGGTTCCATGGCTGCCCAGGAGGTCGAAGCCGGGTTCCGCGAACCGCAGGTTGCCACTGCCGGAGACGATGTTCTGGGCCCGGTCGTAGCGGGCCTCGTCGACCCAGAGACGCCTTTCCCCCTGGGTCAGGGTCACATTGCCGAAGAGGTGGGAAACACCCTTCCGGACCAGCTGGGCCCGCTGGGAATGTGCGATGACCACTCCGTGAACCGGATGACGGGGGAGGGCGGCGGATGGCAGCGGAGGGCAGTTGCGGAAGAGGTAGAGCGGGCGGGCCAGCCCTGGTCCCGCGAGACCCGCCAGGAAGAGAATGGCCCAGAACCGTCGGGTTGGAATTCTCACGGGGGCCGCAAGGCCGGTCCGCGGCATGGTTCGCAGGCCGGCGGAGCTGCTGTTTCCGCTATCATGGGCAGCCGCCGGCAGATGAGGAGCACGGTTGAATCGTCAGGACAGAATGAGACAATGGATCACCGATGCCATCGGGGCTTTTGCGGAACTCCGGCCCGCATCCCAGGATGCTTCGTTTCGCCGCTATTTCCGCATTATATATCCGGATCGAAGTCTGATCGTCATGGACGCCCCGCCGGATCGGGAGCCGCTCGGGCCCTGGCTTGAGGTGCGCGAACTCCTCGAGGCGGCTGATATCCACGTTCCCGCCCTGATCGAGATGACGCGAGAAGAAGGCTTTGTCGTGATGGAAGACCTGGGTTCGGTCACTTACGAAATTGCCCGTCAGCAAGGTGTTGCCCCCGGGCGGCTGTTTGCTGAGGCGTGGTCAACCTTGGTGCGTCTCGCCGCTGTGCGTCCGCCCAGCGTCTGGCCGCACTATGACGCACAACGCCTCGAACAGGAAATGGACCTGTTCTGGACCTGGCTGGTCGGGCGTCACCTGGATCTTGATGCACCGAGCCTGCGTGGTCGCTTTGCCGGCATCCACCGGGTCTTGATTGATCGCGCGTTGGGACAGGGACAAGTCTGGGTCCACCGGGACTACCACTCGCGAAACCTGCTCTTTTTGCCCGAACGCTCCCCAGGCGTGATTGATTTCCAGGACGCTCTGGTCGGGCCCGCGAGTTACGACGCGGTTTCGCTCCTGCGGGACTGTTACATTGAATGGCCCGATTCCGCGGTCCTCGACTGGTTGAGGGACTACCATGGCCAAGCCCGTTCTGCCGGCCTGCCGCTTCCTGGCTGGCCCGACTGGCGGGTCGATTTCGACTGGATGGGAATCCAGCGCCACCTCAAGGCCGCAGGGATCTTTGCCCGTCTGTGGCATCGCGATGGAAAGCCGGGCTATCTCGCGGATATCCCCCGGACCCTGGCTTATGTGGTCCGGGTTTGCTCCTCTTATTCTTTGTTGGCCCCCTTCGGGGTCTGGATCGAGGGCGAAATCTTGCCTGCGCTGCCCCCCCCAAAACCATGAAGGCTCTCCTGCTCGCGGCTGGCCGCGGGATGCGTTTGCGTCCCTGGACTGACCGGATTCCCAAACCGCTCCTCAAGGTCGGCGGGCAGCCTCTGATTGTGCATCAAATCCGGGCTCTTGCTGCAGCCGGTTTCCGGGACCTGGTCGTCAATCTGTCGTACCGGGGGGATCAGATCCGGTCGGCCCTCGGGAATGGAGAAGACTGGGGAGTTCAGATCCACTATTCAGAGGAAGGTCCCGAACCCCTTGGAACTGCTGGAGGAATCCGGCGGGCATTGCCGTGGCTTGGTTCCACTTCCTTCCTGGTGGTCAATGCCGATCTCATGACCGATTTTCCCTATGCGACGCTTCTCGACCTCGAGCCGGATGAAAAAGCGCGTATCGTCCTGGTCCCGAATCCCCGACACCATCCAGAGGGTGACTTCACCCTGACCCAGGGACGTGTCGGTATTGGGAATGGGCCCCGCCTGACCTTCGCCGGAATCGGCTGCTACCGGGCTGTGCTCTTTGAATCCATGGAAGCGGACCGATCCCTTCCGCTGGGTCCCGGGTTGCGGCAGTGGGCTCTGCAAGGCGCACTGGGCGGGCGATTCTATGACGGCCTCTGGTGGGATATGGGCACTCCCGGTGCCTGGAGGGATGCCGGATTTCCACTGAGTGGCGCTCCCCGGGACGAACCGTCGGATCGTTCAGATTCCGAGTAAGACAAATTCTCGATCAGTCAGGTTCAGCATGCCCATGCAGTGAGCCGCGGCTTTTGGACATGACCGGAGCGCCTGGGGTCATTGAGCATGGCTAGTGTAGTATCCCCGAAATAACTTTACAGATCACGTCATTTACCCTTCGGGAGGGTTGATCCGGGTTTGAGCTGCTCCATTTTAGCCCGAAGTTGCCACCTGTTCCAAAGAGATTTCCCATGTCATTCGGGTCTTTTCTGGGGGATCAGGCGGTAACAATCTGATTCCGCAATGTTCCGCGCCCACCCGCACGTTTCCGCAACTGCGTTACAGACGCGGTTTGAAACCAGTGGCGACTACACCGAAAACCCGCAGGAACCCTCACCAGCCCGCACGGCCTGATGTCAGGCCATTGATTTTCAACAAAACGCCCGATCGGTCCGCGCTTGCGGACTGCGGACTTTCGTTGCGCTGGAAATTTGCATCGCCCGGGCCATCCCGAGTGCC
>DAHVLZ010000024.1:0-12948 GCA_027320085.1 Pseudomonadota bacterium
GCGCACCAGCGATGTCGCCCTGGTAGTCGATGATCACCCTGTCACCGGCCTGCGACGGACGTTCCACGGCCTCCCAGGCGACCCGCTGGCGGCGCAGTTTCTCCAGCATGGAATCCACGTCATGCTCGGCGATCTCCGCCGCCGGGCGCGTGATCTTGAGCGTGTCCACGCCGGCGAGCGTGAATTCGGGATACACTTCGAAGGTCGCGGTGTACTCCAGCCCGGTGCCGGCCTCGACCTTGGGCTCTATCCTGGGCCCGCCGGCCGGGCGCAACTTTTCCTGCACCAGCGCTTCCCGCAGGCTGGACTGCATTAGATCGCCCAGCACCTCGCGACGCACCGCGCCGCCGAACTTGCGTTCCACCACCTTGTACGGCACCTTGCCGGGACGAAAGCCCGCCACCTTGGCCTGCTGAGCCAGCGTGCGCAGGCGGCTCTCCACCTCCTGCTCGATACGCTCCACGGGAACGCGCACCGTCATGCGGCGCTCCAGACCCCCGGTCGTTTCCACAGATACTTGCATGTAACCACCCCTTCACACGCGCAACCACCGCGCCGTTAGCATTTTGATCCATCGGGACGGATGTTATGACGCCCTCCGCCTTCGCGGCCTGGTGCGAAAGGAGAGACTCGAACTCTCACGGGTCGCCCCACTGGTACCTAAAACCAGCGCGTCTACCAGTTCCGCCACTTTCGCGCCGGACCGCATCTCCCCCGGAGCACGATACCCGATGGATTGATCGGAAGCAAACCCGCCTTTATTTTACCCGAAGCGGAGCGTCACGGGACCCCTCACCCGGTGCCCCGGGTCCAGTCCGCACAATAGCGGATGAGGCTTTGCATGGCGGGCCGGTCCCGACCATGGACCGGCCAGCGGAGGTGCGCCCGAACGAGGGTGGCGGAAAGCCGGTGGAGCACCCGGAGATCCGCTCGGAGGGCCGCCACATGGCGGTCCGACGGATTTCGGCGCTCGACCTCGGCCAGTTCGCCGAGAAAGGAACGAACCGACGGCCCAGCCAGGGTTTGGGCCAGCTCGATGCCGGTGGTGGCGAAACGACCCGGGGTACCGGCCGCCAGACCGATCCGGATGGCCGTCTGCCAGCAGTCGGCGTTCTCCAAACGGCGGTCTTTGGCACGGTGGTTTTCCTTGCTGCCGGGCGGCTGCCGGGCAGCCTCCGCCATGATTTCGAGATCGGCGCCGACATCCGCCAGGGCCGCCCGAAGGGCATGGAACCGGACCTTCTGGAAAAGCCGGGACTGACGGAGGGTGGTGGGATACCAGGCGGCGGTGACGACGGGGATGGTCTTGCGACCCCGGACATCAAAATGGAGTTCGAGCGACTGCTGCCAGGGTACGAGGAGGAGGGTGATGCGTGCGGGCTTTGGGGTCTCGCCTGAGAGACGCCCGATTAAGGCATAGAGACGGCGAAAGCCCTCCTGCCAGCCATAAGCCCTCCGGCGTCCGGCCACCCGCGTGACGTACCCCAGGCGGGGCGCATCCCGGTGCCAGAGCAGCCAGGAACGGACGACGGCCGGCGGCGCTTCGACCCGCCAGCGCCAGTTCCGGTACCGCCCCCGACTTACGAGGCGGGACTCGAGCAGGCGGAGGGGCGTGGTCCCGCGGTAGCGGCGGCCCTTGAGCTCGATCTGCCAGCGCACGCGATAGGGGGGATGGGCGGAGTGGATGCGGGCGCTCCGGAGGGGAAAGCTCCGAACGGAGGGTAAAGCCTCAATCCAGCCCGGGAGGCCAACCCCGCTCCCGCACCCCGCAAGCGCAAGAAGCACGAGCCCCAGCCCCACGAGACCGACACCCCTCCGCGATCCACCCGGCACCACGACCTCCCGGCGGAGCCCCCCGAACCGCCTGCTCACCCCTTTTTGAGGGTAGCACGAACAGGCATGGCGACGCCCCCGCCCAGGTGGCGCCCGCCTCGCCTTCGGGCGGGCATCAGGAATCGCGCCGGATGTGAAAGCCGCCAGCGGGCGGAGCGGACTCGAGGTTCTCGCAGCTTATTTCGTGGACCCGAGACCCTCGTGGACCCTGGCGGAGACGTTCGGTCAGGCGCCCGAGCTCGGCCTCGGGTCCGGCAGCCAGGATCTCCACGCGCCCGTCAGGCGCATTGCGAACCCAGCCGGTGAGACCGAGCGCCAAGGCCTGCCTTTCAACGAAGCGTCGGAAGCCGACCCCCTGCACCCGCCCTTGCACCCAGAAATGCCTGACCCGAAGGCCGAATCCCTCCGATCGCGTGGCATTGTCTTGGGATTCCATGCAATCTCCCTCCAGGTCTGACCCGGGATCCCCCATCCTAGCCGCGAAAGCCGGAATTTCACAAGCCGGGGGTCTCGATCGGATGGAACTCGCGCACAATCCGCAAAAAAGCGGTCAGGGCCGGACTCGGACGCCGCCGCTTGAGCACAAGCCAGGTCATCTGACGCACAAGCACCAGTTCCGCAAGGTTCAGGATCCGGAGCGTCCCCGCGGTCAACTCATCGGCGATGGCACGCCTGGAAACCAGGGAGACCGCGACACCGCTTGCCAGCACATCCTTGATGGCCTCGGTACTCCCAAGGCAGAGCATGTCGCGGGGTGCGACCCCGATTCGGGACAGGTGACCCAGAACCACCTCGCGGGTTCCGGAACCCGGTTCGCGGATCAGGAAGATGTGATCCTCGAGCGTCTCCAGTCCCGGATTCCCCCCGTTGAGGGGATGCGAGGCCCCGACCACGGGAACCAGTTCGTCCTGATCGAATGCCCGGACCTCGAACTCCTCCGGCGGGGCGGTCTCTCCCTCGACGAACCCCGCCTCGGCAAGCCCCCCGGCAAGTGCCTGGTGGACGCCCGAAGAGTTGGTGATGACGAGAGAGACCCGGACCTCGGGATGCCGCCGGTGAAACCGGGCCACGAGTCTCGGCAGGATGTAGTTCCCGATCGTGGTGCTCGCAACCAGATCCAGGCTTCCGCCCCGGAGCGTTTCGAGTTCGCGTACCGAGGCTTCGGCCTCCCGCTCCAAAAGTCCGATCCGCCGTGCGTACTGGAAGAGAACCTGGCCACTCACGGTGAGACGGACCCCGCGGGGGAGACGGTCGAAGAGCTGGGTGCCGAGCTCGCGTTCCAGCGTCCGGAGTTCGCGCGTGACCGCCGGTTGGGTCACCCCGAGCTGTTCGGATGCTTTCGTGATGTTGCCGACCTCGGCAACCGTTCGGAAGATCTTGAGATGCCAGAGATTCATGGTTTTGTACTCATATTCATTTAAATATTTTATCATTTTGATAATAAAAATGCATTTTATTTATTTATAAACCGCGATCATAATGCCGCCCGTCGGTGAGAGCCGGGCCTCCGGCCCGGGCTCTCCATTGATCACCCACTCGGAGACCGAATCATGAAACGCCTAACCCTGAACTTACCGAAACGGGCCCTGCCCTTTCTCGCCATGACCCTGCTCACCCTGCCGATCGCGTCCGCGAAACCGTTCTGGAGCTATCCCGTGATCCGGGGCTACGGCCCGGTCCACATCTGGCCGAATGTCGCCCTGCGACCGAATCCGCACCAGAGCTACCGTGCCCTCTTCGACGTCACCAAACCCGGCAAGAGTTTCCTCAAGCTCAATCCGGGCCTGAGCCACATTGCCCGCGCCGTGAATACCTTCGTCGCCGCCGGCGTGCCGCTCAGCCATCTGCACTTTGTGGTCATCATCCACGGTCCGGCCACCCCCATCGCCCTGGGTGCACGGACGTTTGAGGCGGTGTTCCATCATCCGGACCCGAACCTCCAGATCATCCAGGACCTCAGCCGGGCCGGCGTGCACATCTACGTCTGCGGGAACGCGCTCGGGGATATGCACTACAACCCGCGAGAGGTCAATCCCCAAATCACAGTCGCCCTCTCCGCCCTCACGACCCTCGTCATGATTGAGGACCAGGGTTACGCCTTGATGCGGATGTGATCGATGGCCCGGGATCGGCGGCGGTCACCGACCGCCGCCGGAACCCGGCGCGATGACCCGTCTTACCCCGGAGACCTTCCATGAATCCGAACACCCACGATTTCCGCTCCCCCGGCCTTCTGGTCCTGGCCTGCGCTCTCCTTGCAACCGGCCTCCTGCCCAGGCCCGTACAGGCCTCGACCCTGCCCTGGAACGGGAAAGTCCACGCACCGCTCTACCGCGAAAGCGTCTTTCCGCCCTGGCAACACGGCCAGAACGATCCCGCCATTCCCACGGGCTTCACGTTCACCGTCCCCGAAGTCGACGACCTCGCCGACTTTCACGGGAATCCCGAAACCGCGAAGCTGGTCCTTTTCGTCGGGGGCAACTACTACTTTGCCATGGCACCCCTCGTCGACGCCTTCGAAGCCGAGCACCCGCGCCTGCGCGGCCACATCTACTACGAGACCCTCCCCCCCGGAATCCTCACCCGCCAGATGGATCAGGGAGGCGTCATCACGGTCGGCAACATGACCTGGCGTGCGCGTCCCGATGTCTATGCCGCAGGTCTCCTCAAGCTCAAGACGCTGATGCACGAGGGTGCGGTCATTGCCCCCCTCGTGCCCTACGTCACGAACGACCTCGCCATCATGATTCCGGAGGGCAATCCCGGCCGGGTGCGGGGACTGGCCGATCTCGGGCGCCCGGGTCTCCGGCTCGCCATGCCGAATCCCGCCTGGGAAGGTGTTGCGCGCCAAATCCGCCTGTCTCTGCTCAAAGCAGGAGGCCCGGCGCTCGCGCGGGCGGTTTATGCCACCAAGGTCAGGGACGGCCAAACCCTCCTCACCCACATCCACCATCGCCAGACACCGCTCTTCCTCATGCAGGGCCTGGCCCAAGCGGGCGTGACCTGGGCGTCCGAGGCGATCTTCCAGGAACAGGTGGGTCATCCCATCCGCCTGATTCCGATCCCGGCGCGCGACAACACGACCGCAATCTACGCGGCCGCCGTTGTGAAAGGCGCCCCCCACCCCCGAGCCGCCCGGGCCTGGCTCCGCTTTCTCAAGAGTCCCAAAGCCCTGGCCATCCTCGAACGCTACGGGTTCCGTCCCTACCGGAGGCCTTAAGACATGAAGTCCCGAACCGCGCGTGCCGAAGGAGATCCGGCAGACGCCAGACGGCCCGGCTGGGATCTCATCGCCTGGGCACTTCTGATCGTCCGCTTCACGCAGGGCTGGATCTTCTGGGGTGGGGGCAGTCGCCGATTCATCTATGCCCCGCAGAAACTGGATCCCCATGCGGCCAGCTGGATGGCCAACAAACTCCAGACTGCAATCCCGGGCGCCCTCTTCGGGCTGGGATCCGTACTCGCCTACCTCCTCCACCACTTCACCCTGCTCTATGGGGCACTCATCCTTTTCAGTGCCGCCGAACTCCTCTTCGGCGTCTTTCTCATCGCGGGTTTCATGACCCGACTCTCCGCCCTCGTCACGATCGGCTTGAGCATCGCCCTCATGCTGCTCTTCGGCTGGCAGGGGGCCACCTGCATCGACGAGTGGACCATGGCCTCGGCCACGCTCGCCATGGGACTCGCGCTCTTCCTCGGCGGGGCCACGGCCGGATCCGTCGACGGCTGGCTGCTTCGGCGTTCACCCGCGCTCGAGCAGAAGGCCTGGTTCCAATGGCTGGGCAGCGGCGCCTGGCCGGAAGCGAGGCTCAAACGGTGGAGCCTGGTGGGCACACTCGTGGCCGGACTCTTCATCGTGCTCACATATAATTACTATCGGGGTTCCGTCCTCAGTCCCTTCCACGGCGGACCGACCAGCCCCTCACGCCACACCCTCGCCCTGTCCCGTGGCCGGCTCCTCGGGAACGGGACGGTCTCCTTCAGGATGTCGGTCACGGCGGGTACGGCCGCCGAGCCGGCCCACATCGTCCGGATCGGACTTTATGCGCCGGATGGACGGATCGTTGAGCGCTGGGATACCGAAACCCTGGCTCATCTCTCACCGGATCGGATCCACAACGATTTCGCCTACAACCGCTTCCTCCCGGGCTTTATGGGGCTGATCGGGCGGGTCGGAGCGGAGGCCACCCTCACACTGCCACCCGGCCGGTCCCCGCCTACCGGGGTTCCCGGCAGCTATCGGCTGGAGGTGCGGACGGTCAGCGGGGCCCGCTATCTCCTCCCCCTCTCAAGCCCGTCAGGGAGGGAGGCGAAGGCCAGCCAGCCATCCGGACCGGGTCTTGCCCACGAGGGGGGGGCCGGTTCAGCCTGAAAGAGCCCCGGGAGGGGAAACCCTGTCCCACGGCCGGTGCCGGAGGTCGGGACCGGATATTCGCGGTTTGGGTGGAATGCTGACCGGTTCGCGGTTCTGATCTCCTCTACCCGCGCGTCGACCACCAGGTATTTCGCGTGGTCGCCCCGGGGACTCAAATAAAAACATGGTCACCACCTGCGACCAGGCTCCGGACAGGCACTGCAACCGCTGCCGGCACTGACCGGAGGATGCCAATCTCGAGGATCACCCGGGACTCTGTGAACCTGGAAACGCGTGTTATCCTTCGGATCAACGGAGAGATCCCGCGCGCTCCGACGGGTACGTCCCGGGCCCAAACAGATGCGTCAATATCCTGTTGAGCGCGGATCACCGGTGGGTGAAACAAGCATGGAGTTTGTGGAGGATCAATCATGCGCAAGGCACAATCTGGAATCCTGCTCCTGTCCGTCCTGGTTCTGTCCGGTTGCATCGCAAGCCCGACCTTCCTAAGGCCTGCCGGAAAGGCGATCCCGCTTTCCCGGGTCCGGTTCTACGTAAAACCACACTGGCCCCACCAGAAGGTGGTGATCGCCCGTCTCTACACGGGCGGATATTTGGGCGGATTGAGTTCACTATACGTCGATTGCCGGATTCTCCTCGCACTCCGGAAAGAAGCGGCCCGCATAGGGGCCAATGCCGTTTTGCTGGAAGACCCGCCATCAGCCGGGTACACGGGTGGAATGCCTGATGGAGATGGGGATGGAGAAGATGGTGGCGTCGCCAATGGTTACGGAACCATCGGTCCGGGAGCACCTGGCTATGGCCCTTATAGGTTCTACCCGGTGTATCGGGCCTTTGCCGCCCAAACAGCCACCCCGGGCAGGAAACATGCTTTTGATGTAAACAGCAGGTTCTGTCATTTACCCTGAGCAAGAACCGGACCCGGGGATCGCGTCCAGCCCGTGTTCGTACGGGTACTCAGGGGAATGGGGTGACGGAACGCTTCATCCGGACCCTGAAAGAGCAGCTCTTGTGAATCCGCAGCTTCGACACCGCGACGCCACCCCGTCACCGGCGAGACACCCTGCGCGAGCGGAAACCGCATGGTTTTCGTGCTGTCCGTGAGCCGCTTCGCAGGCTCCCTCTTCTGCAGGCATCCGACAGTTCAGCGATAAAGTCGCTGGATCTCTTCCAGGACAGCGGCTCCCGGGCAAAGTTCCGCATAGGGCAGATCACGCAGCGGTCCGCTCACGGTGTCGTTCAGGGCGTGAAACTCTTCCTGATCCTCGTTGATGTAAAGGAGCCCGGTCACGATTTCGCCACCGGTTCGACGTTCCTGGATGTACTGATAAGCCTCCTCGCGGTTGACGGGGTTGTAATCTTTCGATACTTTTTTCAGAATCACTGTGCTCCCGTCATGCAGTTTCACCGGAATGGCCTCTCCCCCGGCGGAGACCGCTTGAATGGGGATTTTCCGGGGTACAAAATCGGCTTGGGCAGCCGGACGACCAAAGTGTCTCGTATGGGCGTAGCTCTTGGTGGAGCCCTCGTGATCATTGAAGGTGACACAGGGCGAAAGCACGTCCAGAAGCGCGAAACCATTGTGCATCAGGCCCGCCTTGATCAACGGCACGAGCTGGTCCTTGTCTCCGGAAAAACCGCGTGCAACGAAAGTGCCGCCCAGCGCGAGCGCGAGGGTCACCGGGTCGATGGGGGGTTGGCGGTTGACTTCCCCTTTTTTTGCCTTGCTTCCCATATCCGCCGAGGCGGAAAACTGCCCCTTCGTGAGACCGTAGACGCCGTTGTTCTCGATGAGATACAGCATGTTGATATTACGCCGCAAAGCGTGGGCAAACTGCCCCAAGCCAATGGACAGCGAGTCACCGTCCCCGGATATGCCGATGTAATAGAGGTCGCGGTTGGCGGCATTGGCGCCGGTCGCGATGGAGGGCATGCGTCCGTGCACCGCATTGATCCCGTGGGCACCCTCCACGAAATATGCCGGTGTCTTGGAGGAGCATCCGATTCCGCTCATCTTGACGATCAAGTGTGGCTGAATGTTCAGTTCCCAGATGGCCTGGATGAGTGCGGCGGTCACGGAATCGTGTCCGCACCCGGCACACAGCGTGGACATGCTGCCTTCATAGTCGCGGATCGAAAGACCCAGCTCGTTCCGTGGCAGGCCGGAGTGGCTGACTTTTGGTTTTTGCATGAAACTCATGCGGCCTCCCCTGCTTCGAGAGCGACGCGGATTCCGGAGACAATAAAACGCGAGTCGATGGGCATGCCCCCGTAATGGAGGATCGAAGTGAGCCGGTTCCGGTCCGCACCTGTTTCCAGGAGCAACAGGGATTTGAGCTGGGCATCGCGGTTCTGTTCCACCACAAAAACCCGGGTGTGCTGCTCGAGGAATTTCCCGACTTCGGAACTGAACGGGAAGCTCCGTACCCGGAGGTAGTTCAGTTCAATCCCCTCGCGGGCCAGTCGGTCGAGCGCCTCGAGTACGGCCGCATCGCAGCTGCCGACGGAGATCACCCCGGTCGTCAGGCCATCCTTTCTGCGCACGGCCGGCGCCGGAACCAGTGTTTTCGCATGGTCATGCTTCCGCTTCAGACGATCCAGAACCTCCTGATATTCGGCAGCATCTTCGGTGTAGGTCCCGCGGGCGCTGTGGCCGGAACCACGGGTGAAATACGCGCCGGCAGGGTGGACACCGGGCAGGGTACGCTGCGCAATGCCATCCCCATCGCGATCCGTATACCGGTGGAAGTGCGGCCTGTCGCGCAACTCGCCGGGCGTACACACCTTGCCGCGATCCGGCATCCGGCGATCATCCCAGGAGAGCTTCGGCACCATCCAGTCATTCATGCCGATATCGAGGTCGGACAACACCATCACCGGCGTCTGCAGTCGCTCGGCAAGGTCAAAAGCCGCAACCGCCATGGAAAAGCATTCCGCCGGGTCTGCCGGGAACAGCAGAACATGACGGGTATCGCCGTGGGAGGCATAGGCCGCAAGCAAAAGATCCGCCTGCTGGGTACGCGTGGGCATCCCCGTGGAAGGGCCGGCACGCTGCACGTCGAAGATCACTGCCGGGATTTCCGCGTAATAGCCAAAGCCCAGAAACTCGTTCATGAGCGAAAGACCCGGTCCACTGGTCGACGTGAAGGCGCGCGCACCATTCCAGCCCGCACCGAGCACCATCCCGATGGCCGCCAGCTCATCCTCCGCCTGGGCAATGCAGTAGCGCCGCTGCCCGCTAACCGGATCCTTGCGGTAGCGATCGCAGAAATCCTTGAAGGCATCCATCAGCGAGGTTGAAGGCGTGATCGGATACCAGGCGCCGATGGTGGCACCCGCATAGACACATCCCAGCGCAGCCAGGGTGTTGCCATCGGCCAGGATATAGTCGGCGGTTGCGTTCATCCGTTCGAGCCGGATCGGCAGCGGGCAGTGGAAATGCCGGGTTGCGTACTGGTATCCCAGCTCGACCGCTCGGAGATTGTCAGCGACGAGCTTGGGTTTGTCGGCATAGATCTCCGTGAGCAGGGTTTCCAGCACACCGGGCTCCAGAGCCAGAAGGGCCGCCAATGCACCCACATAACAGATATTTTTCATGAGAATACGTGCGCGCGGACTGGTGAACGCTTCATTCACCAGTTTTGCCAGGGGAATCCCGATGAGAGTGACGTCCTCGCGCGCGAACTCCGCCTCGCGGGGCCAGGTGGAATCGTAAAGGAAGTAGCCGCCGGAACGGACCTCCGCGAGATCACGGGCATAGGTCTGGGCATTCATCGCCACCAGGAGATCCACATCACCCGAGCGGGCGAGATGACCGTCACGGCTCACACGGACCTCGTACCAGGTGGGCAATCCCTGGATATTGGAAGGGAAGAAATTCTTCCCCACAACCGGAATCCCCATCCGGAAAATCGCTTTCATCAACAGCCCGTTGGCGCTGGCCGAGCCGGTGCCATTCACGTTCGCGATCTTGATGACAAAGTCGTTCACGTGTGCGCTCATGCGTTCACCGGCCCTGCGTATCGAACGCATAAGGAATCTTCACGGAAGACTTCTGCATGTCCCATGCGGCAGTCGGGCAGCGTTCCGCACAGAGACCGCAGTGCACACACTGGTCCTCATCCTTCACCATCACGCGGCCGGTCTGCGTCAAGGGCTCCGAAACGAACAGCGGCTGTGCGCGATTGTTGGCCGGGGCTTTGAGACGTCCACGCAAATCCTCCTCCTCCCCATTGACGGCCAGAGTGAGACAGGCGGTGGGGCAAACGTCTATACAGGCGTCACATTCGATGCATTTCGGCGCGAAGAAAACCGTCTGGATATCACAGTTGAGACAGCGCTCGACCTCCACCTGGGTCTGTTCGGCTGTAAACCCCATCTCGACCTCGATCCTGATGTCCTTGAAGCGCTCCGCAAGACCCACATGCGGCACCTTGCGTCGCCCCGAAGCGTCATAACGGTTGCTGTAACTCCACTCGTGGATGCCCATCTTGGTGCTGGCCAGATGCATGCCGATGGGAGGGCGCACACTGATGTCCTCGCCCTGGCAGTATCGATGGATGGAGATGGCGGCCTGGTGTCCGTGCTCGACGGCCCAGATGATATTCTCCGGGCCGAATGCGGCATCACCGCCAAAAAACACGCCCAAGCGCGTGCTCTGCATGGTCTTGCGGTCCACCCGCGGCACGTCCCACTGGTCGAATTCAAGCCCGATATCGCGTTCGATCCACGGAAAGGCGTTTTCCTGACCAATGGCCAGAATGATATCGTCGGCCGGGAAAAACCCGGATCCGAGTACCGATGATCTGAGCGCACCGTCGCGCTCGTGGTATTCCAGCACATCGAAGTTCATGCCCTGAACCCGGTTGCCCGCCAGGACAAAATCCTTGGGTGCGTGACACGGGATGATCTCGATGCTCTCCTCCAGGGCTTCTTCCATTTCCCAATCGGAGGCCTTGAGCTGGGTGAGTGGTTTGCGGGCCATCACCTTGACATCGGTCGCACCCAGCCGGAGCGAGGTACGGCAACAGTCCATGGCCGTATTGCCCGCCCCGATGATGAGTACCTTCCGGCCGATCGCGGTGACATGCCCAAACGCCACGGACTCGAGCCAGTCAATCCCGATATGCACATGCGCAGGATCATCATAGCGGCCGGGGATGTCGAGATTCTTGCCACGGGGTGCCCCACTGCCCACGAATACCGCATCAAAACCGCGCTCAAGCAACGCCTTCATGCTGGTGATGGGCGTGCCCAGCAGCAGTTCCACCCCCCGATCGGTGATCAGGCGAATTTCCTCGCTGAGCACCTCGGTCGGCAGGCGGAAAGCGGGGATATTGGTCCGCATGAGGCCGCCCGGCTCATGCTGTTTCTCGAAAATCGTGACTTCATAGCCGAGTGGCAGAAGATCGTTGGCAACGGTGAGCGAAGCGCAACCCGCACCCACACAGGCGATGCGCTTGCCATTTTTCCGGGTGGGTACCGGTGGTAAATGGGGGGCGATTTCATCCTTCAGATCTGCGGCCACACGCTTCAGCCGGCAGATGGCCACGGGCTTCTCGTCCACCCGGCCCCGGCGGCAGGCGGGTTCGCAGGGACGGTCGCAAACGCGTCCCAGAATGCCGGGGAACACGTTGGACTCCCGGTTGAGCAGGTAGGCTTCCGTGAAACGGCCCTGTGCGATCAGGCGGATGTACTCGGGAACATCGGTGTGGGCCGGGCAGGCCCATTGGCAGTCCACGACCCGGTGAAAGTGGTCGGGATTAGATACATCCGTTGGCTTCAACAACCGCTCCCACAGCAGACCCGCGAGCCTCGCGCAACCCACTGCTTGTGTTCTGAGGGGCGCTCAACGCGGGTATAGTACTATTTGCCACGCATTCTGGCAAAGAGCACTCCTCCTACTTACGATGTCAAGTGTGTTGGGTTGAACCGCGGTGGGATGCGGGCTCAAGCCTATCAGGTGGCCTGGTGGGTGAACACGGCGGAGGTGAATGACCGAAAAACCCGGATCGATCGCCCAGAACCTCGCCGCACCCTGCACCCCCGAAAACATGAAGGTCCGGGGCCCCAATATCTCCGGGAGAATCACGAGCCGGGGGACACAGATGGCCCCCCGGACCGCGGCCTAACCTTGTGGATTCCCCATCCGCCTCCGCCGGATCCAGCCCATGAGACTCCAAAACCCGGCAAGGATCCCAAACGCCAAGGGTGAAAACCCGCCCCCGCCTCCGTTCGCCGGCGGCTCGACAACGTTCACCGCAAACTGCCCCCGACCAGCCTGCCCGTAACTATCGCTCACCGTCACCATCACTGTGGCTACCCCAGCCTGGTCCGGCGCCGGTATGAGCGTCAGCACGCATCTCCCTGCCATCGTGCAACCCGTCAGCCCCACGAGAATGCCGGTTGACGGAAGCAGCGTCGGATTGGAACTCGTGGCCGTGACCATGAGCGGACCCATGCCCGTAAGCGTCAGGGTCACCTGACCCGTGTGCGGCTGCTCGATCGAAACCGGCGCAGCACCACCCACCGTGGGCGGCACAGCCACCGTCACAACCACCGTCTTCTTCACCGTATCCCCAAAGGCATCGCTCGCCGTGACCGTCACATTGGAGGTCCCCGCCTTGCTCCCCGAGGCCAGCTTGAGCGTGCAGTCCAGATCAGCCTCCGTCGTCCCGCAGCCCGAGGAGACCGTCACATTCGAGACCGGAAGTACCGCCGGGTCGCTACTGGCCACAGTC
>DAHVLZ010000034.1:0-39816 GCA_027320085.1 Pseudomonadota bacterium
AAGATGAGATCGCTCGCATCATGGGCGGTGAGACGCAATCGCCCCCGGTTGGTGGGAATGGCGAACGCAAGCACCTGGTGAGCCGCCGGAACGTTGTACAGGTGGAAGACCAGCCGCCAGCCCCCTCCCCGGTGGCTGTGAATCACCCGTCCGATGACCAGGTAACTCATGCCGAGCGCTTTCCAGTTGAGGAAATTGATCTGGGCCGGCCGCGTGGGCTGCTGGACGAGATCCCGTCGCGCCAGGGGTCGGAACAGGCCGGTGCGGACCAGATCATGGGCGATGACCGTGGCAGGCTGGAAGGGAGGGCGGCCGCCCACCTGCCAGGCGAACGGGACCACGGCGATCGGTGTCGCGGTCCGGACCCCATGAGTGATCCGGATCTTCAAGGCACCCCAGCCCGGGGCGGCCAGGAAGACCAGCACCAGGCCGGGAATGTAAAGACGCCACCGGGTTCGGATGGGTTGCGGAATCCTCATGGTACGCTCCCGGGATGAAAATCAAAAATGAGATGTCGCCTGAAAATGGCCGGATCGGCAGGCATGGGCAGAGGGGAAGCCCTGAACACCGCGGTCAGCACTGACTGCCGGACGCTGGCACTGCCATTGCAAGGACCCAAGTGGGCGGCCACCACCCCTCCACCAGGAGCCAGCGTAACCGAAACCACGCACGACAGGTTTTCGTGGACGCCCGGTGGGCGAATCCATGCATTTTCGACCTCGCTCCGGATCGCCGCGACCCAGGCCGAAAGTTCCGAGCGTCGCCGTTTGCGCGCGGCGGCGGCTGCCTGAGCCTCCTGTTCCGCCTGCTTCCGAGCCTCGGCCGCCTGCAGTGCCCTCTCCCGCTCGGCCTGGAGTGCCGCCAAGGCCTCAAGCCGAGCCTCGTGGGCTGCTGCCCGACGGGCAGCCAGGGCTGCAAGCGCTCTTTGCTGGGCCAGTTTTTCGGCCTGGAGATGGGCCAGTGCTGCCTTCTGGGCAATGAGTTCACGAGCCTGCTTGGCGCGGAGTGCCGCCAGATGAGCTGCCGCCGCACGCTGTTCGGCCCGGGCCCGGGCCGCCATTGCGGCGAGCGCCTGCGCTTTTCTCTCACGCGCTTGTTCCTTTTCCTGACGCCGTTTCTGGTAAGCAGCCCAGGCCTGTTCCACGGCCTTTCCGTTGACCACCCGGGCCTGGACCGGATGCGCCGTCGGCGGGGCGGGTTCACCCGATCCGTGGACTAAGGCCGTCCGGATGCCGACCACCAGCAACAGGAGAATCAGGCCGTGCAGAAGCAGCGACTGGATCCATGCCCGTTTGGAAGGACTCGCAGAACTCATGGATCAGGAACCGGAGTGGACATGCCCGGGGTGGGTCATGAGTCCGATGCCACGAGCACCCGCCCGTTGCAGAAGCACCATCGCGCCGATCACGGAACCATAGGCAGTCCGCCGATCCGCCTTGACGAGGACCGGAGTGTCCGGCTCGTGGCGCAGCACGGCCGTCACGAGGGCACGGATCACCGAGCGCCTGGCCGGACGCCGGGGATGGGCGGCGATATTGAGAAAAAGTTGGCCCGAGTGGTTCACGGTCAGAACAATCGGGGTATGGTTGGGATGCACCGGCAGGGGCTTGGCGGCCGCTCGGGGCAACCGCACATGCACCCCTTCCTGAAGGAGGGGTGCCGTGATCATGAAGATCACGAGCAGGACCAGCATCACGTCGATGTAGGGCACAACGTTGATTTCACCCACCACCCGACGGCGGGTTCTCATCGGTTTTCACCTCCGGGAGCCACCGGTTGGTAGCGCTGGAGAACAGCCGAGAATTCGTCGATGAATCCCTCCATGCGGTTTTCCAGCCGGTTGAGTTCGGTTTGGAAACGGTTGTAGGCGATCACCGCTGGAATGGCGGCGAACAGGCCCATCGCCGTCGCAATCAGGGCCTGCGAGATGCCCGGAGCCACCATGGACAGGGTGGCCTGCTGGACATTGCCCAGCGCATGGAACGCCGTCATGATACCCCAGACGGTACCGAACAGACCGACATAGGGACTCACCGAACCCACGGTGGCCAGGAAAGGCAACTGTTCCTCCAGGCTGTCCACAGCCCGTCGTTCAGTCGCGAGCATGCTGCGCCGGGCCCCCTCCAGGGCCAGTCCGCTGTTGCCAAGCCGCAGAAGACGGGCGTACTCCCGGTAACCGGTCTGAAAGATCTGGTCGAAGACTCCGGGCTCGACCTCTTGTTCGCTGATCTGCCGGTATAACTTGCCCAGATCGGTCCCCGCCGCATCGTAACGCAGGTCGAACGCGTGGGCCGCGGCCTTGATCTTCCGAAATAATGCCCGCTTCTGGAACATGATGGACCAGGAGGTCACCGAAGCGACCAGGAGCAGGAGAAGAACCAGTTTCACGATCCAGCTGGCCTCGACAATGAGAGTCCAGAAAGACAAATGTGTCGTCATGGGGCAAGCACCTTGTGGAGAATCTCGGGAAACGGCCGGGGCCGAAACGTGGTGGCAGAAACGGAAACCAGACGGATCAAGCCCTCGCCGATCACCTCGGTCTCACCCCGGCCGACCGGCTGAACCAGTTCGAGACTGGCAGACTTCATTGCTTGGACCCCCACACCGACCCAGAGTTCATCGTCGTGCCGGGCCGGTGCCCGGTAGCGGACCCTGATCTCGCCGACCACAAACAGAATCCCCAGCTCGTCGGCCAAGCGTGCGATGGACCATCCTTCCCTTCTCAACCACTCGGTCCGGGCTCGATCCATATAACGGAGATATGCCGTATGGTAAACCACTCCCGCCGCATCCGTGTCCTCGTAGTAAACCCGGATCGGCAACCGGAAACGCAGTGGGGGCCATCCGGGCTTCATGGGGGAAACAGGCCGCCGTCCCGCTTGCGGGGCTCGATGCCGAGCTGGCGGTAGGCCGCCTCCGTGACCGTTCTCCCGCGGGGGCCCCGTTGCAGGTAGCCGTTCTGGATCAGGAAAGGCTCCACCATTTCCTCGAGCGTTCCCCGTTCCTCACCCAAGGTGGCTGCCAGTGCATCGATGCCGACCGGCCCTCCGCCATGCTGCTCGATGATGGTGAGGAGGAAACGCCGATCCAGTGGATCAAAACCGGCACTGTCCACCTCGAGGAAGGTCATGCCCTCCTGGACTGTTTCCGGATCGATCCGCCCCCCATGCCGGACATCGGCGAAATCGCGGATGCGGCGCAGCAGCCGGTTCGCGATGCGCGGGGTCCCGCGTGAACGGCGGGCAATCTCGCGGGTGGCCGCCTCCGTGATGGGAATGCCGAGCAGGCGCGCCGAACGCTGGATGATCGACGACAGGTCATCGGGTCCATAAAACTCCAGACGGGCCGAAACGCCGAAACGGTCCCTGAGGGGAGAGGTCAGGAGGTTGGCCCGAGTGGTGGCGCCGACCAGGGTGAAGGGGTGAAGCGGAATGCGGATGGACCGGGCGCCAGGTCCTTCGCCGACCAGGATGTCGAGCGCCCGTTCCTCGAGTGCCGGGTAGAGAATCTCTTCCACGGAAGGAGGCAGGCGGTGGATCTCGTCGATGAACAGCACATCCCGGGGTTCGAGATTAGTGAGAAGGGCCGCCAGATCGCCCGGGCGCTCGAGCACCGGGCCCGACGTCACCCGGATGTTCACGCCGAGCTCGTGGGCAATGATGTGCGCGAGGGTGGTTTTACCGAGACCCGGATGCCCGTAAAGCAAAACATGGTCGAGCGCCTCGGACCGCTGGCGGGCCGCGCCGATGAAAACCTCGAACTGCTCACGGATTTTCCGCTGGCCGATATATTCGGATAGCCGGTAGGGCCTGAGGGTCTGGTCGAAATCAGCGGTGGCGGATTGCGCCGGATGGGGTTCCCCTACCGTCGTCATGGCGACTGACCCAGAGAAAGCTTGAGGGCCGCCCGAATGAGCTCAGTGGAACTGAAGTCGCCGTCCAGGCGGGCCAAAAGCCGTTCCGCTTCTTCCCTCCGGTATCCCAGTGCCAAAAGACCGGTCAACGCCTCTTCTCTCGCCGAGACTGGAGGGATCACGCCCGGGGCTCCGGGGTACCAGTCCCGCAGGCGGTCACGGAGTTCGAGAATCAGTCGCTCCGCCGTTTTCTTGCCCACCCCCGGCACCCGGACAAGCAACGTGGGATCCTCCCGGTGGATGATGGCCACAAAATCGCCGACCGGGAAAGTGGAGAGAATGGCCAGAGCAACACGCGGGCCGACCCCGCTCACCCGCAGGAGATGGCGGAACAGGACGCGCTCCTCCTCGTCCAAAAAGCCGTACAGGAAGACTCCGTCCTCGCGCACCAGATGATGGGTGACGAGAACGACCTCACTGCCCACCTCCGGCAGACGGGCCGCCGACAGGAGGGGCATGTCCAGCTCGTAGCCGATACCCGCCACCTCCAGGGCAATATGGGGAGGGGTTTTCACAGCCAAGCGACCCCGAAGGTAGCCGATCACGCCTCGCCCCCGGCGGTCGCCAGTTCCGGGGCCCGGGCGCGGAACAGGTGGCAAAGCGCGACGGCCAATGCATCGGCCGCATCCTCGGCCGGCATCTCGCCCAACGCCAGGATGAGGGTCACCATCTTCTGGACTTGGGTTTTTTCTGCCCCCCCGAAGGCCGTCATTGAAAGCTTCACCTGCCGCGGGCTGTACTCCGCCACCTGTGGCGGTCGGGGACTGTCCATGACGGCGGCGAGTACGGCTCCCCGCGCCTGCCCCAGCACGAGCGCGCTCCGGATATTGCGGTGGACAAAACCGCTTTCGATCGCCACTTCAGCGGGCTCCCACTGTCTCATGACGGACCGGACTTCCCGATGGATCGACCCCAGCCGTTCCGGCAGCGGGCTCCGGGCATCCGGGCGGATCACGCCACAGGCGAGAAAGCGCGGGGTGCCTCCCTGCCTCTCGATCACGCCATATCCCGTCCGTTGCGACCCCGGATCCAGGCCCAGAATGGGGCTCATGAAGCATCCTGAAACCGTCGAACGGCTTCCTCGGAAAAATCGGCATTGCTGTAGAGATTCTGGACATCGTCCAGTTCCTCGAGACTGGCCAAGAGCTTGAGTACGGAGAGGGCATCGTCTCCCGAAACCGGAATCTGGGTCGAGGCCTGCCACGTCACCTCTCCCGATGACGAAATGAATCCAGCAGCCTCGAGGCGGAACCGGACCTGTTCGAAAAATTCAGGATCCACGATCACGGTCAAGCATCCATTTCCCGGATCCTCGACATCCTCGGCTCCCGCATCCAGCGCCTGTTCGAAGAGCGATTCCGCCCGCTCGGGAGTCACCCGATACTGGAGAACCCCAACCCGCCTGAACAGGTAGGCCACAGCCCCATCCGCGCCCAGATTGCCGCCCGCCTTGACAAACGCGTGACGAACCTCGGAAACGGTCCGGTTTCGGTTGTCTGTCAGGCATTCAACCAGAATCGCAACCCCCCCCGCTCCATACCCCTCGTAGCGGACCTCTTCGAAATTGTCCGTGGCCTCTCCGCCCTGGAGACGCTTCAGCGCACGCTCGATCCGATCCTTGGGCACATTCGCCGCATTGGCCCGTTCAATCGCGAGACGCAGGCGGCTGTTCCGGGACGGATCTGCCCCACCGTGACGGGCGGCACTCTGCACCTCCCGCATGACCCGGGTAAACAGACGCGCTTTGCGCGCGTCCTGTGTTCCTTTCCGGTACTGGATATTTGCCCACTTGCTGTGCCCGGCCATGGCGGGTCAAAAGGAGATCCGGAAGCCGATGTTGATTCCGCTGTCCAGGGTGATGTCCGGTGTGCCGGCGTAGGCGACACTGACGTGACGGTAGCCGATATAGACGAGACCATGGCGCAGAAGGTAATAACCGAAATGGGCCTCGTACTCGAGATAGCGGTCGGTGGCGCCGAAGGCGACCACTTTGGGTGCGTAGTAGACATGGCCGCCAAACCCGAGCCGGTTGTAGCCGACCCACGTGGTATGAAACGAAACCCCGACCGCAAGAGCCGAACCGCTGTCGTGGATCAGGCTCGCATCCGCGTAAACCAGCCGTGCACCCAATCCAATCCAGATCGGATGTCCCCCCGGGTTCGCATTGGCCACAAGCTCAAGGGCTGCATCACCCACGCTCCCGCGCCGGCGATGTTCCAGATAACCGACACTGCCATAGAGTCCCGTGCCGGTGAGATCCGTCCCCAGGCTCAGGGCAAGTGCCCGGTCACTGAGATTGAGATTGAAGTTGCTCGACGCCTGTGCCGGAGGCACCGCGAAGAGAAGGCCCAAAAACAAAAACAGGCAAGACAGGCGGCCGAAGATCTTGCCGCCACTCCGGACAATTCCCATGCGCATGCTGCTGCCCCCTCAGGCTGGTCGACCATTGCCCGGATCCACCGGGCCCCATTATTAGAGCACGATCGGACATCGTCCGGAGGGTGGCAGCTCGGGGCTTGGGATCAGGAGGACGGGTGGGATGACCCGATCATGACCAGCCGGGTGAGCGGCACCGGAGTCTTGGGTTCCAGCCCCGGCTTTTCATTCTCCATGACCATGTCGGCGATCACGTCGGGGGCCACCAGGGTCAGATGGGCCAGATGCCCGCTCCGACCGAGTGTCGGCATGAGCGCCAGAATGTCCCGGACATAAGACATCCCCCGCTGCGAGTAGAGATCGAGTCCGAACGCCAACCGGGCCGGGTCGAGGGGGACTTGGGACTGCCGCATTTCGGCTCGGAGCCGCCTGAACTGGCGGAATGGGGGGCGGGTATTGATCGCCTTGAGGTAATAGCGGACGGAACTGGCCAGCGAGGGGAAGGCGCGGACGAAATGCGTCGGATCTTGACCAAGGGCCCGGGGCACCATCCCCACAAATGGGTTCGCGGTCCATATTCCGAAGAGGTCATTGCCTTGTACAGCAAACCGCGAGGTTCCCCATCCACTTTCCATCGCCGCCTGGGCCAGTGCCAGAATCACCGGCACCACATCCACCCGCCGTAGCAGGCGGGCCTGAACCCGGGGATTCCCCAGCGATCCGCCCACCCCGTAGGACACCTCGATCTCGCGTTCGAGGAGGCGCTGCCTCCGCCCCTGGGCTCCCTTCCGGGGTTGGGCAAAACTGCGGGTCAGGAAACGGCGTTGTTCGAGCACCCGTTCATCAGCGCCCAGGACGATCGGCAGGAGGGTTCGCAGGAAAGTGGTTTTCTTCTGGTGGGTCGACAGCCCGGCCAAGCCTTCTGGTAGGTGTCGCAGGGCAATCGCCGGCACGATGCGACGCGGAGGCCAGTGATAGTCATAAGCTGCATACAAGGCAACCAGCTGATGAATATTCGCATTCGTGATTCGAGAGAGCGCGGGTCCGGGAAAGGGGTTCCGTTCGGAAAACCGGGCACTCGAGCCGGACCATAACACGACCGCGTGCCAGACCACAAAAACCGGCACGGCTAGGAGGAGGACAAGCACGATCCGCTCGGGAAAACCGCCACCGGCTGTTTTCCCGCGTCGTCGAACCCCGGGAAACTGGGAGAGGAACCTGGAATCTTCCACGGCTGGCCTCCTTTTTAGACTGCCCAGTCTAGCACAAACTGGGTGTTAATAGGAGTTTAACGTTTTTTTCTTTGATTTCAGGGGGAAAGATACTCCGCGTTCAAATCAAAACGCGCAAAGCAAACATTTTCACTGAAAAACTGCTATTTCCTTTTAATTTCGTCCAATTTCAGGGTCAGCCCTTTCACCCCAACCGTTCTCGAAAGGCTCAGCCGTATCGTCCCGTGATGTATGCGTCTGTTTTGGGGGACGAAGGATTTGTGAGGAGGGTGTCGATATCCTTGTATTCGATCAGGTCTCCCATGAAAAGAAACGCAGCAAAATCAGAGACTCGTGCAGCCTGTTGCATGTTATGGGTGACCAGGATGATGGTATAGTCGGCCTTGAGTTCGGTGATCAGTGCCTCGATCTTGAGACTGGAGTGGGGGTCCAAGGCGGATGCCGGCTCGTCAAGCAGAAGCACTTCGGGCCGGATGGCAATCGCCCGAGCAATGCACAGACGCTGTTGCTGCCCACCCGAGAGCCGGGTCCCGCTTTCCAAGAGCTTGTCCTTGACCTCCTCCCAGAGGGCCGACTTCTTGAGCGCCCACTCCACCCGGTCGTCCATGACCGTCCGGGGGAGCCGTTCATAAAGCCGGACCCCGAAGGCAATATTGTCGTAGACCGACATGGGGAATGGAGTCGGTTTCTGAAACACCATGCCCACCTTGGCACGCAGCGCATGAACATCCTGGCTTTTGCTCAGAAGGTTGGCACCGTCCATGAGGATTTCCCCACTGGCCCGATGACCCGGATGGAGTTCGTAGATTCGGTTAAAGCATCGGATCAGGGTGGTTTTCCCGCATCCGGACGGCCCGATGAAGGTGGTGACCTTCCGTTCGGCTATATCGAGGCTGATGTCGTGGAGCGCATGGGCTGTCCCGTAGTAAAAATTGAGATTCCGGACCCGGAACTTCGGGTTCGGAATAACCGGCCCATCGGATGGGGCGGGACTTTTACTCATGATTTGATTCATTTGAGATTTTTAACAACGACCACTCGCGGTGCAAAAGCCGCCTTCGAGATGATGGCCACGACCCGGTCGGCAGGGGCATCCGTTTGCGGCCAACAGCGCCTTTTCAGCCTCCATTATAAACCGCGAGTATGGGCGAAACGCTCACCTGCTTGAGCGGCTTGTAAAGTGTCACACATAAGGGAACGAATCAATACCCGCCCCTCCCAGCAAGCCCTCGAGCCGTTCATCCGGGGATCACTACCACTGGTCGCCAACTGATTGTAAACACGGGAAAGCTTGCCTGATGATGGGGCCTATGAAAACCCGGTCTCGTGGATTGACCCTGCTTGAGACGATGGTCGTGATCGGACTGGCGGCCATCCTGGCCACGATTGCGGTCCCGAGTTTCCTGCGCTTCATGACGGAGAACCGCATGGCCAGCGAGATGAACAGCTTCGAAACGGCCCTCATGCTGGCCCGCAGCGAAGCCATCAAGCGGGGTGAGGAAGTCACCCTGTGCACCAGCACGTCGGGCACCGACTGCAGCATCGCCAGTAACTGGAATGCGGGCTGGCTCATTTTCTCCAACCCGCAGAACCAGCCGAATGTGCCCAATCCGGCTGATATCATCCGCACGCACGGTGGCTTCTCCAATACGGACACTTTAGTCGGTAGCAACACCACCCTGGATCATGCCGTGAGCTTTACCGGACTCGGTATTCTCGTGCCCGGTGAGCTCACGGGTGGAAACTTCGATCTCGGAACCCAACCAGCGGACAGCTCTCTCACCCGCTGCCTCACCATCGGTCCAGGTGGACAACTGGCCACCGCCGAACCGGGTCACCCATGCCCCATCGAATGATCGACCGTCCCCCACCCGGCGTCCCGTGGGCGGGTTTCAGCCTCATCGAGGCGCTGGTGGCCATGGTCGTGATCGCCATCGGATTGCTCGGGCTTGCCGCCATGGTCACGGCTGGACTCCGTTCCAACCAGGTCGCGAACCTGCAGAGCCTGGCTGCGATCGACGCCGGCAACATCGCCGCCCTCATGTCCGCCAATCCGGCAGGAGTTGCTGCCGGCAACTACGTCATCACCTCGCTTCCGACCAGTCCACCGGCCAACCTGTGCCAGTCGGCCTCGACCCCCTGTTCACCCGCCGAGGAAGCACAGGCCGATCTCTGGGGTTTCGCTCAGAACCTGGCGAGCAACCTGCCCAATCCCGCGGCACAGATCCAGTGTGCAGTGGCCTGTTCGAGCACCACCGATGCGCCCATGGTCATCACCATCAGCTGGACCAGCCGGAGTCCGAACGGCCGGGCCATGGCCACCGCTAACTACAGCACGGTCTACCAGCCATGACCCGCCTTCATCCGGGACATCACCGCGGCTTTGGTCTGATCGAATTCCTGATCGCCATCACGCTCACCCTCTTTCTGGTGGCGGGATTGGCCACCATTTACTTCAGTAACGAACAGGGATCGGTCGCCCAGCGGGCTGAGGCGGCTCTCGCCGACAACATCCGCCTCGCGGTTACTCTGCTCACGACCGACATCCGCCAGACGGGCTACCGCTGGGACTTGTCCATACCCGTAAGCCAGTTGTTCACGATCATCCCCGACTATGAGGCCGATCCCACGGCTTTTCTGGCGACTCCCAGCAATCCCCTCATCATGGGTGACTGGGCCAATACCGGCTCCTCCCTGCCCTACGGACTGGCCGTGAGTTACCAGTCGGACGGCACACTCAGCAACTGCCAGGGCCAGCTCGTACCCATCGGATCCGTCGATACCGACGTCTGGAAGGTCAATAAGGCGACCGATCAACTCGAATGCAAGAGCCGGATCTCGACCATCAACAACAACGCCTTCGACAGCTACGTGCCGCTCGTGAATAACGTGGAGACGATGATGGTCCGGTTCGGCGTCGACGCCCAGAACACGGGCTCGGTCTCGGCCTACGTCAGTGCCCCGAACGTCGACATCTACAGCCAGATCCTCTCGGTCCAGCTGGCGCTGGTCATGGTCAGCGGCAACCCCGCAGCCCCCCAGGGCGAAGTGGGCGATGTCCTGCCGACTCCGATTCACGGGAGCTTTGACCTTCTGGGCATGATGTACACCCCGTCCACCCCACCGGACCGCTACCTCCGCATCGTGGTCGTCCGTGACGTTGCCCTCAAGAACCTCTTGGCCGACTAACCCCCATGAAACCACCCCGCCCCCCCAGCTCTTCCCGCGGCATCGCCCTGATCACCGCCCTCGTGTTTCTGGTGGTGCTCACCCTTCTCGGAGTGACCCTCATGGAAGGGATCACCCTGGAGCAGCGCATGTCCCATAATCTGCGCGAGAAACAGCGAGCCATTGCTGCGGCCGATGCGACCCTCAATGGGACCGCGGGCTGGCTGTCCTCCCTCGCCGTGATTCCCCTTCCGACTCCGACCCAGCCGGGCGTAGCCAGCCCGTTTTCGATCTATGCATACAACGACAGCACGGTCTCCACCATCAACTTCGCGAGCGACAGCTTCTGGACCTCAAGCCTCCCCCAGAGTTACCAGCAAAGCTTTCCCTTCAACAATGCCGCCGCCACCTCGAGCAGCGGGATCCTCGTCAACGGCGGACTCCTCCAGTACGCCTCCGATCCCGAGGTCTTCCTCGTTGAACTGCCGACTGTGCCTCTCCCTGGAGACAACTTGGCCGCCATGGGCGCCACCTATGGTGTAAACGGCGTTCCCCGTACTTTTCAGCTGACTGCCTGGGCCACTGGGGGCACCGCCAATGCCGTGGCGGTCATCCAGGAAACCTATCGGCCCTGATCCGGAGGTCGTCACATGTCCATCCCCACTCATCCTTCAGGCCTCTCCCGCAGGTTCGTCCCGGTCATCGGGCTCATTTTAGGAGTGACGCTGCTCCCCGGAGCCCATGCGAGCACCCCTCCCACGGTTCCGATCTCGAACGTTCCCCTGACGCTCGTCAATCCCACCCATCCCCAGGTTCTCCTGGTTCTGGCCAACTCCCAGTCCATGGACGGTGATCTTGCGGGGGCCATCATGACGGGGTCGGGAGAGATCCCCGCCCTCGCCTCATCAAGCTCGCCCGTCGACTACAGCGTGCCAGCCGGTTTCACTCCTCCCTGCGTGGCGGCCAGTGCCTCAGGAGATGCCCCCTATACCACCTTCGGAAGCTCCTCGAATCCGGTCTGTCCGAACTCCAGCATCGAATACGACAATTCGGCGAGCCGCCTCAACGTCGCCAAGGCGGCCCTGAGCCAGGTCATCAGCTACTACGCGGCCAACTTCGACATGGGCCTCATGGATTACTCGACCGGCGGATCCGGAACCTATACGACCTGGCTCTACATGATGAGCGAACCGGGCGGGTTCACCTTCGGGACGAGCAATTCGACTCCTCCGGCCGATGGCGGCAAGTGGCATCCCAACCCCTGTTACCAATCGACCCTGAACTCGTGCTCGGCTATCGAAAGTTACTACTCGAACCCCGCCGTTCTTTCAGATCCCTATGTCTCGACGCTGGCCACTTCCGACAACCCCGCGATCAACGACGTGCTCTATGCCGGCGGCTTTCCCTCCGTCTTCCTCAACTTTGACGGTCCGTACTGCAACGGCGGGTCCAATTACTGCCCCGGGTCCCTGATCTACAGCGACTATACGCTCGCGGACTACAACAATGGAGCCATCTCGACCAGCTACAACGGATCCTCACCGGGTGGCTTTGCGCTCGGCACCAATCCCACGAACGCCGGCTACGTACCCCACAGCTCCCAGGTGCTGTACGCGGAACGCGGGTTCGGCTTCTACAGCAGCGCGGGCTCGAACACGGGCAACCTCCTCGTACCGATCGAATCCTACACCGATGCGACCGGATGCAGTGGGCTGACCGATCTCCAGTGCTACATCCAGCAGTTCACCCCCCATCTCGCCCCGGAGACCAACGATTCGGGCAGTACGGAAATCAAGGCGATTGCCATCCAGTCTCCGATCGCCGGCGTGCTCAATGGAGCCTATGACTACTACACCGGTTCCAACGCGCCAGTCTCGAACACGAGCTGCACGGCGAACCGTTATGTTGTGCTGATCACCGATGGGTTACCGACCCAGGATCTTGAAGGAGGACTCTGGCCACCCCTGGGATCCCGTTCGGCAGTGGGATACGGAGAGACGGCGACCTTTAACCTCGCCGGGGGCGGCACGGTTTCGACCACCGATGCCTCCTTCGCGTACGACGTCGAGAATGGCGAGACCACGACCCTCGCCTCGACCAACGACCAGGCACTCACCGATACCATCACCAAACTCGGCGATCTCAAGGATGCCCAGATCAAGACTTACATCGTCGGCATGGGCGCTGGCGTCGATCCCGAGCTGAATCCGGCCGCGGCAGCGACCCTCAAGGCCATGGCGATCGCCGGCGGCACCCAGAACTACTATCCGGGGATCAGCCCCCAGGCCGTGACCAACGACCTCGAGGCCATCTTTGGCGCCATCAACGTGAACAACGTGTCCACGACCTCAGCCTCCGTCAACTCCACCTCGCTCAACACCTCGACCGTGGTCTACCAGGCCAAGTTCGACTCTGCGGCCCTGCCCTACGCTGACTGGACCGGCGACCTCCAGGCCTTCCCGGTGAGTGCCAGCGGCAACGTCAACATCCAGTCGGGCGCCCTGTGGGATGCCGCCCAGGAATTGGATACTTCACTTGCCGGCACGGGTTGGAATAGCCGGACCATGGCCACCTGGAACCCGGCTGGAAACAGTGGCGTCGGCGCCGGTGTTCCGTTCGCGTGGGTCGACCTCTCTCCCCTCCAGCAGAACCAGCTCGAAACCCTCTGGAGCAGCCTCACAGCGAGCGAGCAGGCGGCATTCGGAGACAACGCGGCGACCTATGGACAGGCCGTGCTCGATTATCTGCGGGGTGACACGACGGAAGCGCAAGCCCAGGGCGGGATCTTCCGTGATCGCTCAGCCCTCCTGGGTGACGTCGTGGACAGCAACCCGGTCTATGTCGGCCCACCGGAAGGCACCTATACGGATCCCTCATACCTGACCTTTGCCCAAGATCTGGCCAACCGGACACCGGTCCTCTATGTCGGCGCCAACGATGGCATGCTCCATGCCTTCTCGGCGACAACCGGCCAGGAGCTTTTCTCCTACGTGCCCAACGGGGTCTTCGCCAATCTGGCCAATCTCACGAATCCTACCTACAACCAATCCCACGAATTTTTCGTGGACGGATCCCCGACGGCCGGCGACGTCCAGTTCATCGACGGCAGCTGGCATACCCTGGTGACCGGCGGTCTCAATGATGGCGGCGAAAGCATCTACGCCATCAATGTGACCCATCCCACCCTGCTCGAAACAGCCTCCGGACTGGCAAGCCACGTCCTCTGGGAGTTCACCGATCCCTACCTGGGTCTTACCTACAGCCAGCCCCAGATCGCCCGCATCGATCTGAACGGCAACCCAACCTCGGTCGTCATTTTCGGATCAGGTTATGACAATGCCGATGGCAACCCTTATCTTTATGTCGTGAATGCCCAGACCGGCACCCTGATTGACCGCATCTCGCTCTGCTCGGATGTCCCCACCGCCTGCAGTTCGAGCGAACCCAACGGGCTTTCGACCCCGGCGGTCGTGCCAGCCGATGGTTCAAGCCTGGACAACCTGGTCTACGCCGGAGACCTCCAAGGCAACCTCTGGCGCATCGACATTTCGTCGAGCTCGCCTGCGAACTGGACGGCATCCGTCCTGTTCCAGGCCGGTTCCCACACCGATCTGCAGCCGATCACGACCCAGCCGGTGGTCAGCCTCGCCCCCTCCGGCGCACCCGCCGGCTCTCTGCTCGTCATGTTCGGAACCGGGCAGTTCCTGGGCACACCCGATCTCACGACCACCACAACCCAGAGCTTTTACGGGATTCTCGATCCCACCCCGGCCGGCGGGACTCCTCCCTCCAACTATCCGCCCGGCTATAACAAGCTCGTCCAGCAGACCCTCTCGGCTGCCACCTATAGCTACACGAGCTCGACGGGCCAGACCATCACTCTGCCGATCCGTACTGTCACGAACAACACGATCGACTGGAACAGCAAGGACGGATGGTATCTCGACCTGCCCGACGCCGGCGAGCGGGTTGTGACCAACCCGCATATCGAGGGGGGTGCCGTCATCTTCACGAGCTACGTACCGGATGCAGCCAGCGCCACGAGCTGCTCGACCGGCGGGTCGAGCTTCCTCATGGTCCTGAACTTTGCCACGGGGGGGGCCTTCCCCGGGCCCCAACTGGACCTCAACGGCGGCAACACGATCAATGGCTCAGACCAGTACAATGGCCAGAATCCAGTCGGCATCGGCCTGGGCAACGGTTTTGCAGCGGCCCCCACCATTGTCCGGACACGACCGGGGGTCATCGGCGACATCAAGCTCGTCACCCTGTCCACAGATACCATCGCTTCCTGGAAGGAACGCGGGGGTAATCGTGGTAGGCTCAACTGGAAGGAAATCCGCTGAGGTAAAGTGCCATGACCCGCACCCATCGTTACCTGGTCCTTACCCTCCTCCTGTGCGCCTGGACGGTTCCCGCTGCGCACGCCATCGTCCCCGTTCTCGTCCGCCCTGACGGGACGGTCATCAACCTGTCGACCGGGGTTGCAACCCGGACCGATGGCAGCCATTACCGGCTGTCGCCGGCCGCCCTCCAGGCGCTCATCAAGGCCCATGCCCGGGAAAATCCGACACGACCCACCCCCCACAAGGCGATCCCGCACCTCTCGGAGAATGGCTCATGAAGGCCCGGGGCTTTAGCCTGATCGAACTCCTCGTGGTCATCGCCATTGCCGGCATTCTTTTTTCCATTGCCGTGCCAGCCTATCAGCAATATCTGCTCAGCGCCAACCGAACAGACGCCATCAAGACGCTACTCGAGGTCTCGAACAGCGAGGGAGAATATTACACGCAATACAACCAGTACACGACCGCACTCACCGCCCTGGGCTATGCATCGGACAACGTGACCAGCGAAAATGGGTACTACGTCGTGACGGTTACTTCCACCCAGCCCCAGACCTTCACGCTGACGGCAACCCCACAGGGAGGACAGGTACAGGACACCCATTGCGGTACCTTCACCCTGAACTCGCTGGGACTGAGGGAGGTCACCGGAACTGAAGGGGCAACCCACTGCTGGCAGTAGTCTGCCCGGAACTCCCCTCCTCCATTCCGGAGGCATCCTGCCGGTCGTAGGCTACAATGCCCTGCCGCCACAAGGGTTCCCTGCTTGACCGACAAACCACGGTTCTCCCTCTCGGACCTGCCTCACGGCTGTTTCACGGGATGCCTGAGGGGCATTGAGCGGGAGGCTCTCCGGATCAATCCGGATGGCCGGATCGCCCAGACCCCACACCCCACGGCCCTGGGCGCACCGCTCACTCACCCGCACTTCACGACCGACTACTCCGAATCCCTCCTCGAGATCGTCAGTTCGGCCCAGCCCACCCTCGAGGGACTCGAGTCCGAGCTCGAAAAACTGCATGCCTTCGTCCAAGAGCACCTCGGGGAGGAACGGCTCTGGCCCCTCAGCATGCCGCCTTTCATCCAAGACGAGTCCGAAATCCCGATCGCCCGCTATGGAAGCGCCCCCCAGGGCCTTTTGAGACACCGTTATCGTGTGGGGCTCGCCCACCGGTATGGCCGCTTCATGCAGGTGATCGCCGGAGTCCACTTTAATTTCTCCTTCCCCACCCTCCTGTGGGATCTCATGCAGCCTCCAGGCCCCCCGCCAACGCAGGCAGCCAGACTGCGCAACGAGAGTTACTTTGCGATCCTGCGCAACTTCTCCCGCCAAGCCTGGGTTCCCTGCTATCTCTTCGGTGCCTCTCCAGCCCTCTGCCGAAGCTTCAGCCCGGCGACCCACCTGGGTCCCACTCCCTGGAACTCCGATACCCTATACGACCCTCACGCCACTTCGCTCCGCATGAGCGATATCGGCTATCGCAATAAAAACCAGCAAAAAATCAGAATTTCGCTGAACGGCCTGGACGCCTACGTGAGGACCCTCTCCTGTGCCACCCAGATGCGGGATCCCGATTACCGGCGGATCGGGGTCCGGTGTCCGGATGGTGGCTGGCGTCAACTCAATGATCATGTCCTCCAGATCGAAAATGAGTACTACAGTATCGCCCGGCCCAAGTCTCTCAAGCATCCCGGCCAACGTCCCCTTCTCTCACTCCGGCAAGAGGGGGTCGACTACCTGGAAATCCGCATTTTGGACGTGGATCCGCTCTCGCCTTTGGGCATCGCCCCGGAAACGATGGCCTTCCTCGAAGTCTTCCTCTGGTGGTGTCTCATCAAGGAGAGTCCACCGCTTTCGGAGGACGAGCGCTTCATGAACGAGGGCAATCTTCGGCTGGTGGCCTACGAAGGGCGAGGATCCCGGTTGTCGCTCCGTGACCCGGATGGATTCGGACCACTCGAAATCCGGCTTGACCGCATGCTGGATGCCCTGGAGCCCGTGGCCGATCACCTCACGAAAGCCACCGGAGAACCGCTCTACCAAAAATCCCTCAGTCTTGCCCGTTCCCGCTGTCGGCATCCCGACGAAACACCATCTGCCTGGATCCTCCGGGAAATGCAACGGATGGATGCTGGGCATACCGGCTTCGGACTGGAACTCGCACGACGTCAGGCAGATGCCCTGGCCGGTATCCGAATCGGGCCCGAAGACCGGACGCGCCTTGAAAGCTGGACCCTTCAATCCGTTGAAGAGCAAGAGCGCCTCGAGCGTGAATCCGCTCTCTCATTCGAGGAGTACCTGGCCCAGTACCTTACGGTCGACCCGGCGGGCTGTTCGCCCGCTTCCTGAGAAAACCCCGTCTTTCCTCCCGTTAAAGCAGTTGTTTCCCGGGCGCCCGAAGCTGTCTTCCCGAATGGACCCCCATCCGGCGGATCAATCCGCTTGAAACCCAACTGAGCCTCTATAATGGTTGGGGTTCCCTCCAAGATCCTGGACCTTCGCATGAAACGTTACGGTATCCGTGCCCGGATGGATCCTTCGGATCCTATGTCAGCACCCCATCTCATCGGCCCCGATTTCCAAGTCGACCGGTGGTTCGAAGACCGCGCGGAGCGGGACCGGGCGCTGGCCGAACTACGTTCCGGCCGGCCCTACTACCGCAGCGGAGACACCCCGAGCGTGATTTATGAGGCGATCGAGGACGAGGCGGTGAACTCCGTCAACCATCAATCCTCCGCCTGATTCGGTCAATGCGGCATCAGTGCCCGAGGCGGATGCGCCAGCCCCCACCCGGCAGGGACTCAAGCCCCTTGGGATGGTAATCAAGCGGGCGTCCGACTTCGATGATTCCCATCATCCCGCCTGCAAAATGCCCCGGCTCATGACAGGCATACTCGAGCGTCGTGGGCTGATCCGGGAAATGCCAGACGAGTGACCGGGTCTGGCCCGGTTCCACCGTCACCCCGTTCAGATCGTGCATCTTCATGTCCGGATGGCGCTCCATGTCCCGTTCATGCGCCCGCTGTTCGGCCAGGTTGCCGATCACGAACTCGTGGATCAAGTGCCCGCGGTTGGTCACGATGAACCGGATCGTCGCACCGGGCGTGACCACAACGCGTGAGGGCTTGAACCGGAAACTATCAAGCGCAACGACCCGTATTGTTCGGGTAACCGCCCCGGCCGCTCCTGGAGAACCGAAAGCGAATGACGTGTCCGGCCGCGCCATCCGCATGGATTGATGGCCACGAGGAGGATCACGCCGTGGCGAGGCGACCCCTCCCGTTGAGGACCCCTGTCCCAGCCCGAATCCGGCCGGAACCTGCTCCATGGCAGCCGGCGGCATGCCATGGAGCAGTACCGAGGCCGCAATCAATACAAGAAGACCAATCAGGCTTTCAATCGCAATCGAATGGTAGCAGCGGTCGAGTTCGCGTGACGGTACCGCCGACGGGGTGCCTGGCTTCGGGTGGACCACCCGAGCCAGCACGAGGTGATCCCACCCCGACCGGGGAGGCAGTCCGCAGACCCGCCGGATCTCCGGCAGGCGGACATAACGGTTGTAGACACCAATCAGGACCAGGACCAGGACCAGTCCGAGTTTCACGAGCAGCACCTCACCATAGGTACTGGTCACAAAGGCCGACCAGCTGCCGAGTTGCTGCCAAGCCGTATAAATTCCGGTCACAAGAATCAGTCCAAGTCCCACACCAGCCAGTGTCGATAAGCGAGAGAAGATCACGGCAGGCCGCTCGCGTTTTCCCTCTTGCAGCCGTCGCCTCAGGGTCGGGAACACAAAAAGCGCAATGCTGAAGAGCGCACCGATCCAGAGTCCTGCCGCCACCAGGTGGATCCAATCCACAAAAACCGGGAAGCGGAAACTCCCGTGGTCCGCCGGATGCCCGGTTTCACTGCGTGTAAAAGCAATGGCCAAAAGCCCGAGCAGCATGATTCCGCCGATGAATCGAGCCCGCTCGCGCCAAAGCCAACCGGCCCCCCAGAGCAACCAGAGTCCGATGAGGAGGGGGACTCGGGCGATCCAGATATGGCCGAAACGTGTGGCTGAAAGGACAACCGGGATCACGGTTGGCAGGCCCGAGAGGGGGCCCCGGCTCATTTCCAGGCTGCGCGAAACCAGGATGAGACCGCTCGTCAGGGTCAGGACGACTAGCCCCACCCCCCCCCACTGCCAGAACGGTCGCCGGAACCACTCGTCCTGATCCCGTGGTACAACCCAGATCCAGACGGCCCAGGTGCCGATGGCTGATACGACTGCAATCACGTCGATTGCGGTCAATGTAATGTAGAGAGGATGCATATGTATTATCTCCGTCTCAGCGAACCCGGAAGTACCAGCGGCCTTCCGTATGATGGCCATCAAACGCAATGACGCTCCAGTCGACAAAGTAAACTCCCGGACCGATTGGATGCAATCGGGTCTCAAGGATGGTATGGCTGCCCTTGGGGATGAACCCGTTGCCGATACTCACCTTCTGGCCCTTGCGGCTTTTGACGATGAGGTGGGAGAAGACCGGTTCGATGCCGGCATCGAACCAGATGGTGACCAGATGGGGGGGCACCTTGAGCCGGGCACCCACATGGGGGTCTGAGCGTTCGGGAAAGGCATGGGCAAATGCCACAGGTCCCATGAAGAAGAGGATCGGCAAAAGAAGGCCAACCCTCATCCGGACCAGACGAGGGGTCATACAACGGTTCATGAACGATCTCCAAAAAGAGGGGTCCCGAGTGTCTTGGGGAACAGGTCATCGAAGTAAAAGTCGACCCCGATGACGATGCCCGGTCGGTTGCCGCTCGCAGCATTGACCGGAAGTTCGAGCTCGACTCCCCACTGCAGGTAATGGCCGATCCAGATCAAGCCCGGGTCGATATCCCCGGTCGTCCGGGCCGGACAGTTGGCATCCAGGCAGGTCTGCATGGGAATCTCGACGATGGGAACCATGTTGTTGAAGGGTGCGCCGATCCCCTCGTAGCGGACGAAATCCTGGAGGTAAGGGATGCTGTACTGAAGGGAAAAATCCCAGTTGAGGATCCGAGGAGCCAAGGCTGAGGAACTGGGAATGTTTTCCGAGACCGCTCCCGTAATGGCAAAGGGTGTGAGGTACCGGAGTGAAAAGGGCAGGAAACCGAAACCCTGGCCAAAGGCAAACTCGGGGGTGTAGACGGAGCCCGCCGAGCCGATGGCACTGCTGCCACTGCCTCCGATCGTATCGGTCAATTGCACGAGACCAATCGATTCCGTCGACGGGACCTTGTAGAGTTGGTAGGCCGCACCCAATGTCCAGTTATCCCAACCCCTGAGCGGAGGCCCGGTTGCGGGTTCGACCTGCTGGTAGTCCGTACCCACCACAAGGCCGAAACGCCGGGTCAGGGTCTTGGCATAACTGAGAGAGAGGCTATCCGTGATTCCCTGGGATCCTGGGAGCGTGTTGAAGACGATGGGCAGTTCATCCGCCACTCCGGGATCGTCAAAGGTCAGTGTGGCCGGGAACACCCGCTCACCGACCACGGCATGGGCGGATGCGGCCGGACCGGCCATCCCGGAAGCCACGAGCAGAATACCGAGTATCCACGCCCACGCAAGGAACACAACCCAGTTTCGGAGAACCGGCGGCCCGGAAATCTCCAGCTGCTTCCCGTACCGGGAAACCCCTACCACGTTTTTCACTACGCTCTCCCCGCCTGAGGACAGGCGCTTTCCCCATCAGGGGAAGCCCGTCTTGTTTGAGTGACCAGATCCCGGTCGAAAACCGGGCCTCCGGAATCTCCTGTTCCTAGCTGAGAGCGGGTGGTGCGCGGCTACGGGTTCTGAGGGGGAGAGGGAACGGTGGAAGCGCCGATGGGCGCGGCAGCACCCGTCCACCAAGGCGGTAAAGCACCGGGGCTGTGAAGGAAGGAACCAGCCTGGGCACCACGGTTGATCCATGGGCCATGACTTGGCAGACGGGACAGAGCAGGCGTCCGAGGCTGGTCCGGTGGTGGATCAGCCCACTCAGGGCATAGATGGTGGTGCACGCCACGAGGACCGCCCACACCACCCCGTGGACGCTGGATCGCCGGAGTGTATGCCCGGCCAACCTCAAACGTGGCCTCCCGGCAAGCCCGACCCGCAAGGCCCGCTGCTTCGGGGAGCGGGCCTTGCGGAGGAGATCAGGTCCCATGCCATCAGGCCGACCCGGACATTACATCCGCGGGACAGGCGGGACAGGCGGAAACCGGACCGGGCTGCCGATGGGCAGACTGGCCAATCCTTGAGCGTAGGCTGCTCGGTTCCAGCTCTCGACCGCCGTCCGGATCCGGGTGTTGAACTGGTGTATGACCGATCCGACCCGCTCGTGGTCATGACGGATCAGAGCCAGGGTCTGGGCACGCGGTTTCTCACCCCAGCCAAACGCCGACATGCCGTAGAGTGCGGAGACATGCATGTGCAGGCGAGTATAGTGCCGGAGGAAGTCCTCGGAGGCACCGTGCTGGGTTTTCGGATTCCAGAGCGGGGCTTCAAAGCCCATCAGGGTTTTACGTAGAGCCACAGCCTGCCGGATCAGGGAACCGTGGGCACGGCGGAAAGCCGCGTCCCCATTCCCCCGGGCAATCACCGCTCCGAGCCCGACCTCAAAGGCATGGAGCCGGTTGAGGACCGTATTCAGGGCGGAGACCACCGAGCGCATCGCGAGACCCACCCGGGTATTGGCCCGGTAGATCGAGAGCGGAACCGGATAGCGCGGATCGGGCATCACATGCGCGACGGCCATCTCCGTCCGACCTCCTGCCGTGACGGAAATCCGGTAGACGCCTGGCACCACACGCGGGCCAAAACTGCCGCCGAAGAATCCTCCCCGCGACTTGGGCATGATCGAAAGCGGAGTGGGCCCCTTGTAGATGAGGTTCCAGACCATCTCATTGACCCCGGAATGGGCCGGCCCCCAGAGGGTATCGATCTTCTGGCCCGCGGCTGACTGGATGACGATCTTCACGGGGGTTTCGTGACGGGCCCGCTCGGTTGCTGTCGGTTTGAGTGCCTTTTTCAGGTAATAACTGATGACCACCCCCGTGGGCGCATTGGGCGCCCGGAAATGGGCCGGTCCGACACTGTTCGTATGGCTTGCATAAAGCTCATAGCCAGCGGAAGGCGTAAACAGGTGGAACGGCGCTCGGGTCACCGCGCGATCAAATTGCTCGATCGGACGGAGATTGTCGAGCACCCACATCCCCCGCCCATGTGTCGCAAGAACCAGGCTGTGAAGCGGCTTCACAAACTGCAGGTCCATAACCGGGGAAGTGGTCAGGTTCGCGTGCAGCCGTTGCCAGTGATGCCCGCCGTTCAGGGAATAGTACAGGCCCTGCATGGTTCCGGCCATGAGCAGGTTCTGGTCATTGGGATCCTGCCGGACAACCAGGACGGAGGAATTCGGCAAACCGTCCGTCAGGCGATGCCAGCTCCGGCCGTAGTCATCCGTCTTGAATACGTACGGACGGTTGTTTCCGAGTTCGTGGTCATCAAAGGCCACAAACGCGGTACCGGCGTGGAAGGGGGAAACCGTGACGTGGTAAACACGCGCCCAGTCCGGTGCACCCGAAGGCGTGACCCTCGACCAATGTGCCCCCCCATTGCGGGATACCCAGACCCAGCCGTCGTCGGTTCCCACCCAGATCACATTCGGGTTGGTGGGAGCGAGCGTGATCGACTGGATCGTGTCATAAGTCTCCGCACCAGACATGTCCTTGGTGACCGGACCACCCGTGGGTCCCTGTTTCGCCTTCACATTCCGCGTGAGATCCGGGCTGATCACGGTCCAGTGCCGGCCTCCATCCAAGCTGTGAAACACGACGTCGGCACCGATATAAATGCTGTTCGGATCAGTCGGGGAGACCGCAATGGGCGAGGTCCAGTCAAACCGATACTTCTGCTTGGCCATGACCTTGCCGGACAGGATATCGCCTGCCAGGATGTCCCGGACGTAGGGGTTGATGCTGCGGGCGCGGCGGGTGATCCGGTTATAGCGGGTCAGGTCCCCGTCGTCCGTTGTCGCATAGATGATATTGGGATCACTGGGAGCCGGTACCACATACTGACCGTCCCCGCCGGAGATCTGGAACCAGTCCTGGGCACCGACCACCCCCCCGCGACGATAGTCGCTCGATGCACCACACCAGGCATTGTTGTCCTGCAGGCCGCCGCAGACCAGAAACGGCATCACCCGATCAGCCACAGCCACCTGGTAGAACTGTTCGATTGGCAGATTGCCCAGAAACCGCCAGTGTTTCCCACCCGTCGTGGACAAATAGACTCCACCGTCGTTCCCCTGGATGATTCGGTCGGGATCGTGGGGGTCGATCCAGATCGCGTGGTGATCGACATGGACACCCGGATCTGCATAGAAGGAGGTCACCCCACCGTTTGTGCTTTCCATCATTTTCATAGACAGCATGAACAGCCGTTCCGGGTTGTTCGGCATGACGGCAAGATCGGTGAAGTAGAAAGGCCGCACATCGTCGTTATGGTTGTCACTGACTTCGGTCCAGCGGGTTCCCGCATCATGGGACACCCAAAGGACGCCTCCCTTCGCCTGGATCACGGCGTAGACGGTTCCCGGTTGGCTGGGCGCAAACGCAATCGCGCTCCGGCCGATCGGACCCTGGGGCAGGCCATGGGTCAAGCGGGTCCAGTGCAAGCCGCCATCGATGGAGCGATAGAGACCGCCGGACCGGCCACCGCTCACGAGCAACCACGGATAGCGCTGAAGCGGCCACATGCCGGCGATCAGCACCCGTGGATTCCCTGGTTCAAAAGTGATGTCCGAGCATCCGGTGTGTGGGTTGAGATAGAGGACTTTCCGCCAGTGGTGTCCGCCATCGTCCGTCATGAAAACGCCCCGGTCAGAACCCGGGTTCCAAAGATCACCCGTCGCGCAGACGAAGACATTATCCGGATCATCAGGGTTGACCGCGATGGCCCCGATCTGTCCGACGTGGGCCAGCCCCCGGTTTTCCCAAGTCATCCCACCATTCGGTGAAAAGAAGACGCCCGCGCCGTTGATGACGTCATCGCGCGGGTTGCTCTCTCCGGTGCCAACCCAGACCCAGCTCGGATGGTGGGGATCCAGTGTGACCGCACCGATCGAGGCGGTTGGACCATGATCAAAGATGTTTTTCCAGCTGTCGCCGCCATCGGTAGTCTTCCAGACCCCGCCGCCCGCAGTCCCGACATAGTAGAGGTTCCGGTTTCCTGCCACCCCGACAACACTGGTCACCCGTCCACCCGCTACAGCGGGACCCAGGTTGCGGAACATGAGGTGGCGGAAGGGGCCATGGCCCCAAGTAGCCCAAGCCGGCCCCGCCAAGGTGAGCACAAAAGTGAGCACAACCAAGTTGAAAACGGACTTTTTCATGATGGGTCCTCGATATTATTGGCGACGGGAGGAACGGAACCGATTACGGCACCATAGCGGTTTAGGTATGAAAAGTCCCCAAAAGTTCCAGCCACTCGACCTCAGTGGGAGGTTCCTCTGGGGGGAATCCGGTGTCCGATATCCGTTCCCACGGCTCAAACACAAGCCCTAGAATAGACGGATCCATGCCTCAAATCCACCCCCAACCGCGCCAGACCAACCGGGATGCGGACTCTCCCGTCCCATCCCCCGCCCCCCAGGAACGGCTCCGGATCCTCATGCTGTGCCACTCCCCGTCATGGGGTGGACTTGAACGGGAGGTCGGCTGGCTGTCCCAGGCGCTCGCCGAAAGGGGTCATTTGCTCACGCTCGGCGTGCTCCCTGACAGTCCGCTGGCCCGATTTGCAGCTGAGGTCGGGCTTGCCACCCTCTCCGCCAAACCGCTCCGGTACCCCGGACTCCGGTTGTGGGCCCTCATCCGCTGGATCCATCGCAACCATCCCGATCTCGTTCACGTCCATACCAGCGAGGACCTGCGCCTCGCCTGGCTCGCCTTATCCTTCAACTCAACCCGCACCCCCCTGTACCTGACCCGGCACATGGGACTCAAGCACCGCCGGGGCGGCTATTTCAACCGGAGGATTTACCAGAGGGTCCGCCGTCTCTACGCGATTTCGAGCTACGTGGCCCAAGGCTTGCGCCAAAACGTTCCGATGCCCCCCGACCGGATCCAGATTCTCCCGCCCGGCATCTGGGCCAGCCGTCTTGCCCATCCACCCTGCTCTCCGGCCGAGGCTCGCGAACAGCTCGGCATTCACACCACGGCCAACGGGCCCGTAATCGGCATGCTAGGACGCATCACCCCCATGAAGGGCCATCTCGAATTTCTGGAATCCTTGTATCGGATCCGGACAGAGAACCCCAAGATCGGTTTCCAAGTGATCATTGCTGGGGGAGCCGGGGCCGACCCACGGGAACAACGGCTCCTGGAGACCATCAAAGCGCAGGTCCATGACTACGGGTTATCCGATCGTGTCCACCTGATTGGGGAAGTGGATGAATCCACGATCGCACTGACCGCGATGGACCTTTTCATTTTCCCCTCCCATCTTGAATCCTTTGGCATGGCCCTGGTGGAGGCCATGGCCTGCGGGCTTCCCGTCGTGGCCTGTGCCGCAGGCGGAGTCGTGGACATCGTCGAACACGACCGGACCGGACTCCTGGTTCCCGTCCGGGACGTACCTGCCCTGGCGCAGGCCATGCTCAGGCTCCTTCAGGACGAGAACCTCTGCCGCCGTCTCGGCCAGAACGCGCGCACTGCGGCCGACCGCTGGGACATCCGGCATATCGCCGCCGCTTACGAGGCCGATTTCTACGGCGCCCAGGACGATCCGGACTCCCGACCTCACGGGAGTTAACGAATAACCGCGGGCTATGCCCGAATCCCGTACCTAGCCGCCCCCTCCGAAAAATCCGGGCAGGATTTTCTCGTCGCTCGTCGGCGGGTCGGCCCGGACCAACGCCGGATCCGTGGTCACGATGATCAGGCCCGCCATGGGTGTTCCAAACCCGCCCACTGTCGGCCGCTTGATCGGTACATACACACCGCCCGGTCCCCGTACCAGCTCGGCATGGACTGGGCAATAGTAAAAATCGAAACCGGGATGATGGAAACGGAAGGTCAGCGTATGCACCGGATGGGAAGGGCCTGGCGTCCCGTCCAAGACTCCGGTGAACTGGGGATCAGGCTTGCCCGTGAGCAGGTGGTACCCTTGGACCATATGAAGCCCGGTATCCTCGTTCACGAACACCACTGGCTGGCCTGGATATACAGCAACCACGCTTTCCAGAAAAACATTCTCGCCGTTCATGTGGATGTAGACCGGGTGCATGGGCAGGGCTGCCGCAAAGACGGTGGGTGCAAGCACGAGCCCCACCCAGCTGAGAAAGATGCCCCCGGTCCAAAGCCGGGTTTCGGACAGAAAACGGGAAACACGATGCATGGGCATTCTCCGGATCAGGGTTTCACAGAGTCTGGTCTACAGACGTCCAGTTCAGGATAGCCGACCTGCCACGGATCGTCCACCCGGATTGCACCGCGCTCCGCAACAACGTTTAAACTAGCACCAGGGGCAAATCCGCACCACCGACTTTTGCATGATGAAACTGTTTTTAAGTCCGACATCTCCCTTTGCCCGAAAAGTCAAAGTGGCCCTGATGGAGAAAAACCTCACCCCGGAAGTCGAGGAGATCCGGGTGGATCCCTGGTCTTCACCGGCGGAACTGATCCGGGCCAACCCGCTTTGCCAAGTCCCCACACTCGTGACGGACGAGGGACTCGCACTGGCGAACAGTGACTCCATTCTGGCCTGGCTCGAGCATTACGCTCCCCATCCAGCCCTGTTTCCGGCAGCCGACCCGGAACGGGGGCACGCCATGGCGATTGCCGCCCAAGCTCAAGGCCTCATGCAGTACACAGTTGACATCGTGCTGGAAAGACGGCGTCCCACGACCCAACGTTCGGTCACGTTCATCGACCGCCGGATGGCCGCGGTCATGCGTGTGGTGACCGCTCTGGGTGGTGAGTGGATGCCAGTCCCCGGGTTCGGGATTGATGGAATCGGTGTGGCCTGCGCTTTGGGTTATCTCGATCTCCGGCTTCCCGAGTACCCCTGGCGTGAGGTCTCCCCTGCGCTCGCCAGCTGGTTTGCCGGGGTGGCCTCTCGTCCTTCCCTCGAGGCCAGTGCCCCGCCCGCCTGAAAGGGTCGGAATCCCCGGGTTCGGACCACGTCTATGGCATAATGGTCGGTCCGGAGAATGCGCGGAGTGCGCGGTCGGCCCGTAGGTTCAATCTGCAGCAAGCCCCGCATCTCCGGATGGCAAACCTATCAATCCCGACTCTCGGTCACCCGCGGGTCGGGCAAAACCGGTACTGAACACACTTCTCAAGCGATCGGCCATGAACTCTCTCATTGCAGATGGGGTGTCGCCAAGTGGTAAGGCACGGGGTTTTGATCCCCGCATTCGCAGGTTCGAATCCTGCCACCCCAGCCATCCGGCCCCGGGCTGGCCAGGGTTCCGGACCGGCGGAATCGGGATGGATTCATGGACCATGTGACCCGCAACCCCCGACCGTTCAATGCCGGTCAGGTCATGATTTGTGCCGGCAATGCCAACCCGCCGCTGGCCCAGAATATCGCAGCACACTTGCAGTTGCCCTTGACCCGGGTCCAGGTCGGCCGCTTCAGTGATGCCGAGGTACAGGTCGAAATCCTCGAAAATGTCCGGGGTCGCGATGTTTTCGTCGTCCAGTCCACCTCGCCTCCCGCGAACGACCACCTCATGGAGCTTTTGGTCCTGGTCGATGCCCTGCGAAGGGCGTCAGCGGCGCGTATCACCGCCCTCGTTCCTTACTTCGGGTACGCCCGGCAGGACCGACGCATGCGGTCGGCCCGCGTTCCCATCACGGCGAAACTGGTCGCCAACCTGATGGTGACGGCCGGCATCGACCGGCTCGTCGCCGTAGACGTCCACTCAGACCAAATCCAAGGCTTTTTCGACATTCCCTTCGACAATGTCTACGCCTCCCCGGTGCTTCTCAGCGATATCTGGAAACGCAAGTATCCGAATCTCATCGTGGTCTCCCCCGACATCGGCGGCGTCGCCCGGGCTCGCGCCCTCGCCAAACGGCTGGACGACCGGGACCTGGCCATCATCGACAAGCGACGCCCCCGGCCTAATGAATCGGAAGTCATGAACATCATCGGGGATGTCGAGGGACACAACTGCATCATCGTCGATGATATCGTGGACACCGCAGGTACCCTGGCTCTGGCGGCCGGCGCCCTCAAGCGCCATGGTGCCCAAAGCGTCGCCGCTTATGTCACCCATCCGGTCCTGTCGGGTCAGGCGGTGCCGAACATTCAGCAATCTGAACTGGACGAACTCGTCGTGACGGACTCCATTCCGTTGCCCGAGGAAGCCCGCCGTTGTCCCAAAATCCGACAGCTCGGGATCGGCGAACTGCTTGCGGAAACCATCCGCCGTATCCATGATGAGGAATCCGTGAGTTCCTTGTATGTCGACTGATTTTCCGCCCCCCCGGACCGCCGGTCGCAGCGGTTCGGTTTATCCCACTGACTGACCGAGGAGATCCCATGTCAAAACATTTTGTCCTGAATGCCCAGGATCGTCGGGACGCAGGAAAAGGTGCGAGCCGCCGCCTGCGTCGCCACGGCCTGGTCCCGTCCATCTTGTACGGCGGGGGTGAAACGCCCCAGCCCCTCAGTCTCAGCGCCCATGAACTCGGACACCTGCTGGCCGATGAGGCCTTCTACTCCAGCATCCTCGAAATTCGCCTCGGCGGTCAGTCCCTCCAGGCCGTGCTCAAGGATCTCCAGCGTAATCCGGTCAAAGGGGATGCCACCCACGTGGATCTCCAGCGGGTCCGCTCAGACCAGCCGGTCCGGATGCACATCCCGTTGCACTTCAAGGGCGAAAGCGTGGCGGTCGGGGTCAAGCAGGGGGGCGGGGTGCTCTCCAAGAACCTGATCGAGGTCGAGGTGTCGTGCCTGCCCAAGGATCTTCCGGAATTCATCGAGGTCGACGTGAGCGCTCTCGAAATCGGACAAGCCATTCACCTCTCCCAGATCCCGCTACCCGAGAACGTGACCTTGGTCGAGCTGCAGCACGGTACCGAACATGACCTTCCGGTCGTGGCCGTCCACCATGCCCGCGTCACCCAGGCCAGCGAGGATGCCGAGGCCGCTCCTGTCAGCGCGGAGGTTCCGGTCATCGGAGAAGAGAAGGAAGGATCGCCCCCCCCATCGTCCGCCTGAGTGACCACCTCAGAAGCCCAGACGATGATTCCCCAGGCGATGGCAGCCCTGGGAAATCCCGGACGCGAATACCAGCTCAGCCGGCACAATGCCGGCTTCTGGTTCGCCGACCGGCTGGCCAACACCGGTGCGACCCGGTTTCGTCCCGATCATCGCCTCGGCGGCGATTGGGCCCGTGTCGATATCTCCGGACACGAGATCCGGATCCTCAAGCCCATGACCTTCATGAACCAGAGTGGGGGTCCTGTGGGCGCGTTCTGCAGCTACTTCCGGATTCAGGTGGAGTCCCTGCTCGTGATCCATGACGATCTGGACCTGCCCGCAGGAACCGTTCGGCTCAAACGGGGCGGGGGACACGGCGGGCACAATGGCCTGCGCGACATCATCGCCCACTGCGGCAGCGGGTTCATGCGGCTCCGGATCGGCATCGGCCGCCCCCCGCCCGGAGTCAACCCGGTCGACTACGTCCTCGCACGACCGGGTCCGGAGGACGAGTCGCTTCTCCTCGAGGCGGTGGAGTCCGGGATCAACCTGCTCCCCCTGCTTCTGGAAAAAGGCATGGAATCAGCCATGCAGGCCCTGCACACCCGGCATTCGCCCACCGGACCGGCCCCGGACTCCTCGCCATGAGCCTCCGGGCCGGCATCGTGGGGCTCCCCAACGTCGGCAAGTCGACGCTGTATAACGCGCTCACCCACGCCGGGGTAGCCGCTGCCAACTATCCCTTCTGCACCATCGATCCCAACATCGGCGTGATCCCTGTCCCGGACCCCCGTCTGGATGCGTTGGCTCGCCTTGTCCATCCGGAACGGATCATTCCCGCCACCGTTGAATGCGTCGACATCGCGGGACTCGTCGCCGGGGCCTCCCGGGGCGAGGGGCTCGGCAACCAGTTTCTGGCCCATATCCGCGAAACCGATGCCATCATCGAGGTCGTCCGCTGCTTCGAATCTGAAACCGTGATTCACGTTGCCGGCAAGGTCGATCCGCTGTCGGACATCGCCGTCATCGAGACCGAGCTCGCCCTGGCGGATCTCGCGACGGTCGAGCGGGCACTCGCCCGGGCCCAGTCCCAGGCCAAGTCCGGAAACCGGGAGGCACAGGAGCGGGCCGCATTGTTCGAACGCGTCAGGAAACGCCTCGACGAAGGGGGCTGGGTACGGACAGTCGATCTCAGCGAAGCCGAACAGCGGGAAGTCCGCTCTCTCCAGCTGCTCACCCACAAACCGGTGCTTTACCTGGCCAACGTCGGTGAGGACCGGACCCGGCCCCAGGTCCGTGCCTGGATGGAAATGCTCGAAAACCATACCCACGCCCAAGGTGCCCGGCTCGTCGCCATCTCCACACAGATCGAAAATGAGCTGGCCGAACTATCTTTCGATGAGCAACGGACGTTTCTGGCCGAACTGGGTTATGACGAGCCCGGGCTCAACCGCCTGATCCGCGCCATCTATGAACTGCTGGGCCTCGAAACCTTCTTCACGGCCGGACCTAAGGAGGTGCGCGCCTGGACCCTCCCGCGGGGGACCCTGGCGCCCCAGGCAGCGGGTGTGATCCATTCAGACTTCGAGCGGGGGTTCATCTCGGCCGAGGTGGTCTCCTACGAGGATTTCTTGTCCTCGGGCAGTGAATCCGCAGCACGGGCAGCCGGGAAGCTCCGCCTCGAAGGCCGGGATTACATCGTCCGTGATGGCGATGTCATCCATTTTCGCTTCAACGTCTAAACTAAATCCACAATATCGTACCGCTTCACAAAGTATCAAAAATCAAATAAAATATTGATAATTCTATATTTTTAATATCACGACGCCTCACTAGCTTTCTTGCCATCTCATGTAAAACCGGGTATGATACCGGGTATGAGGTCAAAACCGGTAAAAGTAAAACCGGGTATGCCTGAAAGAAGATCCGAGGAATGCCATGCTAACAGACACCCAATGCCGAACCGCCAAGCCGAAGGAAAAGCCTCATAAGCTGGCTGATGGCAAGGGTTTGTATCTTGAAATCAAGCCAAACGGGGTGAAGGTATGGCGATATCGCTTTGAGATTCGAGAAGCCGGAAGGATCAAGGAAAGCACGTTTGCCATTGGCGATTACTGCACCGCCCCCCATGGCGAATCCCCAGAGGAAGCAAAGGCACGGCGGGATGGTGGTCGCTTCACACTGGCCGAAGCTCGGGACGAACGCACCAAGGCGCGGGCGCTGGTCAAGCGAGGCATCAATCCCGCCCATAATCGGCAGCAAGGCCGGATCAAACGTGAGCTTGAGAATGCAACTACTTTCGACGCCGTGGCCCGTGAATGGCTGGCTTTGAAGGATTGGGAAGCCGTGACCAAGGCTCGGCGGCTGGACATGCTGGAGCGCGTGGTATTCCCGAAAATTGGTGCGCTGCCAGTCAAGAACATTACCTCGGCGCACATTCTGGAGGTTCTGAACACGGCGGCGAAGAAGAACGGGCGGACCGTGGCGGCTGAAGCCAGGCGCAGCATGTCAGGGGTATTTGAGCTAGCAGTATCCACCCTACGGGCGGATACCGACCCGGTTTATCCGGTACGGAAGGCAATCCCGGCCAACAAGACCCAGCACAAACGACCCCTCGAAGCTGGAGAAATCGGGCAATTGATGCGAGACGTGAAGGGACACGGCGGACGGCATGAAACCATCGCGGCCTTTCGCTTGATGTGGTTTACCCTTTGCCGCCCCAGAGAAGCTGCGGAGGCTCGATGGGCAGAATTCGACCTTGATGCTGCGGTGTGGCGTATCCCCGCCGAACGCATGAAAAAACGCAAAGAACACGCAATCCCATTGCCCAAGCAAGCTGTGCAAATTCTACGGGCGATGCATGGTATTACTGGGCATCATGCGCACGTTTTCCCAGGACAGAATGACCGACAAAAACCTATGGCTGTGGCTTCATTCCGCCAAATGCTCAATGTGCTGGGCTGGAGTGGCAAATATAGCCCCCATGCCACACGCACCACGGGCAGCACCCGCTTGAATGAAATGGGCTACCCGGCGGACTGGATCGAGCGGCAACTAGCCCATGTTGAACCCAATGCAGTGCGGCGTACATACAACCATGCCGAACACATGGTAAGCCGCATCAAGATGATGCAGCAATGGGCGGACATGCTGGATACATGGGAGAAGGGAGACGGCGCAAGGGTTGTTTCGCTGCATTCCACGGCAGCTTGATGAGGCATCAGGTATGGGAGGAAACATCAAGATGATAGCTGCTGATGCCAAAATTGATGATGCCGTACAGTTTGCCAAAGATTTTTTGAGCGGCCCTGTTCTCCACAATGACGTAATGACTTCATCTGCCCAAGGGCATGAGAACGTAACCAAGAGACTACGAATGTTTGATAAGCTCGTGACACGTGCTGCTGCGCAATCAGTTCCAATTCAGGCTCTCTTTCAAGACACCAATGACTTTGATGCATTGGTAACGATTACTGCTGATGTCCTGTACGAGAACCAGAGAATGCCTGAATTTTTGGCTATCTTTGCAGCTGATGTTCTTTCCGGGAAATGTAAACGGCCCACCAAGCGGGGAGCAGACAAATACCGCAATTGGGCACGGGATTACACCCTCATGCGGGCTACCCAAGAGGTAGCAAAAGCCTTTAAACTGCCGCACTACACAAACAACGAGCTTTCGGCGAAAACTACGGCTGCGAAAATAGTCAGCGAGGCGGTAGATTGCAACCTCGACGTGGTAATCACGGCCTACAAGAAAATGAGACGGTATAATCCCGAAAGCGCTACCTCAAGATGCGTGGAAATTCCGACCGACCAATAATGTAAGGAGGTACAAAGTGATACTAAATTCTCAAATTTCCATAAGGAGAAATTCCCATGTCTAAAGAGATCATCTGCCGAAATTGTGGATACCAAGGCAAAGCGAAGAAAACCTCCAAGGGAAGCATCTGGATCGAGATTGTCCTTTGGTGTTGCATCTTGTTACCTGGCCTCATTTATTCCATTTGGCGCCTCACCAGCAAGTACCTGGCTTGTCCCAAGTGTGGCTCGAAAGACCTGGTTCCTCTCGATTCACCAGTTGGGCAAAAGCTTCTCAAAGAGCAGTCCCATTGAAGGGCTAAAGAGAAAATCTTCTCGAACTGACTGGGGGCAGAATAATCGCTTAAATTCCACCCCAAGATAACGGGGAAAGACTTGAGTATTGTTCGTGTCGCGCCACTTCAAGAGGTAACGCGACATGACAAAGACTGTTTCCACCATTGGCGAACTGCCAGCAACGGGCTACGTTCGCCAATCCCAACTCATCGGCACCCCTGCCCGCAAAGCTGCCGCTAAACACGCACAGGTCGCCAAGTCGGGCATCCTGCCCTTTTCTTCCCCGACACTCTGGCGGATGGTGAAGGCAGGAAAATTCCCTGCCCCGGTCAAGCTGTCCGAGCGCGTAACAGCTTGGCGGGTAGAGGATGTTCGCGCTTGGATGCAGAGCCGCACGGCTTAAGAGGGACCGACCATGACCCACAACGGGGGAAAAGCCTCTACGGGCTTCGGTATCCGTACGGCTTCAAAGAAGCTATCTGGCCGAAATCCTGGCATCCGCCCCCGCATCAAGGTAGCAATCGTGCGGCTAACCCTGTGGGGCGCGCTGTCGATAACTGTGGCGGAATGGCTGATCCAGCGCGGAGTGCTACAGAATGTCTGACGCCATCCAACAATTCCGGGATGCTCTGGCCAGGCGCGGCATTGTTCCTCCAGCTGACGTGCTGGCCGATGGTTTCATCCATCGCTGCGATGCGGAAGGCCAAGGTGGTAAGGGGGATGCAGCCTATCTGCTGCACGTGGACGGCATCCCCGCCGGGGGCTTCGAGAATTGGCGCGACGGGCTAGGCTGGCAGAACTGGCGGGGAGACGCAGGGCGCCCCCCGACCCCTGCCGAGGAAGCGGCGTACCGGGCGAGGATAGAGACGGTACGACAGGAGCGTGAAGTCGAGGAAGCCAAACGCAAGGCGGAAGCGCGGGAAAAGGCTGGCCAACTCTGGGCAGAAGCCCACCCCTGCACCGGCCATGCCTACCTGACCCGCAAGGGTATTGCGGCCCATGGCGCACGGCTGTACCGGCAAAGCCTTGTGCTGCCGATCCGGGATACGGCGGGGACGCTGCACTCGCTGCAATTCATCGGCGCAGATGGCGGGAAACGCTACCTGGGCGGCGGGCGCATTCGCGGCTGTTACTACGGCATCGGCAAGCCCGACGGACTGCTGTGCATAGCCGAGGGCTTTGCCACCGGTGCAAGCATCCATGAGGCGACGGGTTACGCGGTGGCGGTGGCATTCGACGCCGGCAACCTGCAACCTGCGGCACAGGCGCTACGGGAGAAATTCCCCAGCCTGCGGTTGATCCTGTGTGCGGATGATGACTACCGCACGGAAGGCAATCCCGGTCTCTCGAAGGCGCGCGAGGCTGCGCTTGCGGTGGGTGGATTTCTAGCGGTGCCGGACTTCAGCAAGAACAGGCTTGAAGGCATGACCGACTTCAACGACTTGCACCAAGTGCAAGAGCGGGAAGCGGTGTCCCGTTGCATTGATGCTGCGCTGAATCTGGTAACAGACAACGCGGTGGGTGGATTTCTGGCGGTGCCGGACTCCGGTAAAATCCGACCCGATAACCCGATTGACTCCAGCGATCACCATCATGCGAATGGACTGGATGGATCAGACGCCGCAGGGAAAGCAATTGCGAAGAGACCCGATGGGACGGAAGACCCGGCGGACGAGTTCGAATACCAGCGTCTCGCCCAACTTCCCAAGCCGGAATACGATCGGCAGCGGAAAGAGGCGGCGACACGCTTGGGGATTCGGGTCATAACGCTGGATGAGGAGGTGGAAAAACGGCGGCCTACCCATTTGGGGGATGATCTACAGGGACAAGCCATGCTGTTTGAGGACCCCGAGCCATGGGACGAAGCGGTTGCTGGGGTGGCCCTCTTGGGTGAAATCAAAAGCTTGGCTGAACAGTGCATCCACTTGCCGGATGGCGGAGGGATCAAGCTGGCGCTCTGGACGGTGCTGACCTACCTGCTTGATTGGGTGGATTGCGCGCCACTCCTCGTGCTGGCCAGCCCCGAGAAACGGTGCGGAAAAACGACGGTGCTGGTATTCCTGGACCGCCTGGTGAATCGCCCACTGGCGGCCTCCAACATTACCAGCGCAGCCATGTTTCGTGCAATAGAGCAATGGCAACCTACGCTTCTGATCGATGAGGCCGACAGTTTCCTTCCGGACAACGAGGGACTTAGGGGGATTCTGAACTCCGGTCATACCCGGTCGACGGCCTACGTCATCCGCACCGTGGGGGAGGATTTCGAGCCCCGGCGATTCAGCACTTGGGGAGCCAAGGCCCTAGCAGCCATCGGTACCGTTCCTCCGACCATTCAGGACCGGTCCCTGGTGCTTCGTATGGAGCGGAAGTTCCCTACCGACAAGGTCAAGCGGATCCGGGAGATTGACCCCCCATCCTGGGAGCGCCTGCGCCGACAGCTCGCCCGCTGGGCTCTGGATCACGGGGAGGAAATCCGGAAAACGAAAGTGATCCTATCCGATGAGCTCAATGACCGGGAAAGGGACAATTGGGAGCCCCTGTTCCAGATTGCCTCTGTGGCCGGGGGCAGTTGGCTGGAAGAGGCCCGGCGGGTAGCCATCCAGTCCGACGGGAAAGAGCTCGAGAATGAGGGGGTTGGGATAGAGCTTCTGGGCAACATACGGGAGATCCTGGATCAGCTCCGGACGACGGATCCAGATATGGACCAGATCCCTACCGCGCAACTGGTCAGTGAACTTTGTGCCAATGACACCTGGCGGTGGAATACATTTAACCAAGGTAAGCCTATCAATCCCCACCGACTGAGCCGCCTACTGGGGCACTTCAAAATCAGGCCGGGGACATTCCGTCAGGAGGAAAATGTCCTGCGGGGCTACCAGCTTGCGGACTTCGAGGATGTATTTTCCCGCTACCTACCCTTTTCAAACCGCAACAAGTGCAACAATCCAATAGAATCAAAAAGTTATGACGAAAATGAAAGTGCTACAAAGTCCGAAGTGTTGCAGTTTGAAAATCCCCGGAAACCCGCACCAAATATGGATTGTAGCGAATGTAGCAGTTTGGAATCCCACTTGGAGGAGGGTGGCGATATCGAAGCTTTCGAGGAACGGGCAGCAATCATGGAGCTTGACGGCGGGATGTCCCGTGCCGAAGCGGAACGGCTGGCGGCGGAATCGCTGGGGAAGAGCACATGAGCCATTCCCTCAATATGCCCGCTTCCGGCGGAAATCATGAACTGGAACCCTATGATGAACAAGGGAATCTTCCTGACCCCACCCCCTTGGCGAAAATCGACCTGCGGGACGCCCATGCGATCCGCCGCGAGATCGCTGCCGTGTACCGGGACATGCGATCCGGGCGCATTGCCAGTCAGGACGGCACCCGCCTTGCCTATGTGCTGGACATAATCCGCAAAGCCCACGAAACGGCAGCGCTGCAAGAGCGTATCGAACTGCTGGAATACACCATTCACCACCGGAAATGTTGACCATGAAACAAGACCGCATTGCCAAGCTGTACGAGGGACTGACCAACAAGGAACGGGCGGCACTGGCCTTCCGCTACCTGACTGAGGCTAACGCGCTTGAAGTGGAACGGGTGGCAGCGGCTGTCCCGCTAAAAGTCTATAAATGCCGGGACATGGAGTTTCGACGATGGTTGGACGCCTTTACTGACATGGCGGCACTTTGGTCCATTGAGCACTGGCAGACCTATTCCCGCAAGCTGGCCGCACAGGTGGAGCTACATGTCATGTTTGCAAACAAGGAAAAGGGAAAGGTGCGAGTCATGATAGAAGCGCATGAAAAATGGGAATCGCACTTGCTGGCTCTAGATCGTGCCTTGCTGGCGATCTGTCAGGAACACGGGATTGATCCTGATGCGGTACGTCGCATGGCCGGGGCTGATCCATTCGACCCTATGTATGCTCTGGAACCGGACGCGGAGTATCAGGCGACCATGCAAGCGAACCTGTCCCGATTGCTTGGAGGGAAGTGTTGATTGTTTACAGAAAACCCCTATAAGTGTTCTAGGAAACCTCTGATTAATTCGGCGGATTCAGGAATGAAGTGCGATTTTGATTAACGCTGTTTGGGAGGGCGGAATGCGGTAGAACCCCTGCCTTTTTGACCAGCCAGTTGAAATTGCAGAAATGAGCTACACACACCTCACTCGAGAAAAACGATATCAGATTTATGCCTTGAAGAAGGCAAGACACAAGCAAAACGAGATTGCCCACGTGCTGGAACGAAGCGCATCACCATCAGCAGGGAGTTGGCCCGCAACCGCGGGCAGCGCGGTTATCGTCCGAAGCAGGCGCACACCATGGCCGTGCAATGGCGTGCGATGAATGCGCGAACCATTGATGAAGCAACCTGGCAATTCGCGCAAGAGAAGCTCTCGCAACAATGGATTTCCACGGTCCCCACAACCTTTCATGTATCTGCAGCTGATCTCTCGAGAATATTCTGTATGACACTTACGTCCCACACAATGCCCAGATCCGACTCTCGGTTGATACGTCCCGAATAGATGCCTAGGAGTTCCCACGCGGGTTCAGGGCTCATGGTCGCGAAGACCTTGTCTTTTACCCGCTTGCGGTAAGTTCCAGCCCGGTACGCAACCACAGGCGATCCGGACTGACCCTCCCGCGTGCGACAGTCGATGAGGAATGTTGGGTTTTCTGGCGTGATGAGTGAGAGATCTTGTGCTAAAAATCCCGTCGCCCAGATGGGGAAGCGGTTGACAGACCGCCCAAACGGGAAGCCAATTACACTAACGCTGTCTGCTGGATCAATCTCAAGACTGAACCGATCTACCTCTTTTTCCTCTTTTTCGAGGTAGTAAGGATACGTGGAGACTTCGTTTCCCCAATCTAGATTGAAGGCGATAACATCTGCTTTACCGGCCAACTCGCCATGCTCGATCCAGGAGGGAGAGCCGTTCGCTCGAAACAGCTGCAACTGGATTTCCCGCCACTCACAGTTGCCGGTCTCGCCTGTGTTCGCGTGGAAGTGGACGACCACATTGTCAGGAATGCCGGCATGCTTATTTAGACATTCGTCTGTCTGAGGGTTCTTTCCAGTCACTATATGGCGGCTAGTTATAAGCATACAGTGAGATTGGGAGTCTTTCGCCACCAAAAATGCTGTGCCAGTTCCGAGGACGGTTTCCCTAAACCGCGCCTCAATAAATATGGATTTGAGTGACGGACCGGCGACTTTGCCGCGATTCATCGTAGCTCCCGGTAGTTCTGGTATGGCGCTCTTTAATGTACTCCCGGCGCGGCAGCTCTCGCGATGTCATCTAAGTTTGGTTGTGTCCGGAACTTGGTAGAAATTGACGGATGGTCTCGAGACGGGTTGAGTGTTGCACGGGTCAAGCGGCGAGGTCAAGCGGGTGGGGTAGCGCAAGAAGGCAAACAGTCGTTCGCCGGCTTCCTCGAGACTGCGGGCCACTCCCGGGCATCGCAGCCGCCACTGGCGCAGGAAGGCCTGCCGCCCCGGGCGAGCACCGGGGGAGGGTGATTCGGCGTAGATCATGGCGCGGTAGTCCGCGGTGAGTTCCTCGTGCCGCTTCTTCGGGGTGTGGGCCATGAGGTTTCGGAGTTTGTGGACCGTACAGCGCTGCACCGGTACCCGGGGCCACAAGGCGGCCAGCGCCGCTTCCAATCCCTTGCCGCCGTCGATAATCACCAGCGCAGGAGTCTTCAGCCCTCGGGCCTCGAGATCCTGGAGCAGATCGGCCCACGCCGCCTCGCTCTCCCCGGCCCGGGTCTTGAGCCCCGGGAGCCCCTTCTGCCCATCGGCCCGTACCCCCAGGGCCCCCGGATCGACAAGGCCGTGCTCTGCCGATCCAGGCGCACGTGCACCCCGGTGCCATCGAGGATCAGCCGCACGATCGGCTCGCCCTCGAGGCGACGGCGGTTCCAGGCTTCAAAGTCCTCCCGCACCCGGTGCCAGGCGCGACTGACCGTGTCTTGCTCACCACGCCACCAAAGAGTCTCCTATTTTCACGAAACAAACCCTATAAGCGATACGGCACAGCCTTGTGCCGGGTTTCGCGTTTTGGGCGGAAGACTGTCAGAATCGAAGTTACGAAATCACAAAACCGGGTATGTAACCGGGTACAAATGGGGATGTGGAGCCGTGAAATCCTGTAGCCAAAAGGCGTACAGCCATATTTTCCTGTTTAACGTCTGAGAAGATGGTTTTCCTTGACGTTCAGCACCCTTTCCCGGGACAATGGTGGGGTTCCGTTGCAGGCTACGTAGCTCAGCCGGTTAGAGCGCGGCACTCATAATGCTGAGGTCGGTGGTTCGAGTCCACCCGTAGCCACCACAAATAATCAATTCCGATCAGGCCGTTAGGCAACCAAAATATCCGCGTGTCACGCGGAACTTTGGGCCCCCAATTAGGGACACTTCGCGATTACTGTACATGACACCCCGATAACGGAGGTGT
>DAHVLZ010000001.1:0-2902 GCA_027320085.1 Pseudomonadota bacterium
AGCAGCGTTTCGTCGATCGTTTGCCCGTGCTCTCGCAGGGCGGTGGCCGCCCGCTCCAGATACACGGTGTTCCACAGCACGACAGCCCCAATCCCGAATCTCTCCCAGCCGGTGCGCCCCAGATGCGCATTCCGGCGATCGTGGGCACCCGCGAAAAGCGTACATTCTGGTCACCGTCATTTTATGCTCAGGTGGTCACGATGGGTCAAGTTTTGGTGTTTCGTGAGCATCACGATGACGATGCAGGGAGTCCCCCTTCAAATCCAGGCGGTGGGCACTTTGCAGCAACCGGTCCAGCACCGCATCGGCCACGCTAGGCTCGCCCAGATATTCGTGCCAATGATCCACCGGGAGTTGGCTAGTAATCAGTGTAGCTCGTTGGTTCACTCGGTCATCAATGATCTCCAATAAATCTCGAAGGTCTTCCCCGTTCATGGGGGCAAGCCCCCAGTCGTCTAAGATAATCAAATCTACCTTGGCGAGCGTATTCAGATAACGCCCGAAGCTGCCGTCACCATGACGAATGCGGAGTTCTTCAAACAGGCGAGGCAAGCGCAGATACCGCACGCTCAATCCCTGACGGCAGGCCTGATGACCCAGGGCACAGCCCAGCCAGGTTTTGCCGGTGCCGGTGGCGCCAGTAATCAGCAGATTATGGCCTTGCCGAATCCAGGTGTTCTGGATCAGTGCTATCACCTTGGATCGGTCCAGTCCACGGGAGCCGCGATAGTCGATATCCTCCACACAGACATTCTGCTTGAGATGGGCGAGCTTCAGCAGGCGCGTTAGACGGCGTTGATCCCGGGCACAGAGTTCTCGGTCCAGGAGCAGACCCAGCCGCTCCTCAAAGGAGAGATCCTGGATCTGGGGGAGACGAGATTGTTCGTCCAGAGCCTCAGCCATGGCGTAGAGATTGAGCTGACGCAGCGCGTTCAGAGTGGGTTGTTGTAACATGCGATTTTTCTTCCTGTTCAATGGTAGTAGCGGGGTCCGCGGATGTTGTCGTGAGCGGGCAGTGGAGCCGCCTTTTGAGGTGTCTCCGGTATCTGGTCCAGTCCCTGTTGCAGGATGGATTTGACGCTGTTGGTGGTGGGGGACCCCACCTTCATCGCCCGAAGACAAGCAGCATTCAGGCGGGTTTTGTCATAGCGGCGGGAGAGGCTGAGCAAACCCAGGCAGGAGCGGTAACCTTGCTCGGGATGGGGTTTGCTCTCCAGCTGCCAGCGCACCACATCCCGGGTCGCAGGGCCGATGGAGAACGCCCAGTTCAGTAACCGTCCAGGAGTCCATTCGCTATGTCGCTGATGGGCCTTGGGCATGTGTTCCGTCAGGGTGCTGTAGCCGCCCCGACTGTCCTCGCGCAGATGGCTGGCCGCCCGTTGCTGCTGATGGAATATTTCTACGGTTCGGGCACTGACCAGCAGATCGACCCGCTCATGGGCCAGACGGTAAGGGACCGAGTAACGATGCCTGTTATACTCCACATGGTAGTCGATGCTGACCTTGGCGGTTTTCCAGACGGCAAAAACATAATCCTGCGCCGGCAGGGATTTTAGGGCGGGTCGATCCAAAGCCTCGAAGGTGCTTTTACGGCTGCCGGGTACCTGCTTGAAGGGGCGCTGATTCAGATCCTCCAGCAGGCGGCGGATCTCCATGTTGAGATCCATCAGCGAGAAGAACTGGAAGTGGCGTAGACGCGCCAGAATCCAGCGCTCCACCACTTGTACGCCGACCTCGACCTTCGCCTTGTCTTTGGGTTTATAGGGGCGTGTCGGAAGCACTACGGCCCCGTAATGGGTGGCCAGATCCTGATAGCTGCGGTTGATCTCGGGTTCGTATCGAGAGGCCTTGGTGACCGCCGCCTTGAGGTTGTCGGGGACCAGCAGGACGGGTACTCCGCCAAAATACCGTAGCGCCCGCACATGGGACCCCAGGAAGTCGCTGAGGCTCTGGCTCCAGGTGGCCTCGCAATAGGTATAGCTGGAAGCCCCCAGCACCGCCACAAAGATCTGGGCCTGGCGAATCTCACCGGTGCCAGGGTCCATAATCGGCACTGTGGGGCCGGCATAATCAATAAAGAGCTTGTCACCGGCCAAATGGATCTGGCGCATGCTGCGCTTGATGCGGCCTTTCCAGGCCCGATAGTGGGTGCAGAACTGGGAATACTGATAGACGCGCTGTTCGTCATGCGCGGCCATATACTCTTCCCATAAAAGTTGCAGAGTCATCCCCTTGCGCCGCATTTCCGTGTGGATGGCCGCAAAATCCGGCATCACCGGCGCCGTCACGGTGGCGGATCGATGGCCTGGGAAAAGCAGTGCTTCCAGTTTTGCCGGGTCCATTTCGGGGGGCAAAGGCCATGAGACACTGGCCTCTTCGGCCTTCTGCAAATATTTGCCAACCGCTCCCTTAGAAAGACGGCAGGCCTGCGCAATTTGCCGCTGGCTGAAGCCTGCAGCATGTAAACGGATTACTTCTTGAATTGCTCGCATGGTCATCCTCGGTGTGGGCATCCCTGATCTCCTGTAAAAAGAGCCAAAGATGCCGTTTAAGCCAATGAATGACCAAAATGTTTTCTTTTCGCCAAGGGGAAACCGGGACACCGTTCCGGCATCGTGGGCAGTGATTCCGGCATCGTGGGCACCGATTCCGGAAAACCCACAAAAGTGCCCACGATCAATCGTAATGGCTGCCCACGATCAATCGGAATCACTGCCCACGATCAAACGGAATGGGTGCCCACGATGCCCCGGAATACGCAAGGGAGATCAAGAGCATGTGAGTGAAGCAAAAAAGTGTGTATTTTTGACTTACTGAAGCACCTGGAAAAGGTGCCTCACATTCCGGGCGCCAGCCTGAATATTTACCATCATCAGGGAGGGGATGGCGCTCCCCGCTATTC
>DAHVLZ010000028.1:0-14866 GCA_027320085.1 Pseudomonadota bacterium
GCGAGCAGGTGGGCGTTGTCGAGGCTGGCGGTGTCCAGCGCCGGGCACTGGCTTGCGGCAAACAGGCCGCCGAGGGCGGGCAAGGCGAGGCGCGACTCGCCCTCGGCCAGGCCCTTGAACACGATGCACAGGGCTTGCCAGTGGTCGTCGAAGCGGTTGCGGGCGCGGCGCTTGAGGCAGAGGTCGCGCAGGCGGGCGACGGCATAGCCCTCGGCGTAGGCGCCGCGGGCGGCTACGGCTGATGCGCTATCGTCCGCGGGATGCAGCAGGCCGCGTTCTTCCACGTTGAACAGAAAAATCAGGCGGTAGATGAGGCGCAACAGTTGCTGGAAATAGGCGTCGGCGCTGAGGGTACCGGTATCGAGCGCCTGGCGCAGTGCCTCGTTGGCGGGGTGCTGGATGAAGCCTTCGCCGAAAATCAGCAGGGCTTCGGTAACACCCTGGCGCAGACCTTCGCGGACCCGTGTGCCTTCTTCCTGCCCGGCTGCGCGCCACTGTTCCCAGATGCAGGGGCCTTCCTGTCCGCCGCTTTCGGGATGGGGCGCGGGTTGCGGAGCGCGGCTGGCGTGCAGCAGGCGCCAGACGTTGGCGAACTCGGCGTAGCGTGCGCCACCGAGCAGGTCCTGCAGGTCGATTTCCAGAAAACTGGGGCGGGTAAGCGTGGCGGCGTCGCGCAGCAGGCGCAGTTGGCGACCGTTGCTGACCATGGCCCAGGTGTGGTCGGGGCTGGCGTTGAGAAACTCCTGCGCCAACTGGAAGGCGGTTTTCTTGCGCGCGCCGCTGCCGGTGACGGCGAAACGCGGGTCGGCTTCGTCCAGCCCCAGGGTATGCGGGGCGACGACGACGGGCAAGGCACCGGCCAGAAACGTGACGGGATAGTGCTGATCGCCCACGCTGAGGCCTGTGACGGGGGCGATATGGGTGTAACCGAAGGCGTCGCGCAAGAGCTCCTGCACAAAATGGCGGGTGAGCGCGTCGGCATCGACATCGTTGCGCTCGAACTGGTCGGCAAAGTGCTTCCACTGCGCACTGGCGATCTGAAAGGCGCGGCTATAGTCGTCCTTGAGCTTGAGGCCCTTGGGCGTGCGATAGTCGGCTTCGCTCTGGAACCGGGCCGCGCCAAGGGCCGCTTTTTCCAACTGGTCGGGCAGGAATAGGCCGCCCTCCAGACGCAGGGTAGCGAAGGCAAGGTGGTGGCGGCGCGGCTTGTGTTTCACAGCGACACCACTTGCAGACCGAAGGCCTCGGCGGCGCGACATTGGCGGGCATCGGCCGAGATGAACACTTCGGCGGCGCAGGCGAGGGCGGCGCCCAGGTGGATGGCGTCCATGCCGCGCAGCGTGTGGTTTTCCAAAGCGTTGACGGCGTGCTGGATGACCTGGGGCGTGGTATCGCAGATCAGCGCATCGGCGATGTCGAGCATCAGGGCGCGCTTGATGATCTGGTATTGCGCGTCCGTCAGGCGTCCTTCCCGTTGCAGGCGACGGAAGGCGGAGATCAGTTCAGGCACCGCGATGACCGACAGCGCCAGTTCGCTGGCCCGTCCGCACCACGCCAGGACGTCCGCGGTGCCGGTCTCGTCGATGTAGCGCTTGGCAAAGGCCGATGAGTCGAAATAGACGCGCATCAGTCTCCGCGCTCGTCGAGGATGAGTCGGCTGATCTCCTTGCCGCCGATGGCCAGCGGGCGCGCCGGATGCTGTTTCCACGAAGGCAGTTGCGCCGGGATGGGGTGAATTTCGGCGATGGGCTTGCCGTTGCGCAATACGCGCACGGTCTGTCCGGCCTCGACCAGATCGAACCAGGTCTTGGCGTGGTTGCGTAAATCGGTGAAGGTGGTTTCAGGCATGAATGTGCCCCCATCAGATAATGTACACCAAAATGTACATCACAGTGTACATCACAGGGCATCCGGCAACAACACGTGGACGCCGACCTGTGGGAGCAAATGTCCGCATCGAGTCCATGCGGAGACAACCATGGGAGAGCGGGTGACGATGAGCGGCAAGGAGATCGAACGGCTGGAAATCCTGTGCCAAGTGGTCCAGGGGACCTTCGCCCAGGGCGAGGCGGAACACCGCCTGGGCCCTCTCGGAACCGGAAGGGGACATCTGTGAATTGCATTGACAATTCCCGCTCCGGGCTCATCCATCCATCCATTTGCGCTAACCTAGGGGGCCACTTCCGGACGAGCCCGACATGGCCTGGATCAAAGCCTTCCACATCATCTTCATGGTGACCTGGTTTGCCGGCCTGTTTTATCTCCCCCGGCTCTTCGTCTACCACAGCGATCCGGAACTCGCGGAATCCGCCCGGGCGCGCTTCACCGTGATGGAACGCCGGCTGTTCACGCTCATGACCATCGGGGGAGCCGCCACCGTGATCCTCGGTCTCTGGCTGCTCCTGGGCTGGTTCTGGCCACCCCCGCTCTGGCTCCGGATCAAGCTGGTCCTGGTCGCCGGGCTCATCGCCTATCATGCCTACCTGGGCCACCTGGTCGGTGACCTTCATCGCCAGCCGACGCGCAGACCCCCCCGTTTCTACCGCTGGCTCAACGAACTCCCCTCCCTCTTCCTGATCGTCATCGTGCTCCTGGCCGTTCTGAGACCGGATTCGTGGCGGTAGACACGGCCCGCGGACGGGAACGCCCTCCTCTTCTCGCGCATCCCCCCCTTTCCCTCCTCATCGCGGGGACGCTCTCGATCATGGCCGGATCCTGCCTGGCCGGGCTCATGCTGGGCGGCGTGGCCCTTCCTCCCGCGGGCATTCTCGAGGCCCTGCGCCACGAGGGACCGGCAGTCGTCCAGACCATCGTCTGGAAACTCCGGATTCCCCGCATCCTCCTGGCCTTCTCGGTCGGCGGCCTGCTCGCCCTGTCGGGCGCCCTGCTCCAGGTCCTTCTGCGCAACCCCCTGGCCGACCCGTACGTGCTCGGCGTCTCGGGGGGAGCCGCCGTCGCCGCACTCCTGAGCTTCATGATCGGCCTGCCGCTCTACTGGGTCATGGGCAACGCCTTCCTGGGAGCTGCGCTCGCGACCGCCCTGCTCCTGCTCCTGACGCGTCTTACGGGACCCATCACCCCGATCCGGCTCCTCCTCACCGGGATCATCATGGCCTCCGGGCTGAGTGCCGTGGTGACGCTGCTCCTCGCACTCTCGCCCGAACCCACGCTCCATACCCTTCTCTTCTGGCTCATGGGCAGCCTGGCCTACAGCCCCGGCACGGTGGCGGCCGGAATGGGCCTGCCCATACTCCTCATCGCGATCCTCGCACTCTGGCCGTTTGCCGGCGAACTCAACGTGCTGCTCCGGGGGATCGAGACGGCACAGAGCCTGGGGGTCCATACCGGCCGGCTCACACTGGGCCTCTATCTCTTTGCCTCCCTGTGCACCGCCCTGGCCGTGACCCAGGCCGGCATGATCGGGTTCGTGGGACTGATCGTCCCGCATCTCGTCCGGATGACCGTGGGCGCGGACCATCGCAAGCTCCTGCCGCTGGCCGGCCTGTGGGGGGGGAGCCTCCTCGTCGCAGCCGACGCCCTGGCGAGGAGCCTGCTCGCTCCCCGTGAGCTGCCGGTCGGCGTCCTCACGGCCTTTCTCGGCGTGCCGCTCTTTCTCCTGCTGCTCGCCCGCTCGAACCGGACCGGGATCCTCCGTTCATGAATCCCACGCTCGAGGTGGCGAACCTCAATCTCGCAAGCCCCCACGATGCCATCTGCGAGAACCTGTCCCTGCGTGTCCTGCCGGGCGAAGTCTGGGGCATCCTGGGCCCCAACGGGGTCGGGAAAAGCACGCTCCTCAAGACCCTGGCCGGGCTCCGTCCGGCCCCGGCCATGGCCTCGATCCAGCTGGGCGGCCAACCGCTCGGGCACTGGCCGAGACGCGTGCGGGCCCGCCGGATGGCGATCCTTCTCCAGGACAGTGAACCCGGGCTCCCGCTCACCGTCTTCGAAACCGCCCTGCTCGGCCGGCATCCCCATCTCGGGCTCTGGGGCCGGCCACACCACGTGGATCTCAGACGGACCCTGTCCGCGCTCCGGATTGCCGGTCTCAACGGGCAGCGTCACAGCCCCTCCCAGGCACTTTCAGCCGGGGAAAGCCGCCGGCTTTCGGTGGCCCTGGTCCTGGCCCAGGATCCCGACCTGTATCTCCTGGATGAGCCCACAACCCAGCTCGACCTCCATTACCAGAGGCGGCTCTTCGAACACTTTGTCTGGCTGGCCCGGAAGCGCGGCAAGGCCGTCGTGATGGCGCTCCACGACCCGACGGCCGCCATCCGTTTCACGACCCGGGTTCTCCTGTTGTTCGGCGGTGGCCGGAGCCTCATGGGGGACAGCGGGGCCTGCCTCACCCCGGATCACCTGACTGCCCTCTATGGCACCAACGTGGTCGCCGCCCAGTCCTCCCGCGGACTCGTGTTCGACGTCTTTTAGACGAGCCGGGATGCGGCCGGTCCCCTCGGCCAGTTCGGTGGCGGCCGGCGGGGAGTTGCGATTGGGCACGCGCTCGATCTTTATGGGCACGTTGATGGCCAATCAATCCCAACAATGCAATGCCTATGTCCTGACCCGGCACGCGGCAAGCCCCGCTCTCCAGCGCGGGGAGGAGGTCAAGCTACATGGGGACATCCAGGCCCACAAAAACCACCCACCTCCTTGCCGGGAAAAAGCTTCCGCCAAGGTTAGGGGGGCAAAGTCCGGGTTGAATCGGGACTTGCCTGGCGGTTTCGATTATTTCGACTATTTCGTTTTCCTGAATTTTGGTGTAGAGTAAATCATTTGCGAAACGCAGCGGGATGGATGAACATGAGCCAGACAGCAGCTCGACAGCCATTGACCACGCTCCCCCGGGGGGATCTGGTGATTCCGAGCGCCAGCGATATCGAGCAGGCCAAGAACAGCAGCCGTCTGCTTGCGGCGATCATCGGCAAAGGGGATGCAGCGCGTCTCGTCCTGCACGGCGACCACAAGGAACGGTTGTCGATCCCCGTGCCGGCCCTGCGGATGCTCGTCGAGATCCTGTCGCAGATGGCCCAGGGAAATGCTGTCAGCATCGTTCCGTATCATGCCGAGCTCACGACGCAGGACGCCGCCGATTTTCTCAACGTGTCCCGGCCTTTCCTGGTGAAGCTCCTGGAAACCGGACAGATACCCTTTCGCAAGGTCGGAACGCACCGTCGTGTCGCCTTCAGTGACCTGCTGCTGTACCGGGAGCGCACGATGGCTGCAACCCGGCAAGCGACGGCCGGACTCACGGCGCTGTCGCAAGAGCTCCGCATGGGTTACTGACCGCCCATGGCGACTTTCGGGGCCGTATACGATGCCTGCGTGCTCTATCCGGCCCCGATCCGGGATCTCCTGATCCGCCTTGCCCAGACCCGATTGTTCCGGGCGCACTGGACAGATCACATCCACGAAGAATGGGTCAGGGCACTCAAACGCCAGCGACCGGATATCGACGACGAGAAAGTGAACAGGCTCCGCAGGATGATGGATTCGGCGGTTCCAGACTGTCTTGTCACAGGGTACGAGCCCCTGATCGAAAATCTGCGTCTCCCGGACGGCGATGACCGGCACGTGCTCGCAGCCGCGATCAAATGCGGTGCAGCGGTCATTGTAACGACCAACCTCAAGGACTTTCCGGCCGAAGCGCTCCGCGAATTCGATATCGACACCCAGCATCCCGACGAGTTTGTCCGCCACCTCTGTGACCTCAGCATGGGCGCGGTGGTGAGGACCGTACGGGAGCAGCGCGAGGATCTGAAATCACCTCCCAAGACTCCCGAAGATCTGCTGGAGACGTTTCTGGCCTGTGGTCTGCCGGAAACCGTGTCAGCCCTGAGGCCGTTCCTGGCGTCTTTGTAAACGCGGGAGTGACTCACCTGAGCGCGAGGATATCCAGGCCTGCCTGGTGTTCGCGCGCCGGCTCGTCGGACGCGAGGGATTGAGCAGGCTATCGCGGCAGCGTGAAACTGTTGCTCGATAGCTGCATCTCACGCAGCATTGCTCCGACGCTCGGAGCCGGAGGCCACGATGTGGTCTGCGCCGGCGACTGGCCAGACGACCCGGGAGACGAGCAGATCCTGGCCTTCGCGCCGCTGGACGAAGGCCGCACTGTCGTCACACTCGACAAGGATTTCGGCGAGCTCGCGGTGGCATTCGGCAGACCTCACTCCGGCATCCTCCGACTGGTCAATTTCCCCCTGTCACAGCACGCCGCGGTGTGTCTCGGAGCGATCGCGAAACATGGCGTGGAACTCGCTGAGGGCGCGATCGTAACCGCCGAGCCCGGCCGACTCCGTTTGCGGCCGGCATCCTCGACCCACCCATTCGAGCAGGACGGGTCCGAAGCGCCCTAGCGCAGCCTCTTGCAAAATCTGCGTCGGTCGGCACCACGGCCGATGCTGTTCTCGCCCGTGGTCGCCACGGACTCTCTTCGCGATCCCGTTTTCGACGTCTTCCGACCCGGTCCAGGACCGGGATTTTCCTACTGGCCGCCCGGATAGCGACCGATCCCCCCGGCCAGTTCAGTCGCAGCCGACTGGGATCCCTCCCATTTCTCGATCCGCACCCATTTGCCCGGTTCATGATCCTTGTAATGGGTGAAAAAGTGCGCGATCCGGTCGAGCTCGCAGGACGGGAAGTCGGTGGGTTCGTGGATGGCGCCATAGTTCCGGCAGACCGCATCGACCGGAACAGCCAAAAGCTTGGCATCCGGTCCATGCTCGTCGGTCATGCGCAAAAGGCCGACCGCCCGCGCACGGATGAAGGAGCCCGCGACCAGAGGATGGGGTGTGACCACGAGGGCATCCACCGGATCGCCATCTTCAGCCAGGGTCTTCGGGACGAACCCATAGTTCGCCGGGTAAACCATGGCCGTCGACAGGAAACGGTCCACCTGGAGCAACCCGGACTCCTTGTCCATCTCGTATTTGACGGGTGGCGCCCATGCGGGAATCTCAATCACCACGTGAAAATCGTGCGGTGGTTTGCCGGGACCGAGCGCTTCAAGGGACATGACCGACTCCAGGGAAATCCTTGACAGGGAGGCCCATTATAGCGGGTTGCCCGAAGAGGACACTCGAGAAGATCCCCGCCTGAATGCCAGACCCATGCGCCGGAATGCCGGGTCACCCGAAGTGACATTCGTCACACCCAAGACCTGACGGATGAGACTGGTCAAACCGTGGCGGCCCCCTCATCCTGTGCCCGTCAAAACGGGAAAAGCTCATGAACCCCCTCACCGACACTCAAGTCACGATCGCCGCACTCAGGAACGTCGTCAAGCGGTACGGCGCGATTGTTGCCGTGGATCACGTGGAACTCGATATCCGTCGCGGCGAAGTGCTGGCACTGCTCGGCCCCAATGGCGCAGGCAAGTCGACCAGCATCAACCTGCTGCTGGGCCTTGCCTGGCCCACCAGCGGCGGGGTCGAACTTTTCGGACGGTCGCCGCGCGAGGTGAACACGCGCCGGCGCATCGGTGCCATGCTGCAGGGCGCACAACTCCGCGGTCATGCGCGCGTCCAGGAGGTCGTCGCCCTGCAATCGGGTTATTACCCAAACCCCCTGTCGCTGGCGGACACCCTGCACACCGCCGGGCTCGAAGGGCTGGAACACCTTCCGGTGGCAAGACTCTCCGGTGGGCAGAAACAGCGGCTGCTGTTCGCACTCGCGATCTGCGGCAATTCCGAACTGCTGTTCCTGGACGAACCCACCGTGGGGCTCGACGTGGAAGCGCGCCGGGGTCTCTGGACTTCCATCCGGAAACTCAGGGAACAGGGTCGCAGCGTCGTGCTGACCACGCATTACATCGAAGAAGCGGACGCGCTCGCCGACCGCATCGTGGTCATCAATCATGGCCGCATGATCGCCCAAGGGACACCTGCGGAAATCAAGCGTACGGTCGCGCAGCGTCATATCCGCTGCATCACAAAACTGGACGCTGCAAAGATCAGGACGCTCGGGGGCGTAACCCGCATCACCGCGGATGGCGGGCGGCTGGACATCGTGGCAGAACGGCCCGAAAACGTGCTGTTTGAGATACTCAAGCTTGACCCGGAGCTGCACGATCTCGAAGTGACTGGTGCCAGACTCGAGGATGCGTTTTTGGCGCTCACCCAGGACAACCCCGGAGAACAAGCCGCATGAACCCCGACTCCCCCAACCCATCCAACCGTCCCGCCACCCCGAATGACGGGGGAACAATAGGGCGGGTGTCCGAACCGCGCTGGACCGGGCGCGACACCCTTGGGGTGTACCTGCGCGAAGCGGGTTTCCAGTTCTGGGAACTGATGCGCATGCCGGCCTTCGCCTTGCCGACACTGCTGTTCCCCACCATGTTCTATGTATTCTTCGGGATAATCTTCAAGAGTGGCAACCCGTCCGTAACGACCGACATGCTCGCCACCTACGGTACCTTTGGCGTCATGGCACCAGGGTTATTCGGCTTTGGTGTGGGTATCGCCATGGAGCGTGAGCACGGTGTCCTTGCCATGAAGCGTGTGGCGCCCATGCCACCCATGGCCTATTTGTTCGCCAAGGCCGCTCTGGCCATGCTGTTCGCACTCATCATCTCGCTGTTGCTATTCATGCTGGGCGCACTGTTCGGCGGCGTGGCGTTGCCGCGCAGCGAGTGGTGGCTGCTCGCGGTGACGCTGGTGATCGGCACACTGCCGTTCTGCGCACTGGGTCTCGCCGTGGGCCTGCGGGTGGGGGGACAAGCCTCGGCCGCAATCATCAACCTCATTTATCTGCCGATGTCGTTCCTCTCGGGCCTGTGGGTGCCATTGCAATTTCTGCCTCACTGGATGCAAAACCTGGCCCGGATATCTCCCGCCTATCACCTGGAACGGATCGTTCTCGGCATCGTCCACCCGGGAAACAGCGGGCATTTTCTCGCGCATGTGACTTACCTCCTGACATTCACCGCCGTCTGCCTGTGGTTTGCACAGCGGGGGTGGCGACGGATCCAGGACCATTAAATACCGGAGGAGCGTTGCCATGAATACGAAAGAACAAGGTCTGGCCAAAAGCAGCTTGATCATCGCAGGACTAATCGTTGTGGCGGTTGTCATCCTGCTCCTTTTGCCGACGCCCCAATCCCGCACCATGAAGGTCGCGGCCACAGCAAACGGGGTTGCGGCCGAGCCGCGCTGCCAGAAGACGCCAAAGGACTTCAGCTCGCCCCCGGTGCTGGCCCGGATCGCGCCTGCCGGTCTGTGGAAGGGTTGGACCTACGGCCCTTCCATCGCACTCCGCGTCAAGCCGGCATCGGCACGGGTGGATCAGTCTTTCACGATTCACGTCACCGGCCTCGAACCCGGTGAACCGGTGACCTTGCTCGCCCGCATGCAGGACTTCAGGCATCTCACCTGGAGCGCGCAGGCCACGTTCATTGCCGACAACAAGGGCGTCGTGGACACGACGCGCGAGGCGCCGCGTTACGGCAGTTATTCCGGGGTGCACCCCATGGGACTGGTCTGGTCCATGCTGCCGCAGCACGTCAAGGACCCGCAGGAGACCCCGTACTGGCCGTCTGTGCAAAGCGCGAGCTACCCCCTCAAACTGGCGGCGATGGCGGATCACCGGATGCTGGCTCAAGTGACCCTGGTCCGCTACCTGCGAGCACCGGGTGTCGTCAAGACCGCAGTCACGAGTGATGGTCTGGCAGGTGAGTTGTACACACCCTCAACGCCGGGTCCGCATCCCGCCATTGTGGTGCTGGGTGGTTCGGAAGGCGGTTGGCTGGCGTCGTCACCGGAAGCGGAACTGCTCGCTTCCCACGGCTACGTGGCATTGGCACTCGCTTACTTCCAGGGATTCCAGGCCTTCGATCCGCGACTTGCCCGCCTGCCGAAAATGCTGGTGGACATTCCGCTGGAGTACTTCATCAAGGGCGCGGACTGGCTCAAACAACAGCCCGGGGTGAATCCGAAGCAGGTGGCGATCATCGGCGGGTCCAAGGGCGCGGAAGCCGCGTTAATCACCGCATCGGAATTCCCAAAGGAATTCCAGGCGGTCGTCGCTTTCATGCCGAGTTCGGTCGTGTGGGCCGGCATCCGCTATGAACCCGGCCCGATTTCCTCATCCTGGACGCGGAATGGCAAACCCCTCCCCTGGGTCAACCCCGTCATCAATCCGGCGATGTTTTCCCCGGGCAAACCACTCGCGTTTCTCGACGCCTACCGGGCTGGCTTGAAAGATGCAACCGCGGTCAACCAAGCGGCCATTCCGGTAGAACGAATCAAGGGGCCCATCCTGCTGGTGTCGGCCACCCACGATCAGATCTGGCCTTCATCACTCATGTCCCGGCAAATCATGCAACGGCTTGCCGCACATCATCATGCGTACGCTGATGAATGGCTGTGCTACGCGGGCGCTGGCCATGGCATCCAGGCGCCCTACCGTCCCACCAACGCCAGCGTGGCCAGCCTGCCCGGCAACGTGGCGATTGCCCTCGGCGGCACCCCCACCGCCTACGCGTATGCAGATCGCGATGCCTGGATCAAGGTCCTGGCGTTTCTGCACAGAGCCCTGAACTGAATCATTCACGCAAGCAACACGATCAGGATTGGCAACCTTGAAGACCAGACGACGCCATGCCCGCCATACGGCATGCGGGTCGTGGATCCGAAAAGGCCGACCCGCCATCACCGGCTTGATGGCCCGTGGCCCCGGACCTCACCGGGATTCAGTGGGGGGAATATCATATTGACTGGACGGGGTGCCTGCCCAACGCGGACGGGAAGCCGGTGCATTGCCCCGGCTTCAGTGCCACCCATCCGTTTAAATTCCGATTCAACCAGAACCCGAAAGCGAGCCACAGGAATCCATGAGCAACACCCTGAAAACGCTGTTCCATCCGGTGGCGGAGCCATTCTTGTGGCTCCACCACCGGATGTTGGCGCATGACGAGACTGTCGGATGGATCCCGTATCTCTGGTTGTTGTATTTGGGCTTCCTGTTTATCCCGCCGTTCGATGTCCGGAATACTTCAACTGCCGGATGGGTATCGGTCAGCCTCGCAGTGGTCATCTTCCTCATGCTGTATTTCCGTTTTTACAGGGCACGCACGCCGCGGGAACGACACTGGATCATTCTGGCCATCACGCTGCTGGGCCTGGTGTTCATCGTCTATGAGGGAAATGGCCAGGTATTCATCATCTATGCAGCCGCGTTCTGTGGTTTTTCCAGCACCCTGCGCAAGGGCTTGTTGATGCTGGCGGCGATCCTTGCGGCACTACTGGTGGAAGCCGTGATATTCAGGCTAACGCCCTGGCTGTGGGCTTTTGGCTTGCTGGGAGGCGTTGTGGTTGGCATCGCCAACGCCTATTTCGGCGAAAAGCAGCGCAAGAATCTGGTCCTCAAGAAGTCCCAGGAGGAAATCCGGAAACTCGCGGCCAGCGCTGAACGCGAGCGCATCGCCCGTGATCTGCACGACCTGCTCGGTCACACCCTCACGCTCATCATCGTGAAGGCGGAACTCGCCGCCACGCTCGCGGAGCGCGACCTCGCAGGTGCGGCACGCGAAATCCGCGATGTCGAGCGCATCTCCCGCGAGGCACTCGCGCAAGTGCGGGAGGCTGTGGGCGGCTACCGTGGCGGCGGCCTGATCGGTGAACTCGCCAATGCGCGCGTGGCGCTGGCTGCGGCCAATGTCGGGCTGGCGGAGAAAGTGGAGCTGCCGGAACTCACGCCCTCCCAGGATTCGGCGCTGGCCATGGTGCTACGAGAAGCTGTCACCAACATCATCCGTCACTCCGGCGCGCAACACTGCCGCATCGAGCTTGAAAACCAGAATCGGCAGCTGCGCCTCCTGATTGAGGATGACGGTCATGGTGGCGCACTGCGCGAAGGCAACGGACTCCGTGGGATGCGGGAACGCCTGCAGTCAGCAGCCGGAAAGCTGGAGATTGACTCCAGCCACGGCGGCACGCGTCTGGCCGTCGTACTGCCGGTCAGCATGCCCAGGTGGGCCCGAACGTGATCAAGGTCCTGATCGCCGAAGATCAGGGCATGATCCTGGGCGCGCTGGCCTCCATGCTGGATCTGGAAGGGGACATTTCCGTCGTGGCACGGGCCGCGAACGGCAGGGAAGGACTCGAACTCGCCGCCGCATGCAACCCCGACGTGATCGTCACCGACATCGAAATGCCGGGCATGACCGGACTCGAACTCGCCGCCGCACTCAAGGAAGAACATCATCCGGCGAAAATCATCATTGTGACCACATTTGCAAGACCCGGCTATCTGCGACGCGCGCTTGACGCGGGCGTGAAAGGCTATCTTTTGAAAGACGCTCCCGCGGAGCAGCTGGCGGACGCCATCCGCAAAGTGCACGCCGGCGGGAAAGTGATTTCGCCGGAACTGGCCATGGAAGCCTGGGAGAACGAGGATCCGCTCAATGACCGCGAGCGTCAGGTCTTGCGACTCGCCGGCGAGGGCCTGGCCAGCGCGGATATCGCCAAACAGCTGTTTCTCTCCGAAGGAACGGTACGCAATTATCTTTCCGAGGCCATCGGGAAACTCGGCGCGGGCAACCGCATCGAAGCCGCGCGCATCGCCCGCCAGAAGGGTTGGCTGTAGGCACAGGGCAGGCTGCTTGTGCTGGTGACCCAGGCTTGTTCACGCGAACTGAACTTGGCCCGTCGCGGTGGACACGGCGCGTTTGCCCAGCGGATGCCCGGCCGTCGGGCATGACCGGTCCCCTTTCCCGTTTTTTTGAGGCGGGAGCCCAAAGCAACCGCCCCCGGAAGCTGTGCCGGAAACGGAGGAGAACGGGTTTACTTCGGCTGAGTGATTGCGACGCATCGTCGAGGACCGTATTCCGGGTGTGGCACCGAGCGATCAACGGAGTGACTTCCTCTCGAGGACATCGGTCAGTGGGAGTTCGAGAGGCCAGAACGCGAACTCGAAAAGCGCCCCCGCACAAGGCCCCATATGTGCCAGTCAGTTGCCCCCCCTCCCGTCCCCCTGTCGGGGGAAGCGCCCTCATAGCCGGGCAGGCCTAGCCCGGAACTCCACCGCTTCGCGGAGGCCTCCGGAACTCTTCCGAATGCCACACCAATAGAACCCCCATGCAACCCCCCCTCAAGCGCCGGGAGGCTGGCAGACCTGCCCAAGCGGCCCGACGGCGGGCGGGTGCAATCGGGTTTCCGGTCGCTATTCGCTCCCACCTGACAGGATTCCGGAGAGGGAGCCTGGCCGTCTCTTGTTGCCTGGTGCGGCGGGGGCCCCTTGCCCCACCGCCACGCCGAGGGAAGGGGGCGAATCCTCACGGCCGACCAACCTTGCCGCTAATTCGTATCACGATACGGATTGACGGACTCATGCCGGGATGGTGCCAGTGGTATGATCGGTAGCGATGGTGCCAAATATGTAACCTTCGCCGGAATATAGGTCAGAATAAAATTTAGTCCCACGGACTGGGCTGGGGCTCCCCCGTGGCGATACGCCTCCGCAGATTGCCGGTTATCAGCATCTCCCACGCGTTAGAGCAGTCGTTAAAACACTCGAGCTCTGGAACCAAGCCAACGTGCGAGAACCGGACCTCGGTCTTGACCCCTTTTTTCTGGATTTCAAAGACAATATCAGTCCCTTTCCACTCCTCTACGTCCTTCACAAATGCAAGTTCTGCGTCTGTTACATGCCAGACGACTTTTTGCCCGGGGATGAACTCGATGATCTGCTGCCGGGAAAAGTGAATACCAGGAACACGGTACGTAAAGACCGATCCAAGACCTTCCGTTTCTCCATCGACCTCTCCAGACCACCAATCACGGACATGGTTGATAGCCAAAAACACATCCTCCGGGGACTGGTCGACCTCAAATGCCGTTGTAAAGGTTCGCTTTTTCATGGTGTTCTCCCTGATCGCTTCATTCACCTGTAATGGGGCTCGAGCATTGAGCCACTACGGGTACGGGTCGAGACAGACAAGTTACATGCTTTATAGCAGGTATAGTATCATGAAACTTAGCATGAAGACGTCCGGAGGCTCTATGTCATCGATTCATGACAAGCACAACGAGACCACCCGCCAACGGGAGCGGTTGCGGGCCGCCGGGTTGCGGCCGGTCCAGTTCTGGGTACCTGACACCCGTTCCCCGGAATTCGCGGCGCTCGTGCGTGGTCAGTGCCAAAACCTGAAGGGATCCCCCGAGGACGCTCAGGTGTTGCGCTTCTCCGAAGAGGCCGCAACCCAGATTGAGGGCTGGGAATGACCCAACGCGGCGACCTGGTGAAGGTTTCCTTGCAAGGGGACTTTGGTAAGCCTCGACCCGCCCTGGTGGTTCAATCGGGCTTGCTGGAGGAGTTGGACAGCGTGGTACTGTGCCCGGTAACCAGCCTCCTGCGTAATGCGGCGTTTCGCGTCACCGTCGAGCCCAATCCGTCCAATGGGCTACAGACCCTCTCGCAGGTCATGGTGGACAAGCTCTCCACGCTGCCGCGCGCCAAGGTCAGTGACCCGTTTGGCCATCTGGATAACGAGAGGATGAAGGCGGTGAACAGAGCGTTACTGCTGGTCATTGGCGTGATCTGATCATGAATACCCAGGCAGGCCACTCCGGAAACACCTTGGGTGGCAAGTCTTACCCTGCAGTCAACCCTCACGCAGTCCCCGGCACCGCTGTTTGCGTGATATCGACGCCATCCGACGTGGGATGAGCCGTGTGGACCGGGATGCGCACCCCGGTCGGCTCGGGAAGGGAAAGGGCGTGTCCTGAACACACCGGGCCGAGGTCCGCAAGATATACGGGGCATCAGTTCTGGAGCGGCTTTTGGCGATAGGGGAGGGTAGCCCTCGTCCCCACGTTTGAATGCAGAATCGAGGCGTCCGAAGAACGCACCCGGACACGCACCCTGA
>DAHVLZ010000005.1:0-101783 GCA_027320085.1 Pseudomonadota bacterium
GCCCCGGACCGGTGACTGGACGAGCGCATCGGTGGTCGCACAGTTCGTCCCGTTGCCGAGCGCCGGAACCGATGAGGTGATCTGGGAACCCACACTGCCCGAAGCACGGCTGTTGCCCGCAATCAACGCCCCCGGACCCACCGCGACGGCCATGGGGTTTGTGCCAACGGTCACCGTCGCCACCACCGTGTTGTTCGCGGTATCGAGCACCGAAACGGTAGTGCCACCTTCGTTTGCGATATAGACCCGGCTGCCATCCGGACTCACCGCAACGCCATAAGGGCTATACCCATCGCCCACATTCACCACCACGGTGTCATTCGCGGTGTCGATCACCGAAACGTTACCGCTGGTAGTGTTTGCGACATAGGCCCGGCTGCCATCCGGACCCACCGCGACGCCATAGGGGTTTGTGACAACGGGCACCGTCCCCACCACCGTGTCGGTGGCCGCATCGATTACCGAAACGGTGCCGCTGCCATTGTTTGCGACATAGACCCGGCTGCCGTCCGGACTCACCGCGACGCCAAAGGGGCCTGCACCCACTTTCACCGTCGCCACCACCGTGTCATTCGCGGTGTCGATCACCGAAACGGTGCTGCCACTGCCAGCGCCAAAGTTTGTGACATAGGCCCGGCTGCCGTCGGGACTCACCGCGACGCCAGCGGGGCCAGAGCCAACGGTCACCGTCGAGACCACCGTGTCATTCGCGGTGTCAATCACCGAAACGGTGCCGCTGCCATTGTTTGCGACATAGGCCCGGCTGCCGTCGGGACTCAGCGTGACGCCAGCGGGGCCTGTGCCGACGGGCACCGTCGCGACCACCGTGTCATTCGCGGTGTCGATCACCGAAACGGTGCTGCCACTGCCATTGTTAAAGTTGGTGACATAGGCCCGGCTGCCGTCCGGACTCACCGCGACGCCATAGGGGCCTGTGCCAACCGTCATCGTCGCGACCACCGTGTTGTTCGCGGTGTCGATCACCGAAACGCTGTTGCTGCCATTGTTTACGACATAGGCGGATGGGGCGGCCCCGGCCGTGCTGGCCATCAGGCCCGACAGCAACACCACCACGGGCAAAAGCCCCCGATACAGAGAAAATAGACGAGATTTCATACGCTTCCCCTCCCTTGATCTACTGGCTTGCAAGAGCCGACTTCTTTTCCAACTTCTCTCATACCCCTTTGTGGTCAGGGTGTCAAATGGCAATTGTCAATGCAATTCACGGATGTCACCTTTTGTGCAAAGCTGAAATGTCCCTTGGGGGAGGAGGATCAGGGGCTGTTTTGCGGCATGAGGCGAGAATGAGCGCGATGGGAGTCTGGCCCCATGCCCGCTCGCCGGGGCAACTCGAGTGCTTTATTGACTGGCCCGCGGCCGACTTGAACCCGTCGGTGTCTTCCTCCCCCGACCCGGCGAGGGCCGCACTCTCGGTCTGCCCGGAGACTGGAGGCCGTGTCACGGAAATACGGAGGGTGGCGTTTCCTGCAACGGGTGAGGGTGACGGTTTGGGGCCAAGCTCACTGGGGTCGCCCGTCTCTTCTCACCCCCCAACCGTGCAGGCCGCAACCAGATCCCGCGTCGCGGCCAGGGGATCGGGTGCATCCCAGACCGCGGAAATGACCGCCGCCCAGTCCGCCCCGGCGGTCATGACGGAGCGGGCATTATCCGGCCGGATGCCGCCGATGGCGCAGACCGGCCGCTCGAGCGTCCGGCGGGCTTCCCGGATGAGGTCCAGGCTCGCGCGGGGGGCGTGGGGCTTGGTCACGGACGGGAAGAGGCTCCCCAGGGCCACGTAATCGGCCCCTTCGCGGATGGCTTCCCGGGCGCGATTGAGATCGGCGTATGCGGAGGCCCCGATCCAGGCGTCCGGCCCGAGCAGTGCGCGGGCTTCGCGGATCGCGCCATCATGCGCTCCGAGATGGACACCATCGGCGCCGAGGTCGCGGGCCCAGACGGGATCGTCATTGACGAGGAGGGGCACACCCCGGGCCCGGCAGAGTGCGAGCAGACGGCGGGCAAAAGTTGTGGAACGAGCCGGGATCCGCTCCTTGTCCCGCAGTTGCACAACGCGCACGCCCGCGTCCAGCAAGCGCTCGAGGAGGTCGTCCTGGCCGTGGCGGTCATGCCCGGCCGGATCGACAATCAGGTACACCCCGCGCGGCGGCGCATTCATCGGGGTGGGGAAAGCCGGAACGGGATCCGTCCGCCCCGTCCGAGAGCCGGGGCGTGGAGGAGGGTGCCGTGGGTCCAGTGCAGGGCCGTCCGGATGGCCCGCTCGAGGGGAAAGTCGCGCGCCAGAAGGCTCGTGATGGCGGCGGCGAGCGTGCAGCCCGAGCCGTGGAAGGCACCCGGGAGCCGCACGTCGTGCCAGATCTTGGGGGGGTGCGAATCGAGGTGGAGCGAGACTGTGACCTCCGGTGAGCCGGGCGCCTGGTCCGCCCCGGTGACGAGGACGGCATGGACGCCCTGGTCCAGGAGCGATCGTGCCGCCGCATCGGGTGTCGCGGCACCGGGTGCGAGCTGCGCGAGTTCCGCCTGGTTCGGGGTGAGCAGCGTGATGTGCCTCAGCAAATCGTGGCGGATGGCCTCGACCCATTCCGGGATCCGCCCGAATTCGAATCCCCCGCTGGCACGCAGGACGGGATCGAAAACCACGGGAAGCTCCGGATGCCCGGCGAGGAGGCGGGCCAGGGTTTTGACCAGCGCGGGGGATCCGATGAGCCCGATCTTGAGGCAGGCGGGAGGGCAGTCAGCCAGGATCCGGGTGAAGGCGGTCTCGAGGAAGCCGGGATCCACGGGCCGCATCTCGAAAACGTTTTCCGTATCCTGGTCCGTCAGTGCGGAAACCAGGGTCAGCGGGTGGACCCCGAGCTGGGTTGCGGTCTGGATGTCGGCCACGAGCCCGGCGCCGCCCGAAGGGTCGTGACCACCGATGAAGAGGGCGACGGGTGGGACAGCGGCAGGCATGCGGCGGAGATCCGGAATGCGACCCGGCAGGCTGTCTCCTGGACAGACTGTCTTTTGGCAGGCGAATATGGAATACTAATTGAGATCTTTTGAAAGTGCAAATTTCTCGAACAGGCGGGCATGAAAACGTATATGTGCGTGATTTGCGGGTTCATCTATGAGGAAGAAAAAGGCCATCCCGGATCCGGGATTGAACCGGGAACCCCCTGGGGGAATGTTCCCGAGACCTGGGCCTGCCCGGACTGCGGTGCCTGCAAGGAAGATTTCGAGATGATCGAAATTTAACGTGGATCCCGACCCCGACCCCCACTCGAAGTCCCGTTTCCGGGTTTTGACCCCCGGGCGCTTTCCCGGGGCGACCCGCCGCGCAGGAAGACCGGGGTGATTACGCTTCTCATCCTCGCCCTCCTGATCCTCCTGAACGGGTGGTTCTCACTCGCCGAGATGGCGATCGTGGCCTCGCGGCGGCATCGGCTGGAACGGATCGGCCGCGGGGACCGGCGGGCCCGTCCCGCCATCGCGCTCGTCACCGAACCCGGGCGGTTTTTCCCGGCCATCCAGATCGGGATCACCGCCATCACCATCCTGGTGGGTGCCTTCGGGGAAAGCGGACTGGCCAACCGGGTGACGGGGCTCCTGCTCAGGCTTTCCTGGGTGGCCCCCGTGGCCCACAGTCTCGGCCTTGCGCTCCTCATCACCGGAATCACCCTCCTGTCGATTCTTTTCGGCGAACTCATCCCGAAGCGCCTGGCCCTCCTCAACCCGGAACGGGCCGCGCTCTGGGTGGCCCGGCCGCTTCATCTTCTGGCACGGCTCGTCTCCCCGGTGGCCAGTGCCCTGAACCGCGTGAGCAACCTCGTCCTCTACTGGACCCTGCCCAAGGGGCGGGTCGCGGATCCCGGGGTCAGCCCGGAGGAACTCCGTTCCCTCCTCGAGCAGGGCAGTCTCGCAGGCGTGTTCGCACCCTTCGAGCCGGCGCTCGTGGCCAGTGTCCTCCGGCTCGACGACGAGGACCTGACCCCGATCATGACCCCGCGCGTCGACATTGCGGCGATCGACCTCAACGTGCCCTTCGAGCTCTCGCGCGAGACCCTGATGGAGTCCCGCCACAACTCCTTTCCCGTCTGCCGGGACGGCCTCGGGCACATCCTGGGCATCCTCGACCGGCGCGATTTCGTGCGACGGGGGCTCCCGGTCGAGGCGGCCTCCATCCCCCGCCTGTTGCGGCCGGCACTCTACCTCCCGAGCACGGCCTCGCCCCTGAACCTCTGGGAACTGCTCGAACGCGAGCAGCAGCATGTGGCGCTCATCGTGGACGAGTACGGGGACATCGAAGGACTCGTCACCCGCTACGACCTGCTCAAGGCCATCGTCGGGCTCCTGCCCTCCCATGCCGCGCGCATCGGGGAGGCCGTCGAGGAATCCCCCGGCGTCTGGGTGCTGGGCGGACAGCTGGCGCTCGAGCGGGTCGCCGAACTGCTCAAGACGCCGGGCTTTGCCCCCCGGCCGAACAGTGACTACCGCACCCTGGCCGGTTTTCTGTTGCAGACGTTCGGACGGATCCCGGAGGCCGGAGACAGCTGTCGGGTGATGGGCTTCCACTTCGAGATCCTAGCCATGCAGAAACACCGGATCGTCCGGGTCCGGGTCCGGCAGGAGGCGGCGGACGCGGCCGAGCCCCCGCCGGACAGGCCACCGAACCGGGAAGGGGAAGAGACCGGCTAGGGGGAGGTCCCGCCCGCAGGGCACCCACGGGAGAGGATCGCTCCCGACCCCAAGTCGCGCTAAGATAGGGCGCTTATCCCGAGGTCGTGACCATGATCCACCCCGTTCCCTCCAAGCGTTCCCAGATGACGGCCTTCTGGCTGTCGGTGATTACCCTGGTCCTGGCCCTCCTGGCCGCCGCCCTCACCATCCTGCCGGGACCGCTCTACCGAGCCCATTGGCTGTCTCTCGGAGCGGCGTTCCAGTCCATCCGTGATGGAGCCTACCTGGGAGTCCTGACACTCGTTTTCGGCATCATCTCGGTCATTGCCTCGGTCTATGCCCATCGCACCAAGCTCCTTCTGGCCAACGTGGTTCTGGCCATCGCCGGGATTTTTTGCTTCGCTGTGCCCTTTTTCTGGTTGCTCAAGGCCGAATCCGTCCCGCCCATCCATGACATCACGACCGATCCCTTGCACCCGCCGGCCTTCACCGCGCTCCTGCCGCGCCTCCAGCACGTGCCGAACAGCCCGATTTATGGCGACGGCAACCCCCAGGCCCGGCGGATCGAACGGGAAGCCGTGGTGGCTTTTGCCACCCGGGGACACGGACGGATAAACCCGCACGCGGCCCAGGTGGTCCAGAGCTGTGTGCACTGGAATGCCCGTTGCCTGTTTACGGTCCAGGAAGTCTACTACCCGATGGTCCGTCCCCTCATCCTGAACGGCGTGAGCCGGTCGAAGGCCTATGCCAAGGCCCTCGCCCTGGTCCGGAAACGGGGTTGGCAGGTGGCCTTTGCCAGTCCCGGAACCGGACGGATCGAGGCGGTCGCCCGCACGGCCTGGTTCGGTTTCAAGGACGATGTCGCGATCCGGATCGAGAAGGTGCCCGGCGGGGTGCGGGTCGACATGCGTTCGGAATCACGCATCGGCCTGTCGGACATCGGGCACAATGCCTCCCGCGTGGAACACTATATGCGGCAGCTCAAGACCCGGCTGCATCACGGCTGATGCCGGATCGGTCCGCCCGCCCACGGGGCGGGAGCGGGACATCCCGTCCATGAACCGGCGTCTCGCCACCCGTGTGGGGGTGGTTGTCGCACTGGTCCTTTTGATTTTGGGTGCGTGGCGAGTGGGTCTTCTGGAAAGGCTGGATGCCCTCCACCCCGCCCGGTTCCTTTCCGGACTTCACGCGGCCGTCCGCCAGCACACCATCCGTTCCGCCTTTTTCCTGGGCGGGCTCTACGCGCTGGTCACGGTCCTGAGCCTCCCGGTCGCGGTGTACCTGTCGATCCTGAGCGGCTTTCTCTTTGGCCCCTGGCTCGGGACCGTGATCGTCGTCTGTTCGGCCACGGTCGGGGCCTTTGTGCTCTTCGCCTTTGCGCGCTGGCTCCTGGGTCGCTGGGTGCGGGGACGGCTGGAGGGCAGACCCCAGGCGGCAGTTCTGGCCCGCGGGTTCGAGGGTCATGCCTTCCACTATCTCCTCCTGTTGCGCCTGATTCCCCTCTTCCCGTTCTGGCTGGTCAACTTGGTGCCGGCCGTGACCACGATCCGGAGCCGGGATTACCTCGTCGCCACCTTTCTGGGGATCATCCCGGGCAGTTTCGTGTTCGCGAACTTCGGTGCGCACCTCAGGCACTTCCGGCTGGGTGATCCGTGGACCGCGGGGAACATGACCGCACTCGGCCTGGTGGTCCTGGTCACACTTCTGCCCCTGGCCCACCGGACCTGGAAGGCCCGCTCCGCATCCCGCAAGGGACCGGCTGCCGGATGAGCCCCCCCGTCCTCTCCGCGAACACGATTCGAGTTCCTGATCTGCCTCATGAGGATTTTCCAATTCCAGGCGTTGCGACTACGCACTGTGGCTTGCCGTGTCGCCAAAAGTGAGACCCGATGTACACCATCTGCCGTGGGGCTCTGTATCACTTTTTCCGCAAGCGACCGGACTGTTTTCGTGGGTCGGAGATTATCCTGTCCTTTTGTTCAAGCCCGTGAGCAGGAATCCCTACCTCGCTGAACTATTTTGGTGTTCCGAACCTCTCTGCGCGGATACGGCCTGCATGATGTTCCGGGCACAACCCAAACGCTTCATTCCGTTCAGAAAACGTCAAAAACCCTCCGGACGCCTCATTGGGCTAGCAGGTATTCACGAATCAATTGCGTAAAGCATCATAAAATGATACTTTGCGCACATGAGTACGGATCCTCCTCCCCTGCGCGCTAGGGGCTACATAGAGGCCCTCGCCTCCCGCGGACGCTATCAGTTCAGCTCTGAAGAGGCCCGCAAGGCACTTGGGGCTTCGGGAGCTGCGGTCAAGCTGGCGCTGAACCGGCTCGCCCGGCGGGGCCTGATCGCCAGCCCGGCCCGCGGCTTCTATGTCATCGTTCCACCGGAATACCGTCGTCTCGGCTGTCTCCCGGCCGACCAGTTCATTCCGTCCCTGATGCAGCGGCAGGGCCTTGCCTACTATGCCGGGCTGCTTTCAGCAGCCCAATTTCATGGCGCCGCCCATCATCGGCCACAGCAATTCCAGGTGATGCTCGCCAAGGCGCGCCGCCCCATTCACTGCGGGCAGATGCGCGTCACCTTCCATGTCCGCAAGCGCCTCAAGGACGTGCCGGTGCAGACCTTCAACACGCCGCGCGGCACGGTCCTCGTCTCCACGCCCGAAGCGACGGCTCTCGACTTGGTTGGCTATCATGAACAGGCGGGTGGACTCACTGTGGTTGCGACCGTGCTTGCGGAGCTTGCCGAAAAGATCGATCCGGCAAAACTGGCGGCGGCGGCGCAGACGGCGCCGCTGCCGTGGGCACAAAGGCTCGGCTACCTCCTGCAAAAGATCGGCGCCGCAGACAAAGCCGCCGCATTGAAAGATTACGTCAGGCGGCATGCACGGCAGAGCGCCGCGCTGCTGCCGGGAGCGCCTGCCAAAGATGCGCCGCGCGATGAGGCGTGGAAGGTGATCGTCAATGCCGATGTGGAGGCGGAACTGTGATTCCGCGCGACTACATCACGGAGTGGCGGGCGCAGGCGCCATGGGTGCAGGACTTGCAGGTCGAGCAGGACCTCGTCATCAGCCGGGTGCTCGTCGCGATCTTCACCCATCCGCTGCTTGGGCGCTCGCTCGCCTTCCGCGGCGGGACGGCACTTTACAAGCTGCACCTGACGCCGCCGGCGCGGTACTCCGAGGATATCGACCTCGTACAGGTCAGCGCCAAACCCGCGGGTCCGATCATGGACGCGCTCCATGAAGCGCTCGATGGCTGGCTTGGCAAGCCGCGGTACAAGCAAAGCGAAGGCCGGGTGACGTTTTTCTATCGCTTTGACTCGGAAGACATGCCGCCGATCCCGCTCAGGCTCAAGGTCGAAATCAATTCGCGGGAGCATTTTGCGGTTTACGGCTACGCGCGCCTCCCGTTCGCCGTGTCCTCGCGCTGGTTTGAAGGCGGCTGCGAGATCGCGACCTATTCGCTTAATGAACTGCTCGGCACGAAGCTGCGCCCTTTATCAGCGCAAGAAAGGCCGCGACCTTTTCGATCTTTCCACCGCGCTCAAAGAACCGTCCGCCGATCCTGATCGCGTGATCGATGCGTTTTCCCGATACATGGCGCATGGCGGCCACCCGGTGTCGCGCGCCGAGTTCGAACAGAATTTCGATGCCAAACTGCGCGACCGACAATTCACCGCTGATATCGGCGCACTACTTGCTACGGGTTACGCTTGGGACATTGACGATGCCGCCGGAATTGTATCCTCGCGCCTGATCGCGCACCTGACGGGCGGGCCGTGGAAGGGCAGAGGAAAAAAATGACGCGGTGGAAGGATTGGCCCGTACATCGCCGGCCGCGCCGACGTTGAATTGCTCATGGACGAAATCCGCCGCCTTGATCGTGGACAGGGGGATGCCCTGCGGCGGGGGCACGGTGGCTCTCTCCTCCTCGGCTTTGGATTCTGCGGTCTCCGCCTTCGGCTGCAAGCCGTGTAGGAAGGCGGCGGCGCGCTCGGCGGCCGTAAAGATCGCCCGCTTGTCATTCCGAAGGACCCGGCTCCGGAACTTTCAATATAGCTGGTGTGATCGCGACCGAGAGAGGCATCCTGATTTCGCCCTGATCACGCCCCCGCCGTCCTGCGCGTTAACTCACGGGGGCGCTATGGGAATCGAGGCGAGCCCAGCAATGGCGAATGGACAATTTTGTGGTACAACAAACTCGGGCACTTTGGGGGGGCAGGGATCTTGTCGAAAATACGTCCGACCCGAGTCATCGTCCTGCTGGTCCTCCTGGTAGCAGGAGTGGGGGTGATCCTCCTCGTCCGGACGCACCGGACGAAGCGTTCGGCATCCCCAGTCCGGTCTGCCACGCACCCCGCTCCCTCCAGCAGGGCTCGGCCCTATACACCTTCTGGTTTTGCCCAAAGGCGTGTTTCTGCCGGTTTCCATGACTACGATCCGCTGCGTGACCCACCACCGCCACGACCGTCCAGGATCGAGGATCTCAAGCTCTGGGGCCCAATGCTCAGCGGTATTCCCCAACCGGATCTCACGGGTCCCTCCCTGGCCCGTCTCGTTCAAACCGAAGCGGCTCTCGCCAACCAGGGCAATACGCAGGCCGCGGCAATGCTGTTCAAGGGATTTGACTATTGTCTCCACAATAACCCCGATCTTCCTGCGGATCCACAAGCGCTGCAACAGAAAATGGCCCAGATGAAGGCTACGCACGAGGATATGCACGGCTTGCCGACTTCACGTCTGGCTGCGGCGATTACCCGCTTCAAGGAAAGCGAACATTTTTGTGCCGGAGAAACAGTAACGAACAACCCCCAGCAAGGCAAGATCGAAATAGCCACGACTGAACACTGGGCCCGGATTGCGGCCTGGAGCCTCAATCCCCGGACCCTGTGGGAGGTCTTAAGTTTCGGGGTTGCCCCCTTTTTGGGGAAGAAGAAGCCTACGCAGGCTGAACTGAACCGGTTGGAACGAACGCTCACCGACTGGGCCGCCCGTGCGGGTGTCGTGAGTGCTTTGGTAATGGGGAGCAGCATGTATAGTGGTGGCTGGTATGGCGTTCAAAAGAATCCGACGCGAGCCTTTGCCGACATGTACACGGCCTACCTGCTCACCCGGTCGCCCGTTATGGCTTACAAGATTTGGAAGATGAGCCAAGGGCCGTTCACCGTGATCACCGTGAACGAGATCCAGGAGGGTGAGGCCATGGCCCGCCGCAACTACCAGGAGATCCGGGAAAGGCAATCCTCCATTTCTCATTGACACGTAAGGAGTTTTGACGATCCCGGAGATCGCGCATCGCGTCGGGCGCGACATCAAGGCCGTCCACTCGGATGTCAAGGCCCTGCAGATGGCAGGCGTGCTCGAGAAGAGCACGGAAGGTCGTGCGATCTTTCCCTACGATGAAGTGCAGGTCATTTTCACCTGGCATGGGCAGCCTCGCGCGAAACGGTGCGCGCGGTTGACCTCCTCCCGCGCATGCTCACGCAGTTCATCCTGTGCGGCAAAGCGTTCAAGGCGGTGATGCGGCGGGAGCACGCACGAGAGAGACGCCACTTGATCAGACATGACAGCGAGACCTTTCACGGTGAATGATCGGTCAGTCATCCTCCGGCCGTCACCCACACGTCTGCGAAGGCAATAATCCGCCCCATCACCTCCTCAAAGGACGGAACCACGCCGTACACCATCTCCGTCGTGAAGCGCTCATACCACTGCCGGGCTTCGGCACTGACGGCGAGATCGCCGAGCGCTTCCCGTGCCCGCTCGATTGGAGCATCCCTGAACCCCGGATCCTGGTTGCCGAATTCCTCGGCGTCCTGAAGCAGGAGCTGTCGCGCCAGGCAACCCGCTTCCCGATCGGTCATCTCTTGAGGGGATTGCTCGAAGATGCGTCCGAGATCGTAGAGGTGTCTGACGATATCCTCGTCGCGGGTATTGCCCGGCGCGAACACCCGGCCAATACCCCGCAGGCGGGCCGACCATCGCCGCAGCAAGGCGGCGTTCTTGCCGGCGATCGTCTCGCGGATGTCGAGACAAGCGATCCTGCCGCGTCGCTCGGCGCGCCCGAGCAGCTCGTTGACGGCGGTGTCGTATCCGCACACAACGGGGGCGAGGATCGGCGGGCGTGCGCTGATCTCGATCAGGAGTTCTGGGCGAAGCGCCTGGTCCGGCGGATAGAGGGAGTCATAGGACAGGAGGATCGCGATGTAGTGATTCCCGTTGCCCGCTTTGACGGCCTCGTCCGAGATGTCGAACCCCGGCTGCGCAGACGGTCGAGCACTTGGGATTTGACGAGGCTCAGGAGTCGCTTTTGGGCCGAGCGGCTCATCCTGCTCGGGACAACGACTCGCAGGTCGATGTCCTCGGAGATGCGTTCGGTGAGGTGGTGTGCCTTGGATACCGCCGTGCCACCGCAGAGCACGAATTTCGCCTCGTGCTCGCGGTACACGACCGGCTCGGTGAAGACCGAGAATACCTCGGAGATGAGCAGGTCTTTCTCGATCTGCGCCGTGGAGATGCGCTCGGCGCGCTTGGCGAGGAAGGCGTCGATGAGCTCGGCTTGCGCTTCCGTCAGCCGCTTCAAGTGTATTCGATGACGCGCGGCCCGAAAGCGATCTTGCGCTTCACGCGCGCACCGCTCACGGCGATGCGATCACCGGCCGGCACCTGCGTGGTGCGCCCCGCGATGTAATCCATCGCGGCCTGGCTCGGCTTTGGCGAATAGCCCAGCCGGCGCAGCGCCTGGTAGCCGATGTCGATGAGGGGGGTTGCCGGAATCGGCTTGCCTGACAGTACCGAGGGCTTGGCGCGTGCGTAGAGGCCATAGCCCACCTGGACGAGGAGTCCTTCGCCCACCAGTTTGCGCAGCGCCCGGCCGACGACATCGTAGGTCCCGAACGATGCGAAATCCTCGCGCATGAAGACATCCGTCTTACGCGTGCGACGGATGCGCTCGGCGATGCGATCCCGGATGGTAGGAGGCTTTCTGATCATGATGCAAACATACGACCTTAATACTAAAATAAGTATGGTGGATTCAACTCTGAAGTGCAACTTCGATTGACAGGCTGAGCGGGCAAGCTGCGGTAGCATCGTGGCTTTTCCGACCGGCAAGTCGAAGGAGCACCGATGAAGCGCTACACACTGCTGACCCGTGAACAACGATACCAGAACTATCGTCCCGGGGAATCTTCCATTTCGAAGCGGGTTGGCGCCAATGGGTATCCCCGCTTCCCTTTGGGAACCGGAAACCGCCAGGAGGTCCAGCGTCATGCCACCGGATAGCGGTGGCCATCGATGAGCGCATTCGATCCGGGCAGGAGAAGTTGGAGTGGCCCTGTCCCCAGTACCGGACAAGGAGAACGGCCCCGTAGGGGTCATCCTCCAAGACATCTTTTTCCCTGAAAATTGAATGTGGGTGTACTTGGACGAAGAGTCCCTCCCCGGCAGGTGGTGTGGCCACTTCAAATCGTCATGGGTCGGTCTGACAGAGGCTGGCAGGAAGCTCTTGCCACAGCCGACGACTGTGACATCCGGCCGCTACTGGAATTTGTGCGCTCCTGAAAGGTTCAGGGGCTACTTAATCAACACCACAAGAGATCGGTTTGGGGTGCCGTGGGTTCTTTTTGTTACACCTCATGGGAATACCACGAAGCCGGTCGGTGTCACAGTAGATGCTCAAGGGGCTCAAGGTTCCTCTTGGCGGGGAGGGCGGGGATCTGCTATGGTTCTGGCCATCACGGGCACCGGTTTTGCCACTTGCGGTGATCACGATGTGGCCCACCGAAAATTGTGTAATCCATTGAATGGAAGATGGTGATTGGGGTGATCGGGTGAATCCGCCGCTCTCGATCGTCGTTCCGGTCCGGAACGACGGGGCGGCCCTGGCCGGGCTCGCCCCCGCCCTCCTGGCCTGGCGGGACCGGGGCTGCGAGATCATCGTCGTGGATGGCCAGAGCCGGGATGACAGCGCGGCGGTGGCGCGTCGCTGTGCCACCCATTTCATCGAATCCCCCCCGGGCCGGGCCCGCCAGATGAATGCAGGGGCCCGAAAGGCCCGATCCGAATGGCTGTGTTTCCTGCACGCCGATGCCCGCCTGCCCGTGGGAAGCCTCGAGGGCTGGTTGGGAGGAAGGCCGTTCCCGGAGCAGGCGGAATGGGGTTGCTTCAGTCTCCGTTTCGACTCCGACCGCCTGGCGTACCGCCTGATTGCGGCCGGGATCAACGGCCGGACCCGCCGGACCGGGATCGTGAGCGGCGACCAGGCGCTCTGGGTCCGGCGCGAGTGTTTCGAACGGGTCGGGGGATTCCCCGAAATTCCCCTCATGGAGGATATCGAGATCTCGAAGCGTCTCCAGGCGCTCGGCCCGCCCCTCATCCTGCCCGGACCGGTCCTGACGACCACCCGGCGGTTCGAACAGGTTCGCCCCCTCCGGCTCGTGCTCCGGATGTGGAGACTCAGGATCGCCTATGCGATGGGGGTCTCGCCCGCCCGTCTCGTCGCGCAGTACGATCCGGACTACCCGCGCGAGTAGGGGTTTGGCATGAACGGGCTCACCCTGATCCGGATCGGTGTTTTCCTGGGTGCACTGGTGGTTTTCTCCTTTCTGGAGTGGCGGTATCCGAGACGCCGGAACCGCCGGCCCGGAAACCGGGTGGCGAACCTCTGTCTTGCGCCCGTGGGTTCGCTTTTGACCCGTCTCCTCGTTCCCGCCGGGCTTGTCGTCTTCGCGGCGGAGAGGTCGGGGGGATTGTTTCCCTGGCTGGGCGTGCCCCGCCTGCCGGCGCTGCTCGCGGGGATCCTCGCCCTCGACCTCGCGATCTACCTGCAGCATCGCCTGTTCCACCGCTGGCCCTGGCTCTGGCGGCTGCACCGGGTCCACCATACCGATCTCGATCTCAATACCACGAGCGGGGTCCGTTTCCATCCGGGGGAAATCGCCCTCTCCGCGCTGATCAAGCTCGCCGTGATCGCGGCCCTGGGCCTGCCGGCCCTGGCCGTCCTCCTGTTCGAGCTTCTGCTCAATGCCACGACGCTTTTCAATCACAGCAACCTCGGTCTCGGCCCCGTGGCCGACCGCTGGCTCCGGTGGCTCGTGGTCACCCCGGACATGCATGAAATCCACCATTCCGCCTGGCCGGGCGAGCTGGATTGCAATTTCGGTTTCAGCTTTCCCTGGTGGGACCACGGGTTCGGGACCTACCGGGCCCGGTCAGACGCCCCGGGAGAGATCCCGATCGGGCTGCCGGGACAGGGGCGGACGCATCTCGGGTTCTGGGCACTTTTGATCGAACCGCTTCGCCGCCGTGCGGCGGGGGGATTCCGGATCCTCGGGGCCGGGCCTCCACCGGAGGCCTGATGGATCCGGTTCCGATCCTGCTCTTTGCCAAGGCCCCGGTGCCGGGCCGGGTCAAAACCCGGCTCATTCCCACACTCGGTGAGGCGGGAGCGGCCTTGCTGGCCCAGGAGCTTGCAGAGACCTGTATCGCGGCGGCCGTGACGTCCGGGACGGGCCCGGTTTCCCTCTGGGGGACGCCCGACTGTTCGCATCCCTTCTTTGTCCGCATGCGCCGGCGTCACGGCGTGACGTTGCACACGCAGGAAGGAGGGGACCTGGGCGAGCGGATGGATCATGCCCTGGGGGAGATCCTGCACCAGCATTCGGCTGCACTCCTTGCGGGAACCGATCTCTGTCATCCCACACCCGGGCTTTTCCGCGCGGCGGCCGAAGTCCTTTGCGGCGCCCGTGTGGAGGCCACTCTGGCGCCGAGCATGGACGGCGGTTACGTGCTGATCGGGCTCCGGCACCCGCGTCCCGGATTGTTTCGGGAGATCGCCTGGGGCACGGCCCGGGTCTTTTCCGAGACACTGAGACGGATGGAGGCGCAGGCCATCTCCTATCGACTCCTCCCCGCCGAACGCGATCTCGACACCGAAGCCGACTATGTCCTCTGGGCCGGTCAAAAATCCGGGATGTCCGATCCCGTGGGACCGTATCCTTGCGAATCGACCATTGAACGGCTGAATTGCAAGGATGGTTGAACGAGCGCTCGCAGCCGAACTGTCGGGTGCCTTGATCCGGTTCCCGGTCGTCGCGCTGGTCGGCCCGCGTCAGGCGGGCAAGACCACGCTGGCGCGGGCGCTGCAGAAGCTGCGCGGGGATACGGAGTATCTGGATCTGGAGCGGCCTTCCAATCTGGCGCGGTTGTCCGATCCGGAGCTTTATCTCACGGGGCGCGAGGATCGCCTGGCCATTCTGGATGAAGTCCAGCAATTGCCGGGACTGTTCCCGGTGCTGCGCTCGCTGGTTGATGAGCACCGCAGGCCGGGGCGTTTTCTGCTGCTGGGTTCAGCCTCTCCGGATCTGCTCAATCGCTCCTCTGAGTCACTCGCCGGGCGGGCTTTCCCTGGATGAAGCCAGGACCGATCGCGAGCTCTGGGGGCGGCTTGCCGAATCCGCAGTGGGCGCGCATCTGGCCAACGCGGCCCTGGCGGGCGAATGCGAGGTGTTTTACTGGCGGGAGCGCAACCAGGAGGTGGACTTCGTCGCGCGCGCGGGGCGGCAGCTCGTCGACATCGAGGTCAAGAGCGGGCACAAGCGTGCAATGCCCGCGGGCATGGCGGCATTCACACAGGCATTCAAAGGGAAGCGTTCGCTGCTCGTTGGTGACAACGGCGTCCCGATGGGAGATTTTCTTTCGCGACCGGTGCAGGACTGGATCAAGGCATGAGCACGATAAAGATGGGTCGCACGCTGTTGAATTCCGGCGGATGGATGCCATGGGGACGGGTGGGGGTGACGGGCGGGGGGGCCGTGTACACATCCGCCTCGAGCTTCCCCTTCGTGCGGCCCATCAAATCCAGCCCCGGCACAAAGGATGGGATTTTGCAAATCCGGCCCGATCCACGTACAGTGGGACCGGGAACGCAGAGCGGGCCAGGCAGTCGCTCCATTCGTGGAGAGGAAAGTCCGGGCTCCGCGGATCAAAGCGCCAGGTAACACCTGGGGGGCGCGAGCCCACGGAAAGTGCCACAGAGAACAGACCGCCGAAGCCATCCGGCTGGCAAGGGTGAAAAGGTGCGGTAAGAGCGCACCGCGCGGCTGGTAACAGTCCGCGGCACGGAAAACCCCGCTTGGAGCAAGACCAAATAGGGGAGCATGTCGCGCGAGCGACGCGTGTGATCCGCACGGCTCCCGGGTCGGTCGCTAGAGTGCATCGGTGACGATGCATCGAGAGGCATGACTGCCCTCGACAGAACCCGGCTTATCGGCCCACTCTGCGTTTCCTCTGATCCTGAAATTGATATGAAAAAACACGGCGGTTTCAAGTTTGAAGTGCAACAGGTTTGCGGAAACAGGACTCGTCGTTGAAGGGCTCGGGCATGAAGAGCTATTGATCAGTTGAATCCGCACATATGACGGGTCAACCCGCTTGAAATTCGACAGAGCCCAATTTGTGAACTCACCCCATGTCGTCACGGATATGGAGTCTCTCTTCACGCTCATTGCGCCCAACTGTGGCCTGCGGAATGGATGCGCATCTCGAGAACTTCGGCATCGTCTATGACGAGGTTCAAGGCGAGGCACGGCTCGCTCCCGTCTATGATCTTGTCACAACAACGGTCGAACTCCCGAAAGACAGCATGGCGCTCACGTTGAACGGCTCGACGCACTGGCCGACCGTCAAGGACCTTCAACGATTGGGCGGAACTCATATGGGCGGCTCGCCTGCCAGAATTCATGCGATCCTCGAACGCATCGCCGATGCGATATCCCGGGTTGCGTCAGACGTGAGGCAGTACGTCAAGACCCATCCTGGATTTGCCGAGATCGGCACTCTGATGCTGGATCAATGGCAGGTCGGAGTTGAATCCTCCATCAAGGGACGGGCTCCCGGCATGGGGTAGGAGGATGCCCAATCCGAGGTGATCCCCTGGGTCCGGTTTGGACGCGAGTCGAGGTGCATCGCGTTCGATCTCCCCCAGACCCGGATACGCGTACCGATCGCCAGCGGCCCCCCTGCACTCGACCCACGCCCACTTCCGCGGCGATCTGCGTGTTGTCCATGCCATCTGCAGAAAGCAGTACCATCTGCCCCCGTCGCACCAATCGCACGCTGGACATGTTCGATCGCGCCGGGTCCGTCAGCACGTTTCACTCGTCCGTACTCAGGACTACTATCGCAGTGGCAATTCGCATCGTCAGGCGGTGGCGCGAGAGGAGTGGCTACGGCAGCAACCGGAAGCGGGCACCGGCCCTGCTGACGGACCCACGGGAGGGGGAAATCCCAAGCCTTGGGGTGGTGGTTCTGGTGTTTGCTGCAAGACCGACGACTTGGCGCAAGGTGCAGGCAGGTAAGAGTTTGGTTTGCGCCGTTCCGTGATATATTTGTATATCAATTGGCTTTTTGCAGGAGTGTATCCATGCTTGCTATCCGCCTGCCTCCCGAAATCGAGGAGCGACTGGAGGCCTTGGCGCAGGCTACAGGCCGCACCAAGACCTTTTACGCACGTCAGGCCATCTTGGAGCACCTGGAGGACCTGGAGGACCTGTACCTGGCCGAGCAACGGCTGATTGAACTTCGCGCCGGGCGGAGTCGCACCTATGCGCTGGACGAGGTAGAGCGCGATCTTGGCCTGGCAGATTGAGTTCGGGGAAGGAGCCAAGAAAGAACTGGCCAAGCTCGACAAGCCGGTGGCCGGGCGCATCACCTCATTCCTGCGTGAACGGGTGGCCCCGCTCGATGACCCGCGTAGCATTGGCGAGGCCCTCAAGGGCTCTCAGCTCGGGGATTTTTGGAAGTACCGGGTAGGAGACTGGCGAATTATTGCCAGCATCGAGGACGTTGCCCTACGGGTTCTTGTGGTTCGCATTGGAAATCGTAGAGAGGTGTACCGAAAGCAGTAGGCCACCGGAAGCACGGGAGCGGTCATCCCTGTGTACCCTCCGACACGCGGTCTCGTCTGCAAGCCAGCAAGAAGGTGCAGACCGGCGCTACAGAGAACCCGCTCTTACCAAGGCACAGCCGACGGAATCCCGGTACCGGCTACTCGAGCTGAAGGCGTGGATGCGGGAAATCAGCCATGCTGGGAATCGCGGGGCGCAGGGATGGCCGCCCAGCGTGAGGAAACCGATGAGTCAATCAGTGCGCCGTGGAAACCCAGGTCAGTCATGACCCAAAACAAAATATTGCAAATAGATATACATTTAAGTATATTTGTTTGTAGTTAGGTCGGGGGTCAAACCGTGCAGCGCACGACACCAGAGGAGATCCGTTCCTGGAGCACGGCCGTTCAATTTGCTTTCATCGAGGCTTTGCCCGCAATCTCGGGGTGGACACCGCGGCAGATGGCCTTTCAGGGAGGCACCTCGCTCAACATGAGCTGGGGTTCCCCGAGATTCTCTGAGGACATCGACCTGCTGCTCAGCCAGCCGGAATCCGGGCAACTCGAGACGGTCATGGGGCGATGCGTGAACCGGATCAACCAATCACTCGCAATCGATCACCCTGAACTCACCGTCAGCCTGCACGGGGGACGGGGTGCCGGCGAGACCGGGGGCCTCGCTGCCTTCGAGCTTCGCGCAGCCCACCCGGATCGCCTGGGCAAGGTCCGCGTCAAGGTGGAGTTCTGGCGCGTGGACCCATCCTATCTTGATCGCTACGAGACAGAGTTCCGGCTTCCGGTCCGCCAGGGCGAGATCATCACCCGCTCCAGTATCCCGATCCCGGCTGCAACCCGGGAGGCAGCTTACGCGGACAAGATCACGGCCTTTGCCACGCGACCCCGGTTCAAGGCCCGGGATGTGTTTGATTTCTGGTGGCTTGGGAAACAGGTGGCGCTTTCTCCGGAAGCGGCGGCCGGGCGTTTCCTGGATCAGGTCGTGGCCTACACGACCGTGGGCAAATGTGCCCCGGCCGATGCCTTGCGCGTCTTCCTTCAGACTTACGATCGGGCGCGGATGCTCGATACCGTGAAAAAAGAGCTTCCGCGCTGGCTACCCGAGGAAACGTGGAAAAGCCTGGGCGATGCAGCCGCGGAGCAGATGGTGGACTATACCCGGCGCACGCTGGAGGCTGTCGCCCAAGCCGCAGAACAGATCGGGGATGGAGCGCCATACCCATGAGCCGACAAAACGCCCGGGATTCCCTCATGGCACTGCCCGCCGTGTTTTCCCTGCCCATGCTCCAGGCTTGTCTGGGCGGAGACGCCAGCAAGGCAGCGATCTACGCGACCCGATGGCACACCCGCGGCCTGCTCAAACGAGCCGGCCCACGCCTCGGGATCTACTACAACCGGGTCCGCGATCCGCAAGGCTCGCAGGCCAGCCGTCCCGAGGCAGCGAGGCTCGCCTTCCCGAGCGCCGTGCTGACCGGATCAACCGTGCTTCACGATGCCGGTTGGACTACCCAGATCCCCCAGGTGATGGAAGTGGCGGTGCTCGCCCGCCGCAGCTACCCGGCCGTGGACGGCCTGTCTTTCCACGGTCGTACTCGGGCCTGGTATGGCCAGGTGCACGACTGGATCATCCGTGGCGGGGTCGTGCCCGCACTGAAACCGGCAATGGCCCTGGCCGACGCCTGGGCTGATCCCGAGCTTTGGCACCCGGATCCCGACGATCTGGAAGCCCAAGACGTGGACTGGCCCGCGGCCCGGGAGGCCTTCGAGGTCCTGGGCTTGGCCTGGCCGGCAGACTATCCGGAGGTGGGGGTGCCACCTGCGCCGTAGCGGTGCCTGCGGGCGAAAGCTTTCGTTGAGCAAGACCAGATCGGGGAGCATGACGCGCGAGCGACGTGTGTGATTCGCACGGCTCCCGGGCCGGTCGTGAGCGTGCATCGGTCATGATGCATCGAGCGGCATGACGGCTCCCGACAGAACCCGGCTGATCGGCCCACCCCGCGTTTCCCCTATCCCGGTTGCTTGATCAGTGATGGGCTCCGCTGCAGCGGACCTGCGCCGCGAGCGCCACCTGCACCCGGAGCGAGTGATGGAGGCCCGGGAGAGGAGCGGATACCGGATTGGCCACTCCCGCGAAGCTGACGAAGGGTCGCGGCCCGGAAGAATGCCCCACTCGGGTGATCCGGATGTCGAGGAGGTGAGCCCGCGTGTCCCCGAGTGCGGTGCACGCTTGACGGGCCAGGCCGGCCAGTTCATGGAGTCCCCTGAGCATGAGCCCATGGCGGACCTTCTCACTGCCGGCCGGTTGGTACCGGATGTCGGAAACCACGAGCCGTTTCTCGAGACGCGTGAGCAGGGCCCCCATCCGTGTGCCGTTCGCGGATTCCAGCGTGAGAACATCGGTGGTCTGCCACTCTGTGATTTGTCCGTGCGCCCAGGCCACCGGCCGGGAGGTGATCCCGCTCGTGTGAAAATGAAGCCAAGCTCTTCCCAGATGCCGGATCGTGTCGACCGCCCAGACGAACTTGCGGTTCGCAAGGTTTTCGGCCTCCACGGGATTTCCCGCGCGACCGGAGGCATGGAGGTCCACCCGCATGCTGGAGTGGATCCGGGTTGTGACATGGATTGAAAAGTGGAGGAGCACTCCCTTTCCGGAGGCTTTGGAGACGGCCGCCCCCGCCACCGGAATGAGGAAAAACGCGGACAGGAAGGCGGACAAAAGCAGGCACCGCACCCTCCGGCCCGTCGCCGTGCGCCGCCCGAGACTCCCGGCCCGATCCCATCCCATGGTCCCAGTCTAGCCGATTCCACATCCTGAAACACGACCCGCGCAGGCTTCGCGCAATTTTTGCCCTTTCCTGTCCGGATTTTTGTAGTCCTTATTTAGGAACGGGGCGGGCTAATTTTCAAATTACTGATTTACAAAAGAAAAAATAAAATAACCCCGAGCCTTGCCCCAATCGGGGTGGATTCCCGTTTCAAGGACTTGCGCTGTGGTAAAAAGTGGTAAAAACTGGGCGCAGAAGATCTCAGGAGCCGGCTTTTGTATCGGGGTGTCAATCAGGTTGCGCTGGACGAGAAGGGGCGGTTTTCGATCCCGACCCGTTACCGTCGGATTCTGGCCGAGGCCTGTAGCGGTCATTTCGTGTTCACGGTCGATCGTGACGAGTGCCTTTTGCTCTACCCCCAACCCGAGTGGGAGGCCGTCGAAAGCCAGCTCGCGAACCTGCCCAATCTCGCTCCCCAGACCCGACACCTGCAACGACTGCTCCTCGGTCATGCCACGGAGGTGAGCATGGATTCCCATGGACGTCTCCTGGTTCCCCCGCCGTTGCGCGCCTTTGCCCGGCTGGACCATCGCACGGTCCTGATCGGTCAGGGCAACAAATTCGAGCTGTGGGACGAGACGCGATGGGATGATCACCGCCGGATCTGGCTCGCCGAGGCGCCGGAAGCGGGATCCGAACTCCCCACCGAACTGCTCAACCTCCGGCTATGAGGCAAGAGGCGCATGGAGACCCCGCATGTTCCGGTCCTCGCCGACGAGGTGGTCCGCTGGCTCGTGCAAGAGCCCAACGGCATCTATGTCGATGCCACCTACGGCCGGGGCGGCCATGCCCGGATCCTCCTGGGATCCCTGGGACCGGCCGGGCACCTCATCGTGGCCGACCGCGATCCCGAGGCTGTGGCCCATGCCCGGTGCGAACTGGGTGCCGAGAGGCGGTGCTCGATCTGCGAAGGGCGGTTCTCGCAGCTCGGGCACTGGCTCCAGGCTGAACACGTGACCGGCCAGGTGGATGGGATCCTGTTCGACCTCGGTGTCTCCTCTCCGCAACTCGATGATCCCCGTCGCGGCTTTTCATTCCAGTCCGAAGGTCCTCTCGACATGCGGATGGAGGCCGTGGGTGTGACCGCCGCCGAGTGGCTCATGCGGACCCCCGTGCCGGAAATCGAACGTGTGCTCGCCGAGTGGGGAGAGGAGCGCTATGCGCGGCGCATTGCCCGGGCCATCGGCGAGGAACGGCGCCGGTCCGGATCCTGGACCACCCGCCGGCTCGCGGATCTCGTGGGCCGTGTGGTGCCGCACCACGAGCGGCGCCGGCACCCGGCGACCCGGACGTTTCTGGCCTTGCGCATCGCGGTCAACCACGAACTCGATGAACTCCGTTCGGCCCTGCCCCAGGCGGCCCGGGCGCTGCGTCCGGGCGGCCGTCTCGCTGTCCTGAGCTTTCATTCACTGGAGGACCGGATCGTCAAGCGCTTCATGAAGGGAACCCACCGTCCCTCACCGGATCCCGCCCCCGCCCTGCGCCCGCTCATGGATCCCCTTCGTCCGACCCCGGCCGAGTGTCGGACCAATCCCCGTGCCCGCAGTGCGCTCCTGCGGGTGGCCGAGCGGCTCCCGTGACGGTGCCCCGACTCGTCACCGCCGCGCTCGCGCTCCTGCTTTTGGCCAGCGCGCTTCTCGTGGTCCAGGCGACCTACGAGCACCGGAGCCGGCTGGCCCGCCTGTTCCAGTTGAAAAGCGTCCACCACATCGGGGAAGCCCGACGCATGCAGCTCCTCTTGCAGCAGGGCACGCTCACCAACCATGCGCGCATCGCCCGTCTGGCCCGTCTCAAGTTCGGCATGCATCCCCCCCATCACGTCCAGCTCATCATCGTGGGGCACCGGTGAAAACATCGCCGCCCCCGCAACCGGGCCTCCTGCGCTGGCTCTGCGTGGTCGGGCTGTTCGCCCTGGCCACGGGCGGACTCTTTCTCCGGGCCGCCTGGCTCGACGGCGCGGATCGCCGGTTCCTGCTGCGGCAGGCCATGAACCGGTCGCTCCGGATCCTGACGCTCCCGGCCCATCGCGGCATGATCGTGGACCGCAACGGTCACCCGCTGGCGGTGAGCGCTCCGGTGGACGACCTCTGCCTCGATCCGCGGGTGTTCATCCACGAGCAGGCGGACTGGCCACGGCTCGCGGGACTGCTCGGCTGGCCGGAATCGCGCCTGGCCCAGAAGGTCGACTCCGCCCGGCACCTCTATTTCCTCTACCTCCGGCGGGACATGGACCCCTTTGAGGCCGAGACCCTCCTGAACCAGGGCATTCCCGGGGTTTTTCTCGTTCCGGCCGACCAGCGTTTCTATCCCGCGGGGGCGATCGCCTCCCAGCTCGTCGGCTATACCAACATTGATGACCACGGGGCGGGCGGTCTCGAGCTCGAGTTCAACCGCTGGCTCGAGGGCCATGACGGGCGCATGGAGGTGATCCAGAACGGCTTGGGCCAGACCGTGAGTGTGGCACGGCTCATGCGCCGACCGGACCCCGGGCACCGCTTGCGGACCAGTATCGACCTGAGGCTCCAGTACCTGGCGTACCGGGCCTTGCACCGGGAGATCCGGAAGGAGGGGGCCCGCTCCGGTTCGGTGGTCGTGGTCAGTCCGCAGACCGGCGAGATCCTGGCCATGGTGAGCCTGCCGTCCTTCAATCCGAACAACCGGGCGGACTACCTTCCGGACGACATGCGGGCGCGGGCTGCGACCGACATGTTCGAACCCGGTTCGTCCTTCAAACCGTTCACCATTTCCGCCGCCCTGGCGAGCGGCCGCTATGAGCCCTGGAGTCTCATCAATACCGGGGGCGGGGTGTTCCGGGTCGGCAACTACACCATCCGCGACGATGCCGACTGGGGAACCATCGATCTCACCACGCTGCTCGAAAAATCAAGCAACGTCGGGGCCGCCAAGATCGCCCTCTCGCTGCCGCGCCATTTCCTCTGGCAGGCCTACCGCGATTTCGGATTCGGGCAGACCACGGGAACGGGATTTCCCGGCGAGGCTTCGGGTATCCTGCACCGCTGGTTCGAATGGCCGCCCGCCGCGCATGCGGCCATCGCCTACGGATACGGCGTCTCGGTGACGGTGCTTCAGCTGGCGCGCGCCTACTCGGTTTTGGCCGACGGCGGGATCCGCCGGCCGCTCACTTTTCTTGCGCTGAGGCGCCCCCCGCGGGGCCACCGCGTGATCAGCTCCCGTCTCGCACGCACCCTGCGGACCATGCTCGAGACCGTGGTCTCCCCGGCCGGTACGGGATTCCTCGCCCAGATTCCTTACTACCGGGTGGCCGGAAAGACGGGCACGGCGCGTCTTTTCATCCACGGCCACTACTCGCGCCGGGTTTACAACTCGGTCTTTGCGGGCATGGCACCGGCCGGTCATCCGCGTTTTGTCGTGATCGTGATCGTCAAGCACGCGCTCAAGGCCTACTTCGGCGGACTGATCGCCGCACCGGTCTTCGCGAAGGTGATGCAGAGTGCGCTCCGGCTCTACGGGGTTTCACCCTCCCACTGGCCGAAGCGGACCCCCCCCATCCTTTTGTCGTCCGCAAGACCGGTGACCTGAGATGCCACTCCCCCGGCTGATCGACTGTCTGGACGGGTTCACGAGGGACCCCCTCCCCGACCTCACGGTGGCCGGGCTGTCCCTGGACAGCCGGTCGGTCGGCCCCGGGTCGGTTTTCCTCGCGGTGCAGGGCAGCCGCGAGCATGGCTTGGCGTATCTCACCGAGGCCCGTGCCCGGGGAGCCGTGGCCGTGGTGTACGAGCCGGTCCCGGGGCAGGAGCGCCCCTCCGGTTTGCCGGCGCTCGCGGTGGAAGGACTCGGTCGTCACGTGGGTGAGATCGCCGCCCGCTTCTACGGGCATCCGAGTTCGGCGCTCTGGCTCGCGGCCGTGACCGGGACCAATGGCAAAACCTCGGTCGCCTGGTTTCTGGCCCAGGCACTCGAGGCATTCGGCGTCCGTTCGGCCTATCTCGGTACGCTGGGTGCCGGCCCGGTGGGCCGGCTTGAGCCGCACGACCGGACGACGCCGGATCCGGTTTTCCTGCAGGCCACCTGGGCCCTCTGGCGCGATCAGGGCCTTGAGGCCGTGGCCCTCGAGGCGTCCTCCCATGCCCTGGACCAGGGCCGGCTGGCCGGAACCCGCCTCGATCTCGGGCTCTTCACGAATCTCACCCCGGAGCATCTGGATTACCACCGGGATCTGGCGGCGTATCGCGCGGCCAAATCGCGCCTGTTCACGGACTTCCCCCTGCGCGGAGCCGTCTTCAACGTGGGCGATGAAACGGGAGGCGAGTGGGCCCGGACACCCCTCGGCCCCGAGCGCCGGCTTCGCGTGGCGTGCGATCCGGAACCCGGGTTGGCGGTGGATCTCTCGATCTGCCGGGGAATCCGCCAATCGCCGGAGGGACTCAGTTTTGATCTGGCCGAAGGCCCGCGGACGGTCCGGGTCACAACCACCCTGTGGGGACGTTTCCACCTGGAGAACCTGCTCGTCGTCGCGGGCGCCCTGCGCCTCAGGGGCTTCGGTCTGGCCGAGATTGCCGCGCAACTGGGCCAGCTGCGTGCGCCGCCCGGCCGGTTCGAGCGCTTTGAGGCGCTGGGACGACCGCTCGTGATCGTCGACTACGCGCATACCGAAGATGCCCTCCTCAAGGCACTCACGTCACTGCGGGGATATGTGTCAGGTCCCCTCACGGTCGTTTTCGGGTGTGGTGGCAACCGGGACCCGTACAAGCGTCCGGTCATGGGACGGGTCGCGGCAGCCCATGCCCAAAGGATCATCGTGACCGACGACAACCCGCGGGAGGAATCACCGGAGGCCATCGCGGCCGAGATCACCCGCGGGGTGCCTCAGGGGCACTGGCTCCGCGTCGAGCACGATCGCCGGGAAGCCATCCGGCTGGCGCTCGCCGTCACGGATCCGACCGGAGCCGTGCTCGTGGCCGGCAAGGGACATGAGACGGTCCAGGTCGTGGACGGGCGGGAATTCCCCTGTTCCGACCGGAAAAACGTGAGCGAGCTGCTCTACGGGGAGGGTCGGCCATGATGGAATGGCCGCTGTCCGAGATCGCCCGCTTGACCTCCGGCCGGTTACTGGGATCGGATGGACGGTGCCGGGGGATCTCGATCGACAGCCGCACCCTGGTCCCCGGCAACCTGTTTGTCGCGCTCGGCGGTCGTGCGGCCGATGGGCATGACTTTGCGGCGCCGGCGCTGGCGGATGGGGCGGGCGGGGTTCTCATCGCCGAACGGGCCGGGCTCACCCTGGAGCCGGCGGTTGTGGTTCGGGATCCGCTTGAGGCCATGGGCGAACTGGCCCGGGCCTGGCGCCGGGGGCTCCGGGCACCGGTTGCCGCCATCACCGGATCCAATGGCAAGACCACGGTCAAGGAAATGCTGGTCGCGATCCTCGAGACCCGGGGCCGGGTGCTTGCCACCGCGGGCAACTACAACAACCAGATCGGTGTCCCGCTCACCCTGCTCAACGGGGAGGAGGCGCCGGATTTTGTCGTTCTCGAGTTCGGAACCAGCCGGCCGGGCGAGATTGCCTGGCTCGGTGCGCTCGCGAAACCCGACCTCGCGCTCGTGACCAACGCGCAGGCGGCCCACCTCGAGGGGCTGGGCACGATCGAGGCGGTGGCCCGGGAGAAGGGATCCCTGTACGAGGCATTGGCGCCGGAGGGTGTGGCCATCCTGCCCGAGGAAGACCCGCAGGCTCCCGGATGGCGCCGCCGGATCGGGCCTCGAACGCTTTTGAGCTTCGGTTGGGAGCGGGGGGATTTTCACTTCGCAGCCCCGCCCCGCTGGCGGCGGGAGGACGGCTGCTGGGAAGGGCGGGTCTCGACTCCCGGGTCCTCCTGCCCCCTCACGCTGCACCTGCTCGGTCGGCACAATCTCTTGAACGCACTGGCTGCCACGGCTGCGGCCGCCGCCTGGCATGTCCCGCCGGAACAGAGCCTGGAGGCCCTGGGCCGGTTTTCGGGGGTGCCGCATCGGCTCGAACTCCGCCCGGGACCCGGACAGAACCGGGTTCTCGACGATTCCTACAACGCGAACCCCCATTCCCTCCTGGCCGGCATCGAGAGCGCGCTCACCCTGGGGATGCCGGTCTGGCTTGCGCTCGGAGAGCTGGCCGAACTGGGGCCGGGGGGGGCGGAGTGGCATGACCGGCTCGGACGCGAGGCCCGTCGCCTCGGTGTGGACCGGGTCTATGCCACGGGCGGACTCATGCAGTCCTTCGTCCAGGCCTTTGGTCCGGCGGACGGGGGATGGTTCGCGGATGCGGACTCGCTGATCCGGGTCCTGATGCGGGATCTCGAGGGTCGGGCGGCCCTGGTCCTGGTCAAGGGCTCGCGCAGCGCCCGGATGGAGCGGGTCGCCGACGCACTGGGCCGACCCACGGGGAGGGGCGATGCTCGTCTGGTTCACTGACTGGCTCATGCACTGGGTTCCGGGGTTCCGGGTCTTCCATTACCTCACCTTCAGGATCCTTTTGGCCACCCTCACGTCCCTCAGCCTGAGCCTCTTGATCGGGCCCTGGACGATCCGCCGTCTGGACCGGCTCGGTGTCGGGCAGGTCATCCGGACCCTGGGTCCCGAACAACACCAGAGCAAGGGGGGCACGCCGACCATGGGGGGCACGCTCATCCTCCTGGCCACCCTTCTCGCCACCTTGCTCTGGGCCAATCCGGGAAACCGCTACGTGGCGCTCGCGCTTGCAACCCTCTTCATCTTCGGGCTCATCGGCGGGATCGACGACTACCTCAAGCTCGCCCGGCACTCGAGCCGGGGACTCCGGGCACGGGATAAATTCCTCTTCCAGGGGCTTGCCGCGCTCGGCATCGTGATCGCGCTCGATCTCACCGACCGGAATCCTTTGGCCAAGACGCTCCTCATCCCGTTCGTGAAGCATGCGGACGTTCCGCTCGGCACGGCGGGTTTCATTCTCTTGGGCTGGCTCGTGATCGTGGGGACGAGCAATGCCGTCAACCTGACCGACGGGCTGGATGGACTGGCCATCATGCCGACCGTGCTGGTGGCGGGTGCCCTGTCGGTCTTTGCCTATGTGACCGGCAATTTCAAATTCGCCGCATACCTCGAGATTGCCTATCTCCCGCATGTGGGTGCCCTCGCGGTTTTCTGTGCGAGCCTCATGGGCGCGGGTGTCGGTTTTCTCTGGTTCAACACCTATCCCGCGCAGGTCTTCATGGGCGACGTGGGGGCCCTCGCCCTGGGCGCCGCCCTCGGGATCGTGGCCCTCTCGGTCCGCCAGGAACTCGTGCTCGTGCTCATGGGGGGACTCTTCGTCATCGAGACGCTTTCGGTGATCATCCAGGTCGCCTCCTTCAAGCTCACCGGACAGCGGGTCTTCCGCATGGCGCCCCTGCACCATCATTTCGAGCTCAAGGGCTGGGCCGAACCCAAGGTGATCGTCCGGTTCTGGATCATCTCCCTCATGCTGGTCCTCCTGGGCCTGGCCACGCTCAAGGTGCGTTGAGATGGGGGACGGACGGGATCTGGTTCTGGGGTTGGGACGAAGCGGTCGGGCGACGGTCGACTGGCTCTGTGCCCGCCATCGCGAGGTGGTCGCGGTGGATGATCGCGCGGGACCCTCCCCCGGCGAGGCCGGACCCTCGTCCCCTCCGGGGCTGGAAATCCATTGGGGGGGGGCCGGGGAGGCGGTGCTTGAGGCCACAACCCGGATCATTCCCTCCCCCGGGGTGGCCGATGACCATCCGCTGCTCGTGGCCGCTCGCCGCCGCGGACTTGAAATCGTGAGTGACGTCGAGTTGTTCCTGCGCGAATGCGAGACCCCGGTCGCGGCCATTACCGGCACTAACGGCAAGAGCACGGTGACGACGCTCGTGGGCGAGATGGCCCGCCGGGCCGGGCGCCGGGTCGAATGTGGCGCCAATCTCGGACCCCCGGTCCTGGCCCTTGCGGCAAAGCCCCCGCCCGACCTCTACGTGCTCGAACTGTCGAGCTTCCAGCTCGCGCGCACGGCTTCGCTCAGGGCCCGGGCGGCGGTCGTGCTCAACATCAGCCCGGACCACCTGGATTGGCATCCGTCGGAAGCGGACTATGTGCGGGCCAAGGCCGTGATCTATCAGGGAGCGGAAGTCCGGGTCGCCAACCGGGATGATGCGCGGGTCATGGCGCTCCCCGGCCTCGGCCGGCCGGAGTGGACCTTTGGCGGGCAGGCACCGGTGGCCGATCACGAGTTCGGCATCCATACCGACCGGGGGGGGGCGTCCCTGGGCCGGGGCCGGGACCGTCTCCTGCCGTTGTCGGAGGTGACCCTGACCGGTCACCACCAGCTCATGAATCTTCTGGCTGCCCTCGCCCTGGGCGAGGGGCTTGGTCTCGACCGCGAGGCGGCAGTGGATGCGGTGCGGAGCTTCCGCGGTCTGCCGCACCGGCTGGAGTTTGTGGCCGAGGTGGCCCAGGTGCGGTTCTTTGATGACAGCAAGGCCACGAATGTGGGGGCCTCGCTCGCCGCCGCCCGGAGTTTCGATGCACCCCTCCGACTGATCGCGGGAGGCGTCGGGAAGGGACAGGATTTCGGGCCGTGGGCCACGGGGTTGCCACCCCAGGTCTCCATGGTTTACCTGATCGGGGAGACTGCCCCCCGCCTGGGACGTCTGCTCGACGGGCGGCGACCCTACCGGATCGTGGGATCGCTCGATGTCGCGGTCCGGGAGGCCTTCCAGGATGCCCGGCCGGGCGAGGTCGTGCTTCTGGCACCGGCCTGTGCCAGTTTCGACCAGTTCCGGGATTACGCGCACCGGGGGGAGGTGTTTCAAAAACAGGTGCGGGAGTTGCGTCATGACTGACGCCCCGGAACGCCGGGCGATCCGGAGTCCGGACGGGCTGCTGCTCGGCCTGTCCGGGACCCTGCTCGGCTTCGGCCTGGTGATGGTTGCCTCGGCTTCGGTGTTCTGGTCGGCGGCCGTCTCGGGCGGGGCCTGGCACGTGTTCGAGCGGCAGCTCCTGTTTTCGGGCCTGGGCCTGATCGCCGGTTTCGTCGTCCTCAACCTGCCGCTCCGGCTCTTGCTGAGAATGCGCCACCTCGCACTCGTGGGGGCGCTCTCCCTCCTGGCCCTGGTCCTCGTTCCGGGCGTGGGACGCGCGGTCAACGGATCGATGCGCTGGCTCCCCTTCGGCCTGTTCCGGATGCAGGCCTCGGAGCCGGCCCTGCTTCTCATCGCCATCTATCTCGCGGGCTACGGGGCCGAGCAGGGCGGCCGGCTGGCGTCCGGACTCGGTGGAGTCGTGGTTCCGCTCCTGCCGGTGGGACTCGCCGCCGTGCTGCTCCTGCTCGAGCCCGACTTCGGCGGCGCGGGGGTGCTTCTGGCCATGGCCTTCACCGTCTTTTTCCTGGCCGGGGCCCGGCTTCAGGATCTCCTCGTCCTCTTTCTCGTGGGTTTCGTCGTCATGATCCTGGTGGCGGTGGCGGCCCCGTACCGGGTCATCCGTCTCACCACCTTCCTCGATCCCTGGCACCACGCCCAGGGCAGCGGGTACCAGCTCGCGCAGTCCCTGATCGCCATCGGTCACGGCGGCTGGTTCGGGACGGGGCTCGGCCGCGGCATCGAAAAACTGTTCTACCTGCCGGAACCCGAATCGGATTTCATTTTCGCGGTGATCGGGGAGGAGCTGGGCTTTGTCGGCATGGTCGCCGTGCTCGTCGGATTTGCCGCGCTCACCTTCCGGATCTTCTGGATCGGGCGGAGCGCGGAAAAAACCGGCCGGCGTTTCGAAGGCCTGCTCTGTTACGCGGTCGGATGCTGGATCGGCTTCGAAGTGCTGATCAATGCCGGTGTCAACCTGGGTGCCCTGCCGACCAAGGGCATCACCTTGCCCCTCATCTCCGCCGGTGGCTCGAATCTGATCATGACGCTGGTCGCTCTCGCACTCGTGCTCAATGTCTCGCTCTGGGTCTCGGCGAACGAACCCCGGTACCGGGCGGGGGGGTGGCGTGAACCGGCCTAGGCGACCGGTTGTGGCTCTCGTGGCCGGGGGGACCGGTGGCCATGTCATGCCCGCCCTGGCCATCGCGAGCGCCCTTCAGGGATCCGGATTCCAGGTGCACTGGATCGGCACCCGTCGCGGACTCGAAAACGAGATCGTGCCGACGCGCGGTTATCCCATGACCGCATTCGAGCTCAGGGGTTTCCGGGGCCAGAGCGGCGGGTTGCGTGTGATGGCGCTGGTCGAGTTCGTGCGGGCATTCGTGGCGAGTCTCCGTCTCCTGCCCCGTCTCGACGTGGTGGCGGTGGTCGGCATGGGGGGCTATGCGAGCCTGCCCGCCGGCTGTGCCGCCTGGTTTGTCCGGCGGCCGCTTTTGATCCATGAGCAGAACGCGGTTCCCGGCTGGGCCAACCGTCTGCTCTATCCCCTGGCCCGGCGTGTGCTCCTGAGCTTTCCCGGCGCATTTCCGGACCGGGTGCGGGTCCGGGTCGTGGGGCTCCCCGTCGCCCCGGCGATTGCCGCCCTGCCCCCGCCGGCCGATCGCTGGCGGGACCGGAAGGGTCCGGCCCGACTGCTCGTCCTCGGCGGCAGCCAGGGGGCCCGGCGGCTCAACCGGCTGGTTCCCGAAATCCTGGCCGGCTGGCCGGCCGACTTGCCCCTCCTCGTCCGGCACCAGACCGGGCGGGGGGACTGGGAGGCGACCCGGGAGGCCTGCGCGTCCTATGGCGACCGGGTCGAGCTCGTCCCCTTTTTCGAGGACATGGCCCCGGTCTACGGCTGGGCGGATTGTGTCCTGGCCCGCTCGGGCGCATCCACCGTGGCGGAGCTGGCCTGCGCCGGTCTGCCCGCACTCCTCGTGCCCTATCCCCATGCGGTCGATGACCACCAGACGGCCAATGCCCAAACGCTGGTCGACGCGGGCGCGGCGTGGCTCCTCCCCGAACGGAATCTCGATCCACCCCGGGTCCGGGACCTTCTGGCCGGGCTCCTCTCCGACCGGACCCGGCTCCTCGCCATGGCCGAGTCTGCACGGCGGCTGGCCCGTCCGGGCGCGGCCGATGCCGTGGTGGGCGAGATCCGTGCCGTGACCGGGAGGCTCCCATGATGCGGGGCGAGCGCATGGGACGAATCCGGCGCATCCACTGTGTCGGGATCGGCGGCACCGGCATGAACGGCATCGCCGAACTCCTGTTCAACCTGGGCTACGAAGTGAGCGGCTCGGATGCCCGGAAGAGCAGCGTCACCGACCGGTTGGCCGCGCTGGGCCTCCGGATCAGACAGGGCCATCACGCCGAGGCGGTCCGCGGGGCGGACGTGATCGTGGTCTCGAGTGCCATCCGCACCGACAATGTCGAACTCGCCGAGGCCCGCAAACTCCTGATCCCGATCATTCCCCGGGCCGAGATGCTGGCCGAGCTCATGCGCTTCCGGTACGGGATCGCCGTGGCCGGAAGCCACGGCAAGACAACCACGACCGCCTTGATCGCGAGTCTCCTGGTCGAGGCCGGGGAAGATCCGACATTCGTGATCGGGGGACGCCTGAACAGCCTCTCGGCCAATGCCCGGCTCGGCGGAGGACGCTATCTCGTGGCCGAGGCGGACGAGAGCGATGCCTCCTTCCTTTTATATCAGCCGCTCCTGGCCGTGGTGACCAACATCGACCGTGATCACCTCAATGCCTATCAGGGTGATTTCGACCGCCTGCGCCAGGCCTTTTCCGACTTTCTCCACCACCTGCCGTTCTACGGTTACGCCGTGGTCGGTATCGATGATCCCGAAGTGGCCCGCCTGGCACCGGCCATCGGCCGGCCGACCCTCCGGTACGGTTTCTCCGAGGCGGCCGAGGTGCGGGGAGTGGGAGTCGTCTCCGAAGGCTTGAGAACCCGGATCCGGGTCGCCCGGAGCGGGCGACCCGAAACCGAGTTCGTGGTCAACCTGGCCGGGCGCCACAATGCGCAGAATGCGCTCGCGGCCATCGCGGTGGCCGGGGTGCTCGAGCTTCCCGACCCGGCTCTCAGCCGTGCCCTGGAGCGCTTCCAGGGCACGGGGCGACGCTTCCAGTTGCACGGTGAGGCCCATTTCGGGAAGACCCGGTTCCTTCTCGTCGAGGATTACGCGCACCATCCACGCGAGATCGAGGCCACGCTCGAGGCGGCCGAACAGGCCTGGCCCGAGCGGCGCAAGGTCGTGGTTTTCCAGCCGCACCGCTACAGCCGGACCTTCGACCTGCTCGAGGACTTCAGCCGCGTGCTGTCGGCCGTGACCGTTCTGGTCCTGACCGAGGTGTATCCCGCCGGGGAACGACCCATTCCGGGGGCCGATGGCCGGGCGCTGTCCCGGGCGATCCGGGCCCGCGGACCCGTCGTGCCGGTCTTTGCCGACCGGCTGGGCGATCTGCCGGACCTGCTCGGCCGGCTGGTCAAGCCGGATGACGCCGTGCTCCTGCTCGGTGCCGGCGACTGGGGTGAACTCATTCCGATCCTGATGAACGGGGGGGCGTCGTCATGACGATCCGGCCTCCGTCGCGCGCCCTGGACGGCATCCGCCGCATCGCCGTGCTCGCGGGCGGTCGTTCCGGGGAACGGGCGGTTTCGCTTGAGAGTGGACGGGCGGTGGCCGGGGCTCTGGCCGGGGCCGGTTTTGATGTCTTCCCCCTCGATCCGGCCGAACCCGGTTTCGTGGAGCGCCTGCTTGCGGATCGGGTCGACTGTGTGTTCAACATCCTCCACGGGCCGGGCGGGGAGGATGGCACGATCCAGGGGCTCCTCGAATCCCTCCATCTGCCCTATACCGGGAGCGGGGTTTTGGGCTCTGCGCTCAGCATGGACAAGTACCGCGCGAAACTCCTCTGGCAGGCGGCGGGGCTCCCGGTTCCCGCCGGTGTGCTCTGTCCGGAAGACCGCCCGGCGGAGCCGCCATTCCCGCCACCCTGGTGTGTCAAGCCGGCGGACCAGGGCTCCAGTCTGGGCGTGAGCCGGGTCGCGGATCCGTCCGGGCTCGAGGCGGCTTTCATGGAGGCCCGGCGCCACTCATCCCAGATCCTGATCGAACCGTGGATCGAGGGCGGGGAGTATACGGTGGCGCTCGTGGGCCCGTTCACCCTGCCCTCGATCCGGATCGAGACCGCCCGTGACTTCTATGACTACGAAGCCAAGTACAACGATCCCCAAACCCGCTACCACTGCCCCTCCGGCCTGGACGCGCAACGGGAGGCCGCCCTCGGGGATCTGGCCCGGCGGGCCGCCGCCTGCCTCGAGGTGAGCGGATGGAGCCGGGTCGATTTCCGGCTCACCACGGATCAATGGCCCTACCTGATCGAGGTCAATACCCTTCCGGGCATGACGGGACACAGTCTCGTCCCCATGGCGGCACAGGCCCGGGGCTGGGACTTCACCCGGCTCTGTCTCGAAATCCTCGCCCATCGGCGGGGCGGGGGAGGCCAGCCATGAACCGGCGCCGCTCCCGCGTCGCGGCCCACCCGTTCCGTCTCCGCCGGATCGCCGGAGGCGCTTTCGGTCTCCTGCTCGCCGGATTGCTCGTTTTCGGGATCGCCGATCACCGTCTGCTGCTGCCGCCCGGACCCCCGCTCACCCACCGGATTGTCCGGATCCGGGGACGCGAGATCACGGTCGCCCAGGTGAAAGCCGCCCTCCAGTCCGACTGGACGTCCGGATGGCTCGACTTTCCGCTCAACCAGGCCGTGCGCCGGCTCGAGCGCATGCCCTGGGTGGCCCACGCGGCCATCACCCGCATCTGGCCCGATACGCTCGTGGTCACCGTCCGGGAGCAACGGCCCATCGCCCGCTGGCATGAGGAGGCCTTGGTCAATGCCCGGGGTCGGCTTTTCTACCGGGGCCCCATTCCCGGCCGCTTCCGCGCTCTCCCCGAACTGTCCGGCACAGCCGGCAGCCTCGTCACCCTCGTGCGGATGGAGCGGACCTGTGCCCGCCGGCTGGCCCGGGCCGGAGAGCGGCTCCATTCATTGATCGAGAACCGGCGGGGAGGGTTCCGCTTGCGCCTCGCGGACGGTCTGGAACTCCGTCTCGGTCGCAGGGTCGCCCGGGCGCTCGGGCGGCTCGATCGCTTCCTCGAAGTGGTCCGCCCGGCCCTGGGTCCCCGCCTGCCCCAGGCGGCCTACGTCGACCTTCGGTACATCAATGGCTTCGCCGTCGGTTGGCGCCACTCCACCCTTTCCGAAACGAACTGAACCGAGGATTTCCGCATGGCGAAAAAGTCCGACAAGAACCTGATCGTGGGACTCGATATCGGGACCTCGAAGGTGGTGGCCCTCGTGGGCGAGCGCACGGCCGAGGGTCGGATCGAGGTGATCGGCATCGGGTCCCACGCCTCCCGGGGGCTCAAGCGGGGAGTGGTCGTGAATATCGATTCGACGGTCCAGTCGATCGACCAGGCGGTGCGTGAGGCCGAACTCATGACGGGCTGTTCGATCAGCGAGGTCTATACCGGGATCGCGGGCAGCCACGTGCGCAGCCTCAACTCCCACGGGATTGTCGCGATCCGGGACCAGGAGGTCACACTCGAAGATGTGACGCGGGTCATCGATGCCGCCCGGGCGGTAGCCATTCCAGCCGACCAGAAGGTCCTGCATGTGGTGCCCCAGGAGTTCATCGTGGATCAGCAGGGGGACGTGCGGGAGCCGATCGGCATGTTCGGGGTGCGGCTCGAGGCCAAGGTGCACATCGTGACCGGGGCGGTTTCGGCGGCGCAGAACATCGTGAAATGCATCGAGCGTTGCAACCTCTCGGTCCGGGGCATGGTGCTCGAGCAGCTGGCCTCCGGGGCTGCCACCTTGACCGACGACGAGAAGGAGCTCGGGGTGGCGCTCGTGGATATCGGCGGGGGGACCACCGATCTCGCGGTCTACGCCCACGGCGCGATCCGTCATACCGCCGTGATCCCGATCGCCGGGGACCAGGTCACGAACGACGTCGCCATCACGCTCCGGACCCCGACCCACCATGCTGAGGAGATCAAGCTGAAATACGGTTGCGCACTCGCCCAGCTGGCGAGCCCCGAGGAAACCATCGAGGTCCCGGGGGTGGGTGAACGGGCCCCGCGCAAGCTGGCCCGCCAGGCCCTGGCCGAGGTCATCCAGCCCCGTTACGAGGAGTTGTTCTCGCTGATCCAGCATGAAATCCAGCGCGCCGGTTACGAGGATCTCATCCCGGCCGGAATCGTGCTGACGGGGGGTGCGGCCAAGATGATGGGTGCCTCCGAGCTCGCGGAGGAGGTGTTTCATGCCCCGGTGCGCTGCGGTGCGCCGAAGGCGGTGAGCGGCCTCCGGGAGGTCGTCTCCAATCCGATTTACTCAACCGCGGTCGGGCTGCTTTTGCATGCCGTGCGCGACGAGACGCAGGGGCCGGGCGAACGCGCACACCTGCGGGACGATCTTGAAGGAGTCTGGGTCCGGATGAAACAGTGGTTTCAGGGCAATTTCTGATGCAAACCACGATGCGGGCAAAGGAGCGGAAGTGCGGTTCAAATCCATGTCAACAATGAGGTACAGGTCATGAGTCATTTCGAAATGGTGGATGGGGTGACCCAGGACGCGGTCATCAAGGTGATGGGGATCGGGGGGGGGGGTGGAAATGCGGTCCACCACATGCTGGCCATGGGGATCGAAGGGGTCGAGTTCATCTGCGTGAACACCGACGCCCAGGCCCTGCGCCATACCGAGGCCCGGCTGCCCTTGCAGATCGGCTCCAACCTGACTCGCGGGCTCGGGGCCGGATCCAATCCGGACATCGGCCGGCAGGCGGCACTCGAGGACCGGGAGCGGCTCCAGGAAGTGATCCGCGGGACGGATCTCCTGTTCGTGACCGCCTGCATGGGCGGAGGGACCGGAACCGGTGCGGCACCCGTCATCGCGCAGATCGCGAAGGAGATGGGGGTTTTGGTCGTCGCGGTCGTGACCAAGCCCTTTGCCTTTGAGGGGGCCCGCCGCATGACCATTGCGCAGAAGGGCATCAGCGAGCTGGCCAAGACGGTCGATTCCCTGATCACGGTGCCGAATGAGAAACTCCTGAGCGTGGTCGGAGCCCAGATCCCCCTGCTCGAGGCCTTCAAGATCGCAAACGGGGTCCTGGTGGGCGCGGTCCAGGGGATTGCGGAACTGATCACCCGGCCCGGGACGATCAACCTCGATTTCGCCGACGTGCGGACCGTCATGTCGGAGATGGGGACCGCCATGATGGGCACCGGACGGGCCCAGGGCGAGAAGCGGGCCCGGGAAGCCGTCGAGCAGGCGGTGGCGAGTCCTCTCCTCGAGGAATGCGATCTGTCCGGGGCGAAGGGGTTGCTGGTCAACGTGACCGTGGGTGAGGAGCCCGGACTCAGCCTGGGCGAGTTCCAGGAAGTCGGCGACTACGTCCGCCATCTCGCCTCGGATGATGCGGTGGTCAAGATCGGGACCGTGGCGGATCCCGCCCTCGGCGGTGAACTCCGGGTCACGGTGGTCGTGACGGGCATCAATGCGGTTCGCCAGAAAGGCCCGGTGGCCGTCGAGATCTCGAAAGAGCAGGAACCCCGCGTCGTGAACGGACCCCGGCAGCCGGTGAACTACTCCGACCTCGATCCGCCGACCATCAAGCGCAAGAAGCCACTCGCGATTCCGCCGACCCTGTACGAGGAGGAGGCCCTGTCGGACATTCCGGCGTTTCTGCGCAGGCAGGCGGATTGACCGGATCGTGGGTCCGTTTGCGTTCAACCGATCCGGGCACCTGTGGCCGGGCGGTTCGTGCCGGGCCGCTCAAGCGAGCATCCACGCGACATGAATCCGCCTGCCAGGTTCGTCACAGAGACCGCCCGGGAACAGGCTGAGCCTCCCGGGACCGATGACGGGAAAGACCCGGCGACGGTCGCGCTCGGCTGGAAGGGTGGCCTTGAGGGTGACAATACGAGGGCCGGTACGTTATCAAATCAGCAATCAGCGGCAAAAACTCGTGCAGACTTCGGCCAGTGCCAGGTGGGGAAATCAGCAATCACCGTGACCCCTCTTTCATGAAGCGTAGCGGACTACCCTAGCCACCCCTTGCAAGGCGATCCTGCCGAGAAGTGTCGTTCCTCTCGGCACATCTGCGCCAGCGCAACGAATTCGCACTGTCGGCAGAATCAACCATGGAATTGGGATACCCAAGGAGGGCAGGGCGCACCCCCGCGCCATCGTTCTATCGGTGCTCGGCCACCGGGCGCGGAAAGTCATGGTCCTTCCCCCAACACACTGTCCACTCCCGCGAGCTGAAGACATCTCGGGATCCCGGCGACCCCGTAGCGCTCGGGACTCGATTTTGAGCGCTCAGGAGTCATAGTCACCGAGGCGAATGAACTCGTGTGGCTCAATCCCCGTACCCTCTATCGGGCTTTCACGCCGGTTGGATGCAGTACCTTTGATCGGTGGCAGTGATGTGGAACGTGCAGTATTATTAATACCGTGCCATGCGGATACGAATGCCCATGAGTGACCTGGTCTCGCAAGCCGCTGCTCCCGGTTTCGAGGCTCGCGCTATCCAGCCGGCCCGGGAGTTGGGAGCCTACGAGGCCCTGTGGGCTCAGGAAGGCACATCCTTCAAGAAACTTGCGGATGTGTTCCAGAAGCATCCCGGATCGGTGCCGTCGGATTTTGTCCCCAGGTCGGACGCGGAGCAGTACGCCCAACGGGCGCTTGTGGCCATCCGGGCGGAGGGTGCCAGACACTTTGGAATCCGGGTCCACGGCGGGGGTGAGTACCCGGAGAAGCTGCGTGACGCGCAACACCCCATCGAACTGCTCTACTTTCAGGGGAACTGGGATCTGACCAATTCACGCTGCATCGCCATTGTGGGCGCCCGCAAACCGAGTGAGGAAGGTTTGCGTCGAGCGGCGAAGCTGGCTCGCAACTTCGTGAGGGCTGGCTTCACGATCGTTTCCGGATTGGCACAGGGTATCGATACGGTGGCGCATACGACGGCCATCAAGGCTGGTGGACAAACCATCGCGGTATTGGGCACGCCGATTACCAAGTACTACCCATCCGAGAACAAGGCGCTCCAGCGGCGCATCGCGGATGACTACCTGGTCATCAGCCAGGTGCCTATCGTTCGTTACTCCCGTCAGACATTCAACGGCAACCGTTTCTTCTTCCCTGAACGCAACGTGACCATGTCGGCACTCACGGAAGCGACAGTCATTGTGGAGGCGGGTGAAACCTCGGGGACGCTGGTTCAGGCGCGTCATGTGCTCCAGCAGCGACGCAAGCTGTTCATTCTGGATAGCTGTTTCCGCAACCCGGCGTTGACATGGCCGGCGAAGTATCTGGAACGCGGTGCAATTCGCGTCATCGACTTTGACGAAGTCATGCAACACCTTGCTTCCTGACCGACTGACGCTGATTGACGAGACCAGTCGAGGGGATCATGTTTACCTTGAAGAGGGCGATCAATGCTACTTCATCGGGAGGTGTACTTGTAACCTCGGAGCGTTCAGTTGGGGCGGAATTCTCGCGATTGCCACCATTGCGGGGACCGCTTTCGGGGTCCGTATTCTGGATACGCCAGTAAAGGTGGACACACGGGGTTTTCGTTTGGGCTGGACGTGGGGTTGCCGGTCCTGCTAGGAGCCTATTGAGGAAACACCTCCTGTGGCCCCCCCCGGACCAGAGCCCATGGGCTTCCGCCAGTGGGTGTGATAACATTCAAAACCCTGCCCGGAAGAGGCGGGAACCGCCTGGGTCCTGCTCCGCCCGGTCGGGTCACAGGGCCTTTCGATCCGTTCGAGGACCACACGCATGCTTCAGCAACGTACGCTCCGCAACAGCATCAAGGCCACCGGCGTCGGGCTTCATACGGGAGTCAAGGTCTACATGTGCCTCAGGCCCGCCGCGCCCAATACCGGGATCCGCTTCCGGCGGGTTGACCTCCCGGAACCGGTCGAAATTCCGGCGAGCGGCTTGCAGGTCGGCGAGACGACGCTCGGGACCACCCTGGTCCACGACTCCGCCAAGGTTGCCACGGTGGAGCATCTCATGGCGGCCTTTGCCGGTCTCGGGATCGACAATGCCTATGTCGATCTCAGCGCGCCCGAAGTGCCGATCATGGACGGCAGCGCCGGACCCTTCGTTTTTCTGATCCAGTCGGCCGGGATCGAACTCCAGCCCGTGCCCAAGAAGTTCATCCGCCTGCTCAAGCCCCTCGAAGCCCGCCAGGAGGACAAGTGGGCGCGTCTCGAGCCCTACGACGGCTTTCGCGTGAGTGTCGAGATCGACTTTGACCATCCGGTTTTCCGCCGGCACTCGCAGCAGGCCACCATCGATTTTTCAACGACCTCGTTTGTGAAGGAAATCAGCCGGGCCCGGACTTTCGGCTTCCTCCGGGATCTCGAGCTCCTGCGCATGCGCCAGCTCTCGCTCGGGGCCTCACTGGACAATGCCATTGCCATTGACGACTACCGGGTGCTGAACGAGGACGGGCTGCGTTACGAGGACGAGTTCGTCAAGCACAAGATTCTCGATGCGATCGGGGACCTCTATCTTCTGGGGCATGGCCTGATCGGTGCGTATACCGCCTACAAGTGCGGACACGGCATCAACAACGCCATGGTTCGCACCCTCCTGGCAGCACCGGAGGCCTGGGAGGAGGTGACCTTCGAGGACGGCGAGCGTGCCCCCATCTTTTACCTCAACCCGGCGCACGCGGTGGCTTGAAGGGCCCCCGGTTGCATTCCTTGGATCCGGCTCAGAGAAACCCGAATGGCCCGGCGGATGAGGGAGGGACGATCATGACCCGCAACTGGCGGAGGACGGAGCCCGTCGAGTGGGAGGCCTTCTCGAGAAGGCGGTTCTGCTCGAAACGGAACCGGGTCGCCCAGGCCGAACTGTCCGTGACCACGATGAGTGTCTCCCCGCTCCCGGCGGCCCACAGGCAGTGGGGGGCGAGTTCCGTCGCGAGACCGCTCCTGAGCTCCTGGGTCAGGCGGAAGGCGTGGTTCCCGAGGTCTACGAGAGAGTGGCCTCCGAGCTGGATTTCCCGAAGGACCTGGGTCAGGTCGGTAGGCGTGGGTTTTTCGCCGGATGGATCCACGGGAACGGTTCGTTGAGGGGCATGGGATATGCACATCATACTGGTCCGATCGAATGCCCGCTCCATCACCCTCCGGTGGAGTCGGCGGGCGGGTGCACTGGGGGCTCTTGCCGGCCTGGTTTTGATCGGCGGTTTCCTCGGGGTGGGCTACGAATGGGCCCGCTCCGGTGGATCCGTCTCGCCGGTGATCGTCGCCCACTGGCGCGGACACCTGGCTGCCGAGGCTGCCACGCTCCGGACCCTCAGGCGGGAGAACCGGTCGGAGATTGATGCCCTGGCCCAGCGGGTGGCCGGGCTTGAGGCCCGCATGAGCCAGCTCGACGCGCTCGGCGCGGTCCTCACCCAGCGTGCCGGGATCAGCCCGAAACTTTTCAACTTCAACGCTCCGGTTCCCGAGGGAGGACCCTCGAATCGATCCCGGGAGATCCCGCTTTCGGCCCACGAGCTGTCCGGACGCATCGACCGGCTGGCCGACCAGATCGGCGCCCAGCGGCTTGCGCTCCGCTCCCTCAACCGGCGGGTCGCGGAGACCCGTCTCCGGCGTCAGATCGTCCCCGAGGGACACCCGGTCCGGAGCTTTTGGGTCTCCTCGCCCTTCGGCTGGCGAATCGACCCCATCACCGGGCGGCTCGAGTTTCACGAAGGCATCGATCTTGCGGCACCGCAGGGCGAACCGATCCATGCAGTGGCCGCCGGGGTCGTGACCTGGGCGGGTCCACGCTACGGTTTCGGCAATATCGTGATCGTGAACGACGGGCAGGGTTACACGACTTATTACGCGCATTGCGAGAAGGTCTTTGTCAAGGTGGGGCAGGTGATCCGGCGGGGGTCCGTCATCGCCCTGGTCGGGGATACCGGCATGTCGACCGGCCCCCATGTGCATTTTGAAGTGCTGCGCAATGACCGGCCCCTCAATCCGGCTCCCTTTGTCTTCGCGTCGCGCGGTGGTTGAGGGCCGGTCTTCCCTCGGGTAGCGCTTCAGTCGTCCATCGGGAGGTACGGAGACCCGGGAAAGCATTTCTTTCTTCTTACAAGGCCTCCACCCCTTGCGAGCGGGCGGCGTATGTTTGCGCAGCGTTCCCTTGACCCATCCACGACCCTTCTCATGGGTCTCTTTCTTCAGCCGGGCAATGAGCGTCGCTCGGCGCACGCCCGACCGTCGCGCGGTCTCGCGGACGCGCAGGCCTCGATGCTTGATCTCAACGGCCTCGAGGAATTTTTTTGGCTTCTTCCTGCTTCATTGCAAATATCCCCCGATCCTCGCGTGCTAAGATGAAGCTGTCATGCCGGCCACAAAAGTAAACACCGTCATGCCGCCCGCGGACGCGGGGGTGGTCCGGTTTCATTCCCAACCCGGCCTTTACCCATGGCAGCAAAGACGACATCTCATCTGGAAATGATCACGACGCACCTCAACGCGCCGTATGGGGAGGGGGTTGCCCCGTCTGATCTGGAGCTTGCATTGTGCGCGGGGTCTCTCGCCAGCATCAAGCCTGGTCTGGGCCGGGCACTATTGATGACGTTGTTTATCGAGTGCTCACCCAAGACCATATTGTCAGCCGCCCTGGAAGCGGGGGGCTCCTGGCGCACCGTGCGGTCCCTGTACGAGGAGACCGTGGCCAGCGGAATGCAGCGCGTGAAGGATTGGGAAACCGCAGCATGACGACCCATCAGGAAATCCAGGACTTCAAGGATCATGGCCCGTGGCGCGCGCTCGTGGCACTCGCGGCGGATATGGCTGCTGATGCTGAACGGCGTGCGGGTGGAGTTCACATGAACCCGCTGATCGGTGGCGGCACACGGATCATGCTGGCCATCGAGCATCGAATCAGCGACGATGTTGATTTATTTGTCCACGATGCGCAGTGGATCGGATTTCTAACGCCGCGACTCAACGAGAAGTTCGACGACCGCCTGAGTGGCTATGAGGAAGATGCCACATGGATAAAACTCAAACACCGGGATGGGGAGATCGACTTCATTGTGAGTGGTTCATTGCTGGACCGGAAGCCGGATTGTGATCCCGCGTTGCCGTTTGCCCTCGAGCCCGTCGAAGAAGTCATCGCGAAGAAACTCTTCTACCGGGGATGGGCATTGACGGCACGGGATCTGTTCGACTGGAAGGCGGTCAGTGAGCATCCACGCTATCGACACATCCCGGATGTGATTGCTGCTGTGTTGACTGCTGATCGCCGTGCGCTGCTTGCTGCCTCCATTGAAAAATTGAGCCTTTTGCCGGAAGCGACAAGGCAATGGGAGGGTATCCGCGCTGCCGCACTCGTCCCGCTGTCCGATGCGCTTGCATGGGCCCAGGCCGAGATTCAGGCGATGACGGTTCTCCAAACAACTGCACGCGGCTGAGAAGGGGATGAAGCGAGCGGAGGACGGACAGTAATCCGGCCTCCATCTTGGCCGGTGAGTTCTCGCATGCGGCTCTGCAGAGCTGGATGCGCGGGTGGCTCAGGGGGTGGAGCGGCGGCCCGCGCCCTGCAAGGGTCTCCCAAAGCGGCCGGTGGGGGGTTCAAGCCCCTCTCGGCGTGCCGATCGGAGATGCGGTATCCGGGTGCTCCGTCCACCCCCGTCGGTAGACGCCACGGAGGGACTTGCGCCCTTCAAGGGAATTGCCCGCAATGGCAGCCCCCTCATGGGCCACGGCGATACAGAGGATGCGTACCCGTTCCATGACGAGTGCTGGAGCAGCCTGTACGAGACGATACAAAGGGGGAAAACCCGCAGATCCACCAGCCGATTGCGCATCAGGGCGTAGAGATACCGGAATATCGGCGCCCAGTCCTGTCGAAGAGGGCAGGCTGTCTATAAGGCCCTGATCGGCGCATGCGGGATCCGTGTGCCTTTCGATGGCTGGCCCTGAAAACGGGTAGCGATCCTGCGCTTGGCGTCCCGTCGGCTCCGCCCCGTGGGGTGGAACCCCCCGTGGCCTTGCTCAGGGGCTATACTTTCCGCCATCTACGGGAATGTTTCCTGAAACCCAAGCGCCTCTGTGGCCGGGAACCGCTTTGGACGCAAGCATCCCAGGGGGGAATGGTGGGTGCGGTATACCCAGCGGTCGTCCGTCGCCATCTTGAGGAATGCCAGGGACCACGGCCCCCTTCCGGGCGGCGGCGCTTTCGTCCCATGCCCTGAAGAAGGTGGGGGTTCCCGTGCCGTTCTATAATTCACCGTTTACCGGGAGCGGCGGCTTTCCGCCCGACCCGGAATCAGCCCGGAGCCCCGAGAGATGATGCGAACGCTTGCCCACAAGGTTTTTGGCAGCCGCAACGAGCGGGTGATCCGGCGTCTGCGCCGACAGGTGGTGGCGATCAACGCGCTCGAATCCCGCTGTCAGGCCCTGGCTGATGGCGACCTGCCCGCCGAGACGGCCGCGCTCAAGGCCCGCCATGCCGCGGGGGAATCCCTGGACCGGCTCCTGCCCGAGGCCTTCGCGCTCATGCGCGAGGCGGCGCGGCGGACGATCGGCCTGCGCCCGTTCGATGTCCAGCTCATCGGGGGCATGGTGCTCCACGACGGGCGGATCGCCGAGATGGCCACGGGTGAGGGGAAAACCCTGATGGCGACACTCCCGGTCTATCTCAATGCGCTGACGGGCAAGGGGGTCCATCTCGTCACCGTGAACGAGTATTTGGCGAACCGCGATGCGGAATGGATGCGTCCGGCCTATGAGGCCCTGGGACTTTCGGTCGGCATCATCCACTCGGATCAGCCGCTCGAGGGGAAGCAGGCAGCCTATGCCGCCGATGTCGTCTACGGAACCAACCACGAGTTCGTATTCGACTACCTGCGGGACAACATGGCCTTTGAAGCCACGGAACGGGTGCAGCGGAAGCTCCACTACGCGATCGTTGACGAGGTCGATTCCATTCTCATCGACGAGGCACGGACCCCGCTCATCATCTCCGGCCCGGTGGAGGAGGACACCAACCTCTATGCCGTGATCGACCGGCTGGCCCGCCGGCTGGTCCCGCAGCGGGAGAAGGACGGCCCGGGCGACTTCGAGATCGACGAGAAGACCAAGCAGGTCTATCTTACCGAAAGCGGGCATCATGCCTTCGAGCAGCTTCTGCTCGAGGCCCGGCAGATCGCCCCCGGCGAAAGCCTCTACGAGCCCCAAAACCTGAAGTTCATGCACTACGTCCAGGCGGCGCTCCGTGCCCAGCATCTGTACAAGCGCGAGGTGGACTATATCGTCCGGGATGGCGAAATCGTGATCGTGGATGAATTCACGGGCCGGACGATGGAGGGACGGCGCTGGTCCGAGGGGCTGCACCAGGCGATCGAGGCCAAGGAGGGACTCCGGGTCCAGGCGGAAAACCAGACGATGGCGTCGATCACCTACCAGAATTTCTTCCGTCTCTACGAAAAACTGTCCGGGATGACCGGTACGGCCGATACCGAGGCCTATGAATTTCTGGACATCTACCGTCTCGAAGTGGTGGTGGTCCCGACCCACCGGCCCATGATCCGGAATGACTATCCGGACCTGGTCTATCTGGGCAAGAAGCGCAAGTTCGAGGCCATCGTCGAGGACATCGTGGAGCGCCATGAGCGGCAACAGCCGGTTCTGGTCGGCACGACCTCGATCGAGAACTCCGAGTACCTGTCCGAAATGCTCAAGCGCCGGCGGATTCCGCACGCGGTGCTCAATGCCAAGCAGCACCAGCGCGAGGCCGAGATCATCGCGCAGGCCGGACGGCCGGGCACCGTGACGATTGCGACCAACATGGCCGGACGCGGAACCGATATTGTCCTGGGTGGCAACCTGAATGCGGAACTGGCGGAGCTTCAGGGCCGTCCCGAGGAAGCCCAGCGAGCCCGGGCCGACTGGGCGACCCGTCACGCCAAGGTGTTGTCAGCAGGCGGACTGGCCATTGTCGGCTCGGAGCGCCATGAATCCCGCCGGATCGACAACCAGTTGAGGGGCCGCTCGGGGCGTCAGGGCGACCCGGGAGACAGCCGGTTCTACCTGTCCCTCGAAGACGACCTCATGCGCATCTTCGCGGCCGACCGTCTCAAGGGGCTCATGGGCAAGCTCGGCATGCAGGAGGATGAGGCCCTGGAACACCCATGGGTCACGAAGACCATCGAGAACGCACAGCGCAAGGTCGAGGCGCACAACTACGACATGCGGAAGCAGCTGCTCGACTACGACGACGTGTCCAGCGAGCAACGCCGGCTGGTCTACCAGCAGCGCAATGCCCTGCTCGATGCCGACAACGTGATGGACTCGGTGCACGAGATGCAGGTCGGGGTCATCGAGCGGCTGCTCGATCCCCTGATCCTGCCCGGAACCCAGGCGGAGCATTGGGACTTGGGCACCCTGGAGGAGGACCTCAAGCGCGATTTCGACCTGCGTTTCCCGCTCGCGGCCTGGGTCGAGGCCCATCCGGAGGACGGTCGGGAAGCGTTGGCCCGGGATCTCGTGACCGGGTTGGAGCGAGCCTGGCAGGAGAAGGTGCGGGTCCTCGGAACGGAGGAAATGAACCGCTTTGCCCGCCAGGTCATGCTCATGACGCTCGACGAACTCTGGAGGGAACATCTGGCCGCCATGGAATACCTGCGCCAGGGTATCCACCTCCGGGGCTATGCCCAGGTTGATCCCAAACAGGCCTACAAGAGCGAGGCCTTCTCGATGTTCACCCAGCTCCTCGACCGGATCCAGTTCGATACCGTGAGTGTGCTCGCCAAGGTCGAGATCCGGGCACCGGACGAGGTGGCGGAGCGGGAACGGAAGCGCCGGCGGTCACAGAACTTGCAACTGGAACAGGCCCGCCTGGAGGGAGGGGTGGCCGGGGAGCCGGACGGTCTCCCGCCCGCGGCGCAGATGCCGTTTGTCCGCACCGGCCGCAAGATCGGCCGCAATGAACCCTGCCCCTGCGGGTCGGGGCTCAAGTACAAGAACTGTCACGGACGCATCCAGGATTTGTAAGGATCCCGGCGGAGCGAAAGCGGGTTCTCCCGTCGATTCAGCGGGGGAGGCGGGGAGCCCCGACACGCCCGCCCCGCCGGAGCCCCCCGCAATCGTCGCCCTTTGTCTCTCGGATGATGAGGGACGATTCCTGATCCAGAAACGTCCGGCCGGCCGCTCCTGGGCAGGGTTCTGGGAATTTCCCGGGGGCAAGGTGCAGTCCGGTGAACGGCCCGAGGAGGCCCTCGTGCGGGAGGCCAGGGAGGAACTCGGGATCGAGGTCGGTGAGTGCAGGCGCTTTTGCCGGCAGGCCGGACCGACGGCCCACGGGCGGGTATCGATCGCTTTTTATGCCGCGCATGTCTTTGCCGGAACCCCCGAGCCCCGGGACGGCCAGACGCTCGCGTGGTCGGGGCCCGATCAATTGCGGGCTCGGTCCTGGTTGCCCGCGGATCAGCCCCTGGTGGATGCTCTGGCGGCCGGACCCTGGTGTGGTCTCACTCCCCGGCTCGACCATCCGGATCCGGATCGCATCGCCACAGGCTTTGCCCGGGCCATCGCCTCGGGTGTGGGCTTTTTCGTGATCCGTCCGGCTCCCGGGACCCGGTGGACCCCCTCCGAGCGGGAGCCGCTTCGTCTCTGGGCCCGAAGGGAAGGCGTGCGTCTTGCCTTCGGGCACCCGGGAGGAGCCCCCGACGGAGAAGAGGATCTTCACCTCACGTCCGAATCCGCCCGCTGTCTGGATTGGCGTCCCGTCCCGCACGGGATCCGGCTCGGGATCTCCTGCCATGATCCCATGGAGATCGGACGGGCGAATCGGCTCGGTGCCGACTATCTCTTCCTGGGTCCGCTCCGACCGACGCCGAGCCATCCCGGGTCATCCGGGCTGGGTTGGGCATGCTGGTCGGAGTGGGCGAGCGCGGCACTTTGCCCGGTCTATGCGATCGGGGGCCTCGGCCCCGATGACCTGGATGGGGTCCGTCGGGCCGGCGGTTTCGGGGTGGCTGCGATCCGGGCCTTCTGGGACGAGTGAACGACACACAGGGTGGATGCAGGAGCGGATGGCACCGTGAAAGGCCGATACCTGGCGAATCGGGCAATCTGCACGTTGGGCTGGCCGGGAAACCCCACACAAGGCGCCCGGCAGTTCCTGCAAACAGCCTGCCCCCCGCCACACACTGGTCCTCAAACTCTGGGCACAGCCAAGCAAAACACTCCCGACATGGCCCTGTCTTTGCACCGTCTTCTACCGGATTGACCGGCCTGTCAACCCGGTGGCACAAAAATCGCCTCGGTCTGTCTCACCTGTGCCCCTGAACAACCACGATAACCCACCTGGGTCTTCGGCAGGGCCGCCGGCTTACTGTGCTGCGTGACCGAGCAGCTGTTTCACCCGAAAAGCAGGTCTGATCGATCCAGCCCCGAGCGACCCCTCACGCAGCCGCAGCCTTCATGACGAAGTCAGCGCGGATCTCGTCGAACGGTACGCAAAGCTTGCCGTCAGGGGTCTTCTCGACCAGGCTGTACTTGATCATGGCAGCCGCGTCGTCGTGCACGCGCCGCACGTCGCGTTCGAGCTCGCGCGCCAAGGCGCGCACTCCGATGGGCCCGGTGCGCTGCAGGCACTCAATGAGCTCCCATCGCTTCGGGGTCAGGATCCGAAAGAGCGCCGCCGGGGATTCAAAATCGAAGTGCTCGCCGGCGTATTTGCCGCTCTTCCACGCCGAGAGAAATCCTGCCCGGGCAGCCTCAAGGCCCTCGTTCGCCTTTCGGATATGGATGATGGCGATGCGTCGCTGGGTCATCGGTTCCTCCTCTGCGCCACGTCGCGCAGAAAATCATTGAGCAGTTTCTCCGGGTTCTCGAATCGGTAGGGTTCCTCGCGGGAACCCTCGTGTCGATGATCGCCCTTCGGGCGCTCGTTGTCGTAGCCAACCTCACGCCGGCCCGCCTGCCCGTAGAACAGACGGTACTTGTATGGATGCCGCGAGCCGGTGACAGGTTTCGGCACCCGCCAGATCACCATCTCGAGGATCGCACCATCGTCGAAGTCTTCGCGATAGTGATACACGAGGATGGCAAGCATATTGTCGATTGTGCCAACGCAGCGGGGGGGTTGTCAAGCATGACAACACAGGTGTTAGCGCAAAGCCGTCATGTCCCTTTTCGGTTTCAGGAGAGGTCATGGCGAGGCGGGGCATTTAAGAGGTCAAGGGCCGAGTGGACGAGACGCAGGATCCGTGGAGCTGCGGTACGGTCGGCCAGGCCCGCTGTTAATATGACCATGGCCCGGCGTTTTGCCAAGACATTTAATTGACATTGTTTTGACACGGCGCCGCGTTGCTGTACGCGTCTGGGCCAAGCCTCCTGTGTGAGGAAAATCCACCGAGGAAACTTTCCGTCGAGCATCAACGAACGGCTCACAGGAGGGTGCATGTTGGGAAATCAGAAAGCTTGGTTGAGGCACGGCTCGAGACGAGTCAGAATACGGCTGGTCCTTGCCGCATTAACTGTGGTGTTTTTCTACCCGGGCGCGTCCGAAGCGGTGCCCGGGCCCGCTTTGGTGGCACAGCCCGTAACGGTGACCCCTTTGCTGCGCAAACGATACACCGGTACGCTTCCGACTTGGCGTGAGGTCACCCCGGTTGGGACCCTGGTCAGCACCCCGAACTTCCCCACCCGGGTGGCCGTCCGGGGGAGGCGGATTGCGGTCTTGGCCAATGGTGCAACCCCCTTTCAGACGATTACCTGGTATTCCCTCCATCTGGATCGCCTCACGCGCATCGCGGCATTTAGCAAGGTTGCCCCCTCCCACCCGGTGGTTCGGGCCAGTTCGGGCACGAGTGGAGTGGCCCTGAATCCCCGGCATACGGGCCCGGCGGGTACCGTTTACACGACCAACCAGTCAGCCGCCATCCGCAAACGCGAGGCCCAAGCCACCTTGCGTGCTGAGGCCAACCCGAAGACGGTTCCCACCACGATCGTCTCACAGAGTGATTGGTTCCAGGGTCTCGTGGCGGGTCCCCAGGGCCTCTGGTATGCCGCCGGAGGTGCCTCGGATCAGGTCATGGCCCTGCGCGTCAGGGGAAGTCGGGTCTCCATCGTCCATCGCTATCCCCTCCAATGGCAGCCTTTCCCCCCAAGCCAATACCCCTATACCTATCAGGGCGATCATGAACAGAGGCCATGGCTCTACTACCCTGACTCCTTGGTGGTGGGACCGCATGAGCAGCACCTCTATGTCACGGGGATGCTGGCCAACAGCCTTGCACGGATCGATTTCGCCGGTGGCAAAACCCAGTACCTCAATGTCGGCCCGTATCCTTTTGCGGTCACGCTCGCAGATCTTGGCCGCCGTCTCGTTGTGAGCGACTGGGCCGGCAGTGGAGTCACGGTTGTGGATCGGCGGAGTTTCCAGGTTCTGGGAAGGATTGCCAGTGGGCCGCCCGTAGGTCCCCAGAGCGTCGCGGCGGGCGTGCATCCGACGGCTCTGGTTCCCGTCCCGGGAACCCCGGATGTGTGGGTCGCTGATGCCAATGATGATGCCGTGGTGGAACTGGATGTCCGGACCCTGCGACCTGTGCGGGTCATCGACGATGCGCCCTATCGAGGAGCCCCTCCCGGGAGCTATCCGGATGGCTTGGCCGTCTCCCAGGGCAGGCTTTTCGTCGCGAATGCGGGCAACGATGATGTGGCTGTGTATGACGAGAAGACCGGGAAGCGCCTGGGCCTGATTCCGACCGCCTGGTACCCGACGGCCCTCACCCTTGTCCGCGACCGGCTTTATGTCACCGCTGGCAAGGGCTTTGGGACCGGCCCCAACCTCGAGTGGCAATATATCGGAAACATGATGCATGGCCTGCTGCAGCAGGTTTCCCTGCGACATCTCGCAGCCCGTCTCCCCCACTGGACGCAGAGGGCCTTGCGGGACGATGGCTTCACCCCGAGGCAGCGGGAGCGGTTGCAGGCGGAGAATGCCCAAACCACCCGGTTCCTGCGCAAACATATCCACTACGTGGTATTCATCCTGCGGGAAAACAAGACCTTTGATGAGGATCTCGGGGACTACCGGGCGGCGGGTCGGTGGGCCGATCCCCGCCTCGATTTGTATGGTCCCAAGGAGCTCCCCAATCTCTACTCCTGGGCCGCCCACAATGTCCTCTTCGCCAATTTCATGGTCGATGGGGAGGTCACGGCCCAGGGGCACCAGTGGGTGGACGGGGCCTCGGATTCTGATGTCGTGCAGCGTCTCTGGTCGGAGTACTACTCCAATCGAGGATTGCTCTGGAACGCGGGACCCGGCGGAAATGCCAGCCTCGATCCGAAGGCTCCCGGCAGTCACGACCCCTACCAGTACCGCGGCAGGAACCTGGGAGATTTCACCAACCCTTGGATCAGCTATCCAGAACGCCTCTATCTCTTCAACGATTTTCTGCAGCACCAGGTGAGCTTTGAGGACTTCGGGGAAGATCTCGCCCGTCGGCGGGATGGCGTGCTCCGCAGTGCGCTATTGGCCCACGTCGATCGCACCTATCCCGGCTGGAATCTGATGTTGCTCGACAAAACCCGGGTCGCCGCGGCCATTCGCTGGCTGAAAGCGCATCCCGGCAAGGCTTTTCCGCACTTTATCTACATCTGGATTCCGGACGATCACACCGCCGGCTTGGCTCCTTGCTATTACACGCCGGACTACTATGTTGCACAGAATGATCATGCAACAGCCGTGTTCCTCCACTATCTGTCGACCACTCCCCAATGGAGGCATATGGTTGTTTTCCAGACGGAAGACGATGCCCAATCCGGGGCGGACCATATCAATGCCCACCGAAGCTTCGCACTCGCCATGGGGCCTTGGGTGAACCCCGGGGATCTGGACACGGCCCCCGACTCGCAGGTCAACATCGTCCGCACCATCGAGAGCATCTTTGGGTTACCACCCATGTCCCAGTGGGATGCCAACGCCCGGATTCTCTCCGGCATCTGGAGAAACACGCCCCGGCCCGATCCTGTTCCGGTGTATCCCATCGGGGTCCCCGTACAGTTCAATCCGGGGATCTGCAGCCGGCATCTCCTCCTTCGGAGGGAGGCAGGCGTGACCGGGCATATCCTGACACCGGCCTGGCTCAGGGCGCATACCGATCCCCATGGGAAAACCTTCCATCTGGCATCCGATGAGCAGTACACCCCCACCACCCTGCTCAAGGTCGCAGGACCCGAACAACTCAAGCAGGAGTGGATCGCCAGCAAAGGGGTGAAGAGCTACGAACGGTTCATGGCGTACCTCCAGCACTACGCGGCTGCACATGGCAGGACTCTCGCGAGCTATGAGGCAAACGAGGGGAAGCTCAAATGAGGAGGAATCCCGCCCCCACCCAAGGAGCCGGTGGCTCCGGTCCCTTATGGCGGGTGCGATTCAAACTGATGTGGAGTAGGCTCAATGGATACCCCCTATCCTGGGTCCGCTCCAACCGACGCCGAGCCATCCCGGGTCATCCGGGCTGGGTTGGGCATGCTGGTCGGAGGGGGCGAGCCGTGCGCTTTGCCCGGTCTATGCGCTCCCGCCTCGAATTCTTGCCGGCCCCTCCCGCCGGCAACTTCGCCCAAAGCCGCCGCAGCCGGTTCGGATCCACGAGATGCACCGGGTCCGGCTCGATCTCCTGGAGCTCCAGCGGACCCCGAATCGTGCTGCCCCATTTGCGTCCGGTTTTATTGAAGATGGCGGCCATGCTTGCATTTTGATAAAATGCAAGAGTCTATATCAATACGAGGTCTTGAAAGATGCCATCGGTGACCGTCCGGAACGTGCCCGACGAGGTCCATCGCGCCATCCGCGTGCGAGCCGCCCAACATGGCCGCAGCATCGAGGCCGAAATGCGCGACATCCTGGAATCTGCGGTGAAGCCGGAAGGCCGGCTCAAGCTGGGTTCGCTCTTGGCCGAGATCGGCCGCAAGGTCAAGCTGACCGATGAAGAGTTCGCTCTCTTCGAGAGCGCGCGAAACAAAACCCCGGCCCGTGCTGCGAGCTTTGAATGATCCTGCTCGATACCAACGTGATTTCAGAGCCACTGCGCCCGGTGCCCGAGGCCCGCGTTGTCGAATGGATCGACGCGCAAATCCTGGAAACGCTCTACCTGTCGGCCATGAGCGTGGCCGAACTGCGCGCCGGCGTGGCGCTGCTGCCGGCTGGAAAGCGCCGGTCCCACCTGCATGAGCATCTCGAAAAACGGGTGTTGCCCATGTTCGCCGGTCGCGTGCTGCCGTTCGACCTGGCTTGCACGGATGCCTATGCCGGACTGCTCGCGAAGGTTCGCGCAGCAGGTCGGGGCATCGAGACGGCCGATGCCTGCATTGCGGCCGTTGCCATCGCCAACCGGTTTATCCTTGCGACACGTGACATACGCCCCTTCCAGGTGGCTGACCTGAACCTGACCCTTATCGACCCCTGGGAGGACGCATAGGGCTCCGGACACCCCATCAGGATCGGGAAAACACCCACCAGAGTCCGGTCCCCGGTGCCCAAAGAGTTGACGCACGGAAAACCCGTCGGTAGGGTTGGCCGGGATTGGCCAGCTACTTCTGATGCTGATGCTGGGGTTGGCAGGGGGCGAGGTTGCCATCGATTCAGTGGATTTTGTTGGTAGATGAACCCGGGTGTTTTGCAGGCGGCCAGCCGGATGTCCCGGTAGCTTCGACAATCGGGCCGAGACACAGCCGTCGCGCACCCGCCCGGACCTTGAGTGCGATTAGGAGACCCGCCGGGCTCTCCCGCCAAAAAGGGAACCGCACCCCGTTTGCCGAACGGTTCAAGTTCAATAGGGGATCCGGGAACCCCGATACCGACTGGAAAGTCTGTACGGGAGTTGTGCGCCATACCGCCTGTAGGCCACCCCGGCAAAAGTGCTTGGGTGGCGGAACCCGTCTGGAGAAAACCTCGTGCCCATCGTGGAGGGTCCTGCACCTGATGACAATGAACGGATACTCTACTGCAAGCGCATCCACGATACCGAGGCGGATAACCCGGCGTTTGACCTTACTTCGTGAGCCGCATTTTCGTGAGATCCGGCTGATGATGTGCCTCCTCTTCCTGTAGACGATGTCGCCCCGCAAAAGCGCCGGATCGCCCGGAGGAGGTAGCGAATCCAGCCACGCTCAAATCTGAGGGCTGCCGTGAAGAAGGGCATCGGCTTGCCGGGCCCCACTTTGGGAAAGGAGTTTGAGAAACCACGGCAGGATCCGGAGCGAGCCAAAGCGCTCGAGTGAATGCCATCCTTCTCAGGGCCTGCCCTTGAGCAGTTTCAGCTCACGCTTGAGATCCCGCTTCTTCCAGTGTGGGACCTCAATCGCTTCGATCACGCTGATCCCCGGCCATCGGGGAGCGAACGGGCCATCCAGTGAACCCGTAGCTCCTCTAGGTGCTCTCGGTCCGTGTAGCACACACGCATGGGGTCCCCACCACGGCGTGCAACGCTTCACTTTCCGCCTTCTCAGCTTCAACATCGCGCTCGGGATCCGCGAGTGCCCGAAAGGCACGAGCAAGAGCCCGTTGGCTCCGAGCCGGGCCGCCTCGCGGCGCAGTTTCCGGAGGAGCGAGCTGTCATACGACAAGTCCGAGTACCCACCGAAACCGCTCCCATCCAGCTTCGCGACCACCACGTAATGCTTGGGGACGAGCGGCGGCGTAAAGATCATGACCTGGTTCGCCCGGATCGCCGGCCGGACCGGTCCCACGATGCGGGGCGTTGAGGCACAGCCCGCAAGCACCAGCAGGATGCCGTACCGGCCCAGGCTCGCGAAGCGCCGGATCATGACCCACTCACCGGGGCAGGTCTCCGGCCACAAGAAGCCGGAGCGTCAGGGCAACGGCCCGGGCAATGTCCGGGGTGGGTTGGTCCTTGGCCAATGGGCCATAGGTCAGCCGGGCCGCCAGCGGGTGATGGCCGTGGATATGATACAAAAGCCAGGACGGCATTTGATGATTCCTCTCCAGAGTTCGACAATACACCCACCAGGACGGATCACGAGACCGATCTACTATAGACTCCCACCAATAGACCTCCACGATCCGGAACCAGGTGGGGTGCCCATCCCTCCGGAGGGGGGAGAACCGGTCCCCGCGAACGGACTCCACACTCTTCTGGATCATGCTTTTATTTGAGTCGGTACGCAGCACCGTTACCGAAACAACCCGCCCCGAGCGGCCGACCCGGCCCACGAGCCAGACATAGGAGTTCACGGGACCGAACTCGCGACCACACCACCCCCGATGGAGTTCTTTCACCCGATCAGTTGTGGCCGGAAAACCGCCGGAACCGGGGATCAGAAAACGGACCGCAATGCCCCGACCGGGAGACCCAAAGCCCGCCCCCTGAGCCGCATGGATCCCGGACAGACGCAAGGTCCCCACTTGAGGCACCGGTACCCCCACCGCCCGAGCCAGAAGGGATCCTCCGGAGATCCTGAGCCGTGGGGGGTGGACCACACTTTCCGCACGTTGGATGACCGGCCCGACCGGATGCTCGCGCGAGATCTTCGGCCGATGTGCAAGCCAGTGGACCGGGGTCGGACGGGGAAGCACTTGAGGCCGTGCCGAAGGACGCGAACTCCAGAGCCAAAGGCCAAAAGCCCCGAGCAAGAGGACTTCCACCCCGGCCGCCATGGCCCATTGAACCGCCAGCCTGCCCAATCCTGATCCCAACGGAGGCCCGGCCGAATCAGACCCCTCCTCGATCCCACGAGGAGGAATGACCAACTCTCTCTTCCTTCCCGGCAAGGGGATGTGACATTCAGGTAATCCTCAGCCGCCCGAACACTTCTTGGTAAGAGCACAGAAGGTTTCTGACTTCAAGATTTGCCAGCCTGAGTTGCCCCCTTGGCTCAAATCTAGACTCACCATACCAGCCTTAAAACCGCCCAAAGAAACTCCGACATCTGTAACACCGGCTTGACCCAGTCTCTGATTACCGATTATCGCCGCATCAAGCTTTTGTTCCAAGGTAGTGGTTGTGGCAATTTGCTGCTTCACGTTGAAGCTGGCCGGTGGTGTCAGGAAATCGACCGCCGTCGTGCTGACCGGTTCTCCCGAGTCGTTCTCTGGCTCGCCATTGGCACCATATCCGCTGTCCAAGACAAAAGAAAAAACCAGTGGATTGGTTCCCGTGACCTGATATTCGGCGCTTGATCCGTCAGGGAAAGCCACGATCGTCACAAAGCCAAGCGGAGGATTTGCGGATGCCAGGTTGCTGTTGAGCCAAGTGCTCACAGCCGAGGCCTGGGAGGTGCCGGTAAAGGTGTTGGCCACGCTCGTAGGGATGTGAACCAGCAACGAGGGTGCCAGTCTTGAAAAGGTATTCTGTTCCTCACCGGTCGTCCCCGTCAGGTTGTCCCAGCTGATATCCCAGGTACAGGGGGCCCCATCCGCAGTCGAAATGCAGGGGCCGTGGGCGGTGATCATCGAAGCCAGTAACTCATCCGGATTGAAGATCAAAAACATCACCTCCATTTTTTCTCCCGTCGAGGTATCGAAGTAGGCTCCCGATGGAATATTGCCCTGGGCATAGTCCTGGAACTGGGGCTCGGTCGAGCAGCTGGTACAAATGTCGGTAGCGACGTTGTCGGCCGCTTGGGCTGAGCTGATCGACCAGAGGGCCAGGATCAGGCCGAAGAGGGAAATCAGAGAAAAAATCACGTGCTTTTTCACGACATAATCTCCTTTTGGTCCAGTGACATTTTCTGTCTTGAGGCCGCTGCCTCAACCATTCGCTCGACCATACCCCCGAGCTTTTGTCAAACGGTCGGGAGACGGTGCTTCCCTCCACAATCGCGCGCACTGGGGCTGCGCTTCATGCCTCATCAACCCGGGTGGAAATGGGACGTGCTCCTAGTTCATCTGCGCACTGTCTATGGGCCGAAGTCCGGCGGCTATGTCTTCTTCCGGTTTGGTCGATCCAGCTGACCTGTGGGGGACTCTCCGATCCATTGGGTCTTGGCCACTTGATAATTGATATCAAAAAAGCCACAATTGTGATCAGGATGAATCCAATTGTGGCCAAAGCCCCTGATCCCTCCCCCCTGCGGGTCCTGCTGGGCGAATATCATTTGCGCCTGCTTGGGCTTCTGCTGTTGCGGCCTGAAGAGGATTTCCACCTCAGGGAGATCGAACGGCTAACGCGGGTGCCGGCCAGCTCCGCCCGCCGTGAGTTACAGCGGTTCGCCGCTGCCGGATTGGTGCAGTCGCGTCGGGTCGGAAATCAGGTCCGTTATCAGGCGGTTCGCAGTTGCGTTGTTTATCACGAATTGGCCAGCATGTTGCGCAAAACCGTCGGCATGGCTGATTTGCTACGCGAGGCCTTAACCCCCCTGGAGGGGAAGATCAGGACCGCGTTTCTGTTCGGTTCGGCTGCACAAGGCAGAGAAGGACCGTACAGCGACATTGATTTGATGGTGATTGGCAATGTGAGCTTTGATGACGTCGTGCAAGCCGTACATGGAGTACAAGGAAAGCTGGGCAGGGAGGTGAATCCGGTTATCTTGCGGCAGCGGGATTTCAAGGCGAAACTCGAGCGCCAGGACGCTTTTATTCACCGCGTGATGGCCGAACCCAAAATCGCGATCTTCGGAGTACCAGGTGAGTTTGGAAAACCTGCTTAAGACCGGCCAGATCAAGGGGCAGGCTCCAAATAAACAGCAGGTCGCCAAGCTGCTGGCTGCGGCTGCTCGAAATCTCCGCGACGCTCATGTGAAGGCAAACAGTCCCGAGACGCGCTTCGACGTTGCCTATAAGGCCATGATGCAATCTGCGCTCACTGCCATGCAGGCATGCGGTTATCAACCGGATGCAAAACGTCCAGGTCACCATGCAACCGTGATCCAGTCCTTGCCCCTGACTTTGGGGATCGACAAAGAGCGCATCCTCGTGCTCGACAAATTGCGCATGAAACGCAATGCCTCTGACTATACCGGCGATGACCTGGATGAAGTGTCCGTAAAGGCCTGTATCACCGAAGCTCAAAAGTTGTTGGCTGGGGTGAAGGTCTGGCTCAAAATGACCCACCCAGATCTTGTTGATTGAAAGTGCATCCAGCGAATATTCTTTGACCCTATGTGAAGGAAACGGCAGGTCTCTTTTCTCGCAAGGTCAAGAGTCTGCACTTTGGGAGAATCCCCTCAGCGGCGATCAACCCGGGTGGAAGGGGGGCTTGCTGCCGGTTCATCCGGCGTGTCCTCCCCAGTGGATGCAGGATCCGGCTCGACGGGAATGCGGTGGGTTTCGGAGAACCACCCCCAGAGATCAACCAGGCGGCAGCGCTCGGAACAGAACGGCCGGGCCGCGGGATCCGTCGAATCGCCGGGTGCTTTTCCGCAGGTCGGGCAGCGGGGGTGGAGGGAGTCGGCCACGGGCTCAGAGCTGGCAGTGCTGGAGATTCCAGCGAACCTCACGCCGGAAGGGCTCCGGTCGTTCGCAGGGATCGGGTTGCGTGAGGAAACGGACGAACAGCCGGTGGCGGCTGGCGCTGACTTCGGGAAAGCAGGGCAGTGCCGCGGGCAGGCCGATCCGGATCAGGCTCACCGAACTGAGCGCGCCCAGGTCTTCCTCGAACCCCCCTACGGGGGACTCTTGCGGTGTGAAGGGGGCGCTTTCCCGGAGGAGTTTGAGATAGAAACGGACGGCATCCGCGATCGGTTCGAGTTCCATGTACCAACCGGCCAGGAGCTCCTGCCGTCTTTGTGCTTCCGTCTGGATCCAGTGGGCATAGGCGGGCACTTCGAAGGGAGCGGCGCCGCCCGGAACCGCAGAGCGGCTTTTCACGAGATTGAGCAGTTCGCAACGACGCAGGCTCTCGCCCATCCGGGTCTCGTTTTCGAGCAGTCGCCGGCTTTTTTGGGAAAACTCGCCCAAGAGGCGTTCGAGACGGGCCGCATCGACCAGAGGCCGCGTCCGGAGCGGATTCCAGGCCTGCTGGACGCGTTCGAACTCACGCAGGATCTCCTTGCGGACGTCTCCCCGGAGCAGGAGATTCTCGATCTGGAGCAGGTTGTCCAGGCGGGCATGATCCATCGCCACCCCGGGGGTTCCGCTCTCCTCCTGGCCGAGGATGAACAGCCACTCCAGGCGCAGGAACAGCCGGATCCTTTCGTTCAGCGGATGCTCGAAGACGCAAGCCCCGCCGGGGGCGGGGTCAGCCGGCTGGGACATCGGGGGATTCCAGGGGCCGGTTCCGGGCGCGTTGGGTATAGTCACCCACAAGCTTCCGTGCGGATTCAGCGAGCTCACCGAGCCCGGATTCGTTGACCACGAGGTCGTCGGCCCGCCTCAGTCGCGTCTTTCTTGACGATTGAAGTGCGAGAAGCCGTTCGGCCTCGGCCTGCTCCATCTGGTCACGGACCATGAGCCTCCCGATCTGGAGGTGTTCACAGCAGTCGACGACGAGCACCCGGTCGAGCGTCAGGGAGGCTGGAGGCGTTCCGATTTCGGTGAGCAGCGGGATCACACAGAGCACCCAGTCGGCCTCCGGGTAGGAGGCCATCTCGGATTCGAGCCGCGCCCAGATCAGGGGATGGAGGAGGGATTCCACGCGGTGGCGGAGGCCGGGATCGTCCGTCATCGCGAACCGCAGCTGTCGCCGGTCGAGCCGGCCGTCCGCATCGAAAAACCCCCGATCCAGGTTTTCCCGGAGACGACGGTCGCCGGGCTCATTCGGAAGCGTGAGCTCGCGGGAGATCCTGTCGCTGTCCACGACCGGAATCTGGTGTCCGGCCATGAGGGCGGCCAGTGTGGTTTTCCCGCTGGCGATCCCCCCGGTCAGGGCTACGGTCCAGGGCCGCCTCATGCCGGGTGGATCAGGTGGAGCCAGAACTTGAGGAGGAATCCTCCGTAGGCCAGGCTGACCAGTCCGGCACCGGCCAGGAAAGGGCCGAAGGGCATGGGTTGGCCGCGCCGGTGGTGCCCGGTCAGGATCAGGAGGATGCCGGTCAGGGCACCGATCACGGAGGCCAGCAGGATCACGACGATGAGGCTTTCCGCACCCAGCCAGGCGCCGAGCAGGGACAGGAGCTTGAAGTCGCCGTAACCCAGGCCCTCCTTTCCGGTGAGGAGCCGGAAGCTCTGGTAGACCACCCACAGGAAGACGTAGCCCAGGATGGCGCCCCAGAGCGCCGATCTCAGGGGGACGAACAGCCCCCCGCTGTTCAGGGCCAGTCCGAGCCAGATCCCCGGCAGGGTGATGGCATCCGGGAGGATCTGGTGGTCGAGATCGATGAGCGCGAGGGTGATGAGCATCCAGAAGAGCAGCATGGCGCCGATGGCCTGGAGCGGAGCGGCGAAACCCAGGGCGCAGAGGACGGTGCCTGCCCCCGAGGCGAGTTCGACCAGAGGATAACGGAGGCTGATCCGGGCCTTGCATTCATGGCAGCGACCGCCCAGAAGAATCCAGCTCACGACCGGGATGTTGGCCCACGGCGGGATCGGCCGCCCGCACACCGGGCAATGGGACCCCGGCCGGGCCAGATTGTAGGGCGGGGCCGTCTCCGGAGGGAGGGTTCCCGAAGCCTCGGCGCATTCCCGGTGCCACCGCCGTTCCAGCATGCGGGGCAGGCGATGGATCACGACGTTGAGAAAGCTGCCCACCACGAGGCCCACGAGGCCCGCCGAGACGAGGTACCACACCCGGAGCGCGCTCTCTCCGGACATCACGGGACGAGGGGGGATCGGGCGGGAGACCGGTGCATGAGGAGCGGGTTCAGACGACGGAGCCCAGCTTGAAGATCGGCAGGTACATGGCCACCACGAGTGAGCCCACGATGATCCCCAGAACCACGATGATGATGGGTTCGATGAGCGTGCTCAGGGATTCGACGGCGTTGTCGACCTCGGCCTCGTAGATGACCGCCACCTTGTTCGCCATCTCCTGGATCTTGCCGGACTGTTCCCCGATGGCGATCATCTGGATGACCGCGTTGGGAAAGAGATCGGTCTGCTTCATCGATTCGTTGAGCGCGCGCCCCGTGGCCACCTGGTCGTGGATCATCCGGATGCCGTTCTCGTAGACCCGGTTTCCGCTCGTGCCGGCGATGGTGTCCAGGGCCTCGACCATCGGGACCCCGGCACCGTACATGGTGGCCAGCGAGCGGCAAAACCGGGCGATGATGGCCTTCTGCAGGATGCCGCCCATGACGGGAATGCGGAGCAGCGTCCGGTCCACCCACAGGCGGAAATCATCCGACCGCCGGTAGAGGGCCATGATTCCCGCCACGATCCCGCCGATCACGAGGAGATAGACCGGCGCATAGGTGCGCACGCTCTCGGACAGGTCGATCACCATGCGGGTGTAGGCGGGCAGGGAGGCGCCAAAACCGTTGAAGAGCTTCTGGAACTCGGGAATCACGAAGACCAGCATCACGGTCATCACGAGGATGGCCACGGCGATCACCGAGGCCGGGTAGATCATGGCCTTCTTGATCTTGGCCTTGATGTATTCCATCTTTTCCTTGTAGGTCGCGATGCTGTCGAGCAGCTGCTCCAGCTTGCCGGAGCCCTCGCCGGCGGCCACCAGGTTGACAAACAGGTAGTCGAAGTACTTGGGATGCTGTTCCATGGCCTTGGCCAGGGAAACCCCGCTCGTCACCTGGTTCTGGATCGCCTCGACCATGCGCCGCATGCGGGGGTTGTCGTCGCTCGTCGAGATGATGCCGAGCGCCTGGACCATCGGCACGCCGGCGCCCGTGAGTGTGGCCAGCTGGCGGGTGAAGTTGGCGATGTCCCGCGGCCGGATCCGCCGCCCGCGGTGTTTGATGGTCCGCTCCCGCCGGATACGGGTCACGGTGATGCCCTGGTTGCGGAGCTGGCTGCGCAGCAGGGCTTCCGCCGATGAGGTGTCGCGACCGCGGACGGACCGGCCCTGCCGGTCGCGGCCCTCCCAGCGGAATCTCACGGGCTGGATGCTTGGTTTGGTCGCCATCGGTCGCCTAAGTGCTGATCACCCGGTCGATTTCCTCGAGGGTGGTGATGCCCTGGATCACTTTCTCGAGTCCGGACCGCCGGAGATCCCAGATGCCTTCCTTGCGCGCCTGGGCCGCCAGGGCGATGGCATTGGCCCCCTCCATCATGAGGGCGGACATGTCCTCGGAGATCGGGAAGACCTGGTAGACACCGGTCCGGCCACGGTAGCCCAGCTGGCAGTCCTCGCAGCCGGCCGGGTTGGCGTGGTAGAGCTTCTGCACCCGGGTCGCCACATCCTCCGGCAGATGCGCCTCCTCCAGCATGGCCGGGGTCGGCGCATACGGTTTCCGGCAATGCTCGCACAGGCGGCGGGCCAGACGTTGCGAAATGATGAGGCAGATGGAACTCGCGACCGAGTAGGCGGGAACCCCCATGTCGAGGAGCCGGGTCAGGGTCTGCGGGGCGTCATTGGTATGCAGCGTGGACAGGACGAGATGCCCGGTCTGGGCCGCCTTGACGGCAATTTCGGCCGTTTCCTGGTCGCGGATCTCGCCCACCAGGATCACATCCGGATCCTGGCGCAGGAAGGCGCGCAGGGCCTCGGCAAAGCCGAAATGCAGACGCGGCTGGACGTTGACCTGGTTGATCCCGACCAGCTGGATTTCCACGGGATCCTCGGCGGTGCTGATGTTGCGCTCGATCGTGTTGAGCTGGTTGATGCCCGCATACATGGTCACGGTCTTGCCGCTGCCGGTCGGTCCCGTCACCAGGATCATCCCCTGGGTCCGGGCCAGGGCACGGAGGTAAGCCTGCTCCTGGTGGGGTTCGAAGCCCAGGGCTTTGATGCCGACCTGGGCCATGCCGGGATCGAGGACCCGCATCACGATCTTCTCGCCATGCACGGTGGGGATGCTGCTCACGCGGAAGTCGAGGGCCCGGTTGGCGCTCACGTGGATCCGGACCTTGCCGTCCTGGGGCATGCGACGCTCGTCCGTCCGGAGCTGTGCGCGAACCTTGAGGCAGGCCACGATCCGGTCCTTCGACTGGATGGGGGGATGGTTGTAATCGGTCAGGATCCCGTCGATCCGGAGCCGGACCCGGTAGAAGGTCTCGTACGGCTCGAAATGGATGTCGGAGGCGCCTTTCTGGATGGCATGGAGCAGGGTTTTCTTGACGAAGCGGACGATCGGTTCCTCATCCGTGACTTCCTGTCCCACATCGAAGTTCGGGGTCGCCAGCTCCGCGTTCGAATCGAAGTCCACATCGTCCAGGAAGTTGCCCTCATCGGGCGAGAGATTGGATCCGAAGGAACCGGCATCGGCATAGGCCCGCTCGAGTGCCTTGATGAGCTTGTCGTGTTCAACGAGAACCGGAACCACCTCGAGGCTCGTCCGGAAACGGATCTCGTCGATCCCGCGGTGGTGGGTGAGATCGGAGACCGCGACGTACAGGCGCTTTCCGCGCCGGAAGAAGGGGAGGGAGAAGGTCGCGCGGATGACGCGTTCCTCGCCCAGCTGGAGGCACTCGGGATCGACCACGAGGGCGGAGGCGTCCAGAAGCGGCGTGTCGAAATGCTGGGACAGGGCGAGCGCCAGCTCGGCGGGAGGAACCTTGACCGTCTCCACGAGGCTCGCGATGAGCGTCATGCGTCGACGCCGTCCGTCCCCCTCGACCTGCCGGGCCTGGGTCTCGGTCAGAAGACTGCGCGCAATCAGGAACTGCAGGAACGGACCCAGGCCGGATTCGTTCGGGTGGGGTGTGGATTGCGGTGCGGTTTGAGTGACCATGACCCCCCATTTCGGCCGGTCCGCGTCGGTTGAGCCCGGCCCTTTCAGCCCGGGATCATAGCACGCCTCGACCGGGGGGCGGGCGGACCACGTGCGGCCCGTATTTCCCCTATCATGCGGGGAACTCCACACGGAGTCTGCCGTGGGCGGATCGTCGAACTTCCGGCTGAGCATCATTCTGCCGGCCCGCAATGAAGCCCCGGTGCTGGCGGAACTCCTGCCCCGCATCCGGACGCTCCATCCCGCAGCCGAGCTCCTCGTCGTGGACGACGGATCGACGGACTCGACCGCGGCCGTGGCGGCCGATGCGGGGGCCCGGGTGATCCGGCATCCGCATTCGCTCGGCAACGGGGCCGCCGTCAAGTCCGGTGCCCGCGCGGCCACGGGCAGCCACCTGGTCTTTTTGGATGCCGATGGACAGCACCCGCCCGAGGACATCTCCCGTCTCCTCGAATCCCTGGAGGAGGGTTATGCGATGGCCGTGGGCGCGCGTGACGCCGGGTCCCAGCAGAACGGATTGCGGGCGGTGGCCAACCTCGTCTACAACTGGCTCGCGAGCAGGATGGTCGGCCAGAGGGTCCGGGACCTCACCTCCGGTTTCCGGGCCGTCCACGCCGAGACCTTTAGGCGCTTCCTGTACCTCCTGCCGAACGGTTTTTCCTATCCCACGACCATCACGATGGCCTTCTTCAGGGCCGGCTACCCGGTGGACTACGTGCCCTTCCATGCCCCGTCCCGCAAGGCCAACCGGAGCCATCTGCGCCCGTTCCGCGACGGGGCCAAGTTCTTCCTGATCATTTTCCGGATCGGTGTGCTCTACTCCCCGCTCAAGCTCTTCCTGCCCGTGAGTGCCATCCTGTTTCTCCTGGGCTGTGCCCGTTATACCGACACCTACCTCACCTCCGGTATCCTGACCAACATGAGCGTTCTGCTCTGGATCACCTCCGTGATCACCTTCCTGATCGGTCTCGTCTCGGAACAGATCACGGCCCTGCTCTACCGTGACTCCGCGGCCTGATCCCGCCGCCGGCCCGGCCCCGCTCCTCATCGTCACCCGCAACTTTCCGCCGGTGATCGGCGGCATCGAGCGGGTCGTGGCGGAGGCGGCCCGGGCCCTCACCCCCCACTTCCGGGTGGTGGTGGTCGGGCCGGCGGGCGGCGAGACTGGACTGGATCCGGGGATCGATTACCGGCCGGTGGCCCCCGTGCCCGTGCCCCGTTTTTTCCGGATGACGCGGCAGCTCGCGGCCCGGATCGGCCGTGACCTCAGGCCCGTGGCCGTGCTCGCCGGCAGTGGGGTCATGGCCCCGGCCGCGCGGGCAGCGGCCCGGGCCGCCGGCTGCCCCGCCTGGGCCTTGGTGCACGGCCTCGATGTGACGATGCGCCATCCCCTGTACCGGGTTTTCTTCGTCCCCTCGATCCGCCGCCTCGACGGCGTATTGGCGAACAGCCGGGCGACCGCGCGGGCGGCCTGCCGCCTGGGTGTTCCGGCGGCGCGGATCAGCCCGATCGCACTCGGCGTGGACCGGCCGGAATGGCCGCCGCCGGAAGACATCCGGGGGCGGGTCCGGCGGCGGTGGGGCGTGCCTGCGGAGGCGCGGTTGCTCCTCTTCGTGGGACGGCTCACCGTGCGCAAGGGCATCGGTCCCTTCATCGAGAACGTGCTGGCGCCCCTGGTCGCGGCCGATCCCGGCATCCATCTCGCGGTCGTGGGATCGGCCCCCGAGCTGGCGCTCGGGCGGGTCGCGGTCCGTCCGGAGGACCTCAGGCGCCGGGCGGGCCGGGCCGGGGTCGGCGCGCACCTGCATCTGGTGGGTCCCTTGACCGGAAGGCCGCTCGATGAGGCTTATTTTGCCTCCGATCTCTTCGTGTTCCCCGTTCTGGAACGAGCCGGTGACATGGAAGGTTTCGGTCTCGTGGCCCTCGAGGCGGCGGCGCATGGGCTTGCGACGGTGGCCTTTGCGACCGGGGGGATACCCGATGCGGTTTCGGATCCCGAAAGCGGTGACCTCGTGCCGCCCGGGGATTATGGTGCGATGGGTGAGGCCATCCGCCGGCGTCTCGCCCAGGATCCCGGGGTGCGGGGGCGGGCGGCGTGGTGTTTTGCCGGCGAACGCAGCTGGGCCCGATTCGCCTCCGAACTGCTCGCCTGGATACGCGTGCGACTGCCGCCCGGGATCTGACGCTCAGGCCCGCGGGAGTCGAGCGTCGAGCCTTTGGACCAGGGATTCAAAAACCGGTTTGAGAGACGGGGCCGATCCGAGTTGGGTTCGCGCCCGGGCGAGCCAGGCGCCGGCCTGCCGCCGCCGGCCGTGGGCCAGAAGCCAGCGGGCACCGAGCAGCCACGGCACGGGGGTTGTGCCGCGGGCCTGGGCGGCGCGCCTGAGATCGGCGAGTGCGGGTCCGAGCCCACCCGTGCGTTCATTTTCATAGCCTGAATAGATCCAGACCAGAAACCGGTTGTGCTCGCGCATGCGACGCGCGTGGGTGGCCCGGGCGAGCAGGACCCTGATCCGCGATGCGGGATAACGGCATCGACCGGTGAGTCCGAGGATGGCGAGCCGGGTGAGGGCATTGATCGGGTAGGTGGACAGGTGGAGGGCGTGGGCGGGGATGAGGCGGGCTCCGGGCTGGCCGGCCGGGAGCCGGTGGTGGATCTCGCAGCGGTAGACCTCCGCCTGGAGTCCGGCCCCGACGATGCCGGAGCGGTCGAGGAGACGGATCGCCCGGCGGGTCTCCCCCCGCGCCTCGTCAGCCGCAGCCAGCCCGGAAACCGCGATCGTTGAATGGGGATGCTCGCGGACGCCGCTTTGGTAGAGGCGGAGGGGGCTGCTCCAGAGCCCGGCCTGCTGGAAGGTCAGGACCAGGAACACGGACCAGACCGGCAGGGGGGCAAGACCCCGGATCCCGGGGGTCCGTCCGGGTCCGGTCCGCTTCCGGATCGCGGCTTCGAGCAGCCACAGAAGATCGGCGGCGGCGAGGAGGAGGCCGAAGAGCGGCAGGTAGTTCCGGTGGACGAACATGAGGTCCAAGGGGATGAAGGTCGACTCCAGGAACTGACCGATCAGGAACCAGGCGATGCCGAAGGTGAGGAGCGGGCGTTTTTTATGGACGGCGAGAGCCAGGGCGAGGAGGCCGGCCAGGGCGAGGAGGGCCACAATCGTGGTGGGCGGGTTCAGGAGCCCGGTGGAGAGCCGGATGTCGTCGTGGAAGAAACTGACCCGTGCGGGGGTCGGCCAGAAGGGCATGACGAGATAACGGATGAGGACCCGGGACTCGGTCATGAGTCGTTCCGGGAAGGTGAAGCGGCGGCCCTTGTAGCCATCGATGATGAAGGAGCGGTCGATCAGGGCCCACGCGAAAAGACCGAGCGCGAGCGCGGTCAGGATCCCGTAGTACCCGCCGAGGAGACGCCGGATCGCCCGGCTGCCGCGAAAGCGGAAGAAGAGGAGTTCCGCGACGAGCGCCAGAACCGGTGACAGGGCCCCGTTTTCCTTGCTGAACACGGCGAGGAGCGGAAAGAGGATGAGGCCCGCGAGAAGGGCGGGGAGGGCCGGCTGGTTCTCCAGATTCCGGCACCGTGCCTCGCAGTAGCACCAGAGTGCCGCCAGGCTGAAGAGCGCGGAGAGGATGGCCATGCGCTGGACGGTATAGAGCACCGTGGCCACCTGCAGGGGTTCGGCCAGGAAGAAGGCGCCGATCCAGAACCCGGCGAGTGCCGCTCCTCTGCGGCTGGCCCCGGCCAGGCGGAACAGGCGGCGGGCGAGGAGGCCGGCCAGCGTGCCCGCGATGAGGTGCAGGCCCAGGTTCGTGAGGTTGAGGGCGAGGAGGCTTCCGGGCCAGAGCAGCCGGTCGAGCCAGAAAGTCCACATGCTGACGGGGCGGCCGAGCGGCCCACTCGAGCTCCAGAACGGGTGGAGGAGCCTCCGGCGTCCGAGATAGGGTCCGAGAACGGGCGCGTCGTCATAGATCAGGATGCCTTGAAGTCCCGGCACGTAGGCCAGGACCGTGAGCAGGCCGGCAGTGGCCCAGGCCAGGATCCAGAAGCGGCGGGCGGGGGATTTGCCCACCGGGCTGGCCGCCTCCGGGAGCGGCCCGGTCCCGGCTTCAGCCCGCCTCATCCCGTTCCAGCTCGCGCAGGAGAGTGGCCGTCATCCGGACGAGCAGGCGGGGGTCGTGACGGGTCTCGAGATTGAGGCGGAGCAGGGACTCGGTATTCGAGGAACGCAGGTTGAAGCGCCAGTTTTCGTGCTCGATGGAGAGCCCGTCGGTGGTATCGACCGACCGGGCGGTCGGACTGTATTGCTCGGCGATGCGGCCGAGGGTGGCGGCCGGATCACGGACCTTCCGGTTGATTTCGCCACTCACGGGATAGCGGGTGATGCGGTCCTCGACCAGCTGGGACAGCGACCGGTTGGACTCGCTCATGATCCGGGCGAGGAGGAGCCAGGGCGCCATCCCGCTGTCGCAGTAGAAGAAATCCCGGAAGTAGTGGTGGCCGCTCATCTCGCCGCCGTAGAGCGCATCCTCCCGGCGCATCGCCTCCTTGATGAAGGCGTGTCCGGACCGGGTGCAGAGTGTCCGTCCCCCCGCGGCCTCGACGATCTCGCGCGTGTTCCAGACCAGGCGGGGATCATGGACGATGAGACCGTCCGGGGATCGGGCCAGGAGGTGGGCGGCAAACAATCCCACGAGATAGTAGCTCTCGATGAAGCGGCCGGTCTCGTCGTAGAAGAAACACCGGTCGGCATCCCCGTCCCAGGCCAGTCCGAGATCGGCTCCCGTGGCCCGGACGAGCTGGGCGGTCTCGCTCCGGTTCTCCGGCAGCAGCGGATTCGGGACTCCGTGCGGAAATCGTCCATCCGGCCGTTCGTGGAGCCACGTCCATTCGTAGCCGAAACGGCCGGCCAGCTCGCGGACGAGGGGACCGGCCATGCCGTTTCCGGCATTGGCCACGATCCGGAGGGGGCGCGGGCTGGGCGTGCCGAAGTGCTGGGTGAGATAGCCGGCCAGCGGGGCGCGGATGTCGATTCGCCGGCGGGTGCCGGGCGAGGCCGGTTGGCGGTCGGGCAGGGCGAGGCGGGAGGCGATTTCCGGAAGGCCCGTCTCGGCACTGATCGGCTGGGCGTCCTTCCGGACCAGTTTGAAGCCGTTGTCGGAAGCCGGGTTGTGGCTCGCCGTGACCATGATGCCGCCATCCAGCCCGAGGGAGGCGGTGGCGAAATACAGTTCCTCGGTCGTGGCATCCCCGATTTCCGTGACGTCGACGCCGTTTTGGGAAAGCGTCTCGGCCAGCCGGTCGGCGAGTTCGGGCCCGCTCAGGCGGGCATCATGCCCGATGGCGACGCTTTGGGGATTGAGAAAGTCGACATACGCCCGGGCCAGGCGCCGGGCGAAATCGGGATCGATCTCGTCGGGCACACGACCTCGGATGTCATAGGCCTTGAAACAGCTCGGGAGATCCGGGTGAGTGGAGCGCGGGGTGGCCACGGAGTCCCCTCTCGGGTTTTCCCTCCCAATCTAGCACAGACGCCCGGGTGCCTGGTGGCCGGCGGGCCGTTCGGGATCGAGCCAGGGGCTCGTGCGCGGGACGTGGGCCAGCCGGCTCATTTCGGGATGCGTGAGGGCCGGTCTCAGAAAGTCCCCCGCGGCGAGCAGGTTCTGGAGGTGGATACCGGTTTTGAGTCCCATCCCCCCGAGCAGGTAGACCACCTCCTCGGTGGCCACGTTGCCGCTCGCGCCGGGGGCGAAGGGGCAGCCGCCGAGACCGTTCAGGGAGGCATCGACGACGCGGATGCCGGCTTCGATCGCCGTGAGCACGTTGGCAATGCCCTGCCCGTAGGTATCGTGGAAATGGACGGCGATCCGCGCCAGGGGCACGCGTCCGGCCACGGCGGCGAGCAGGGCGCGAACCTGCCTCGGTGTGCCGACGCCGATCGTGTCGCCCAGGGAGACCTCGTCCACGCCGGCGGCGAGGAGGCGTTCGGTGAGTTGGGCGACCCGGCCCGGATCGATCCAGCCCTCGTAGGGGCATCCGATCACCGTCGAGAGATAACCGCGGACCGGCAGCTTGAGCCGGCGGGCCTCGGCGATCACGGGGGTCATGCGCTCGAATGCCCCTTCGATACCCGTCTCGATGTTGTGGCGGTTGAAGCTTTCGGAGGCCGCCGTGAAAACGGCAATGGCATCGGGGCGGTGGACCAGGGCCCGTTCCAGTCCGAGGAGGTTGGGGACGAGGGCGGTATAGCGCGTGCCGGGCTGCCGCCGGATCCGGGCCATGACCTGTTCCGCGTCGGCGAGCTGGGGAATGCGGTCCGGACGGACAAAACTCGTGACTTCGATCACCGGCAGTCCGGTGTCACTCAGGGCGTCGATCCAGGCGACCTTGAGGTCGGTCGGGATGATCCGGTTTTCATGCTGGAGGCCGTCGCGCGGGGCGACCTCGACCACGGTGACGAAATCCTCCTCCGGTCGGTTCATGGCGGAGACTCCTCCTCGAAGACGAGAAGGGGCTGGTCCATCGAAACCGCATCCCCCACGGCGCAGAGGAGGCTCGCGATCCGGCCGGCCCTTTGGGCTTTGACCGTGTATTCGATTTTCATGCCCTCGAGGACCATGAGCGCCTCCCCCGCCTCCACCGTCGCGCCCGGCTTGACCCGGATTTCGAGGATCCGGCCCGGGAACGGGCTCAGGCATCCCGTGCTCAGGGCGTCCGTGCCGCCTGACCCCGCGGCCCCGGGACCGGTCCTCAGCGTGAAGACCTGGGCGATCCCCCGGCAGGCGATGTGGAAGCGATCCCCCGCACGGAGGAGATGGACCGGTCGGAACTCGCCATCGACCCCGATCAGGGCGGTCTCGGCATCCCGGACCCGGCCCGCAATCCGGTAACAGCCCTCCGCGCATTCGAGTTGCGAGGCGCCGGCCTCGAGTGGCCGGATGAGCAGAGTCCGGTCCTGCCCGTCGTGCGTGACGAAGAGGTGACAGCCAAGCCCGCCCACGCGGAATGCATCGGCGTGCTCCCAGGGAGAGGGGGTGGAGTGGGTGGCTGGGGGGTTCTGGAGAGCCCAGGCCAGGGCGGCCCAGTGATGGGGCAGGACCGGCTGTGGGGCGAGCAACTCCTCCAGCCGTTGTGCGATGAAACCGGTGTCGATCCGGTCTTCGGCCACGCTCGGATGGGCCGCGAGACCGGAGAGCAGGGACAGGTTGGTGGGGAGGGGGGCCACCCAGGTGCGGGCCAGGCCTTCCCGCATCCGGGCGAGGGCCGTGGCCCGGTCGGGCCCCCCCACGATGAGCTTGGCGATCAGGGCATCGTAGTCGGTGCCCAGACGGTCCCCCGCCTCGAAGCCGCAATCGACCCTGAAATCCGGATCCAGCCGCAGGTCATCGAGCCGCCCGGCCGTGGGCAGAAAGCCGCGGGCCGGATCCTCGGCATAGAGCCGGACCTCGATGGCATGTCCCTCGCAGTGCACCTCCTCCTGGCGGATGGACAGGGGACGGCCGGAGGCGATTTCGAACTGGAGGGCGACGAGATCGAGGCCGGTCACGGTCTCGGTCACGGGGTGTTCCACCTGGAGTCGCGTGTTCATTTCGAGAAAATAGAAATCCCCCTGGGGTCCCACCACGAACTCGACCGTGCCCACGCCCCGGTAATCGACGGCCCGGGCAGCCTGGAGGGCTGCGTCCAGCAGCCGGGCCCGTGTGTCGGTGCCGACCAGGGACGAGGGGGCTTCCTCCCATACCTTCTGGTAACGGCGCTGGAGGGTGCATTCCCGCTCGAACAGGTGGATCTGGTGTCCGTGCTGGTCGCCTGCGATCTGGACCTCGATGTGACGCGGATGCGCGATATAGCGCTCGAGCAGGAGGGCGCCATCCCCAAAGCTCGACTCGGCCTCGCGCCGGGCCCCGGCCAGGGCATCCGCGAGCTCTCCGGGATCCCGCACGAGGCGCATGCCGCGGCCGCCGCCTCCGAAAACCGCCTTGACGAGCAGGGGAAATCCGATCCGGGCGGCGGCCTGCTCGAAGGCCGCAGAATCCGTCCCGGTTCCGTCGTAGCCGGGCACCACGGGGATCCCGTTCTGTGCCATGAGTGCCTTGGCCTCGCGTTTCGAGCCCATCAGGGCAATCGTCCCGGGTCGGGGTCCCACGAAAACCAGTCCGGCCTCCTCGACGCGCCGGCAGAACTCCGCCTGCTCGGACAAAAAGCCGTAGCCCGGATGGACGGCATCGGCGCCGGAACGGTGTGCCACCTCGAGCAGGCGGTCGATCGAGAGGTAGGATGCGGACGGGGCGGCCGGACCGATCGGCCACGCCTCGTCGGCGAGGAGGGTGTGCCGGCTGCCCCGGTCCGCCTCGGAGTAGACCGCGACCGAACCCATCCCGAGCAGGCGGCAGCTTTTGATGATGCGGCAGGCGATTTCTCCCCGGTTCGCGATCAGGACCTTGTGGAACATGGCGCCTCCCTATGGCTCGGGGGTCTGATCGGGCCGCCAGGTGGGCCGGCGTTTTTCGAGGAAGGCGGCGAGTCCTTCCCGGCCTTCCGGACCGGCGCGGAGCTCGGCGATGAGCCGGATGGTTTCGTCGGCCAGCCGGACCTCGTCGGGAAAGGAGGGGCGCAGGCGCAGGAGGAGCATCTTCGCGACGCGCTGGGCGTGGGGACCGCCCTTGAGGAGTTCGGTCACGCACGCCTTGAGTGTGGCATCCAGGGATTCCGGCGGCGTGACCCAGTGGATCAGCCCCATCTTTTGGGCTTGGTCGGCGTCGAACAACTCCCCGGTGAGCAGGTAGCGTCGGAGTGGCCGATGGCCCATGGCGCGGGCGACGTAGGGGGAGATCAGGGCCGGGATGAGTCCGAGTCTCACCTCGCTCAGCGCAAAGCGCGTCCCGGCTGTCGCGAGGGCGAGATCGCAGGCGGCGATCAATCCGAGTGCCCCGCCGAAGGCCGCGCCTTCGACCACGGCCAGGGTCGGCGTGGGGAAACGGTCGAGACGCTCGATCAAGGACAAAAGCCTCTGGGCTTCGGCCAAATTCTCCTCCGGTCCGGCATCGGCCATCTCCCGCATGGTGGCCAGATCGGCCCCGGAACAGAAGGTGCCGCCCGCCCCGCGCAGGATGAGGAGGCGGAGGGTGGGTTCCCGGGCCAGGGTCTCGAGACGGGTGGTCAGCTCCCGGACCAGGGCGGCATCGAGTGCGTTTCGGACCGCGGGCCGGTTGAGGGTGAGTGTGACCACATCCGTGGGGTCCCGGGTCTCGAGCAGAAAGTCCATGGTCACATCCTGAAAACGCCGAAGCGGCCGGCCGGGTGCAGGACGGGGGGATCGGTGACCAGGCTCAGGGCCAGTCCCAAAACGCGCCGGGTCTCCCGGGGATCGAGGATTCCGTCATCCCACAGGCGGGCCGTGGCGTAGTAGGGGTGTCCCTGGGTTTCGTACTGCTGCCGGATCTCGGACTCGAACTGTTTTTCCTCGGCCGCGGGGCGAGGCTGGGCGCCCTTGGTGGAGGCGGTCTCGCGCCGGACCATGGACAGGACCTGGGCGGCCTGCTCGCCCCCCATGACCGAGATACGCGCGTTGGGCCAGCTCCACAGGAACCGGCTGCCGTAGGCCCGTCCGGCCATGGCATAGTTGCCGGCCCCGAAGGAGCCCCCGATCAGGAGGGTCAGCTTGGGCACGCTCGTGGTCGCCACCGCGTTCACCATCTTGGCCCCATCCTTGGCGATGCCGGCCTGTTCGTATTTCTGTCCCACCATGAAACCGGTGATGTTCTGCAAGAACAGGAGGGGAATGCCGCGTTGCTCGCAGAGTTCGATGAAGTGGGTGCCCTTCAGGGCCGATTCGGAGAACAGGATGCCGTTGTTGGCGAGGATGCCGACCGGGTATCCCCAGATCCGGGCGAAGACCGCAACCAGGGTCCGGCCGTAGAGCGGTTTGAACTCGTCCCAGGCCGAATCGTCGACCAGGCGGGCGATGACCTCGCGGACCTCGTAGGGATGACGCAGGTCCGTCGGAAGAATGCCGTAGAGTTCGTCGGCCGGGTAGCGCGGCTCCCGGAATGGCCGGCCCTCGCCCCGGGGCGGTGCCGGCAGGCGATCGACCAGTTCCCGGGCCAGGGCGAGGGCCTCTTCATCGTTTTCCGCGAGCCGGTCGATGACCCCGGACTGGCGGGTATGCACGTCCCCGCCCCCGAGCGTCTCGGCGTCGACGATCTCGCCGGTCGCCGCCTGGACGAGCGGCGGACCCCCCAGAAAGACGGTTCCCTGGTGGCGGACGATGATGGCCTCGTCGCACATGGCCGGCACGTAGGCGCCCCCCGCCGTGCAGGAGCCCATGACCAGGGCGATCTGGCTGATCCCGGCCGCGGACAGCCGGGCCTGGTTGTAGAAGATTCTTCCGAAGTGGTCGTGATCGGGGAACACCTCGTCCTGAAGCGGCAGGAATGCCCCGCCCGAGTCGACGAGGTAGAGACAGGGCAGTCCGTTTTCGAGGGCAATCGTCTGGGCCCGGAGATGTTTCTTCACGGTGAGGGGGAAATAGGTGCCGCCCTTGACCGTGGCGTCGTTGGCCACCACGAGGACCGGCCGGCCGGCGACCTTTCCGATCCCCGTCACGAGACCGGCTCCCGGTGCGGCCTGGTCGTAGAGGCCGTGGGCGGCGAGCGGGGACAGTTCAAGAAAGGGACTGGCCGGATCGAGCAGCCGGTCGATCCGGGTCCGGACGAAGAGTTTCCCCCGTTCCTCGTGCTTGCGTCGGGTTTGGGGTCCGCCGCCCGAGGCCGCCTTCCGGATCCGCTCCGCGAGTTCGAGGGCGAGCGCCTGGTGATGGCGGTAGCGTTCCTGGTAGTCGGCATCCCGCTTGAGGGTGCTGGTCCAGGGGATCATGGCCTGGTTTCCATGGCGCGGAGGGCTCAGGCGTCCAGCCGCTCGATGGCCACGGCCGTGGCCTCGCCACCGCCGATGCACAACGAGGCAATGCCGCGGCGGCCCCCGTGGCGGATGAGGGCGTGGAGGAGGGTCACGACCAGGCGGGCTCCGCTGGCCCCGATCGGATGTCCCAGGGCGCACGCCCCGCCATGGACATTGACCCGGTCGGGCGAAAGCCCGAGTTCCTGGATGGCGGCGAGTGTGACCACGGCAAAGGCCTCGTTGATTTCGAAAAGGTCCACGCTCGCGAGGGGCCAGCCGGTTTTTTCCAGAAGTGCGCGGATGGCGCCGATGGGAGCGGTCGTGAACCATTCGGGTGCCTGCGCGTGACTGGCTGATGCGACCAGCCGGGCGAGCGGCGGGATTCCCCGGCGATCCGCCTCACCCGCCGTGGTGAGGAGGAGGGCGGCCGCCCCGTCCGAGATGGAAGACGAACTCGCGGCGGTCACGGTACCCTCCGGGCGGAAGGCCGGTTTCAGGGTGCCGATCCGGTCGAGGTCGATCCGGCCCGGGCCCTCGTCGACCGCAACCTCGACCGGCGCCTTGCGGGCCGGGACCGTGAGGGGAACGATCTCGCGGTCGAAGGCGCCCGCGGCCTGGGCGGCACGGGCCCGTTCCACGGAACGGATCGCGAACGCGTCCTGCCGGGCGCGACCCAGGCCGTAGTGGTCGGCACAAAGTTCGGCGAAAGCGCCCATGACCTGGTGATCGGCGGCATTCTCGAGGCCATCGTGGAGCATGTGGTCGATCAGGGTGCCGTGGCCCATGCGCTGACCGCTCCGTGCCTGGGCCAGGAGATAGGGGGCCCGGCTCATCGATTCCATGCCGCCGGCCATCACGATCCGGGCCTGTCCCGAGGCGAGGAGGGCATCGGCCAGCATGAGGCTCTTCATGCCGGATCCGCACACCTTGTTTATGGTTGTGGCCCCCGTGCTTTCCGGCAGTCCGGCTTGGAGAACGGCCTGGCGGGCCGGGGCCTGTCCGACGCCGGCCGGGAGCACACAGCCCACCAGGGCCTCGTCCACGTGGGCTCCGATCCCGGGGGTGGATTCGGCGAGGGCACGGAGCACGGGGGCCAGGATTTCGGGGGCGGACAGCGGGGCCAGGCTGCCCAAAAACGAACCCAGGGGGCTCCTTCGGGCCTCGAGGATGACCCGGTCGCGGGCCTCGGTCATGGAACGGCCTCCCTGGGGTTCTGGCACAGTTCGCGCCCGATCAGCATGCGCCGGATTTCATTGGTACCGGCCCCGATCTCGTACAACTTGGCATCGCGCAGAAGACGGCCGGCCGGGTATTCATTGATGTATCCGTTGCCGCCGAGACACTGGATGGTATCCAGCGCGGAGCGGACGGCATTCTCGGCCACGAAGAGCAGGGTGGCGGCCGCATCCACGCGGCTCGGCCGGCCGGCATCGAAGGCGCGGGCCGTCTCGCGGCACAGGCTGCGGGCGGCGCTGAAGCGCATGTAGAGGTCGGCGATCTTGCTCTGGATGAGTTCGAACTCGGCAATCGACCGGCCGAACTGGCGGCGCTGGACGACGTAGGGCAGGACCGTGTCGAGGCAGGCGTGCAGGATGCCGAGCGGACCGCCCGAGAGTATCAGCCGTTCGGTATCGAGGCCTCCCATGAGGATGCGGACGCCCTCGTGGACCTCGCCCAAAACCTGGCCGGCCTCGAGTGCACAGTTTTCGAAGACCAGTTCGCACGTCCCGGATCCCCGCATGCCCAGCTTGTCGAGTTTCTGGGCGGTCGAGAAACCGGGTTGCCCGCGCTCGACCAGGAACGCGGTCAGGGAATGGGATCCCGCCTCCGCATAGGGACGGGTCCTCGCGTAGACGATGAACACGTCGGCCTCCGGTCCGTTCGTGATCCACATCTTGCTGCCCTGGAGAATCCACTTCGCCCCGTGCCGTTCCGCACGGCAGGCGATCGAGCCCACGACGTCCGAGCCGGCCCCGGATTCGGACATGGCCAAGGCTCCCACCTGGCGGCCCTGAAGGAGTCCCGGGAGATACCGGGCCTTCTGTTCGGGTGTGCCGTTCCGGGCCAGGTTATGGACGCAGAGGTTCGAGTGGGCGCCGTAGGACAGGCCGACCGAGGCCGAGGCGCGCGAGATCTCCTCCATCGCCACGAGATGGGCCTCGAAGCCGAGTCCGGCCCCCCCGTCCGCCGCCGGAACGGTGAGACCCAGAAGTCCCTGTTCGCCCATCCGTTGCCAGAGGGTCCGCGGGAATCCCCCCTCCCGGTCGAAACGTCCGGCGTGGGGGGCAATTTCGGCCGCCGCGAATCGCGTCACCGACTCCCGGAGGAGTTCGAGATCGGAGGCTTCCGCGGAGTGTGGCGCCTGGGCCATCGGAGTCAGTGACCCGCAAGGCTCCGGTGGATGTTCCAGGGACGGCCCTCCTGGAGGTAGCGCAGGCGGGCCGGTCCCAGGGCAGCCAGGCGTTGCTCGGCGATCTTGTCGGCAGCCTGCCAGGTCGGCAGGCCCTGTTTCTCGGCAAAGGTGAAGATCCGGCGGATGATGTCGTAGATGGCCACAACCCGGCGATCCGCGAGCTCGCGGTGGTATCCCTCGATTTCGAGGGCGACATTGATGAGTCCGCCTGCGTTGAGTGCGTAATCCGGCGTGTAGAGGATGCCGCGCCGGTCGAGTTCACTGCCGCACTCGGGGGTTGCGAGCTGGTTGTTGGCGCTGCCACCCACGATCCGGCACTTGAGGCGGGGCAGGGTTTCCGGGTTGATGGAACTGCCGAGCGCGCAGGGGGCGAAGACATCCACCTTGAGATCGTAGATGTCGTTGCCGGAGACTGCCTCGCACCCGAGTGTCTGGACCGCCCGCTGGACACGGTCTTTGTCGATGTCGGTCACGAAAACCTTGGCCTTTTCCTGGCGGAGGAGACGGGCCAGGTGGAAGCCGACATTCCCCACGCCCTCGATGGCGAAGCTGCGTTTCGCAAAGTCCGCCTGGCCGAAGGTCTTCTCGAGTGCGGCCCGGAGTCCGTGGAAAACCCCCTGGGCAGTATAGGGGGAGGGGTCGCCGCTGCCGCCGTGTTCGGGATGGATGCCCACCGCATAACCGGTTTCCTGGTAGATGAACTCGATGTCATCGACATTCGTGTTGACGTCCTCGGCGGTGATGTAACGTCCCCCCAGTCCCTGGAGATAGCGGCCGAAACTCCGGAACAGGGCCTCGCTCTTGATCGCGGGGCTGCCGATGATGACCGATTTGCCGCCGCCGAGGTTGAGGCCGGAGATCGCGGCCTTGTAGGTCATCCCGCGCGACAGGCGCAGGACATCGGTCAGGGCTTCGTCCTCGCTGGCATAGGGCCAGAGCCGGAGTCCGCCGAGCGCCGGGCCGAGCTGGGTGTTGTGGATCGCGATGATCGCCTTGAGGCCCACAGAGGCGTCATGCACGAAGACCACTTCTTCATGGTTCGAGAAAAACGGGTTGGAAAATACAGCCATTCTGGATGCTCCGGCAGGGGGGACCCGGCAGACGGTGGGGCGGCCTCGCCCCGCGTGAACCGTGTTTTCCGTCAGCCACACAAGACCCCCATTATAAACCGGTCCCCTTCCCCTCATCGGCCACCGGTCGTGTCCCTGACCCCGGGGACGCGGGCAAGTCTGTGGCACTCCAACCCGCCCAGGCGGGTGAGCGACTGCTGAACCTCCCCACGGCTCGGGCCATCTCGGGCCATGGGGAATAGCCCCTTCTGGGCAGTGGCGCTTTCATTCCATCCCCTGGGAGGATGGATATCCCCGCGCCGTTCTATAATCCCAAGAATGAGTGACCGAAAGAGGCCCACTTGATGAGCCGACCGCTGGTGCTGGAGCCCCAGGCCGCCCGCCACCGCCCGTTGCGGTTCGTCACCGCGACCTCGCTGTTCGACGGCCATGATGCGGCCATCAACCTGATCCGTCGCCTGCTCATCGCCCAGGGAGCCGAGGTGATCCACCTGGGTCATAACCGTTCGGTGGGAGAGCTTGTCCGGACGGCGCTTTGCGAGGATGCCCAGGCCATCGCCGTGAGTTCCTACCAGGGCGGTCACATCGAGTATTTCCGGTATCTGGTCGACGAGCTCGCCCGGCAGGGGGCGGCCGACATCGCGCTCATCGTGGGGGGGGGCGGTACGATTGCCCCCGACGAGGTGGAGACGCTCGAAGCCTACGGGATCGAGAAGATCTACCGGCCGGAAGACGGCCAGAAGCTCGGGCTCGAAGGCATGGCGGCCGACATCCTGGCCCGGGTCGGTGCCCGGGCCCGCCCGCCCGCCCCCCCGGTTCCGGAACGGACCCGGGAGTGGCGGCGTCTGGCACAGACCGTGAGCTGGATCGCGGCCCGGCCGGAGCGATCCGCCCGCGAGGCCTTTTTCCGGTCCTTGCCCGTCCCCCGGCATCCGGCACCCGTGATTGGACTGACCGGCAGCGGGGGGGCGGGCAAGAGCAGTCTCACGGACGAGCTGGTCCGCCGTTTCCTGGCCTCCTTCCCCGCGCTCGAACTGGCCATCGTCGCCGTCGATCCCACCCGCAGCCGGACCGGGGGCGCGCTTTTGGGTGACCGGATCCGCATGAACAGCCTCGCCGTCGACCGGGTCTTCATGCGCTCGCTCGCGACCGGGGATTTCGCGGGGCCCCTCCACGCCGAGCTCGGCGAGATCGTGCGCTACCTCCGGGCCGAGGGGTTCGGGCTCATTCTGGTGGAGACGGCGGGGAGCGGTCAGGGGGATACCGCGATCCGGGAATTGGTCGATCTCAGCCTCTATGTCATGACGGCCGAATACGGCGGTCCGCTCCAGCTCGAGAAGCTCGGGATGCTCGATTACGCCGATTTCGTGGTCCTGAACAAGTTCGAGAAACGGGGCGGGGAAGACGCGCTGCGCGATATCCGCAAGCAGTGGCGCCGCAACCGGGCCGAGTTCAAGCAGTCCGATGAGGCACTCCCGGTCATTCCCACGATCGCAAGCCAGTTCCAGCACTCGGGTGTCGACCGGCTGTTTGACGGACTGTGCCGGGCGTTGGCCGAACGGGATCCGCGCGGGGCGGCCCGCTGGCGGCCGTCGATCCCGCCCGCCGAGGAACCCCCCGTCCGCCATGTTCTGATCGGCCAGTCGCGCGAGCGCTACCTGGCCGAGATCGCCGAGACCATCCGGTCGCGGCGCCAGCGCGACGAGGCCGCGTGCCGCGCGGCCTCCGAGGCGCAGAGCCTCCACGAGAGCCTGGCCCTCCTCGAAGGGGAAGCCGGTCTGGCGCCGTTCGAGCGCTATCCCGCCTCCTCATTGGAAGGAGAAGATGACCGCAGCCGGTTGCGCCGGGCCTATCATGACGCCCTCGACCGGGTGGGCGAGGGCGGGATCCGTCTGCTTCAGGACTGGCCCGGACGGGCCCAGGCCGCCCAGGCCGACGAGTACGCCTACCGGGTGCGTGACCGCTGGGTGCGCGGGGCCAACTTCAGCGAGACCTTGTCCGGACTCCGGGTGCCCAAGATCGCCGTGCCCCGCTACCAGGGGTGGGGAGACCTCCTGCGTTTTCTCCTGAACGAGAACCTGCCGGGTGATTACCCGTACACGGCCGGCGTCTACCCGTACCGGCGCACGGCCGAGGATCCGACCCGGATGTTTGCCGGTGAGGGCACCCCGGAACGCACCAACCGCCGTTTCCACTATCTCGCCCGGGGCCAGTCCGCAACCCGCCTGTCCACCGCGTTTGATTCCGTCACGCTCTATGGCGAGGACCCCGATCCCCGCCCGGACATCTACGGCCGGATCGGCAACTCCGGGGTGTCGATCGCGACCCTGGACGACATGAAAAAGCTCTATTCCGGCTTCGACCTCACCGCGCCCGGAACCTCGGTCTCGATGACGATCAACGGGCCGGCGCCGATTCTCCTGGCCTTCTTCTTCAACGCCGCCATCGACCAGGCGGTCGAACGGCATCTTCTGGCCACGGGGGCCTTGGAGGCGGCCCGGGCCCGCCTCCGCGAGCGGGTGGGCGGCACCCTCCCGGCCTACGCCGGAGTGCTGCCGGAGGGACACTCGGGAGCGGGGCTCGCCCTCCTCGGGGTGAGCGGGGATCAGCTCGTCGATCCCGGAACCTACGCGCGCATCCGGGAAGAGACCCTGCGGCAGGTCCGGGGGACGGTCCAGGCCGATATCCTGAAGGAGGATCAGGCCCAGAACACCTGCATCTTCTCGGTGGAGTTCGCCCTCAAGCTCATGGGGGATGTGGCCGCCTACTTCGTGGCCCACGACATCCGGAACTTCTACAGCGTTTCGGTGAGCGGCTACCACATCGCCGAGGCCGGCGCCAATCCCATCACCCAGCTGGCCTTCACCCTGGCCAATGGCTTCACGCTGGTCGAGTACTATCTCGCCCGCGGGCTTGCCATCGACGATTTCGCCCCCAACCTGAGCTTCTTCTTCTCGAACGGCATGGATGCCGAGTATGCGGTCATCGGACGCGTGGCCCGTCGCATCTGGGCCCGGGCCCTCAGGGAGCGTTACGGGGCACAGCCGCGCAGCCAGATGCTCAAATACCACATCCAGACCTCCGGGCGCAGCCTGCACGCGCGCGAGATCCAGTTCAATGACATCCGGACCACCCTCCAGGCGCTCTATGCCCTCTACGACAACTGTCAGAGCCTGCATACCAACGCCTACGACGAGGCCCTGACCACGCCGACCGAGGAATCGGTTCGCCGGGCCATGGCGATCCAGCTCATCATCAACCGCGAGCTCGGCCTCCAGAAAAACGAAAATCCCCTGCAGGGATCGTTCGTGATCGAGGCCCTGACCGATCTGGTCGAGGAGGCGGTTCTGGCCGAGTTCGACCGCCTGTCGGAACGGGGGGGTGTGCTCGGGGCCATGGAGACCATGTACCAGCGCAACAAGATCCAGGAAGAAAGCCTGCTCTACGAACGCCTGAAGCACGAGGGGCGCCTGCCGATCGTCGGGGTCAACTGTTTCGAACCCGAGCGCGGAGGCCACGAACCGGAGTCCCCCCCGGCCCTCATCCGTTCCACCGAAGCCGAAAAGCAGCAGCAGCTCGCCGCGCTCACCCGGTTCCACGAGATTCAGGCCGAACGCCGGGGACAGGCCCTGGCCGGACTCCGGGAGGCCGGGCGGCGGGACGAGAACCTGTTTGCCGCGCTCATGGAGGCCGCCCGGTCCTGTTCGCTGGGCGAGATGACGGGCGAGCTCTATGCTTTGGGTGGCCAGTACCGGAGAACCCTCTGACCCGTCCCATGGACCGTCCACCGCCCGGAGCCGCCGATCCCGCCCCGCCCCACCTCGAGGCCTTTCTCGACCACCTGGTCGTGGCCGGCGGTCTCGCGCCGAACACGGTTGCCGCCTATGGAAGCGATCTCAGGCGCTTCGCGCGCTGGTGGGGCGAGACCGGGGGGCGGCGATTTCCGCCCGGGCGCGCGGATCTTTTGGCCTATCTCGAGTCCTGCCAGCAGGATCGGCTGGGACCGGCCAGCCGCGCCCGCCTCTTGTCCGGGCTCAGGCGCTATTTCCGTTTTCTCGCATCCGAACGCCTGATCCCCGCCGATCCCACGGTCGAGATCGCCTCGCCCCGCCTGGGCCGGCGGCTGCCCCGCGTGCTCACGGAAGCCGAGGTCGTCCGGCTTCTCGAGACGCCTGACGTCTCGACTCCCGCCGGACTGCGCGACCGGACCCTCCTCGAGGTGCTCTACGCCACGGGACTCAGGGTCTCCGAACTGGTTCATCTCCGGGTGGAGTCGGTCAACCTGAGGCAGGGGACCGTTCGCGTGACCGGCAAGGGCGGACGGGAGCGCATCGTCCCCCTGGGGGAGGTGGCCCTCGACTGGCTCGAGCGCTACCAGGCCCGGGGACGTCCCCACCTCGTGCCGAGCGGACGGGAAACCGGTGTCCTGTTCCCGGGTCGGGGCGGCCGTCCGCTCACCCGCCAGGCGTTCTGGCTCTCGGTCCGGCGCTATGCGCTCCGTGCGGGGCTCTCGTCAGTCCCCACCCCGCACGTCTTGCGGCATGCCTTTGCCACCCATCTCGTGAACCGGGGGGCGGACCTGCGCGTGGTCCAGCTGCTTTTGGGACATCAGGATCTCGCGACCACCGAGATCTATACCCACGTGGCGCGGGAGGCGCTCAAAAACCTCCACCGCACCCACCACCCGCGGGGTTAGCGTTCGAGCAGTTTGAGCTTGTCGGGGATCCCGTCCCATTCCTTGGCGTCCGGCGGGGCGGCTTTCTTGCGGGTCAAGGTCGGCCAGAGCTTGGCCAGTTCGGCGTTGATGCGGAGAAAGGTCCGCTGGTCCTCGGGGAGGTCATCCTCGGCAAAGATGGCCTTGGCGGGACATTCGGATTCACAGAGCGTGCAGTCGATGCACTCGTCCGGATCGATGGCCAGGAAATTCGGACCTTCGTGGAAACAGTCGACCGGGCAGACCTCGACGCAGTCCGTGTACTTGCACTTGATGCAGTTCTCGGTGACGACGAAGGTCATGGAGAAGCTCCGGATTCCGGGAGGCTGTATTTTGCCACAGGCTGAAGGGCCCGTTCGATCCTGAGATCGTGGATCCGGAACGGAAAGCCGGACCCCCGGCGGCGCTCTTGCCAGTAGTATTCGAGGGCAAGCCGTACGCTCGGGAAGGCGACCTCGGGCCAGGGCAGGTCGTCTTCGCCGAAGGCGGCCACCTCGAGCGTTTCGTGCCCCGGATGTTCCGGCCAGGCCAGAAGCCGGCTCCGGTAGAAAAGATGCATCTGGTGGATGCGGGGCAGGTTGATCAGGATCAAGGGATCGCCCACGGCCACGGCGGCGCCGATCTCCTCGGTGCTTTCCCGCCCGGCACCCTCGGTCGAGGTCTCCCCGTTTTCGAGAAAACCCGCCGGGAGTGTCCAGAGGCCGCGCCGGGGTTCGATGGCCCGCCGGCAGAGGATGATCCGGTCGTTCCATTCCGGGACCGAGCCCACGATCATGCGGGGATTTTCGTAGAAGATCTCGCCACAGCGGTTGCAGAGGTCGCGGGGACGGTTGTCGCCGGGTGGAATCCGCCGCTCGAGGGGGCCGCCGCAGTTTGGACAGTACTTCATGGAATCTCACTCCCCAATCCGCTAGTCTATTTTCTCATACCTCGGGGAGGATGAACCGGCGATGTCCGTGATGCGTGCGCAGGTCTTGGAGACCGCGGGGTCTCCCCTGGTCTCAAGACAGCGGCCGATACCGGCCCCCGGCCCGGGGCAGGTTTTGATCGACGTCGCGGCCTGCGGGGTCTGCCGGACCGACCTCCATCTCCGGGATGCCGAACTGCCCGCCATCTCCTATCCTGTGATCCCCGGTCACGAGATCGTGGGCCGCATCCGCTCGTGTGGATCCGGTGTCCGGGACTTCGAGGTGGGAGCGCGGGTGGGGGTGGCCTGGCTGGGCTCCACCTGCGGGCAATGCGAGGCCTGCCGGGCCGGATCCGAGAACCTCTGTTCCCGGGCGCGCTTTACGGGCTACCAGATCGACGGCGGCTATGCCACCCAGACGGTGGCAGACGCCCGTTATGTCTACCCCTTGCCTCCCGGTTACAGCGATGCCGAGGCCGCACCGCTCCTCTGTGCCGGTCTGATCGGTTTTCGCTGCCTCGGTTTCTGCGGACCCGCACGCCGGCTTGGCCTCTACGGTTTCGGAGCCGCCGCCCACCTCGTGATCCAGCTGGCCCGGTTCGAGGGGCGGACGGTTTATGCCTTCACCCGGCCAGACGACCGCTCCGGCCAGGAGTTCGCCCGCTCGCTCGGGGCCGCCTGGGCCGGCGGATCGGATGAGTCCCCGCCCACCCCGCTCGATGCCGCGATCCTGTTCGCTCCGGTGGGCGCCCTGGTTCCACGGGCACTCGCGGCCGTGCGCCCCGGCGGGATCGTGGTTCTGGGCGGCATCCACATGAGCGACCTCCCGGGTTTCCCCTACGCGCTGATCTGGGGGGAACGCCGTCTGCAGAGCGTGGCCCACCTGACCCGCGCCGATGCCCGCGCGTTTCTCACCCGGGCACCCGAGGTCCCGGTCCGGACCCGGGTTCAGACCTATCCCCTGGAGGACGCCAACCGGGCACTCGAGGATCTGCGTTCAGGCCGCATCCGGGGCGCCGCGGTCCTCGTGATGCCCACGGCCGGCAATGGGACGGCCGAACCGGTATCCTGATTCCATGAGTGCTCACAGGCTCCCGCCCCCGGATCATTACGTGCTCGAGATCGCCGGCGTCCGGCGTCACCTGCCGGTGGTGGCGGTGGACGGAGGACTTGCGATCGCCGTCCTCAACATCCTCGGGGATACCGAACTCGTCGAGGCCGCAGCCCGGGAACTCGCCCGGCGCCTGGAGCCGCGAAACTACGAGGTGCTCCTCACGGCCGAGGCGAAAAGCATTCCGATCGCCCATGCCCTCTCGGTCACCTCCGGCCGGCCCTACATCGTCCTGCGCAAGACCTACAAGTCCTACATGGGCGAGGCCCTGCGCGTGACCACCCATTCCATCACGACCGGCCATGAACAGGTGCTCTACCTCGACGCCAAGGACCGGAAGCTCCTGTCCGGACGGGCGGTCGTTCTCCTGGATGATGTGATCAGCACCGGATCGACCCTGGACGGATTGCGTGCCATCGCCCGGGAGGCGCACGCCCGGGTCGTGGCCGAGGCGGCGATCGCCACCGAAGGGGAGGCCGGGCGCTGGGGCGGGATCATCGCGCTCGCGCACCTGCCCCTCTTCGCGGCCCCGCTCCCGCCGCCCTCCGCGTAGCGGAGACGTCCGTCGCCGATCAGTGGCCGTTGCGGCCGGCCGGCGATGCGGGTGGTGAAGGCGAGAGGCCGTGAGCTTGAGATCCTCCCGCCCCGGAGGGCGGAGATGGCTTTTTCCTTGGCGTCCTGTTCTTTGCGATCCTCGGAATTTCAACGGTCACTGCAAGTTTGGCGACACCCGTCACGGGAGTCCAGGGCCTCAATGATCATCTCTTTCCCGGTATGGGGACCGCTCATCCACAGACACCGAATATCAGCAAGGTCCCGGGAACTATGGAAGTTTACGAGTGGAAAATCCCGGGAGAACGAATGCTCCAGGTCAACAGTCCGGAGGGTGCGCCTTGGGGATTGTTCGCCGTGACAACGCGTCGGGTCTACGCTATTCCCTTAGGTCGAAGCGTAAGCACAGCTGGAGGGGTTTGGGCTTTATGGCGAATTCAACTCAAGTGGGCAAAAATTAGCCCTGATGGTCGTGCGGGGTTGTTCTCCTGATGGCGGCATCCACAATGGGTTGGCGATGTATCGGACCGGAGGCGGGGACGCGCTGGGGGTGAAGTGCATCCCGGGCCGGGGGGGCTGGAAAGCCCAAGATCCCGCCGACCCGTTGTGCCATTCATCTTGTGGACGAGGTCGCCATCCACGGCGCCCGCGACGGGCTTGAGGTCGCCGACCGGGCAGCGAAGTCGTCTCGGGAACTCGATCGATCCCGTTTGGGAGCATCAAACCTCCGACACCGACCGGAACCTGGGGACACCCCGATGCACATCGCTTGGGATTATGATTGAAGCCCCATTGTCCACTCGGGCTGGCCAAAAATGAGTCCAGCAACCATAGACCTGGAGCGCACCGGCTTGGAATTGGAGGATCGCCATGGCAATCCCATCCGGGTCTGTAATCAAACATCCGGGCAAACCCGGGGGGATGCGCTTCTGGAAAACCTGGTCGCCCTGGATGTTCTTTTCGAGGCCCGACACGATCCTCGCTTTTTTGGGGTGCTTCGCGGACAGGCAGGAAATTCATGAATCCCGGCAATCGATCCCCAACGTTGCTGGAAGCGGCTGTCGCCATCCAGCGTGTGCTCGGGGGCGAGTCCCTGTTGATCGGGGGGGCAGCCCTTGGCATGTGGGGGGTGGACAGGATGACCCAAGACATCGATTTTGCATCGACCTTGCGGCCCTCCACGATTGTTGAGTTGTTCAAGAATATCGGCGTTTCTGTGGATCTTGAGACTGGAGATCCGGATGACCCTGTTCCTTGGGTGATCCACGGCCGGATCCCGGCAGGGGACGGACGGAGGGTGCCATTCCAGATTGTGCCGTGCCTGCACGGAATCCAGATCGAAAACGGAGTGTCCACCCCCGACAATCGCGTGAGGGTGGTCGGTTTCGACGATCTCGTCAGGCTGAAGTGTGGAGCCGGAGGCCCCCAGGATCTCCTGGATATCGCCAGACTGGCCCTGGCTTACCCGGGAAAGATCCAGTCCATACGGGAAATAGCCAAAGAGTACCGGGTTCTGGAAACGCTCGACGAGTATCTGGCTTCCAGCCGCTTGCGAGACCAGCGTTCGAAGTTGGGCGATCTCGACCGCTGACCATCTCATCACCTGGGTCATTCAGTGGCGGTCGCCAATGGAAATGAATCTCCAGCGGTTTACAGAATCCAGCAAAGGCACTCAGGAACCTTGTTGCATCTCCAATGGACAGGCCGGAGGCGGCTCGCTGCTCCGGTCTGGCCAGTACCGCCTCGTACTCCAGAAATAGTGCCGAACTGGCCGTGACGGCCAGGACGGGCGGGCGAGGATTTCCAACACCCGACGGCGACATCGCTGCGATGGCGGTTTCGAGGGGTTTCATCGTGGCGTCACGCGACAGAGCCCCCTATGGGGCGGCCGGTGTGCCCGTCATCAATCCATGGGAAGCACGGCGAGATCCAGATAGCCGCGGGTGACCCGAGTGATGGGTCTACCCCGAATAGCAGCAGGCAGGGAAACCGCATCGCGGGCATGTCCCGACCGAATTTCCGTGAATCGGGCGGTCGGTGACTCGCAGATAATTTGAGCCGAAAAAGCCCTCGATTGCGAGCACGTCCGGTTTCAAATGCAGGCCGCGACAGGTGGCATCCTGTGGCCACGGGGCGTTTCCGGTGAGAGCGCCGGTTTTGTCGGCCGCCGTCCGGAACCAAGGGCCCGTCCGGGGCGCCGGCGAGGTATTCATCCAGGCACTGCTCCAGCTTGTGCTGGCCGGGGTCCTCGTGTTCCTTGCCCCCTTTTTCGTGCAGACGGACCCAGCCGCGACGTCCCCGCACGAAACAGTCCCGCACCTTCATCTGGAGCACGGCGTCCACGCGCGCGAAGGTGTAGACCATGACCCCGATCAATGCCCGGTCGCGCAACCCGGTCACGACCGGTTCTCCGGCTGCGGCGCTCTCGGTGCGCATCGTCTTGCAGCGCCCTCGCGGCGCGGACCACCACGATGCGATCGGGCAGCGCACGCCTCGTCAACCGAGAGAAAGGGCGTCTTGTCTTTCGGGACGTGCCTGAACTTCTCAAGATCAACATAAAAACGGCCTGCAAGCGTGCTGCGGAAGGCAGCCTGCCGGTTTCAAGGTTGGTGGTTCTTGGCGGTTTCCATGCCAGAAGTCCGCCAACTGGATGACCCGTAGGGTCGAGGAGCGAAGAAGGGACGGCAAGTCTTGATAACCGGATACAGCGCCAAGCGATTTGCGCATGGACTGGGCCGGCGGCATTCCGTGGTGGATGCCGCAGAGCGGGTCGGTACGCTGCTCGACGCGCAGGTCGATCTAAACCCGCATCAGGTCGAGGCCCCCATGTTTTCGTTCCAGCCAGTGACGGAACTGTCGATTTAGGGGAATCGGCGGGACCGGCCTCACTCCGGGAATGGCTGGCCGGAGGCAAAGGGATTGAGGATGACGGTTCCGTCCACGACGAGTCCGTGCTGCAGGTCCTCGCTGAGCAGCTGTGTGCACTCGGAAAGCCGTGCCGCCGCCACGATCTGCGCATCCCACCAGGAACAACCGAACCGGTCCATGATGTTCCAGGCGGCTTTGATCAAGGCCGGGCCGGTCTTGACGGGATGCCAGGCGAAAAGAGCCTGTACGTCGCGCCGGGCCTCGTCGGCCGGCAAGCCCGGCCGAAGCTTCTGGGTTGCATTCCCATAGAATTCCTGGAGGACCTGGAAGCTCAGCCGGCCCAGGCCTTGATGCCACAAGTAAGCCATCCATCGTGCCGCGATGGTTTGCTTGCCGGGCGATGCGGCATCCCGGGCGTAGCCTTATTTCATGCCCAATAAATATGAAACTGACTCATGAAACTTGCAAGCCCTTGATTTCGGCGGGGCAGGACGACGTTTCAGAACTTACCCTTTGTGGGACAGAGAGCCGGGCACCAGCTCCTCAGGGGCGATGGCCAAACTCCCTTGGTGGCGGCTGCCACCACGGTCTGCTCAGAGCGCCCCGGGGCACGATCGATGGTAGGAAATTATGCTACTATTGCCTACCAGACTTAGGAGTGACTCCATGAGTGGCACCATCGAGAAAATCAGTGTGGCGCTTCCGACAGATATGGTGACCTTGGTTCGAAGCGCAGTCGATACCGGCGACTACGCCTCGAACAGCGAGGTCATCCGCGAAGCGTTACGCGAGTGGAAGGCGCGCCGTGCGACGCGCGCCGAGGCCATTGCTGGGTTGCGCAAGCTCTGGGACGAGGGAGTCAGCAGCGGCCCCGCCGGCGATCTGAATATCCCTGCCATAAAACGGCGTGGCCGGCAGCGTCTCCAAAGCTCGCGCAAGTAAAGAAGTTTTCCGGTGGGTGGGACATCGCGCGTCAAACGCACTCCACGTGCCGAGCATGACCTCGAAGACATCTGGTTCTTTGTGGCGCAGGACAATCCGGATGCTGCGGATCGGCTGCTCGACAGGATCGAGCAATCGACCAAGCTCCTTGCCGACCACCCACATATCGGAACCGCCCGGCCGGACGTTGCACCGGAGCTGCGCTATCACCCGGTGGGTAACTATCTGCTTCTCTATCGCATCATCAAGAACGGCATCGAGCTCGTGCGCGTGGTGCATGGAGCGCGTGATTGGGTGAGCCTGTTTCAGTAGCCACCCTTTGGTGAGACAGCGATGCCCCCATCGGCCCCATATCGCGAAGAACCGTCCCTCCAGTCTGGAGAGATCGCAGGACATGAAATCATCGCTTAATAGACTCGACCCCACCACAGTTCACTCCGCATCGGACCCATCTGGGGAAACTCCCAGGACCAAGGTTCCCCCGGGTGGCGGATCGGATGGGGGTTCACGGGCCAGCCCGGAATCGACCGCCAAGGCCTGGGTCGATCCCGCGAATTTGACACCTTATCTTTCTGCCTGCTAGCTTGAAAGTGCAAATGGAAAAGGGTGGATGGGATCATGCGTAAGGGAGTGGCCATCGGCCTGGTGGGACTGTTGCTGGCGGGAGCGGGGGTTGGGTATTGGGCCGGCCGGGACACGACCCGCCCAGCGGCAGGGAGGATCCCGGGATCCGCCGCCCGGTGGGCAGGCCAGTCGTTCTGGAACACCCGGCCGGCGTGGAAGGGTCAGTCGCATCCGGTCCGGACCCCGTTTCACTTCTACGATCCCCTGAAGGGCCCCCCACCCCGGGAGACTCCCCGGCAACGCGCCGTGGACAGAGACCGGCTCAATAGGGCAGGGTTCTTCAAGCCGTTTCAACCGGATCTCACGGGTCCCCCACTGGCTTCCAGTTACAAGATCCTGGCGGCGCAGGCGAACCGGGGGAATGTCCAGGCGGCAAACATCCTCTTCAAATCGTTGATATACTGCAAGATTAATGCCGTAAATGCCAAAGGGGCTTTTTCCGGTTCACGTGGGCTGGAACGGGAACTCGCCCATATGCGGGCGACCCGGGAGGACATGTATGGAATGCCCACGGACCATCCGCATGCCGCGGCCCGGCGGCTTCGGGAAGTCAGCCGCTATTGTGCGGGGGAGACCCACCCCCGGCAGGGGCCAGTAAGGTTTACGAAGACCATTACCCATTGGGGCCGGATCGCGCTCTGGAGCCTCAACCCCAACACGATTTATAACGTTTACAACTGGGACCTGGCTGCGATGTTGAAGCAGGCTGTGGCCATGGGTGGCGTTAAGTTGTACCGGGAAATCAATCGCCGTGCGGCATGGGCGGGCAATGCCCAGGCCTGGTTACGGGAAAGCCATGAAGTGAGTTGGTACCAGCCACGGACCATCGAGCACCCCATCCATCGTTTTGCCGATCTCTACACGGCCTACCTGCTCACCCGCTCCCCCTACCTGGCCCGTGTGATCTGGAGGTACAGCCAGAGCAAATTCACGAACGAGCAGATCCGGGAAGGCGAACAACTCGCCCGCCGGAACTACAAGCGGATCCAGGCCAGAAAGGGCCAGTAACGGTTTTCATTCACATGCGGGAGTTCAGGAAATGAATCAGCTCATCAAGCGCAGTCTGGTCCTTTGTCTGCTTCTCGGGGTCTTTGGATACTGGCTGCCAGGGCCCGCTCGGGCGGCAGGAGTGTCTCCGCCAACCCGGTGCCAGGGATTGGCCCGGGTCAGCCAGCCCCGGGTATCGGGTGCGACCAATGCCTCGTGCGGGTCACCGCTCACCGCCGCTGCGCGGCGACGTACCGCTTGAGCGCGTTGTCCATGCGGGTTTGCCATCCAGGACCTGTCCCGCGGAAGAATTCCAGTACGTCCTTTGGTCAAGATCAGCCCCGGTGACCTCTGGGGCGTCGTCGGGATCACGCCAGGTGCGGTGCGAGCCTTTTGATTTCATGCGCATTGGCTTTCCTCATGGAGAGGATCCGCCACGCCTTGCCACGCGGCGTCTAAACCTTGACCTTTGCCAGCGCGTTCTGCGGTCCCGGGAGTTTCCGGAACAGCGCCACCGGGTCGAGCCATTTCCATGACGTGCCGCAAACCGCGCCGTACTAGAAGTGGAAACCGTCAGTGACGACCCAAGCCCTCGGCAACGTATGTCAGTACCAGGGAATTGAGGCTGACGCCTTCGGCTGATGCGCGCGAGGTCAGGCGACTGTGTAGCGTGCGCGGCAGGCGGAGCACGAATTTCGCCGGCTCGGCGACACCGTGCGGCTTAGGGATCGGCTTGCCATCCTCGATGAGCGATTCCATCCACGCTTGAAAAGCTTCGCGACCATTGTCAATCGCCTCGGCAACGGTTTCGCCATCAGAGAGGCAGCCCGGTAGATCCGGGAAAGTGATGGCATAGCCCCCCCCCTCATCTGCTGGCAGCGGCTCAACACTGAAGGGATAACTGTCGAAGGCAGGTAGGTTGCTCACGGCGCACCTCGAATCTCATCGATCAAATCGACAAACTGTCGAATGTAAATCGGCTTGATGGGCCGACGCACAGGCACCGTCACGCGCAAGGTCGCAGCCCGATGCGAAAACACGGCGTGACTGCCGCCGGATTTTCTGACCTGCATGCCCAAGGATGCGGCGACCATCTCTAGATCCTCAATCCGCCAATCCCCTTTGGGGTTGGCGCGCATCTGCGAAAGACGCTTTTCAGCGCTATTCATGATATCACCAATAGTATCATTTTTCCGCAGCGACGAGCTTTCATGAAACCGTCTTACCGCCGCTGCGCGGCGACGTACCGCCTGAGCGCGTTGTCCATGCGGGTTTGCCATCCAGGACCTGTCCCGCGGAAGAATTCCAGTACGTCCTTCGAGATCCGAGGCGTCGTCTGCGTCTTTTGGCCCGCTCCCGCTCGGCCCGTTGCTGCTTCACCATGCCCGGCCGTTCCGGCTCAGCCGGACCCGCTCTCCCGAAGACCGGGCGGGGGCGGGTTTCCGGATGTCCGGGGCATCCAGTCGATCCGGGTGTGGGGCAGACATTGGGGGTAACGGTCCTGCAGGAAGGCGATCAACTGTTCGCGGATGAGGCAGCGCAGGTTCCAGGAATCACTGCTGTTGCGGGCACTCATGAGCGCCCGCAGCTGGATGCCCTGGGGGGTTGCCTCCGTGACCTGCAGTCCGGCCGCCTTGCCGTCCCACAGGGGGGTCTCCCCGAGGCGGCGCAGGAGTTCCTCGCGCAGCGCCTGGACCGGCAGGGTGTAGTCCGCATACAGGAAAAGATGCCCCAGGAGATCAGCCTTGTTGCGCGTCCAGTTCTGGAAGGGCTGTTCGATGAAGTAGGAGAGCGGCACGACGAGCCGCCGGAGATCCCAGATCCGCACGACGACGTAGGTGGCCCGGATCTCCTCGATCCATCCCCACTCTCCCTCGACGATGACGACGTCGTCGAGCCGGATCGGTTCGGTGAGCGCGATCTGGATCCCGGCAATCAGGTTCACGATCAGGGGTCGGGCGGACAGGCCGACGATGAGTCCGGCGGCTCCGGCCGAGGCGAAGAGGGTGGCTCCGAGGAGGCGGACGGCGGGAAAGGTCATGAGCATGGCGGCCGCACTGACCAGGCCGACCAGGATGACGAAGGTCCGGCGGATGATCTGGAGCTGGGTATGAAGCTGGCGTGCCCGCAGGTTGTCGGCGGCATCGAGCGGGTGCTTTCCGGTCACGAAGTCCCGCCAGGCATCGAAGAGGGCAACCAGTCCCCAGCCGGTCAGGGCGATCAGGAGGAGGAGGAGTCCGTGGTCGAGGGGGGCCAGGATCGCCGGGCCGACCGGCAGGAGCCCCTGGGACAAGCGCGCCACCCCGACCGGAACGAGGAGGGTCAACGGGCGGTCGAGACGGCGGGCCGTGAACCGGGTGAAGCCGGGGAGTCTCTTTCCGAGCAGGCGGACGGTGATCTGGACGGCCAGCGCGGCCAGGATCAGGACGCCCAGCCAGGCCAGGAGCCGTATCGCGGGGGGAGCCAGCCAGGAAGGGGGTGCGGTCATCGAAGGTTCAGGCGGAACGGCGGGCGCGGGTCCCGGCCAGTGTCCCGAGGAAGGCCTCGGTCCAGTGGTGGAGGTCCCGTTGTCTCAGCCGGTCCATCAGGGCGACCCAGCGTCGGCGACGCTCGTCGAGTCCCATGGCCAGTGCCTGGGCCAGGGTCCGGGCGACCTCGTCCCTGTTGTACGGGTTCACGATGAGCGCTTCCTCCAGTTCCTGTGCGGCGCCGGCCAGGCTCGAGAGGATGAGCACACCCGGGGATTCCTCCGGTTGGGCCGCGACGAACTCCTTGGCCACGAGGTTCATGCCGTCCCGGAGGGGAGTGATGAGACCGATCTCGGCCTGCCTCAGGAAACCGAGGATGGTGCTCCGCGGAAAGCCGCGGGTCAGGTAGCGCAGCGGCATCCAGTCGTATTCCGCGTGCCGGGCGTGGATGTCCCCCACGATCTCGTTCAGTTCACGCCGGATCTCCCCGTATTCCGGCACCTCGGTCCGTGACAGCGGGGCAATCTGGAGCATGACCACCTGCCGCTGGAATTCCGGCCAGTGTTCGAGCAGTCGGGCATAGGCCTGGAAGCGCAGGGCCAGTCCCTTGCTGTAGTCGAGCCGGTCGATGCCGAGCACGAGCCGGCGGCCGGCCAGGCTTGTGACGAGCCGGCGGCCATGGCGGTTCTGGTGGCCGGCGCGGGCCACCCGGGCGACCTCGTCGACATCGATACCGATCGGAAAGCAGTTGACCCGGATCAGGCGGCCCCGGAACCGGATCCCATGCGTTCCGAGCCGTGCCTCTGGCAGGAAAAAAGCAATGGCCCGGAAAAACGACTGACAGTCGAGCCGGGTCTGGAATCCGATGAGATCGTAGGCGAGCAGCCTTTCCAGGATTTCGGTCTGCTCCGGCAGGGCACGGAGCAGGTCGACGCCCGGAAAGGGCGTGTGGAGAAAAAACCCCAGGGGAGCCCGGACACCCAGGGCCCGGAGGCAGGCACCGAGCGGGACGAGATGGTAGTCATGGACCCAGACGATGTCGCGAGGACGGATCTGGACCTCCAGCATCCGCGCCCAGCGGTCATTGACCGCGAGGTAGGTTTCGAACGAGGACCGGTCGTAGTGCAGGAGGTGGAGCTGGGCGTGGAAGACGGGCCAGAGGCAGCGGTTCGCGAAACCGATGTAATAGCCCTCGAATTCCCGGTGGGTGAGGGGAGTCAGCGCGAAGCTCAGGGGACCCTCCGTCTGGAGGGTGGGGGCGGAGCCGGGATTTTCCGAGATCCGGCCGTTCCAGCCGAACCAGAGCCCGCCGTGCTGGTTCAGGGCTTCGAGCAATCCCGTGGCGAGCCCGCCCTGGGCGGGCCCCCGGCGGTGCGGGATGGCGACGCGGTTCGAGACGATGACGAGACGGGTCAAAACGCCCCCTCCCACGGCGCGCTCAGGAGCAGGGCGGACTCGATGATCCCGACCATGCTGTAGGTCTGGGGGAAGTTTCCCCACAGCTCGCCGGAGGCCGGATCGATGTGCTCGGACAGGAGCCCGAGCCGGGTGCGGTGGGCCAGAAGGGTCTCGAAATGGGCGCGGGCCTCCTCCGTCCGCCCGAGCCGGGCCAGGGCCTTGAGGTACCAGAACGAACAGAGCGTGAAGGCGTTCCTGGGGAGGCCGAAGTCGTCTGGTTCGCGGTAGCGGAAGACGAAGTCGCCGACCCTGAGTTCGCGCTCGATGGCCTTCACCGTCTCGGCGAAGCGCGGATCCTCGGCCGGGAGGAAGCCGAGTTCGGCGAGCAGGAGACTGCTCGCATCCAGGCTCTCCCCGTCCCAGGTGGCGGTGAAGCTCCGTCGCCTGGGGTTCCAGGCCCGTGCCAGCACGGCGTCACGGAGGGGGGTGGCCTGTTTCGTCCAGAATGCAGCGCGGTCGGCCAGCCCGAGACGGCCGGCGATCCGGGCCAGGCGGTTGCAGGCGCACCAGCAGAGGACACTCGAGAAGGCATGGATCCGCGGCTTTCCCCGGATCTCCCACAGTCCGGCGTCCGGCTGGTCGTAAAGGCGGGAGGCCGCCTGTCCCAGGGTCTCGAGGTGGGCGAAAAGCGCCGCCTCTCCCGGCCGGTCGAGACGCTGGTCCCAGAAGGACTGGCTCGCGGCCAGCACCACGGCGCCGTAGACGTCGTGCTGTTCCTGCCCATAGGCGGCATTGCCAATGCGAACCGGACCCATCCCGCGGTAGCCGGCCAGGCTCCGGATTTCACGTTCCGGAAGTTCGGGTTCGCCGCTGATCGCGTAGACCGGCTGCAGATGCTGCTGGCCGTGGCGGGTGCCGAGGTTGATGACGAAGCGGAGGTAGTCCTCCATGGTGCGGGTCGCCCCGAGCCGGTTGAGCGCACGCACGACGAAATAGCTGTCGCGCAGCCAGCAGTAGCGGTAGTCCCAGTTGCGGCCGGAACCGGCGCTTTCCGGAATCGAGGTCGTCACCGCGGCCAGCACCGCGCCCGTGTCTTCGAAGGTGGAGAGCTTGAGGGTGATCGCGGCGCGGATGACGGCGTCCTGCCATTCGAAGGGAATGGCCAGATAGCGGGTCCATTCATGCCAGTACCGGCGGGTTTCCGCCAGGAACTCCCGGGACAGGGTTTCGAGCGGGCGCGTCAGGCTCTCGTCCGGTCCGAAGAAGAGGACACATTCCCGGTCGAGGACGAATGGCGTTTCATTGAGGATCGCGGTGAGCGAGACATCCGTGGTGAGACGGTGCGCCTGGCCTGGAAAGACGTAGCGGATATGGTGGCTGCCGATCGTGATCTCGGGGCTGGATGCGCCGTACTGGCCGGCGGGCCGCAGGCGGAGGGTGAGCCGGGGCTGTCCGGCAAGCGGGCGCAGGATGCGGACGAACAGCAGTGGGCGGTAGATCCGTTCGTAGAGCTTGAAGCGGGGCATGAAGTCGATCACCTCGAGACTCCCGCCCTGCTCGTCCTCGAAGGTCGTGACCAGGATCGCGGTGTTCGGCTCGTACCGCTGGGTGTGGCTCCGGCAGCGCTCGACCGAGAGATTCATGAACCCGCGTCCAGTCGTGTCCTCCGGCTGGAGCAGCGAACAGAAGACCGGGTCGCCGTCGAAGCGGGGCAGGGAGGCCCAGACGTATTCCCCGCGCTCGTCGATCAGGGCGCAGGTTGAGCTGTTGCCGATGAGGCCGAGTTCGAGGGTCCGGCTCATGGACGGTCCCCGGCCAGGCCGGACAACCAGGCGACGGCCTCGGCGGGTGTCCCGAGACGGTAGCGGGCCCGCGTCGGCCCGGCGCCCACCTTGATGCTGGTTCCGGGGCCCCGGTTCACGACGTCAAAGGCGCACTCGTCCGTGACGTCGTCACCCAGGAAGATGGGTGACCGCCCGCGGAAGGGGGGCTCCAGGAGGAAGGCTGCGACCGCCCGTCCCTTGTCCATTGCCGCGGGGCGGATTTCGAGAACGTTTTTACCCTCGAGGAGATCCAGTTCCGGATGGCGGGACAGCATGCTTTCGAGACTTTCCCGCAGGCGTTCGAGGATCTCGGATCCTCCCCGGACGTGGATGGCGACGGAAAGCGCCTTGTCCTCGATGAAGGATCCCGGGACCCGCTCTGCGCATCGGGTGATTTCGGGACGCAGCCGGTCGAGCAGGGGGGTGTGGGTGTCCAGACGATGGAGTCTCCCGTTCCCATCGCGGCGCTCGGCCCCATGCTGGCCGGCGGCGGCAAAGATCTCGGGTGAAAAAAGCCGGTCCAGATCGGCGAGCGGCCGGCCGCTCACGAGCGCGAGCGCCCCGTCGGCGAGGGTGCGGATCCTGACGAGCCTTTCGAGGAGCCGGTGTGGTACCGAGACGTCCCGGGGATGATCCGCGAGGGGCAGGAGCGTGCCGTCGACATCCAGGAACAGGGCGCATTCCCGGCAGCGCACCGTGGTGGGCGGAACGGGGAGCGGGGCTTCAGCCGGTGTGACGGACTGCGTCCTGCGGGGTGACCCGGGAAAAGACATGACGCGGTTTATTATGGGCAAAGTGGTGCTTCGTTGCAAACCGAGAAGAAAAAATGTCACGGCCCGGCGGGCTGTCCGCTCAAGGATCGCCTTGCGGACGGTGACGCAAGTGAAGGCTGGGATCAAGGTGGCTTGCGGCCAGCCGGCCGCGAGAGACCCCCCCTCGCCAGGGCTTGTCAATCGCTGTCCCAAAGTGATGCCAAAGAGCACACGTTGTTATAAACGTGCATGAAGCAGTTCCGCTGGAACGGGACGAAGAACGCTGAGCTGCGCCGCTCGCGCGCCATCTCATTCGAGGAGATCGTGTGCTCGATCGCCGCGGGCAGCCTGCGCGATGTGCCGAAGCATCGCAACGCGGTGCGCTACCCCCGGCAGTTCGTGCCCGGGGCCATTGCGCCCTTTCCTCCCACGCTCGCGCGAGTGCTCCGGCCCCCGGCCCTTCCGCGGCCCCACTGCCCGCGCGATCCGGCCGAGCGCTGCAGCTCGTTCCAACCGCTGCTGCGCAGCCGCAAGCGCCTCCCGCTCGAGGCGCTTGCCGACCTCCGTCTCGATCCGCCGTCGCTCCATCCCGGTCACCGCCGGCCCCGGGTGCGACGTCGCCTCCCGTTCAATCCCTTGTGCCTCGAGACTCCGGTGATCGATCCGGATCTCGTGCCCATGCTCCAAAAGCTTCCCGTTGACCCGCTCCGCCCAGAGCTCTAGGATCTCCAGGACTTCTGCCTTGGCCGGCCCCCAACCCGCCTTCCGACGGTTCGTGTCTGACCACTCGATCGTCGCCTGCTCTCCAAAGCCTCCAGGCTCGATCGCCCGGGTGGTGGCCAGCAGATGCGCATGGTAGTTACGCCCATCCCCCTTTAAGAACATGGGATTGCTGGACATTTCCTGAACCTGAAGGTGAGACCCGAGGGACTTTCTGCCCCGGTGCGCCGGCTTCGGGAGATCCCGGGAACTTCTCCGCCCCCGGGGTACTCAGTAAACTGGATCCCAACGCGTGGCCTTGGCCGCGCCCGAAGCCGGTGATTGGCGGAGCAAAACCACCCATGTGGCAGCCTTGGTTCGTCCTTGTGGTGCTTGTCCTCGCCCTGGTCCTCCTGGTCTGGGGATTCTGGCGCTACGATCTCGTTGCGGTCCTGGCGCTGCTCGCCCTGGCCTTTTCCGGAATCCTGCCGCCCACAGAGGTGTTCCGGGGATTCTCCAACCCGGCGGTCATCACGGTGGCCGCGGTCATGGTCGTCGGACGGGCACTCTGGAACGCCGGCATCATCGATGCGGTGAGCGGCTTCATCAGCCGTTCGGTGCATCACCCCCGGCTGCAGTTCATGGCGCTCACCGGGGTTCTCACCCTGTGCTCATCCGTCGTGAGCGATGTGGGGGCGCTCTCCGTCTTCCTGCCCGTGGCCACCCAGCTTGCCCACAAGAACAAACAGCCGCTCGGGCGAATTCTCATGCCCCTTTCGTTCAGCGCCATCCTGGGCGGTGTCGTGACCCTCATCGGAACGACGCCCAACATCTTGATTTCGGATTACCGGTTCAAAAGCACCGGGCACCCCTTCGGTTTCTTCGCCTTCACGCCCGTGGGCGGGGCCGTGGCGATCGCGGGTCTCGTCTTCCTCTGGCTCTTTTCGGGCGCATGCCTGCCCGGCCGGATGAAGCGCGGCAAACCGGACGTGGCCGAGGCGCCCGCCTACTCGGCCGAGGTCGTCGTGCCGGAGGAATCCCCCTTCGTCGACCGTGCGCTCGGCGAACTGGAGGAAGAAATCGATGCGGATTTCGCCGTCGTGGGCATCATCCGGGATGAGCAGCGCAAGCCCGTCAACCGCTACCTCCGGCTTCGACCGGCCGACGTGCTCCTGGTCCGGGCGGAACCCGACGACCTCAAGGTATTCCTGGATTCGAGCAAGATGACGCTCACCGGCAACCAGACCGTGGGCGGACGCTTTCAGGTGTCTGACGAAATGGCGCTTGAACAGGTGGTGCTGCATCGGGACTCCGGGCTCATCGGCCAGAGTGCCCGTTCGATCCGGCTGCGGCAGCGCTACGGCATCAATTTGCTGGCACTCTCCCGGCACGGCGGCCGTTTGCGGGGCCGGCTGGCCGATATGCGCCTCAAGGCCGGTGACCTGCTGCTGCTTCATGGTGACCGGACGGTGCTGAATGAACTGATCGCCCGCTTTCACCTGCTCCCCCTGGCTTCCCGGGAGACCCGTCTCGTCAAGCCGACCCGGATACTTTCGGCCTTCTCGATTTTTGTGCTGGCAATTGCGGCAGTCGCATCCGGCCGGGTCTCGGCCCCCGTGGCCTTTCTCGGGGCATCGGCGCTTCTCGTCCTCACGGGTCATCTCACGCTGCGGGAGGTCTACGACAGCCTGGAGTGGCCCATCCTGATCCTGCTCGGGTCCTTTCTTTCCATCAGCCTGGCTTTTGAAAGGACCGGCGATGCCCAGGCGGTCGCGCATCTTCTGCTGGTGGTCGGACGACACTGGCCCCTGTTCGCCCTGCTCGGGCTGTTCGTGACCATCTCCATGGTGTTCAGCAACTTCGTGAACAACGCCGCCACCGCGGTGATCTTCGCACCCATCGCGATCCATGTGGCTCAGGGAATCGGCATCTTGCCGGATCCCCTCCTCATGGCGGTCGCGATCGGGAGCTCACTGCCGTTTTGGACTCCCATCGGGCACCAGTGCAATGCGCTCGTGCTTACGCCCGGCCACTACCGTTTCTCCGAGTACTGGAAGCTGGGGCTTCCCCTGTCGCTGGTCACGGGAACCATCGCCGTCTGTGCGATTCTCGCAGTCTGGCCGGCCCACCCCTAAGGACATCCCCAGGCGGTATAGCGAACATTTTCCCCTGCAGGGGTTTTTGATCATCCCGGGCTGCTTCTCCTGCCGGCTGAGATGACGGCGTGCACGGCCCATGAGTGCACGGTGGTTCGTCGGTCGGCTTTTGCCGGGGCTATCGGTCTTGACGTCTGGGTTGGGCAGTTCATCACCCCCCCTCCGGACAGTAGCCGGGTTTTGGATGAGCTGCAGCCCCTCCTTGTGCTTTCCCGCCAAGTACCGCACTGCAGTGATCGATGCACGGGTTGCCCGATGAGAATGGGATAAATTCGTTCCTCTCCTGAGATCGGTTGGCGGTGCATCGTTCCTGCTGCGATATCAAGCGTGTGTCTTTGTTTGCGTGTATTCGCTCGGTACCTTTCCTTGTGCCAATCATCGCGTCGAAGCAAAGTTCCGGGCGATGAGGTCTTTCTCCTCTGCGCCCATGCCACAGTCGCTTCCGCCAAGTAACTCAGGGGTCATCCGGCATGCAGCAACGCCGTTATGAATTGTTTGTTGTGAAAAATGCCCTGAACACCGTTTTCAATCGCACGGTCAACTGCTATTGCGGCGTTGCTTCCCGATGTCATGATAATACCGCTGTTTTTCCCGACCGCAGAAACTTTCTGCGAGAAGACTTCTTTGCCGTAACGGTTTTTGACCATGACGTTCATGTGGAATACGGCCACTGCGCTGCCGCTAAAAAATCCCGAACTGAAGCGATTGTGCAATTTTGTGACAGCAACATCGACCAGAACAGGCGACGTGTGGGCAACCCGGAAGCCCCGGTCACGCAGTTCCATTTCAAAGGCGCGCTGAACCAAGCTGGCTATATTTGTCGTGGAATAAATGGGTGCAGTGGAAACGCCATATCCATTCACTTTGTTACCAATTCTTTTGTGTTTTCGTAAATCCTTTACCGACACTGTGACAATGATGTTGTGGGCTCCAGCCAAGAGGGTGGCCTTGCCGTGCGGCGTATACCGTAGTGGAACCCTTGCCGTTGTGAAGGCACATCCGCTCAGAACAGCGGCTGCAAAGGAAAGAAGCGCAAGATTGAGGAAGGCTGTCTTAAGCCTGGCAAGGTCTGAATGGAACATTGAGATCCCTCCTGTTTTCAGTCTGTTATGTAATGAGGATAGTAAGGAACATCCGAAATCTTTTGATGAAGATCAAAAAATTGTGGATTGGGGGCACAGGAATACCCATCCTCGGTGATGAAGGCGAGGCTGCCCGGTAAGGCGACTGCTTTCGCTGGTATTTCTTGAGGATAGGGACGGATGGGCTCTCCGGGCACCATTCTCGCTGTCCCCTGCAGTCGGCTTGTGTCCAGAGCGGCTCTTCCAGGTTTCGCGAGCAAATCCCTTGGGCATTCGGGTCACCGCATGCCGTGATCGGGGCCTTGCAGGCCGCTCCCACCACTCTGATGGATGCGGGCCCTGTGCCGATACTTCGGGATCTGGAATGAAGTGGCCGACAGCCGGATCGTTTGTTTCACCGGCTTGTCGGATCTGGCTCCGCCAGATGGGAGACTCGGAAAGGCGGGAGGTGACTGTCTCCGCGTTACCGGACGAGGTGATCGCAGGCCTGGGTGGTCAACAGAAAAGCCTTCCTTTGGGGCGCGGACTTACCGGACACGAAGACCGCGTAGGCCCGGTAGACGGGGAGTCCACTCAGCCCCACACCAAAGGTGCCCGTCGAGGTATAGTTTCCCGAGCCGCTATAGCCTCCTCCCGTGGCGAAGCCCGCAAAACCGCCGTTTGCCGCGGTATCGCCACTTTCCCCTCCGCCGTAAATGCCATCGAACACCGGGTCCTCCAGGAGGACGGCATTGGCCCCGATTTGGGCGGCTTGTTGCTGGAATCTCCTCAGGATGTGGCAGTTCAGGCGGGGGGAGTTGCCCCAGCCCAGAAAACTGGCATCCAGCCGGGCCATCTTGACGTAGTGGGCCGGCCATGCCGGCTTGAGCCAGAAACTGACCTGATCCCGGGGAATGGGAGCCTTCGCGTGTGTCAGCATGTCCGGTGGGCCCACGGCGCACGACGCGAGAAGAACGGTCACAAGAGAGAAGATCGCCAACTGCAGGGATGACTTCATGGTGGTCCTCCTATACGGTCCTGGGGAAAGCTCAGGGACGAGCCACCTGCGGCACGTCCCGCTTGAGCGCCTGGTGGAGCGTCAGGTGCTCAAAGGCTGCGCCCATCAACATGCACCACCGTGATGGGCGACAAGTCGACACCATCCAAGCAACGGGCGTTAATGGCCACCATGTAGTTGCCAGAAGGTGCTATGCCCTCGCCAAATGGCGCACACCCGCACTTTG